>NZ_CP192735.1:2400000-3600000 GCF_050749815.1 Dyella thailandensis | reverse complement strand
CAAGGACGGCAACGGATACGCCCTGGAAGCCCACAACGCGTCGGCGTACTACATCACCTTCAGCAAGGTATCCATCGCCGCCGGGTCGAGCTCGTATGAGAGCGAGACCGGCATGGTCGCGCCGCAATCGACGCTGCGCCTGCCGGTCAAGGCGCTCGACCACAACCTGCCGGCTGGCAGCGCGGTCGACTACACCGTGATCAACGACTTCGGCGCGGGGACGCCTTACAAGGGCAAGGTCACGCCATGAGCGCTCGCCGGCAGGAGGGCGCCGCGCAGCGCCGCCTGCTGGCGGCGATCATCGGCTTGACGCTGGCGGGCTGGGGCCACCCGGCGGCGGCTTACACGGCGACAGCCTCGGCTGCCGTCGATGCAGCCGTGGATGCCAACTTCGATCGCAGCATGCTTTCGGGAGCCGGCCAGAACACCACCGACTTGTCGCGTTTCGAACGTGGCAATTTCGTGCCCGCCGGCACGTACAGCGTGGACATCTTCCTCAACGAGCGGCCGATCGGCCGCCGCGACGTGCGCTTCGCCGCACCGTCTGACGACGCCAGCGCCACCGCCTGCGTGACACCCGCGCTGCTCGACCTGCTCGGCCTGCACCCGGCTGACGTCACCGCGCAGACCACTGCCGACCTCGCCAACCCTGCGTTGTGCGTGGACATCGGCCGGGTCGTTCCCGGCGCCAGCATGGATTTCGACATGGGCGACCTGCGGCTGGACACCAGCGTGCCGCAGGCCTCGCTGGGCCAGATGGCGCGCGGCTACGTCGATCCGAGGTATTGGGACTCGGGCGTGACGGCCGGCCTGCTCAACTACAACTTCAACAGCTATCGCACCAGCGGCCAGGGGCTGACGCAGACCTCGTCTTACCTCGGGCTCAACGCCGGGCTGAACCTCGGGCGCTGGCACCTGCGCCACGACTCGTCGCTGGTCTGGCAATCCGGCGCCGGCCGCGCGCAATCGACCCGCCACTGGCAGAGCATCGCGACCTATGCGCAGCGCGACCTGCCGTCGCTGCACGCCCAGCTGACGATCGGCGACTCCTGGACCAGTGGCGAGGTGTTCGACAGCGTCGGCCTGCGCGGCGTACAGATCGCCACCGACGACCGCATGCTGCCGCAATCGCTGCGCGGCTACGCGCCGACCGTGCGCGGCGTGGCCGACAGCAACGCCAAGGTGACCATCCGCCAGAATGGCATGGTGATCTACCAGACCACGGTGGCTCCGGGTCCGTTTGCGATCAACGACCTCTATGCCACCGGATACGGCGGCGATCTCGAGGCGAGCGTGACCGAATCCAATGGCCGCGTGCACACCTTCTCGGTGCCCTACGCCTCGGTGCCGCAGCTGCTGCGTCCGGGCGTGAACCGCTTCAGCCTCGCCGCCGGACAGCTGCGCGACAACACCATCAAGGGCAAGCCGGGGCTGGTCCAGGCCACCTGGCAGCGCGGCTTCACCAACCTGCTCACCGGTTATGCCGGCGTCACCGGTTCGCAGGGCTACGCCTCGGCATTGATCGGCACCGCGCTCAATACGCGCTATGGCGCCTTCGCGATGGACGTCACCAGCGCCCGCTCGCGCATCCCCGGCTTCGATACGCTGTCCGGCCAGAGCTTACGGCTGAGCTACAGCAAGACCCTGGCCGAGACAGGCACGTCGCTCAGCGTTGCCGCCTACCGTTATTCAACCAGCGGCTTCCTCACCCTCGGCGATGCCGAGCGCGCCCGCGACTACGCACGGCGCGGTCTGCCGGTGTTCGCCGCCGGCAATGCGACCCTGCCGCAGATCATCAACGGCGTGCCGATATCGGATCTGCTCACGCCCGAGCAGCAGGCGGCGCTGATCGGCGGCAACTATCGCGACTACGTGGTGCAGAGCGGCGTCGACCGCCAGCGCAACAATTTCAGCGTCACCCTGAGCCAGACACTGGGCACGCGCGGCGGCTCGATCTACCTCACCGGCTCCGCCCGCGACTACTGGAACCGTGGCGGCACCGACACGCAGTACCAGGTGGGCTACAACAACTCGCTGGGCCGCATGACCTACAGCCTGTCGGCCAGTCGGGAGCGCGACCTGTTCGGCCGCAGCGACAATCGCTTCATGGCGTCCGTGACCATCCCACTGGGCGATAGTCCGCACACCCCGATACTCACCGGCAGCGTGGCACGCGATACCTCCGGCGGCATGCAGGAGCAGGCGACCCTGAGCGGCACCGCCGGCGCCAGCGACCAGTTCACCTACGGCGCCACTGCCAGCCACGACAACACGGCGAGCACAGGCAGCGCGGGCAGCACAGCCAGCGTCACGGGCGGCTATCGCGGCCCGCACGTTCAGTTGAACGCAGGATTTGGCCATGGCAGCGGCTATTCGCAGGCCTCGCTGAACGTGGCTGGCGGCGTCGTCGCGCATCCGGGCGGCATCACGTTCGGCCAGCAGCTCGGCGATACGGTGGCCATTGTCGAGGCCCCCCATGCAGCCGGTGCGCGCGTAGGCAATGCAGCCGGGCTGCGTATCGACAGCCACGGCTACGCTCTGGTGCCCTACGTCACGCCCTACGTGCTCAACACGCTCACCATCGACCCGACCGGGTTACCGCTGGACGTGCAGCTGGACAACACCAGCGCCCAGGTCGCGCCGCGAGCCGGCGCCGTGGTACTGGTGAAGTTCAAGAGTGAGAGCGGTCGGTTTGTGCTGATCCAGACGAAGCTGGCCAATGGAAAGACGCTGCCGTTCGGTGCCGAGGTGCGAGACGAAGAGGATCGCGTAGTCGGCGTGGTGGGCCAGGCTGGACGGATCATGGTGCGCGTCTCCCACGAGAGCGGGCAGCTGGATATCCGCTGGGCGGAGCACGGTACCGCGAGAGGCTGTTCGGTACCTTACAAGCTGGGGTCCCAAGCCACGGAGACCAGGCAAGGCTCGGCAGCCATTACACAGGTAGAAGCGATGTGCGAACCGTCGCAAATTCTCGGGAGCGGCGCATGAGGCGGCTGGTCAAGGGATGCGTGTTTACGCTCCTCCTATTGCTCTCATCCGCGCCGCTGGTGGCGCGGGCGAAATGCTCCTACTCCTCGGGCGGCAACACGTCTGTGACCTTCAGCCTGCCGGCGCAGATAACCGTCCCCCTGAACCTTGCCAACGGCGCAACCATTGCCTCCACCGGCCAGGTTTCACCGGACAATCCGCCGGTCATTTCCTGTGGCGGCTTTTTCGGCCAATACGTCAACTACGGCGTGGTCAACGCACGCGGCAGCTTTCAGTCGGACAACCTGACATTCGATACTGGGGTGGCAGGAGTCGGCTATCGGATCACCCACCCAACGGACTACCTCACGGCATATCCGTACAACACCGAACTGCTGTCCAGTTCCACCTTCAGCGTCACCTCGGGACTGGAGCTGGTGAAGACCGGCCCGATCACGTCCGGGAGCACGCTTGTCGCCGGCAAACTCGGTGACTGGCGCTGGGAGTCGCTCTACCCGGAAACCTTCCGCCTCGCGAATTCAGTGGTGTTCACCACGCCCAGCTGTGATCTGGCCACTGATCCGACCAACGTGACGCTGCCCCCCACGACCACCGGAGCCTTTGTCGGCGTCGGATCCACGGCGGGAACGACGCCGTTCCAGATCAGCCTGAATTGCCCGCCCGGTGTCGCGGTGACAAAGATCACCATGCATACGGCTTCACCAGACAGCCACCCGGGCGTGGTGCAACCGTCCGGCCCAGGGTACGCGGCAGGCATCGGCGTGCGCGTGTTGGACAGCTCCATGAACCCGGTGGTGTTCGAGACGCAGATGGCGATCAACCCCGGCGCCACCAGTTCGATTCCGTATTACGCCCAGTATTTTCAGACCGCCCCGGCGGTCAGCGCGGGCAATGTCAAAGCGACGGTCACGTTCGACATCTTCTATCAATAGGCGCCGTCGACGCGGATCGCTCCAGACTTCGGGCGCTAGTCGTATGTACGCACGACGAGCCGCGCTTGACCCGGCCCCTGTTCGAGGCTGGCATTGCGGGCGAAATAGGTGAGCAGCCGGTCGCCGCTGGCACTGGCCTCATCCACCGGACGCACCGTGCGCGTGTAGACCCGCCCGGGATTCGATGCGGTCTTGCCGCAGCTTTGCCGGGTGGGCGCCGTACTGGCGCCAGCCAGATCCGCGCCGGGCTGAGCCACCGCACACGTGGGCTCGACGACAGCGCCGGAGAAGGCGATGCGCCCTTCGGCCGCGCGAGCCGAACCAGCACCGGCAAGCAGCGCGGCGCACAGTGGCAGGAAAAGAACTACTGACGAGATGTTCATGCCGAAGCCCTCGACATCCGCGGGGTTGGCGGTGTCCGAAGGGGTTTTCGGCCCGCGCCGTCGCGCCTGAATAGCGTCGACCTGGCCAAGTGGGCCAATTGCGATCCAGTTCACATAAATGGCGCGAAGTGCCGTTTGCGCACCAAAATGCGCTTGACAGCCGGTTTTACACGTCGACTTTCTGGCAGATGCGCCACAGCCGCCTAGGCTGCTCGTGGCGAGCGTCGAAAATACGGCGCTCAGGTGCTGGTGCGGGCAGCGCCGGCGTGCCGGCGGCTCCCCGGAAGCAAGCCGCCCATCCTCAGCGGGAGGAGATGTACTTCTCGCGGCGGATCTGCGGCACCGGCAGACCGAATTCCTTCAGCGCGGCGAAGGCGGCGTCGACCATGTTGGGATTGCCGCACAGGTAGGCGATGTCGCGGTCGGCCGCGGGCGCCAGCTCGGGCAAGGCGGCCTGTACGTGACCCATGCGGTCGCTTGGACGGGGCTCGGTGCGGGCTTCGCGGCTGAGGCAGCTGAGGTAGGTGAAACCCGGGTGGGCCTGCGCGAAGGCGGTGAACTCTGCGTCGTAGAGCAGCTCGGCCTCCTTGCGGGCGCCGTACAGCAGCACCACCTCGCGATCGCCCGCGGCAAGCAGTTCGGCCAGCTGCGGCAGCATGGCCCGGTAGGGAGTGACACCGGTGCCGGTGGCCATCAGCAGGTAGCGCGGCAGCGCATCGCCGTCCTGCAGGCAGAAGCGGCCGTAAGGGCCGCTGGCCTCCACCGTGCCACCGTGCTCCAGGCCACCCAGCAGCGCCGTGGCGGCGCCGCCTTCCACGTAGCTCACGGCAATCTCGATCTGCTGCACCGGCGAGCGACCGTCGCCCACCGTGGCCACCGAGTAGCTGCGCTTGGTCGCCGTGCCGTCGGCATAGGCGAAGTGGATCTGCAGGAACTGCCCCGGCACGAAGGCCAGCAGCTGGCCGTCGGCCCGCTCGAACACCAGATGGCGCACGGTGGGTGCCAGCATGCGGCTGTCGACGAGGCGAAGGGTGAAGTGGTCGGCCATGGGGGTTCCCGGAAACGCTGTGTGCACCCGGCAGGCGCGGGCGGCGTGGACAAGCCCTTTATAATAGGTGGCTTGCCCCCATCGATGCAGCCCATGTCCACACCTACCGTTTCCCCGGTTCCGGCGCTCGTCGTCGACAACCTGCGCAAGACCTACGGCAACGGCGTCGAGGCGCTCAAGGGCGTCAGCCTGACCGTGCAGCCCGGCGACTTCTTCGCCCTGCTCGGCCCCAACGGCGCCGGCAAGTCCACGCTGATCGGCATCCTCTCCTCGCTGGTGAACTCCACCGGCGGCGACGCACAGGTGTTCGGCGTGTCGGTGAACAAGCAGCGCAACGAGGCGATGAAGCTGATCGGCCTGGTGCCGCAGGAAATCAACTTCAACCAGTTCGAGAAGCCGTTCGACATCTGCGTGAACGAGGCCGGCTTCTACGGCATCCCGCGGAAGATTGCCGCCGAACGCGCGGAGAAGTACCTGAAGGAATTGCGCCTGTGGGACAAGGCGCACCACCAGGCACGCATGCTCTCCGGCGGCATGAAGCGCCGCCTGATGATCGCCCGCGCGATGATGAACGAGCCCAGGCTGCTGATCCTCGACGAGCCCACCGCGGGCGTGGACATCGAGATCCGCCGCTCGATGTGGCAGTTCGTCAGCGGCATCAACGCGGCCGGCACCACGGTGATCCTCACCACGCACTACCTGGAGGAGGCCGAGCAGCTGTGCCGCAACATCGCGATCATCGACCACGGCACCATCGTGGAGAACACCTCGATGAAGCGTCTGCTGGCCAAGCTCGACTCGGAAACCTTCGTGCTCGACGTCACCGCTGCGCCCGAGCCGCTGCCGACGCTGGCCGACATCACGCTGCGCCGGCTCGACGAGCACACGCTGGAAGCGGAGATGCCGCGCACCTCGGATCTCAATGCCCTGTTCGCGGCGCTGAGCACCCACGGCATCCGGGTGACCTCGATGCGCAACAAGACCAACCGGCTGGAGGAACTGTTCGTGCGGCTGGTTGAAAACGGGCGGGACAAGGCGGCCTGACCGCGGTTCCTCCTCTCCCCTGACGCAGTCGGGGGAGGGCCTGGATGAAGAGGCTTTCCGGTTTGGCCTCCCTCATTCCCGCAAAAGCAAAGAGCGAACAGCTTCCCCCTCACCCCAACCCTCTCCCCCGGCGGCGCCGGGGGAGAGGGAGAAAAAGGCCAAAGCATGAGCAACACCAGCATCAACATGGTCGCGCTGTACACCATCGTGCGCCGCGAGATCGCCCGCATCATGCGTATCTGGACGCAGACGCTGATCCCGCCGGCGATCACCATGACGCTGTACTTCGTGATCTTCGGCAAGCTGATCGGCAGCCGCATCGGCACCATCGAAGGCGGCTTCACCTACATGCAGTACATCGTGCCGGGCCTGGTGATGATGTCGATCATCACCAACAGCTACGGCAACATCTCAAGCTCGTTCTTCGGCGCCAAGTTCAGCCGCGCGGTGGAGGAAATGCTGGTGTCGCCGATGCCGAACTGGGTGATTCTGCTCGGCTACGTCACCGGCGCCGTGGTGCGCGGCCTGGTGGTGGGCGTGCTGGTGTTGATGATCGCGCTGTTCTTCACCGCGCTGCACGTGGTGCACCCGCTGCTCACCTTCCTCTCGGTGCTGCTGGGCGCCACGATCTTCTCGTTGGCCGGCTTCGTGAATGCCGTCTACGCGAAGAAGTTCGACGACATCGCGCTGGTGCCCACCTTCGTGCTCACGCCGCTGACCTACCTGGGCGGCGTGTTCTATTCGATCAACATGCTGGGCGAACCGTGGCAGGCGATTTCGCGGATCAACCCGATCCTGTACATGGTCAACGCATTCCGCTTCGGCGTGCTCGGCGTGAGCGATGTGGGCATCGGCACCGCCTTCGCGGTGATGGTGCTGTTCGTGGTGGTGCTGTCGGGGGTGGCGCTGCAGTTGCTCAAGCGCGGCGTCGGGCTGCGCTCCTGACATGAGCCTGTAGGAGCGCACCCTGTGCGCGAAAAATCTTCCGGGGCCGGATAAAAGCGATCGCGCACAGGGTGCGCTCCTACACGGGTGTTGCGGCATGCGCGTCAACAAATACATCAGCGAAGCCGGCCTGTGCTCGCGCCGTGAGGCGGACGAGCTGCTGCTCGCCGGGCGGGTGACGATCAACGGTGAAGTCGTCACCACCGGCGCTAAGGCGCTGGAGGGCGACGAGGTGCGCGTGGACGGTGAGATCGTCAAGGCGCGCATCCTGGCCACCACGCCGTCGGCCAAAAAGGCGGTGTACATCGCGCTGAACAAGCCGGTGGGCATCACCTGCACCACCGACCAGAGCGTGGACGGCAACATCGTCGACTTTATCGATCACCCGCAGCGCATCTTCCCGGTCGGCCGGCTGGACAAGGATTCCGAAGGCCTGATCCTGCTCACCAGCAACGGCGACATCGTCAACGAGATCCTGCGCGCGGAGAACCACCACGAGAAGGAGTACCTGGTGGCGGTGAACAAGGCGGTCACCGACGAGTTCCTCGCCGGCATGAGCAAGGGCGTGCGCATCCACGGCCAGATGACGCAGCGCTGCCGCGTGCGGCGCATCGCCAAGTTCGGTTTCGGCATCGTGCTGACCCAGGGACTGAACCGGCAGATCCGGCTGATGGCCGCCGCGTTCGGCTATCGCGTCACCCAGCTGCGCCGCGTGCGCATCGACAACATCAGGCTCGGCCACCTCAAGCCCGGCCAGTGGCGCAACCTCACCGACGTGGAGCTGAAGGGCCTGCTGCCCAACCGCACCCAGTGGTAAGCCTAGGCCGCGACTGACGGGGGCCCCGTGGTGTAACGATCCGGCGGCGTCCGGTGCCGGCCCAATAAGTGGCTGATGCACGGCACCTTCGGCCAGCCGTTTCACCAAGGCATGACGGCCACCGCGACGGCCCGTCCGCCGCCACCACTTTCCCTGCACACGCTGCGCCGGGCATGGCGTTAGTATCCGGCCAGTTGACTCCGCGGGCCGGCCGCGTTGCAAGCAGGAGCGTGGATGAACAGCGGTTTGAGGGACTCCCCAGCCTTTCTGCAACACGCTGGTGAGATGGGCGAACTGGTTCGACGCAAGGACTGGTCCCTCACGCCACTGGGGCCCATCGAGCAATGGCCAGCCTATCTGCGCATCAATGCCTGCACGGTCCTCGGGGCCGCCTTACCCATGGTGCTGCTGTGTGGCGAGCAGGGCATCCTGATCTACAACGCCGCCTACGCGGCTCTCGCCGGCGCCCGCCACCCGGACATCCTCGGCATGGCCGCGACCGAGGCATGGCCGGAAATAGCCGAGTTCAACGCCCACGTAGTCCGCACCGTGCTCACCGGCCAAACGCTGGCGTATCACGAGCTCAACATGGTGCTGCACCGATCTGGCGAGCCGGAAGAGTTCTGGCTGTCGATCGACTACAGCCCCGTCTGCGACGAGACCGGCAGTCCGCGCTTGGTGCTGGCGGTCGTGCGCGATGTCACGGACCGGGTGGAGACAGCGCAACGACTGCGCATTGCCCAGCGCGCTGGCAGAGTGGGCCTGTTCGAGTGGTATCCGGACACCGGCCAGTTGGAGGTCTCAGACGAATATCGGCGCATCTGGGGCTTGCAGGACGACGAGGCGGTGCAAGAGAGCCGCCTGCTGGTGCTGATGCACCCCGACGACCGTGCGGTCGCCGGTCCATCCCGACGCAATTGGTCCAACCCTTTGCATTACGCGGAGTTCCGGCGGATCGACCCGATCACCGGCGAGGTGCGCTGGCTGGCCCGGCGTGGCGAAGTACTGGAGCGGCCTGACGGATTCAAGCGCTATCTGGGCGTGGTGTTCGACATCACCGAGCGGAAGCGGTCGGAAGAGGCCTTTGCCTCCAGCGAAATGCGCTGGCGCGAGTTGTTCAGCCAGATGCGGGAGGGCTTTGCGATCGGCGAAGCCATCCGCGACGAGCGCGGGCGGGTCGCCGATATCCGTTTCATCGAACTGAACCCGGCGTTCGAGACACAGACAGGGCTGTCGCTCTACGACACGATCGGTCGCTCCATGCGGGACATCAATCCCGACATCTCCGGCGACACGATTTCCCGCTACGCCACGGTGATCGATAGCGCTCAGGCGGCGCATTTCGAAGTCCAGTCGCCGCGGCTACACGGGCGCTGGTTCGAGGTGCGGGTGCGACCGATCGGCGACGACCGCTTTGCAGCCCTGTTTATGGACGTTACCGCCCGCCGCGAGGTCGAGCAGGCGATCCGCGACAGCGAGGAAAGCCTGCGCAGCATCGCGCGATCGTTGCCCAACCACGTGTGGACAGCACTCCCGGACGGCCAGGTCGAGTGGTTCAACGACCGCGCCTACATCTACAGCGGCGCGGTGCTCAACGCCCTGGAGGGCGATGGCTGGCAGGCCATGGTCCATCCAGATGAGATCGCCAGTATCACCACCGCCTGGCAGCAGGCTACGCAGCGGGGCGATGTCTACGAGACCGAGTGCCGTCTGCTTCGGGCCGATGGCGTCTATCGCTGGCACCTGGTGCGCGGCGTTCCACTGCGCGATGGCTTCGGCGCGGTGAAACGCTGGATCGGCACGAACACCGACATCGATGACCGCAAGACGGCCGAAGCGGCGCTGACCCACCTCACCGCCACGCTGGAGGAGCAGGTGGCGCGGCGCAGCGAGGAGCTCTATCGCACCCAGGACGCCCTGCGCCAAGCGCAGAAGATGGAGGCGATCGGCAACCTCACCGGCGGCATCGCACACGACTTCAACAACCTGCTTCAGGTGATCAGCGGCAACCTGCAGTTGCTCGAGCGTGAGGCCGGATCGGACGACCGCGCGCTGCGACGCATCCGCAACGCGATGAGCGGAGTGACGCGCGGTTCGCGGCTGGCGCAGCAGTTGCTGGCCTTCGGACGACGCCAGCCGCTGGCGCCGAAGGTGCTGCATCTGGGCACGCTGTTGCGCGACACCGACGAGATGCTGCGGCACACGCTGGGTGAGGGCGTCGAGGTGGTGACCGTGGTGGCTGACGACCTCTGGAACACCGAGGTGGATCCGGGCAACGTCGAGAACGCCCTGCTCAACCTGGCCATCAACGCCCGCGACGCGATGGACGGCATGGGCCGGCTCACCATCGAGGCCAGCAATGCATCGCTGGACGACGCGCACGCACTGGCGCAGGGCGACGCTACCGCTGGCGAGTACGTGGTGCTGGCGATCTCCGACACCGGCTGCGGCATGACGCCGGAGGTGATGGAGCAGGTGTTCGAGCCGTTCTTCACCACCAAGCCCGAGGGCCGCGGCACCGGGCTGGGGCTGTCCATGGTCTACGGCTTCGTCAAGCAGTCCGGCGGCCACGTGAGGATCTCCAGCACGCCGGGCCAGGGCAGCACGATCCGCCTCTACCTGCCCCGCTGCGCGCGCGCAGAGGACGCGGCCACCGCCACGCCCGACAGCGACCAGGTGATCGGCGGCAACGAGACCATCCTCGTAGTGGAAGACGACGACGCCGTGCGGGACACGGTGATCGCGATGCTGCGCGACCTCGGCTACCGCGTGCTGAAGGCCAGGCATGCCGCCAGCGCGCTGGCGATCATCGAAGGCGGCGCGCGGATCGACCTGCTGTTCACCGACGTGGTCATGCCCGGCCCGATGCGCCCCGTGGAGCTGGTCGCCGCCGCGCGCCAGCAGCTTCCGCAGTTGCAGGTGCTTTTCACCTCCGGCTACACGCAGAACGCGATCATGGAAGGCGGGCGGCTGAGCGAAGGCGTCGAATTGCTCAGCAAGCCCTACACCCGCGAGGCGCTCGCGCGTCGCCTGCGCCAGCTGCTCGGCGGGCCGGGCCAGGCGCCACGGCCTGCGCCCACGCGCAAGGCCGCGCCTGCGTCCCCTGCCCCGCGCCAGGCCACCCGGCCCCTGCATATCCTGGTCTGCGAGGACGACTGGATGATCCGCAGCCTCGTCGTGGAGATGCTGCACACGCGAGGCCATCGCGTTTCCGAAGCGACCGACGCTGGCGAAGCGATCGCGCTGCAGGCGACGCAGCCGGCCGACGTGCTGCTCACCGACGTGGGCCTGCCGGACATCTCGGGCATCGAACTGGCCGAGCGGCTGCGCAAGGTCACGCCCGACTTGCCGGTGCTGTTCGCCACGGGCGAAACGCACGTGCACGGAGCGAACCCGGATGAGCGCACGCGCGTCCTGACCAAACCGTTCGGCGCCGACGAGGTGCTGGATGCACTCGATGCGCTCTTTCAGCGCCGCGACGTCGACAGAGCCTGAGCCCAGCGCGATGGCGCGAGGCGAACGCCGGCCGGACCGCCGCAGTCGACCTCATCGCCCATCCGCAGCGCCCTTTCGCTCGGCCGGCTGAGCAACAACGCACCGCTTTCGGTGTCCGCTTCGTGCTGACTCAGGGCGCTGATCGCGGATTCACCTGATGGCCGCCGCGTTCGGCTACCGCATCAGCAACTGCGCCGCGCGCGCATAGGCAGCATCAAGCCCGGCCTCCTCAGGCCAGGCCAATGGCGCGAGCTCATCGACTGGAAAGGGCCGGTTGCGCACACACACGCAGCGGCCCGCCGCTACCTGGCGCAACACGCGTCCAGCGCCTGTCCGGTACGCGCGCCGCGCGGCAGGTAGTAATGGCCTGGATCGAGCGATACCAGCACATGGTGCGCGCGGCCGAGGATCTCTCGCCGGGGGAAGAAACCGAAGTAGCGCGAGTCCGCGCTGTTGTCGCGATCATCGCCAAGCAGCAGGTAGTGTCCCGGCGGCACCCGCACCGGGCCGTAGTTGCCGGCGGCGGCCGGCAGGTATCGGACAAGGCGCACCGCATGGCGCATTCCGCCGTAGCTTTCGATCGCGTAGCGTGCCGGCATCTGCTCGTCGTCGCGAATACCGCTGACGGCGGTGGCCGTGTAGCGCGCAGCGCGACCGTTGACGTAGAGCACGTCGCTACGCAGGGCGATCTCGTCGCCGGGCAAGCCAATCACCCGTTTCACCAAGCGTTCGTGTGCCGCTGCCGAATCGACGATCACGATGTCACCGCGCTGCGGGTCGGCCAGATGCACCAGCGAGATGTCGCTCCATGGCAGCCGGATGTCGTAGGCCGCCCGGTTCACCAGGATCCGATCGCCGATCTGGATCGTCGGTTGCATCGAGCCGCTGGGCACCACGTTCCAGTCGGCCACCGCGCTGCGAAACGCCAGCATGCCCAGCATGAAGACGAGAAAACCCCGATGGCGCACCAGCAAACGCATCACTGCATTCATCGCTGCTTTCCTCCCCAGGACGCCCTGTCCTTATCCTCGCTGTGACCGCCGTGCGCGGCCGGAAGTTCGCCGACCGGTGCGGCGCGCACCGTCCGCATGCGCGCCATAGATGCGATCATGGCGCATGACTTCTTTCAGCACGCTCCCGCTCAAACCCGCCCTGCTGTCCAGCGTTGCGACGCTCGGCTATGCCGAGATGACTCCGGTGCAGGAGCTCAGCCTGCCGCCCATGCTCGCCGGGCGCGACGTCATCGCGCAGGCGCAGACCGGTTCGGGCAAGACCGCCGCGTTTGGCCTCTCGCTGCTGCAAAGCATCGATCCGGACACCATCCGGCTGCAGGCGCTGGTGCTGTGCCCCACGCGCGAGCTGGCCGACCAGGTCAGCAAGGCGATCCGCAAGCTCGCCGCGGGCATCCCCAACGTGAAACTGCTGACGCTGTGTGGCGGCATGCCGTTGGGGCCGCAGTTGGCCTCGCTCACGCATGACCCGCACATCGTGGTGGGCACGCCCGGCCGCGTGCAGGAGCATCTCAAGCGCGGCAGCCTGCACGGCGGCGGCATCAAGGTGCTGGTGCTGGACGAGGCCGACCGCATGCTCGACATGGGCTTTTCCGAAGCGATCGACGACATCGTCGGGCGTATCGCCAAGCACCACCAGACGCTACTGTTCTCGGCCACCTACCCGGAGGAGATCCGCGCGGTGAGCGCGCGCGTGCAGCGCGATCCGGTCGAGGTCACGGTCGAGGCGCCGGCCACGCAGCGGCCATCGATCGAGCAGCGCTTCTTCCTGGTGGAGCCGGCACAGAAGCTCGATGCGCTGGCGCAGCTGCTGATTGCCGAACGCCAGGGCCCGGCCGAGCGGGCGCAGGCGCTGGTGTTCTGCAACATGCGCAAGGACGTCGACGCGGTGGCGCAGGAGCTGGACCGCCGCGGCTTCTCCGCGCTGGCCCTGCACGGCGACATGGAGCAGCGCGATCGCGACGAGGTGCTGGTGCGCTTTGCCAACCGCAGCTGCGCCGTGCTGGTGGCCACCGACGTGGCCGCGCGCGGGCTGGACATCGCGGCGCTGCCGCTGGTTGTGAGTTTCGACATCGCGCACGATCCGGACACCCACACCCATCGCATCGGCCGCACCGGCCGTGCCGGCGAATCGGGGCTGGCGCTCACCCTGCTCACACCGCGCGAAGCGCCCAAGGCAGACAACATCGAGCAGGTGCTGGGCGCGCCGCTGCGGCGCGAACCACTCCGGGTGCAGCCGCCACGCGGCAAGACGCTGCAGCTGGCGCCGATGAAGACCCTGGTGATCGATGCCGGTCGGCAGGACAAGCTGCGTCCGGGCGACATCCTCGGCGCGCTCACCGGCGACGCCGGCCTGCAGGCGGCCGACATCGGCAAGATCGACGTGTTCGCCACCCGCGCCTACGTGGCGATCAGCCGCGAACTCGCGAACAAGGCGCTGGAACGACTACGCGCCGGGCGCATCAAGGGGCGCAACTTCCGCGTGCGCGCACTGGGCTGAACGCCGATGCGGGCCGCGACGAGGCCCGCAGGCGAATGACGCGAGATGACGAATGACGTGAGCTGAACCGGGCCGCCGCCCGATGCGGCGGCGACCCCGCGCTCGTCAGTGACAGGTACTGCAGGCAGGCATGTCGACCGCCGCACGCGCCAGGCGTGCCACGTCGACATCGGTGAGGGCATCGGCCGACGACAGGCCGAGCGCCTGATGTGCCGGGTTGGCCGGAATCGCAGCCGCGTTGCCGGTGGCCGCGTGGACGGCCTCACCAGCCATTGCGCCGCCGGCCACGACAGCCAGCGCGAGCACCAGGGACAGGGAACGAATCTTCATGCTGAGCATCCTCTTCGCAACGAGATACGCCGGACATTCGCCTACAGCCACCATCGCCCGAGGCGGGCACGACGCCGGTCTCCGACCGTACCGACATCCGAGCGTAACGCCGATCCACAACGGTCACCAGTGCGTCTCGATGCTGCAGTGCGCAAGGCATCGCGCGGATCAGACGCGGTGCAACCAGCGCGCCGCACCACGGCCGGCGCGCCGGCCACTGGCGAAGCAGGCGGTGAGCAGATAGCCGCCGGTCGGGGCTTCCCAGTCGATCATCTCGCCGGCGCAGAACACGCCCGGGCGGGCGTGCAGCATCAGGGTGTCGCCCTGCAGGGCGTCGAAGCGCACGCCACCGGCCGTGCTGATTGCCTCGGCGATTGGCCGCGGCGATTGCAAACGCAGCGGCAGGGCCTTGATCAAGCCGGCCAGCGCCACGTGGTTGGCCAGCGTGGCCTTGTCGGCCAGCTCGAACACCAGCGCGCACTTGGCCGCATCGAGCCCCGCGCGGCGGCGCAGCCAGTCGCCGATGCTGTGCTTGCCGCGCGGCGCGCCCAGCCGCGACACCAGCGTGTCCAGCGGATAACCCGGCGCCAGATCGAGCTTGAGCAGCGCCTCGCCGCGCGCCGCGATCTGCTCGCGCAGCGCCGGGCCGATGGCGTAGACCAGACTGCCCTCGATGCCGTACTCGGAGATCACGCACTCGCCCTGGCGCTGGTGGCGCCAACCGTTGCGGTCGTGCCACTGCGCCACCACCGCCTTCAGCGGCGCACCGGCGAAGCGGCTGATCAGGTGCTCGCTCCACGGTCGCTCGAAGCCGCAGTTGGCCGGCGCCAGCGGCGCGAGCGCAACGCCTGCCGCTTCGAGCGTGCCTACCCAGGCGCCGTCCGAGCCCAGCTGCGGCCAGGAGCCGCCGCCGAGGGCCAGCACGGTGGTATCGGCGCGCACGATGATCTCTCCGGCAGGCGTGGCGAAGCGCAGTGCGCCGTCGTCACCCCACCCCAGCCATCGGTGATGCATGTGGAAGCGCACGCCCTCGACATGCAGCCGGCGCACCCAGCGGCGCAACAAGGGCGCCGCCTTCATGTCTGCCGGGAACACGCGGCCGGAACTGCCGACGAAGGTTTCCACGCCCAGTCCGTGTGCCCAGGCGCGCAGGGCCTCGGCGTCGAAGTCGCGCAACCAGTCGGCGATCTCACCCGCCCGTTCGCCGTAGCGGCTCACGAAATCCTCGAAGGCTTCGCCGTGGGTGAGATTGAGGCCGCCCTTGCCGGCAAGCAGGAATTTGCGGCCCACCGAGCCCATGGCGTCATACAGGTCGACGGCGATGCCGGCCTCGCGCAGCTGCTCGGCGGCCATCAGACCGGCGGGCCCGCCGCCGATCACGGCAGCGCGCGGTGTGTTGGAGTCAGTCATGGCGCGCATGGTCGCACGCCCAAGGTCGGGTGGTGCGCCGCCGTGGCGCTGCGCATACTGCGGCGATGCGTTGTGCGCAGCGCTTCCCTCGATCACGCGAGAGCCCGCCATGCCACGTCTGCGAATCCTGCTTGCCGCCACCGCCTTCAGCTCGCTCGGCATGAGCGCGCCACTGCTGGCGCAGGAGTTGGCGCAAGCCCACGAACAGCCGGCTCTGCATGCACTTGCCACGGCGCCCAGCGAGGCGCGGTTGCACGACACCATCGCGCGCCTAGTCGGCTTCGGCACCCGGCACACGCTGTCCGATACGAAATCCAACAAGCGCGGCATCGGCGCCGCGCGGCGCTGGGTGAAGGCGCAGTTCGAGGCGATCTCGCGCGACTGCGGCGGCTGCATCGAGGTGGTGACGCCTTCGCAGGTGTTCTCCGGCGAGCGGATTCCGACACCCACCGAAGTGATGGACGTGGTGGCGATCAAGCGCGGCAGCAGCGATCCCAAGCGCGTCATCGTGATGAGCGGACACCTCGACTCGCGCGTCAGCGACATCATGGACGCCACCCGCGACGCGCCGGGCGCCAACGACGACGCGTCCGGCGTGGCGGCGCTGATGGAAGCAGCGCGGCTGCTGTCGAAGCAGGACAACCGCGCCACGCTGGTGTTCGCCGCGCTCTCGGGCGAGGAGCAGGGCCTGTACGGCGGCAAGGTGCTGGCCGACTACGCGGCGGCGCAGGGCTGGCAGGTGGAGGCCGACCTCAACAACGACATCGTCGGCAACAGCCGCGGCCAGAACGGCGTGCGCGACAACACCACCGTGCGGGTGTTCAGCGAAGGCACGCGCAGCACCGAGACGGCCAAGCAGGCGCGCGTGCGCAACTACTTCGGCGGCGAGGTGGATTCGCCCTCGCGCAACGTGGCGCGCTACATGGCGTCGATCGCCGACCAGTACCTGCCCGACTTCCGCGTGAAGCTGGTCTATCGCACCGACCGCTACGGCCGCGGCGGGGACCAGGTGGAATTCCTCAAGGCGGGCTACCCGGCGATCCGCGTCAGCGAGGGCCACGAGGATTACACCCGCCAGCACCAGGACCTGCGCAGCAAGGGCGGCGTGCGCTACGGCGATACGCTGGACGGCATCGACTTCCGCTACCTCGCCCGCGTCACCGCGCTCAACACGTTGACGATGGCCGCGATGGCCAATGCCCCCGCGCCCCCGACGGGCGTGAAGACCGAAGGCGCGCTGGCCACCGACACCACGGTGCGCTGGACCCAGGTGCCCGGCGCCGCCGGCTATCGCGTGCACTGGCGTGACACCACCGCGCCGCGCTGGCAGTACGCGCGGGCGGTGGGCGACGTGGACAAGGCGGTGATCAAGAACGTGGTGATCGACGACTGGTTCTTCGGCGTGTCGGCGGTCTCGGCCGACGGCTACGAGAGCCCGGTGGTTTTCCCCGGCCCGGCCGGCAGCTTCGAGCGGCAGGCCCCGGAAGCGGCACCCGCGGCCAAGTGATCCACCGCGACTGACGCCGGAGCGGCGTCACTCGCGCTGGAACGGCACCAGTTCCGGCATGTGCAGCGAGAAGCCCTGCGCCAGGTCCACGCCCAGTTCGCGCAGCGCCTGCATCACCGGCTCGCTGGTCACCCACTCGGCCACCACGGTCAGGCCGATCTGGTGGCCGATGTCGGTGGCCGCGCGCACCATCGCGTAGCTCACCGGGTCGTCGAGCATGTCGCGAATGAAGCTGCCGTCGATCTTGATGATGTCCACCGGCAGGTTCTTCAGATAGCCGAAGGAGGACATGCCGGCGCCGAAGTCATCCAGCGCCACCTTGCAACCCACCGCGCGCAGCCGCTGCATGAAGCGTGCGACCTGCGAGAGATGGCGCACCGCCACCGTCTCGGTGATCTCGAAGCACACCCGGCCCGGGTCGACCCGGTGCAGCGACAGCAGCTCGATGATGCGGTCGGCCAGCGCGTCGTCTTCCACGCTGGCGCCGGAGAGGTTGATCGTGGCCAGTCGCAGCGCCGCGCCAAGCGGGTGCAGCTGATCGAAGTGCGAGAGCGCCGTCTCGATCACCCAGCGGTCGATGGTCGGCATCAGGCCGTAGCGCTCGGCCGCGGGCATGAATGCGCCGGGCACCATCAGCCGGCCGCTCTCGTCGCGAAAGCGCAGCAGCAGCTCGATGCGCACACCATCGCGGTCGGCCGGCGCCAGCGGCGTGAGCTCCTGGTAGGTGAGCAACAGGCGCCCCTCGTCGGCCGCCCAGCGCAGGCGATTGGCCCACTCCATCTCGCTGCGCCGCCGTGCGGTTTCGTCGTCATGCTCGGAGTAGAAGTGCACGCGGTTGCGGCCCATCTCCTTGGCCATGTAGCAGGCGGTGTCGGCCTGGGCGAACAGCTCGTGCAGATGCACCCCATCGGGCAGGTCGATCAGCACGCCGCCTACGCTGGCACTGATCGAATACGTGCGCTGCTCCCACATGAACACATAGCCGTCGATGCGGCGGCGCAGTTGCTCGGCCGCGGCCTCCGCCGTGGCCCGCTCGCCGATGTTCGGCAGCAGCACGCCGAATTCGTCGCCGCCCAGACGCGCCAGCACATCGTGTGGCCCCAGCTGCTCGCGCATTACCATCGCCAACTGGGTCAGCAGCTGGTCGCCGGCCATGTGGCCGGAGGTGTCGTTGATCAGCTTGAACTGGTCCAGGTCGATGTACAGCAGCGCCGCCGGCGGCGCACCGTGCGCAACCGCCGCCATCGCCTCGGCCAGGCGGCGCTCGAACTCGCGTCGGTTGTAGAGGTGGGTCAGCGCGTCGTGGCTGGCCTGGTGGCTCAGCCGCTCGTTGAGCTGGCGCTGCTCGGTGATGTCGGCGGCCACCATCAACAGCTTGGGCACGCCGTCCAGCTCCACCCGCGCGATCGACACGCTGGCCCAGAAGCGCTGGCCGCTCTCACTGAGCAGCGTGGCATCGACCCGGCTGACCTCCACCCCCTGGGGATCGTGCAACCAGTGCTGCACGGCCGCGTCCTGGAACAGCTCGGGCAACGCGCGCCCGATCAGGTCCTCGCCGAGCCGGTCGCGCGAGGCCTGGTTGGCATAGGTGACGCGTCCGTTGTCGGCATCGGCCAGCACCACCAGCGCCGGCAGCAGCTCGTTGAGCGCGCGGAAACGTTCCTCGCTTTCCCGGTAACGGCGGCTCATCCGCCATCCCAGCTCTACCGCCCGCCGCTGGGTGCCGGCCACCGACCACACCAGCGTCGCCAGCAGCAGCGTGATCAGCAGCCCCGACGGCAACAGCGACTGCGACCAGCCGAAGGCCCGCTCGGGATGCGGCCGGTAGAGCATGCTCACCCGCCAGACCCGGCCGCCGTAATGCAGGTCACGCAAGAAATCGCCGCCATCGGCGATCGCCGCGCCAGGGTCGGAATCGAACAGCGGCTGCGGCGCGGCCGTCACGTCGCTCACCTCGATTTGCAGCCGCTTGAGCGCGTCGGCGGTGAAGGCACTGCCGATCCATTCGGACACATTGAACGAGGCGGCGATGGAACCCACCAGCCGGGCGTTGCGCTGCTGCGCATTGGCGGGCGGCGCGCCCTCGCTGTAGATCGGCAGCCGCAACGTGACGCCGGGGATACGCCGTCCGTCCGCGCCGACCTGCACCAGCGCGAACGGTCCGGACAGGCTGAAAGTGTCGCTCTCGCGCGCGGCCACCAGTGCGGCCATGTTGCGCCCCTGCTGGCTGATATCCAGCCCAAGCAGCCGCTCGTTGCCGGCCAGCGGCTGCACGCGACGGGTGATGTAACGCTCGCCTTCCGGGCCGGTCTCGCGCGCCGCATAGGCCAGCGCCACCAGGCTGGGAAACAGCTCGCGGGGGCGCAGGTTCTCGTAGAAATGCGCGAAGTCGTCGTCGGTGACCTGGTCCGAGGCGATGAACAGGGTCTGCACGGCGCGCATCAGCAGCTCGGAAGACGACAGCCGCGCCTGCAGCGCGGCGTAGCTCTTGTCGGCCAGCTCGTGCATGGCGGCATGATCGGCCGCCAGCTGGCGCACACGTTGCTGGTGATGCAGCAACAGCGTGAGCCCCACGCCCAGCACCAGCGTGAGCAGCACCCAGAAACCGGTCCATGTTCCCTTCGGTGGACGCGTGGCGGCACCGTCCACGGCCGCAGCGGCAGGCAGCGGGGCCGTCCTGGCAGGGAGTGATGAGGCAGGTGGCTGGCTCAAGCGGTTGTCCGTGTCGCCGGCGGGCACTGAAAGCTATCTGAGCACATCCGGCCACGTTGCGCAGTACGGTTTTGTGAAGGATTACGCCGGCTGGGCGTCCCTCGTCGGCTCTGGTACAACATCGCCGGGACGCGCCGAGGGGGAGCGCCCGCGCGCGCCGCACCACGGCCGCGCATCGACGGAACGAACGCTACAGGGGACAACACATGACACGCCGCTATACCGTGCCGGCACGCTTCGCGCTGGCTGCCTTGCTTTGCCTGTCACTCGCCGGACACGCGGCCGACGCCGCCGACAGCCAGGCCGAACATTTTCTCGCCTCGCTGCACCCGGTCAGTGGCAACGTTGCCGTTCCCGCCGCCCATGCGCACCTCGCGCTGAAACCGGGCTACGGCTTCCTCAACGCGCGCGATGCCCAGCGCGTGCTCAGCGAGCTGTGGGACAACCCGCCGGACAAGGACGTGCTGGGCATGATCCTGCCCAGCGATGATCCGCACGTGCTGCTGGATGAGGACAGCTGGGCGGTGGTGGTGACCTATGTGGACGACGGCTACGTCTCCGACGCCGATGCCGCGGGCATCGACTACGACAAGATGCTGCGCGACATGCAGGAAAGCGCGCACGACGAGAACGCCGAACGGCGCAAGCAGGGCTTCCCCGAAGTGGAACTGGCCGGCTGGGCCGAACCGCCGCACTACGACGAAGCCAGCCACAAGCTGTACTGGGCGCGCGACCTGATCTTCAGTCACGACGGCCGCAGCGGGCACTCGCTCAACTACGACATCCGCGTGCTGGGCCGGCAGGGCTATCTGTCGCTCAACGCGGTGGCGCCCATCGACCAGCTGGCGCAGGTCAAGGCGGACATGCCGCAGGTGCTGGCGATGACCGACTTCGACGCCGGCCAGCGCTACACCGACTTCGACAAGAGCACCGACAAGCTCGCCGCCTACGGCATCGGCGCGCTGGTCGCCGGCGGCATCGCGGCCAAGGCGGGGTTGTTCGCCAAGCTCGGCGTGATGCTGCTGGCGCTCAAGAAATTCATCGTGCTCGGCATCGCCGCCGTGGCCGGCCTGTTCAAGAAGCTGTTCCGCCGCAAGCAGGCGTGACGCACGCGCCGCGCGGCGCGCAGAGGGATGCTCTGATCGACCCTACACAGGTGCCACCGTGGCTGTCTGTCGAGACGGCGGACCGAAGGCATGTGGGCAGACAGCCACGGCCCAGCCCGCTCAATTCAAATGGATTGGGTGATGGCGCCTGCGTAGGGTTGGTCAGAGCCTCCCTAAGTGCCGCGCGGCTTGGCCCGATGGGTGGGCGTGGCGCTCCACGGATCGTCCGGCCACGGGTGGCGCGGATAGCGGCCCTTGAGCTCCTTCTTCACCTCCGGGTAGGTGCGCTCCCAGAAGCCTTTCAGATCCTGCGTGACCTGGATCGGGCGGCCCGCCGGCGACAGCAGGTGCAGCGTCACCGGCACCCGGCCGCCGCCGATCCGCGGCGTGTCGGCGAGGCCGAACAGTTCCTGCAGCTTCACCGCCAGCACCGGCGGCTCGCCGGGCGCGTACTCGATCCGACGACTCTGCCCGCTGGGCACCACCAGCTGGTCGGGTACCTGCGCGTCGAGGGTGCGTCGCTGCTCGTAGTCGAGCATGGCGGCGAGCGCCTGCGACAGCGATTCGCCGGCCAGCGCGTCGAGCCCGCGCTTGCCCTCCAGATGCGGCGCCAGCCACTGCTCCAGCGTGGCCAGCAGATGCGCGTCGCTGACGTCGGGCAGTCCCAGCTCCGGCATCCACTCGCGCAAGGCCTGGATGCGCGCGCGCAGCCGGCGCGCCGAGTCGCTCCACGGCAGCGCGTCCAGTCCGCGGCTGCGCACCGCGGCGAGCAGGGCGGGCAGCGCGTCGGCCGGCTGCACCGGCACGCTGCGCCGTTCCAGCACGATGGCGCCGAAGCGCTGCTCCTCGAACGCCTCCACCGCACCGCGCGCCTCGTTCCAGCGCAGCACGCGCTCGCGCGCGAACGCGGCGGGAAAGTCGCGCTCGAGCTGACGCGGATCGAGCGGCGCGGCGGCGAGGATCAGGCTGTCACGGGCCTCGTGGCGCAGGTCCAGCGCCACCAGCCACGGCTCGCCGAGCAGCGCGGTCTGCTCGTGCAGGCGCGCGCCGCGGCCGTTGGCCAGCGTGTAGCGCAGCGGCTGGCTGGCATCGCGAAAGGCGATGCGGTCGGGAAACGCGTGCGCCAGCAGGTCGCCCACCGCGTGGCTGTCCGGCACGCCCGTGGCCGCGGTACGCACGTCCAGGCGTCGGCGCCAGCCCTTGGCCGCCTGTTCGATCGCCGCCAGCGCGCCGACGTCGGCCTCGACTCGTCCGCCACCGCGACGATCGCGCCACACGTGCAGCGCGCCCACGCGGGCGCGGAAGTCGTCGCTGCGCGCCAGCTCGCCGCGCAGCGGTGAGCGCGCGTCCATCAGCGCCAGCAGGTCGGCGACGAGGGCAAGGCGCTCGGACGGGGCGCGCAGCGCGGCGGCGGCCAGTCGCGGGCTCGCGCCGAGTTCGAGCATGCGTCGGCCCAGCGCGGTGATGCGGCCGTCGCGGTCCAGTGCACCGAGCAGCGCCAGCAGTTCGCGTCCCTGCGCCAGCGCACCAGCCGGCGGCGAATCGAGCCACGGCAGGTCGGCGGCGCTCGCTGCGGTGATGCCCCACGCGGCCAGCTCCAGCGCCAGCGCGGACAGTTCGGCCTGGGCGATCTCTGCTGTGCGCGAAGGTTCCAGCCGCTTGCTCTGCGGCCACAGGCGATAGGCCGTGCCTTCGGCCACGCGGCCGGCGCGACCGGCGCGCTGGTCGGCCGAGGCCTGCGAGATCGTCACCGTCTCCAGCCGTGTGAAGCCGGAGTTGGGATCGAAGCGCGGCTCGCGCGCCAGGCCGGTGTCGATCACCGCACGGATGCCCGGCAAGGTGACACTGGACTCGGCCACGTTGGTGGCCAGCACGACGCGACGGGTGCCCGGTTCGGCGGGGCTCAACGCAAGCTGCTGCTCGGCCAGAGTGAGTTCGCCGTGCAGCGGCACCAGTTCCACCTGCTCGGCGAGCGTGGCGGCCAGTACGGTCTGCGCGCGGGCGATCTCGCGCCGGCCGGGCAGGAACACCAGCACGTCGCCGTCGTTCTCCGCCAGCGCCTGCCGTGCGATGCGCGCCACGTGGTGCTCCACGCTTTCCTGGGTGCGCGCCGGCGGGTACTCGATGCGCACCGGAAAGCTGCGCCCGGGGCTGCTTATGCGGGGCGCATCCAGCCACTGGGCGATGCGTTCGCCATCCAGCGTGGCGGACATCACCAGCAGGCGCAGCTCCGGTCGCAGCGTGGCCTGCACGTCCAGCGCCAGCGCGACGCCGAGGTCGCCGGCCAGATGCCGTTCGTGGAATTCGTCGAACACGATCGCGCCAATGCCGCTGAGCTCTGGATCGTCCTGGATCAGCCTCGTCAGGATGCCCTCGGTGACCACCTCGACGCGCGTCGCCGCACTGGTGCGCGACTCGAAGCGGATCGAGTAGCCCACCGTCTGCCCCACCGGCTCACCGAGCTGCTGCGCCATGAACTGCGCGGCGGCGCGCGCGGCGATGCGGCGCGGTTCGAGCATCAGGAGTTTCTGCCCCGCCAGCCACGGCGCATCGAGCAGTGCCAGCGGCACCTGGGTGGTCTTGCCGGCGCCGGGCGGCGCTTCCAGCACCAGCCGCGGATGCGCGGTGAGCGCATCGCGGATGGCGGGCAGCAGCGGGGTGATCGGAAAGGCGGGGGACGGCGGAATCATCGCGTGGATGATACGTGCTGGCTCGGCTGGGCCTTACGCAGAAGCGAAAGCATCGCCCGCGAGCGGGCTCCTGCATGGAGCCTTGCGGCAGGAGCCTGCTTGCAGGCGATGCCTTGCTTTACGGCTTGGCCTTCGCGCGCAGCGGGGCCAACGACTCGAACTTCTGCTGGTACTCGTTGGTGATGTCGCGGGCGTCGTCGCTGCTGGCGATCACGCGCGGGGTGATCAGCACGATCAGCTCCGTGCGGTTGTGGTTGCGGCTGGTCTGGCCGAACAAGCGACCAAGCAGGGGGATGCGGTTGAGGCCCGGAACGCCGGTATTGGTGTCGCCTTCGTCCTGCTGGATCAGGCCGCCGAGCAGTACGGTCTGGCCGCTCTGCACGGCGACCTGGGTCGACAGCTCGCGCTGCGAGATCGTCGGATTGCCGTTGACCGGTGCCTGGCTGCGGTCGACCTGGCTTACCTGCTGACCGATGTTCATGTAAACCAGGCCACCGGGATTCACGCGCGGCTGCACATTGAGGATCACGCCGGTGTTGAGATAGCTGACCTGGTTGTACACCGCCGTGCCCACGCCGGGATTCACGCTGGTCTGGTTCACCGGCACCTGGTTGCCAACCTGGATGTGCGCGGTCTGGTTGTTCATCACCACCATCGACGGTGCGGACAACGTCTTGGTGTTGCCGTTGGTCTCCATCGCGTGCAGGGCCACCTGAAGATTGGAGTTCACGAACGAATAGAACAGCGCATCGTTGGCTGGATTGAAGCTGGCACCGCCGCGACCCAGCGCGTACTGCTGCTGGTTGCCGGGCTGGCCGGGTGTGTAGCTGCCGTCGCTGTTGCTGTGCCCGCCGATCAATCCTTCCAGATACCACTGCACACCGAACTGGAATTCACCGGTCAGGTTCACCTCCAGGATGCGCGTCTCGATCTGTACCTGCAGCGGCACGTTGTCCAGGCGCTTGATCGCGTCCTGGATCTCGTTCCACTGCGACGGGCGCGCGCGCACCAGCAGCTGGTTGTTCGCGTCCACCGAGCTGATGCGGATGCTGCCGTCGCCGGAGCTGTACTGCTGATCCCCGCCGCCACCGGTGCCGCCGACGTTGTTGATGAGCGCGCCGCCGTTGCCGCCCCCGGCACCACCGGACGCACCGCTGCTACTGCCCAGGCCGCTGGCACCCATGCTGCCGCTGGCGCTGCCGTCGCGCCCGCTGGCACTGCTGTTGAAGCCACCACTATTACCGAAGCTGCCTGCATTACTACCCATCGCCGCGCCGCTGGCGCCGCCGGTGTTGCCCAGCGTGGCGCCGGTGAGCCCGGGGCCGACTTCGCCACCGCCGCCGCCACTGCTGCCGCCGGCGTTGTCGGTGTAGATCTGCGCCAGGTAGTGGGCGAGGTCCGAGGCCTTGATGTTGCGCACGTCGTACACGTACAGCTGCGGCTCGTTGCCGCCACCGCGGTCGATGCGGGCGATCCAGTCACCCACTTCGCGCAGGTAGTCCGGCTGGGTGGAGATCACCACCAGCGCGTTGGTGCGCTCGATCGGGATGAAGCGCAGCATGCCGGCCAGCGGCGTGTTGCCGTCCTTGCCGAACAGGCTGTCGAGCTTGGGCATCAGGTCGGTGACGCTGGCGCGCTCGAGCGAGAACACGCCCACCGACATGCCGCGCAGCCAGTCCACGTCGAAGGTGCGCACGGTGCGCGCGTAGTTGGCCAGCTCCTGCGGCGTGCCGGAGAGCACCAGCAGGTTGCGCGCCGGGTCAACCAGCAGCACCGAATCGGGCCGGGCGAACGGCTTGACCAGCTTCTGCATCTCGGTAGCGCTGATGTAGTGCAGCGGGAACAGCCGCGCCTGCAGGCCGCCGGCCGGCGCGCTGGCGCCCAACCCCGGCACCAGGTTGCCGGCGGCAGCGTCCTTGGCCGGTATCACCACATAGCCGCCGTCGCCGCTGACCAGCGCGTTGCCGGTCCACGACAGCAGCATCTCCAGGATCGGCAGCGCCTGGCTGGAATCGACCGGCTCGGCGGTGGCGAAGGAGATGTTGCCCTGCACGCCGGGGGCGATGGTGTAGTTCTTCTTCAAAAGGTCGCCGAGCACCGCCTTCACCACGGCCTGCACCGGCTGGTTCTCGAAGTTGAAAGTGACCGCGCCGTCGCCCTTGGCCGCCGGGCGCGGCGTGGCCAGCGCGGTAGGGCGAATGAACTGGCCACTGCCCGCGCTCACCTGCGGCTGCACCGCCGCAGTGCTGGCGGTGTCGACGGAAGTGTTCAACGGTTGGGGGGCGGGCGCCGGCTTCTCGGTGCCGGCCATCGCCTCGCGCTGCAGCGCGCCGTCGTCGGGCGGCGGCGGCAGCGTGGCGCAACCCGCCAGCCAAACGGCACCGGCGAGGGCGACGAGTCGGAACAGCGGGGACTTCAGCGTGCGGACCATCAACGAACTCCTTGCTGGGTCGAGTCAGCCTGCTCGGCCCGACGTTTCTGGATAACGGCATTGAGCTGGCGGATGCGCTCCGCCTGCAGCTCGGCCTGGGTCTGACGTGCGCGCTGGGCGCGACCCGCATGCGGGCTGATGCCCATGCGGCGATCCCCCGCGTTATCTGCATTGGGCTCCACCAGGCCCTGACGCATTTCAGCAGCGCCCGGCGCGCTGTCCGGCGGTGCGGCGGTCTTGTCGAACGGCGCGCCGGCCGGCAGCTTCAGCTCGACACGGCCGTCGGGCGCGTCGAACACCGCGGCACGCGGATGCACTTCCACCAGCGTCCAGCGGCCGTCGGGCGTGGCCCGGCCCTCGACGATCTGCAGGTCGCGGTTGTTGCTCTTGTCGTGCACCAGCGCAATGTGCACGTCGCGGGTGAGGATCACGCCGGTGAGCGCCAGATCACCCACCGCTCCCCCGGCATCGGCCAGCGCCGCCGGGCGTCGGTCCGGGCTGAACAGCGGTTTCTGCCAGACCAGCGCGTAGCGATCCAGCGGCTGCGGCGGCGGCAGGGCGGCGCCGCGCCCCGGCGGCGGCAAGGGCGCTACCGCGCGCGGCTTGTTCCAGCGCACGCCCTGCCCGGCGCCCAGCAACAGCGCCACGAAGAGCGCACCGAGCACCGCGGCCAGCAGCACCAGGCCGGGTGTGAGGCGACGTTGTGCGGCCGCCCTCACGGCGCGGCTCCAGTCGCGGCGGGCGGTGGCGGGGTGTTCCGTGACGGGCGCACGTAGCCGGTGAGGGTGAACTGCACTTCCAGCGGCGCCTGCGCGTTCTGCTGGGTGATCACCGGGTTGCGGAAGATGCTCAGGTCGCCCACGAACAGGTACGGCGTGCCCTGCTCCAGGTCGTGCAGCACGGCGCTGAGCGGCTCGATATCGCAGCGCAGGCTGATGCTCACCGCGGCCTTGCGGTAGGGCTCGGAGCTGTCGGGGGGCGGTTCGGGCAGGGGCATCTTCTGGGTCACCTCGCAGCCGCCGTTGCGCGGATGCGCGGCGGCAACGTCGACCACGCGCTGCATCAGGCCGGCGCTGGCGGCGTTGGGATCGTCCTCGGGCAGGAACGCACTGCTGGCAGCCTGGCCGGCACCCAGCGTGGCGATGCGTTTTTCCAGCTCGGGCTTCTGCGCGATGGCGGCGGCGTAGCGACCCTGGGTGTCGCGCAGGTCGGCCATCTGGGCGTCGATCGCGCGCAGCGGCGCCACGAACCACCAGTGCAGCAGGGCGAAGTAGGCGATCACCAGCACTACCAGCAGCAGGCCGATCGCGGCGAGCCGGCTGTCGCGCGGCTTCAGCACCAGGCGGGTCATGGCGTGGCTCCTGCAGCCGGCGTCGAGGCCGCCGATGGCGGCGTGCGCACCTTGCCGACCATGTAGAAGCGCTCCTTGCCAGTGGTCGGATCGGCCTGGATCGAGCCCTGGAAGCCGACGTCGCGGATTAGCGGCGAATCCTTCAGTGCATCGACCAGCTTGGCCGCCTGCACGCTCTGGCCCTGGAATCCGATCTGCCCGCTGGCGTCCAGGCTGAAGCGTTCGAGCCAGGCGGTGTCGGGCAGACGGCGGGTCATCTCGTCGAGCAGTGCCAGCACCGGCACGGTGTCCTTTTTCTTCTGCGCCAGGAAGCCCGCGGCGCCGGCGTTGTCCTGCAGTTGCTGGCGCAGCGTGGCGACCTGCTGCGCGTCGGCGCGCATGGCGTCGACCTGGGCTTGCATCGCATCCAGCGCGAGTTGGCGGTTGTGCAGCCACTGGCCCAGGACCAGCACCAGAAGCACCACGCAGCCCGCAGCGAGGGCCAGGTTGAGGCGGCGGCGCGGGTCGCTGCGCCACGGTCGCTGCGCCGGGGCGAGCAGGTTGGCGCCCACGCGGTGGCCGTCGGCCGTGAGCAGGTCCACCGCATCCACGCGGATGCGCAGGGCGGCCAGGCGCTCCAGCAGGGGATCGAGCGTGGCGCGCGGCAGCACGATCAACTCGGCGGCAAAGCGCCCTTCGCCGGCCGGCTGACCCACGAGATCGCGCACGTCCATCGCCACCTGCTCGGCGCGAAACGGGGTCTGCCGGTCGATCTCGAACCCCACCACCTGGGCCAGGTTGTCGCGTGCCGCCAGCGGCAACGCGAGCGTGCGGCGCAGGCCGGCGGCGGCGGGCAGGCACAGGGCCAGGCGCAGATCCTGCGGGTCCACCGCGGCCAGCGCCTGGCGCAAGGCCTGCTGCTGCATCGCCGGATCGTCGGCGTCGGACCATTGCGCCAACGCTTCGGACTCGCCCGCGCGACGCAGCTGCCAGCTGTCGCCGCGACGCTCCAGCAGGTGCCACTCGGCTCCGCCGGCCAGCGCCTGCTGCGTCGATGCCGGCAGCAGCGCGCGCAGCTCGCCGCCCCACCACGTCAGGAACGCGGGCAACGGCGACGCGCGCCAGGCGCGCCGCGCGCGTTCCAGCTGCGGACGCAGCGACTGCGATGTGGCACTCATTCCCCGTCTCCCTCCTGCCAGCGCAGCACCGCGTAGGGTGGCCCACCAGCCCCGATCCCGCGCAGGCGGACTGTCGCGCGCACGACGGCCTTGGTGCCGTCGGCGAGCGTCGCCTGCGAACGAATACTATGCGTTACCCCGCCACCGGACGCCATCGCGGTGGCCGGATCGAGCGCCTCGCGCGCCTGCAGGGTCTGCGCGATGCGCGCCGCGTCCATGCCGGGGATGGCGGCCAGCGCCAGCGGCGGCGCGGTGGCCGGGTTCGGCGCGTCGCGGCCGGACCACAGCGTCACCTGCGGCGCGATCGTGCGATACACCGCCGCGGGCATGCCGAGCACCATGCGCAGCTCCTCGATGCTGGCGAACGGACCGTGCCGCGGGCCGTAATCCAGCCCGGCTGCGGCGTAGGCCGCATCGGCCGGATCCGGCCCCACCATATTCTTGAAACTGCGCCACGCCACCACGCGCTCGGTCAACGCCTGCGCGGCGCGCGGCTCCATGCCGGCGGCGGTGAACAGGCCGGTGAGCACGGCGGGCGCCGCGGCGTTGAGATCGACCTTGCCGTTCTCGTCGATCACCGCCACCTGCACCGTCGCCGGACCATAAGCGAACGTGTACGGGCGGCCGTCGGGAATCCAGCGCAGCGCCGGCTGCGGATCCTGCAGCGCGTAGATGGCGCGGGCGATGCCGGCCTCGGCGGCGTACTGCGCCTGGGTCTGCGCGAACGCATAGCGCGCCTGCAGCCCCTCGGTGCGCGCCAAGATGGCGTAGCCGCCCAGCAGTACGGCGAGCAGGGTGCAGGCCCACAGCACCACCAGCAGGGCCACACCGCGCTGCCTGCCGCGTTCGTGCGTGCGGTTCATTGGCCACCGCCCATGCCGCGCAGGCGCTGCAGCGGCCCCTGCAGCATCAGTCCGCTGGATGGATCGATGCGCAGCGGCACGGTGAGCTGCGGCCAGGGCGTGGTGCCCAGCGGAGTCAGCTCGACCCGCACCAGCTGCGGCAGCAGGCGGCCGTCGGGCCAGCCGTCCTGCCAGTCGCCGGGGCGACCCTGGGCGTCGACGCCGCGGTACTGGAAGCGGCCGCTCTTGATGTGGTCGAGCAGCAACTGCGGCTTGCCCAGTGGCTTGGGCGCGCTGCCGTCCGGCGGCAGCATCGCCAGTTGCATCTGCAGCCGCAGCGCACCGTGGCCGTCGTCGACCAGCGACAGCGCCATCAGCTGCGGCCCGAGCTGATCGAGGTAACCCGGCAACGGCGCGACGAAGCGCATGCTGCGCGCCTTGCCTTCGAAGAACACGCTGTCGCCGTTTTCGTCGTGGCCGATCGGCGCCACCATGGTTTGCGCCAGCTCGCGCCGCAGCAGTTGCTGCGAGGAGCGCACCTGATCGAGCCGCTCCACCGCGGCGGTGCCCGAGCGCACGCTGTGGGTGGCGGTGCGGATGCCCGAGTACACCCCGAGCAGCAGCAGGGTGAGCAGCACCAGCGCCGCCAGCACCTCGAGCAGGCTGAACCCCGCCGCGCGCCTCACGGCGCCGCTCCGGGTGCCGCGGCGGCGGGTACACCCACGCGCAGCGTGCTGAAGTGCGCCACCTGATCGTGGCCGGCGCCGTTCCAGCGCACGTCCAGATCGAGCTGGTACAGCTGCAGCGCCGCGTTCGGAACCGGCTTGCCGCCGGGGTTCGACGGCGTCACCTGCAGCTGCCAGCGGTACTGCTTGTTGAACGTGCCGCTGCTGGTGCCTGGGCGCAGCGGCTCGGTGACGAAGGCGCTGTCGAGCAGGCTGCGCGCCCACATCGCCGCCTCGCTGCGCTGCGCGGCGTGCTGGGTCAGCCCGATCGCACCGCCAGCCACCTTCATCAGCGCGGTGAAGGTGATCGCCAGCAACAGCAGCGCCGCGATCACCTCGATCAGGCTGAAGCCGCGGGCGCGATGCGGCGACATCACGGTTGCTCCACGCTGACCGCGCCGGTGAGCCACGCCACGTTGACCTGCCAGCGGCGCTGGCCCTGCTGCAAGGTGACGTGGCCGCCGGTGGAGCTGCCATCAGGAAAGAAGCGGATGCGCCCCACGCCGGGGCCGACCTGGTCTTCCTTGGCGCTGGTGATGCTCACCGCCAGGCCGTCCGGCAGCCGCACGGAATGCCCGTTGGCACCGCGGTAGCTGCCGGCGCGGGTGTCCACGTCGAAGTGTCGCTCCTGACCCTTCACGATCGCTTCGGCCCGCGTCGCGCGCAGCGCGGCGGCGAGCTCGCCGCTGGCCGCACTCACCCGTGCGCCCTTGAGCCCCTGCGACACCGACACCGACACCGCCGCCGCCGCGATACCGATCAGCAGGATCACCGCCAGCATCTCGAACAGGGTGAAGCCGCGCGCAGTCGGCACGCCGGCAAGGCGGAGAGCTGGACGGGCATTCACCGTAGTCGGCCGAGCAGGCAGGGCTTATTCCCAGTTGCCGATGTCCTTGCTGAAGCCGTCGCCGCCGGCCTGGCCGTCCTGACCGTAGAAGATCAGGTCGAAACTGCCGTGCTCGCCGGGGTACTTGTAGCCGAAGGCATGACCCCACGGATCTTTCAGGTCGGAAGCCTTGGCGTACGGGCCCTGCCAGTTGCCGGCATTGGACGGCTTGGTCACCAGGTCTTCGAGCTGACGCGGCGGCGTACCGTTGTCCAGCGCGTAGTTCTCCACCTTCTGGCCGAGCGTGGTGAGCTGCGCCTTGCCGGCGCCGTACTTGCCCTTGTCCACGTTCTTGCCGACCTGGGTGACCACGACGGCGCCGATGATGCCGATGAGCACGATCACGGCGAGCATTTCGAGCAGGGTGAAACCGGCGCTGCGGCGCGCGGAACGGAAAGACCTGGACTGCATGGGATTACCTCGGGTCATACGGAACGGATACATGGGACAGCGCCAGTCACTGGATGTTGCTGGTGAGGCTGAGCAGCGGCAGCAGGATCGCCGCCATGATGATCGCCACCAGTACGGTCATCACGATGGTCAGCGCCGGCACCAGCGCGGCGAGCAGGCGATCGATCGCGCGCCGGCTTTCCAACTCGAAGGTGTCGGCCACCTTGAGCAGCATCGTGTCGAGCTGGCCGGCCTCCTCGCCCACCTGCACCATCTGCAGGGCAAGCCGCGGAAAGCGCTGCGATTGCGAGAGCGCGAAGCCGAGCCCGGCGCCGCCCTTGACCTGCTCGGCGGCGCTCGCCAACGCTTCGTCCAGCGCGCGGTTGGCGGTGACCTGGCGCGCGATGGTGAGCGAGGACAAGAGCGGCACGCCGTTCTTCAGCAAGGTACCCAGCGTGCGCGCGATGCGCGCAGTTTCCACCTTCAGCAGCAGCGGCCCGACCACGCGTATGGTGAGCAGCTTCGCGTGCCAGGCCAGCCGCACCGAGGGATCGCGCAGACGCGCGCGCCAGAAGAACACGCCGCCGACGATGAGCAGCACGATCAGCCACCACCAGCCCTGGATCAGGTTGCCCAGGCCGAGCACCGCCTGGGTGATCAGCGGGATCGGCACCTGCATGTCCTGGAAGATCGGCACGAACTGCGGCACCACGTAGGCCAGCAGCAGTACCAGCGAGCCGAGCACGCCGACCAGCAGGAAGGCCGGATAGATCAGCGCGTTGACGATGCTGCCGCGCAATTGCTGCGCGCGTTCCAGGTAATCGGCCAGGCGTCGCAGCGTCTCCTCCAGCGAGCCACCCGCCTCGCCCGCACGCACCAACGAGATGTACAGCTTGGGGAACACGCCGTGCTCCTCGTCCAGCGCCTGCGACAGCGTGGTGCCGCCGCGTACGCGGTCGCGCACGCGCTCGATCAACTTCTTCGCCCGCTCGCCTTCGGGCAGCTCCAGCAGGATGCCAAGTGCCCGATCCAGCGGCTGGCCGGCACCGAGCAGGGTGGCGAGCTGATGGGTGAACTGGGCCAGCTGGTCGCCGGTGAAGGGACCGCGCGCGAACAGTGCGGCGAGGCCGCTGCCGCCGCCCGGCGCGTCGGCGGGCTGCGCCTCCAGCGGCGTGTGGCCCTGGTCCTGCAGGCGCGCGATCACGTCCTCGACCGAGGCCGCCTCCATCTGCCCCTGCAGCATGTCGCCGGCGTCGCTGACCGCGCGGTAGCGGAACTGCGCCACGTCAGCCTTCCTGCGTCACGCGCAGGACCTCTTCCAGCGTGGTCACGCCGGCCACCGCCTTGGCGATGCCGTCCTCGTACATGGTGCGCATGCCTTCGGCGCGCGCCGCGCGCTCGATCTCGCCGGCGTCAGCGCGCTGCATGATCAGTCGGCGCAGCGGATCGGTCATCACCAGGAATTCCATGATCGCGCGGCGACCGCGGTAGCCGGTGGGGTTGGACGCGCTGGTGCCCGGCTTCCACAGGCGGATCGGTCGCTCGCTGGTGTATTTCTCCAGCTCGAACTCGGCGATCACCTCGGGCGAGGGCTCGTACGGGACCGCCGTCTCCGGGTCGAGCCGGCGCACCAGCCGCTGCGCCAGGATGCCGTTGACGGTGGAGCCGAGCAGGTAATCCTCCACGCCCATGTCGAGCAGCCGGGTGACGCCGCCGGCGGCGGAGTTGGTGTGCAGCGTGGACAGCACCAGGTGGCCGGTGAGCGCGGACTGGATCGCGATGCGGCAGGTTTCCAGGTCGCGCATCTCGCCGATCATGATCACGTCCGGGTCCTGGCGCATGATCGAGCGCAGCGCGCCGGAGAAATCCAGCCCGATCTGGGGCTTCACCTGGATCTGGTTGATACCTTCGAGCTGGTATTCGACCGGGTCCTCGACGGTGATGATCTTTACGTCGGGGGTGTTGATCCGCGACAGCGCGGTGTACAGCGTGGTGGTCTTGCCCGAGCCGGTCGGGCCTGTGACCAACAGGATGCCGTGCGGACGCTGCAGCACCTCGACGAAGCGCTTCTCGAATGCCTCGGTGAAGCCCAGCGAGGCGAAGTCGAACACCACCGACTCGCGATCCAGGATGCGCATCACCACCGACTCGCCGAAGCTGGTCGGCACGGTGGACACGCGCAGGTCCAGCTCCTTGCCCTGCACGCGCAGCTGGATGCGACCGTCCTGCGGCAGGCGGCGCTCGGCGATGTTGAGCTTGGCCATGATCTTGACGCGCGATATCACCGCGGCGGTGGACGACGACGGCGGCGCCTCTACCTCGTGCAGCACGCCGTCGATGCGATAACGCACCTTGAGCCGGTTCTCGAACGGCTCGATGTGCACGTCCGAAGCGCGCTGTTCCACCGCGCGCTGCAAAATCAGATTGACCAGACGGATCACCGGCGCCTCGGAAGCGAGGTCGCGCAGGTGTTCCACGTCTTCCTCTTCGGTCGCGCCCGCGCCGTCGAGATTTTCCACGATCGAGCCCATCGCCGAGCGGCCCTGGCCGTAGTAGCGCTCGATCAGGTCATCGATCTCCGAACGCAGGCCGATACACAGCGCCACCGGCTTACCGGCGGCCAGTTGCACCGCGTCCAGCGGATACGGGTCGGCCGGATCCGAGACAATCAGCGCGAGCCCATCCTCGCCGTGGCGCATCGGCACCACGTGCTGCTGCTTCAGGAAGCGCGCGGAGATGTCCAGCTCGGTCGGCGGCAGATCGGGCGCTTCGCGGGTGGATACCAGCGGCGCGCCGAGCAACTCGGACCAGGCCAGCGCAAGGTCACGTTCGGAAACCAGGCCCAGCCGCGCCATCAGCGCGGTGAGCGTGCCTTCGGGGGCTTCTTCGTGCAGCCGGCGGGCTCGGGCGAGGTCGCCGTCCTTCAGCCCGCCGCGCGCGACCAGCAGGGTGCACACGGCCTCCTCCCGATCGATCATTTCCGACGGCACGGCGGCCCCCGACGCGGTCATCACTGACGCCATCACCCACCCCACTTCCACTGCCTCGACCCATCCACGTTTCCTGTCGACGCCCCCGCGCCGATCAGGACCCGCATTGTTAACACATCCCATCGTTGCCGGCGCACGCGCCGGCGCGCCGCGGTTCACAAAAAGGGGCCAGCGCCCTGCGGCGCCGGCCCCTTTCCGCACGATCCTGCGACAGGATTTACCAGCCTATGCCCACGCCCACGCCGGCGCTGCTCTCGTTGCCGCTGACCGCGCCACCGAAGGTGACATTGGCGTTGCTGCCGACCTGGCGCGAGTACCCCACCGCCAGCGCCGTGCGACCGCCGTAGCCGCCCACACCCACGCCCAGCCGGTTGGGCTGGTTGATACCCTGCGTGCTGAAGGCCATCTGCGACATCGCCGACCCCATCGCGCCCACCTGGTCCAGCCGCTTGTCGACAGTACGGAACCGATCGTCGACCTGGTTGCGGAAGCTGTTGAAGTCCGCCTGGCTGACGCCGCTGTCGAGCAACTTCTGATCGGCGTAGGCCTTGGCCGCGCTGAGGGTCTGCACGTCACCCGCGTCGGCATAGGTCTTGGCGGTAGCCAATGCCTCGTCGACCTGGCCCACGTTGGCCGCATCGGTCGCCTGCGTGCCGGCAGCCACGTTGGTGACCTGCCGCTGGTTGGCCGCCGTACCCACTGACACCGTGTTGGCACGATCGGCGACCGAACCCTGACCCAGCGCCACAGCATTGGCGGCCGTCACCGAAGCGGCCTGGCCGATGGCGGTGCCGTTCACCGCGGAGACTTCAGCGGCCTGGCCCACGGCGGTACCCGAGGCTTCCGACACGACGGTATCGGCACCGATGGCGACCGAGTTGGTGGCCAGGGTTGAGGTGACCGCTGCGTTGTTGCCCAATGCCGTGCTGCCGTCGGCCGCGATGTGCGCGCCGTTGCCTACGGCGGTATCCCGCGAGTCGCGCGCGACGCTGTCGGCGCCCAGCGCGAAACCGTTGCCCTGCCCATGGACCGCCTCTACCGTCGGCGACGCCGACTCCATCGCGCCGAGCCGGCCGTCCAGGCCCATGACGTTCTGCATCATGGCGTCGTAGGCATCGTCCAGCGCGCTGAGCGCGTCACCCACGTTGAAGTAGGTGTTGTCCTGGATCGTGAATGCCGGCGTATTGATCAGACCGTTTGCGCCCATCGAGATACCGCCACCGATGGTCGCGCTGAGCGATCGCAGCTGCTCAACGTTGACCGCCTCGCCGTTGTTCGTACCGGCAGCGACATTGGCGATAGTGGTGCCGTTGCCGCCAGCCAGCGTCACCTGGTTCTGCTCGGCGCCGTCATAGCGGACGGCGGTATTGCCGATGTCCGCCACACTGCCCTCAATCGCACCGATGCGCTGCTCGGTGGCATACAACTGCCCGCCGTTGACGGCGTCCTTGCTGGCTTCTGCCACATCGCCATCAGCGACATTGACAATCTTGCGCTCGCTGCCCGCACTTCCGACGGAGATTGTGCCGGCCTGATCGGCGACCGAGCCGGCGCCCAGGGCCACGGCGTTGTCTGCCGGCGCATAGGCGCCCGAACCCAAAGCGGTGCTGTTGTAGCCGTCCGCTTCGGCCAGCCAACCCAGCGCCGACGCATAGTCTCCGGACGCATAGGCGCCCGCACCCAGCGCCACCGCACCGGCGCCGCCCGCTTCGGTCGCGAACAGCCCCAATACCGTACCGCCCAGCGCCACGCTCTCGTCGCCGCCGGCAACGCTACTCTCGCCCACCGCCACAGCGCTGGCTCCCAGCGCTGCCGAGCCATAGCCACTGGCCACCGTGTAATCCCCCAGTGCATTGGCCACCGGGCCGGTCGCCGTCGACAGCTGGCCTGCCGCCACCGCACCGACACCGTATGCCGCACCGGCAAAGCCCGACGCGTTCGCGCTCGCTCCGACCGCCGTGCCGCCCACGCCCGCGCTCGTCGCTCCGGTCGCGATCGGATTGCCGTCGCCATCCACCAGCAGCGGGTTGCCGTCTTCGTCCACCGCGTTGCCGCCCACCGCAACGCTGCCGGCGCCCGACGCTTCCGCCGCCGAGCCCACTGCCGTGGCGTTGATCGCCGACGCCGTCGCGCCATAGCCCACTGCGGTCGCGTAGTCGCCGTACGTCACCGCGCCGCTGCCTACCGACGATGCGCCCGTGCCGAACGCTCCGCTGCCCGCGCCGACCGATACGCTCTGATCGCCGCCTGCGTACGACTGATAGCCCGATGCCGTGCTTTCCTCACCGGCCGCGACACTGGATACGCCCGTCGCCACCGCATAGCCGCCGGCAGCCAGCGCGTCATCCGAACCATCGCCAGCACCACTGGCCTGGAAGTAGCGGGTTGCATCGCTTGTCGACGTCCTCACCGCTTCATCCAGCTGGGCCACGTTCACCGCATCGGTCGCCTCGGTGCCTGCTGCTACGTGCGTAACTTGGCGTTCGCTGCCGGCATCGCCCACCGACACGCTATCGACGCGATCGGCCACCGAGCCGGCGCCCAGGGCCACGGCGTTGTCTGCCGGCGCATAGGCGCCCGAACCCAAAGCGGTGCTGTTGTAGCCGTCCGCTTCGGCCAGCCAACCCAGCGCCGACGCATAGTCTCCGGACGCATAGGCGCCCGCACCCAGCGCCACCGCACCGGCGCCGCCCGCTTCGGTCGCGAACAGCCCCAATACCGTACCGCCCAGCGCCATGCTCTCGTCGCCGCCGGCAACGCTACTCTCGCCCACCGCCACGGCGCTGGCTCCCAGCGCTGCCGAGCCATAGCCACTGGCCACCGTGTAATCCCCCAGCGCATTGGCCACCGGGCCGGTCGCTGTCGACAGCTGGCCTGCCGCCACCGCGCCGACACCGTATGCCGCCCCGGCAAAGCCCGATGCGTTCGCGCTCGCTCCGACCGCCGTGCCGCCCACGCCCGCACTCGTCGCTCCGGTCGCGATCGGATTGCCGTCGCCATCCACCAGCAGCGGGTTGCCGTCTTCGTCCACCGCGTTGCCGCCCACCGCAACGCTGCCGGCGCCCGACGCTTCCGCCGCCGAGCCCACTGCCGTGGCGTTGATCGCCGACGCCGTCGCGCCATAGCCCACTGCGGTCGCGTAGTCGCCGTACGTCACCGCGCCGCTGCCTACCGACGATGCGCCCGTGCCGAACGCTCCGCTGCCCGCGCCGACCGATACGCTCTGATCGCCGCCTGCGTACGACTGATAGCCCGATGCCGTGCTTTCCTCGCCGGCCGCGACACTGGACGCGCCCGTCGCCGTGGCTCCAAGCGCACCGGCGTACGCATTGCCACCGGTCGCGGTAGCGTCGTCGGCTGCGGCCTCGGCCCCGGCACCGGTTGCCGTGCTGCGCGCGCCGTCCGCTGCGCTGTTGGCACCCGTGGCGCTGCTGTCTTCGGCGGAGGCGGTGCTGTAATAGCCGCTTGCCGTGCTGTTCAGTCCGCTCGCCAGTGCAAGACTGCCTTGTGCGGTGGCCTGGTCGGCACTGGCGTAGGCACCCGCGCCTACCGCAGTACCGAACATGCCGTCGGCTTCACTGGACGCTCCCAGCGCCGTGCTTGCCACACCCAGGGCAAGACTGCTGCTGCCGACCGCCGCCGTGCTGGTGTCGTAGGCCACGCTGCCTTGACCGAGCGCCGTACTACCCTCGCCGTAGGCCGCCGCGTCACCGCCCAGCGCCACACTGTCGTCGGCCTCGGCCGTTGCATAGTTGCCGACGGCCGTGCTGTTCATGCCGCTGGCGGTGGACAGGCCGCCGATGGAGGTGGCGAAATCGCCCAGCGCTTCGGCCGCGGGACCGACCGCCAAAGCGGTGTCGCCCACCGCGGCGCTTTCGGCGCCCACCGCCGTGGCTCCAAGACCCGAGGCCTGCGCCAACGCACCGGCCGCCGTCGCCTCGACACCGTCCGCGCGACTGTCGACGCCGGCGGCCAGGCTGGACTGGCCGATGGCCTGGCTGCCCGCGCCCGCGGCGGTCGCGCCCGTGGCGGCGGCCGAGGCGCCGGCGCCATAGGCGCTGGCGCGGTCACCCTGCACCTGCGAGCTGGCGCCCACGGCCACGCTGTTGCTGCCGTCGACGGCGCTGCCGGGCCCGATCGCGATGCTACGGTTGCCGGATACGGCACTGTTGTTGCCAAGCGCGATGGCACCTGCACCGTCGGCGCTGGCGCGTGGCCCCACGGCCACGCTGTTGTCGCCCAGCGCTTGGGCCTGATAGCCCGTAGCGAGCGACGCCTTGCCCAACGCCAGAGATTCGTTCCCGAAGGCCGTCGAATGGCTGCCAAGCGCTGCCGCCACCGCACCGCATGCCATCGCGTTGCCGACGGCGGTCGGCGCCGCCCCGGTGGCGAAAGAGCCGAGGCAGACATCCGCCCGAGCAGACAAGGGCAGGAGCATCACGCCTCCCGACAGGAGCGCCAGGGCGACGAGCCGCCCGGCGCCGGAGCGACGGCATCCGGCACTGGACTTGCCGCTGGCCGATGCCAGCTCCGACGCAACAACCAGCGTCCCGAGCGTCTTGCTCCAAACCTTGCTGTAAATCTTGTTCACGGCCCTACCTCCGAACGTTTGGGATGGCCGGCACCCAGCGGGCCGTGCCTCGAATGCTTGATGTGTGTTGCCAGAGAGCGGGACGGCTCTGGGCGTCCTGCCGAATGCATGGACGACGGACGCAATACGCCTGGAGTCCGTCCAGCCGGCGGCATGCCCGCCCCGCACCCTGCCCCCAGACGGAGGCAGGGCTTGTTGCTTCGGGTACTGCGGTCAGTGGCCCCCGACGAACGAAGCCAGCACGCTCACGCCGCTGTAGGCGCGTTCGCCCACCACCGTGACGTAATAGGTACCGGCCACCGGCCGGGTGCTGACGAACGACTCGTTGTTTCCTCGATGTGCCGACTTGGCGTCGAAGTCACCGGTACCACCGGGCGATCCCACCTTGATGTACAGGGAGACGTCGCCGGTTCCACCGAAGGTGCTCAGCCGAAGTGCGCGAGCGCCAGCAGGGACGTCGATCGCGTAGACCGTCTGGGCTCCGGCCGCACCGGCCTGGCCGGTCAACGCGACGCCGTTGGTCAGCGCAATGGCATCGCCACTGCCACCATCGCCACCGCCCTCGCCGCCCCAGGCATCGAACTGGGCCTGGGTCTGGTCGTCCGAGAGACACTGCTCCACGGAGTTGTACTCATCAGCAGTGAGCAGGCCTTGGCCGGCCAGTCCGTCGAGGTAGTCGTGAATCGCCTGGCGATAACCGCCGACGTCTGCGGCAGCGGATGCCAGCACCCTGGCGTTGCCGTAGAGGTTGGCCCCGACAATCACGCCGCCGGGCTGGCTCGTCGGCACGCCGGTGTCGCAGTCCAGCAGCGACTGATTGCCGCGATTGACCACCCAGCCAATGTCCTTGAACAGAGCTGGCGTGAGGTCGAGGTCCAGGTTGGCCTCGAGGTCATCGTTGATCGCGTACTCCATGACCGCATTCGGCGTGAGCCGCGTGTCGTAATGCGAGAACGAGGACCCCTGGGCGAGCGTGGTCGGGGCATACAACTGCACGTTGCCGTCGGCATCGGCACCGGCCAGCCCGGAGCCCTGCACCATCGCGACATGGAGACCCGGGACCTTCGACCGGAAGGTGACTCCGGTCGAATGCGTCACTGCGATAACCGGGATCGTCACCGACGGCGCATCGCCGCTGGGGATGATGCCGGTGTCGTCGGTATTGACGATGACCACGGCCGTCGCGCCGCCGGCTTGCGCATTGACGGCCTTCTCGGTGAACGCGCAGCTGCCGCGGTCGATGAGCGCCACCTTGCCCGAGACACCCGCAACCGGAGCGGGGGCACCGGCCACGTTGCAGCCCTGCGGATCACCGCCCGGCACGGCCACGTCGCCGTCGAGATTGGCTGGGGACGGGGCCGGTCCGAAGGTCGCGGCGCTGTAGGCATAGGAGCCCGCCACATCCGCTGGCGCAGTGGCCTGGAACGTCACCGGCACCGTCAGTGCCAGCGGCGCCTCGGCCTTGACGGTCGCGCCGGTGAAGACCAGGTGGCCATCATCCAGTGCGGCCGTCTGACGCTCGGCATCGCTCATGGCTGTCCACATCTTGCCGGTGCTGTCGTCCTTCACGAACACCGAATAGATGTCCTGCTGGCCCTGATTCTGCTGGCCGGTGGACAGGTCGTTGAAGCCGGAGAAGCCCAGGCCATGGGCCATCTCGTGGGTAACCACATCGAGGAAGTTGATGTAGCCGGCAGGCGTGTTTCCGTCGAGGCCGAAGTACCAGGCCGAGCCCTCGAGGCAACCGGTGGAACCGAGCTTGCCGTTGAAGCGGCTGACGATGTCAGGCGTATCCGGTGGCAGATCGTTCTCGACGGCGAGATCGGTGCCAGCGAGGGCATCGGCGAGCGCCGAGTGGTACCAGGTGTCGGCAATCGCGCCGTGAGGCAGGGTCGAGCCCGGATTGAACGTGAAGATGTAGTTGGTTCCGGACGAGCCGAGCACGCCCGACGTCGCATTGCACGACAGCGGCTGGAACGTCGCCGTGTTGATGATCTTGGTATTGCTCTGCAGGACGGCACCCCACAGGTCGGCGGCGAACTGGAAGACGATCAGCGCCTGTTCGCCCCGCGTGGTACCGGGGTTGCCGCCCACCGGCGCAGCCGGGGTGTGGTCGTCCAGACCCTGGCCAGTGCCAACGTCCTGGTTGACGATGACGATATCCGCGCCAGCGACGGCGGCGCCGGTCTGCAGCAGGCCGGCGACAAGCAGCGCCGTGCAAAGAAGGTTGCGGCGGCTCATCGCGTCACCTCCTTCGCACCGGTGTTCGTTTTGGCGTCACCCCGGTGATGGACATCCAGCGTGCCATCTGCCTTGCGCGTGGCCTCGAGATAGTTGAGCTGGTCTTCGGGAACCTGCATGGACATCCCGACGCGTCCGGCCCGGCGGACCTTGAGCGTCGCCCTCGCCTCGGCGGCGTTTCGCGGACGCTCTCCAGCAGCCAGCGGCTTGACCGCGTCTGCCGCCCGCTTCTGCAGCATCGCCCGACTGAGCGCCTCGCGTTCCGCGGCGGTGGGTTCGCGGAGGCGGCCAGTGGCCGGATCGATCGCGACCTGCACGCCTTGGAACACCACTGCCCGATTGGCCGAACCGGCTTTCGCCGGCGCCGCGCTCCTGGACTGCTGGGCAGCACACGCGCTACCGCAGAACAATGTGCCGGCAATCGCCAAGCACGCACACCACCAAGGTTGTCTGAACATCCTGCGTTCTCCCGTTTTGGTCATCGCCGGAGACGGAGCCTTGGCCCGTACGACGGGGAGAAGCTGGAAGTCGCGACTTCCTGTTGCGGTTGGCAACCGCAATCCCCTGTCTCTGCCTGACGATGTGCCCGTAGCGATGGACCCCGTGCCCTTCAGCGATCCGAGCGCCCGCCAACAGGCAAGCCTTCCCCCTCGGCGCCAGGCTCGTTGCCGCACCGATCGGATCGATGAAAAAGCGTTACCCGGCATGCACATACCGGGGAGCGTCAAAAATTTGACGCCTCGATGGACGCTAACAGCGCAGCGTTGCCTGCAACAATTCGAAAGATGCCTATGGGGGATTCGCAATCTTTTGCGTTAACGCCGTTGGGTCGCCTGATGCCTCGGGGCTTGCGAGAATGTTCGCTTTGCCCGCCCGGACCCTTCGCGATGCTGCTCGACATCGGCGCCAACCTCACCCACGAATCCTTTGCCCACGACTTCGACGCCGTGCTGGCCCGCGCGCAGTCGCACGGCGTGGCGCGGATGGTGGTGACCGGCGCGAGCCGCGACGGCAGCCGCGATGCGTTGGCACTGGCGCAGGCGCACCCCGGGGTGCTGTACGCCACCGCCGGCGTGCATCCGCATCACGCAGTGGATTACGACGAGGCGACCGACGCGCTGCTGCGCGAGTTGGCCACGCATCCGCAGGTGCGTGCGGTGGGCGAGACCGGGCTGGACTACCACCGCAACTACTCGCCGCACGAGGTGCAGCGCGAGGTGTTCGAGCGCCAGCTGCGCATCGCCGCCGATCTGGGCAAGCCGCTGTTCCTGCATCAGCGCGACGCGCACGGCGACTTCATCGCCCTGCTGCGCCGCTACCGCGACAAGGTGCCGGCCGCAGTCGTGCACTGCTTCACCGATACCGCCGAGGCGCTGCGCGACTACCTCGCGCTGGACTGCCACATCGGCATCACCGGCTGGATCTGCGACGAGCGCCGCGGCACCCACCTGCGCGAACTGGTGAAAGCGATTCCGGCAAACCGGCTGATGATCGAGACCGACGCGCCCTACCTGCTGCCACGCACCGTGCGCCCGTTGCCGGCGCACCGCCGCAACGAGCCGATGTACCTCAGGCACATCGCCGAGGAAATCGCGCGCGACCGCGGCGAACCGTTCGAATTGCTGGCCGCGCACACCACGGCCACCGCCGAGGCATTCTTCGGGCTCGCGGCCACCACCGGCTGAGCGCGACGGCGCTATACCTCGGCCTTGAAGGTGCGCCCCAGCGCCGGTCCACCGCCGACGTAGTGGCGAAACACGTACAGCAGTGGCCGGAAGCGCTGCGGGTCGATGTGCTCACTGCCAGTCAGGACGATGTCTTCGTGCGCATGCACCCGCAGCACCTCTGTCTCGACCGTGACGAAGCCGCCCGCGCTGGCCTGCCAGGCCTCGAGCGGTCGTTCGTGCCACGCCGTCACGCGTGCCTCCATCTGCAACGGACACTCGGCGACGCGGGGCGGACCCACCTGCTCCGATGGCGACGGCGTCAGCCCGGCCAGAGCGAACTTGTCGGCGACGTGGCGATAGCCGGTTTTCCAGCTCGGCACCGGGTCACATCCGGTGGTGGGCGCCAGCGCCTCCACTGACTGCCACTGTTCCGGGGCCACCACGTTCAACGTGCACTCGCGCTCGCGGCGCAGGTTGGCCAGGCCCTGGCCACCTTCGGACAGACCCAGCACGACGCGATCGGCGATCGGCCAGCGCCCAGGCCGAGGACATCGGCGTGATGTTGGCTCTGCCATCGGCATTGCGGGTAACGATCAACAGCACCGGGGTGCCGAAATAGAGGAAGTTCGGGCGGATGGTGCGCACGGGAATCGAGGGCTGCATGACCGCCACTCTGGCGTCGCGGCACGCGCCGATGCTGCGGCGGACGGCGAAACGTGGGCGCCGGCCGCGCGCTAGCATCCACGCATGCACGCCAGCCCCACCCGCCACCAGCTCGCCGAGATCGGCAGCCTGCTCGCCGACCCGTCGCGCGCCGCCATCCTGCTGGCTCTCGTAGACGGTCGTGCGCGGCCCGCCGGCGAGCTGGCGCGGATGGCCGGGATCGCAGCGAGTACCGCCAGCGCGCACCTGGGTCGCCTCGTCGAAGGTGGGCTGTTGCAGGTGGTGAACCAGGGCCGGCACCGCTATTTCAGGATCGCCAACGACAGCGTCGTGCAGGTGCTCGAGACGTTGCCGCTGTTGCGTTCACCGCCGGCCTGCGCACCCACACCGGCGCCGCGCGGGCAGCCGCTGGCCTTCGCCCGCACCTGCTATGGCCATCTGGCCGGGCGGTTGGGGGTGACGCTCTATCAGGGCTTGCGCGAGCGCGCGTGGATCGAGCTGGGCGAGCACGCGGTGCGGCTCACCGGCGCCGGCCGCGAGGCGATGCAGGGCGGCGGCCTGCTGCCCGATCCGATGAAGCCATCCTCCCTCTCGGGCCGCAGCTGCCTGGACTGGACCGAGCGCCGCCCGCACCTCGGCGGCGCGCTCGGCGTGGCGATCGTCGATCAGCTGCTGCATCGCGACTGGCTGCGTCGCCAGGACGGCTCACGCGCCCTGCTGCTGACGCCGCCGGGGCGCGCGGGACTGCGGCAATTGGGGATTGCCCTGGACGACTGAACCGCAATGCCGGCTCAGTCGAGCCGCCGCCACCGGCCCGATGCAAGATCGTCGAGTGCGTACGCACCGATGCGCTCGCGGATCAGCCGCAAGGTAGGAAAGCCGACCGCCGCGGTCATCCGGCGTACCTGCCGGTTGCGGCCTTCGCGCAGCGTGATGCGCAGCCAGCTGGTGGGGATCGCCTGGCGAAAGCGCACCGGCGGATCGCGCGGCCACAGCCAGTCCGGCTCGGCGGCATGCTCGGCGGCCGCCGGCAGCGTAGGGCCGTCCTTCAGCACCACGCCGCGGCGCAGGGCGACAATCGCCTCGTCGGTGATCGCGCCGTCCACCTGCACCAGGTAGGTCTTGGGCTGCTTGTGCTTCGGATCGGTGAGGCGGTGCGCCAGCGCGCCGTCGTCGGTGAGCAGCAGCAGGCCCTCGCTGTCCTGATCCAGCCGGCCGGCGGCATAGACGCCCTTCTGAGTGACGTAGTCGGCCAACGTGCGGCGGCCCGCCTCGTCGGTGAACTGGCACAGCACGCCGTACGGCTTGTTCAGCGCGATCAGCACGAGCCGTCGGTCAATGCGCCGAGGAGGCGGGTGCCGGTGCGTCCGGCTTCACGAAGCGCAGGGTCATGCGGTCGGACTCGCCGATCGCCTGGTACTTCGCCCGATCGACATCGCCCAGCGTAAGCGTGGGCGGCAGCGTCCACACGCCCTTGGGGTAGTCCTTGGTGTCGGCGGGATTAGCGTTGATCTCGCTCGACTCCTCCAGCGCGAAGCCGGCATCGTTGGCGAGCTTCACCACGCTGGCGGTGGGCAGGTAGCCGCTCGCCTTCACCGCCGCCAGCGAGGTGCCGTCGGCCGCGCGGTGATCGACCACACCCAGCACGCCGCCGGGGCGCAGCACGGCGAAGAACGCCTTGAACATGGCCGGCGCGGTGTCGGCCATCACCCAGTTGTGTACGTTGCGGAAGGTCAGCACCACGTCGGCGCTGCCGGGCGAGCCGAACACCGGCGCCTTCGGGTCGAAGGTGACGATGGTCGCCTTGCCGTAGGTGGCCGCATCGGCTGCGAACCGGCGCTGCAGCGTGTCGCTGGCCGGCTTGCCCGGCGGCGGCGCGGATACGGCGGCGATGTACTGGCCGTTGTCGCGCAGCAAGGGCGCCAGGATCGCGCTGTACCAGCCGGCGCCAGGGGTGATCTCCACCACCGTCTGGTCCGGCCGCACGCCGAAGAACTGCAGCGTCTGCTTGGGATGGCGATAGCGGTCGCGGGCGCGCTCGGCGGCCGGGCGCCAGCTGCCGGCGATCACGCTATCGAGCTGCGCGGCGGTGAAATCCTGCGCGCTGGTCGGTGGCACCAGCAGATCGGTGGGCTGGTCCTGCGCCAGCGCGTCCGCTTCGGCCAGCGTCTGCGCGGCGAGCGGCGTGGCCGCCATCAGTGCGCATATGGCCAGCGGCAGCCATCGGCGTGAGCGCCGCGATGTCTTGGAACGTAATGTCATGAAGCACTCCCTGTTGATGGACGCCCGCCGCGTCTGCCCCGCCGCGCACGCTGCCGCGGCCTGGGTGACGGCGACGTGCAGATACGTACCGCCCCTCAGAACGGACGCGGACACACCGACTGCAGCCCGTCGATGTGCTCGTGCAGATCCGGCGCGATGCCCTGCCACATCGGATCGAGGATGAAATCGATGCCCTCGTAGCGCGCCAGCTTCGCCGCGGGGATGAAGTCCGCGTCGCCGGCCACCAGGATGATCTGGTCGACCTGCTTCTTGTAGGCCAGCGCGGCGATGTCGATGCCGATCTTCATGTCCACCTGGGTCTGACGCATGTCCGGCTCGAAGTGCTCGTCGCCCAGCGCCTCCCAGCGCAGCGAACCTTCGCGCAGCTGCTGGAACGCACTGCGCTTGAGCTGCCACTCGCCGCGCTCGGCCAGCCGACCCAGCCGCAGCGCCATCTTGCGCTGGCGGCGCAGCTGGTCGTGCAGATCCCGCCGGAATGCGGCGGCGCCGGTGCGACCGAAGTCCAGGCTGTCGCCGCTGACCGGCTTGACCAACACCCGATCCAGCGGCGGGCAGTCGTAGAAGAAGATGCGGTACAGCGCCTCGCGCGGGCGATCGAGCGCCTTGAGGTGCTCCAGCGCCATGCCGAACACGGTCTTGGCCACGGTGCGCGCGTCGTTCGGATCGCGATCGCTCCACACCTTGCGATAGCGGGCCAGGAAGAAGCCCCCGTCGACGAGAAACGCAGTGCCGGACATGCAAACCCCAGGATCGTGATGCAACGACGCCGGCCGCGGAGAACCGCAACCGGCGTGCAATGAGTAGCGCCTGCCGATCGACGGCAGGCGCGCATTTTACGACGAGCGCCGCGGCCGGCGGCAGTGCCGGCGGCGAGTCAGAAGCGGATCACCGAGCGGATCACCTTGCCCTCGTGCATCAGGTCGAAGGCGCGGTTGATGTCTTCCAGCGGCATCACCTCGGTGATCATCTCGTCGATCTTGATCTCGCCCTTCATGTAGCGCTCCACATACCCCGGCAGCTGGCTGCGGCCCTTCACCCCGCCGAACGCCGACCCGCGCCAGACGCGGCCGGTGACCAGCTGGAACGGCCGGGTGGAAATCTCCTGGCCGGCACCGGCCACGCCGATAATGGTCGACTCGCCCCAGCCCTTGTGGCAGCACTCCAGCGCCGAGCGCATCACGTGCACGTTGCCGATGCACTCGAACGAATAGTCCACGCCGCCGTTGGTCATGTCGATGATGACCTGCTGGATCGGCGTGTCCGGGTAGTCCTTCGGGTTGACGAAGTCGGTGGCGCCCAACGCCTTGGCCATCTCCCACTTCGATGGATTGATGTCCACGCAGAGGATGCGCGAGGCCTTGGCCATCACCGCGCCCTGCACCACCGACAGGCCGATGCCGCCCATGCCGAACACCGCCACGGTGGAGCCCGGGGTCACCTTGGCGGTGTTGAGCACCGCGCCGATGCCGGTGGTGATGCCGCAGCCGAGCAGACACACCTTGTCCAGCGGCGCGGCCGGGTTGATCTTGGCCAACGAGATCTCCGGCAGCACGGTGTACTCGGAGAACGTGCTGGTGCCCATGTAGTGCAGGATGGTCTTGCCGTCCTTGGAGAAGCGCGAGGTGCCGTCCGGCATCAGGCCCTTGCCCTGGGTGACGCGGATCTTCTGGCACAGGTTGGTCTTGCCCGAGCGGCAGTATTCGCACTCGCCGCACTCGGGCGTGTACAGCGGAATCACGTGGTCGCCCACCTTGAGCGAGGTGACGCCCTCGCCCACTTCCTCGACGATGCCGCCGCCCTCGTGGCCCAGGATCACCGGGAACGCGCCCTCCGGATCGGCGCCGGACAAGGTGTAGGCGTCGGTGTGGCACACGCCGGTGGCGACGATGCGCACCAGCACCTCGCCGGCCTTCGGTCCCTGGACGTCGACCTGTTCGATGCTCAGCGGCTTGCCTGCTTCCCAGGCGACGGCGGCGCGTGACTTCATGGTGTTTTCCTCGATGCGACAAGCGGGCCGAGCATGTTAACCGGCGGCGCGCCTAGGGTTCTTCCACCGGCTCCGGTTGTGGCATCTGGCGGCAATAGGCCGCAGCTTCCGCCAGCAGCCATTCGCGGAACACCTGCAGGCCGCGGTGCTCGCGCGAGCGCGCCGGGTACACCAGCCAGTACGCGTCCTGCACCGGCAGGTAGCGCTCACCCAGCACCACCAGCAGGCCGGCATCCACCAGCGAACGCGACATCACCATCCGTCCCATGGCCACGCCCATGCCCTCCAGCACGGCGTGGCGCTGCGCCTCGAAGCTGTTGAAGTGGGCCACGTAGCGGTGCGGCAGCTCGCCGCCGTAACGCGCAAACCAGTCGCGCCAGCGGTTGGCCGGATTGGGATCGCCCAGCAACGGCCAGCCGCTGAGGTCGTTCGGATCGGCGCCGGCCATCTTCGCCACCAGCGCGGGCGAGGCCACTGGCGCGATCCATTCGCCGAACAGGCGCTCGCTGTGCAGGCCCTCCCATTGGCCGCGCCCGTAACGCAGTGCGGCGTCCACCGACTCGCGGCGGAAGTCGACCAGCGCCGACCCCGACTGCATGGTCAGCTCCAGCTCCGGATGCGCCGCCACCAGGCGCGGCAGCCTCGGCACCAGCCAGCCGGACATGATGCCGGGGCTGGCGCTGATGGTGAGTTCGTCGTCGTGGCGGGCGTGGTAGCGCGTCAACGCGTGCTCGATGCCGTCCAGATGCTCGCCGACCGCCTCCAGCAGGCTGCAGCCGTCGGTGGTCAGGCTGACGCCGCGCGGGCCCCGGTCGAGCAGCCGTCGCTGCAGTCGCTCTTCCAGCTGGCGCATCTGGTGACTGAGCGCACTGACGGTGAGGTTCGCCTGCGCCGCGGCACGCGACAGATTGCCTGCACGCGCCACCAATACGAACTGCCGCAGCAGGTCCAGCGGGAGCTTTCCCATCTTGAATATCTCTCAAGGCTGGCTTGCGAATATATCGCTTTTGCCGCTTGAACCAACTGCGTACCTTGAGCGCTCCCCAAGTCGCCACCCCCTCAAGGAGCGCGCCATGAGCTCGATCTGGATCGACCTGCTGTCCCTCCACGGCTACCCGGTACGGCGCGAAGACCTCCCCTGGCGGGACGACGGCAGCACGGCGAGACAGAAGCAGGCCGCCGCGCCGTGCAATGACGCGGCCGCGCCGCAGCCCAAGCGCCGCCTGCTGCCCTGGCCCCGGCTGGCGGCACCGCACTGAACGGGGTTATCGAGCGGGCGCATCACGCGCCTTTTGCCCGCGCTGGTGCATGCTTCGCCCCTTTCGCCCGAACTGAGGAGCTGCTCCGTGCAACTGCGTCCCCTTGGCCACTCGCCGCTGTCGATCGCCCCGCTCGCCTTCGGCGGCAATGTCTTCGGCTGGAGCGTCGACGAGGCGCGCTCGTTCGAGCTGCTCGACGCCTTCGTCGACGCCGGCTTCAACCTCATCGACACCGCCGACATGTACTCCTCGTGGGTGCCGGGCAACCGCGGCGGCGAGTCGGAGACGATCATCGGCAAGTGGCTCAAGAAGAGCGGCAAGCGCGAGCAGGTGGTGATCGCCAGCAAGGTGGCCAAATGGAGCGAGCAGCCGGGGCTGTCGCCGGTGAACATCCAGCAGGCGGTGGAGGGTTCGCTCAAGCGCCTGCAGGTCGACTGCATCGACCTGTACCAGGCGCACGAGGACGACGCCAGCGTGCCGCTGGCCGAGACGCTGGGTGCGTTTGGACGGCTGCTCGAACAGGGCAAGGTGCGCGCGATCGGCGCCTCCAACTACTCCGCCAACCGCCTCGCCGAAGCGCTGGCGGTGTCGCGCGAACACGGCCTGCCGCGTTACGAAAGCGTGCAGCCGGAATATCACCTGGCCAACCGCGCCGGCTACGAGGCGGCGCTGGAGCCGCTGGTGCGGCGCGAAGAAATCGGCGTGATCAGCTACTACTCGCTGGCCAGCGGCTTTCTCAGCGGCAAGTACCGCAGCGAGGCGGATCTGGCCAAGAGTGCGTCGCGCGGAGGCGCGGTGCGCAAGTACCTCAACCCGCGCGGCCTGCAGATCCTCGCCGCGCTCGACGCCGTCGCAGCAGCACACGGCGCCACGCCCGCGCAGGTGGCCCTGGCCTGGCTGATGGCGCGTCCCGGCATCACCGCGCCGATCGCCAGCGCCACCAGCGTGGCGCAGCTGCACGAGCTGATGGGCGCCGCACAGCTCAACCTGGTGCCGGAAGAAATCGCCGCACTGGATCGCGCCAGCGCGTAGCGTGCCGGCTCAGCGCGCCGTGCTGCCGGCGCCGGCCGGTGGATTGTCGGCGCCGTCCTCCGCAGGCACGTCGTCGGGTGCGACGACGGTGTAGCCACGCGCGCGCAGCTGCGGCAAAGCGCTGCGCGGCCCGATCAACGCCTCCAGCGGCAGCATGGCGAAGCTCTGGGGGTACTCGGCCAAGGCTTTGTCAGCGGCGGCGAGCCAGGTGTCGCGCACGCGGGTGGGCAGGTCGCTCAGGCCGAGCTGGCGGGCGAAGCCGGCTTCAGTAATCGCCTCCAGGCAGGCCTCGCGCGCGCCGTCGGGCGGCAGCGTGCGCAGTGCGTCGATGTCGCCGGTGGCCCAGGCGTTGGCGCGGGCGCGGATCAGCGGCAGCTCGCTCTCCAGCCCGGTCACGGCGCGGTGGAAGCAGTCCAGATCGTTCGGACCGCTGCGGGCGAACGCCTTGATCGCCCCGCGCGGATCGTCCACCTGCAGGTGGTAGGCCACCTTGGTCAGCGGGATGTCGTGGCGCTTGGCCAGCTCGCGCACCGTGTCGGAGACGCTGGCCTTGCTGTCCAGGTCACTCTTCTTGACCGCCTTGCTGTACAGCTCCAGCGCCGCGAACAGCGGTCGCCAGCGCTCGATGCCGCTATCGCGACCGATGTACTTCGCCTTCATCGCCTGCCACTGCGCGTAGTCGCTGGCGCTGACCAGATCGGCCAGCTTCGCGCCGTCCGGGTTCTTGCGCGCGCTGAACAGCGACGGCAGCAGAAAGAGCTTGCCGAAGAAGCCGACCTTGGTGTCGATCTTCACCGTCGGCGCCCCAAGCACCACCTGCGAGCCGGCGATCGCCTGCTCCACTTCGGCGGTCTGCCACTGCATCTTCTCGGGCAGCGGCGACAGCGTGGCGAGGATCCACAGCACGTGGTCGCCGCGGCGCACCTGCCACAGCCCGGGCCCCGGCTGCACGCCGCTCACGGTGACCGCCTCGAGCTGGGTGACGCTGCCGGCCGGGGCCGGCGCGGCGGTCTGCGCCGGCACCACGAGGGGTGTCAGCACGAGGGCAATGGCAGCGAGCAGGCGCAGGGGCATGAGACGTCCTTGGGTCATGGCGGGAGCAGCTCGGACCGCCCCACGATAGTGCCGGTTCCGCAGCGCCCGCCCCGCCCGCGGTCGTCCGCACAAAAAAGGGAGCGCCCGGCGGGCGCTCCCTCGTTCGGTCGACCGGTCAACCCTCAGCCCAGCGCGGCCAGCGCCTGGTTGAAGGTGGTGCTGGGGCGCATCGCCGCGCTCACGCGGGCCAGATCCGGGTGGTAGTAGCCGGCGATGTCCACCGGTTTGCCCTGAGCGCCGTTGAGCTCGGCCAGGATCGCCGCCTCGTGTTCCACCAGTGCCTTGGCCAGCGGGCCAAAGGTGGCCTTGAGCGCGGCGTCCTCGTCCTGCGCGGCGAGCGCCTGCGCCCAGTACTGGGCGAGGTAGAAATGGCTGCCGCGGTTGTCCAGCTCCCCGACCTTGCGCGCCGGCGAGCGGTTGTTGTCCAGAATCTGGCCGTTGGCGCGGTCCAGCGCCTTGGCCAGCACTTTCGCCTTGGCGTTGCCGGTCTTGTCGCCGACGAACTCCAGCGAGGCCTGCAGCGCGAGGAACTCGCCCAGCGAATCCCAGCGCAGGTAGTTCTCCTCGACGAACTGCTGCACGTGCTTGGGCGCCGAACCACCCGCGCCGGTCTCGAACAGGCCGCCACCGGCCATCAGCGGCACGATGGAGAGCATCTTGGCGCTGGTGCCGAGCTCCATGATCGGGAACAGGTCGGTGAGGTAGTCGCGCAGCACGTTGCCGGTGACCGAGATGGTGTCCTCGCCCTGGCGGATGCGCGAGAGCGAGAAGGCCATGGCGTCTTCCGGCGACAGGATGCGAATGTCCAGCCCGGCGGTGTCGTGATCCTTGAGGTAACGCTCGACCTTGGCGATCACCTGCGCGTCGTGTGCGCGCTCGGCGTCCAGCCAGAACACGGCCGGCGTGTTCGACAGGCGCGCGCGGCTGACGGCGAGCTTCACCCAGTCCTGGATCGGCGCGTCCTTGGTCTGGCACATGCGCCAGATGTCGCCCGCTTCCACCGCATGCTCGAACACCACGCGGCCGTCCTGGTCGGTGACGCGCACGGTGCCGTCGCTCTCCACCTGGAAGGTCTTGTCGTGCGAGCCGTATTCCTCGGCCTTCTGCGCCATCAGGCCCACGTTGGGCACCGAGCCCATGGTGGCCGGGTCGAACGCGCCGTGCGCCTTGCAGTCCTCGACCACCGCCTGATAGATGCCGGCGTAGCTGCGGTCCGGGATCAGCGCCACGGTGTCCTGCAGCTCGCCCTTGGCGTTCCACATCTTGCCGGAGTCGCGCACCATCGCCGGCATCGAGGCGTCCACGATCACGTCCGACGGCACGTGCAGGTTGGTGATGCCCTTGTCCGAATTGACCATCGCCAGCGGCGGGCGCTTGGCGTATTCGGCGGCGAGGTCGGCCTTGATCGCATCCTGCTGCGCCTGCGGCAGCGAGCCCAGACGCGCGTAGAGATCACCGATGCCGTTGTTGCGGTCGAAGCCGATCTGCTTGAGCGCGTCGGCGTGCTTGGCCAGCGCGTCCTTGTAGAACTCGCCCACCACCACGCCGAACATGATCGGGTCGGAGACCTTCATCATGGTCGCCTTCAGGTGCAACGAGAACAGCGCGCCCTCGTCCTTCACCCGGGCGATCTCGGCATCGACGAAACGCGCCAGCGCGGCGCGGCTCATCACGGCGGCGTCGACGATCTCGCCGGCCTTCACCGCCACCTTTTCCTTCAGCACGGTGGTGGCGCCGTCCTTGCCGATCAGCTCGATCTTCAGCGTGCCGGCCTTGTCCAGCGTGGCGGACTTTTCGCTGCCGTAGAAATCGCCACCGTCCATGTGCGCCACACGGGTCTTCGAATCCTTGCTCCAGGCACCCATGCGGTGCGGATGCTTGCGCGCGTAGCTCTTCACCGAGGCCGGCGCGCGGCGGTCGGAGTTGCCCTCGCGCAGCACCGGGTTCACCGCGCTGCCCTTCACCTTGTCGTAGCGCGACTTGATGTTCCACAGCTCGACGTCGCCGTGCGGCTCATCCGGATAGTCCGGCAGCGCGTAGCCCTGCGCCTGCAGCTCCTTGATCGCCGCCTTCAGCTGCGGCACCGAGGCGCTGATGTTGGGCAGCTTGATGATGTTGGCCGCCGGCGTGGTGGCCAGCTCGCCCAGTTCGGCGAGGTCGTCGGGGATGCGCTGGTCGTCGTGCAGCGACTCGGGGAACTGCGACAGGATGCGCCCGGCCAGAGAAATGTCCCGCGTTTCCACGGCGATGCCCGCCGTACCGGCGAAGGCCTGCACGATCGGCAGCAGCGACTGCGTGGCCAGAAACGGCGCTTCGTCGGTGAGCGTGTAGATGATCTTGGGGGTGTCGGACATGGGGAAATGCTTTCCTGGACGGGGGCGGATATCGGTCAGCCGCAAACCATGGTGGCTCGTTCGGTGATACGCAAGACCGGACGGGGCGAACGCCCATTTTGACGCCAGCGGCGCGCGTTGGACACCGCCTGCCCCGGCAAAGCCATCGCCACGCATGGTGACGTGCTGCATCGCAGCGTCCCGTTCCGGCACCGTGCGCACGCGGCCATGCCCGACGAAGTCGCCGCGTCATCTTCCTGCAGCCTGGCGATGCGACCTATGTCGAGTAGCCGGCCCGCAGGGGCGGGCGGCATGATCAAAAGTGCTGTGTCTCCCGCGACGGGGATCGCGCAGGCACGCATCCGTATTCCACTTTTACAGGGGAGAGGCTTATGGCCAGTGTGCCGGCGGCAAACAGCAAGGCGGGTTTTCTCGCGCGCGAGAGCACCATCGCGGGACCGGGCTACAACCGATGGTGGGTGGTGCCGGCGGCGCTGGCGATCCATCTGTGCATCGGCATGGCTTACGGCTTCTCGGTGTTCTGGCTGCCGATGACCAAACTGGTCGCCACGGCCGACCCGGCCGTGTGCTCCAACCTCAGCTTCATGGCCGCGCTGACCACTACCAGCTGCAACTGGACGGTGCCGCAGGTCACCCACATCTTCGAAACCTTCATTGCCATGCTCGGCATCTCCGCGGCCCTGTGGGGTGGCTGGCTGGAGCATGCCGGCCCGCGCAAGGCCGGTTTCATCGCCGCGCTGTGCTGGGGCGGTGGCCTGGTGATTGGCGGCATCGGCGTGTCGATGCACCAGCTGTGGCTGGTGTACCTCGGCTGCGGCGTGCTCGGCGGTGTGGGCCAGGGCCTGGGCTACATCACGCCGGTCTCCACGCTGATCAAGTGGTTCCCCGATCGCCGCGGCATGGCCACCGGCTTCGCCATCATGGGTTACGGCGGCGGCGCGATGATCGGCGCCCCGCTGGCGGTGGCGTTGATGAAGCACTTTTCCATCGATGGCGGCACCGGGGTGGCCTCCACCCTGATGGCGATGGGCGTGATCTACCTGCTGGTGATGTCCGCCGGCGCATTCGGTTTCCGCGTGGCCCCAGTGGGCTGGAAGCCGGCCGGCTGGGCGCCGAAGGCGGCCGACGAATCCAGCATGATCACCAAGCGCCACGTGCACCTCAATCGCGCGTGGAAGACCCCGCAGTTCTGGCTGGTGTGGGGCGTGCTGTTCCTCAACGTGACCGCCGGCATCGCAGTGATCTCGATGGCCAGCCCGATGTTGCAGGACGTGTTCGGCGGCAAGCTCGCCGGCCTCACCGAAGCGGCAGCGGATCTCACCCCGGCGCAGAAGGCGGCCGTGGTGGCGGCAGCCGCCGGCCTGGTCGGCCTGATCAGCCTGTTCAACAGCCTCGGCCGTCTGTTCTGGGCTTCGCTGTCGGACAAGATCGGCCGCAAGAACACCTACTACACCTTCTTCATCCTCGGCATCATCGTGTACTGCCTGCTGCCGACCTGGGGCCACATGGGTGCGGCTGGCCTGTTCGTGATCTCGATCTGCGTGATCCTGAGCATGTACGGCGGCGGCTTCGCCACCGTGCCGGCGTATCTGGCCGACCTGTTCGGTACGCAGATGGTGGGCGCGATCCACGGCCGGCTGCTCACCGCCTGGTCGGCGGCCGGCATCTTCGGCCCGTTCCTGATCGCGGCGATCCGCGAAGGCCAGCTGGCGGCCGGCGTGGCGAAGAACCTGGTGTACGACCGCACGCTGTACATCATGGCCGGCCTGCTGTTCGTGGGCCTGATCTGCAACGCGCTGGTGAAACCGGTCAAGGAATCGGCCTTCATGACCGACGAAGAGCTGGCCCGCGAGCGTTCGCTGCAGCACGACACCGGCGGCAGCGCCGGGGCGGAGACGGCGGCGCGTGGGAACTTCGGTGTCGCAGGCGCGATCTTCTGGCTGGCCGTGGGTGTACCGTTTCTGATCGGCCTGTACATCGCCCTGGCGAAGGCCGCCGCACTGTTCTGAGAAAGGCTTGAAGACCATGAATCACCCGGCACGGGCGGGCTCCGGTCCGCAGGAAAACGCCAAGTGGCTCTCCCCGGAGAGCCACGCCGCGGTGCTCGAGGTCACGGCCCGGCTGAAGGATCAGCCGGGCGCCCTGCTGCCGATCCTGCACGGGGTGCAGGAGGCGCTCGGTTACGTGCCCGAAGGCGCCGTTCCGCTCATTGCGCGCGAGCTCAACCTGTCGCGTGCCGACGTGCACGGCGTGGTGAGCTTCTACCACTTCTTCCGCACCCGGCCGTCGGGCAAGCGCATCGTGTACCTGTGCCGCGCCGAGTCGTGCCAGTCGATGGGCGCCGCGGCGCTCGAGACGCACGTCAAGCAGCGGCTGGGCATCGATTTCCACGAGACCACGGATGACGGCGCGATAACGCTCGAACCGGTCTACTGTCTGGGCAATTGCGCGTGTTCGCCGGCGATGCTGGTCAACGAGGAATTGCACGGACGCGTCACGCCGGAGCGCTTCGATGCCTGGCTGAAGACCGCCCGGGAGGCATCATGAGTTTTACCGTCTACGTTCCCCGCGACGCCGGCGCCCTGTCGCTGGGCGCGGAAGCGACCGCCGCCGCGATCAGCGCCGAAGCCTCGCGCCGCGGGCTCGATGTCACCGTCGTGCGCAACGGCTCGCGCGGCCTGTACTGGCTCGAGCCGATGGTCGAGGTGGCCACAGACGCCGGACGCGTGGCCTACGGGCCGGTGCAGGCGGAGGACGTCGCCGGCTTGTTCGACGCCGATTTCCTGCACGGCGCCCAGCACGCGCTGGGCCACGGGCTCACCGAAAAGATTCCATACCTGGCCAAACAGGAGCGCCTGACCTTTGCCCGCGTGGGCATTGTCGATCCGCGCAGCCTGGACGACTACCGCGCCCACGGCGGCTACCGCGGCCTGGACAACGCCCTGAAGATGGCGCCGGCCGACATCGTCGCCGCCGTCACCGATTCGGGCCTGCGCGGCCGCGGCGGCGCCGCCTTCCCCACCGGCATCAAGTGGAAGACCTGCCACGACGCGCCGACCGCGCAGAAGTACATCGTCTGCAACGCCGACGAAGGCGACTCGGGCACCTTCGCCGACCGCATGGTGATGGAAGGCGATCCGTTCGTACTGATCGAAGGCATGACCATCGCCGGCCTCGCCGTGGGCGCCACGCAGGGCTACATCTACCTGCGCTGCGAATATCCGCATGCGCGCGATGCGTTGAACGCGGCGATCGCCACGGCGCAAGCCGAGGGCTATCTCGGCAACGACGTGCGCGGCAGCGGCAAGGCCTTCCACCTGGAAGTGCGCATGGCCGCCGGCGCGTACATCTGCGGCGAGGAAACCTCGCTGCTGGAATCGCTCGAAGGCAAGCGCGGCCAGGTGCGCTTCAAGCCGCCGCTGCCGGCCATCGAGGGCCTGTTCGGCAAGCCCACGGTGATCAATAATGTGGTCACGCTGGCCTCGGTGCCGATCATTCTCGACCAGGGCGCCGCGCATTACCGCGACTTCGGCATGGGCCGCTCGCGCGGCACGCTGCCGTTCCAGCTGGCCGGCAACCTCAAGCACACCGGGCTGGTGGAAAAGGCGTTCGGCGTGAGCCTCAAGGAGCTGCTGGAAGACTTCGGCGGCGGCAGCGCCACCGGTCGTCCGGTCAAGACCGTGCAGCTGGGTGGCCCGCTCGGCGCCTACATTCCGCCCTCGCGCTACGACACGCCGATGGACTACGAGGCGTTCGCGGCGATCGGCGGCATGATCGGCCACGGCGGCCTGGTGGCCTTCGACGACAGCGTCGACATGGCCGCGCAGGCCCGCTACGCGATGGAGTTCTGCGCCATCGAATCGTGCGGCAAATGCACGCCGTGCCGCATCGGTTCCACCCGCGGTGTGGAAGTGATCGACCGCATGCGTGCGAACGTCGAGCGCGACCGCAACGAGGTCCTGCTGCGCGACCTGTGCCAGACCATGCTGCACGGCTCGCTGTGCGCCCTGGGCGGCATGGCGCCGTTCCCGGTACTGAGCGCGCTGGACCATTACCCCGAGGATTTCGCGCGCAGCGCCTGAGCGTCCGCGCGCTGGAGGTTCCCCCATGCTTTCCATCGTCGAAATCGACCGCGGCACCCCGGCCGCCACGTCCACCAAGACCGTCTCGCTGGAGATCGACGGCCGCTCCATCGCCGTGCCCGAGGGCACCTCGGTGATGCGCGCCGCGTCGCTGGCCGGTATCGCCATCCCCAAGCTATGCGCCACCGAAATGCTCGACGCGTTCGGCTCGTGCCGGCTGTGCCTGGTGGAGATCGAAGGGCGGCGCGGCTACCCGGCCTCGTGCACCACGCCGGTGAGCGACGGCATGAAGGTCGCCACGCAGACGACGAAACTGGCCGAGATCCGCCGCGGCGTGATGGAGCTGTACATCTCCGACCACCCGTTGGACTGCCTCACCTGCCCCGCCAACGGCCACTGCGAACTGCAGGACATGGCCGGCGTGGTCGGCCTGCGCGAGGTGCGCTACGGCTACGACGGCGCCAACCACGTCTACGCGAAGCAGTCCGACGGTTCGGCCAACCCGCTGTTCGTGGCGAAAGACACGTCCACTCCGTATTTCACCTTCGATCCGTCCAAGTGCATCGTCTGCTCGCGCTGCGTGCGCGCCTGCGACGAGGTGCAGGGCACCTTCGCGCTGACGATCCAGGGCCGCGGTTTCGAGTCCAAGGTGTCGCCCAGCCAGAACGAAGATTTCCTCGGCTCCGAGTGCGTCTCCTGCGGCGCCTGCGTGCAGGCCTGCCCCACTGCCACCTTGAGCGAAACCACGCTGATCGAGCGCGGCCAGGCCGAGCACAGCGTCACCACCACCTGCGCCTACTGCGGCGTGGGTTGCAGCTTCCGCGCCGAGATGAAGGGCGAGGAGATCGTGCGCATGGTGCCCAACGTGGAGGGCCAGGCGAACCACGGCCACTCCTGCGTCAAGGGCCGCTTCGCGATCGGCTACGCCACCCATCCGGACCGCATCACCACGCCGATGATCCGCAAGAAGATCTCCGATCCGTGGCAGGTGGTGAGCTGGGAGGAGGCGTTTGCGTACACCGCCAGCGAGTTCAAGCGCATCCAGGCCGAGCACGGCAAGCACGCCATCGGCGGCATCACCTCCTCGCGCTGCACCAACGAGGAAACCTATCTGGTGCAGAAGCTGGTGCGCGCGGGCTTCGGCAACAACAACGTGGACACCTGCGCCCGCGTCTGCCACTCGCCCACCGGCTACGGCTTGAAGAGCACGCTGGGCGAATCGGCCGGCACGCAGGATTTCGACTCCATCGAACAGACCGACGTGGTGCTGGTGATCGGCGCCAACCCCACCGACGCGCACCCGGTGTTCGGCTCGCAGATGAAACAGCGCCTGCGCCAGGGCGCGAAGTTGATCGTCATCGACCCGCGCCGCATCGACCTGGTGCGCTCGCCGCACATCCAGGCCAACTACCACCTCAAGCTCAAGCCCGGCACCAACGTGGCCATGCTCAACACGCTGGCCCATGTGATCGTCACCGAAGGGCTAGTGCAGGACGACTTCGTCGCCGCGCGCTGCGAGCCGGAGGCGTTCGAGCGCTGGAAGACCTTCGTCTCGCAGGACAAGTACAGCCCCGAGGCGATGGAAGCCACCACCGGTGTCCCCGCCGAGCTGGTGCGCGGCGCCGCACGCCTGTACGCCACCGGCGGCAACGGCGCCATTTACTACGGGCTGGGCGTCACCGAGCACGCGCAGGGCTCCACCGCGGTGATGGGCATCGCCAACCTGGCCATGGCCACCGGCAACATCGGCCGCGAGGGCGTGGGCGTGAACCCGCTGCGCGGCCAGAACAACGTACAGGGCTCGTGCGACATGGGCTCGTTCCCGCACGAGTTCCCGGGCTACCGCCATGTGAGCGACGCCACCGTGCGCGGCCAGTTCGAGCAGGCCTGGGGCGTGCCGCTGCTGGACGAGCCGGGCCTGCGCATTCCGAACATGTTCGAGTCCGCGCTGGACGGCACCTTCCTGGGTCTTTACGTCGAAGGTGAGGACATCGCCCAGTCCGATCCAGACACCCAGCACGTCACCGCCGCGCTCAGCGCAATGGAATGCGTGGTGGTACAGGACCTGTTCCTCAACGAGACGGCCAAGTACGCCCACGTTTTCCTGCCGGGCAGCTCGTTCCTGGAGAAGGACGGCACCTTCACCAACGCCGAGCGCCGCATCTCGCGCGTGCGCCGGGTGATGAAGCCGCAGTCCGGCCTGGCCGACTGGGAGATCACGCAGAAGCTCTCGCAGGCGATGGGCTACCCGATGAACTACGCGCACCCGTCCGAGATCATGGACGAGATCGCCGCGCTCACGCCCACCTTCCACGGCGTCAGCTTCGACAAGATCGACCAGCTCGGTTCGATCCAGTGGCCGTGCAACGACGAGGCGCCGGAAGGCACGCCGGTGATGCACGTGGACGAGTTCGTGCGTGGCAAGGGTCGCTTCATGCTCACCGAGTACGTACCCACTCGCGAGAAGGTCAACGCGGAGCATCCGCTGATCCTCACCACGGGGCGCATCCTCAGCCAGTACAACGTGGGCGCGCAGACCCGTCGCACCGAAAACTCGATGTGGCACGAGGAAGACCGCCTCGAGATCCACCCGCACGACGCGGAGGAGCGCGGCATCAACGACGGCGACTGGGTCGGCATCTCCAGCCGCAGCGGCGAAACCGTACTGCGCGCCAAGATCGCCGACCGCATGCAACCGGGCGTGGTCTACACCACGTTCCACTTCCCCGGTTCGGGCGCCAACGTGATCACCACCGACAACTCCGACTGGGCCACCAACTGCCCGGAGTACAAGGTGACCGCGGTGCAGGTGCTCAAGGTGAACCAGCCCTCCAGCTGGCAGAAGCGCTTCCAGAGCTTCGATCAGCAGCAGCAGGATCTGCTGAAGGCCGCCGAGCCCGTCACGCGCTGAAGGCTGACGACCCCGCGGGCGCATGCTCGCGGGGTTCGTCCCGATCCGCGCCCCGCTCAACCCGCATCACCAAACGGCCCGCCATGAACATCGAACGCCTCTCCCAGATGGTCAACGACATCGCCAACTACTTCGCCGCCGAGCCCGATCACGCCGTTGGCGTGACCAGCGTGGCCGATCACCTGCGCAAGTTCTGGGACCCCACCATGCGCCGGGCGATCATCGCCCACGTCGAGGCGGGCGGTGAAGGGCTGGGCGCCATGGGGAAAGAGGCGGTGCGGGAGTTGGCGGCACGTGAGGCTGCTGTGCGTTGAAGCGCCAGCAAGCGGGTGTGCGCGCGCTGTTTCAGAAGGACCGGGTATTCCGAACGCTAAGGGACTTAAGCGAGCAGCACCCATTCGACAGCTAGTCGCCGTCGTGTTCCACGAATCGAGTTCGCACCCCATCCCGCGCGGTCGGCTCTGAAGATGTCAAAGCTGGTCAACGCCGGACTTACCGGTCTGAGCACGGCAGTCAGCCTCCGATCAGCGCTGCATATGCGCGTTCATCTGCATGTTCTGCTGCAGCTGACCCGGCAACTGCATCTGCTGCTGGTCGTGCTGCTGGATCTGCTGGATCGACTGCTCCAGCTGGGGCGCGGGCTTGCTCAGGTCGACCACGGCCGGCGTAGACATCACGCTCGATCCACGAAAGCCCAGCGTCATCCGCGTCTCATCCAGGTGAATCGTGGAAAGATTATCGGCCGTGATCCTGCTGGCATGGCATGCGGCGGTGAACTGCATCAAACGATCTTCCGATGCATCGGGAATACGACGACGCAGTTCGTCGTACAGCCGATGCTCCGGGTTGTCCGGGTGGCGCGGGTCTTCCTCGCTTCGGCTCGCGCCTTCGGGCATCGAAGCAGCGCGAGGCGTTGCGTTCATCGGAGCCACTGGCGTCGATGTTGCGCCACCTCCAAACCACTGACCGGGGTGGGTTAGCGTGTCATATGCCTCGCTCGCAGCGTGCTCGGCCGCCCCGATGCCATGCGATGCCGCCCGCTTGGCAGCATCGTACGTTCGGTCAGCCGCCCGCCCAGTGTTTTCAACAACGTCCGAGAGGGCGTGTTTGGTGGACTCGTAGGCATTGACCGCGGCCTGCCCTATCGCCCGATCGGTTTGATAGCTGTCGATCACGTTGTTAACAAGATTCGCTGCAGCCCCTTGCACTACGGGCGAGTGCATGGTCCCCACGACGGTCCCGGCGACGTTGTGTGCGACCTGCTCGACGTCACCTCTGGCCGATTGCAATCGGTCGCCTACAAAGTGGCCCACGGCGTCGGCGGCCTGCCCGTGCAAGTGCGCCGTCTCGCTCAATGCAAACCCGGCCAGCGGTGCAAAAGGCCCCAGGGGCGCGGCGTAGGCACTAGCCTCACGCGCGGCTGATGCCACCCGTTCGTCCTGAGCCTGCACGAAGTGGCCGGCGCCGCGCGCCAGGTCGGCTCCCTGCTGCAGAGTGTGTTCGACGCCTTCCGCGATGCCACTGTGTTCGATAGCGCTGCGCACCGGCTGGTCAGCGTGCAGCACAAGATATTCGTTCACCTGCCGCTGGATATCTGGCGGCAGGCGATAGTGCTCCTGCAAATGCTTCATGGCTTGGGACAACTCGCCACGTTCACGGGAAACGTCACCGACAAAATGGTCGAATCCGGCTTTGTGGTCGGAGTAGCGCTGCGCTGCCTCCGTGAAGCGGAAGGGTTGCAGGATGTTGTCCGGACTTTGGCTGCTGAAGTGCTGCTGTCCGCCATGATCGCCCAGCCGCATCGCGATTAGCGGATTGGGCGGCGGCGCTCCGGCGGGCGGGTCCAGGTAGCGGCCAGCGCGCAGGCTTTGCACATCCTCCTTGCTGGCAAGTGACACCACCTCGCCAATGTGCGCATTGGCGGCACTGACCACGTCACCGGCCATGCGGTAGTTGGTGAGATGCGTCCCCGGCTTCGGCGGACCATCGGTCAGGCCTGCCGCGCCGTATGCGTTGTAGGTCGAGCCGACCAAACCGAACTTCGCCGCCTCGATTTCCGCCAGGGTGCCGCCGAGCGAATGACCGGCGACAAATATGTGATTTCTGGAGACGCCTAGTTGGGCGGCCTTGTCGATGATGGCTTGGGTAAAAGCCTCAGCTGCTGACCGCTGCGGATTGACGGCGTCTCGCACCATGGTGGCGTCGACCGCGATGTCTTGCACAGTCGTGAGCGCGTGAGCAATCTTTTCGGCGCCGGTTTTGCCAGAAAAAAGACCAGGGTCAGTGCCACGATAGGCAATGATGATGTTATGTGGAGGCGCAATCTCCCTGTAAGCCGTGGCGTGGAAGCCGCTCACAGGATCATTCGCGTACCCAAATACCTGGTACGCATTTCCGTTGAGTTGCACCCTCTTTGATAGATCAACATCGCTGTGCGGACGGTTGTTATAGGCGTCATTGGCCGCGTCGGCACGCTCTTGCACCCCGGGACTCACGGCGCGTCCTCCCTGACGGCAACGGTCGACCGGAAATATTCCGCCGAATGTTCACGGACTTCAGGGTCTTCTGCGGTGAGCGCAGGAGCCCCAGAAGAAGCAAATGACCGGTCACCGTAAACGCTTTTCCTGAAATATGCGGTGCCAAAGCTCTCGTGCTTGAGCGCGTCTAGCCAGGTGCTCCAATTAAAACGCACGCCTTGGAAGGTCGCAGAGACCCCGATACTGTCCGCATCCCAGTGGCACATGCCGTGGCCGGCGTAGTCCTCGTCCTGAAATGCGTCGCGATAGAAGTGCCCCTTCCACGTGTGGTCATCCACGCGGGTCATCTTGATGGTGAGGCCAATGCTTGTCAGGCTTCGCTCGCCAAGGAAGGGCGCCAGCGGTATGCATCCGGTGTTGACGATGTCATATCCGATATAGCCTTCGATGGAATCCCAAGGCCCTGGTGCGTCCGAAGTCGCCACGACCTCGTAACGCTTGACCGGATGCGGATTCTTAGCGGGGTTCGACGAGGTGCCGTGTGACATGGAACATCCTGTGATCAGGGCTAGTAGAAAAGTGAGCGTCGTACGATGAATTCGGGTTTTCACGTGGCTCGCCTATGGTCATAAAGTCCCGCCTTGCAGGAAGTCGGTGAGAACCTCCAGCTCACGTAGCCATCCGCCACCGCTTGAAAAAGCGCGCAGCCTTGACGTTATGCGGACCTTGGCCGCGGAAGCCGCGCCGCCCAACATGACGGCATGGTTGCAGCACGATCAGTTCTTGGGGCGGACACGCGCCAAGGTCGCAGCTCTGGCTCAGGAGCTTAGCCATGTCGCGGCCTCCTTGCTCTCCGCTCGCACGACATCTCTGGTAGCACCCGTGCTCTGCGTGGGGCGTGCCGCGAGCTTGATCTTCACCGGCGGGAGGCTGGCGCGCGCTTTCAGCTCCCGATCCTTGAAGAACCAGTTCTTCTTGGCGCGGATCGGCTTGCAGCCCTCGTAGAAGATCAGTTCGTCGTCGGCCGGCAGCTCCTTGATCTCCTGCGGCAGGAACAGCGCGCGCTTTTCCTCGGTGACGTTGGTCGAGACCTGGTTCGTGCCACGGCCACGACTGGTACTGCGATGCGTCTTGCGTATGGTCTTGTAGCCGAGCATCTCGCTGTATTCGTTGGCATCGCTCTGCTCGCGCGGCGCGAACACGATCTGCGCGCCGTGGTTGGTGATGAAGTTCTGCGCATCGTCCTCGCCGTAGGCCGACTTCAGCTGGGAGCGACTCTGCACGATGCATAGATCACGCACGCCGTAGCTGGCGGAGATGGAGATGCGCTTGGCCCAGACGTCGACGCGGCCCATAGCGGTGAATTCGTCCATCAACATCAGCATCTGGTACTTCAGCGCCGGATCCTCGCCGAGCTGCTTGGTGAGGTTGTTGCCGATTACGCTGCTGAAAAAGATGTTCAGCAGCTTGCTGCTCTCGTCCAGCTTGTTCGTCGGAATGATGACGTACAGCGTGGTCGGCTTGGTCCGCAGCCCCGCCACGTGGATATCCGTGGCATTGGTGGCAGCCGCCAGGATCGGGCTGAGAAACTGCTGCAGCGGTGCCTGCATGGTGGCGATGACGGAAGAGAAGGTCTGATCCGCCAAACCGGCAAGATTGCCGAACACGGTGCGCGTCTGCGGGCTGACGAAGCTGTAGCTCGGATCGGAGATAAAGCTGCGCAACATCTCCTGGGTCGTCTGTTCGCTGGTACCGCTGGAGAGCCGCAGGATGCGCTCAAGGCTTGGAAAGCTCTCGTCGGTGTTCGGGTCCATGTCCGGAAAGCCCGCGCTCATCAGATGGTCCCACCCCTCGAACATGAATGAGGCGAACGCCGTGAACGCGGCACGACTTTGCGAGGTCCAGAAGGGATCCTTGCCCGCCTCGTCGGGATAGAGGATGGCGGCTATGGTCTGCAACTCGCCGATGCGCTTGCCGGCATCCATGCCTGCCAGTGGGGTCATCGGATTGAAGCGGTGCGTGATACCGGATTCGTCATACGGCGCCCAGACACGGATGGCGTGACCTTGCGCTTGCCGCCAGCCGCTAGTCGCCTTGAAGAGCTCGCCCTTGAGGTCAAGCACGACCATCGAGTGCTGGTAGGAGAGCAGTACCGGAATCGCAATGCTGGTGGTCTTGCCCGAGCGAGTGGGACTGATGGTGATGACGTGCTGTGCACCGCCCAGCCAGAGATAACGCCCCTTGTAGCTGCCGATGAGGATGCTCTGCGGAGTCTGCCGGAGGAGTCCGGCCTTCCTGAGGTCCGCCATCGTGGCAAAGCGGGCGTCACCATGCAGCGACTCACGCGGGCGACGCATCAACGGTATCAGCGCGCCCAGCCAGGCCAACAACGGCAGCCCGAAACCGACGCCGACGCTCAGCCGGATCTTGCCCGCGAAAGAGACGAACTGCGGCAGCTGCGCCGCCTGCAGGTACTGCCACCAGGTATTCCACGTTCGAGCCTGTGGCGGCAATGCAAGCAGATGCGTCATCAGCGTGTTGGCAAACACCCAACCGCCGCCCAGTGCCAGCGCCAGCAGAACCAGCACGATGCCAAGCTTGCGCATGTCTTCAGCCTCCTTGCTTGAAGAGCGGATGCTCGTGCACCGGCTCTCGCACTGTCAACGCAAGGCGCATCACAACGCGTCATGCACCCAACGCAAGACCGACGTGCAGCGACATGCGCTATCCGTGGGCTGTGCGATGTCTCGCCACCAAGCCGCAACGTGACCATGTTGCGCTCCGCCCACGACAGACAGTTCGCGATTGCGTGCGGGCGCGGCACCTGTTCGACATGTGGCGTAGGAAAAGTCCGACAGTCGATCAGGGAATGCTTCCAATCGCGATGTCGGCAGCGCGGAAGGGCGCACAGATCACGCGTGACGGATGTCACGCTGCTGGATGTCGATGAAAGCATCTTCCGCGCACCAAAGCGTATGCCCGAGGGCATTACGAATGTCCGCGACGGCGAACGGAAGGTCTCTCGGAACACGCAATCTCACGCTGTCGAAAGCCGCGGAATAACGCATCAGCACGCGGCTTAGCTCGACTGCAGCATGCAAGAGGAAAGTCATTTCCGCTGCGCAGTGCACGAGAGCGACGCAGGCCTGCGCGCCATCCCCCTAGGAAAAATTCTTGTCATACACAGCTACTGGCAGCCCTGCTAATTTTCCGCCAGAATTTTTCGCGTGAGTGATCGACAGCACTTACAGGGGAGCGTCACCGGTCGCGCAGGAGCTTCGATGCGAAGCTTGCATCAATGCCGCCGGTGTCGCGAAGGAAGCGCCCAATCGGGCGAAGCATGGATTGCTGATCACGATGATTGCCGCAGCGAACGCGCCGTCTGGTTTTTCTGAAATTGCGGTGCATCCGCCAGCCCAGCCATGGCATGCCCCACGCGCTGATGTTCCAACGGCGCTGCAAACCAGCGCCCGCGCCCGGGCGACCGGCAGGCCAGCTCGCCCCATAAACGCGGCATCCCCCATCACCTCCCACACCGCGTCGCTGCGCACGCCGTTGCGCGGGCAGCCGTGCGCGACAGCGATTTCAACCGACGATCGGGTTTGACGTGAAAAGAACCGTTGCCACTGAGATGCTCGCCGGTGCCGCTGTGCTCGCGACTCTTGCACTCTCCGCTTGCGGGACACCTGCTGCCAAAGACTTCCGCGGCAGTTGGAAACCCGTAAACCGCTTTCAGGATGCGCCGGTGGAGATCCCGCTGGAGCAGCCGTACACCTTCTACGCCGCGCCGATGGATGAGACGCTCAAGACGATGCTGGATCGCTGGGCGAAGGACACCGGCCGCACGCTCGATTACCAGCTCGGCTTCGACGTGACGCTGTACAAGCCGGTGGCCGACATTCACACCACCGACCTGCAGGAAGCCGCTTCCCGGCTCAGCACCATCTACGGACCGCAGGGCGTGCAGGTGATCGCGCATCCGCGCCAGATCGTCGTGCAGGCACCGGTCAGTGCGGGGTCAACCGCCGCCGCCGACGTCACGCCGCATGCCGGAGCCACGCCGTGAACCTGAAGAAATCTCCCACGCCTGCGATCGAACGGGCGGTCGCCAAGTCGGTGAACTTCGAGATCAGCATCGCCGATCTCGCCCGCCGCAGCGAACGGCGCGCCTGGTGGGTCGCTTTCTCGGCAATCGGCATGTCGCTGATTCTCGCCGGCGGCTACTTCTACATGCTTCCGCTGAAGCAGAAGGTGCCGTACCTGGTGATGGCCGATGCCTATACCGGCACCGCCACCGTGGCCCACCTCACCGGTAATTTCGGCCCGCACGGCATCACTTCCAGCGAGGCGATCAATCGTAGCAACGTCGCTCATTTCGTGCTTGCACGCGAATCCTACGACCTGGCCATGCTCAACCTGCGCGATTGGAAAACCGTGCAGACGATGGCCTCGCCGGGCGTCAAGGCCGAGTACACCAAGCTCTACTCGTCGATGAACGAGGACAGCCTCTACAAGCAGTACGGCAAGGATCGCGCGATCCGCATCAAGCTGTTGAGCATCGTCTTGCTTGGCGGCGGCCCCGGCATCACGCCCAGGGGCGCCACCGTGCGATTCCAGCGCAGCCTGTTCAACAAGACCACCGGCGCCACCCAGCCGATGGACAGCAAGATCGCGACCATCGAATTCACCTACAAGCCGAACCTGGACATGGACGATCAGAGCCGCATCGAGAACCCGCTCGGGTTCTGGGTCACCAGTTACCGCGTGGACAACGACTATGCCGCCGCGCCGCCGGCCGAAGTCACCGACAGCACCGTCACGGCACCCGCGACGCCCACGCCCGCCGCCACCGACGCAGGGCTTGCCGGCAACCCCGAACCGCCCGCACCGGCACCCGCCGGCACCGTTGCCGGAGCCGCCCCCCGATGAACCGATCCACCCACTGGCCGCTGGCCGCTTCGACCCTGCTGGCCATGGCCTGCGCGCCATCGATGCTGCGCGCCCAGGCACTGGAGCAGTACGACTACCAGCCGGACCGCATCTATCCGGTGCGGACCGGACTGGGCATCACCACCCAGATCGAGCTCAGCCCGAGCGAGAAGATCCTCGACTACAGCACCGGCTTCAGCAGCGGCTGGGAACTGAACCGCCGCGGCAACGTGTTCTACCTCAAGCCGAAGAATGTCGACGTGGACACCAACATGATGGTGCGCACGGAAACCCACTCGTACATCTTCGAGCTGAAGGTGGTGGCGACCGACTGGAAGACGCTCGATCAGGCCCGTCGCGCCGGCGTGCAATACAAGATTGGGTTCAAGTATCCCGCCGACGCCAGCTTCGCCCAGGCCAAGAAGGCGCAGGAGAAGGTCGCCATGCAAAGCGCGGCGCTGATCCCCGGGCGCAGCTACAACTTCGATTACGACTACGCCACCCGCAGTGCCAAGAAGGCCCCGTGGCTGGTGCCAGTGAACGTCTACGACGACGGGCGCTTCACCTATATCCGCATGAGCGACCTCAAGGCCTTCCCCACGGGCGACTTCCCGGCCGTGTTCATGCGTGAGCGGGAGCACAGCGAAGATTCGCTGGTGAACACCACCGTGGAGGGCAACACCATCATCGTCCACGGCACCTACAGCTACCTGGTGATCCGCCATGGCGACTATGTCGTGGGACTGCGAAGGAACGTGAAGAAGTGAGCGCTCAAAATCCACCCAATCACGGCGACGAGCACGATCATTCCGCCAGCCCGGCAGCGGGCGAGCGTGCCGACGCGCTGGCCGGTAACCCGTATGCCAGTCACTACCAGCAGCGTGCCGAGGAGCCGGATCTCGACGCCGGGGCACCGCAACTTCGTGCCAGCGAACTGCGGCGTATGAACCATCGTGCGTTACTGCTGCTCGGTGCGGTCGTTCTGCTGCTGCTGTTCGTGGCGTACTGGATGATCCAGAGCGCCACGGCATCGCATGACAAACCCAAGCCACGCGAGGAAAAAGTGACCGTGGCCGAAGCGCCGGCCGCGGTCGCCCTGCCGCAATTGCCACGCCCGGCACCGGCTCCAGCACCGGCGCAGGCCATTCCCCTGATGCCGGCACCGGCTCGCACGCCGCCATTGCCGCGCGAACAGCCGCAAGGGCCGCGCGAGCCCAGCCTGGTTCAGCGTCGCATCCTGGCAGCCGAAGTCGGCAGTGCCGAGCCAGCCCCCGCGATGCCGATCCCGACTTCCAACGGCAATGGTCTGCCGGGTAGCGCCGATTCGGACATCACCAACGCGCAGCCGCTGACCAAGCCAGACACGCTCATGCAACGTGGCACGTACATCCGCTGCGTCCTGGAAACCCGCATCGTGTCCGACATCTCCGGCTACAGCACCTGCCTGGTCACCGAACCGGTGTACTCGTTCAATGGGCATACGCTGCTGCTGCCTAAGGGGTCCAAGGTGCTTGGCAGCTACCAGAAGCAACAGAATCAGCGCCGGGTCGTAGTCATCTGGGATCGCATCATCACGCCCTCCGGCATCGACGTCAGCATGAAGAGCCCGGGCATCGACAACCTCGGCGGCGCCGGCCTACCCGGCCATTACGATGCGCACTGGGGTGAGCGCATTGGCGCCGCGCTGCTGATCAGCATGCTCAGCGACGCCTTCAAGTACGAAGCGGCCAAGCACGGCCCGACAACCACCACGATCAGCAACGGCTATGTGACCCAGGAGCCGTTCGAGAGCAACACCGCGCGCACCGTGCAGGACTTGGCCAATCAGGCCGTGCGCGAGGCCGCCAGTCGCCCGCCCACCGTGACCATCAACCAGGGCACGGTGATTTACGTCTACGTATCCAAGGATGTGGACTTCAGCGGCGTGGTCGCGCGGTTCTGAGGGGTTAGGCCATGGACGACATCGCTGCCGAGATCTCAAATGACTTTCTCGACTACCAGTACCAGGTGCTGGGCGTGCGGGAGTTCATGGCATCGCCCGACGTCACCGAGATCTGCATTAACCGCCCCGGCGAGATCTACTTGGAGAGCCGCCGTGGTTGGCAGCGCGTCGAGGTGCCCTCGCTGACCTTCGAGCGCGCCCGGCAGTTCTGCACAGCCGTGATCAACGAGAGCAATACCGGACAGCGCATCACCGACGTCGACCCGGTGGTGTCGCTCACTTTCCCCACCGGCCAGCGCGCCCAGTTCGTCATCCCACCGGCGTGCGAGGCAGGCAGCGTCTCCATCACGATCCGGCTTCCTTCCAAGCAACTCAAGACGCTGGAGCAATACCAGCGCGACGGTTTCTTCGATGACATCGTGGAGGTGAACCAGGGACTCGGCGAGCACGACAGCGAGCTGCTCGAGCTGCGCGCAGCGCGCCGCTACGCCGACTTCTTCCGCAAGGCGGTGCTAAACAAGAAGAACATCGTGGTTTCCGGCGCCACCGGCAGTGGCAAGACCACCTTCATGAAGTCGCTGGTCAACCATATCCCGGCGGATGAGCGGCTGGTCACCATCGAGGACGCCCGCGAGTTGTTCATCGAACAGCCCAACGTGGTGCACCTGCTGTACTCCAAGGGCGGCCAGAGCGCCAGCAACGTGACGGCCAAGAGCTGCATGGAAGCCTGCCTGCGCATGAAGCCGGATCGCATCATCCTGGCCGAGCTGCGCGGTGACGAGTCGTTCTACTTCATCCGCAACTGCGCCTCCGGCCACCCGGGGTCGATCACGAGCTGCCATGCCGGCAGCACGGAACAGACCTGGGACCAGCTCGCCCTGATGGTGAAGGCGTCGGACGAGGGCGCGGGGCTTGAGTTCGCCACCATCAAGCGGTTGCTGCGCATGACCATCGACATCGTCGTGCACATCAAGGCGCACGCCGGCAGACGCTGCATCACCGGTATCGACTTCGATCCGGGTCGCACGTTTGCAGAGCACTGATGTGAACCAGGGAGGATCTGCATGTTCACCGGAATGGAAATGACGATGTGCCCCAACCTCGCCGTGCCGGCGGAGGTGATGCAGCACATCGTGCGGGTCGAATCCGGCGCCAACCCGTTCGCGATCGGCGTAGTGGGCGGCCAGTTGGTGCGGCAGCCTGCGTCGCTGGACGAAGCCCTGGCGACGGTGCAGATGCTTGATGCCAAGGGCTATGACTACTCGCTCGGCGTGGCCCAGGTGAATCGCCGCAACCTCGGAAGCTATGGGCTGGACACCTATGCGAAGGCCTTCGACGCTTGCGCCAACGTGGCTGCCGGCGCGCAGATCCTCGCCGAATGCTACGGCCGCTCCGGCCAGGACTGGGGCAAGGCCTTCAGCTGCTACTACTCGGGCAATTTCGTCACCGGTTATCGCGATGGCTATGTGCAGAGGGTCTACGCCTCGATGCAGGCCGATGCGTCAAGCCAGGCGCCGACGGCCTCGCCCATTCCCCTGAGATCTTCAGGTGCTCCTCGACGCGAGGCCGTCGCCCAGGTGCTGCACGCAGCGGGCACGCCGGGCTACCGCGCCGCCCTGCGCAGGGTGGCGATCGATGCAGCCGCCAATGCCGCAGTCTCGGCGGTCGCCCGCTCCGTGGGTACCCGAGCTGTGCCCACGCCCGAGCAACAGGCGGCATCCGCCGAATCCAGCACATCGGCCGCACCATCACATGTACCGCCAGGATCCGCGTCGAGTGTGTTCAAGCCCGTCGTGCGCGGCCCGGATGACCCGGTCACGCCAGCGGTGCAGGACGGGGCGCCGGCTCTCGCTGCGTCGACACCCGCAGGCGACCCCGCCGCCGCGGACAAGGAGCAACGCGATGCCGCGTTCGTATTTTGAGATGGGACGGCATCCGCGCGGTGTCGCGATCGAGCGCGACCGCAGCGATGGTGCTTTCACCCGACCATCCGACCACACCTCGGCATCCGGCGTCGTGCCGGATGCCCGCAATGAATCGACTGCGCGCATGGCAGTCGCGACCGGCGTGGCCATCGCTTGATAGCCGCAGCAACCTCAACACCAGATAGGGAACTTCACCATGGCACCGACCTCGCCCAGCAACTACAGCATCCTCCATTCGCAGCGCACTCGGCTATTCCTTTTCATGTGCCTCGCGGCCCTGCTCGTATTTGGATTGCCCGGCACGGCCTTCGCCCAAGACACCACAAGTACGGTCTGTGGCTTCGCAACCAGCATCAACAAGGTGCTCAATGCGATATCGATCGTCGTGGTGACCATTGCCGTGATCTTTTCCGGCTATCAGATCGCGTTTGCCCATAAGAGGATCAGCGACGTCGCTCCGGTGATGATTGGCGCGATTCTCATTGGCGCCGCCGGCCAGATCGCAAAAATGTTCCTCGATCACAGCACCACGGATGCCGGCGCTACCGCGTGTACGGCCAGTCTGCTGACGCACGCACTTAATTTTTATGCATAAGAACGCGCTGTTTCGAGGCTGCACCCGCCCCCCGATGTTCATGGGGGTGCCTTACGTTCCGTTCTTCATGGGCGCGGGCGGGTGCTTCCTCCTGGCGGTGTACACCAACTTCTTCTACCTGCTGCTGCTACCCGTAGTCATCTTCGTGATGCGCCAGATGGCGCGCCGCGACGAGATGATTTTCCGGCTACTCGGGTTGCGCCTGCAGTTCCGCACACGCGTGCGCAACCTGGGCGATAACGGCGGCATGTGGGTATTCACCCCCAACAGCTATCGCGACCCGTCCAAGTCGAAACCGTGAGTCCCACCAGATTCCCCGGCGCGCCGGGGAATCGTCCCGGATCGAAGATCATGCCCAAGCCCGCCTTCTTGCCAGACACCCCGATCAGCGAGTTTCTGCCGCTGTCCACGCATGTCTCCCCGACCGTGCTCAAGACCACGGGTGGGGATTTCCTGCTGGTCTGGCGACTGGGCGGCCTGCCGTTCGTCGGGCGGGAAGAATGGGAAATCGAGCATCGCCACAACACCTTCAACCGCATGCTGCAGACGCTGCGTGCGCCGGATTTCGTCAACGTGGCGTTCTGGGTGCATGACGTACGTCGACGGCGCCGGCTCAGCGATCACAGCAAGTTCTCGCAGGCCTTCAATCAGTCACTGTCGGACAGCTACTACGAGGCACTGTCCAGCCAGAAGCTGATGCAGAACGAGCTTTACCTCACCCTGATCTATCGACCGGTGGTGAGCGGCAAGCGCTTCGCCGAGAAATCAGCCGACCTGGCCCGGCTGGAAGCGGAGCAACTGGAGGCCGTCAACACCATCCTGGAGTTGGCAGGCAACGTCGAGGCCGTGCTGAAGGACTACGCTCCCTACCGGCTGGGCATGTACGAGGCGGCCAACGGCGTAGTGTTCTCCGAGGCGCTGGAGTTCTACGGCTACCTGCTCAACCGCATCGATGAACCGGTGCCGGTGCTGCCGGCACCGGTTCCCGAGTACCTGCCGATCAGCAAACAGCGCTTCTCCGCCAAGACCGGCGACTTCGTGCTGACCGCACCCGACGGCAAGAGCCACTTCGGCGCCATTCTCAATATCAAGGAATACACCGACGGCACGTATCCGGGCATCTTGAACGGCCTGAAGTACCTGGATTTCGAATACGTCATCACGCATTCCTTCAGCCCAATGGGCCGCCAGGACGCGCTGAAGGCGCTCGATCGCACCAAGGGCATGATGATCTCATCCGGCGACAAGGCCTTCAGCCAGATCGCCGAGCTCGACCACGCCATGGATCAGCTCGCGTCGGGCAACTTCGTACTAGGCGAGTACCACTTCACCATCGCCATCTACGCCGCGAGCCAGGAGGCGCTGTCGCAGCAGATCGCCACCACGCGCGCTGAACTTTCCAACGCGGGCTTCGTCTCGGTGAAAGAGGATCTCGCCGTCACGGCGGCGTTCTATGCGCAGTTCCCCGGCAACTGGAAGTACCGCACCCGGTTGGCCAATGTCAGTTCGCTGAACTTTCTCGGCCTTTCGCCCCTGCATAACTTCGCCACCGGCAAGAAGAGTAACAATCCCTGGGGCGACTGCGTCACCACACTGCAGACCACCAACGGCCAGCCCTACTATTTCAACTTCCACGCCACCCACCCGGCCGAGGACTCGCTCGGTGAGAAGGCCATTGCCAACACCATGGTGATTGGCAAATCCGGCACCGGCAAAACCGCTCTGATCAACTTCCTGCTCAGCCAGGTGCAGAAGCTGCAGCCGTCGCCCACGATCTTCTTCTTCGACAAGGATCGCGGCGCCGAGATCTTCGTGCGCGCCTGCGGCGGCAACTACCTCGCGCTGGAGAACGGCCAGCCCACCGGTTTCAACCCGTTCCAGTGCGAACGCAGCGAGGCGAACGTGCAGTTCCTCGCCGATCTGGTCAAGGTGCTGGCCGGCAAGAGCGTTTACAGCTCGCGCGAAGAAGAGGACATTTTCCGCGCAGTCGAGAACATCCTCGACACGCCGATGCACCTGCGCACCATGACCAACTTCCAGAAGAGCCTGCCCAACATGGGCGACGACGGGCTCTACATCCGCATGCGCAAGTGGACAGCGGGCAACTCGCTGGGATGGGTGTTCGACAATCCGGTCGATACCATCGATCTGGAGAAGGCCAACATCATCGGCTTCGACTACACCGACATCATCGACAACCCCGAAGTGCGCGTGCCGGTCATCAACTACCTGCTGCACCGCCTCGAGGCGCTGATCGACGGCCGGCCACTGATCTACGTGATGGACGAATTCTGGAAGATTCTCGACGGCAAGGGCGGCCTCAAGGAATTCGCCAAGAACAAGCAGAAAACCATCCGCAAGCAGAACGGCCTGGGCATCTTCGCCACGCAAAGTCCGGAAGATGCACTGGCCAGCGATATCGCCGCCGCACTGGTCGAACAGACCGCCACAATGATCCTGCTGCCCAACCCCAACGCCAGTCGCGACGACTACGTCGGCGGACTGAAGCTCACGGATGCCGAATACCAGGTCGTCGTGAGCCTGGACGAACGCTCGCGCTGCTTCCTAGTGAAGCAAGGCCACGCCAGCGCCGTGTGCCAGCTCAACCTTCGCGGCCTGGACGATCACCTTGCCGTGATCTCCGCCTCTACGGACAACATCGAGGTCATGCATCACGTGATCCAGAAATGCGCGGCGGCTGAGGGATTTCACGTCGATCTGTTGAAACCTGACTTATGGCTATCTCATTTCTATGAGGAGCGTAAAGGAACGGGAAAATTAAAATCTTCCCATCGGTCTGATTTCGGGGTGGCACACCACCCCACAAATGCCAAATCCCTTGGATCATGAGGAGTGACAAATGAAATCGCTCTCCACAAGCCGCTTTTTTGCCGCGTTCTTCAGCGCGGTCTTCATCTCGATTTACTCAGCAAACGGGGCTGCGCAGGTACTCGTGCTTGATCAAGGAGCGATAACAGCGAGCCATGCCGACGCCTCGGCATCATATATACGGCAAGGCCTGCAATATGCGAGGCAGGCGGAGCAACTCGCGCAGCAAGTAGCGACGGTTCAGAACATCCTGGTGCAAGCCCAGAGCTTGGGCACCAACATTTCGCTATTCGATACACAGCTGAAAGAAATTACCAACACGGATCAGATGATTCAGTCAGCCTGCCCTGGCGCCGAGAGCGGGATCATGGGCGACCTCATTGGGTCGCTTGCATCTGTATTAACATCCAATCAGCCTCTCGCAAAAAGGCAGCAAATGTTATGCGCCCAAATTGTAGTATTCCAAATCGACGAATACAACAAGACAGCCAAAGCGCTGAATGCAATAGGAACCGCAAACACCTCCACGCTCAATAAGCTAAACAGCCTCATCGCCACCGTTGATACTCTGGGAAAAACCAGCAACGCAGAAGCCCAGGCAGCGGGAATCAATGCGACAGTAACAACGGCCATGGCTACTTGGCAGGCACAGATAAAAGCAGACGACGCAGTCATAGCAACACTTCAGAAGCAACAGGCCATATTGGCTACCGTAGCAATGAAGGGGAGCAATACGATACTTGGCAATGTCGTCCAAGCCACCGCCTTAAAGGCAGCCTTCACAATAAATAATTAATCCGACCAATTTACTAAGCGCTGCTCGACAAGCCGACACCCTCGGCCTGTCAATCACGGAACACGACAATATGGAAAATCTAGGTGACTATGCCTATTACACATTGGTATACAACTACCTACAAAATGAGATCGAGGCCTTTCAAAGCAAGGTGATTGGCAACGCCGTCGCATTCGCGAGCGCGGTAGCGTTGGTCCTTATCACGCTGTGGATCCTTATCCAAGGGTATCGGATAATTACTGGCCAATCTCGTGAGCCAATGATGGCCCTCGTCACCAATGCAGCACGCATTGTCATCATTGTCACGGCTGCGACATCCGCGTCGATATTCTCTCAACCATTGCAGAGTTTTTTTTCAAGCGACGGCAGTGGCAGCATAGGCTCGGCAATTGGTCAGTTAGTGTCGGGAGAACCCTCTCCTGTTGCGCAGATTGACCGGAATATGGCTGCCACTCAACTTACACTTGCGGCGATCGATGTCGTTCAGGTGCCACCGGGCGACACAGAGAATGCGCAGGCAAAAGCGCACGCGATGATGCTAGCCGGATTCGGTGCTGCGAGCCCCCCAATGGCGGCAGGTGCCATGCTTCTCCTTTACCAGTTCACTATGGCGCTATTCATCGGGCTAGGGCCAATATTTATACTGTGCTTGATATTTGACCAGACGAAAGAACTTTTTCGGAAGTGGCTTCTTTATGGAATAGGCACACTATTTTCGATCGCGACCCTGTGCTTTATCACCTCGGTTGTATTGAAACTCACTGTCAATGTGGCGGCTGCACTTTGGACAGCGGACCTAATCAATAACTTTACAGGTCAAGGCGCAGAAGGGTTCTCGAGCCGGGCGCTCGAACAGGGTGGTATAGGACTTCTATTGACAGTGTTGATCGTCTCGGTGCCGCCGCTTGCAGCTGCCTTTTTTCAGGGTACCGTGGGCAACTTTTTGACCTACTCCGCATTTGGCAACGGAGCCAATGGCGTGGCTCGTCCCGGACCGCACGGCCAACCTCCTGGATCGTATGGTTTCAGTGAGGGCTATCGTCCACAACTGGCGTCCGGCTCGGGCGAGCTACCTCAAAGGACCAGTAACGCAATGCAACGCAATCTCTCCCCGAGTGCAAGCCGGACAGATGCCCGCCTTACCAGCGCGAGTACCTCCACCGCATTTGACGCAATGAAAACGACCCCTCAAAGGCATCCGTGATACTGATATGAAAGCGATCCGCCTGTCTATTCTTGTATTTCTTTTGGCGTTGACCAAGGCGACTTTGGCTGAGGGCAATTGCCCACCGGGCTATTACCCAATTGGCGCCCCGAATGGTCAGGCGGGTCCGCAAGGCTGCGCTCCTATACCGGGATACTCCGCCAGTCCACAAGGACCCGCCCCGATAACTGCACCACCACCAAGGTGGGAAAGCCGCTGGCTTGCGGTAGCCACTGATGCGCCAAACGGGGTTCTGGGGACGGCGCTCGATCTTCCCACCCGCAACGCAGCCGAAAGCGCTGCCATGCAGGACTGTGTAAATAAAGGTGGCACGGAGTGTGAGATCAGTCTTTCACTGGGAAACGGATGTGCGGCCCTAGCGGCTGGCAAAACCGGATTTAACGTACGCGGGGGAGAAACAGAGGACGAGGCTAGGACGCGGGCAATGAAAACATGCGACGCTGCAACCACCGGTTGTGCCGTGTACTTTTCCGCTTGCTCTCCACCCGTGCGCGTGCAGTGAAGAGCCGTCTTCTGCCATACCCTGAATTCACAAGCAACTACGTCACCGCGCAATCGCTGATCAAGGCGCATAAAAACAAGGAAGCGTGTCATGAGACTACGTAGTTTAATCGCTACTGCCACGCTCAGCGGGGCATGCCTAGTTATGCCTCCGACCAGAGCTCAGACGGTTGACCCCTGTACCGTTTACTTATGCATGGCGGGCATCTCCCACTTTGGAAAAAGTGGTGGCCCCGACTGCGCACCGGCGCTGACTTATTGGCACGCTCCAACACCTGCTGGACTGGCGGTTTATCACCCGCCCCAGGGGTTCAACGCACCCGCCAGCGTTGTACAGCGCCAGACATATATGGAGAGTTGCGCGACGATCACGGTCAATCCTGTAGTCGTGAGCGCCATCATCGCCATGCACGGCTCGAAACCATAGGCTCCGATCTACTCCAAGAAAATACGCAGGTCCTGCCTTACAGGAGCAGGCCTGCTGATTGGCGGGTCGACGCCACAGAGCTTAGGTTCACTCTCCCATATGTGGGTAGCATCAATTGGTCGGCTGCAACCGTTGCGACCACCTTTTGTTGCCTCACTCAAAACGGATCCTAATGAACGAAATACTCCTCGCCGGCACACCGCGTCAGCAAGCTGCGTGGCGCGCAGTGGTCGGCGCGGCGGAGGCGATCGCCCCATTGCAACTGGCGCCGGATGATTCTGGCGAGGCAGCCTGGATCGCAGTTCCGGGTGGTGGATTCCTGTCCCCTTAGGTGTCTAGAGCCGTCCGAGGACGAACCATTTCGCGCAGCCGACGCAGCGTCGCTTCTGCTACCACGGCCGCGATCTAGCTCGAGGCGCAAAGAGCTTCACAGCCGAGCGCGTTTTGGTTTGGCAACCTCACGTACACGGAAGATTCTTGAGATTGTTTTGGAGTGATTGCCATGAAGGGTTTGCTTGCTGTTTCCGTTGCCACGTTCGCGCTCTGCCTCGCGGCCTGCCATGCCCAACCGGCGCCGCCTAGTGTTCAGGCTGCTGATACGCCGGCGCTATTGCCCGTCAGTGCTGTGTCGATCCAACCGGCAGTGGGAGCAAGCTCCGCACCGGATCCGGCGCTGTTGCTCGATGGCAAGCTCGACAAAGGCATGACCTACAACGAGTTCCGCAAGATCGTCATCCACAATGGTTGGCAGCCGCAGCCTGATGCGCAATGCATGGCCAACGTGGTGGGCGGCAATTACAAGAAACTTTGCTCGGAGCATCCTGAGCTGGGCAGCTGCAGAGCCTGTATTGATGTGCGGGAGCTCAGCTCGTGCAGTGGCGACGGGCATTGCCTGATGCAGTTCAGTCACGAAGGTTTCGGCAAGACGCTGCAGGTGGGTACCTACGGCGAGATCGGCGACTGGAACGCTCCGGCAGGCAAGTCCACGCTCTCGGTCACGGGATGGGAATACCGCTCGCCTGCAGCTCAATGAACCGGGCCTCCGGCAGTCGCGGCTGCCTCTCGTCGTCGCTCGCCTCAAGCGGTGACTTCAATCGCCGGACAGTCGGAAACGGGTGCACCGGACCGGAGAGAACCCCGTAGCGCGCTCTGCGCTCTTTTCATCATCAGGAGGAACGGACTCCCATGAGCAACCAGCCACTTCGCGACCTGATCCATCGCGGCGAATCGCAGAATCGCGATTACAACGACTACAACGGCGGCACCTACACCGGCAGCGACGGGCGGCAGCACATCCGCGAGTCGAGTCAGTCGATCGATTTCTCCAGCATGACGCTGGGCGAGGTGCAGGCGAGGCAACATCGCGGCGAGCTGTTCGCGGTGGGGCTCTATCAGGTGATTCCCGGCACCATGGACGCGGCGGTGGCGAGTCTTGATCTCGACCCAAAACAGCGCTTTACGCCGGAACTGCAGGACAGGATCTTTTCCGAATACCTAGTGACCGACAAGCGCCCCGAGGTGAGGGACTACGTCACCGGCAAGCCCGGCGCGAGCCTGCACGCGGCCGAAGTGGCGATGTCACTGGAATGGGCCAGTTTCGGCGACCCCAACAAGGGCGGTGCCAGTCACTACGGCGGTGCGAATTCGGCAAGCGTCTCGGTGCGCGAATGTGGCGAGGCGCTACGGCAGATGCGCACCGACTATCAGGCAGACCTGGCGCGGGGACTATCCCCCGACGCTGCGTTCAAGGACGTGACGATCGGCAACGGTCCCCTGCGCGGACAGGCGCAGAAGCGCTCCGGAGACGGCGGCAGCGTGCTGGCGTTCGGCGACCGCGGCGCCGCGGTCACCTCGCTGCAGAACGGATTGCACCGCCTCGGCTATACCGATGCCGACGGCGCTCCGCTCACGGCGGACGGGGACTTCGGGCGCAACACGCAGCATGCCGTGGAGGCGTTCCAGCGGGATCATCGGCTGACGGTGGATGGCAAGGCCGGCCCACAGACGGAAGCGGCCATAAGTCGGGCGCTCGCAACGCAGGGCGTGCGGACCCTACAGAGCGAGTTGAACTCGCTCGGCTATACCGATGCACAGGGCCATCCGCTGGCGGTGGACGGCGCATTCGGCGCGAACACGCGCCATGCGGTCGAGGCGTTCCAGCGCGATCACCAGCTCACCGTGGACGGCCGCGTCGGCCCGCAGACTCAGGGCGCGCTGGACGAGGCACTGAAGGCGCGCGGAGCAGGCGAACGCACGCAGAGCGTGCTGCCACTGAGCGATCCGAAGTCACCCGATCACGCGCTTTACGAACAGGCACTGGCCGGCGTGCAGAAGATCGATGCCGACATGGGCCGCCGTTCCGACCAGCTCAGCCGCAACCTTGCCGCGAACCTGGCGGCAGAAGCCAAGGCGCTTGGGCTGACGCGCATCGACTCAGTTGCCATCAGCGAGGACGGCGCACGCACGTTTGCGGTGCAGAACGAAAGCGGCGTTCGCCGCTACGCGGACGTGACCACCGCGCAGGCCGTGCGTACGCCGATCGAGCAAAGCAGCCTCCGTGCGGCGAGCGTACAGACGCAGGCACCGGAGCCGGACCGGGCCTCGTCGCAACCAGTCGTCGCGGCCACCGCGGCACCATCGCGAGGCAGCGTCATCGGCCTCGGATGAGGCGATAACACACCGCGCGGGCCCGAGACGGCACGCAATATTCCAGCTTCTACCAGTCCGGATCGAACCATGCGCCTCGCACTCGCCAGCCTGACCCTCGCCCTGCTCATCTCCGGCTGCAGCCGGGCGAGCTTTGCCGCCAGCGAGGCTGGCGCCCCTGCGCGGCCGATCAAGGTGCCGCCGGCAAGCGAGAGCGGAGCGCCATACACCAAGCTGCGCCAGCGGCTGGTGCTCGACGGCTGGCTGCCACTGCATCACGCAAGCTGCGCGGCGGACACGGGACGGCCGCAGGCATGCAACCGCTGGCTGGAACTGCAGCGCTGCGATGCGTCCGGCCACTGCAGCGCAGCCTGGGGCAATGCCGACGGCACCGAGCTGATGCGACTGCAGCTCTCGGGGGTACCCGGCGATGGCGGCAAGCCCTTGGCCGGCGCCGACGTGCAGGTGGAGGGCACCGAGCAAACCATGCACGTCGACCAGGCTGTGCCCGCACCGAGCTGCCCATCGACGCAGTTCATGCCGTTCCTCCAGGCATTCGCCGCGCAACCCTCGTTGCGCCGGGCGTTCACCGTGCCGCTGGTGCGCGCGAAGGTACTGGTGTCCGACGGTGAAGGCGATCGTACCGAGATGGTCTACGTGCCCGGCGAGCAACCGGACGTCTTCGACGTGAGCTACCGCGACGGCGCATTCCACCATGTCGGCATCGACGGCGTCGATCCGGCCCCGCTGGTGCTGCAGGTGGAGCGACCCTCGGCGCAACTGCGGGACGTGAGCTACCTCTACGGCTCATCGGAAGGGCGCGGCTTCCGCTTCACCCTGCGCGAGGGTTGCTGGTACCTCACCGGCAATCCGCAGCCCACCGGGCCCTGAGCGCCCCCACCACGCCGCATCATCGACCACTACACGGAGGTAGATCATGTCCCGCTACACCATCACTGAGAGCGTCGGTTCCCGGGTGCTTCCGGTGCACTCGTACGAGGATCTGCACAAGCATCACCCCAGCGCCGGCCGCCAGCCGAACCGCGAGTACGGCACGATCCATGGCGAGTTCGAGGAGATCCGTCACGCGGATGGGCGCACCTTCGTCAAGAAGGACTTCATCCTTTCGCAGGACGCCCGCGGACCGGTGGAGATTCCCGCGCCGGTGTCCGGCTATGCCCATTTCCTGCACGACGACTACAACACCGTGCAGATCTACGACAAACCGTACGGCACGCCGGGCGCGAAGCGCGAGGGTCAGGTGCTGCACATGGTGCGGGGCAGCTCGTCGTTCGCCGAGGGCGCGCACGTGAGTTACGGCCAGCCACTGGGCGAGATGGGCCAGACCGGCAGCCCCGGCTCCATCCACGCGCACGTCGAACTGGAGGTGGGCCAGTTCCAGCGTTACATCCGCGACATCAACAACGGCACGATCCGCCCTGGCGTCATCCCGCGCGGCGGCAGCGCGGAACAGCCGGTGCCGGTCGATGGCGGCGTGCTGGCCAATGGCAGTCGCGGAACGGCGGTGGCCGAGCTGCAGAAGCGCCTGGCGACCCTGGGCTATACCGATGCGCAGGGGCAGCCGCTGAAGAGCGATGGCGCGTTTGGCCCGGCCACCCGGCAGGCAGTGGAAGCGTTCCAGCGCGACCATCGCCTCACCGTCGACGGCAAGGCGGGGCCGCTGACCGATGCGGCCATCGAACAGGCGCTGGCCAGGCAGGGAGCCTCGCGTTTGCAGGCCGAGCTGAATACGCTCGGCTACAAGGATGCTCGAGGCCAGGCGCTGCAGGTCGACGGCGACTTCGGCTCCAACACGCGCTTTGCCGTGGAAGCCTTCCAGCGCGATCACCAACTGACCGTGGATGGCAAGGTCGGGCCGCAGACGCAGGGCGCGCTGGAACGGGCGCTGCGGGACCACGCTGCGCAGAAGACGACGACGGGCGGAACGGTGCTGAGCGATCCACACAATCCGGACCATGCGCTCTACGAGCAGGCGCTGGCGCAGGTGAAGCGCATCGACGAAGCGATGGGCCGCCCCTCCGACGAACATACCCAGCGCCTCGCCGCCGCGGCGGTATCGGTAGCCAAGGCGCATGGCCTGACCCGTATCGATGGCATTGCGCTCAGCGACGACGGTTCGCGCACGTTCGTGACGCAGAACGACTCGCCGATGAAGCGAATCGCGGAGCTGTCCACCGCACAGGCCGTAGCCACGCCGATCGAGCAGAGCAGCGAGGCCGCGCGGCACGTGCAGGCGCCAACAACGCAGTCGCCAAGCCCGTCGCGCAACACCCAGCTACCGCCTCCGCTGCAGGGGCAGGCGTCCGGGACGACTCTCGTGGCATAAGCGGGAGGGCTGCTCGCTTTTCACAGCGCGCGCCGTATCGGCATCGCCACGGCGCGGAACGCGACGCAGCACGAATTGGTGGTCCGAAAAACAATAGCGCCCAAGTCGACACCGGGCGCGTTGCGCCCGGAGTCGACTGTTCACACACTCGCCAGCTTCTGCCTCTTGCGCGCCGCCCGACGCTCGCGACGCGCTTCGCGCCGCACCCGCGCCCGTTCCGACAGGCACGAGAAGATCACGTACAGCGCCGGCGTGCTGAGCAGGGTCAGCGTCTGCGAAATGAGCAGGCCGCCGATCAGCGCGATACCCAACGGGCGGCGCAGCTCGGAGCCTTCGCCCAGGCCGATGGCGATCGGCAGCGCGGCGAGAATCGCCACCATCGAGGTCATCATGATCGGGCGGAAGCGCACGATGCAGGCCTCGCGCGCAGCCTCCAGCGGGCTCTTGCCGTGCTCGCGCTGCGCCACCAGCGCGAAGTCGATCATCATGATGGCGTTCTTCTTCACGATGCCGATCAACAGCACCAGCGCGATCATCGCCACCACTGAAAGCTCGGTGTCGGTCACCACCAGCGCCGCCAGCGCACCGACACCCGCCGCCGGCAAGGTGGAGAGGATGGTGATGGGGTGGATCAGGCTCTCGTAGAGCATGCCCAGCACGATGTAGACGGTGACGATGGCGGCGAGGATCAGCCAGAGCATGTCGCCCTGCGACTGCTGGAAGCGGCGGAAATCGTCGCCCAGCGAGAGGCGGATGTCGCCCGGCACGCGGATGTCCTGCACGGTTTTCTGGATCGCCGGCAGCGCCTCGCCCATGCTCGCGCCCGGCGCGAGATTGAAGCTGAGATCCATCGTGGTCTGCTGACCGGAGTGGTGGATCTGCGAGGGCGCCAGGCCCGCCTCCTGGTGCGCCACCGCGGTGATCGGCACCATCTTGCCGGCGTTGGAGCGCACGTAGATGCGGTTGAGCGCCTCGGGCGTGGCGGTCTGGCTGGGTAGCGCGTTGACCACCACCTTGTACTGGTTGATGTCCGAATAGATGGTGGACACCTGGCGCTGGCCGAAGGCGTCATACAGCGCGCCGTCGATGGTGCCGACCGAGACGCCCAGCCGCGCGGCCTTGTCGCGGTCGATCACGATGTTCTGGCGCAGGCCACCCTCTTCCACGTCGGAGCCGACGTCGCGGAACATCGGGTTCTTCGCCAACGCCTTGACCAACCGCGGCAGCCACAGTTGCAACTCGTCCAGATCATCGCCCTGCAGCGATACCTGGTACTGCGCGCCCTGGTTGCCGCCGCCACCGCCGCTGGGCAGGTCCTGAATCGGGCGCAGGCGCAGGTTGAGGTCGGGATACGCCGCCGCTTTCGCGCTGAGCCGGTCGAGCACGGTGAAGGTGTCGTCCTTGCGCCCTTCGGCGCGGGTTTTCAGCTCGATGTCGAACGAGCCGCTGGCACCGAGCCGGCTGGTGCCCAGGCGTGAACCCACGCGCGCGACGTCGGGGTCGGCCAGCAGCATGTCCACCAGCCGCTGCTGGCGCTTGACCATGTCGTTGAACGACACGGTGGCGCCGGAGTTGGCGAAGCCGTGGATCAGGCCGGTGTCCTGCGGCGGGAACAGGCCGCCCTTCACCTGCCCGGCCAGCACGAAGGTGAGCGCGATCAGTGCCAGCGGCGTGAGCGACAGCGACAGCGCGTGGCGCAGCGAGAAGTCGAGCGCGCGCGTGTAGATGCGCAGCATGCCGTCGTGCATGCGGTCGATGGCGGCGTTGAGACGGGCGAAGCGCGGCGGGCGGTTCGTCGGCGCGGCGTGGCCGAGCAGGAAGCGCCCGCACAGCGCGGGCGTGAGCGTGAGCGACACCACGGCCGATACGGCAATCGCCGCAATCAGCGTCATGGTGAACTCCTTGAAGAACATGCCCACGATGCCGCTGGCGAACAGCAGGGGGATGAACACCGCGATCAGCGAGGCGGTGATCGAGACGATGGTGAAGCCGATCTCACGCCCGCCCTTGAGCGCCGCCTCCATCCGCGGCATGCCCTCGTCGATGTGGCGGATGATGTTCTCGATCACCACGATGGCGTCGTCCACCACGAAGCCAATGGCGATCACCAGCGCCAGCAGGGTGAGGTTGTTGAGCGTGTAACCGAGCAGGTACATGGCCGTCGCCGCGCCGGCCAGCGACAGCGGCACCGCGGCCGCAGCGATCAACGTGGGCGCCAGCCGACGCAGGAACAGCGCCATGGTGAGCACCACCATTGCCAGGCTGATCAGCAGCGTCGCCTGCACCTCGTGCAGCGAGGCGCGAATGGTCGGCGTGCCGTCGAAATACGGGGTGAGCGTGGTGGCCGGCTGCAGGAAGCTGCGCAGCTCGGGGATCGCCGCGCGCACCCGGTCGACCGTCGCGATGACGTTCGCATCGGCTTTCTTGTAGACGTACAGCAGCACTGCCGGTTTGCCGTCGAAGCTGGCCGCCTGGTAGGCGTCCTGCTGGCCGGCGTAGACGTGGGCCACGTCGGACAGCCGCACCGGCGTGCCGTCCTTCACCGCCACGATCAGCCGGGCGAAATCGTCCGCCGTCTTCAGCTGGTCGGTGGCAGTGACAAACATATTGGTGATGCCGTTGCTCAGCGTGCCCAGCGGCGAGCTGACGTTCGCCGCGGTGAGCGCGTTGCGCAGCTGGTCGGGCGAGAGCCCCATCGCGTTGAGCTTGCGCAGGTCGACGTCGACGCGGATCGCCGGCGTCGCCGCGCCGGCGATGTCCACCGAAGAGACGCCGTCGAGCTGGCGCAGGCGCGGCATCAGCAGGGTGTCGGCAACGTTGTAGAGATCGGCCGCGGACTGCGTCTGCGAGGTGAGCGCAAAAACGATCACAGGGTCATCGTTGGGGTTGGCCTTCTCCAGGCTGGGCGCGCTGGTGAGCCCGCTGGGAAGATCCGGCGCGGCCGAACTGATTGCCGACTGCACGTCGCGTGCGGCCGCGTCGAGGTTGCGGTCGCTGTTGAAGATCATGAAGACGAACGCGCGCCCTTCGGAGCTGTTCGAGCGGAGGGTGTCGATGCCCGGCACCTGCCCCAAGTGCCGCTCCAGCGGCGCGGCGACGGTGGCCGCCATGGTGCTGGCATCGGCGCCGGGCTGGCTGGCCTGCACGAAGATCACCGGGAACTGGATCGCCGGCAGCGCGGAGACGCCGAGCAGGCTGTAGCAGAGCGTGCCGACCGCGAACAGACCGATGGCCAGGAGCGAGACGCCAACGGGGCGGCGCACGAAAAGAGCGGAGAGGTTCATGGGTGAAAACTTGGGCCTGGTCGCGAGGGAGGACGCGGCGCGCGGGGCGTTCGCCAATCATCGCATCCCCAACGCACGAAGCGGCAAAGGGTTGAACCGCTTTCGTACGTCCGGCGCGCTTTTACGGATCCCGGAAAGCACACGGCCCGCCAGGGGGCGGGCCGTGTGCTCGAAGCTCGCGTGACGAACCCCCGGGCGGGGCGACGTTACGCCGCGCCGCGCTCGGCCTGGGCCAGCGCGCGCTGCTCGCGGCGGTGGCGCAGCCAATCGGAGAACCGCTCCATGTACAGGTAGATCACCGGTGTGGTGTACAGCGTCACCAGCTGCGACAGCAGCAGGCCGCCGACGATGGACACGCCCAGCGGCCGGCGCAGTTCCGCGCCGATGCCGTTACCGAGCGCCAGCGGCAAGGCGCCCAGCATGGCCGCCGCGGTGGTCATCATGATCGGGCGGAAGCGCAGCAGGCAGGCGCGGCGGATCGCCTCGCGCGGGCCCATGCCCTCGCGCTGCGCCTCGATCGCGAAGTCGATCATCATGATCGCGTTCTTCTTCACGATACCGATCAAGAGCACGATGCCGACGATGCCGTCCACCGACAGGCTCATGCCGCACAGGATCAGCGCCAGCAGCGCGCCCACGCCGGCCGGCGGCAGGGTGGAGATGATCGTGATCGGGTGGATGTAGCTCTCGTACAGCACGCCCAGCACGATGTAGATCACGATCACCGAGGCGAGCAGCAGCAGCACCTCGTCGCCCAGCGAGGAGGAGAACTCCGCCGCCTTGCCGACGAATTCGCCACGCACCTGCGGCGGCAGGTTGAGCTGCTTGACCACCTCGTTGATCGCGTCCACGCCCTGCGACAGCGAGTAGCCCGGCGCCAGGTTGAATGAGAGCGTCACCGCCGGCAGCTGCTGCTGGTGGCTGACCACCAGCGGCGCACTGGTGTATTCGGCGGTGGCCAGTGAAGAAATCGGAATGGTGCCGCCGCCGCCGATCTGGAAGCCGACGTTGCCGGTGTTGCCGATGCCCGAGGGCGTGGCCGAGTTGCTCGAGGTGAGCTGGCCGAAGCTGGTGGCGTTGGAGCCGGTGAGCGCGCCGTTGCCGTTGCCGCGCACGGTGAGCTTGTTCATCAGGTCGTCGCTGTTGCGGAACTGCGGCGCGACCTCCAACACCACGCGGTACTGATTGAGCTGGGTGAAGATGGTGGAGATCTGCCGCTGGCCAAACGCGTCGTACAGCGTGTCGTCGATGCTCTGCACCGGCACACCCAGACGGCTGGCCTTGTCGCGATCGATGGTGAGCTTGAGCGCGTTGCCCGAGTCGGCGAGGTTGTTGTCCACGTCGGCCAGCTCGGGACGCTGGCGCAGCGCCTGGGTCATCTTCTCGGCGTAGCCGGCCAGCTCGGTGGAGCTCACGTCGGACAGCGCGTACTGGTATTCGGTGGCCGAGACGCGGCTGTCCAGGGTGACGTCCTGCACCGGCTTGAGATACAGCGCCACGCCGGGAATGTTCGCCACCGCGGCCTGCAGGCTGGGCAGCACCTTGTCCAGGCCGTCGCGGTCGGCGCGGTCCTTCAGCACGATCGACAGCTGGCCCTGGTTGAGCGTGGGGTTGATCGAGCCGGCGCCGATAAACGCGGCCACGCCGGTTACCGCGGGGTTCTTGCGCAGGGCATCGGCGACCGCCTTGGTGCGCGCCTCCATCTGCGGGAACGCGACGTTTTCGTCGGCCTGCACCACGCCGGTGATCAGGCCGGTGTCCTGCTCCGGCAGCAGGCCCTTGGGGATGGCGATGTACAGCAGCACGGTGATCACGATCGTGATCGAGGCCACCAGCATGGTCAGGCGCTGGTGATCGAGCACCCAGTCCAGCGTGCGCTCGTACAGGCGCACGGTGCGTGACCACAGGTCGCGCTTGCCGCTGCCGGCGTGCGCGGCGTGGTGCTCGTCGCCCATCGGCAACTGATCGGGCTTGAGCAGGTAGGCGCACATCATCGGCGTCAGCGTCAGCGACACCAGCATCGAGATAGTGACCGCGATGGTCAGCACCCAGGCGAACTCGTGGAACAGGCGGCCGGTGACGCCGGGCATCAGCAGCAGCGGCAGGAACACCGCCACCAGCGACACGGTGAGCGACAGCACGGTGAAGCCGATTTCCTTGGCGCCGATCTCGGCCGCCTCCTTGCCGCTCTTGCCCTGCTCGATGTAGCGCACGATGTTTTCGATCATCACGATCGCATCGTCCACCACGAAGCCGGTGGCCACGGTGAGCGCCATCAGCGAGAGGTTGTCCAGCGACATGCCGGCGAACGACATCACGCCGAACGTGCCCATCAGCGACAGCGGCACGGCCACCGATGGAATGATGGTCGCCCACAGCCGGCGCAGGAACACGAAGATCACCGCCACCACCAGGAAGATGGTGAGGATCAGGGTGAACTGCACGTCGTGTACCGAGGCGCGGATGGTGATGGTGCGGTCGGCGAACACGTCCAGGTGCACGTCGGCCGGCAGCACCGCCTTGAGCGACGGCAGCGTGGCGCGGATCTGCTCCACCGTCTTGACGATGTTGGCGCCCGGCTGGCGGCGGATGTCCAGCAGCACCGCCGGCTTGCCGTTGGCCCACGCGGCGAGCTGGTCGTTCTCCACGCCGTCGACCACGCTGGCCACGTCGGACAGGCGTACCGGCGCGCCGTTCTTGTAGCTGATGATGGTGTTCTTGTACTGCGCGGCGTCGACCAGCTGATCGTTGGTGCCGATCGAGTAGCTCTGCGTCTTGCCGTTGAGCGTGCCCTTGGGCGCGTTGACGTTGGCCTGGCTGAGCGCGCTGCGCACGTCCTCCAGAGTGAGGCCGAGGTTGGACAGCTGCGCCGGGTTCACCTGCACGCGCACGGCCGGACGAACGTTGCCGGCGATCGACACCAGGCCCACGCCCTGCACCTGCGAGAGCTTCTGGGCAATGATCGAATCGGCCAGATCATTGACGTCGCGAAGCGCGCGGCTGTCGGAGGTGAGCATCAGCGTGAGGATCGGCGCGTCGGCCGGGTTCACGCGGTTGTACACCGGCGGGTACGGCAGGTTGTTCGGCAGCGTGCCCTTGGAGGTGCTGATCGCCGACTGCACGTCCTGCGCGGCGATGTCGATGTCGCGGTCCATGTTGAACTGCAGCACGATCGTCGACAGGCCGGCGGACGAATCCGAGCTCATCATCGACAGCCCGGAGATCTGTCCGAACTGGCGCTCCAGCGGCGTGGTGACCAGCGCCGCCATGGTCGCCGCGCTGGCGCCCGGGTACTGGGTGGTGACCACCAGGCTGGGCGCATCGATCTCCGGCAGCGCCGACACCGGCAGCTGGCGATAGCCGAGCACGCCCAGCAGCAGCACCGCCACCATCAGCAGCGAGGTGGCGATCGGGCGTCGGATGAAAAGCGATGAAAATCCCATGATGTCCTGGTCTGCCGTCAGTGGCGGGGCACGTGCCCGACCGTCAGTGGTGGTGCGCCCGGACGCCTCGCGCCCGGGCAGCGCGGCCAGCCATCGGGCCGGCCGCGGTGCGCTGGATCAACCGCGGTGACCGCGGCGACCACCCTTGTTGTCCTGCGCCGCCTTCTTGAGCTCTTCCTCGGTCGGCGCGGCCGGCACTTCGCCCGGCTTGAGCGCCTTGACCTTGCTGCCCGGCTTGAGGCGGAACTGGCCCTCGGTGACCACCTTGTCGCCGGCCTTCAGGCCCTGCGTCACCATCACGTGGCTGTCGCCCACTTCCTGGCCGGTGGTCACCGACTGCATCTTGACCGTGTTGTCGGACTGCAGCTGATAGACGTAGTCGCCATCCGGGCCGCGCTGTACCGCCTGCGACGGAATCACCAGGCCGCCCTGCACCGTGTTCACCTTCATCCGCACGTTGACGAACTGGCCCGGGAACAGCGCGTTCTCGTCGTTGGGGAATTCGGCCTTGAGATTGAACGTGCCGGTGCTGGTGTCGATCTGGTTGTTGATCACCTTGAGCACGCCCTTGGCGGCGATGACCTTGCTGCCGGCGCTGTCCAGCGCGGCCACTTCCAGTGGCTCGCCGCGCTGCTGCGAGGAGCGCACCAGCTCCACGTTCTGCTCCGGCAGCGGGAAGATCACGTTGATCGGATGCACCTCGGTCAACGTCACGATGGACGAGGTGGTGGTGACGATGTTCCCCGGGTCCACGCCGCGGATGCCGGCCATGCCGGTGACCGGCGCCAGCACCTTGGTGTAGCCCAGCTGCACCTTGGCGTCATTGATGGCCGCCTCGTCCGCCGCCACGGTCGCCTCGTACTGGCTGACCGTGTTCTGCAATGTGTCCATATCCTGCTTGGAGATGTAGCCCTGCTTGGCGAGGTCGAGGCTGCGCGCCAGGTTGCTGCGCGCGGTGGCCAGCTGCGCCGCGTCCTGGCGCTTGCGCGCAGCGGCCTGGTCGTAGGAGGCCTGCAGCGAGCGCGGGTCGATTTCGGCAAGCACCTGGCCCTTGGTCACTTCCTGGCCTTCGGTGAAGTTGAGCTTCATCAGCAGGCCGCCGATCTGCGGGCTCACCGTCACGGTGTTGAGCGCCTGCACGGTGCCCAGCGCGGTGAGATACACCGGCACGTTCTGCACGCTCACCGGCTCCACCGTCACCGGCACCGGATCGGCTTCCTTGGCCTCCGGGCCACCCTTCTTGCCGGGGGCGCCGGCCTGGGCACCGGCCTGGGCGCCGGGTCGGGGGGCAGGCTTGTGCAGCAGGCGGACTCCGACCGCCGCCACCACGAGCACGGCAACAACGATCAGCGCGATCTTCCAAAAACGCGACATGTAAAACTCCCGGTTGAAACGGCAGGGCCCAAGCCCCGGCGCGCGACGTGCGCGCACTGTGTGAGTGGCAGGAAAAGAATAGGTTCAGATCAACGACCCCGGACACTGCCGGTTGACATGGGTCCGCCATGACCGATGGCAGGGTGGAAGCCGCGTGGGCCATGCAACACGGGGAGTGGGCGCGATCCGATCCCGCGCACGATACCCCGGGCTGCGACCGGCCGCCACGGCGGCGCGCTGAAACTTGCGCCGGGCTTCGTCTATAATCCCGCGGTTGCCGCGCCGCCTTCGCAGAAGGACGGCCCCGCGCAGCGGCTCGGACGGCCAATGGCGGCCCGCCAGCCCTACTTTTTGACTGGAGTACGTTCGTGAGCGGTTCCCTGACCAAATCCGATCAGAGCTTCATGCGTCAGTTCTCGATGCTGATCGCGGGCCTGAGTGTGCTGACCGTGCTGCTGATCAGCCTCGGCTGGGCGATCTACAACCACGAGCCGAAGGAAACCAACCCGAACGCGCCGCAGCAGGTGGAAGCGCGCATTGCGCCGGTCGGCGCGGTGTACGCCGGCGACACCGGCCGCGCGGCGATGGCCGCCGCCGAGGAAGCCGCGGCCAAGGCCGCCGCCTCGCAGGTCGCCTACGGCGGCACCACCGACGGCAAGACGATCTACGACAACCTGTGCCACAGCTGCCACACCGCCGGCGTCGCTGGCGCGCCGAAGCTGGGCGACAAGGCCGCCTGGGCACCGCGCCTGGCGCAGGGCCTGGATACCCTGGTGAAGCACGCGATCGAAGGCTACAAGGGCCCGGACGGCAACATGATGCCGGCCAAGGGCGGCAACCCTTCGCTGACCGACGCGCAGGTCAAGGCCGCGGTTACCTGGATCACCGACCAGGCGAAGTAAGCCGCGGCTCGATACCGCAAACGAAAACGCCGCCGCGAGGCGGCGTTTTTCGTTCTGCCCTTCCCAAGGAATAGAAGCCTGGGAAGAAGCCTGGGATGAGGGGGCAACCGCGGCGCTGTGCCACCCGCGCACGATCCGTCGCGTCGCGGCTCGCCTCAGTCCGGCCCCATCCGCTCCTGCTCGATCCACCCGCGCGCAAACGCCTGCAGCTCGGGGAAGAACGCCTCGAAATGCCGGTCCAGCACGTCCGCCTGCGCCTGCAGCACCGGCAGGGCCTCAGCCAGCGGGTTGGCCCGCTGCAGGCGCTGGCCGACACCGGCGAGCGCGCGCCCGAGCACCTGTGGCTGCGCGTAGCCGGCCGGCAGGTCGTGGGTTTGCATGTAGGCGAGGAAGCGCTGCAGCGGCGGCGGCAACTGCGCCTCGCGCTCGCGCAGCAGGGCGCGCAGGTCGCGGGAGAACGGCTGCAGCGACACCGCCGACCAGCGCGGGAAGTCGCGCGCCAGGCAGTGATCGAACCACATGTCCAGCAGGATGCCGGCGTAGCGGCGATACGGCGGCGCCAGGCGGGCCTTGGCCGCCAGCACTTCGGGGTGCGCATCGGTATAGACGTCGATGGCGCGGTGCAGGCGGATACCCTCGGCCACCTCGCGCGGCCACGCGGCATCGGGCGCCCCGCGCACGAAGTCGCCCAACATGCCGCCCAGGCGCAACGCGTCGTCGTCACCGGCCAGCAGGGCGTGCGCGAGATGGTTCATGGTGACGGTAGATGGAGCCGTGGCGGGCGATCGACAAGCCGGGCAGTTATCATCGTCGTTATGAACATGCTCTCGCTTCCCGCCGACCCGGCCAGTTTTCCCGAGCAGGCGGCCAGCTTCATGCTGCGCGGCCCGGCCGGCCTGGTGGAGACCATCACCGATGTCGCCGAACGCCCCGGCGCACGACGCGGGGTGGCGATCGTCTGCCATCCCAACCCCGTGCAGGGCGGCACCATGCACAACAAGGTGGTGACCATGGTCGAGCGCGCGCTGCGCGAGTCGGGCCTGGATACAGTGCGCTTCAACTTCCGCGGCACGGGCGAATCGGAAGGCGCCTACGACGAAGGCAACGGCGAAGGCGATGATCTGGCTGCGGTGGCCGACTGGGTGCGCCGCGTGCGCCCCGGCGAGGCGCTGTGGCTGGCCGGGTTCTCCTTCGGCAGCTACGTCACCATCCGCAATGCGGTGCGACTGGGCGCCGACGCGCTGATCAGCATCGCCCCGCCCGCCGGGCGCTGGCCGTTCGAGGGCTTCGAGCTGCCGTCTTGCCCGTGGCTGGTGGTGATGGGCGAGGAAGACGAAGTGGTCGAGCCGCAGGCGGTATTCGACTGGATCGACAGCCTCGAGGTAAAACCCGAGCTGGTGCGCATGCCCGAGACGGGGCACTTCTTCCATCGCCGGCTGATGGACCTGCGCGGCGCGGTGAAGGCCGCCGCGCGGCGCTGGCTGCCGCCCGAGCGCCCCTGAGCCTTCCGGTTTTCCCCATGACCGATACCGCATCCGGCGCGCCCAGCGCGCGCTATCACGAAGGCGTGGCCGCCCACCGCTGGGAAAGCGATCCGGCCCAGCTCGCGGTGCTGCCCGAGTTCGACCGCATGCACGCGGCGCTGTGCGCCGTGCCGGAGAGCCCCGGCCTGTTCGGCCGGCTCAAGAGCCTGCTCGGCGGCGACCCGGTGAACGCCGTGCCGGGCCTGTATCTGTGGGGAAGCGTGGGCCGCGGCAAGACCTTCCTGATGGACCTGTTCGTCGCCGGCCTGCCCGCCGGCACCGCGCTGCGCCGGCACTTCCACCGTTTCATGGGAGAAGTGCACGCCGAACTGCGCACGCTGGGCGAACGCGCCGACCCGCTGGTGGAAGTGGCCGCACGCATCGCCGCGCGGTGCCGCGTGCTGTGCCTGGACGAGTTTCTGGTCAGCGACATCGGCGACGCGATGATCCTGGCCAACCTGCTCGACGCGCTGTTCGTGCGCGGCGTGAGCCTGGTCACCACCTCCAACACCGCGCCGGCCAACTTGTACCGCGATGGCCTGCAGCGCGCGCGCTTCCTGCCGGCGATCGCGCTGCTGGAGAAGCATTGCCACGTGGTGGAGATGGTGTCCTCGCGGGACTGGCGCCTGCGCGCGCTGAGCCAGGCGCCGGTCTACCTCACGCCGCCCAGCGCCGAGGCCGAGCGGGCGCTGGCACGCATCTTCGCCAGCCAGGCGCAGGACGAGCCGGTCGACGGCGGCACGATCACCCTCAACGGCCGCAAGGTACCGCTGCGCCGCCGCGCCGAGGGCGTGCTGTGGTTCAGCTTCGACGCCCTGTGTGAAGGCCCGCGCGCGGTGGCCGACTACATCGCGCTGGCGAAATCCGCGGCCACGATCCTGGTGTCCAACGTGCCGCAGTTCACCGTGTACAGCGAGGACGCGGCGAAGCGTTTCGTGCAATTGGTCGATGAGTTCTATGACCGCCGCACCAAGCTGGTGCTCTCCGCGGCCGCGCCGATCACCGAGCTCTATGACGGCGAGCGCCTGCGCGCAGAGTTCGGTCGCACCGAGTCGCGGCTGATCGAAATGCAGAGCGAGGAATACCTCGCCGCGCCGCACCGGCCCGACTAGTCCCCACAAAAAAACGGCCGCCCGAAGGCGGCCGTCACGGGTGTCACACGAGAGAGCCGATCAGAAGCGGTAGCCCACGCTCACCCCGTAGATCCACGGGTTCACCTTCACCTCGCCGATGCCTGCACCGTTGAGCTCGACCTTGCTCTTCCAGTCGAAGTAGCGCGCGTCAGCGCGGATGAACACGTTGTTGGTGGCGTAGTAGTCCACGCCGAACTGGCCGACGAAGCCGTCGCCGCTCTTCACGTTGAGCGAGGTGCCGGTGATCGGCCCGGTGGTGCGCTCGCCGCTGACGTTGACGAAGCCGTAGCCAGCACCGATGAACGGGCGGAACGCGCTGTCGGGCAGGAAGTGGTACTGCGCCGTGAGCAGGTACGGCATGTGTTTGATGCTGGCCGACTTGGCGCCGTCCAGGCTCACGTCGTGCTTGAACTTGGTCAGCGGCAGCCAGGCCTCGGCGCTCCAGTTGCTGTCGAAGTTGTAGCCCAGGGTCAGAGTGGGCTCGGAGTCGCTGTTGATGTCGCTGCGGAATACGCCGGCCAGCGTGCCGTTGCCGCTCTTGGGGTTCACGTAGTGGTAGCCGATGGCGCCATAGAAACCCGGGCCGGCGGCGCTCTGGGCCTGCGCCGCGCCAGCCGTGGCGGCAAGCAGGGCACCGGCGAGTAGCGTCAGGGGCAGTGCTTTCATGGGACTCTCCATTGCGAACGTGGGGAAATGAAACGACCGGACCACGATGTTTCCGGCGGCCGCCGGGCACCCGCGCGGCGCTTCAGATACGCGGCGACCCGCCGAAAAAACTGAATCTGCATTAAATTTGGGCCTGACCCTGGAGCGGCGGTTCCAGGCGGACGTCGGGCATGCGGTACGGAGCGACAGGCATGGCAAGCGAGACGGACAGCTCTCCGGGGGACATGACCGGAGCGGTGCTCAACGCCCTCGACGCGGCGGACGGCTTTGCCGTGCCGGGCTTCGATGCGGTCGCGCGGCTCGCTGCCCATTCGCTGCGCGTGCCGGTGGTGTCGCTGGTGCTGTCGACCGGCAGCGCGTACTGGTTCAGCGACGAGGCGCGCAGTCCGCACGCTTCGCCGTCGCTGCACCCGCGGTATCTGGAAGCGGCGCGCCACGGTGAAACCCAGGTAGTGCCCGACACCGAGGCCGATACGCGCTTTGGCGGCGTGCCGCTGCTGACCGACCCGCGCACGGCATCGATGCGCTTCTTCGCCAGCGAGCCGGTCTACACGTTGAGTGGGCAGCACGTAGGCGCCCTGTGCGTGATGGATTACGCGCCGCGCGACGGGCTCACCGAAAAGGAGCATGACGACCTGCGCGACGCCGCTGAACTGGCCGGCACTGGGCTGGTGCTGGGAAGCTACCTGGGCCGTACCGATCCGGTCACCCAACTGCCGCACCGCAATGCCTTCTTCGAGGATCTACGCGCCCGCCAGCGCGGCGGCGCGCACGGCGCCTGGCTGATCGCCATCGACGTGGCGCCGGTCAACCGCTTCAACGCCTTCATCCGCGCCATGGGTCACGCTTACGCCGACGAGTTGATGCGCGATGCGGCTGCGCGCATCCAGGTGTGGATGCCCGAGCACACCCATCTTTATCAGGTAGGCATCCATCGCTTCGCGGCGGTCTTGCCGGATTCGCCGCACGTACTCGACGGCGCGCAGCTGGACGAACTGGTGCATCGCCTGCGCCAGCCGTTCGATTGCCTGGGCATCCCGCTGACCCTGCAACCGGGCGTGGGACTGCTCAATCTGGCGGTCGGCGAACTCGACGGCGGCGATCCGCTGCGGCTGGTGATGAGCGCCACCCATGCAGCGCAGGACAGTGTGCGCGGCTGGTCGATCTACGAAGCGGCGCACGACGAGCAGCACCGGCAAGAGTTCTTCCTCGTCACCGAGCTGGCCGCCGCGCTCAACGACCGCACTGAGCTGGATCTGCACTACCAGCCGCGCGTCGAGCTCTCCAGCGGCCGCTGCGTGGCGGTGGAGGCGCTGGCGCGCTGGCACCATCCCACGCTCGGCCCGATCCCGCCGAACCGCTTCATTCCCTTGGCCGAGCAGGCCGGCTTGATGCGTGCGCTGACCGAATGGGTGCTCGACCACGCGATCGCCCAGCTGGGGCAGTGGCAGCGCGCCGGGCTGACGCTGAAACTGTCGCTCAACGTGTCCAGCAGCGACCTGGGCAGCGAGCTGGTCGATCGCCTGCGCAGCGCGGCGAGCCGGCACGGTGTGGCGCTCGATGCGCTGGAGCTGGAGTTTACCGAGAGCACCCTGCTGGAACATTCGGACACCACCCGCGAACACCTGGCCGCGATCCGCGCGCTGGGCATCGGCATCGCCATCGACGATTTTGGCACCGGCTACAGCAACCTCGCCTCGCTGCGGCAGATGCCCGCCACCAGCCTGAAGATCGACCAGTCGTTCGTGCGCGCCATGGACGCCAGCCGCCACGACGGCGCCATCGTGCGCGCGATGACCGAACTGGCGCGCGAGCTGGGTTTCCGCGTGGTGGTGGAGGGCGTGGAGACCGCGCAGATCTACGCCGCCGTGTGCGGCATGGCCTGCGACGAGGTGCAGGGCTTCCACATCGCCCGGCCGATGCCGGCCAGCGAGGTGCCGGGCTGGCTGGCCCAGCAGCACACCGTACGCATCTGATTCACCTGGGTGAACCGGTACCCAACCGGTGGCGCCGGCGCGCGCCGGCTCGCCTGTGCGTGACGGCCGCCACAACCCGGACCGGGACGTCGCGGCAAAGTGCGACGTCACCTTTTTTCAGGCAAGCCATGCACGGCTCCTCGCCCCTCCGCGACCCGGTGTTTTCCCGCCCGCTGCAGCCCCGCGTCCATCCGGCCGGCGCTGGCGGACGGCTGCGCCAGTTCCGCCACGACGCGTTCGATCGCGACATGTCACCGCTGCTGGTGGTCGATCACGTGCAGTCGGCCGAACCGGATCGCGAGCCATTGCCGCGCGCGGGCCTGTCGGTGGCCACTTTGCTGTTCGAGCACGCGCAGGGCGAGATCGAAACCGTGGATAGCGCCGGCGCGCACCACTGCATTCGCCCCGGCGATCTGCACTGGACGCTGGCCGGGCGCGGGGTGGTGCGGCAGGCGCGTGCGCGCGGCGATTCGCTCTCGCTGGACGCGCTGCAGTTCCTGATCAACTCGCCCAGCGATCTCAAGCAGCAGCCCCCGGCCAGCTTCCACCTGGCGGCGGTGGACGTGCCGCTGATCACCCTGCCCGGCAGCCGCCTGCGCCTGCTGGCGGGCAGCTTCGGGCAGACCCGTTCGCCGCTGCTGCTGCCGCAATCGCTGCTGATCGTGGACGGGCGCATCGATGCGGGCGCTACTTTTCCGCTGACCCTGCCCGCCGGCTGGAACGCCTGGTGCTACGCCGTCTCCGGCGAACTGGCGCTCACCGCCGATGGCGCCGCCACGCGCGCCCTGCCCGCCACCACCGCAGTCACCGCCGGCGCCCTCAGTGACGACGTGCTGCTGCGCATCCGCGGCGTGGGCACGCGCTCGCACGTGGTGGTGGTCGCCGGTGCGGCGATCCACGAACCGCTGGTGCAGCACGGCCCGTTCGTGATGAACACGCGCCAGGAAGTGATGCGCGTAGTGCAGGACTACGAAGCTGGCCGCCTCGGCCAGCTCTGACCGCGCATCCTCCGCGGCACGTTTCAGCCACTCGCAAGCCGTGCGCGGCGATGGCGTGAACTGCTAACGTCCGGGCTTTGCCGGCCACCGGATCGCCCATGACGACACTGCTTGCCCTGGCCCTGCTGCTGGCCCCCGCCACCGGTGGGGACGACTTCCACGACCGCGTCACCCAGGGCCGGCTGGCCGAGGCCGCCGCCACCGGGCCGGCCTACCAGAAGGCGCTGTGGGCAAAAATCGGCAACCCGATGACCGACACGCTCAAAGGCTGCATCGCCCGCAACGCGCCGGCCGACAAGTCACCCTTCACGCTGGTCGCCGATGTGGCAGCCGACGGCCGCCCCACGCGCATCGACGTGCAGCCGGCCACGGTGCTGGCCACCTGCCTGGCCAGCAGCTTCGTGACCTGGACGCTGCCCGCGCCGCCGGCCCAACCGGCGCCTTACCCGATTGAGATCGACGTCAGCATCACGCCCTGAGCCCGCGGCCTTGCCGGCCGCCGCGTTAGCCTCAGGCCGAGATGACGCGACGCTCCGCAGCGCGCCAGCGCACCCTCAGGATCAGGCAACGATGGATCATTTGAACCACACCTCACCGGCCGCCGCCGTCAACACACGCGCGCGGCCGAACCGCGTGATCGCCACAGCACTGGCGTTGGCGCCGTGGACGATCGCCGCCGCGGCCGGGCAGGCGGCCACGTCGCTGCCGGCGATCGAGGTCAACGCCAGCCGGCTCGACATCCCGCCGTTCGACGTGCCGGCTGCGCTCAGCGTGGTGCAGGTCGATCCGGGCAAGGCCGGCCTGCCCGGCGTGAACTTTTCCGAGGCGATCGTCGGTGTGCCCGGCATCCTCGCTCGCGACCGGCAGAACTACGCGCAGGACGAGCAGATCTCGATCCGAGGCTTCGGCTCGCGCACCACCTTCGGCGTGCGCAGCATCCGCGTATTCATGGACGGCATCCCGGCCACGCTGCCGGACGGTCAGGGCCAGGTGTCGGCGTTCAACCTCGATTCGGCCGAGCGCATCGAGGTGCTGCGCGGCCCGTTTTCGGTGCTCTACGGCAACGCCGCCGGCGGCGTGATCCAGCTCTACAGTGCCGACGGCACCCCGACGCCGCAGACCACGCTGGGCGTGTATGGCGGCAGCTACGACAGCTTCCGCTTCCTGGCCAACACGCGCGGCACGGCCGGCGCGGTGGACTACAACATCGCCGCCTCGGAATTCCTCTCCGGCGGCTACCGCGCGCACAGCCGCGTGCGGCGCGAATCGGACAACGCCAAGTTCGGCATCGACCTGGGCCGGCAGCGCAAGCTCACCGTGGTGCTCAACCGCGTCCACCAGCCCGGCACGCAGGATCCGCTCGGCCTGACCCGCGCGCAGATGAAGCAGGACCCGCGCCAGGCCACCGCGGTGGCGGCACAGTACGACACCCGCAAGAGTGCCGAGCAGAATCAGCTCGGCCTGATCTACGAGCAGACGCTCAACCCCAGCGACCAGTGGCGCGCGATGGCCTACTACGGCCAACGCAGCATCACCCAATACCTGTCGATCCCCACCTTCGTGCAGAAGAATCCGCTGCAGTCCGGCGGCGTGGTGTCGCCATCGACCAACTACGGTGGCGCCGACCTGCGGTGGACCCATCGCGGCCAGCTCGGCGGCGGTATGTACGAGGCGGTGCTGGGCGCCAGCGGCGATTACCAGATCCAGCGCCGCACCGGTTACGAGAACTTCGTCGGCAGCACGCTGGGGGTAAAGGGGGCGCTGCGCCGCAACGAGCACGACAACGTCAACAACGTGGCCGAATACGCGCAGTTCTACTGGCACTTCGTGCCGCAGTGGGCGCTGCTGCTGGGCCTGCGCCACGACAGCGTGCGTTTCGCCGAGCACGACTTCTACATCACCGCGGACAACCCCGACGACAGCGGCCACGTGAGCTACAGCGCCACCACGCCGGTGGTCGGCCTGCAGTACCGAGCCAGCGACGAGCTGCGCATCTACGCCAGCTACGGCCGCGGCTTCGAGACACCCAGCTACAACGAGCTGGGCTACCGCACGGACGGACAGGCCGGGCTGGCGTTCGACCTCAAGCCTGCGCGCAGCAACAACTACGAACTCGGCGCGAAGTGGCAGGCGACGAAGCGGCTGGAATTCGACGCCGCGCTGTTTCGCGCCGACACTCGCAACGAGCTGGCCGTGGCGAGCAACACCAACGGCCGCGCCACCTATCGCAACGCCGGCCGCACCCGCCGTGAGGGCGTGGAGCTGTCGGCCACCGGCGAGCTGGCCACGGGATGGCGCCTGAGCGCCGGCGTCACCCACCTGCGCGCGCGCTTCCGCGATGGCTTTCTCGCCTGCACCGGCTCGCCATGCACCGTGCCGACCACACCGGTGGCCGCCGGCTCGCGCCTGCCGGGCGTGCCGGACGACTACGGCTCGCTGCGGCTGGAGCACGGCGATGGGCTGGGCTGGCGCGAGGGCATCACGCTCACCGGCGTGGGCTCGGTCACCGTGAACGATTTCGACACCGACCGCGCCGCTGGCTACGCGCTGGTCGACGTCGACGCCGGCTACATCTTCGCGCTGGGAGCAGCGACCCGGCTCGATCTCAGCGCGCGCATCGGCAACCTGGCCGACCGCCACTACGTCGGCTCGGTGATCGTCAACGATGGCAACGGTCGCTACTTCGAGCCGGGCCCCGGCCGCAGCGTGATGCTCGGTGCGCGGCTGAGCTTCTAGCCGTCGCAAGCGCCCGCCGGGCTTGGCCGGACACGGCTTTTCAACAGGGTTATCCACAATATCTGGGGTTGACCGCCTCAGATCGCCCCACTATGTTGCACTCGTTGGTGCCCGTCCAGACGCGACTGTCGGTCGGGCTTAAAAGGGAATCCGGTGCGAATCCGGAACTGCCCCGCAGCGGTAAGCGGAAACGAAACCTGTCACATGCACTGGGCCGCAGCGCCTGGGAAGCGACGGGGACTAGGTAGGCGAAAGCCTGGGTCCGCAAGTCCGAAGACCTGCCAGCACGTCGGGCCCCATGGGCCGGCGGTCGCGTCCGGTGAGATGCGATGCGCCGATGCTCTCGCGACCCGACGCAGGTGACCGCTTCCGCGGGGAGGCGCGTCGCATCGCAGGCCATCGTGCGCCTGCATGTCGACGCGATATCTCCATGAAAGCCAAGCCTCAGGCCCTGCGCGCGGGAGCAGGTGTTTGAGTTTCGGAACCGTCGCGTCGGCCCAGGAGCCTCGGCGGTGGAAATCGAGGGAGCGAGGCAAAGCGATTTTGAGTCGGATTTTTTGATCGTTTGAGGAAGATAGCCGTAGCTATCTGACGAGAAGGAGCGAAGAAGCTGGCCAAAAGCGCGACGCCGCAGCCCCTTGAATTTCTACCGTCGAGGCTCCTAACCCCTCCCGGGCCGGCGCGGCGGATTCCCCTTTGGGAGCCTCCATCATGGAAACGCTGGATACCCTCGACCGCGCGTCCGCCGCGGCCGCGTCGCCCGCCGCGGACGGCATGCCGCCGGCTGACTTCACCCTCACCCCGCCACACAACCCCGGCAGCATGCGCGTGACCAAGCGCAACGGCGGCCAGGAGAGCGTCGACGTCAACAAGATCGTCAAGGCCGTCACCCGCAGCGCCGACGGCCTGCACGCGGTCGATCCGCTGCGCGTGGCCCTGAAGACCATCGGCGGCCTGTACGACGGCGCCACCACGGCCGAGCTGGATCAGCTGTCGATCCGCACCGCCGCCGCGCTCACCGCCGAGGAGCCCGAGTACGGCCAGCTTGCCGCGCGCCTGCTCGGCGCATTCATCGACAAGGAAGTGAGCGGTCAGGACATCCAGAGCTTCTCGCAGTCGATCGCGCTCGGGGCCAGCCTGGGCATCCTCAACGATCGCCTACGCGACTTCGTGGCAGCCAACGCGCGCAAGCTCAACGATGCGATCGATCCGCTGGCTACTCGCCGCTTCGAGTACTTTGGCCTGCGCACGGTGTACGACCGCTACCTGCTGCGCCATCCCACCAAGCGCAACGTGATCGAAACGCCGCAGTACTTCTTCATGCGCATTGCCTGCGCGCTGGGCGGCAACGACATCGCGGAAACGCTGGAGCTGTACCGGCTGCTGTCGTCGCTGGAATACATCGCCAGCTCGCCTACGCTGTTCAACGCCGGCACCACGCACGAGCAGCTTTCGTCGTGTTTCCTGCTCGATTCGCCGACCGACTCGCTGGAGTCGATCTACGACAAGTACGCCGACGTGGCGAAGCTCTCGAAGTTCGCCGGCGGCATCGGCCTAGCCTACTCGCGGGTGCGTTCGCGCGGCTCGCTGATCCGCGGCACCAACGGCCATTCCAACGGACTGGTGCCGTGGCTGAAGACGCTGGACGCGTCGGTGGCCGCGGTGAACCAGGGCGGCAAGCGCAAGGGCGCCGCCTGCGTGTATCTCGAACCGTGGCACGCCGACATCGAGGAGTTCCTCGAGCTGCGCGACAACACCGGCGACGAGGCGCGCCGCACGCACAACCTCAACCTGGCCAACTGGATTCCCGACGAGTTCATGCGCCGGGTCGAGGCCGACGGCGAGTGGTCGCTGTTCGATCCCAAGGTGGTGCCGCACTTCGTCGACAGCTGGGGCGAAGCCTTCGAAGCGGCCTATCGCGCCGCGGAAGCGTCCGGCCTGGCGGTGAAGACGGTGAAGGCGCGCGAGCTCTACGCGCGCATGCTGCGCACGCTCGCGCAGACCGGCAACGGCTGGATGACCTTCAAGGATCGCTGCAACGCCACCAGCAACCAGACGGCCAAACCCGAGAACGTGATCCACCTGTCCAACCTGTGCACCGAGATTCTCGAGGTGACCTCGGCCAGCGAGACGGCGGTGTGCAACCTCGGTTCGATCAACCTGGCGCGGCACGTGGTGCAGAGTGCCGATGGAAGCATTGCGTTCGACTTCGACCAGCTCGCCGCCACCGTGCGCACCGCGGTGCGCCAGCTCGACCGGGTGATCGACCTCAACTTCTACCCGATCGACACGGCCGCCGTGGCCAACCGCAAATGGCGGCCGGTGGGGCTGGGCGTGATGGGCCTGCAGGACGTGTTCTTCAAGCTGCGCCTGCCGTTCGACTCGGCCGAGGCGCTGGCGCTGTCCACGCGCATCGCCGAGGAGATCTACTTCCATGCGCTCAGCCAGTCGAACGAGCTGGCGGTGGACTTCGGGATGCACCCGGGTTTCGTGGAGAGCCGCGCGGCCAATGGCGAGCTGCAGTTCGACTACTGGCCCAACGCCACGCCGCACGAGCCCTCACGCTGGGAGACGCTGCGCGCGACCATCCAGCAACACGGCCTGCGCAATTCGCTGCTGATCGCCATCGCCCCCACCGCCACCATCGCCTCGATCGCCGGCTGCTACGAATGCATCGAGCCGCAGGTAAGTAACCTGTTCAAACGCGAGACGCTGTCTGGCGACTTCCTGCAGGTGAACCGCTACCTCGCCGATGAGCTGAAATCGCTGGGCTTGTGGACGAGCGAGGTGCGCGACCAGATCAAGCTGGCCGAAGGCTCGATCCAGGGCATCGCGGCGATCCCCGAGCGGCTGCGGCAGATCTACCGCACCGTGTGGGAGCTGCCGCAGAAGGCCCTGATCGATCTGGCCGCCGCCCGCGCCGCCTTCATCGACCAGAGCCAGTCGCTGAACCTGTTCATGGAGAACCCGAACATCGGACAGCTGAGCTCGATGTACATGTACGCGTGGAAGGCGGGCATCAAGACGACGTATTACCTGCGCTCGCGGCCGGCGACGAAGATCGCCAAGGCCACGGTGAGTGCGGGCAAGGCCGTCGCGCCGGTCGACCAGGAGCAAGCCAGTGCCGCGGTGTTCTGTTCGCTGGAAAATCCCGAGTACTGCGAGGCCTGCCAATAGCCGATGCCCCCATGAAGCCTTACCGGAACCTCAGCGGAAGATCCGGCGTCACCGCCTACGAGTGCGGCGACGGCTTCATCCGGGTGCGCTTCATCCATGACGGCATCTACGAATACACCGATGCCCGGCCAGGCCGCGTCCACGTGGCGAACATGCAGCAGCTCGCCGAAGCGGGTCGCGGCCTGGCCACCTACATCAGCCGCTTCGTGCGCGGCAACTACGCGCGCAAACTCGATTGAGCGCCCTCAAGGAAACCCCATGTCGCACATTCTCGACCCCGGCTTCGCGCTGACCCTGCGCCCCATGCGCTACCCCGCGTTCTACGAGATGTACAAGAACGCGATCAAGAACACCTGGACGGTGGACGAGGTGGATTTCTCGCTCGACACCACCGACCTGCGCAGCAAGATGAGCGAGGCCGATCGCCACCTGATCCACCGCCTGGTGGCGTTCTTCGCCACTGGCGACACGATCGTGTCGAACAACCTGGTGCTGAACCTCTACCAGCACATCAACGCGCCGGAAGCGCGCATGTACCTGTCGCGCCAATTGTACGAGGAGGCGCTGCACGTGCAGTTCTATCTCACCTTGCTGGATACCTACATTCCCGATCCGGCCGAGCGCAACAAGGCGTTCGCGGCGATCGAGAACATCCCCTCGATCCGCGCCAAGGGCGAGTTCTGCTTCAAGTGGATCGACTCGATCCAGAACCTGCAGCGGCTGGAATCACGCGAGCACCGCCGGCAGTTCCTGCTCAACCTGATCTGCTTTGCCGCGTGCATTGAGGGGCTGTTCTTCTACGCCGCGTTTGCCTACGTCTATTTCCTGCGCTCGCGCGGCTTGCTGCACGGGCTGGCGTCGGGCACCAACTGGGTGTTTCGCGACGAGTCCGGCCACATGGCGTTCGCCTTCGAAGTGGTGCGTACGGTGCGCGCGGAGGAGCCCGAGCTGTTCGACGACGCCATGCGCGCGCAGGTGGAACAGATGCTGGAAGAGGCGATCGCCTGCGAGACCCGCTTTGCTGAGGACGTGCTCTCCGGCGGCGTCGCCGGCCTGTCGGTGAAGGACATGCGCCAGTACCTGGAATATGTGGCCGACCAGCGTCTGGCCCAGCTCGACCTGCCGCCGAAATACGGGACGAAGAATCCGTTCGACTTCATGGACCTGCAGGACGTGCAGGAGGTTACCAACTTCTTCGAGCGACGCGTCTCGGCCTACCAGGTGGGGGTGCAGGGCGAGGTGGCGTTCGACATGGCTTTCTGAACGAATCGCAGGATCTTTCGCTGGCCGGGTGATATCCAGCTGTCATCAAAGCCCGTTAAAATGGTGTGAGAAACAGACGCCGAGTCCCTCCCCGGGGACTTGGCGTCTGTGCGTTTCGGCCTTGCCTACGGACGGGCGGCCGGGCGTTCCCATGGTTTTTCCACTACTCGAGGTCCGTTGATGAAATCCACCCTTCGCACGCGGCTGCTGCCCGTCGCCATCGCTGCCCTGCTCGCCGCCGGTTCGGCGTCGGCGCAGAACGTCACCACCTCCGGCGTCGCCGGCCGGGTGCTCGACGCCGCCGGCAAGCCGGTGGCCAATGCCACGGTCACCATCGTCCACCAGCCGTCGGGCACCACCAAGACGGTGACCACCGACGCCGACGGCCGCTACGCCGCGCAGGGTCTGCGCGTGGGCGGTCCGTTCGAGATCACCGCGAGCAAGGACGGTGTGGCCGCCGCCGAGCAGGACAACGTGTACCTGCAGCTGGGCCAGCCCTCGTCGATCAACCTGAGCATGGGTGCCAGCGCCGCGCAGGCGAGCAACCTCTCGGCGGTGACGGTGAGCGCCTCCACCCTGGCGCAGACCTTCTCCTCGGAGAACAAGGGCCTGTCGACCAACATCTCGCAGGACCAGCTCAAGGCCACGCCGCAGGGCAACCGCTCGGTGGACGACGTCGCCCGCCTCGATCCGCGCATCACCGTGCTGGACCAGGGCGTGGGTTCGATCTCCGCCAACGGCATGAACAACCGCTACAACAACATCGCGGTGGACGGCGTGACCCAGGGCGACCCGTTCGGCCTGAACGCCAACGGCCTGCCGTACCAGAAGGCGGCGATCTCGCCGGAGACCATCGCCGAGTACAACATCTCCACCGCCACCTATGACGTCACCTCCGACACCGTCGGCGCCGACGTCAACGCGGTGACCAAGTCGGGCACCAACCAGTTCCACGGCTCGGCGTACTACTCCTACCGCAACGCCAACCACCTGGTCGGCGACGCCGGCTGGCTGCCGTCGGACAACAAGGGCTACAAGTACAACGGCTACGACAAGGACTCCACCTACGGCGTGACCGTGGGCGGCCCGATCATCAAGGACAAGCTGTTCTTCTTCGTCGCCGCCGAGCACGAGAAGACCACCGGCATCGGCGCCGATTCGGCCAACGGTCTGGACCAGTCGCTGGGCGACGGCGCCTCGACCAGCGGCAAGGTGTCGCCGGGCGACCTGCAGAAGGTGATCGACGCGGCGAAGGCGCTCGGCCTGACCCCGGGCAACTTCGGCGGCGCCACCGGCCTGACCTACGACGACAAGCGTTACCTGGGCAAGATCGACTGGAACATCACCGACAACCACCGCGCCAGCTTCACCTACCAGAACACCAAGGAGCTGCTGCCGGCGGTGGGCGGCAACGGTCCGAGCAGCGTGGGCCTGTCGAGCTACACCTACACCAAGGAAATCACCACCAAGAACTACGTCGGCCACCTGTTCGACGACTGGACCGAGAACTTCTCCACCGAAGCGAAGGTGGGCTATCAGGAGTACGTGCAGGACACCACTGCGCCGTTCCAGCAGCCGTCGGTGACGGTGAACCTGTCGCCGGACGGCAAGGGCCCGTCGGTGAATCTGGGTGAGGAGCGCTACCGCCACTACAACCACATCGATACCAAGAAGCTCAGCGTCTTCCTGGCCGGCACCTATTACCTGGGTGACCACACCATCAAGGGCGGTATCGACTACCAGCGCAACAAGATCAACAACCTGTTCGGCCAGGCCGAGTTCGGCGTGTACACGTTCTGGGGTCTCAACAACTTCCAGAACGGCAACTACAACAAGTACGAGCTGTACCACCCGGCGCCGGGCTACCAGCTGGGCGACATCGCCGGCAAGTGGACCTACAGCCAGTACAGCCCGTTCCTGGAAGACACCTGGCAGGTCAATGACCAGCTCTCGCTGCAGTACGGCGTGCGCGTGGACATTCCGCACTCCAGCGGCAAGCCCGAGTACAACGCCGGCTTCGAGCAGGCGTTCGGCTACCGCAACGACTACACCGTCGGTTCGAGCAACCGCGCGGTGGAGCCGCGCATGAGCTTCAACTACTCGTTCGACTCGGAGTACAAGACCCAGCTGCGCGGCGGCGTGGGCCTGTTCCAGACCTCCCCGCCGACGGTGTGGATGACCAACCCGTTCCAGAACAACGGCGTCACGCTGCTCTCGTACACCTCGTTCGATCCGGCCACCGCGCCGTTCAGCCCGGATCCGCTGAACCAGCCGATCCCGGCCGGCGGCGGTGCCGGCTCGATCGACACCATCGACAAGAACTTCAAGCTGCCGACGGTGTGGAAGATGAGCCTGGCGCTCGACCGCGAGCTGCCGTGGTGGGGCCTGGTCGGCTCGGCCGAGTACCAGCACATCCAGGTGCGTGACGGCATCCTGTACCAGGCGGTGAACTTCGGTGCGCCGACCGGCGTGCTGCCGGATGGCCGCGAGCAGTTCTGGGCCACCCCGGGCGAAGCGCCGAATTCGAAGGACGCGCAGGCCAACCGCAACAAGGCTTTCAGCTCGGCCTCGACGCTGCTGACCAACACGCACAAGGGTAAGTCCGACAGCTTCACGCTGGCGATCAGCAAGCCGTTCACCGAGGGCCTCTCGGGCACGGCGAGCATCACGCTGAACCACGCCACCGACGTCGATCCGGGCACCGACACGATCGCCTACAACGGCTACTCGCGCGTCGCCCGCCTCAACCCGAACAGCGACGTGTCGGCCACCTCGAACTACAACACCGCCAAGAGCATCAAGCTGGCGCTGAACTGGAAGCACAACTTCTTCGGTGACTACGCCACCCAGGTGTCGATGTTCTACAACGGCCGTACCGGCAACCCGTACACCTGGGTGTTCGGCAACGACGCCAACGGCGACAGCATCGGCGGCTGGGATCCGGCGTACATCCCGACCGCGAACGATCCGAAGGTGAGCTACGGCAACGCCACGACGCAGCAGATCCAGCAGTTCCAGGATTTCCTCGCCAGCGACAAGTACCTCAAGGACCACCGCGGCCAGATCGCGTCGCGCAACGGCGCGCACACGCCGTGGGTGACCACGCTGGACATGAGCTTCTCGCAGGAGATCCCGGGCCTGTTCAAGGGCAACAAGGGTGAGGTGCGTCTGGACGTCTACAACTTCCTCAACCTGATGAACAAGAACTGGGGCCAGCAGCGCATCACCGGCATCTACCCGACCCGCACGCTGGTCAACTACGGCGGCGTGAACGCCCAGGGCCAGTACGTCTACAACCTGCCCACCGACAAGGCCGGCAACTACCAGCCGCAGCAGCTGCAGGTGTATGACGGCGGCTTCTATGACCCGAGCCGCGTGGTGTCGCGCTGGTCGGCCATGCTGACGGTGCGTTACACGTTCTGATCCACGCTTCACCGCAACGAGAAAACGGGCGCCCTGGTGGCGCCCGTTTTTTTTCGCGGAGCGCTTGGTCCGGAGCAAGGCGGCAGCGGCGGGCTTCGGGCAATCCGGGCATCATCGGGCCGCCGCGCCATTGTGGCCCGCGGCCCTGGACCGATCTTGGAGCCCATACCGATGCGATCTCTCCCCATTCTCGCCCTGTTCGCCTTGGTCGCCATCGCGCCGTGCAGCCGCGCCGCCACGGCACCCCATCCGATGCTGCCGCCCGCGCTGGCCAACGCCGTGGCCGCCTTCGACCAGGCGCAGATCCATGGCGACGGCGTCGCGCTGCAACGGCTGCTGGCCGACGACTACGTGCTGTTCAACAGCCAGGGTAAGGTCGAGAACAAGCAGGACTTCATCCGCGACTACACCACCGCCGGCTTCACCATGAAGCCGTTTACCGTCGAGCAGGAGGTGGTGCGGCAATGGTCCGGCGGGGCGGTGATGGGTGGCGTGGCGACGCTCGAAGGCACCAGCGAGGGCAAGCCGTATCGCGTGCGGCTGCGCTTCGCCGACATCTGGGGCCTGCGCGATGGCCGCTGGCAGGTGATCCATACCTCGGCGATGCACATGCCCTGAGCCATCGCCAGGAAAGCTGGCGGCACTTGACTACAGTTGTCGTCACGGACTAGCTTGACTACACACGTAGTCAAGGAGTCCGCGCATGTCCCGTCCGACCATCGGCGACCAGGAACTCGCCCTGCTGCACTATCTCGCCGAGCACGAGCCGGCCTCGGTCGGCGAGGTCGCCGCCGGCTTCGGCGAGGCGCGTGGCTTGGCCCGCTCCACCGTGCTGACGATGATGGAGCGCCTGCGCGGCAAGGGGTATCTAAAGCGCCGCCAGGCCCGCGGGGTCTACCGCTACAGCACCGCCACCGGCCCGGCCGAGGCGATGCGCAGCGCGGTCGGCAGTTTTGTGGAGAAGACGCTGAGCGGTTCGGTGTCGCCGTTCGTGGCCTACCTGTCCGAGCGCACCGACGTCAGCGATGCCGAGCTGGCCGAGCTCGAATCGCTGGTTGCGCAGCTGCAGTCGCAGCGCAAGGAGCGTTGAGATGCACGCCCTCGACGTGTTCGCCGCGATGCTGCTCGAACGCCTGGTGTGGACCTCGCTGCAGGCCACCGTGCTGATCGGTGCCGTCGCCGCCACGATCCACTGGCTGCCGCGACTGTCCGCCGCCACCCGCTGCCTGCTGTGGTGGCTGGTGAGCGTGCAGCTTCTGCTCGGGCTGGTGTGGCATGCGCCGATCGCGCTGCCGCTGGCGCCGCCGGAGCCGGCGGCCGTATCGACGATCACCAGCGCGCCGCTGCCCAGGCGTAACGAGTTGCAGCCATCCGCGGGCACGGTCGCATCCACGGTGACCGTCGCCACCACACCGTCGCTCGCCGCGCAGGTCACACAGGCGGCCGCGCGCCATGCCCGCAGCGGGTTGCTCGCGGCCTGGCTGGCCGGGTTGGTGCTCGCGCTGGTGCCGCTGATCGCACCTTGGCGGCGTGCGCACGCGCAGCGCCGGCATTCGACGCCGGCCGCCGATCCCGCCCTGCTGGGGCTGTGCGCGCGGCGGACGCGCGAGCTGGGGTTGGCGCGTCCGCCGGCGCTGCGGGTCTGCGCGGCGATCGATTCGCCGCAGGTGATCGGGCTGTGGCGACCGACCGTGCTGCTGCCCGCCGCGCACGTGCTCAGCGCGGACGAGCTGGCGATGGCGCTGGATCACGAGCTCGCCCACCTGCGCCGCGGCGACCTGTGGATGGCATGGGCGCCGGCGCTGGCGCAACGGCTGTTCTTCTTTCATCCGCTGGTGCACTGGGCGATGCGCGAGTACGCCCTGCACCGCGAGGCCGCCTGCGATGCGCAGGTACTGCAGCACGCCCACGCCGCGCCGCGGGACTACGGTCGCCTGCTGCTGCGCCTGGGCGTGAGCCATCCCCTCCACGCCGGCCTGGCCGGCGCGTCCCCCACGTTCGAGAACCTCAAGAGGCGACTGACCATGCTCCAGCACATCGAACCCTCGTCCCGCGTGCGCGGCTGGCTGCTGGTAGTGGCCGTGGCTGCCATCGGGCTCGTGCCCTACCGGGTGACCCGCGCCAACGCGCCGATCGACGCGACCGCCGCACCGATGCCGGCGACTGCCGCGACTCCCGCGGCGAGGGCCACGCCGGCAACAGCCACGGCCGCGGTTGCGTCCGCGGCGCCGCAGTCCCGCGCTACACCGCCCGCCCCCCCAGCGCCGCCGCACGCTCTGCCGCCGCCCCCGCCGTCACCGCCCGCGATCGATGCCCTGCCGCCTCCGCCACCACCGCCGCCGCCCGCACCGCCCAAGGCGATCGAAGGCCTGTCCGCCAGCCACGTCGATATCGACACGGACGAGGGCGCGCCCAACGGTTTTGCGCTGTTCGACGGCGACTCGATCACCATGAACGGCAACTCGCGCGACATCGTGATGGCGCGCGGCCTGCGCAAGCACGACGAGCCGCTGCTGTGGTTCCGTCGTGGCGACCAGGCCTACGTGATCCGCGACGCCGCGCTGCTGGCTCGCGCCAAGGCGCTGTACGCACCGGTTACCGCGCTGGGGCGCGAGCAGGGCAGGCTCGGCGGACGGCAGGGGGAACTCGGCGGTCGCCAGGGCGGGCTCGGCGCGCAGCAGGGTGAGCTGGGCCGCCAGCAGGCGGAGCTGGCGAGCGAACAGGCCGAGCTTGCCGCAAGCAACAACCGCGAGCCGCGCATGGCCGCCCTGCGGTCGCGCTTGCAGGCGCTGCAGGCGAAGCAGGAAGCACTCGGTGAGCAGCAGGCCACGCTGGGCCGGCAGCAAGCCGCCCTCGGCGAACAGCAGGCTGCGCTGGGCAAGCGTCAGGCCGAGGCCTCCGAGCAGGCCAGTCGCGGCATGAGCAAGCTGCTCGATGAGGCGATCGCCAAGGGCCTGGCGCAGCCCGTCGCGGCGCGCTGATCGCGCATCGATCCGACGACCTGCACCTCCAGCGGCGATACGTCGCCCGCCTCCGCAGGGCGAAAAAAACGAAGGGCCGGTCATGCGACCGGCCCTTCGTGCTTTTCCATCACGCCGAATGGCGACGCGGAACGCTTACATCTTCGGCGGTGTCACCTGGTACTGCGCCGGCGGCGTGTCGCCGGCGAGGTTGCGCACGAAGTAGTCCCAGCGCCGGCGCATCACATACGGCGCGTCCTTGGCGTAGCCGTGGTGGGCGTTGGGCACCAGCAGCAGGTCGAAGTCCTTGTTGGCGTCCATCAGCGCACGCACCATCAGCATGGTGTTGGACAGTGGCACGTTGTCGTCCATCGAACCGTGCACCAGCATCAGGTGGCCCTTGAGCTTGGCGGCGTGGTTCTCGTTGGCCTGGTCGTCGTAATTGCTCTTGCCGTCCTTGTCGATGGTGAGCTCGCCCTGGTACTTCTCGGCCCAGTCGTCCTCGTAGTTGCGGTTGTCGTGGTTGCCGCTCTCGGACCAGGCGACCTTGAAGAAGTCGGGGTAGCGCAGCATGGCGTCGGTGGACGCGTTGCCGCCGCCGGAGTGGCCCCAGATGCCCACGCGGCTCAGGTCCATCCACGGATAGCGCTTGCCCAGTTCCTTCAGGCCGACGACCTGGTCCGGCAGGGTGTTGTCGCCCATGTCGCCGTACCAGGTGTCGTGGAACGACTTCGAGCGCCACGGCGTGCCCATGCCGTCGATCGCCACCACGATGAAGCCGAGCTCGGCCAGCGCCTGGTGATCCACCCGCGCAGCGTTGAAGCTGCGCGAACCCACCGAACCGACCTGCGGACCGGGATAGATGTAGTCCACCACCGGGTACTTCTTGGAGGCATCGAAGTTGGTCGGCTTGAACATCAGGCCGTACAGGTCGGTCTTGCCGTCGCGCGCCTTCACCGTGACCGGCACCGGCGGCACCCAGCCGGTGGCCTGCAGGCGGCTGATGTCGGCCTTGGCCACGGTGGCGAGCGTGTGGCCGTCGTTGCTGGCACGCAGCACGGTGACCGGCGGCACGCTGGGGGTGGAATACGCATCGACGAAGCTGGCGCCATCGGGCGACAGGCTGATGTCGTGGTTGGCCGGCTCCGGCGTGAGCAGGGTCGGCTTGCCGCCGTCCAGGCTCACTTTGTAGAACTGGCTGAAGTACGGGTCCATGCCCTTCTGCCGGCCCACCGCCTCGAACCACACGGTGCGGCTCTTCGGGTCGACCTTGAGCATTTCGGTGACCACGCCCTCACCGGTGGTGATGGCGTGCTTGAGCTTGCCGGTGTTGAGGTCCACCAGATACAGCTGGCCCCAGTTGCTGCGCTCGGAGTACCACACCGCTTCGTGCGTGCCCGGCAGATAGGCCCAGTTGGCCCTACCGATGCCGCTCTCGTAGTAGGTCTTGGCGGTTTCCTCGAACACCGTGCGCACCTTGCCGGTGCTCGCGTCAGCGATGCGCAGCCACTCGTGCTTGTGGAAGCGCGAGGTGGAGACGAAGGCCAGCGTCTTGCCGTCCGGCGCCCACTTCACGTCGTCCCAGCCGCCGTCCGGGCCGCAGCTGACGTCGTCGCACAGGGTCGAGCGATGCTGGTCCGCCGGCATGTCCAGCCGCACCACCTTCTTCGTCGGCACGTCGATGATGACGCGCTCGATCATCGTCACGTTCTTGTCGCCGGCCAGCGGGTACTTCCACGCGTCGAGCTTGGGATGCCCCACGCCGGTGGAGACCATGTACATGTCGCCGGTCTTGCGCTGGTCCTGCTGGAAGGTCGCAATCTTCTTCGAATCGGGCGACCACTCGACGATGGCGTTGTCGGTGTGCTTCCAGCCCGCGTTGTCGGTGGCGTAGCCGAAGTTCTCCACGCCGTCGGTGGTGAGCTGGGTCTCCTTGCCGGTGGCGACGTCGCGCACCCACAGGTTCCAGTCGCGGATGAAGGCCTCGCTTTTCTTGTCCGGCGACAGCGCGCCGGGCTCGTCGCCCTTGGCCTCGCCCTTCGCCGGCTTGGCGCAGACGGCGTCGGCGCTGCACACGTAGGTCTTGCCGTGCACGGTCAGCTGATAGCGGCCGTCGGCGGTGAGCGCGATGCCCTGCAGGCCGAGCTTGTTCGCTTCGGGCGCCTTGCCGCCGGCGAGCTGGCCCAGCGCCGCGGCGAGTTTGGCCTGGTCGAACAGCGGCTCGGCGTGGCCGGTGGCGCTGTCCATGCGCAGGTAGCGATCGCCCTGGGCATCGTGGTCGACATAGACGAAATGAGTGTCGTCGAGCCACTTCACCTTGGTGACGGCGTGATCGACCAGCGGGATCGCCTTGTAATTGACGAATTGTTCGGCGCGGGCGTAATCGGCGTCGGTGAGCGTGCGGCCGGTGGCGAACGCGCCGGCCGACAGGCTGGCCAGCACCAGCGCGCCAAGCAGGCGCGGTGTACCGAAGGGAGATGACATGAGGGACTCCGCTGACGTGAAAACGGGCGCCCGCAGGCGCCGGAAGATACGGGACAGCATTCCCTGACTCGCGGCGTGCCCGCCAGGCGGACGCCCGCAGCGCCCCTGACGCTGCCCAACCCTTCGATCCTAGTCCTGCCCATGCGGGGGGACCCCTGCCAGAAGTCCTGTCGACAAGCGCGCCTTGACGGTATCCGCGGCCGCATCGCACCCTGCCCACCTTGCCACCGACCTCGCAGGAGTGCGCCATGTCCGAGCCCGTCAGCATCATCGGCAGCCCGATCTCGCCGTACGTGCGCAAGGTGCTCGCCGTGCTGGAGCTCAAGGGTGTGGCGTACCGGATCGACCCCATTGCGCCGTTCGTCGGCAACGACGCATTCGCCCGGCTCAGCCCGCTGCGGCGCATCCCGGTGTTGATCGAGGGCGATATGGTGCTCAACGACTCCAGCGTGATCTGCCAGTACCTCGAGGATCGCCACCCGACGCCCGCGCTGTATCCGGCCGATCTCGCCGACCGCGCCCGCGCGCGCTGGCTGGAGGAGTACGCCGATACGCACCTGGGCGACGTGCTGATCTGGCGGCTGTTCTTCCAGCTTGGCGCCAGGCGTTTCCTGTTCCGCGAGGAAGCCGACGAGGCCTTGGTGCGCAAGGCGCGCGAGGAAGAGATTCCCGCCGCGCTGGATTACCTCGAAGCGCAACTGCCGCCTTCGGGATTCGCGTTCGGCGAGCTGTCGATCGCCGACATCACGCTCGCCAGCTTCTTCCGCACCGCGGCGTTCGTGAAGTACGCCATCGACGCCGGCCGCTGGCCGCGCATGGCGGCGCTGGTCGCCCAGGTGATGGCACTGCCGGCGATGCGCAAGCTCGCCGCGATCGAGGACCGCATCGTGCGCCTGCCGCTGGCCGAGCAGCGCGCCGCCCTGGCCGACATGGGCGTCGCGCTGACGCCCACCACCCTGGGCGACGCCGCCCCCCGCCACGGCTTCCGCCGCTCCTGACACCTTGTTGTAGGAGCCCGCTCGCGGGCGATGCTGTTCGCTTTCGGATTGGCATCAAAGCCAAAAGCATCGCCCGCAAGCGGGCTCCTACATTCGGGGCGGAACGTCGTAGGGCAGCTACGCCGGGCCATGGTTGGTCAGCAGTTCGGCCAGCCAGTCCACGAACACGCGCAGTCGCGCCGGCAGGTGGTGCTGTTGCGGGTAGAGCACGGTCAAGGGCAACGGCGGCGGCGGCGTGTCCGGTAGCAGCTCGATCATGCGGCCATCGGCCAGCGCGTCGGCCACGTGGTAACGGGGAAACTGGGCGATGCCGAGCCCGGCCTCGCAGCAGCCCAGATAGGCGTCCACGCCGCTTACCGACAGGCGCGACGGCAGCATCACCTCGCGCCGGCGCCGTCCCACCATGAACTCCATGGGCTCGACGCGCCGCGTGGTGGGCGAGGCCCAGTTCACGGCTACGTGGCCGTGCTGCAGATCCGCCAGCATGCGCGGCAGTCCGTGTTCGCGAACGTAGCTGGCGCTGGCGAGGGTGACCTGGGTGAGCCGGCCGACCTGACGCCCGATCATGCCCGAGTCGCCCAGCTTGCCGGCGCGCAGCACGCAGTCGACGCCTTCACGCAGCAGGTCCACGAAGCGGTCGCCGGTGCCGATGTCCAGCTCGATCTGCGGATAGCGCGCGCAGAACGCGGGCAGATGCGGCAGCACCTGCAAACGGGCGAAGGTGCCGGGGAGATCAACGCGCAGCCGTCCCTTGGGCACGCTGGCCGCCTCGCGAAAATCCGCCTCCACCTCATCGAGATCCGCCAGCAGCCGACGGCAATGGCCGTAGTAGACCTCGCCATCGCGGGTGGTACGTACGCGGCGGGTGGTCCGCTGCAGCAGCTGCGCCCCCAGTCGCGACTCCAGCCGCTTGATCGCGTGGGTGACGGTAGCGCGCGGCAGGGTGAGGTCGTCTGCGGCCGCGGTGAAGCTGCCCAGTTCGACGATCCGCGCGTACAGGCGCATGGCTTCGATGCGGTCCATGATTGTTTATCAATATGGAATGGTGTTGGCCATTATTGAGTATTTATGCAGTCCAGCGCGACGCGCAGAATGCCGGTCCTGCGGGCGGCACACCGCCCGTTATCCCGAACCGCACAAGGAGCTTCCCATGCAAATGCGCACCCTCGGCAACCACGGCCCGCTGGTCTCCGCCCTCGGCCTCGGCTGCATGGGCATGAGCGATTTCTACAGCGGGCGTGACGATGCCGAATCGATCGCCACGATCCGCCACGCGCTCGATCGCGGCCTCACGCTGCTGGACACCGCCGACATGTACGGCCCGCACACCAACGAGGTGCTGGTCGGTCAGGCCACCAAAGGCCGTCGCGACGAGGTGTTCCTGGCGACCAAGTTCGGCATCGTGCGCGATCCGAACGATCCCACCGTGCGCGGCATCAGCGGCCGGCCGGAATACGTGCGCGCCGCCTGCGATGCGAGTCTGAAGCGTCTGGGCGTGGACACCATCGACCTCTACTACCAGCACCGCGTGGATCCGAGCGTGCCGATCGAGGAAACCGTGGGCGCGATGGCCGAACTGGTGCAGGCGGGCAAGGTGCGCTATCTCGGCCTGTCCGAAGCTTCCGGCGCCACGCTCGAGCGTGCCTGCGAGGTGCACCCGATCGCTGCCCTGCAGAGCGAGTTCTCGCTGTGGACGCGCGATCCGCAAACCAACGGCATGCTCGACGCCTGCCGCCGCCTGGGTGTGACGCTGGTGGCGTACTCGCCGCTGGGCCGCGGCTTCCTTACCGGCGCAATCACCAAGCCTGAGGATTTCGACGCCGACGACTACCGCCGCCACAGCCCACGTTTCCAGGGCGAGAACTTCGCGCGCAACCTGAGTCTGGTTGAGCAGGTGCAGGCCCTGGCGGCGCGCAAGGGCTGCACGCCGGCGCAGCTGGCGCTGGCCTGGGTGCTGGCGCAGGGCCAGGACATCGTGGCGATCCCCGGCACCAAGCGCCGCTCGCGCCTGGACGAGAACCTGGGCGCGCTGCAGGTGGAGCTGAGCGCCGCCGAACTGGCGGCGATCGATGCGGTGTTCCCGCCTGACGCGGCCGCGGGCCCGCGCTATCCGGAAGCCATGATGGCGGCGGTCAACGCGTAAGCTGGCCGGCCTGAACAGCCCTACTTCGCGCCCCGACTGTCCTGCATGGCAGACGGGGCGCGTGGTCGCAGGCGCGACCCAGGTCGCGGCCTGGCGGCGCCCGCCCGCTACACTTTGCGCATGAACACGCCCGACGATTCCCTGCTCGGCAAGACCACCGTCTACGCCGATCGCTACGACCCCGCCTTGCTGTTTCCGATTCCGCGCGCGGCCAAGCGCGCGGAGATCGGCGTGACTGCGCCGCTGCCGTTCCGCGGCGTGGACGTGTGGAACGCTTACGAGTTCTCGTGGCTGGACGCGCGCGGCAAGCCGATGGTGGCGCTGGTGGAGATCCGCGTGCCGGCGACCTCGCCGAACATCATCGAGTCGAAGTCGTTCAAGCTCTATCTCAACGGCTTTTCGCAGGAGCGCATGGTCGACACACCCACGTTGATCGCCACGCTGGAGCGCGACCTGTCCACCGCCGCCGGCGCCGCGGTGAAGGTGGAGCTCAGCGTGCCCTCGTCAGTGGCCCATTCCGTGCGCGACCTGGAGGGTGTCTCGCTCGACGATCAGGCGCTGGACATCGACGACTACGGCCCGCCCAAGGCCGATTACCTGCGCGTGCACGCGGGCGAGGTGATCGAGGAATCGCTGGTGTCGGATCTGCTGCGCTCGAACTGCCCGGTCACTGGGCAGCCGGACTGGGGCAGCGTGCAGATCCATTACCGCGGCCGGCCGATCGATCGCGAGGGGCTGCTGCGTTACCTCGTCTCGTTCCGTACCCACAACGAATTCCACGAGCAGTGCGTGGAGCGCATCTACGTCGACCTGATGGCGCGCTGCGCCCCGGAGCGACTGAGCGTCTACGCCCGCTACACGCGGCGCGGCGGGCTGGACATCAACCCCTATCGCGCCAGCGACGACAGCGTGCCGGTGAACCTGCGCGGCGCGCGCCAGTAGGACCAGGGGCGCACCTCACTGCGAGGTGAACGAAGCACGGCGGTGGTAATCAGGGCTTCAGCCGGTGGGGCCTAGCCTTCCGACCCCTGCAGCGCGTTCCGCGCCGCGGTGGCCACGGATGGCGCCACTCCCCTCCCTGCTGAAGACGGAAGATCCCCATGAATACGTCCGCTCGCCCCCTCCTCCTGTGCAGCCTCGCCGCCAGCGGCCTGCTGATGCTCAGTGCTTGCGGCAAGCACGACGCCAGCAACGACACCCCGGCACCGGCCAGCACCGCCCCGGCCACGCCGACGCCGATGACCCCAGCACCGGCCACCACCGCGCCCGCACCGTCGAGCACCGCCATGACACCGGCCATGCCGACCAGCACGGCGCCCGCCCCGGCCAGCACCACCGCCAGCACCGCTCCCGTCAACGCCGATGCGTTTGCGGTGAGCAAGGTGGTGGTGGGTGATGCGGTGACGGCTGCGCACACCGTCAGCCAGGCCAAGGACACCATCGCCGCCAACCAGAAGGCGATCTACGCCAGCGTCGAGACCAACGGCCGCACCGACGGCGCCACCCTGAGCGCGCGCTGGAGCTACGACGAAGGCAAGGGCCAGCTGGTGAGCGCCATCAGCCAATCGATCGCCACCACCGGCCCGGCGGTGACCACGTTCAAGATCCAGAATCCGAATGCCTGGCCGGCGGGCAAGTACAAGGTGGAAATCGCGCTGGACGGCAAGCCCGTGTCGACCCGCGCGTTCGAGGTGAAATCCTCGACCTGATCGCTCGCCGATCACGCCCTTCCGCGAGGCGCCCTTTGGGCGCCTCTTTTTTTGCCGCGGAGACACGGCCCGGCCCCACGGCGGTGAACCGCAAAACGCGAAGCCGCCGAGCCATTCGTGCAGTGTGTGCGAACGCCCGGTGAGCGCCCCGTGCACCAGCGTGAATGCCCGCTGCGCCGCGCCACGCCGCCGCACGCGGCCTTCACGGCGCCCCGGATGGAATCGACCCCGGACGAGGCGACACCGCTTCGCCGCCTTTCCCAATCGACGAGGTAGCAGTCATGAACGAGGACACCATCAAGGGCCAGTGGAAGCAGCTCGGCGGAAGCATCAAGCAGAAGTGGGGCAAGCTCACCGACAACGACCTCACCGTCGCCGAAGGCAACGCCGAATACCTGGCCGGCAAGGTGCAGGAGCGTTACGGCATCGCCCGCGATGAAGCCGAAGCCCAGGTGCGCGAGTTCGAGAAGTCGCTGCGCCACTGACCATCCGGCCGGCGCGCTGCACTCGCCGCGCGCCGCGCCCCCAGAAGGAGACAAGCCATGCTTCACTACGCCATCGTGTTTCTCGTGATCGCCCTGATCGCTGCGCTGTTCGGTTTCACCGGCATTGCCGCGGGCGCCGCCAGCATCGCCAAGATCCTGTTCGTGGTGTTCCTGGTGCTGTTCGTGCTGTCGCTGATCTTCGGCGGCTTGCGTCGCGGCCCGCGCGCATAGCCGGTTGCTCCAGGCAATGACGAAAAAGGCGCCTTCGGGCGCTTTTTTCGTTGCGGCGCCCGGCACGGCTCGGCGGCCCGCCGGACTTTTGCGCGCGGACGCGGGACAATAGGCGTCTGCCCCATCTGCCTGGCCGAGGAACCGTTCCGTGCATACCGACCGACTGGACATCGTCCGCCCCGACGACTGGCACCTGCACCTGCGCGACGGCGAGGCGATGGCCTCGGTAGTTGGCCATACCGCGCGCCGCTTCGCCCGCGCCATCGTGATGCCCAACCTCAAGCCGCCGGTGATCACCGTGGCGCAGGCACTCGCCTACCGCGAACGCATCCTCGCTGCCGTGCCGGCCGGCATGACGTTCGAACCGCTGATGACGCTGTACCTCACGCGGCAGACCACGCCGCAGGAAATCGTCGCGGCCAAGGCCAGCGGCCTAGTGCATGCGGTGAAGTTCTACCCGCAGGGCGCCACCACCAACTCGGCTGCCGGCGTGTCCGATCTGGCCACCGTCTACCCGGTACTCGAGGCAATGGAACAGGCCGACCTGCCCTTGCTGGTGCACGGCGAGGTGACCGACCCGGCGGTGGACGTGTTCGATCGCGAGAAGACTTTCATCGATCGCCACATGCTGCCGCTGCGCGAGCGATTCCCGGGGCTGCGTGTGGTGTTCGAGCACATAACCACCGCCGACGCCGTGCAGTTCGTGCAGAGCGCGACCGCCAATATCGCCGCCACGATCACCGTCCATCACCTGCTGCTCAACCGCAACGCGCTGTTCGATGGCGGCGTGCGTCCCCACCACTACTGCGCGCCGGTGCTCAAGCGCGAGCAGCATCGCCAGGCGCTGCTACGGGCGGCTACCGGCGGCGACCCGCGCTTCTTCCTCGGTACCGACAGCGCGCCGCATCCACGCGAAGCCAAGCTGGCCGACTGCGGCTGCGCCGGCATCTTCACCGCGCACGCGGCGATCGAGCTGTACGCCGAAGCGTTCGACGAGGCCGGCAAACTGGAGAACCTGGAAGGCTTCGCCAGCTTCCACGGCCCGGACTTCTACCGACTGCCGCGCAACACCGAACGCCTGGTGCTGGAGCGCAAGGCGTGGACCGTGCCCGACACCGTGCCGCTGGGGGACAGCGTGTGCGTGCCGATGCGCGCCGGCGGCAGCGTGGCGTGGTCGATCGCCTCGTGAGCGCCCGCGACCGCGGCGGGTCGTAACCGCTGCACCAGCGGCAGCCGCGGCGCATGCCGCTGGCCCACGCAGCAAGCGCACGACCAAGGACGCCCGGGATCGCCCCGCACTGCGTGGATACACCGATGCAGACACAGCAGCTCGCACTTCTGATCGCCAACCTGGCCGGCACGTTCGTGTTCGCGCTCAGCGGCGCACTGGCGGCCACGCGGCGCCAGCTCGATCTGTTCGGCGTGCTGGTGCTGGCATTCGCCGCCGCCAACTCCGGCGGCATCGCGCGCGATGTGCTGATCGGCGCCGTGCCTCCCGTCGCCATTAGCGACTGGCGCTATCTCGCCGCCGCGGTAGCGGCCGGCATCATCACGTTTCGCTGGTCGCACCTAATCGAACGCATGCAGCACCCGGTGCGGATGTTCGACGCCGCCGGCCTGGCGCTGTTCACCGTTACCGGCGCGCACAAGGCCCTCGCGTTCGGGTTGCACCCGGTCATGGCGGCGCTGCTGGGCATGCTCACCGGCATCGGCGGCGGCATCGCACGCGACCTGCTGCTGGCCGACGTACCGATGGTACTGCGCGCCGACCTGTACGCAGTCGCCGCGCTGGTCGGCGCAGCCGTGCTGGTGCTCGGCACCCTGCTCGGCCTGCCCACGGTCGCCACGATGAGCGCCGGCGCCGCGGCATGCTTCACGCTGCGCATGCTGGCGGTGAAGCGCGGTTGGCACCTGCCGATTGCCGGCCGTCGCGGCGCCGCCGTCGGCGATAACCCGCCTCGCCGATAACACGCCCAAGACGGCGATGCCGGCGTTCGCTTCTGTGCGTTAAAGCATAAATTCGCCGATCTACTAAACCATAAGTTGGCCGCAGGGGCTGAGGGACATCGCGCCGCCGCGGGCCCAAGCGCCGGGCTAGCCCGTGATGACCGGACGTCAGGCGAATATTGGCCTAGAATTCAGCTTGAACGCACAACTTGGCGCAGGCAGTTAGCCGGGTTCGGTTTAGCTTTACGAGCTGGAACGTCAGCGCTTACAGGGGCGGAGAGTCAGGATGACCAACAAAAATGACGCGGCAAAGCCCGTGCCTTCGCCACCCTTGCTCGCCGTAAAGCCCCGCGAACTGGCTGGCCGCGATACCGTCAGGCGCTTCCAAGCTCAATTTCGAGGTGCGGCGCTTGAGTGCCTGCGCATCCTTGAAGGAAAGTCTGCAGACCGAGTCTACTGCGACTATCACGACGATTTCGTTGTACGCGAAGTTAGTCCGGATGGGGCCGTCTACGAGTTCTTCCAGGTCAAGACCAAAGCGGAAAAGAAACACCTGTGGAGCCGCAACGAACTTTTCGGGCTCACTGCAAAAGTACCCCCCAAAGATTCGAGGTGTTATGCGCCGGCGGGAGGGGAATCGAAACCCGCCGACGATGCCCAGCTAGCGAAGTTTAAAGGTAGCTTTGTAGGCAAATTGCTCGAACACACAGTTGATTTTGGCGATGCTTGCGCAGGCGTCACTTTCCTAACCAACGCGTATTTAGACGATGATGTCGAGAACATCACGGCCTCAGTCGCTATGGGAGATGTCGGTGAACGCACCATCCGCTACCTGGCTGACAACTTTGCCACGGCCTATGGGATGGATCCTGCTCCGAGTATGCGGCAGATTCACACCTGCATATTGAAGCTCAAAATTTCATCAGGCCACGACTACCTAGACCCCCACCACTCCGATTTCGATACGAAAGCAGTCAAGTCGCTATACACATATAGCGAGATAAATCTGACATATGTGGAGGGGGTGGAGCTCGCGAAGAACCTACTCGGGCTAGTCCAAACGAAATCAAGCTCAAAGCTTATCGCCGACATCACCCTCGCTGACCTTGATGATGCCGCCGGCGTGGGGATCGATGATCTTCTGGATCTGCTACCGATCTCCAGAGGGGCGTACGCCAACTTTCTCAAGAATGGAGACTCCAAAGCCTTAAAAAACGCAACCGTCCTTCAGCGAAAGCTGAGCGAAGCTGGTGCATCGCCCGAAATTATTGAGGTGGCATCTCGCTGGAAGATCGCTTGGGACAACTGGTTTCGTCTGTATAGGCACACGTATGAGCAGGAGATCATTTTCCTCCAGCTACGAGTCAATGAGATCTACGGCCGTTGGCAAAGAGGAGAAGTTTCCTTCGCGGGTCTACAGGTTGAGGTCACGAGGTTGAAGACTGAGCTTTCGGGCAACGTATTGGAACCCTTGTTGACGGTGGAAATGCTTACGGGTGGCGTTCTCGCTGAGCTTGTAAGGAGTGAGTCCCGATGAACTTTCTAGAGTTCTTCTCCGAGATCAAGAGGACAGAAGTCGAGATCACGTTTGATTCTAGACACCTGTCGCCACCGGCTAGGCTCAGTAACGAAGCAATGTTCCATTTGCCGCTCATTGCAATAACAGTCCTGATGATCGCCAAGGGGCGGGTTAAGCCTGCCGTAGACGAGATCGGACAGCTTATCGGCGAGTGCTTTGAACAGACGTTTCCGGGCTTCCGAGGGTCAGCTCAGCATCTGGGCTGGTCTGCATCACTTCGAGTTCGGACAGTGCAGGCCCTGACATTTTTGGAACAGGCCGGGTTGGTCGAAGTTGATGGGCTAAATAAGAAGATATCCGCCACCAAGGCGGGGCGATCGGTTATTGATCGAGCGGTAGCAATCGGAGGGGAGTTAGCCGCAAATCTCATTGCGATGGAAAGAAGCTATAGAAATATTCGCATTAGTCGTCAACTGAGGCTAGGTCTATCATGAGGCTGATAAGCTTCGAAATTATGGGTGATGGCACACATTCGTGGTCATCGGGCAAATTGACCTTTGGCAGCCAAATTACCCAGTTATTTGGTGAGAACGGTTGCGGAAAAACTCCGATAGTGCAGGCCATCGTTTACGCACTCGGCTATAAGGTTGAGTTCCGCGACGACATCCTCGAGCACTGCGACCGCGTCATTCTTTCAGTCGCGGCTCGCCAAGGCGAGTACCTGATTACTAGAAGAATGGGTAGCGCATTTAGCGTCACTGTTGAGGAACTCGGCGGAGGCAAGGCAGATTTCTTCAACGAGCGTGAGTACAGCAGCTTCCTCTTCTCACTTTGGGGCCTAGAGGATCCGGTCTTGACGTCAGTCGGCAGCGAACCTGCGCGACTCTATAGTTCTCATATTCTCCCGATGTTCTACTTGGATCAGGACCACGGATACGCCGAACCGTATTACACGACATCCAAGTTCATCAAGAATCAGTACGCCGAGGCCATGCGCTTGCTCTTCGGCCTGGGACCGAAGAACTCGTTTGATAGGCGCCGTATAAGGCTTGAGCTGGGCGATAGACTCGAATACCTGGATCGCGCAATCCATCGCTCTGAGAAGGTCATCAACGAACTCACTACCGACCTTGACGCACCCCGTCGCCCTGTCTCGGAGCTAGATCGCGAGCTCCAGTTAGCGATTGATGGCCTAGAGTCATTACGAGCGGGTGGGGCAAGTCCTGTACAGGTTGATTCACAGCTCGATGCACACATCGCTGAGCTACAGCATGGAGTCCGCGCACTCTCGGCCGAACGGTCTGAATTGGAGACTCGTATTCGCGGTCTTGTACAGATAAAGCATGAAATCGAGGTCGAGGCGGACACGCTTTCTCTTAATGAGGAAGCGCGGCGAGTATTTTCGTCGTTCGATGTGATCTGCGGAAATGAAAATTGCGGCCTATTCGTTCGGAGCTCTGCCTCCTATGGGAAGAGTCTTCTGTATCTGAAAGATCAGATCAAAGATCTTGATCGGATAAATCAATCGGCTCAAATTCGAATCGGAGAGATAGATCGCCAAATTTCACAGTTAAAATTAGACATCGCGAATGCAATGTCGGAGCGTGAACCTCAGGAGCATGATCCTAGCGTAGCAAGGCTGATAGAAGCAGTGGCGCAGCTTACCGAGAGAGTCATAGACCTACGTCGGGCGAGGCAAATCGAAATCGAGCTGGGTCAGGCTGAAGCGGAGTATGTCACAAAGCTTGAGGATCGGGCTCAACTTCAAAATCGCCTAGCCGATCTTGATGGCCCTAACAACGGTACCGACTTAGATCTTCTGAGGATTCGCAGCGCGCTTCAGGAACGGATCAAGCATTGGCTCGTTGTTCTGAGAACGTCTAACGTTAGCTTGGACGTGGACATGGATGCTGACTTCAATGTGACATTTGGCGGTCAGAAGATCACAAAATTTAAAGGGAGTACGCTAACGAGAATAGTACTAGCGATCAGGACGGCTGCCTTTGATCTGTCGGTCAGAAGCAAGAATCTTTCTCCCAGATTCTTCATCTTGGATACTCCGCGACAGCAAGATATATTCAGAGATGATCTCGCCAACTACATTAGCAATCTGCAAGATCTGGCGGACGAGCAGTCAATTCAGGTTATCTACTCCACTACGAATCATCGATATTCTTTGCGGGAAAACGATGCCGAATGGATTCCGGAGTTTCCGGGGGACGACCATCCGATGTTTCTCGGAACACAGCCATCTCATGGTGACATTCAAGACGTATAACGGGTTTTCCTTGTGCGATAGGCAATTGCTCTTAACCTGCCCAGGAATCTGGTATCCGCCGCCTTTTTTATACGCCTCAGATCTGCGTTTGCCCATCCCAGCTTGCCTAGCGACCACTCCAAAAAACTTAGCTACTGTCGAGCCTAGGGTTAAAAATCCCGGGCACTATATTAAGATTTTCATCCATGACGTTACTTCAAAGCGACGCTATCACCCAACTCGCCTTCTCTGTTTACGAAAACAAAGGAGTGTTTGCCGTTCTCCTAGGATCGGGGCTTTCGCGTTCAGCGGAAATCCCGACCGGTTGGGAAATCACCCTGGACCTGATACGGCGCGTCGCAATTGCCCAAGGGGCCGAAGAACAAACGGACTGGGCAAGATGGTATCGAGAGAAGACGAGCCAGGAGCCCAACTACTCTGCGTTGCTCGAGGAGATCGCTAGCTCACCTGACGAGCGGCGCGCCATCTTGCACCGCTACATTGAACCCAGCACGGATGACCGGGAGGAAGGTCGGAAGGTTCCAACCAAAGCGCACCATGCGATCGCTCGATTGGTTCGCTCGGGTCACATTCGGGTCATCATTACGACCAACTTCGATCGACTCATGGAGAATGCCCTTCGAGACCAGGGTGTCGAACCGACCGTTGTTGCATCGGTGGATGCGCTTGCCGGCGCCGAGCCGCTGGTACACAGCCGCTGCTACCTGCTCAAGCTTCACGGCGACTACAAGGACGCACGCATCCTAAACACCGATCAGGAGCTGAGCACCTACCACGGCAGCTACGACAGGTTGCTCGATCGAATCTTTGACGAGCATGGACTGATCGTTTGTGGCTGGTCCGGTGAATGGGATCACGCGTTGCGCGCTGCATTTCTTCGCGCGCCGAACCGGCGCTACCCTGTCTATTGGTCTGCACGCGGCTCCCTCGGAGCTGGCGCGACCGAGCTGGCGAGACACCGTGATGCCAAGATCATTCCGATCGCCGGAGCGGACGAATTTTTCCAGACGTTGCAGCAGCGTGTGGAAACGCTTGAACAAAGCCAACGGCAGAACCCACTCAGCGTCGAACTGCTCGTCAATAGTACGAAACGGTACCTAGCCAAGCCGGAATACCGCATCCAACTGGATGAGCTGTTTTCGCAAGAAGCCGAGCGACTGATGGCGCAGCTAGATGCCCCCTCGTTCACGCCCCACGGACAATGGAATCAAGACGAGTTTCGATCCCGAGTTTCGCGATATGAAGCACTTGCAGAACCTCTGGCGCGCATGGCCGGAGCGCTTGGACGATGGGGGGATGGCAGCGAACTGATGTTGGTCCTCGAGATTATCAAAGGGATCTATCACCAAGCGGAAAAGGTCGGAAACGGTCTCGTGGTATGGCTAGGGTTGCGCTCCTATCCCGCCGTACTGATCTTCACTGCGTACGGCGTTGGGCTGACACGCGCGCAACGCTGGCAAACGCTACACGAACTCCTGGTGGCATCGTGGCCTCGGGAACATCGCGAGCCGCGTAGAGTGGTATCGGCGCTGTTTCTATGGTCTTGGAAAGGAGACGACCAGGACGTCTGGAAGCAACTTGACGGCCTCGGGCAGCGCATGACGCCGCTCAGCGATCACTTACTTGATGTCATGTCTTCATGGCGCTCAAGCTTTGCTGGCGTGTCGCCGGACTTTGAGTTGGTATTCGAGCGCTTCGAGACCTTGGCAGCTCTGGCATTCCTTGAGGAGTGTGACGAGGCGAACTTAGAGCAAGCTGCGTCCAGCACACCCCAAGGGTTGTTTGCCAGGATGCCAGTCGGGCGTGCGGGCTGGCATTCGTCATCAGCCACGACACTTATTCACGAGCTCCAGTCCGACGTGATCATTGCTGCGCTGCTCGATGCAGGATTCGCCAAGAGAAGTCGCCGCTTTCTGGAGCTTTTCGTGCAAACCTTCGAGCGCTACGTAGGCAGGATGTCCTGGTAACAAGATGGATGATTTTACCGGCAGATGGCGCCCGGACGGCGGGAAGGGCCCTGGATTCTGATTTCCCCGTTATTTTCGGCGAACTCAACCGTGCAGAACCCCTTGAGCTTCATCCCTGGCCGCGGCAATGACCGCGCTCGGTCGTTCGGCGATTAGGTCTTGTGGCCGCTTGCCGCCTAGGACGCCATTGACCGCTGAAAACCAAATCGCAATGCCCCAAGAATTTTTACGTGGGCTCAAGACCTTGATCACGTTTGCGAGGTGCTTGAGTGGCATGAAGCCGTCTGAGGGATCAAAGCCATAGGATGGAAAAAGCTCTTGCGATTGAACTCGAATCGCGAAGATCTTTCCCGCGCGCGACCATTCTGCAAGTCGTGCGCCTGCTTCGCTCGGCCCCCACTTAGCTAGCTGACCTACCTGCGCGGCGGTGAGCCAGGCCGTAGCCTCTAGGGTGGCCGCCTGCGCGGCAACAAACATCCTAGCTTCCCGATACGAGGGGGCGGCAGCAATGGCGCAGCTCTCTTGCTCGGCTTTCTCACTGACTGTCAGGCTTCCTCCGAAGCCACGTCGTTGGGTGCGCGCCGCCAGCCTCGAGCGGATTGCCGCCTCAACGAACGCACCCAAGTCCTCTCCTGGACGCAGCAAGATCTCGACCTCCTTCAAAAGCTCAAGGGGTAGCTCGATCGACGTTGGGGAGCGATTTGGCATGGGAACCGCGCATCGGTAGACGGTGATGCTCACTTTGCGGGGGCTAAGCCGAGTGCCGGCCTCCCTGTCGCGGCAGTACGTAGATCGTGCCCGAATCAACCGTTTCGGGCGCCCTATAGCATCTTCTTGGGCGCCCAAAAATACGCCACTAGATCAATGCCTTACGATATCTTGGCACTTGCTGCAAGCATAAGCAATGTGGCACTTTTGGGCTCGCGACGTCGACGTGCGCGAACTGGTACATCGATCAGTTTCCAAACGCGTCTGCGATGACTAGGCAGCACACTCGAGGACCAGACGATGCCTGTTCCACCTTCAAATGAAGGGCTGCTCGCAAGTCTGCTGGTCACGAAGCCGATCATGACTGCTGCAGAGACGTCTCAGTGGCTCGGTTTCGCCTCGGTGAATGCGCTCTTACGGGCTAGAAGGCGCGGCCTGCTGCCGATCGAGATGTTTCAGCTTCCAGGTCGCCGAGGCTGGTTTGCCGCGACCCGGGCGGTCGTTGGTTGGGCGGAAGAATCCACTCGAGCCCATTTGGGCTACCGGGCGCCAACACAGGAGGCGGACCGATGATCACTTAGCGCGAAGTCCGCGCTGAAATGACGAGAGCCTCGTGGTTGCACACGAGGCTCTCGATGGTGTGCCGACTTTTGGCTTCGCCGGACATCTCCATTTCAGCTCGGTCCCTTATGAAAGTCAATCGGACACGGCGCTAGTAGAGCGCCGCAACGGGGTCGGTTGCGCCCTTCGAAGCTGAAGAGGAGGAACGCCGTGATCTCCACGCGCGAGCTTTCGGAACAACTATCAGTCGCTACCAGGCTTCCAAGTGCTGGTATGGACTACCTGGACGCAGTTCGTTCGTCACCACCTGCTCGGCGCGTACAGTCAAATGGGGTGGTGCCCAACTGTTGCTACCGCTATGTCAGCAGGCGCATGGGCTGCTCCATGATGGCGGAAAGCCATCTGGAGTACTTGTTCCTCCTGCGTTGCGAGTTCGGATTTGACGGCCTGATTGAGTACTGGGATCAGCCAACCAGCGTTCCTATCGAGGGTATAAACAAGCGTGGTCACTGCTATCGAACGCGCTACACCGCTGATGTCCTCACCGTCCACACCGATGGCTTGCGCGCCTATGAGGTGAAGCCGGCCGAAAGGTGCCTTGAGCTATGCGTTGAGCGTCCTCGGGATTGGCTAAAGACCAAAGACGGCTTTGTCTACCGGCCCGCCAGCGAAGCATTCGCCTGCCTGGGCATCACCCATCGCGTCATCACAGATCTAGCGCTCAATCGCCTAGAGCTAGCGAACTACGACCTGCTGCTCAAGTGTCGACTGGCGGAAGCACCGGTCGACCGAGAAGAACGGGAGCGCAAAATTCTTTGCTGCCTGAAAAAGGAGACCGCCCTAACTATAGGAGCACTCCTTCGGCGTCTGGGAGAAACGGATGCGACGTTCATTTTGGGCTTGATCGACCAGGGCAAGCTTGCATGCCAGATCACGGAACAGTTACTGACTGATATAGAAGACACTTGGATTGCCCTCGATGCACCCACGCTACAAAAGGTTCGGGAAGGACTGAGGCTGTGTTCACTACCGTACAAGTCGGCTGTAGATCGCTCCAACGCTTTGACGGCGAACGAAGCTCATGAGTTGGTTCAGCGACTGAACCAGCTCAATGGGGCGGCCGTTCGGAAGGTTGCCGAGCGGACCTTGAGGCATTGGCGGGCTCAGTACGCGGCTGGCGGCGTCAAAGCCCTCATCCCTTCCAAACACGCGAGAGGTAATCGCGGCTCTCGGCTTTCGCCCGAACACGAAGAACTTCTTCACGCGTGCTTGTCACGCACCTACCTAAGCGCGGACGGTTGGAGACCCTATCGCTGCTTTGGCGCATACCTGAGCGACTTCAAAGCAAGTCCGAGCGTGCTAAGCGGCGACAGACCAATCAGCTTTCCGGCATTTCTAAGGCGGGTCCGCAGGATTACCCCTGAGGTTGCTGCCAAAGCGCGCGGAGGAAAGCGGGCGGAGAACGCAGCAGCAGCCCCGGCCGATCCACGTGAGCGCTCCAACCTGGCCCTGCGCCCCTTTGAGCGCGCCCACGTGGACCATGCAGTACTGGACATCCATCTTGTCGTCATGGTGACCGGCGGGAAACAGGTAACGGACCGCCCCTGGTTGACGATCATGACCGATGAGTTCACCGGGGCCGTCCTTGCGATGTCGCTTAGCTTTAGGCCACCGAGCCGGCGCTCGTGCGCACTTGTTCTCCGCGATTGCGTGATGAGGCATGAGAGGCTCCCCGAGTGCATCGTAGTGGACAATGGCAAGGAGTTCGAATCAGTTTTCTTCGAAGCGTGCTTGGCAAGCTTGGGGGTCCATAAGCAGTCACGCCCGCCCGGCCATGCTCGCTATGGATCGTCTGTTGAGCGCACCTTTGGCGTGGTGAAAGAGGAGCTTGTCGTTCCGCTACCGGGCAACGTGAGTATCCCGCGCGACGATCGTGGGAAATCGTCAAGCCACAAGGGTTGGAAGCGTGCAAAGCTGTCGTTCGTAGAGCTCCATGAGGAGCTATCTCATTACCTCTTTGACTTTTTCAACCATCATGCCTCCAGCAACAGCCTGCTCTCGCCAGAAGCCGCAACGGCGGAGGGTTTAAGACGTTTCAGCTTCTCAGGTCGGCCCATGGCCTTCGACGACTCATTTATCGTCGCCACCTCGATAGAAACAAAAGAAAAACTCAGGGTCGATGCTCAGAGGGGTGTGAAACACAACGGCCTCTTCTACAGCCACCCCATCCTGCGATCGCTGGAACACCGAGCAAAGGTCTTTGCACGCGAGGAGCCATGGGACCATCGTTGCCTCTATGTGCTGGTGGGCAAGCAATGGTTCTCCTGCTTCCATGGGCCGCGCCCTTCCGCCGGAGCCATTACACCCAGTTCAATTTGTACAGCTGTAACCTGGCTAGACAGCTCGGCCTTGCGCAGAGGCGCGAAGCTTGACCGGCTCGTGAAGTCGCATGAGGCGTACGCCAAGTTCAATAAGCAAAGGTCTCAGGACGAGGCGCAACGGCGCACACAAAAGCCGCGCGCTCCAGTGGCAGAAACTCCTGTACTGCCCGCGCCAACCATGGCCACCCCTCTCGTACCGACGGACTGGGAGGAAGCATGAATATCCGAGCGCTCATCCACCAGCTTCGCGGGCTCAAGTTGGAACACGAGAACTTCAGTGTCGCGTACCGGAGGGCCTATGCGCAGGCTGCTCTCGCAGCGCCTGGGCAAATCATTGTCGTCGTGGGCCCGACACGTGTTGGCAAGACCACGCTAAGCAGGCGCCTCTCGGCCGATCTGGTGAAGGACAGGAAGGATGCCGAGGATCGCTTTATTCCTCTCGTTCGCATCGAGGCCACCACGACCAACCAAGGCAAGTTCTCAACGAAGCACTTCACTCTTCGAGCACTCGAAGAACTAGCTGATCCTGTGAACATAGAGGGATGGGCGCCTTACCGTCGTAACCAATCCGAGACCCATCTACGCATCCAGCTTGAGCAGTGCATCCGTTATCGCGAAACCGCGTTCCTACTGATCGATGAAGCGCATCACCTTCTGCGAACACCCAGCCAGGTCCGCGCTGGCGAAGTTCTGGATACGTTGAAGTGCCTAGGCAATAGCACCGGCCTGGTAACGGTCCTCCTAGGAGGATACGAGTTGCTCCAGACGTGCTTCTCTTCCGCGCATATCAACGGTCGGCTTACGGTTATTGACTTCCCGCCCTACACACCTGAAACGAGCTCCATATGCGAGTTCGAGCGAATTTTGGCTACGTTCGACAGCATGCTTCCGAACGAGGGGGGGTGCATCCTCCGCGACAATCGAGAGCTGATCTACAAGGGTTCGCTCGGTTGCATCGGTCTCCTGACAGGATGGGTAACCAGTGCGCTTGCGGAAATGCAGGCTCGGGGAGACCTGCAGCTGAGGATTTCCCACTTCCAAAGCACAAGGCTGGTCGAGCAAATTCGGTTGATCCAGAAGGAGATCGATCTTGGAAGGCACCTGTTGTCGCAATGGGATATAGCTCCAAGCGCTAGGGAGACGGTCACACCGCGACCAGCAAAACCTAAGCCCAAGCCCTTTAAAAGAAATCCCAAACGCGACCCTGGCCCTCAGGACGCCAACTGACCATGGCAACATTCCTTCTCCCCGCTCCCCCTATAGCCATGGGAACAAGCAACATCGAGGCTCTGGATTCCTACCTCGATCGCCTTGCGGCGGTACATGGCGTTGCGCCCTTCACCTTCTGCCGCCTCCTGGACTCCTGGTGGGAGCGAACCAAGCCGGAAGAGTCCCCCAGTCTCGGTCGATACATCGCCCACGTCCCTAAGTGTGGCTATGGGAGAGATATCGCGCAGCTTGTGGAGGTACTCGAAAAGGGAACCGGATTTCAGGGGCTGGCCAGCATGACGCTGATGGCCTTTAGCGAGGTGAGTGGACGATACGCTGGAGACAGCGTCCGCCATGTGCACCATTGGTGCCCTGCATGCATGGAGGAGTGGGAGCGAAGCGGTACGCCAGCTCACGAAAAGCTCTTGTGGCGCCTTAAGCCGATCTCGCGCTGCCACATTCATCGGCTGCAACTAGAGAACCGTTGCCCTCACTGCTCTGCCGCTCAAACGCGAAAGAACGATCGTCCCTGGTTCCGATGCAGCAACTGCTTTGACAAGCTTTGCTCTGACACAAGAAGCTGGAAGCTCGCTCCAGATCCCACGCCTGGCGAAAGAGACTTAGTTGAGGTGGTGGGCTTCTGCGCAGCCAACCCTAGCTTCGTCTTCAAGAAGGACAGCCCACACCGCTTTTTCCAAGCCATCAAGCGCGAACTCGGTGGCAAAAGGCTGTCCGAAAGTGCAGGCGACTACTTCCACAAGCGCGATGAGGCGACTAAGAAGCTAATCGGCTCTCTACTCCGCATCGCTCAGCGCTTCCAGACCCCCCTGACTGACATTCTTGTCGATCCACAGCAGGCCGCGGCCGCGAGGCCGCTCGAAGGAGTGGCGCCAAAGCCTCTCAATTTCCATCCCGCCATGAAGGCCTACGATCACTTGGTGAGAGAGCGGGTACGCCAAGAGATTGAGGTCGCCCTCCGGCAAGGACTGGAAGGCAAGTCTCTAGCATGCATCTGCCGGGAGGTTGGCGTATCCCACAACGCCATCTCCAAGTGGTTCCCTCCCCAGGTGAAAGCCCTCGTTGAACGTCAAAAGCGGCTCCGCGAGGACCAGCGGGATCGGGACTTGGCACGACTCCAAGCAATTACCTTCGAGGATCTACTGACTCCGGAGATGCAGGCGATCGGTTGGCACCGGATTCCGAACGTCATCGCACAGCGGTGGTCAGTGAGCGTCTACATCGCAAGGAAACGAGTTTCCATGCTTCGTAGAACCGCCCGACCGGTCGCACGAGGCAACCGAAAGACAACGCCGCATGAGCGCGTAAAGAGATCGAAGTAATGCCTACATCCAACCCAAAGCTGACGTTCACGTGCCGTACTCCTTAAACATCAGCACGGAAGGGACAAGCAAGATTGAGGGCGTTTTGGCTGCAAGCCAGTTAGCACCAAAGTTCATCGAAGAGACGCTCACGGGTCAGCAACCCACAGCCCTTGTGAAGCATAGCCGGAGCAAGCCCCCCCCTCCCGCGCCCCCTTGGAGAACCCCGGGAGCACGTGGAGCACACGGATCACTCGGATAACTGGATGACGTGGAGCACAGGATTAGATAGGAGAAATGGCTCAACCATGCGGTCCGCGAGTGATTTTGTTGCGCGGAACCGCGCATTTCAAATATATGTTGACTCACTATATGGTGGTGCTACCCTCCTGCCAGGAGGCTGTTCACATCCATGAAACCTGTCCATTTATTGCGCGTATTGAATCGTGGCTTTGCGCGCATCCCGCATTGATACTTCAACACAACGACCTGGCAGCAGCCTCTTGAAGGAGGGCGAGATGGTGAACTTGAGACAAGCGATGGCTCGCCGCTCAGGCATGGCTGAACGCGCTGCGGCGCTCATGGCGATCCATTTCCCCGACTTCCCAGAAGCGTGGCTCTGGCAGCGCAAAAAGACCAAAGGCTTCACCACGATCCCCCGCACCTTGCCGTTAGCCATGGAGGCGATTGATCACCTATCAAAAGGCCAGCCAGCAGGGCACGCGCTGTTTTGTCTGTGGGCTCGCGCTCCCGATGGCCCTCTTCTGGTGATCGAGAATCCAGCGACGTTTGCTGCTGAAGCAGGCTTTACGGGAACGCGAGCAGTGGACACTTGGCGTCGCCGCATGAAGGTGCTCCGTGACCTTCAGTTCTTGATCCCTAAAAAGGGCCCGTCCGGAGACTTCCATTACGTTCTCTTGCTCAATCCGAACGTTGCCGTCGAATACCTACGCCAGAACAAAAGGGTCCAGGACGAACTGTATGGTCGATTCCAAGACCGATTGGCTGAAGTCGGCGCAAGTGCCGAAATGGACGCCTACCAAGCGTTCTGCGTAGAAATGGCTGAAGCCGCGAAAAAAGCTGCGGAAAAACAGCAGGTACCACCACCGCCGCCGCCTACGAAAACGGGATCTGCTGCGCGCATAAAGCGAATCACTCGACCGAAGGCAAAGGCTTAATCCATCCCAGCACACGTAGGAGGCCGTATGAAGACGACAACAGATTTGGCGCTTGGTGTAGCTTGCCCGCCAAGCGCAACAGAATAAGACCCACTGCCAGCCAAGTTTGACGGCCTAACTGGCAGGGGTCGTGGCAGGCTGTCTAAAGCTGCGTCCGTCGGGGTCTCCCCCGGCGGACGCAAGCTTTATAACGTCAGCTCGCTTGTAGCGCAAATTGAGCGGACCGGACGATGACTAGTATTTGGCCACCAGGGAATACGGAGGCTGGCGCATGGCAATTTATGAGGAAGTGCTGGCGTGGGCTGACAGGCTGCCGCTGTGGCGTCAGGACGCTCTGAGACGCTTATGTGTTCAGGGAGAATGGAGCGATGCCGATCTTGACGAGATTCTCGATCTTGCCAAGCAACATCACGCGATAGGCACCACGCTAGACCCGACGCCTCGACCAATCCCGTTCGCCAGGGATCATTTTCCCGCCGAGGCGAACCAGGGCGCGACTGTTGTACTCACGTCCCTGCATACGCTGGTCAATGTGGGGAAAATTCCGAGCGACCAGATCTTGGGGTTTCAGTCGCAGGGTCTCACCATCGCGTACGGTGGAAACGGCACCGGCAAGTCCGGTTATGCGCGCGTACTGAAGCAGGCGTGCCGCGCCAGAAGCCCCGGCACCGTCTATGCCAATGCCTACGACCCCAATTTCACGCAACTCACGCCGAGCGCCACGATCGCCTTCGAGATAGACGGTGTCCCAGATGAGGCGCTCTGGAGCGGTCAACGTGGCCACGTTTCTCGGTCAGAACTCAGGGGTATTTCCGTCTTCGACGGCGACTGTGCCCGCCACTACCTTCAGGCGCGGGAGACTGCCACGTTCCAGCCCACCGCCCTAACCTATCTTCAGCAACTGGCCAACGGCCTCAGTCAGATGCTGCGTCCGCGGCTTCAGGCAGAGATCAGTGGCCTCGCAGTGGATGTGACGCCTTTCAACGTCATTCCCGCAGATACCGACGCTGGTCGGGCTGTGCATCCAATCAGCGCCACGACGGATCTGGCGCGGGCACGCGCGCTTGCCGTGATCAGCGCAGACGAACAAGCAGAGCGCGCGCGCCTGCCCCAGGAAATTAGCGAAACAGATCCAACAGCCAAGGCTACGCTGCTGGACAACGCGGCGACCAGGGTCGATGAGCTTGCCAGCGCCATCGGTACCGCCGCTGCTTTTGTGTCTGATGAAGCCATCGATACCGCGCGGTCAGCGCATCAAACTCTGCTGGATGCCGAGGCAGCAGAACGGGCCGCGTCCGCCGTTCTGCAAGCGGGGGATGCCATGCCGCTGCTTGCCGGCACGGGCCAAGGCCCCTGGGCGCTCCTGTTCAACGCGGCGCGCGAATATTCGACCAGCGCGGCATACCCAGAGCAAGCCTTCCCGGTCACCGGCGAGAGCGCGCAATGCGTGCTTTGCCAGCAGGAGCTCACTCCGGCGGCAAAGGACCGTCTGCAGCGCTTTGATCGCTATGTCAGGGACACGGCGTCAGAAGCCGCACAGGCTGCGCGTAAGGCTTGGCAACAGATCGTCCATGACACCGGGAAGCTGACAGTTACGTTTAACGTCTCCCAGGTCATGTCCGAGAGCTTGCGGGGGCGAATTGAGACCCTGCCAGAAGATATCCGGATCTTCCAGGAGGACCTGCTCCATCGCCTTCAGTGGCTCAGAGCCGCTGTGGAAGGTGGACATTGGGAGGATCGGCCGGCGTACAGGGGTGCGATTCCAACTGCTTCGATTCGAAAGATTGCAGACAGCTTACGGGCCGAGGCGACCGCCTTGCGCGCAAACCTTGATGCGGCGGCTCTTGCGGCGAAGCGGCTACGCCTGAAAGAACTTGAAGCGCGGTGTCTTCTGTCGGAGCACATCGATGGCATTGCTCAGGTGATTGGTAATCTCGATCGAAAGCTGAAGCTTCAGAAGTGCCTAGAAGATATTGGAAACACGCGTCCGATCACCCTATTCGCGGGCCAACTTGCCAAGACCTACATCAGCGAGGCGCTAGCCGCCAGGATGAATGACGAGCTCAGGAAACTTGATCTCTACCATATCCGAGCTGGGGTCAGCTCAAACGGCGACGCGGGGTCGATACGCCTCGGCATCCTCCTTGCTGACAGTCGACTCGACCCGCACCTCGTGCTCAGCGAGGCCGAGCAGCGCATGTGCGCGCTCGCGTACTTCTTCGCAGAACTCCACCAATCAGGATCCTCTTCCGGGATTGTGTTCGACGATCCTGTCTCCAGCCTCGATCACAACCATCGAACTGCCGTCGCACGAAGAATTGTCGAGGAATCTGCTGTCCGGCAAGTCATTGTCTTCACCCACGACGCGGTCTTCTTTGGAGAACTGACCACGCTTTGCGGTGATATCCGGCAGGCGCCCTGCGTGAAGTCAATCAGCTATCGCGCCGAGGGTCCCGGATACATCGACACGGGATTGCCTTACGACATGCGACGCCACCGCGAGCGTATCGCGCAACATCGCGCTGATCACCAGAGGATCGTCGCCAACTTCAACAATCCTCCGGGAGACGAAGAGCGGCTCGCAATCCGCAATGCCTACGACGACCTTCGGGTGACGATCGAGGTCGGAATCGAGGACACAATTCTTAATGAGACCGTCGTGCGGTTCCGGGACAACATCTCGGTCGGCCGGCTCGACGGAGTGATGATCGTGCAGGATGCAGAGTACCGCGAGGTTCAACGCCTTCACGATAGGTGCTGCCGAAACGTCCGTGCGCATTCCCATGCCGCGGGCCAGCAACGCGCGGTGACTCAGCCAGCCGAGCTACTGCAGGACATCGAGGCGGTGAATGCGTTGTTCCAAGGAATCCGCAAGCGCAGGGGTTGAGAACATCCATCGCTCGGCGAACCTCCCAACGCGAATTGGACAGCTGCTTTAGGTGATTAGGGGCAGAGGCCATACCGGCCTTGAGGTCCGCAGTCTGCCGATTGCCGGCAGCCGCCCCTTGCCAGAGCACGTCTGGCGCAAGACCACGCGTAGCGGGGGCCACCCAGATCGCCAAGGGGTGGCAGATATATGCTTAACGCTAAAGCATAAACATGCCGTTTTGGCAGATATATGCTTTAACGCACAGCTTCGGCTTCGTTTGGATCAAGGGAAATGGCGCGCCTGGAGGGATTCGAACCCCCGACCAATGGCTTCGGAAGCCACTACTCTATCCGGCTGAGCTACAGGCGCGTGTGGTGCGTGCCGCCGCGGTGCGGACGGATGTCCGGGGTGCGGCGGACGCGCAGTATAGCGGAGTTGGGTGGGTGCTTGGCGAGGCGTTGGCCGCGGGCACGGCTGGCTGTGTCCTGCGCCCAGGGTACGCCCAAGCTTGCTTCCGACATGCGGGGTCATGGGAGTCGGCCGCAAGAACCGTCTCCTCACTCCGCTCCCTCCCCGACGGGAGGAGGGAGCGAAGCGGGAGCACCCTCTTCCCCTGGCGGAAAGAGGGTGCGGTTCCGATCAGAGCGGCTTGATCAGCTTAGCCAGGGTGTCCGGCTTGCTGGTGTCGCGCTCCAGGTGCGGGTACTTCAGGCCGTCGTGGTAGTCCACGCGCACGGTCTTGTAGCTGTCGAAGTTTTTCACCAGCAGCTCGACCGGCTGGCTCTTGTCCTTCGCCGCGGCAGTGACCGCGTCCTTCAGCGCATCGGCGGAGTACTCCGCGCCGTTGACGGCGATGATCTTCATCGCCGGCGACAGGCCGGCCTTGAACGCCGGGCCGTCCCATAGCACGTCGGCGATGGAGCCGTCCTTGGTGACCGAGACGCCCAGCGAGTAGGTGAGGTCGGCGAAGCCGCGGCGCGACTCGATCGCCTTCACCGCGTCGGACGGCTTGTCGGTGTAAACCAGCTTCCAGCCGTGCTCGGCGATGCCGTTGATCAGCGGGCCGTGACCATCGAGACGCTCACGCAGGAACGGCGCCCAGTCGAATTTGGCGATGCCGTCGAGCGTCTTCACCACGTCCTCGAAGGTGTAGGTGTTGACCTTCCAGTCGCCGTTGTTCATGCCGAAGAAGGCCTTGGCGAAGTTGTCGATGCTCTTCTTGCCGCCGGTAAGCGCGCGCAGCTTGGCGTCCACGTCGAGCCAGATCATCGCGCCGGCAACGTAGTAATCCTCGCTGGCCTGGTAGTTGCGATACGGCAGCGGCGAGCGCTGGGCGATGGTGGGGTCGTTGGTGGTGTCCTGCACGTTGCGCCAGCTGGCCAGGCCCGGGCGGCCCTTGTCGTAGGTGGCGGCGGCGAAGGCGAGCATGTCGCGGGTCTGCTCGGGGGTCCACAGGCCGGCGCGCGCGGCGACGACGTAACCCCAGAACTGGGTCTGGCCCTCGTACACCCACAGCAGCGTGTCGCTCATCGGCACGTTGAAGTTGGGCGTGGTGAGATCCGCGCCGCGGCGGTACTTGCCGTCCCAGGAGTGGTTGTACTCGTGCGAGAACAGATCGCGCGACAGCGCGTTCTTCTTCCACTCGGTGAAGTAGTCGGCCGAGACGCCGTCCTCGCTGGACTGGTGGTGCTCCAGGCCGATGCCGCCGAGCTTGTCGCTGAGCGAGGTGAGGAAGGTGTAGTGGCTGTAGTGGTGCGCGCCGTAGAGCTTGTACATCTGCTGGATCAGCTCGCGGTGCGGCTTGATCTGCTCGGGCGTAAACTCGAGGTACTTCGGCGCATCGGCGAACAGGTCCATGTGTACCGGCACCTTGGCGCCCGGATCCAGATCGACCTGCTTGTGGTACTTGCCGGCGAGCATCGGCGAGTCGACCAGCGCGTTGTAGGTGATGGTCTTGTAGTTCCAGGTGTCGCCGTTCTTGGAGGCGAGCTCCAGCGCGGTGGCGCCTTCCCAGCCGGCCGGCAGGGTCACGCTGGCGTCGGCATTGATCATGCGGATGTTGTGGCCGGCCGGATACACCGACACCTTGTCCCACTGCAGGCTGAGCATTTCGGGCGTCATCATGATGCGGCCCTGGTTGCGCTCCTGCGCGGTGAGGAACTGGAAGTCCACGTCCACCGCACTGGCGCCTTCGGGCACGTCGACGTGGAACGCGTAGACGTTGAGCGGATCACGCGTCCAGGTGAGCGTCTTGCCGTTCGCCTTCACGGTGAGGCCGGCGAACTTGTCGATCGGGCCGGTGGGCGAGTGGTTGCCCGGAATCCACTGCGGGTACAGCAGGGTGAGCGGGCCGGCCGCGGCGGGAATCGTCTCGTGCACGCGGAACACGCGATGCGCCACGTCGGTGGCGTCCACGTGGATCTTCAGCGTGCCCGGCGCGTAGGGCGTGTCCTGCACGGGCGGCACGTTGTCGGCGTGAGCCGGCGCGGCCAGCAGGCCGAGGCCGGCCACCAGGAGGGCGGAAGCGAGAGCGGTGTTTTTCAAGAGGCATCTCCTCGATGCGGGGTGGTCGGTGGACCCGGTCGGCGCAGGCGCCGACCGCGGGGATGAAGTTGGATGAGGCTTACTTGCGCGCGGTGGCGATGTCGCCCAGCAGATCCTTGCCCGTGGCGCGAACCAGGTGCGGATACTTCAGGCCGTCGTGGTAGTCGACGCGGTAGGTGCTGAAGGTGTCCACGTTCTTCACCAGCAGCTCGACCGGCGCGCCGGCGCCCTTGGCCGCGGTAACAGCATCCTTCAGCGCGTCGGGCGAATAGTCCTTGCCGTTGACGGCCACGATGGTGAGACCCGGCACCAGGCCGGCCTTGAACGCGGGGCCGTCCCACTGCACGTCGAAGATCTGGCCGTTGCTGCCGGCGGACAGGCCCAGCGAATAGGCCAGGTTCACGCCGTGGCGCACCTTCTCCATCGCCTTGTCCATGTCGTTGGGCTGGTCGGTGTAGACCAGCTTCCAGCCGCCGCGCTCGATGCCGTGCTCGGGCAGCTCGGTGCCGGTGTAGTCCAGGCGCTGGCGCAGGAACTTGGCCCAGTCGTACGGCTGCACCTGGTTGAGCGTGGCGACCACGTCGTCGAAGGTGTAGGTCTTGGTGACGTAGCTGCCTGAGTCCATGCCGTAGAACGCGCGGGCGAAATCGTCCAGCGAGTGCTTGTTGTGCGAGAGCTCGCGGATCTGCGTGTCCACGTCCAGCCACAGCAGCTGGCCCTCGGGATAGAAGTCGGTGCCGCGGCGCCAGTTGATCCAGCCGCCGCCGCCGAAGTAGGTGAGCGGCGCGGCGTCGGCGGTGTCCTGCAGCGAGCGCCAGCCGCGGCCGGTGCGGTGCGCCATCGCGGCGGCAATCGATGCAAGCGAGTCGCGGTACTGCGCGCCGCTCCACAGACCCGAGCGGGCGGTGATCACGCCGCACCAGTAATCGGTGAGGCCTTCGTAGACCCAAAGCAGATCGTCCTGCATCGGCTCCATGAAGGTGGGCGTCCACAGGTCGGCCGGGCGGCGGAACTTGCCGTTCCACGAGTGCACGTACTCGTGCGGCATCAGGCTCGCAGCCAGCGTGTGCATGGTGTCGTCGGTGAAGAAATTGGCCGGCAGGCGGTCGTCGCTGGACTGGTGGTGCTCCAGCCCGAAGTGGCCGGTGTGATCGGACAGCGTGAGCAGGAAGTCGTAGCGCCCGTAATGGTGCGCGCCGAACAACTTCAGCGTCTGCTGCACCACGGCGCGCTGACCGGCCAGTTGCTTGTCGCTGAGCTTGACGTCGTCGGCACCGTCGCCCACCACGTTCAAGTGCACCGGGATCTTGGCACCGGGATCGAGATCGACGCGGTTGAAGTGCGCGCCGGCGATCAGCGGCGAGTCGACCAGGTTGTTGAAGGTGACCGGCTTGAACTGCGTGGTGGCGCCGGACTGGCTGACCACTTCCAGCGCGCTGCCGAACTTCCAGCCCGCCGGCAGGGTGACGCTGGGCGCGATGGTGATCTGCCGCGTGTAGTGGCCGGCCGGGTAGAACGCCACCTGGTTGAACTCCATGTCCACCAGCTTGGGCGTGGACGAGGCACTGGCGCCGAACGCGCCACCGTCGCCCGGCGACAGGAACTGGAAGGCCAGGTCGAGCTGCTTGACGCCCGCGGGCACGTCCAGGTGGATCGCGTACATCTCGCGCAGGTCGCGGCGCCACGCCAGCTGCTTGCCGTTGGCTTTGATCACCAGTCCGGTGACGTTCTGGATCGGGCCGGACGGCGCGTGCTCGCCGGGAATCCACTTGGGGTAGTACAGGGTCAGCGGACCGGGCGTCACCGGGATGGTCTCGGCCACACGGAACACCTTCTTCGGCGCATCGGTCAGATCCAGCGCCAGCGTCAGCGTGCCGGCATAGGGCTGGTCGACCGGGGCCGGCAGCTCCGTCGCGGCGGCGGCCGGCAGGACGAGAGCCAAGCTGAGGGCGGAAAACAGGCGGGAGATTCGATGCACAGGACGCACTCCGGGCAGACGCCGGGAACGCGATACCTCACCTCCCCTGGCTGCAACCACGCCGACCGCCCGTCACGTCCTGTGGTGCGGGTCCGGCATGGGACAAGGGGTCGATGGTAGGTCGAAGGTCACCCTCAGCCCCCTGCCAGAGGTCACGGCGTCGACCATCGGCGAGGACCGAAAGCGCGCGACGATCGTCCTATCAAGACGACGCCCGCGAACCGAACCGGCTCCGCGGGCGTTTCATTGCGAGCAACAGCGCGACTTACGACTTGGCCAGCTCGCTGTGGCGCATGCCGTAGGCGAAGTAGATCACCAGGCCCAGCGCCATCCAGGCGATGAAGCGCCAGATGGTGATCATCGGCAGGCCGCCGAGCAGCTGGAAGCGACCGTCGGCGAACCACGGCCAGCCGATGATCAGGAACAACGAGAACAGCATGCCGGCCGGGGCCACCAGCCACAGCATCGGCGTGCGGAAACGGCGCTCCACGTGCGGCTGGCGCACGCGCAGGATCAGTACCGAGCCGCAGATGATGATGAAGGCGGCCAGCGTGCCGATGTTGACCAGCTCGGCCACCTCGCCGATCGGCAGGAAGCCGGCGACCAGCGCGGTGAACACCCCAAGGATCATCGTGGGGCGCGCGGGCGTGCCGTACTTGGGATGGATCTTGGCGAACCACTTCGGCAGCAGGCCGTCGCGCGACAGCGCGAACCAGATGCGCGCCGCGCCGAGCATGAAGGCGAACATCACGCTGGTGATGCCGGCGATCGCCGCGACCGAAATGATGCCGCGCACCCAGTCCAGACCCAGCGCCTTGAACGCCGCATCCACCGGCGCGGCGCCGCTGAGCTGGTCGTACGGCACCATGCCGGTGAGCACCAGCGATACCAGGATGTACAGCGCCATCGACACCGCCAGCGAGAGCAGCACGGCGCGTGGCAGGTCGCGCTGCGGGTTCTTAGATTCCTCCGCCGCCGTGGTCAGCGTGTCGTAACCGAACACTGCGAAGAACACGATGCTCGACGCGGCCAGCACGCCACCCCAGCCGTAGCTGCTGATGCCGTCCTTGACCACCGCGGCGGGAATGAACGGGTGCCAGTTGGCCGTGTTGACGTAGAACGCGCCCACGCCGATCACCAGCGCCACGCCGATCACCTTGATGGTGACGATGACGGTGTTAGCCCGCGCGCCCCACTCGGTCTTCACCGTGAGCATCCAGGCGATCAGTAGCGAGATCGCCGCGGCGATCACGTTGAACACCTTGCCGCTGTCCGGGTGCTGTGGGTCGTAGGCGCCCTGCGCCCATACCGGCAGCGACACGCCGAAGATCTGCTCGATCAGCGCCTGCACGTAGCCGGACCACCCGATCGCCACCACGCCCACGATCAGCGCGTACTCGATCAGCAGATCCCAGCCGATGATCCAGGCGAACAGTTCGCCCAGCACCGCGTAACCGTAGGTGTAGGCGCTGCCGGTGACCGGGATCATCCCGGCGAACTCGGCGTAGGCCAGCGCGGCGCACGCGCTGCCCAGGCCCGCGATGATGAAACTGAGCACCACCGCCGGGCCGGCGTTCGCCGCGGCCTGCTGGCCGGCGAGCACGAACACACCCACGCCGATGATGGCGCCCACGCCGATCGCGGTGAGCTGCCAGAGCCCCAGTACGCGGCGGAAATCACCGCGGTTACCGGCCTCGGCCTGCAGCTGCTCGATCGACTTGTGGCGCACCAGCTTGGCTAGAAAACCCATCATGCATCCCCTTGATACCGACGTGTAACAGCCGACGACTATAACAACGATGTCCGTGAAAACATTCACGGACATCTAACAAAATCAATTATTTGGGCGTATAGACGGCTATTTGGAAGCGGCCGCGCGCGCCCCACCCATGGCCATGGCGCCGGTGTCGGAAGGGCTGTCGGCGCCACGCGTCACCCACGCCAGTGCGAGCGCACTGGCGCCGAATACCAGCGCGAACGCCAGCCGCACTGGCGCCCCGTCGAGGCCGAACCAGCGCCCCAGCAACACCGGCACCACAGCCAGCGCAACCACTCGCGCGGCCTCCAGCCACACTGCGCCGCGCCGCCCTTCCCACCACGCCCCAAGCACGGTGAGGCTCAGCGCGATCACCGCCGCATACCCCAGCAGCACGCCCAGGCCGGCCTGTGCCGCCAGGCCGAGGAAGTGCGTGGTCATACTTAGCAGCAGTGCGAACTGCGCCAGTCCGTAGACAGCACGGCGACGGGTGAGCGGTGGGTCGAAACGTTCGCGGGCGAGGTCGAAGGCCGGCTTTGGAAAGCGTGCCGCCACGTCGGCCGGTCGCCAGCCCGGCGGGCGGAACCAGATCTGCAGCTTGTCGCGCCAGCGCGTCGCCCGACGCGCGTCCTGCCAGGTCGCCCAGTACACCTCCAGGTTCGCCCACAGCGGATTGAAGCTGCGCAGCGGCGCGCGCGTGCCGTAGATCGGCCGATCATTGTCGTCTTCTTCGACGAAGGTGCCGAACAGGCGGTCCCACAGAATCAGGATGCCGCCGTAGTTGCGGTCGAGGTAGCGGTCGTTCACCGCGTGGTGCGCGCGATGGTTGGACGGCGAGCAGAACACGCGATCGAACCAGCCGAGCTTGCCGACCTGCTCGGTATGTACCCAGAACTGGTACAGCAGGTCGATCAGCGCCACGGCCACGAACACGCTTACCGGATAGCCGAGCAGCGCCATCGGCAGGTAGAACAACCAGCCCAGCAGGCCGCCGGTGGCGGTCTGGCGCAATGCCGTGGAGAGGTTGTAGTCCTCGCTCTGATGGTGCACCACGTGCGCGGCCCAGAGGATGTTCACCTCGTGCCCCATGCGGTGCAGCCAGTAGTAGAGAAAGTCGTACAGCAGCAGGGCGCTTACCCATACCCACCAGGCGTCGGCCGGCAATGCGAACAGCGCCACGTGCTCCACGCACCAGGCGTACACGCCTACCGTAAGCACCTTGAGGAACACCCCGGCCAGCTGCGAGATCACTCCCAGCCCGATGCTGGTGACGGCGTCGTTGCTGCGGTAGGCGCGCCGTCCGCGCAGCTTCGCCACCAGCAGCTCCACGCCGATCAGGGCGAAGAACACCGGGGTGGCAAAGGTGATGACGGTTTCAGCGGAAATCATCGCGCGCGCTCGGCCGGGACAGCATCGTTGGAAGGGCAGCGCACGGCCATCCTCCGTGCGCTGCGATCATCATAGCCACGCGGACGGGGCCGGTTGTCGAAACAGGGGGGTGTGGTTCGTCGCCATGCAGACGCCACCTTCCCTCACCCCCACTGCCCACGGATGGACACACATGCGGACGATTTTTCATGTGAGGTTTGTCACCCGTTGCTTGTTACTTGCGACATGCATAACTGAACTGATTGGTATGCTAATGTCGCGCCTCCTCAGGACTCCACCCAGGTTACCGCCCTTGTCCCGTCTTCGTGCTCCCAAGACGCTCCCGCCGCTCGCCCGGAGCGCGCAAATAATTGCGGCGCTGGCGCTTCCCCTCTGGCTCGCCGGCTGCGCCGTGGGCCCGGATTACAAGCGTCCCGACGCACCCGCGGTAGACCGCTACACGCCGGCGCCGTTACCCGCGGCGACGACCGACGCGGCCACGCCCGGCGGCGACGCGCAGCAGTTCCTGGCCGGGCGCGATGTGCCGGCGCGCTGGTGGACCTCCTTCGGCAATGACGAGCTGAGCCGACGCGTGTGGATGGCGCTGCGCCACAGCCCGTCGATCGCCTCGGCCCAGGCCGCCCTGCGCCAGGCGCAGGAGAACGCCAGCGCGGCGCGCGGCGGACTGTTCCCGTCGGTCGATGCCAGCCTCGGCGCCACGCGTGAGAAGCAGTCGGCCGCGGCGTCCGGCGTGCCGGGGGGCGTGGGTCCGTTCACCCTGTACAACGCCTCGGTCAGTGTGGGCTACACGCTCGATCTGTTCGGCGGCGTGCGGCGCGGCATCGAGGCCCAGCTGGCGCAGCGCGATTATCAGCAGGCGCAGCTCGACTCCACTTATCTGACCCTGGCCGGCAACGTGGTCACCGCCTCGCTGCAGGAAGCCTCGCTGCGCGAGCAGATCCGCGCCACCGAGCAGATCGTCGACTGGCAGCGCAAGACGCTGGACATCGCCAGCACGCAGCAGCAGATCGGCGCCAAGTCGCTGTCGGACACGCTGGCCGTGCGCGCTCAGCTGGCCACCACCGAGGCGACCTTGCCGCCGCTGCGCGCCCAGCTCGCCGCCACCCGCAACCGGCTGGCGACCTACCTCGGCACCACCCCAGCGCAACTGGACGCCGCACCGCTGACGCTCGATGCGGTGCGACTGCCGAAGGACATCCCGGTGAGCCTGCCTGCCCAACTGGTGGACCAGCGTCCGGACATCCGCGCCGCTTCCGCCGCGTTGCATACGGCCTCCGCCCAGGTCGGCGTGGCCACCGCCGCGATGCTGCCGCAGATCACCCTGTCCGGCAGCGCCGGATCGCAGGCCTTCAGCCGCGGCGATCTGTTCTCCGCCGGCACCGGCGCGTGGTCGCTGGGGCTGGGCCTCACCCAGCCGCTGTTCCACGGCGGTGAGCTGCTGCACAGGAAGCGTGCCGCGCAGGCGGGCCTCGACAAGGCTGCCGCCGACTGGCAGCAGACCGTGCTGACCGCGTTCCAGAACGTGGCCGACGCGCTGCAGGCACTGGAGTACGACGCGCAGACGCTGGCCGCCCAGGCCACCGCCGAGCAGGCGGCATCGCAGCGGCTGGACCTCACCCGCGAGCAGTACCGTCTCGGCGCCACCGGCTACCTCAACCTGCTCGATGCCGAGCGCAGCTACCAGCAGGCGCGCATCACCCTGATCCAGGCGCGTACCGCGCGACTGTCCGATACCGCCGCGCTGTACACCGCGCTCGGCGGCGGCTGGCGCCAGGACGCCGCCGCACCGATGGCCACTTCCGCCTCCCCTTCCAACGTTTCCCGATAAGGAATTCGCGCATGACGACACGCGCAGACAAGAAGCCCAGCACGCTCAAGCGGATGATCTGGGTGATCCTGGGCACGCTCGCCCTGATTGCAGTGATCGTCGGCATCAAGGTGCTGCTGGTCATGCGCATGATCCATTCGATGCCCCAGCCCGGTCCGGTCACCGTGAGCACGGTGAAGGCGGCCGAGCAGCCGTGGCAGCCCGCACTCAACGCGGTCGGCACGCTGCGCGCCGCCAACGGTGCGGATCTCGCCGCCGAGGTGGCCGGCCTGGTCACCGACGTGAACCTGAAGTCCGGCCAGGAAGTGAAGAAGGGCCAGCTGCTGGTGCAACTGCGCGATGGCGACGAGGTGGCACAGCTGCAGCAACTGCAGGCGAACGCCGAGCTGTCGAAGATCACCCTGGAGCGCGCGCGCAAGCAGCTCGCGGCCCAGGCGATCAGCCAGGCCGATTTCGACACCGCGCAGGCCGATACCAAGGCGCGGCAGGCGGCCGTGGCCCAGCAGCAGGTGGTGATCGCCAAGAAGCAGCTGCGCGCGCCGTTCGACGGCCGCGCCGGCATCATCACGATCAGCCCGGGCGACTACCTCGCCGCCGGCACGACAGTGGTGACGGTGCAGCAGCTCGACCCGCTGTACGTGGACTTCAATGTGCCGCAGGGCGAGCTGGGCCGGCTCAAGGTGGGCCAGCCGGTGACACTCAGCCTGGACGCCTACGCCGGGCGCAGCTTCAGCGGCAAGCTCAGCGCGATCAACCCGAAGGTGGATACCAGCACGCGCAACGTGCAGGTGGAGGCCACTGTGCCCAACCACGACCAGACCCTGACCCCGGGCATGTTCGCCAAGGTGAGCGTCGATGTGGGCCAGCAGCGCACGCAGCTGACGCTGCCGCAGGCGGCGATCGTCTACAACCCGTACGGCGACACCGTGTACGTGGTGCAGCCGTCCAAGGGCAAGGACGCCAAGGGCAAGCCGAACCCGCCCACGGTGAAGCAGGCCTTCGTCACCACCGGTGACAGCCGTGGCGACCAGGTGGCCATTCTCAAGGGCATCAGCGCCGGCACCGAAGTAGTGACCAGCGGCCAGATGAAGCTCAAGAACGACGCGCCGATCACCGTCGACAATCGCGTGCAGCCGGCCGACAGCGCCAGCCCGACGCCGCAGGAGCAGTGAGCCAGCGCCCATGAAATTCACCGACCTGTTCATCAACAAGCCGGTCCTGGCAATCGTCGTCAGCCTGCTGATCCTGGTGCTCGGCCTGAAGGCCGTCACCAGCCTCACGGTGCGCCAGTACCCGGAAACCGAGAACGCCACCGTCACCGTCAGCACCGCCTATTACGGCGCCGACGCGCAGACCATGGCCGGCTTCATCACCCAGCCGCTGGAGCAGGCGATCTCGCAGGCGCAGGGCATCGACTACCTGTCCTCCACCAGCGTGCAGGGCGTGTCGACCATCACCGCCACGCTGCGCCTGAACTACGACGCCAACCGCGCACTCACCGAGATCACCACCCAGGTGAACTCGGTGAAGAACCAGCTGCCGCAGCAGGCGCAGCAGCCGGTGCTCACGGTGCAGACCGGTGAAACGGTCGATGCGATGTACATGGGCTTCTACAGCGACGTGCTGCCCACCAACAACATCACCGACTACCTCTCGCGCGTGGTCAAGCCCAAGCTGGATTCGATCTCCGGCGTGCAGACCGCCGAGCTGCTCGGCGCGCGCAACTTCGCGCTGCGCGCCTGGCTGGACCCGGCCAAGATGGCCGCCCACGGCGTCACGGCGGCAGACGTCAACAAGGCGCTGGCGGCGAACAACTACCTCGCCGCGGTGGGCTCGTCCAAGGGCCAGGCGGTGACGGTGGACCTCACCGCCGCCAGCGACCTGCACACGGTGGACGAGTTCAAGCAGCTGGCGGTGAAACAGGACAAGGGCGCCATCGTGCGCCTGCAGGACGTCGCCACGGTGACACTGGGCTCGGACAGCTACGACTTCAACGTGGCCTTCAGCGGCAAGCGTTCGGTGTTCATCGGCATCAAGGTAGCGCCGGACGCCAACGTGCTGGACGTGGCCAAGGCCGTGCGCGACGCGTTCCCCGAGATCCAGCATCAGTTGCCCAGCGGCATCACCGGCGAGATCGTCTACGACGGTACCGAGTTCGTGAACAGCTCGATCGACGAGGTGGTCAAGACCCTGGTCGAGGCGCTGGTGATCGTCACGGTGGTGATCTTCCTGTTCCTGGGCAGCCTGCGCGCGGTGATCATCCCGGTGATCGCGATGCCGCTGTCGCTGGTGGGCACCTTCTTCGTGATGCTGGCGCTGGGTTACTCGATCAACCTGCTGACCCTGCTGGCGCTGGTGCTGGCGATCGGCCTGGTGGTGGACGACGCGATCATCGTGGTGGAGAACGTCGACCGGCACATGAAGGAAGAGCACAAGACCCCGCTGCAATCGGCGCTGCTGGCCGCGCGCGAACTGGGCGGGCCGATTCTGGCGATGACCGTGGTGCTGATCGCGGTGTACGTGCCGATCGGTTTCCAGAAGGGTCTCACCGGCGCGCTGTTCACCGAGTTCGCGTTCACCCTCGCCGGCGCGGTGACCGTGTCGGCGGTGGTGGCGCTCACGCTGTCGCCGATGATGTGCGCGAAGTTCTTCCGCGCCGAGCAGGACGACGGGCGCTTCGTGAAGTTCATCGACCACCAGTTCGAGCGCGTGCAGCACGGCTACAAGCGCATGCTGCACGGCACGCTGTCGACCTGGTCGGTGGTGATCGTGATGTCCGCCCTGCTGTTGCTGGCGACCGTCGCGCTGGGCATGACGGCGCAGTCGCAGCTGGCTCCGGAAGAGGACCAGGGCATCGTGGCCGGGCAGATCGTCGGCGCGCCGAATGCCACCGCGCAGCAGATGAACGTGTACGCCGAGCAGATGTTCGCCGCGGCGAAGAAGCTGCCGGAGTACGAGCAGATGTTCCAGCTCACCGGCGTACCGACCACCAACCAGGGCATCGGCGGCGTGTTGTTCAAGCCCTGGGATCAGCGCAGCCGCTCGGCCCAGCAGCTGCAACAGGAGCTGCAGCAGGCCTGGAACGGCATTGCCGGTGCGCAGGTGGCGGCGTTCCAGTTCCCGCCGCTGCCGGGCGCCTCGGGTCTGCCGATCCAGATGGTGATCACCACCACCGAGCCGTTCGAGAACCTCAACGAGGTCGCCAGCCAGGTGCTCGCCAAGGCGCAGGCCAGCGGCAAGTTCTACTTCATCGACTCGGATCTGAAGGTGGACAAGCCGCAGGCGACGGTGTCGTTCGACCGCGACATGATCACCTCGCTGGGGCTGACCCAGCAGGACATCGGCGCTTCACTGGGCGCGGCGCTGGGCGGCGGCTACGTCAACTACTTCTCGATCTCCGGCCGCTCGTACCGCGTGATCCCGCAGGTGCTGCAGGCCGATCGGCTGAACCCGCACCAGGTGCTGGACTACTACATCAACACGCCGGGCGGCGAGGTGATCCAGGCGTCCACCGTGGCCAAGATCAAGCACCAGGTGGTGCCGCGTTCGCTCAACCACTTTCAGCAGTTGAACTCGGCGACCATCTCCGGCGTGTCCGGCATGTCGCAGGGCGATGCGCTGAAGTACCTCAGCGACCTGGTGAAGGAAGTCGCGCCCACCGGCTACACCGTGGATTACGCCGGCCAGTCGCGGCAGTTCACGCAGGAATCGGGCGGCTTCGGCGGCACCCTGCTGTTCGCCGTGATCATCGTGTTCCTGGCGCTGGCCGCGCAGTTCAACAGCCTGCGTGACCCCATCGTGATCCTCGTCTCGGTGCCGCTGGCGCTGTTCGGCGCGCTGATCTTCGTCAACCTGTTCACCAGCCTCAACATCTACACCGAGGTGGGCCTGGTGACCCTGATGGGCCTGATCTCCAAGCACGGCATCCTGATGGTGGAGTTCGCCAACCATTCGCAGTTGGCGGGCATGAGCAAGCGCGAGGCGATCGAGCACGCCGCCGCCGTGCGCCTGCGCCCGATCCTGATGACCACCGCCGCGATGGTGCTGGGTGTGGTGCCGCTGGTGATCGCCTCCGGCGCCGGTGCGGCGGGTCGCTTCAACATGGGCCTGGTGATCTCCACTGGCCTGGCGATCGGCACGTTGTTCACCCTGTTCGTGGTGCCGGCGTTCTACATGCTGCTGTCCACCGACCATCACGCTGACCAACCCTCGGGCGACGGGCAGCCGCTGCTGGAGGCCTGAGTCCCCTTCGGGGGATCGTCATGAGGCACCAAAGAGGCGCGGGCAACCGCGCCTCTTTGCATGTCGTACCTCGAGAAATCCGCGGCAGAGCCGCCGCCGACACAAGAATGTGAGCCCCGCTGGATCAGGATCGCCACGCGAAAACGGCGCCAACGGTCGCGCCTTAGTGCCTGCTGGCGGGAACTTTCCGGCGTATACACGAATTGCATGTCGTTAGCTGGGTTGCACTGAAGGGCAACCTTGGCTTAACGTCGGCGTTACATCGTCGATCCCCCAAGCTAGACGATGCCGTGGTGCGCCACCTTCCCCAAGGCAGCGTTCCGTCTCCAAGCCATCCGGCCCAGCACGCAGGTGCTGGCCCACGGCTATTGTTTGTCTGGAGTTCAAATAACAATGAAGCACACTTTGTTTAATCGCCGCTCGGCGCTGGCGTTGGCCGTGGGCATGAGCCTGGCCGGCGCGGCGTTCGGCCAGGCCACCACGGGTGCCATCTTCGGCCAGGTGCCGAATGGTGCCGGCCAGACTGTGAAGATCGACAGCGAGTCGGGCTTCTCCCGCCAGGTCACCGTGGACGCGTCCGGCCGCTACTCGGCCAGCTCGCTGCCGGTGGGTAACTACACCGTCACCCTGCTGAAGGACGGCCAGACCGTCGACTCGCGCAACAATGTCTCGCTGCGCGTGGGCGGCGGCGTCGAAGTCGACCTGGGCGCCTCGGCGAACAACGCGCAGCAGCTGAGCGCCATCTCGGTGTCGGCCAACGCGCTGCCCTCGATCGACGTCACCTCGGTCGACTCGCGTACCGTGATCACCTCGCAGGATCTGCAGCGCCTGCCGCTCAACCGCACCGCCGAGTCCATCGCACTGCTCGCACCGGGCACCGTGGCCGGCAGCGGCTACTTCAACAACGCCGTGTCGTTCGGCGGCGCGGGCGTCAGCGAGAACGCCTATTACATCAACGGCTACAACACCACCAATCCGTTGAACGCGCTGGGTGGCGTTGGCCTGCCCTACGGCGCCATCGACCAGCAGCAGGTGCTGACCGGCGGCTACAGCGCCAAGTACGGTCGCTCCGACGGCGGCGTGATCAACCAGGTCGGCAAGCGCGGCACCAATGAGTGGCACTTCGGGGCGCAGGTGGTGTGGTCGCCGAAGTACGCCGCAGCCGATCCGGCTTACGTGTACTTCCCCAACCAGCGCCTGCCAAACGGCTACACCTACCAGGACGGCAGCCTGCCGGGCACGGTGTACCGTTCGCGCAAGGACAACGGCAGCTGGGAAACCACGTATAGCGCTTACGTCGGCGGTCCGCTGATCAAGGACAAGCTGTTCTTCTTCCTGGCCGCCGAGGCAGACAAGGAGCAGGGCAAGTCGACCTCGTCGATCCAGTCCTCGAACCCGAACAACCTGTACTACCAGTACAGCCGTCCGAAGGTGTACGCCAAGCTCGACTGGAACATCAACGACAGCAATATCCTTGAGCTGACCGCGATCGACAACAAGGACGAATATGCCGGTCAGCTGTACCAGTACGACTACAGCACCGGCAAAACCGGCAGCTTCATCGGCAACGACACCTCGACCAAGATGTCGTCGCACTACTACATCGGCAAGTACACCAGCTACATCACCGATGACCTGACCTTCAGCGCGCAGTACGGCTGGAGCAAGAACGAGGACTACTCGGCCGTTCCCGGCGCGAGCGATCAGCCGTACCTGTACACCTCGTACAACCAGAACCCGGCCTACACCGGTGGCTCGCCGATCCGCAACGGACAGACCGCTCTGTACGCGAAGGATCCGAGCGCGCAGAACAAGACCCACGGCCTGCGTGCCGACCTCGAGTACCGCCTGGGCGACCACACCCTGTCGGCCGGTATCGACAACATGTACTACGGCTCCTCCAACGAGGGTCAGGGCATGACCGGCCCGGGTTATGCCTGGATCTACGGCAAGACCAATGCCCCCGACGAAGCACTCGATGCGGGCCTCGGCGTTGGTGCCCCAGGCGGTGATGGCTACTACGTCGATCGCTACATCCTCGACAACATCACCAGCATGTCGGTGAAGCAGAAGGCGTACTACCTGGAAGACTCCTGGCAGGTCAGCAGCAACGTCCTGCTGAATCTCGGCCTGCGCAACGACAAGTTCACCAACTACAACAACCTCGGCCAGGCCTACGTCAACAACGACAACCAGTGGGCTCCCCGCCTGGGCGCGAGCTGGGACGTGTTCGGTGATTCCTCGTTGAAGGTCTACGGCAACCTGGGTCGCTACTACCTGGCGCTGCCGGCCAGCGTGGCGATCCGTGGTGCCTCCGCCTCCACGTTCACCGACGAATACTTCACCTACACGGGCATCGACGCCAACGGCAACCCGACCGGCCTGACCTCCATTGGCCCCGGCCCGGTGTCGTCCAACAACGAGTACGGCGTCTCGCCGGACCCGCAGACCGTGACAGCAACCAACCTCAAGTCGCAGTACCAGGACGAGGTGATGGTCGGCTTCGACAAGGCTCTGGGTCAGCAGTGGGTGACCGGTGCCAAGCTGACGTTCCGCAAGCTGCAGACCGCCATCGACGACGTTTGCGACATCCAGCGCCTGGCCGACAAGGCCGACTCGCTGGGCATCGACTCCAGCAAGCTGGACTTCCGCGGTTGCTACATCTTCAACCCGGGCGAGACCAACACCTTCAAGGTCAACTATGCCGATGGCTCGGGTTCCGAGCTCATCCGCATGTCCAAGGAAGACTGGGGTTTCAACGAAGGCGCCAAGCGCAAGTACTACGCGCTCGACATGTACCTGGAGCATCCGTTCGACGGCAAGTGGCAGGCCCGCGTTGACTACACCTTCTCGCGTAGCTACGGCAACACCGAGGGACAGGTGAAGTCCGACATTGGCCAGGACGACGTCTCCAAGACGCAGGACTGGGACACTGCCGCACTGATGGACCACTCGTACGGCCTGCTGGCGAACGACCGCCGCCACCAGCTGAAGGTACGTGGCAGCTACCAGCTCAATCCGGAGTGGATGCTGTCCGGTGCCCTGCGCGTGCAGTCCGGCGCACCGAAGAGCTGCCTGGGTTACTACGGCACCAACGAGTCTGATCCGAGCAGCTACAAGTCGAGCTACCACTGGTGCGCCGGCTCCCCGTCGGCTCCTGGCGATGCGGGCCGCAACCCGTGGACCAAGAAGCTCGACCTGAGCGTGGCCTATCGTCCGGCGTTCGCGGATCACAAGCTGGCTTTCAGCCTGGATGTGTTCAACGTGCTGAACGAAACCAAGGCACTGCAGTCCGATGCGACGTTCGAGGCCGCCAAGTACACGGTCTCCAACACGTACAACCAGGGCATCTACTTCGAAGCCCCGCGTTATGTGCGTCTGAGCGCCTCGTACGATTTCTGATCGTGCGGGCGGAGGCCGGGACGGTGTCCCGGCCTCTTTCAAGCTGTTTTGGCGCCACCCGGCAACGGGTGGCGTTTTTTTTCGGCCAGGCGCTTTCTAGCTAGTCCACGGCCATGCGCGCGGTGCATCTGCGACGCCACTTGACGAACGATCGGCATCCGGCGGTCTAATCCTGCCGCCGGCCGGTCGAGCCGGGTTCTTCGAGGAGCAGGTCATGAACAAGCCCCCTACCTGGTTCTACGTTATCGCTGCGCTCGCCCTGCTGTGGAACCTCGCCGGCTGCACGGCCTTCGTGGCCGACCTGCAGCTCACCCCCGAGGACCTCGCCCGGCTGCCCGAGGCACAGCAGGCGCTGTACCGCGAACGTCCGCTCTGGGCTCTCGTGGCCACCGGTGTCGCAGTCATCGGCGGCGCGCTGGGATGCATCTGCCTGTTGTTGCGCAAGCGCTGGGCGACCGGCCTGCTCATCGCCTCCCTGCTGGGCGTGCTGGCGCAGGACGTCGGCCTGTTCGTCATGATGGACCACCTGAAGGCCGCCAGCGGCGTGGCGCCGTTGCTGCAGGGCGTAGTGCTGCTCGTGGCGATCGGCCTGGTGCCGTTGGCCGGCTACGCGAATGCGCGCGGCTGGACGACGTGAGGCCATACCTGGCGATGCACAAAAGGCGCTCGCTGACCGCGCACTCACCCCGACGGTCAGCGTCTGCGTTCGGATTCGCGCCCGACCGACCCGGCGATCAGCCCGATCGCCGGATAGTAGGTGCCGAGCACCCATAGCGCCGACAGCGGCAGCGCATGGCGGAAGCGGTCCCACGCCAGCAGGCTGTCGCTGACCATGAACAGCAGGGCGCCAAGCGCGGCGCGACGTGCGGGGTGTGCCAGGGCGTCGGCCATCGCCGCACGCTGCCAGGCACGACCCACCGCCTGCCCCGCCATCGTCGCCAGCACCAGCGCGTAGATCATTACCGGCACCCGCAGCGCGGGCGCGACGAACGGCCAGAGCAACCCCAGCAGGCCGACCGCAGCCAGCAGGCAGGCGAGCCAGGCCAGCGGACGCATGGCGAAGTGGCTGTCGTCCAACCACGCGGCAAGGAAAGCGACGTGGGAGAGCAGGAATGCGGCCAACCCCGGCACGAAGAAGTCGCCCGGCAGCATCAGCAATACGTCACCGAGCAAGGCGAAGCCCAAGCCGGCAAGCACTCGTCGGCGGTAGCGCGCGGACAACGGCCACGGCGTATGCCAGGCCATCGCGATGACTAACACCGTCGCCAGCGGCTTGCACGCCCAGTGCAGCACACGCCAGCCATCGGCGGCGCCTGGTGCGGCCATCAAACCGCCAAGAACAGCCCCGGCCGCCGCGAGGGCAATGGCCGGAGCGATCAGGGAGCGCGGACTCCCGCGACGAGCGTCGGCCATGCCGGAGATCCTTCGGGGTCCGCTCGATCATAGCGCCGCCCGGCTCAGCGCTGGGCCGGGCGGCGCGTGGACGCTCAGAACCGCACGGTCGCCGTCAGCATGCTGGCGCGCGGGGCACCGGCCAGCAGGGTCTGGAAGGTACCGCCGGCGTCGCTGACCACGAAGCCGTTGGAGCCGATGGTGCCGAAATAGCGCTTGTTGGCGAGGTTGGTGACGTTGAGCGCAAGCTTGATCTCCTGCGCAAACCCGAGCTTGCCGAAGTCGTAGCCGACCGCGGCGTTGAACAACCAGTACGACGGCACGCCGGCGTCGTTGATGTAGGTGTAGTAGCGCTTGCCGGTGTAGTGGGCCGACAGACGCAGGTCCCACGGCCCCGGCGTCCACACCAGCTCCGAGGCGATCAGCTGCTTGGGGCTGTCGACCACGGTCTTGCCCTTGGTGGGCACCACGATCGGATTGTTCTGCGCGTCGAAGCCGCTGACGTAGTCGTTGTCGTAGCGCGAGCGGTTGTAGGAGAGCGAGTTGGACCAGTGCAGGTCGTCGGCGAGCTTGAAGTTCACCGCCAGCTCGGCGCCGCGGCTGCTCACCGAGCCCACGTTTGCGTAGCCGCTGGCGCAGCCGACGATGCCGGCGCACTGCGAGATCACCAGCAGGCGGTTGTCGAACTTCACGTCGTACAGCGCCAGCGAGGCCTGGTAGAAGTCGCCAACCTGGCGCAGGCCGCCTTCGATGGTGCTCGACTGCTCGGGCTTGAGCTGCTTGCCGAAGGTGTCGAAGGCGACCTGGGTGGTAGCCATCGGGCCGGTGATGCCGGCCTGGTAGGCGGCGATGTTCTTGGCGTAGGAGCCGAACACCTCGAAGCCGCCGCCGAGCTGGTAGCTAGCACCGATCTGCGGCAGGAAGGTCTTCTTCGCGGTCAGCGTGCCGGCGGCGTAGGCACCGGCGGTGCCGTAGGTGAGCGTGCCTGGCACGGCGCGCGCGGTGACCTTGCTGTGCGGCGACTTGAAGCCCACGTCCACGCTCAGGCGATCATCCAGCAGCTTGAAGCTGTCCTGCACGTAGAACTGGCGGGTAGTGGTTTCGTAGTGCTGGTAGAACTGGCGCAGGTTCGGATCTTCGAGGAAGTAGTTGTCGCTGACCGGGCCGCTGACGTAGTAATAGTTGCGCTGCACGTTGTGGTTGGAGTCCTCGTACCAGAACCCCGCCTCCACGTGGTGGATGCCGATGTCCCAGCTCAGCGCCGCGGTGAGACCGCCGCGGTCGATGCCGTACTCGGTGGTGCGGATCGAGATCGGCGTCTGCTGCGGCGTGCCCGGATAGGACGGCACGTACGGCGTCCACCAGTGACCCTGGCCGCGATCGTTGTGGTAGTAGCCGGTGGCCTTCAGGCGCACGGCGTCGCTGAGCGCGAAATCACCGAACACGCTGGCCACGGTGTCGTCGCGCAGGCCGCTGGCATCGTAGTAGGCGTCGTCCACGCTCTGCACGTTGCCATCGTTTACCGTGCCGGTGGTCTGGTATTGGGTGGCCACGGCCACGGCGCGGTTCCAGTCGGGGCGGAAGTTGTCCCAGTTCCAGCCGTTGCGCTTTTCCAGCGCGAGCGAGAGATCCTGGTAATCGTTCTCGTGACGGCTGGAGGTGGTGAGCAGCGCGCCGACGCGGCTGTCGTCGCCGAAGTCGTACACCGCCTTGCCGTTGAACTGCTTCTGCGTCTGGTCGCCTTGGCCCTTCCACTTGTCCACGGTGGCGTACGCACCGGACAGGTACATGGCAAAGCCGTGGTGGTCGCCGGTGTCGAGCCGCGCGTAGGTGCGGCGGGCCGAGTCGGTGCCGATGCTCTGCGCCACGGTGACGCCGTAGTCGGGCGTAGGGTCGGCCGAGTAGAACTGCACCGTGCCGCCCAGATCGCTGGTGGACGCGGTGCCCAGTGAGCCGATGCCCTCGGCCAGCTCGGCGCCGCCGAGGTTCTCGGCGATCAGCGCGCGGCTGATGTGCAGGCCGTTCTGGTTACCGTAGCTCATGTCGCCCAGCGGGATGCCGTCCAGCGTGAAGCCGAGGCGGTTCTGGTTGAAGCCGCGCAGGCTGATGCGGGTGGACCACTCGTAGTTGCCGAACGGATCGGCCGACTCGAAGTGCACGCCCGGCTTGCCTTCCAGCACCTTGAGCGGGCTGCTGCCCGGCGGCAGCACCTTCACGTCTTCGCTGGTGATGCGCTGCACCTGGCGCGACTCGCCCTGGCCGATCACCGACACCGTCTGCAGCTGCTTGACCTTGCTGACGTCGGCGGCGGCATCAACGGGCGCGGCATCCGTGGCGCTGGGCGTATCGGTGGCCAGCGCGCTTCCCTGCAGCGCGGCAAAGAGGGCAAGCGCCAGCACGGCGCGGCGATGGGAGATCAGACGGTTCGACATGCGTGCACATCCTCGTCGCGGGGGCGCGAGCCCTCGCGGCATCAGTGGGAAAAGGGAACCTGCGACCGCCCCGGCGGAACGGATCGCGAAAGCATGGGTGGCGCGTGTGAAGCGGCGCTTACACCGGCGTGTCAGCGCGTTTGGACGGCTAAACCGTTCTGTCACATCCGCCGGATCATTCAGTGCGTCGGCGCGAGCAGCGCATGTCCTTGCGCCGTGGGAAGCGCCACGCCGAGGTAGTCGGCCAGCGTGGGCGCGATGTCGCGCATGTCGACCACGCCGAGGTCGCGCCCAGCCGGTACGCCCGGGCCTGTGATCAGCAAGGTGGCCCGCTGATCGGGGCGTGACGGGTCATAGCCGTGCATGCCGTGGTAGTGCGAGGGCGACGGCAGTGGCGCGTCCACAGTGATACCCAGTTCGTAACCGGGTTTGAACACCACGAACCAGCTCGCCTTGTCGCTGCCGCCCTTGGCCAGCAACTGCTCACGATCGAGGATCTCGGCGATGCCATAGGCCGGATCCTGGCGCAGACGATCGAGCAGCGCCTGCACGCGTGCCTTCACCGATGCATCGGAAGGATCGCGCAGCACGATGGCCGCGCTGCCGCCGTCGTTCCACACCGCCGCCTGCCAGTCGGTGATGGCGCCGTTCTTCAGCGTCACCAGGCCTTCCTTGAGGAACGGCGCGTACAGGTTCACGTCCTGCGTGACGGGCGCAAAGCCGTGGTCGGACACCACCGCAACGACGCCATCCGGATGCACGCGGCGCGCGGCATCGGCCACTTCGCCGACCAGCGCGTCGATCTGCTCGAGCACGCGGCTGGCGTCGGACGTGCCCGGGCCCTTGGCGTGCTCTTCGTGGTCGAGCGCGGCGAAGTAGACGGTCATGAACTGCGGCCGGTGCAGCTCGAGCAGCTTCACCGCGAAGCGGGCGCGAGCCTGGTCGCCGTCCAGCTCCTCGTTGATGCCCTGCGGGTACGGGCCGAGGTCTTTCTCCAGCGCCGGCAGCAGGCCGGGCGTGGCCAGCGCGGCGAGCAGCTTGCGATCGTCGTCGGTGCCGGTGCGCCAGATCTGTGGCAGGTTCCAGTCCACGCCCACGGCACCCACGCTTACCGGCCAGTGCACGTTGGCGGTGGAGAGTCCTGCGTCGTGCGCGGCCTGCCACAGCGTGGGCACCTTGATGTCGCTGGCGTACCAGTCCCAGCCGAGCTGGTTCTTGTTGAGCGGATCGAAGCTGAGGTTGCCGCCCACGCCGTGCACGCGCGGCGACACGCCGGTGAGCAGGGAGACGTGACTGGGGTAGGTGAGCGTGGGCAGCACGCCGGTGACGCCTTCGGCATAGCTGCCCTCGTGCACGAAGCGGGTGAGGTTGGGCAATGCCAGGCCGCGCTTCTTCGCGTGCAGCACGTCCGCCGGACGCAGGCCGTCGATGGAGATCAGCAGCACCGGCGTGGCGGCGGCCGGCAGAGCGAGCGCGAGGGCCAGCAGGCCGAGGCAGGAGCGAAACAGGCGGGGCATGGCGGCGATTCTGGAAGCGAAGCCGCGCATGCTTGCCGGCACGCGCTACACCGCGGTGACAGCCACGTGTCCGCCCGCGTCAGCGCGCGTCGACCGCCTGCCGCCCCAGCCCCGGATCGTCGGTGAAGAACGCATCGATGCCGGTATCCAGGTACACCTTCAGCTGCGCCAGCATGCCGGCGGCGTTGAAGGTGTTCGGGTTATCGCCCTGCCAGAAGTTTTTCGCCAGGAAGGTGTTCTCCGGGCGAAAGGTGTACGGGTGCACCTCGAGGCCCGCGGCGTGCGCGTCGTGTACGAGCGTGGTGGGCGCGCCGAGGTGGCCGTCGACGGTGTACGGGATGATGGCGTGGTAGACGGGACCGATCGCGTCGGCATACTGCGCGATCGCCTTGAGCCCTGCCGGCGTGATCATCTGCGCGTAGGTGAGCGCGCCGTCGGCGGCCAGCACGTCGCCCGGGTGCATCGCCGGTTCGTCGATCAGCTGCAGCAGCGTGATGTTGGTGTGCGTCTTGCCTAGCTTGCCGCGCAGATACTTCAGGTTGGCGATCTCGAACGACTGGATCTCCACCGGCGCGGTGCGCGTGTACGCATGCGCGGCCAGCGTGGCGAGCAGCGCGTCTTCCATCGGCAGGCCGATGCGCTGGAAGTAAGTGCCGTGCTTGATCTCCGGGATCAGCCCAATCACCCGCCCGCGCGCGGCCGATTCGGCGGCGACGAAGTCGATGATCTCGTCCAGGGTGGCGATCTGGAACTGCCCGTCGTAGACGGTGCCGCGCAACTCGGGCAGGCGCTCGCGGGCGCGCAGGGTTTTCAGCTCGGCGAGGGTGAAGTCCTCGGTGAACCAGCCAGTGACCCGCTGGCCGTCGATCACCTTGGTGGTCTTGCGCGAGGCGAACTCGGGATGGTTCGCCACGTCGGTGGTTTCGGCGATGTTGTTCTCGTGGCGCGCCACCATCACGCCGTCCTTCGTCATCACCAGGTCCGGCTCGATCACATCGGCGCCATCGGCGATCGCCTTGGTGTACGAGGTCAGCGTGTGCTCGGGCCGCAGGGCGCTGGCGCCGCGGTGGCCGATCACCCGCACCTTCGATGCGAGCGGTTTCTCGGCGGCGTGCACAGCGTTAACCATCGGCAGCAGTCCGAGCAGGAGGGTGAGGCAGATCAGGCGACGCATGGGCCACTCCGGAGGCAAACGCGTCTTGTAGGCGGCTCGTCTTACAGCACGATGGCACGACCGGCGAGGTTACAGCTTCAGGTGGATGCCTCGCCGGTCCATCGCCCACACGATCACCCACCACAGCGCGACAAAGGCGATCGCCCACGCCAGCGACGCCACATACGGCCCGGCCAGCGGCGTGATCCAACGCGCCAACCCATCGGTGTACAGCAGCTGCTGCGCGCCCGTGGCCGGCAGCAGGATCTGCATCAGTTCCGAGCCGGCATACGCTGCGATGGCGTTGACGCCGAAGCGGTGGCCGATCGGCGGGAAGCCACGGCGATCGATGGCGTCATGCACCAGCCCCAGCGCGAGCATCGCCCAGCCGCCGGTCCACAACACGAACGAGGGCGTCCACAGATTCTTGTTGAACGGCAGCACCAGCGACCATGCCCAGCCCGCCACCAACAAGGCGACGCCCATCGGCCACAGGCGCCGCGCACGTCCGGCGCGCAGCCAGCGCCCGGCGATCAAGCCGAGCAGCGTGGTGGCCAGCGACGGCAGCGTGCCGAGCAATCCTTCCGGGTCATGGCCGCGGCCGCTGGCCGGGTCGATCTGGTAGACGAAGCGGCCGAACAGCGCGCTATCGCTGCGACTGACCAGGTTGTCCCACGGCGCCAGCGTACCCCCCAGATGCAGCAACCAGGCGTAGCCGGCGAGGATCACCACGATCAGCGCCCCCTGCGTCCACGCCCGCGTGAGCAACGCCAGCGGCACGGCCAGCGCAAAGCACAGCGCAATCCGCTGCAGCACGCCTGGCAATCGCAGGTGCGCGCCGGGCATCAGCCACGCGGCGAGCAGGTTGATCGCCAGGCCGAGCGCGAGGATGCGTAGCGCGCGCAGCCATGCACCGCGGAGCAGCGGTGCGCGCGCGTCGCCTCGTTCGAGCTTCGGTCCGAAGGCGAGCGCGATCGACACGCCCACGATGAACAGGAAGAACGGAAAGATCAGGTCGGTCGGCGTGCAGCCGTGCCACTCGGCATGTTCCAGCGGCCAGTAGACGTGCCCCCAGTCGCCCGGATCGTTGACCAGCAGCATCGCGGCCACGGTGAGGCCGCGCAGGGCGTCGACGGAGGCGAAGCGTGGGCCGGATGGATGGACGGTGGCTTCAGGCATGGCTCGAATGGTGGTCAGTCATGCGCCGGATCGCAGCAGCCGAAAGTGCCTTGCGTGCAATCGCCCGGTCGCTACGCCACCTCACTTCGCGCCCTCCCCCAGCTCGACCCGGTCGAACGCATGCAGCGGACCGGCGGTGGGCGCCGTGAGGACGAAGCAGAGGTCGTGTTTGCCCGTGGTCGGCGTTATGGCCGCGTCGAACGGCTGCGAGCGCGGCGAGCGTGCGGGGTCGGGCAGCGGCCAACGAGCCAGCACGACGCCCTCACAGCCGTCCACGTGCGCCACCAGCTCGCCGAACGGCGTAGCGCGGGGGCGCTGCACGACCAGCTTGGCCTCGTGCGCGAGCGCGTAGTTGTTGGGCAGCCGCTGCAGGGTCACATGCAAGGTGTCGACGCCGTCGAGCGACGCGCCCTGCCACTGCTGGCAGCTGTTGAACAGCGGCACGGTATAGACCGGCGCTAGCGTGGTGGCATCCGGCTCGGGCTGCACGCGCAGGCGGAACGGGCTGCCGGGGCAATTGGTGAGCTCGCTGCCGTTGCGGGTGAGCAGCGAGGCGCGGTCGATCACCTGCGTGCGCGGCGCGGCCAGCGCGTCGCCATCGGGCGCGAAGGCGGCAGCGCGCACCGTCGCCGGCAGCGTTACCTCGAACGGCGCGACATACGCGGGCGACGTCGCGCCGGGCGCGCTGCCGTCGAGCGTGTAGCGCAACGTGCCGAAGTCCGCCTGGTTGGCGATGCGCACCTGCGTGCGCCCGTGAGCCAGTGCGGCGTCGGCATCGACCGTGATCGCAGGGGCGAAGGCGCTGTCGGCATAGCCGATACCCGCAGCGCGATAGCGCGCCAGCTGCACCGGCAGGCGGGCGAGGAAATCGGGCCAGTTGCGCCGCGCAAGCGGCGTCCAGGTGGCTTCGGCCAGCGCGTCCAGGCGCGGGAATACCGCATGCTCGATGTGCGCGAAGCTCGGCATGTGCTCGGTCCACACGTTCGCCTGGGCGCCCAGCACGTGCGCGGCCTGCGCCGCGTCGAGCGCCTTGGGGATCGGCTCGAAGGCGTAGATGTCGGCCAGCGACTTCACCGGCAGGCGACCGGTGGTTTCGTCCGCGCGATCGCTCTGCAGCTGGTCGAAGTACAGATCGGGCGCCGGCGACAGCACCACGTCGTGGCCCTTCTGCGCGGCGGCCACGGCGCCCTTGCTGCCGCGCCAGGACATCACCGCGGCATTGCCGGGCACGCCGCCATCGAGGATCTCGTCCCAGCCGATCATGCGGCGCCCGTGGGCGGCGAGGTAGCTGCCGAGCTGATCCATGAACCAGCTTTGCAGCGCGTCGTCGCTGGCCAGGCCCAGTCGCTTGCGCTGCGCCTGCACGGCGCGCGAGGCCTGCCATTCGTCCTTCACCGCCTCGTCGCCGCCGAGGTGGATGAAGCGCGAGGGAAACAGCGTCATCACCTCGTCCAGCACGTGCTGCATGAAGCGCACCGTGGCGGGGCTCGGGTTGTACAGCGTGGTGTTGACGCCCCAGTCGGTCGATACGGCAATGCGCTTGCCGGTGACGCCCAGGCGTGGATACGCCGCCACCGCCGCGGTGGCGTGGCCGGGCATGTCGATCTCCGGCACCACCGTGATCTGCCGCGCGGCGGCATAGGCGACGATCTGGCGGATCTCGTCCTGCGTGTAGAAGCCGCCATAGCGCTTGGGCTCGCCGTAGCGCCCAGCATCCGGCGGCGTGCGCCAGGCCCCGATGCGGGTGAGCTCGGGATACCGCTTGATCTGGATGCGCCAGCCCTGGTCGTCGGTGAGATGCCAATGCAGCACGTTGAGCTTGTGCTCGGCCATCTGTTCGATCAGCGTGCGGATCTCGTCCGGCGTCTGCATGTGACGCACCGAATCGAGCATCAGGCCGCGCCAGGCGAAGCGCGGTGCGTCGTCGATGGTAAGCGCGGGCAACGGCTCGCCGGCCGGCACCGCGGTCACCAGCTGCCACAGCGTCACCGCCCCATAGAACAGGCCGGCATCGGTGCGCGCGCGGATGTCCACGCCATCGGGCGTGACGGTGAGGCGATAACCCTCGTCCGCGGCGATCGCCGGATCGCGCACGAAGCGCACGGCGGCCGGCGCCGCGGCGGTTTGCTTGAGCATGAGCTGGCGGCTGGATCGCACCCGGTCTGCCAGCCACTGCGCCGCCTCCCGGGCCGCGCCATCGTTCGCCGGCACGCTGATTGCCGCGCCGTCGCGCAGCTCGAAGCTACCGACGCCGCGATGCAGGGACGCCACCTGCGGAATCAGCGCGATGGGCGGTGCGGCCGTGGGACCGGCGACGGACAGCGGCGGCCGGACGGCGGTCGGCGCGCATGCGGCAAGCGCGACGGCGGTAGCAACCAGGACCAGGCGGACCAGCGGTGGGCATCGTGACATCGGGCGCTCCAGCGAAGGTGGCGGCAACGCGGCATGCTGCCACGCCGCCAAAAAAAACGGGCCCGAAAGCGTTCGGACCCGCGGGGAGAGAATGAAACCCAGGGAGGCGGCCGTCCATGGCCAGGGGCCTGGCGCAGCGCCGGGGTCGAAGCGGCGCTGCGTCGGGCAGGTCAGAGCTTGAAGCGCAGGTTCACGTAGTACTGGCGGCCGTTGACATAGGTCGCGTGAGGCAGCTTGCCGATCGTGTCGCTCTTTACGTAGTAGCGGAGCTTCGGATCGTTGAGGTTCATCGCGTCCAGCGAGAGCGACATCCAGTCGGTGAGCTGCACGCCGAACGACGCCGCCAGGTTACCGATACCCTGCTGGTAGAAGTTGTCGGTACGGCTCACGCCCGCGTAGAACTCCGAGCGGTAGGTGTAGCTGATGCGGGCGTTGAATCGCTTGTTCTCGAAGTAGCCCGACACGTTGTAGGTGTTCTTCGAGGTGCCCTGCAACGGCTGGTTTCCGGTGGCGTGACCATCGGCATAGGTGTAGTTCGCCTGCACGCCGAAGTTGTCGCCGATCGGCTGGATGTAGTTCAGCTCCAGGCCGCGTACCTGACCGTTGGTATTCTTCGGCACGCTGATCAGGTAGTCGGCGAACACGTCCTGGCCGGCGTTGGTGCTGGCCTGGATGTCCTTGAAGGTGCGCACCTCGTTGCCGAAGTTGACGTAGTCCTTCAGGTTCATCGCATAGACGCCGGCCGACAGCAGCCCGCGCGGCGCGAAGTACCACTCCACCGAGGCGTCGAAATTGCTCGAGATGAGCGGACGAAGTTTCGGATTGCCGCCGCTGCCGGTGTGGGTGAGGTCGTCGGCCGAAACGTAGCCGGCCAGAGCCGAATAGTCCGGACGCGTCATCGTCTGCGAGGCGGCGAAGCGGGCCACCCACTGGTCGTTGAGGTCGAACTTCAGGTTCGCGCTGGGCAGGAATTTGTCGTAGCTGTGCTCGTAGTTGTTCCAGTAGTAGGTGCCGAAGGCGGAGCCGGTGATCGGGCCGCTGACCCGGGTGGCCTCGGCATCGGGCGCCGTGGAGGTGTAGCCGATGTTCTCCTTAGTCTTCACGTAGCGCACGCCGAAGTTGCCGCTGACGATGCCGGACTGGAAGTTCAGCTGCATGTAGGCAGCCGAGTCCTTCTCCTGGACCTTGTAGATGTCATTGAAGTACAGGCGTGCGACCGGATCGCGCGTGGTGAACTTCGAGTCGAAGTCGGCCAGCTGTCCAGGCGAGTAGTACCAGATGTTCGACGGGAAGCTGCCGCCGAGCGAACTGCCGAAGTCGCCCGGGTAGTTCGACCAGCTGGTCGGATAGTTAGCCAGGTTGGTCCAGTCGCCGGCCGGACCCTGCGCCACCTCGAACGGATTGCCACGCTCGTGCTTGGCGTAGCGGGCACCGAATTCCAGCGAGGTCAGCGCGCCTTCGTCGAAGTCGAGCTCACCGTCGAACTGGGCCCAGTCTTCCTTGTCCTTCACCTTGATGCCCTGGCCGCCGAAGATCCAGCCGGCGGACGGGTTGATCGCCGACGGCGTGCTGTTGTCGCCGCCCATCGTCCAGTTGATCGGCTTGCCCAGGCCGCGCATGTCCCAGCTGCCGCCGGCGCCGACGTTGGTACCCAGTTCGATCACGTCCTGAGTGGGGCTCGAACCGGTACCGCGGGTGGTGCCGACCTGGCCCTTGAGAGTGAAGTGATCGGTGACGTTCCAGTCCGCGCTCAGGGCGAGGTACTTCGACTCCGACGCCGCGCCGGGGCGTGAGATCTGGTCGTACACGCCGTACGAACCGGTGCCGCCAGTGACCGAGCCGCTGGTGACCACGCCGTTCTGAATCGAGTTGGCGGTGAGCACGCCGCCACCGCCCAACGCGCTGCTCGTCCACAGCATGTAGTTGCGGTTGAAGTTGTCGGCCTTCAGCTTGGAGTAGAAGCCGTTGAGGTCGAGCGTGAGGTTTTCGGTGGGGCGGATCTGGAAGTCGACCACGCCACCCTTGCGCTCGCGGGTCTGGGTGAACAGGGTCGAGCCGATCTCGTTCGGGTAGTACACGGTCTGACCGTCGAGCGTGGTCGGGTTGTAGCCGCCCACGACCTCCTGGCCATTACGCTGCAGGCTGCGCTTCTCGTAGAAGCCCTGCACCATGATGCCCATGGTGTTGGCGTCGTTCTTGTAGTTGAACAGGCCGCTGAACTGCGGCTTGGTATTGCTGGGCAGGTCCGAATAGACGCCACCTACCGAGGCCTCGGCGGTGAACGGCTTGGCGAACTCCAGCGGCTTGCGCGTGATGATGTCGACCGAGCCGGCCGCGCCGCCCTCGACGATCTTCGCCTCGGAGGTCTTGTGTACCACCACCTGGCTGACCACCTCGGACGGCAGCAGACTGTAGCTGACGCTGCGGCCCACAGTCTGCACCTGGCTCAGCACGAACCAGTCGCCGGTGCCGATGTTGTGACCGTTGACCAGCGTCTGGGTCAGGCTGGGGTTGGTGCCGCGCAGGCTGACGCGGTCGCTCTCGTCGAACCCGCCTTCGCTGGCACTGGACGAGCTGATGTTGACGCCCGGCAGGCGCTGCAGCGTGTCGGCCACGTTCTTGGCCGGCAGCTTGCCGATGTCCTCGGCGGTGACCACTTCGACGTGCGAGGCGGCGTCCTTCTTCAGCGCCAGCGATTCCGCCTCGCTGTCACGGATGCCGGTAACGGTGATGGTAGCCAGCTCCTTGGCCTTTTCCTTGCGAGGCGCGGTGTTCTGGTTGGCGTCCTGCGCCTGCAGCGTTCCGGCCAGGCACAGCCCGGCGATGATGCTCGCGGCTAACAGCGTTTTGCGATGTGACATGGTGTCCTCCCCTCAGAGCCAGATCGGCAACGGTTGTTGTGTGTGTCGAGCTACCGCGGCCGGTGAAGTTGCTGGGCAATTGCCCGGTGGTATGGAACGTCGCTTGCGTGGGTGTTGCGTCTCAAAAACGTCGGATCGTCGTCAAGTCAGCGCAGTTCGGCGGAATGGCCGTCCAGATACAGCCCCGCCGCGCCGATCACGCCGTGCTGGCCGTGCTCCATCAGGCGTACCGGAACCTGTTGCAGATAGGCGTGCATCACGCCCTTGTTGAAGAAGCGCGCGGCGAAGGTGCTGGCCAGCAGCAGCTCGCGGATCTGCGGCAGGATCCCGCCGGCGAGAAACACGCCGCCGCGCGCGCCGTAGAGCAGCACCAGGTCGCCGACGAAGCTGCCTAGCAGGCCGCAGAACATCTCCAGCGCCTCCACCGCCGCCTCGTCGGAGCGGGCCAGCGCGCTGCGGGTGACCTCGGCCGGCAGCGTGAGCGCCGGCGCGCTGCCGCGCAGCTCGCACAACGCGCGATACAAGTTGATCAGGCCGGGGCCGGACAACGCGTGTTCGAACGACACATGCGAGCGCTCGCGCGCCAGGATGCGCAGCACCGCGATCTCGCGCTCGTTGCCCGGCGCCAGTGCGATCTGCCCGGCCTCGGTGGCGAGCACGCTGGGACCGTGCGCGCCCGGCAACAGCACCGCCGACCCCAGCCCGGTGCCCGGCCCCATCACCAGCACCGGACCGGCGGCGGCTGGGGCGGTGTTGTCGATCACGCTCAGCGTGTCGGCGCGGGTGAGGAACTGGGTGGCGTAGGCCACGGCCTCGAAATCGTTGATCACGGCGAGCTGGGCCAGTCCGAGCCGCTCGCGGATCTCGCGGATCGACACCGGCCAGGGCAGGTTGTCGTTGACGATGGCGTCGCCCAGCACGTAGCCCGCGCTGGCCACCGCGCAGCGCTCGATCGGCGCAGCGGGCGCCACGTGTGCCACGAAATCCTCGAGTACGGCGGTGAGGCTCGGCCACTCGGCGCAGGCGTAGCGCTGGTAGGCGTGCACGCTCACCGGCTGTGCTTCACCGGCCGCGCGACTGACCAGGCCGATGCGCGCGTGGGTGCCGCCGACGTCGGCGGCGAGGAACGGCCGCGCGGCCGCCGTCGTCACCGCTGCACTCGTCACTGCGCTGTGTCCCGCCACTTCCGCCACGCCGGATTCCCCCGTTCCCGATGACCCCGCACCGCTGCCCGGTGGAGGTATGCATGGCCGGAGTGTGTTCACCAGATGACAACGTTGTCAACCATTTCTGTGACAAGGCCCTCCCCAGGTGTTTTCGCGCCGCAACAGAACCCACGACGCGGCGGTGGCGTGTGACGTGCCGATGCCGCGGCAAGGCGCATAGCCACGCGATTGGCTCGAATCTATTCAACCGCCGCAAGCGATGTCGCGGCGCACCAGCCACAGCAGCCCAAGCGACCCACCCGCTTCGACGAGAGGGGTGCGGCACGTGCGCGGTTGCACCGGTCTGGATTGACAACGTTATGCCTGCACGTCCATAAAGCCGACTTCGGGGACGGTGGACGCCAGCGGCGATCCACGGCGTCGCATCACGCATCCGCATACCGCTCGGGGGAGTTCCGCATGTCGTCCACCACGCTCGACGCATCGCCCATGGCGGGCCGTTCCACGCTCGGACCGATGGTCATCATCGGCGTGCTGTTCTTCATCTTCGGCTTCGTCACCTGGCTCAACGGGCCGCTGATCACCTTCGTCAAGCTGGCTTTCAACCTCGACGACGTGAACGCCTTCCTGGTGCCGTTCGCGTTCTACATTTCCTACCTGGTGTTCTCGCTGCCGGCCTCGGTAGTGCTGCGCCGGACCGGCATGAAGAAAGGCATCGCGATCGGGCTGTTCGTGATGGCGATCGGCGCGGCGGCGTTCGGCCAGTTCGCCACCATGCGGGTGTATCCGGGCGCACTGACCGGGCTGTTCGTGATCGGCGCAGGCCTGTCGATGCTGCAGACCGCGTCCAACCCGTACATCTCGATCCTCGGGCCGATCGAGAGCGCCGCGCAGCGCATCGCCTTCATGGGCATCTGCAACAAGCTCGCCGGCATCCTGGCGCCGATCGTGATCGGCGCGGTGGTGCTGAGCGGGATCGACAGCATCGATGCCCAGGTCAAGGCGGCACCGACCCCCGCCGCGCGCGAGGCGCTGCTCGACGCGTTCGCCGGCAAGGTGCACCTGCCTTACCTGGTGATGGCCGGCCTGCTGGTGGTGCTGGCGATCTGGATTGCGCTGTCCTCGCTGCCGGAGATCAAGCCGGCGGGCGCCAACAGCGAGAAGGCGGTCGGCCATAGTGACGGCAGCCTCTTCAGCTTTCCGCACCTGTGGCTGGGCGTGCTGTGCCTGTTTCTGTACGTGGGCGTGGAGGTGATGGCGGGCGACGCGATCGGCACCTACGGCGCCAGCTTCCATCTGCCGCTGAGCCAGACCAAATTCTTCACTGCCTTCACCCTGGGCGCGATGCTGCTGGGCTATCTGGCCGGGCTGGTGCTGATCCCGCGCTTCATCAGCCAGCAGCGCTATCTGGCGGTGTCGGCGGTGCTGGGCGTGCTGTTCTGCCTGGGCGCCTACGCCACCTCCGGCTACATCTCGGTCGGCTTCGTGGCGGCACTGGGTTTTGCCAACGCGATGATGTGGCCGGCGATCTTCCCGCTGGCGATCAACGGCCTGGGCCGCCACACCGAGGCCGGTTCGGCCTGGATGATCATGGGCATTGCCGGCGGCGCCATCGTGCCGCAGGCGTTCGCGCACCTGAAGCTGCACATCGACTTCCAGCTCGCCTTCGTGCTGCTGATGGTGCCGTGCTACCTGTACATCCTGTTCTACGGCGTGCGCGGCCACCGCGCGGGCCTGCGGGCGGGCTGACCGGCCGCCATGCAGCCTGCGTCCGCGCCCGCCGCCGCCAACTGCCGGTCCGGGTGGGCTACGATGCGTCGCCCATTCGAAGGAGTGCCCTGCGTTGCGTCATGCCACCATCAAGGACGTCGCCAAGCGAGCCGGTGTCTCGCTGAAGACCGTCTCGCGCGTGATCAACCAGGAAGCCTCGGTGCGCGCGGACACGCGGCAGAAGGTGGAGCGCGCGGTCGAGGCGCTGGGCTACCGGCCCAACCTGTCGGCGCGCAGCCTGCGCGCGGCGCATTCCTACGCGATCGGTCTGGTCTACGACAACCCGAACGCGCACTACGTGATCAGCCTGCAGGAAGGCGTGCTGTCGGCCTGCCGCGAGCGCGGCTTCGGGCTGCAGATCCATCCCTGCGACGCGAGCTCGCCGCACCTGGCCGAGGAGCTGGTGGCGCTGGTCAAGCGTGCGCGGCTGGCCGGGCTGGTGCTGGCGCCGCCGATGTCCGAGCAGCCGGAACTGATCGCCACGTTGAAAGAGCACGACGTGCACTTCGTGCGCATCATCGCCTCGCGCGACGACCCGAAGGACGGCTACCCCTGCGTCTACGTGGACGACCGCGACGCGGCCTATGCGATCACCGAGCACCTGATCCAGCTCGGCCACACGCGCATCGGTTTCCTGTGGGGCGAACCGCACCACCGCTCCAGCCCCGAGCGCTACCAGGGCTACGCCGACGCGCTGAAGGACTACGGCATCGCGCTCAACAAGAAACTGGTGCTGCCAGGCCGCTACGCGTTCGACGACGGCTTTCGCGGTGCACGCAAGTTGTTTGCGCTGAAGGAGCCGCCCACCGCGATCTTCGGCAGCAACGACGAGATCGCCGCCGGCGTGCTGGCCGCGGCGCGCTCGACCGGGCTGGACGTGCCGTGGGATCTGTCCATCGCCGGCTTCGAGGACAACCCGTTCTCCAAGCAGGCCTGGCCAGCGCTGACCACGGCGCGCCAGTCCACCCGCGAAATCGCCCGCCACGCCGCGCTGCGCCTGATGGCCGAACTGCAGCACGCCGAGAGTGGCGACGACACGCCACCGCCGGCCAACGAGGGCTTCGTGCCCGAACTGGTGGTGCGTGGCTCCACCGCGCCGCCGCGCGGTGCCACGCCGGGCAAGCGCTCCGGCTGAACGCGCGCGCCGCCTGCGATCGCGGCGCGCCCTCCATTTCCCCGCTCACCTCGTCCGCGCGGCCGCTTGGCCACGCGGCGCACGCGTGCGCCCGCCCCCACCGACGGACCGTTCCATGAAAGATGCCAGCGTCACCCTGATGTACCGCGAAGCCGGCGAAAGCGCCGATGTGATCGAGCGCCAGTTCGCCCGCAATGCCGGCCTGCTGGCCGCGCTGGGCGAACAGCTGCGCGCGCGCCCGCCGCGCTTCATCGTCACCTGCGCGCGCGGCAGCTCCGATCACGCCGCCGCTTACGCCAAGTACGTGTTCGAGACCCAGCTCGGCGTGATCACCGCCTCGGCCTCGCCGTCGGTGTCATCGATCTACGACGCCCCGCTGCGGCTGGAAGATGCGCTGTTCGTGGCGATCTCGCAATCCGGCAAGAGCCCGGACCTGCTGCGCGCGGCACAGGCGGCGAAGGACGCCGGCGCGCGCGTGCTGGCCTTGGTCAACGTGGAGGACTCGCCGCTGGCGGCGATGGCCGACACCTGCATCCCGCTGCACGCCGGCGCGGAAAAAAGCGTGGCCGCCACCAAGAGCTACCTCGCCTCGCTCGCCGCCGTGCTGCAGCTCACCGCCAGCTGGCGCGGCGACGGCGCGCTCGACGCCACGCTGGCCGCGTTGCCGCAGCAGCTGCGCGACGGCTGGAACGCCGACTGGTCGCCGATGGTGGAAGGCTTCGCCGGCGTGCAGAACCTGTTCGTGGTCGGTCGCGGCTTCGGCTTCGGCGCAGCGCTGGAGGCCGCGCTCAAGCTCAAGGAAACCTGCGGCCTGCACGCCGAGGCGTTCAGCGCGGCGGAGGTGAAGCACGGGCCGATGGCGCTGGTCGGCGCCGGCTTCCCGGTGCTGTTCTTCGCCCAGGACGACGGCACCATGGACAACACTGTGGCGGTCGCGCGCGAATTCCGCGCCCGCGGCGCCCGCGTGCTGCTGGCCGCGCCGGGGGTGAGCGGCGAGGACAGCCTGCCGCTGGCCTCGGGCGTGTCGCCGCTCACCGCGCCGCTGCTCATGGTGCAGAGTTTCTACAAAGCTGCCGCTGCACTCTCGCTGGCGCGCGGCTACGATCCCGACGTTCCGCCGCATTTGCGCAAGGTCACGGAGACGGTCTGATGACTGCTTCACTCACCGCTCTGGTCAACGGACGCGTCATGGGCGAGCGCGGTCTGCGCGAGGGGCTGGCTGTACTGATCGACGGCGCGCGCATCGCCGCCGTCTGCCCGATGGAAGATCCGCGCGTGGCGCAGGCCACCGCGCACGATCTGGGCGGCAAACTGCTGCTGCCCGGCTTCATCGACGTGCAGGTCAACGGCGGCGGCGGGCTGCTGTTCAACGACGATCCCACGGTGGAGACCTTGCGCGGCATCGCCGCTGCGCATCGCATCTTCGGCACCACCGGCCTGCTGCCCACCCTGATCACCGACACGCGCGAGACCATGCGCCGCGCGCTGGAGGCAGTGGACGCGGCGATCGACGCGGGCGTGCCGGGCATCCTGGGCATCCACCTGGAAGGCCCGTTCCTCGCCGGCGCGCGCAAGGGCATCCACGACAGCACGCTGTTCCGCCCGCTCGATGAAGAAGACCTGGCGCTGATCACGGCGCCGCGCCGCGGCAAGGTGATGCTCACGCTGGCACCCGAATGCGTGCCGCCATCGACCATCCGCCGCCTCGCCGACGCGGGCGTGCTGGTGGTCGCCGGCCACACCGGCGCCGACTACGCCACCACCCGCGCGGCGCTCGATGCCGGCGTCTGCGGCTTCACCCACCTCTACAACGCGATGACCCCGCTCACCAGCCGCGAGCCCGGCGTGGTCGGCGCCGCGCTGGACGACGCGGCGAGCTGGTGCGGGCTGATCGTCGACGGCCACCACGTGCACCGAGTGAGCCTGCGCGTGGCGATCGCGGCCAAGGCGCGCGGCAAGTGCGTGCTGGTCACCGACGCGATGCCGCCGGTGGGTTCGGATCGCCCCGACTACACACTCAACGGCCAGACCATCGTGATGAAGGACGGCATCTGCCAGAGCGACGACGGCGTGCTCGCCGGCTCCGCGCTGGACATGGCCACGGGGCTACGCAATCTCGTGGAGATGGTCGGCGTGCCGCTGGACGAGGCCTCGCGCATGGCCAGCGACTATCCGGCCGCTTGGCTGGGGCTGACCGCCACACACGGGCGCATCGCGGCCGGACAGCAGGCGGACCTGGTCGCGCTGGACGACGCGTTGCTCGTGCACGACAGCTGGATCGCAGGAAAACACGCCGCTCACTGAGCCGCGTTGCCACTCAACTGCAAACAACGCGATGCCATGATGCGCGGCTGATTGGTCCGTCTTCCGCGAGGCTCGTGCATGTCCCTGCTCCGTCGTCTGCTGGTTCCCCTTGCCTGCCTGGCTGCCCTGGCCGGATCGGCACACGCTGCCGCGACCGCGCCGCACCACCGCATCATTGTGTTCGTGTGGGATGGCATGCGGCCGGACGCGATCAGTGCGCAGGACACGCCGAACCTGCTCGCGCTGTCGCAGCGCGGCGTGTTCTTCACCGACAACCACTCGACCTACCCCACCTTCACCATGGCAAATGCGTCGAGCTTCGCCACCGGCGCGTTTCCGGGGCCGATCGGCTTCTACGGCAACAGCTTCTATGCGCCGGGCGGCGAAGGGCTGAACGCCAAGGGCGAAGCGGCGGATTTCCAGAACCCGATCTACACCGAGGATTACGCCGTGCTGCGCGATCTCGACCGCCACGAGGACGGCGCGCTGCTGGAAGTGCCGACCCTGCTCGCCACCGCGCACAAGGCGGGCCTGACCACCGCGGTGATCGGCAAGTCCGGCCCGGCCTTCCTGCAGGACTACAAGCTCCCGAATGTCGGCGGCGACAACGTGTTGCTGGACGAGAACACCGTGCTGCCGCTGGCCTTCGCCAGGGAGCTGCAGGACGCCGGCTACAAGCTGCCGGCCCACACTGCCTACACCTACGATGCCCACCAGCTGCAGCTGCGCGAAGACAACGACTCTCCCACCGAAGCGGGCAAGCTGGTCAAGCTCAAGGACGGCGTCACCTCTGACGCCACCGCCGCGGGCGAGACCACGCCCGGCCCGGCCAACGCATGGATGATGCAGGTCTACCTGGACGAGGTGCTGCCCAAGCACCGGCCGGACGTGAGCATCGTGTGGCTGCGCAATCCGGACACCACCCAGCACCAGTACGGCGTGGGCTCGCCGGAGTTCCACCTCGCGCTGCAGGCGCAGGACGCGCTGCTCGGCCAGCTGCAGGCGAAGCTGCGCGAGCTGGGCATGACGCAGGACACCAACCTGATCGTGGTGTCCGACCACGGCCACAGCAACGTCGCCGGCCCGGCCGCGCTGTTTCCGCTGCGCGCGATCAACGACGGGCGCGTGGCCGGCATCGACAGGGAGTGGGGCTTCTCGGTCTCCGGCAGCGTGCGCATGGCCGATGATCTCACCCGCGCCGGCTTCCACGCTTATGACGGCGAGGGCTGCATCTACGCGCCGGTGATGAGCGGCATCCGCGCCGACGGCACGCCGCTGCACCCCACCCGCTACGACGACGATGGCCGCGTGTGCGGCAAGCCCGGCCCGTACACCACGCCCAGCTACGTCGTGCCCGACGTGCTGCCGAAGGACGCCGTGGTGATCGCGCCGAACGACGGCACCGATTACCTGTATGTGCCCACGCACGATGCTGCGTTGGTCAAGCGCGTGGTGCGCTTCCTGCAGTCGCGCGCCGTGATCAACACCGTGTTCGTGGCCAAGCGCTACGGCGCGATCCCCGGCACCCTGCCGGCCGAGGCGGTGCACCTGGAGAACGCCCGCCGCGGGCCGGACATCATCATCAGCTACGCCTGGGACGCCGACGCCGTGGTGCAGGGCTTCCCCGGCACCGAGGTGGGCACGGTGTCCACCGAGCGTGGCCAGCACGGCAGCTTCAGCCCGCGCGACGTGCACAACACGCTGATCGCCAGCGGTCCGGATTTCCAGCGCGCCATGCGCGATCCGCTGCCCAGCGGCAACGTGGACGTGGCGCCCACGCTGGCGGCGCTCTTGAACCTGCCGCTGCCCACCGCGCAGGGCCGCGTGCTGCACGAGGCGCTCACCGGCGCGCTGGCGCGGCCGCTGTCGGACTACGCGGTGAAGCCGGCGGCGATCCGCCCCGCGCAGCCGGCGACGGGGCTGAAGACCGTGCGCATCGACGGTGCGCCGCTGCCCGCCACCCGCTACAGCTTCACCGTGCGGCAGAAGCGGCTGTCGTTCGACGGCCGTACGTGGACGTACTTCGACCAGGCCGCCGCCGACCGCCAGTGAGCGCGGCGGCAGGCGACCGGCTGCGCGTCACTGGTAGACGTGCAGCCGGTCGAAGATCCAGGCGTGGTAGGAGGCGAGCAGATCGGGCCGGGCGCAATCGGTGTACAGGCCGTCGCAGCGATCGCGCAGCGCGGTCTCGGCGGCGAAGTAGGGATCGGTCGGCAACCCCGCCGCCTGCAGCACCATGCTGGGCAGGTAGGCGATGTCCAGCAGCGGGTAGCTGGGCAGCAGCGGCGGATCGACCAGGTTGCTCTTGAGCATGTAGTAGGTGAGGTAGTCCTGCTTCTCCCGCACGCTGGCCGGCGCGGTCGCCGGCAGCGTGCGTGCGAGATCGCGGATCAGGCCGCTGAAGGCCGGCTGGTGGTCGCCGAAGGTCATCAGCACGGTGGGCTGGGCACGATGCAGGAAATGCGCTTCCAGCTCGTGCATGGCGCGGTCCGAGGCCTGCAGGCGCGACAGGTAGGTGTCGAAGTTCAGCGCGGCCTGCTCGGGCAGGCCGCGCAGCAAGCCCTGGTTGTACGGCGGCGGCAGCGACGACAGCGGATGGATGTCGTGCGGGCCGTGCTGGGCCAGGGTGAGGATCATCATGAATACCGGGCGGCCCGGCTGCTTCACGCGCTGATAGACCTTCCACGCCGCAGCGAACATCTGCGCGTCGCTGCTCTTCCAGGCTTCCAGCCCCAGGTCGTTGACGTCGTAGAACTGCTCGAAGCCGTAGTCGCGGTAGGCGTTGCGGCCATTGATGAAGCCGCCGGCGGTGGGATAGATCGCCACCGTGAGATAGCCCAGCCGCTGCAGTTGCAGCGGCAGCGTGTCGTGCACGCGCGGCGCCAGCACATAGGGTGCGTACATGCCGCCGGGGCCGAAGATGCTCTGCGGCAGGCCGGTGATCGAGGCGAACTCGCTGACCCAGGTGCCGCCGCCGAACGTGTGCACGCGCAGCGCGCCGTGGGCGCGGGTGTGCCTGTCGGCGCGGAACATGCCGACCCGGCATGGCGGCAGGTTGCAGGCGGTGAACACCGATGGATCGAAGGTGCTTTCCTCCAGCACCTGCACGATGTCCGGGTAATGGGCGGCCGGTGCCGGTACCGCCGGCGGTGCGTTGCCGGCCGTGTGCGCCCAGTCCTGTTCGGCGAGTGCATCGCTGGCACGCGGCGGCAGGTGCACGTCGTCGTCTTCCAGGTTGACGAAGAAGTTGGTGAGCTGCGCGGCGTCGGAGAGCTTCTGCCAGGCGTTGCGGTTGTGCACCTGGGCGAACGGCCCGTTGGCGGCCAGCGCCAGGTGCAGCGCGAACACCGCCGCGGCGACGCCCAGCGCCCGCATCGCCAGCGCGCGCGGCCGGCGCTGCCTGGCATCCACCGCCGGCTCGCGCCGCCACAGCAGCCATACCGCCAGCGGCAGGCCGATCGCCACGGCCGCCGCGGCGGCCAGCAGCGGCGGGTAGTGCTCCAGCGTCTCGACCAGGCTGGAACGCACGAAGTAGACGAAATCCGCCGGCATCAGCGAGGAGTCGAGGTAGCGCAGCTTGAGCTGGCCCAGCGCCTTGAGCAGCACGAAGCCGGCGCCGGTCAACCCCAGCGCCAGCGCCGGCCGCGCCGTCAGGCACAGGGCCACGCCCAGGCTGCACAGCATCACCACCAGCACGAACAGTTGCTGGTCCGGCGCCGGTTCCTGCCAGGCGGTGAAGCCCACGCAGGCCATGAACCAGGCGGCCGCCAGCCACCGGCCCGCGCGCAGGCGCGCCGTGCGGGAGCTAAGTGCATTCATCGAGTCCGGCCCCTGTGTGGATCGAGCTGATCCGGCGCGAATCTTACGGTGCGATGACAGCCGCGGTGAGTGCCGCAAGTTGGCCCGTTGCCGGCCATTCGGGAAGCGCCGGAGGGAGGAATCGACACGCCGATCTGCTAGCTTGCGCTCCTCGTTTACGCTCGACGGAAACCGCCATGGCCGCACCTCGTCCACGCCACATATCCAAGCCTGCTCCGAGCAGGCTTGCTCCGGTCAAGCTCGCCCTGGGGGTGCTCGCCGCGGGTCTGCTGGCCGGCTGCAGTGGCCTGCTGGCGCGCCATCCCGCGCTGGCCGACGGCGCGCGGGCCGACGTGGCGATCCTGGAAACCACCGACCTGCACTCCAACATCCTCGGCTACGACTACTACAAGCTCAAAGCCGACCCGACGCTGGGCTACGAGCGCACCGTGACGCTGATCCGCCAGGCGCGCCAGGAGTTTCCCAACACCTTCCTGTTCGACGACGGCGACACCATCCAGGGCTCGGTGCTGGCCGACTACCAGGCGCTGGCCAAACCGGTGGGCTGCCAGGAGGAGCTGGCGATCTACCGCGCCATGGACAGCGTCGGCTACGACGGTGCCACCGCCGGCAATCACGAGTTCAACTACGGCCTGCCGTTCCTGTCGCAGGTCACCGGCACGCCGATGAACGTCGACGGCGGCACCTCCAAGCGCTGCGCCGGGCCGCACTTCCCGCTGGTGCTGGCCAACGTGGCCAGCGCGCGCGACGGTAAGCCGCTGTTCAAGCCGTGGGCGGTGGTGAGCAAGACCATCGAGGCCTACACGCCGGACGGCAGCAAACTGGCGGTGCCGCTGAAGGTGGGCATCATCGGCTTTGCGCCGCCGCCGATCCTGCAGTGGGACAAGCAGAAGCTCGAAGGCCGGGTGACCGTGAGCGGCGTGGTGGAGGCGGCGCAGAAGTACCTGCCGGAGCTGGAGGCGCAGCATCCGGACCTGATCGTCGCGGTGCTGCACGGCGGCCTGGACGATCACCCCTACACCCCGGACATGGAAAACGGCGGCTGGCACCTGGCCGGCGTGCCCGGCATCGATGCGCTGCTGCTGGGCCACTCGCACACCGAATTCCCCGGCCCGCACTACGCCGGCATGAAGGACGTGGACGCCGAGCGCGGCTTGGTGCGCGGCGTGCCGGCGGTGATGGGCGGCTTCTTCGGCAAGGACCTGGGCGTGATCAAGCTGGCGCTGGTGCGTCAGGGCGGCCAGTGGGTGGTGGACAAGGCCGACACCCGCAGCCAGGTGCGCCCGATCTGCCAGCCGGCGGTGAAGGGCAAGGCCCCCGACTGCGTGGCGCCGGACCCGACGATCGCCCCGCTGGTGGCCAAGGTGCACGAGGCTGCGATCGCCTACGTCAACACGCCGATCGGCGACACCGCCGTGCGGCTCAGCAGCTACTTCGCCGACGAGGGCAACATGACCGCGCTGGCGCCGATCAACGCCGCGCAGGCCGACTACGTGCGTGCCGAGCTGCCCAAGGCCCACCCGGAGCTGGCCGGCGTGCCGGTGCTCTCGGCCGCCGCCGCCTTCCGCACCGGCTTCGGCGGCCCGGACGACTACACCGACGTGGCGCCTGGCCCGCTCACCCTGCGCAGCGCCGCCGACCTGTACTTCTATCCGAACACCCTGGCGGCGGTGAAAACCGACGGCGCCGGGCTCAAAGCCTGGCTGGAACAGTCCGCGCGCCGCTTCAACCGTATCGACCCGGCCAAGACGGGCGAGCAGGCGCTGATCAACCCGCACTACGTGGGCTACAACTTCGACCAGATCCAAGGCGGCATCGCCTACACCATCGACGTGTCGAAGCCGGCCGGCGAACGCATCACCTCGCTTACCTACAAGGGCAAGCCGGTGACCCCGGGCCAGCCGTTCGTGATCGTCACCAACAACTACCGCGCCAGCGGCGGCGGGCATTTCCCCGGCCTGGACGGCAGCAACATCGTGCTGGCCTCGCCCGACGGCGCACGCGAGATCCTGGCGCGCTGGATCGAGCGCAAGCAGCACCTCACCGCCGCCGACCTGGAGCCGACCTCCTGGCACTTCGCCCCGCTGAAGACCCGCGGCCCGGTGGTGTTCCGCGCCGCTGCCGGCAAGCAGGCGGTGGCCGCCGCAGCCGGGCTGCACCACGTGCACCAGCTCAAGGACCACGGCGACGGCACGGCGACCTACGCCATCGACCTGTCCTCGCCCTGATCGAGAGGTAGGGGGAAAGCCGCCGGCCTGCGTTGAGCGGAGGTGGCCCGGAATGCCGGCAACGGCATTGCGGACGCAAGCCCCCGCGCAGGGATCGCGGCCCTCAGCCTTCCGCATGGACGCGGAAGCACTCTCTCGTGGGCCACAAGCTGCGATGGTTGCGATATCGTGACGACTATCTCTCTGGTCAACACACGGTGCCACCGCATGGCCCTGGGCGCAGCCGAGCCCAAGCAGACGCTTGCCGGCACCGGTCATCCAACCGAATTCGACGGCTTCGTGCGCTCGCAGCGCGAGGCGCTGGTGCGCTTCCTGCACCGGCGCACGCGCTCGGCCGACGACGCCGAAGACCTCGCGCAGGAAAGCCTCACCCGGCTGATGCGCTACCGCGGCCACGCGCCCGAAACCTGGACCGCACTGCTCTACCGCATCGCCGTCAACGCCCTACATGACCGCAGCCGGCGCGCCGCCAGCCATTTCGACGCCCAGCACGTCAGCCTGGACGACGAGGCCGGGCAACTGACCGCCAGCGAACCCAGCCACGAGCAGCGCACCGCGTCGCAGCAGGAGTTGGTGGCACTGCAGCGCGCCCTGCTGCGCCTGCCCGACCGCTGCCGGCAGATCTATCTGTTGAACCGGATCGAGGGCATGACCTACAACGAAATCGCCGACCACTGCGGCATCAGCGTGAAGGCGGTGGAGAAGCACATCAGCCGGGCACTGCGCCTGCTGCGCGAGCGCCTGGGTGCATTCAACAGGGAGGTCGAACCATGAATCGTCACGCCGCATCACCGCGCGCCAGCGACTTTCCCACCAGCGCCGAAGCCTGGCTCGCGCGCCTGCACTCGCCCCTGCGCAGCCCGCAGGACGAGGAGGCCTTCGAACGCTGGCGTGCCGCCGACCCGGACCACGCCGCCGCCTTCGCCGAAGTGGAATACCTGCACCGCAACGCCGCTCAGCTGGCGGATGATCCGCTGCTGCGCGCGGTGGCCCGGGCCGCCCGGCGCGATCTGGCGCGGCGTCCGCCGGCGCGGGTGCAGCGCACCTGGTGGCTGGCCGCCGGTCTCGCCGCCGCGGTGCTGGCAGCGGTGGGGCTGACCCATCTGATGCGCCAGGACGCTCCGGTGGAACGCAGCTATGCCACCGGCACCGGCCTGCCGCAGGCGCTGACGCTGGCCGACGGCACCGAGGTGCGGCTTGATGCGCAGTCGAGCCTGGCCACGCGCTTCGGTGCGCACCAGCGCGAAGTGATCGTGCGCAACGGCCGCGCCCAGTTCCGCGTGGCGCACGACAGCGCGCGCCCGTTCGTGGTGCTGGTGGACGGCAACGTGATCCGCGACATCGGCACCACGTTCCAGGTCAGCCGCCGCGCCGAGGGCGTTACCGTGGGCCTCCTGGAGGGCCGCGTGTCGGTGAGCCGCGACACCGTGGGCCAAGCCTGGACCAGCGAGCTGGCGCCGGCGCAGCAGTTGCACATCGACACGCGCGGGCATGCCGCCGCCGTCGCGCCGCTGGATCTGGACCAGGCGCGCAGCTGGACCCACGGCGAGCTCTCGTTCGACCAGCGCCGGCTCGACGATCTGCTGCAGTCGATGAACCGCTATTCCACCACCCAGCTGCGCCTGGGCGACCCCGCGCTGGCGTCGCTGCGGGTCAGCGGCAGCTTCCATGCCGGCGATCAGGACGCGCTGGCCAAAGCGCTGGCGCAGGGCTGGAAGCTCCGGGTGGAACGCACCGCAGCGAACGAGCTCACCCTGCTGCCTGCTGCCGGGGCGCGCTGATCGCGATGCCCCAGCGCCACACCGCGTTCGCCGTGCCCGGTCGTCGATTCGCCGCGCGCGGGCTCGCGCTGGCCCTGCTCTTTGCCGCTCTGCCCGCCGCGAACGCCGTGACCGCGCCGGCAGCGGCCGTCCGCCATTACCGGATCGCCGCCGGGATTCCGCTGGACGATGCGCTGCGTGCGCTGACTCGCCGCGGCGGCATCCAATTGCTGTACGCGCCGCAGCTCACCGCGGGTCGGCACACCGTCGCGCTGGAGGGCAACTTCACCGCCGCCGACGCCCTGGCGCGCCTGCTGCGCGACAGCGGCCTGGCCGCCGACGCCGTGAATGCCGACACCTACGTGCTGCGCCGCATGGGGCCCGCGCCGGTGGCGGCGGGGCAGCCGGCGCACCCGCTGCCGCGCGCACCGCTGGAGAACGTGCCGGTGCCGCTGCTGGCGGTGGAGGTCACCGGCACGCATCTGCGCCGCACGGCGATGGAGAACGCCTCGCCGCTGACCGTGATCGATCGCCGCCAGATCGAGCACAGCGGTTACCAGACCCTGTTCGAGCTGCTGCGCGCACAGCCGGGGATACGCGTCAACAACGCGCCCGTGGCGCTGAGCGACAGCGCGCTGTACCAGGCCAACGGCCTGTCCGGCGCCACCGGCGCGGCGGCGGTGGATCTGCACGGGCTCGGCGCCACGGCGACGCTGTTCCTGGTCGACGGTCAGCGCATGGCCGGCTACGGCCTGTCGCAGGGCGAGTTCAGCCTGGTCAACGATCTGGAGAGCATCCCGCTCGCACTGGTCGAGCGGGTGGAAGTGCTGCGCGACGGCGCCTCGGCCATCTACGGCTCCGACGCCATGGCCGGCGTGGTGAACATCATCCTGCGCAAACGCTTCGAAGGCGTGGCGCTGGACGGCAACACCGGCATCTCCTCGCGCGGTGACGCCTCGCAGCGGCGCGGTACGGTGAGTCTCGGCACCGCCTTCGGGCACGGCGGTCACGTGATGCTCAGCGGCGATTACCTCGACCGCTCACCACTGCTGGGCAGCGCGCGGCGCTGGGCGCGCAACGACGGCGACGGTGGCGACGGCATCTACTATTTCGACGGCGGCCAGATCGGCTACGCCAATACCGGCGACAGCTGCACGCAGACGGCGCTGGACGGCCCTTGCACCAACCTCACCGGCCCGCTGACCAGCTTGCAGACCGAGCTGCAAAGCCGCTCGCTGCTGGCCCACGTCGACCACCCGATCGGCTCGCTGGAGGCTTACGCCGACCTGCGCTGGAACATGGTGCGCCAGCATCAGCAGACAGGACCGGCGACCGAGCAGCTGCGGGTGTTCACGCCCGCGACGGGCAGCAGCCGGGTGGTCAACTACGCGTTCAGCGACGTGGGGCCGATCCGCGACGCCACCCAGTCACGCAGCACCCAGCTCAGCGCGGGCCTGCGCGGCCACCCCGGCGACTGGCAGTGGGACCTGCGGCTGGACGACCAGCACAACGCTGGCACCGATCGCGTGCGCGGCCTGCTGCGCACCAGCGTGCTCGACCAGGCACTGGCCGATGGCAGCTACCGGCCCGGCGGCCGCAACGACCCCGCCCTGCTCGCCGCACTGGCGCCCGAACTGCTGCGCACCGGTCGCACCAGCCAGAGCGGTTTCAGCCTGCGCGCGGACGGTCCGCTGGCGCAGTGGCGGCTGGGTGAAGTGGGGCTGGCCGCCGGTATCGAGGGTTACCGCGAGCAGTTGGACGACCAGCCCGATCCGCTGCTGATCGCCAACGACGTGTTCCAGTTCCAGCCGCCGTACGTGCGCCGTGGCGATCGCTGGATCTCCGCCGCTTACGTGGAAATGGAATCCCCCCTGGCCAAGGGGCTCACCGCCAACGTCGCCGCCCGCGCCGATCACAGCAGCGGCTTCGGCTGGGCGTTCTCGCCGCGGCTGGGGTTGAAGTGGGACGTTTCCGACAGCGTCAGTCTGCGCGGTACCCTCGCCCGCGGCTACCGCGCGCCCACCCTGCCCGAGCTCGATCGGCCACAGGCCCTGCTGCCCACCGGAGTACGCGTGGAAGTACCCGACGCGCTGCTGCCGTGCGTCGGCGCCCGGCCGAGCGGCGGCGGCTATTCGCGATGCACGCTGCGGCTGGACAGCGTGAGCAATCCCCAGTTGCAGCCGGAACGCTCGCGCAGCCTCACCTTCGGCGTGGTGCTGGCGCCCACGCCGGCGCTGGGCATCGCGCTGGACCTCTACCAGGTCGACCGCCGCCACGAGATCCGCGCCCTGCCGGTGTCCTACGCGCTCGACCATCCGGACGCCTATCCGGAGCTGTTCCGGCGCGACGACCAGGGCGTGCTGTACGCCTTCGACCAGCAGCTGGTGAATCTGGGCAAGACAACGGTGCGCTCGTTCGACCTGGACGTGCGCTACCGGCTCGACACCGCCCGGTTGGGCAGCTTCAGCTTCAACCTGGGGGTGGACTGGCTGGCCAGGCTGCGTCGGCAGATCGAGCCGGCGGCCACGCCCGAGCCCTACGACGGCTACGCCGACCAGCCCAAGGCCACCGCGCTGGCCGGCGTGGAGTGGTCGTACAGCGACTGGGTCAGCACCGCCAATCTGCGCTACACGGGGCGCTATGCCTACCAGGCCAGCGCGAACAGCCCGCTGATCTGTCCCGACAAGCTGCGCGCCGTCGGCCACTGCAGCACGCCGGCGTTCACCCTGCTCGATCTCAATCTGGAGTACGGCGGCTTCGCGCGCTGGCGCATCGGCATCAACGTGCACAACGTGCTCGATCACCGGCCGCGGTACTACGGCCGATCCTCGCTCGCCTACAGCCCGTCGTTCGACGACGTCGTGGGGCGCTACGTGCTGCTCAGCGTGCACTACCAGCGCTGAGGGTGTGCCCGCGGCGCAGCGCGTGCGGCAGCGTCCGACAACACTGACCAACCGGTGCGTGCATCGAACGCGATGCACGTCACGCCGCACCGATGGTTGCAAATGCACCTGTTGACCGCGTTGCAACATCGCCCGTAACGTCGGGCGCATGTCGATCGACAACGCCCCTGCCAGCCTTCGCCCCGCTCGCCTCCCCGGCGTGGTGCGCTGCGCTGGCGGGCGCTGCGTCGACACCCTCTTCCTTGCCACGACCATTACCACCACGACCATTACCACTCGGTCGGGGTGGGTGTCCGTGCGCGACTAGCTTCACCATCACGCAACGGCCCCGCCCTCGACGAGGCGGGCCGGCGTGCACCACACCGATACCGCCAGAAGAGCACGGGGCCTCATCCGGAGGCTTACGTGAATACCTGCGCACCCCAGCTGCTCGAACACCCCAAACCATTACCGGCGGCGTTCGCGCCGGCGGCTCCCTCGTTGCGTTGCCGTGAACTGGCCGTCGGTGTGATCGGTCCCGGTCGCGTGGGCAGTGCCCTGCTCGACCAGCTGCGCGCCGCCCAGCCGCGGCTGGAACGCGAAGGCCGCGTGCGCCTGCGCCTGTGCGGCGTGGTTGCCAGCAAGCGCATGTGGCTGGACTGCGACGACACCGAACTCAACGGCCGCCACGGCGGCGCCCAGGTGTGGCGGCCGAACGATCTGGGTGCGTTCGCCGCGCATGTGCGCGGCGGCGCCGAGCCGCGCGACGCGCTGCTGATCGACTGCAGCGCCAGCGACGCGGTGGCCTCGCGCTACGCCGACTGGCTGGCCGCCGGCGTGCACGTGGTGACGCCGAACAAGCTCGCCGGCAGCGGCGCGCTGGAACGCTGGCAGGCGATCCGCCACGCCAGCGCCGCCAGCGGCGCGCGCTTCCGCTACGAGGCCACCGTGTGCGCCGGCCTGCCGGTGGTGCAGACGCTGCGCGACCTGCTCGACACCGGCGACGAGCTGCTCGCGGTGGAAGGCATGTTCTCCGGCACGCTGGCCTGGCTGTGCAACCGTCACGACGGCGCGCAGCCGTTCTCCGCGCTGGTGCGCGAGGCGCATCAGCTGGGCTACACCGAGCCGGACCCGCGCGACGATCTCTCCGGCATGGACGTGGCGCGCAAGCTGGTGATCCTCGCCCGCGAGGCCGGCTGGGCGCTCTCGCTGGACGACGTGGCGGTGGAAAGCCTGGTGCCGGAGTCGCTCGCCGCGCTCACGCGCGACGCATTCCTGCAACGCCTGGACGCCCTGGATGCGCCGATGGCCGCCCGCCTGGCCGAGGCCCGCGCCGAAGGCGGCGTGATGCGCCACGTCGCCCACCTCGACGCCCGCGGACGCGCCAGCGTGAGGCTCGCGGTGCTGCCGGCCGCGCACGCGTTCGCCCACTCGCGGCTCACCGACAACGTGGTGCAGTTCACCACCCGTCGCTACTGCGATAATCCGCTGCTGGTGCAGGGGCCGGGTGCCGGTCCCGAAGTCACCGCCGCCGGCATCTTCGCCGACCTGCTGCGCATCGCCGAGTCGCTGGAGCTGCGCGCATGAACGCCCAACTGCGAGACCGCATGACCACCGCCCCGCAACGCGCGCTGCACGCCTCCGCCTTCGCCCCCGCCTGCGTGGGCAACGTCGGCGTGGGCTTCGACATCCTCGGCCATTCGATGGCCGGCGCCGGCGATCGCGCCGAGGTGCGTCGCATCGACGAGCCGGTGGTGCGCATCGCCGCGATCCACGGCGTGGTCACCGAGCTGCCGCTCGATCCGCAGCGCAACACCGCCGGCATGGCGCTGGTGTCGCTGCGCAAGGCGCTGGGCCTGGCGCACGGCTTCGAGCTGACGTTGCACAAGGGCATCGCGCTGGGCTCGGGCATGGCCGGCTCGGCCGCCTCCTGCGTGGCCGCACTGGTCGCCGCCAACGCCCTGCTGGAAAAGCCGCTGCCGGCCGAATCGCTGTACGGCTTTGCGCTGGACGGCGAAGCGGTGGCCAGCGGCAGCCGTCACGGCGACAACATCGGCCCGATGCTGCTCGGCGGCCTGGTGCTGGCCACCCACGACCGGCTGGTGCGCATTCCGGTGCCGGCCAGCTGGCACTGCGCGCTGGTGCACCCGCACTTCGTGCTGGAAACGCGCAAAGCACGCGCCGCGCTGGCCGGCGACTATCCGCTGGGCAGCTTCGTCAGCCAGAGCGCCAACCTCGCGCTGGTGCTCGCCGGCTGCTACCGCGGCGAGGTCGCGCTGGTGCGCGAGGGCCTGAAGGACGTGCTGGTGGAACCGCGCCGCGCGCCGCTGGTGCCGAACTTCGCCCGCGTGAAGCAGGCCGCGCTCGATCACCGCGCGATGGGCACCAGCATCTCCGGCGCCGGCCCCAGCGTATTCGGCTGGTACGAGCAGCGCGCCGAGGCCGAGCGTGCGGCGGCCGCCATGCGCGTCGCGTTCGCCGAAGCGGGACTGGACAGCGACGCCTTCGTCGCGCCCGTCGACGGGCCGGCGGCCAGCTTGCTCGATGCCGGAGACGCCGCATGAGGCGGACGCCCGCCGTAGGAGCGCACCCTGTGCGCGACCACTTCTGGCGCCATGCACGTCATCGGCAAAAGGCTTTCGCGCGCAGGGTGCGCTCCTACAGCCACGAGGCGGGGCGTTGATGGGCACCTTGCGTTACGTCAGCACCCGCGGCGGCAGTCCGGCGGCTACCCTGAGCGAAGCCATCGCCGCCGGCCTCGCCCCGGATGGCGGCCTCTACGTGCCCGAGACGATGCCGCACCTCGACATGGCCGGCTTCGACCCGCATGGCTCGCTGGCCGACACCGCCGCCACCCTGCTCGCACCGTTCTTCGCCGGCGATCCACTGGCTGCCGCGCTGCCGGCGATCTGCGCCGAGGCGCTGGATTTCCCCGTGCCGCATCGCGCGCTGCCAGCCGATGGCGCCCACGTGCTGGAGCTATTCCACGGCCCCACCGCGGCGTTCAAGGACATTGGCGCGCGCTTCCTCGCCGCCTGCCTGGCGCGCCTGCCGCGCAGCGACACGCGGCCCCTCACCATCCTGGTCGCCACCTCGGGCGATACCGGCGCGGCGGTCGGTGCGGCGTTCCACGGTAGACCTGGTGTGCGCGTGGCGATCCTGTATCCGGACGGCAAGGTGTCGCCGCGCCAGGCGCACCAGCTCGGCTGCTTCGGCGACAACGTCACCGCGCTGCGCGTGGCCGGGCGCTTCGACGACTGCCAGCGCATGGTGAAAGCCGCGCTCAACGACCCCGCCCTGCAGGCCGCGGTGCCGCTCTCCTCGGCCAACAGCATCAGCCTCGGCCGCCTGCTGCCGCAGATGAGCTATTACGCGCACGCCGCGCTGGCCTGGTGGCGTGAACGAGGGCAGCCGCTGAACCTGATCGTGCCCACCGGCAATCTCGGCAACGCGATGGCCGCGCTGTGGGTGCGCGCGCTCGGCCTGCCGATCGGTCGCGTGCACCTGGCCTGCAACGCCAACGCCACCCTGCCGGAATTCCTCGCCGGCGCGGACTACCGGCCGCGCGAAGCCGTGGCCACCATCGCCAACGCGATGGACGTGGGCGCGCCCAGCAACGTCGAGCGGCTGCGCTGGCTGTTCGACGACGCCACGCTGCGCCGCGAGCTGCCCGCCACCCGCGTGGACGACGAGGCCATCCGCGCCACTATCGCCCGTCATGCCAGCGAGCATGGCGAGGTGTTCTGCCCGCACACCGCCACCGCCGTGCACGTGCTCGATACGCTGCGCGCAGCGGGCGACCGCGACGACCGGACGGTGGTCGCCACCGCCCACCCGGCCAAGTTCGAGAGCGTGGTGGAGCCGCTGATCGGGCATCCGGTCGCGGTGCCCGCCGCGCTGGCGTCGATGCTGGCGCGCCCGGCCCACGCCACGCCGCTGCCGGCCACGGAGGCGGCGCTGGACGAGGTATTGCGGGCCTTGCCGGGCGGCTGATCCGGCCGGGCACTGTCGCCCACGGGTGGTGGCGTAGGAAAATGCGTCGGATGCGGCCGCAGAGCCGCCGCTTTTCCCAACCACCGCCCCGGGGACACCACCATGTCGATCGTACCCACGCCGCGCCGCGCGGCGCTCGCCTTTTCCGTTCTTGTCGGACTGGGCCTCACCGCCGCCCACGCGCAGGACACCGCACCCGCCGCCGAGCACGTCAAGACCACCGAGCTGCAGACGGTGAAGGTCACCGCCTCCAAGCGGGTGGAAAACCTGCAGAAGGTGCCGGTGTCGCTGACCGTGCTCACGCCGGAGAAGCTCGAAGCCTTCGGCCAGGCCGGCGACGGCGTGCTGCAGCTCGCTTCGCGCGCGCCCAGCGTGTACGCCGAAACCTCGTACGGCCGCGAGTTCCCGCGCTTCTACATCCGCGGCCTGGGCAACAGCGACTTCGATCTCAATGCCTCGCAGCCGGTGTCGATGGTGTACGACGACATCGTGCAGGAGAACCCGATCCTGAAGGGCTTCCCGCTGTTCGACCTGGCCCAGGTGGAAGTGCTGCGCGGTCCGCAGGGCACGCTGTTCGGCCGCAACTCGCCGGCCGGCGTGATCAAGTTCGAGTCGGTGCGCCCGAGCCAGGAAACCAGCGGCTACGCCCGCATCTCCTACGGCTCGCTGGGCACCGCCAACGCCGAGGCGGCGCTGGGTGGCGCGCTGGGCGGGCACTGGTCCGGCCGCGTGTCGGCGCTGGGGCAGCATCGCGACAACTGGATCGACAACACCTTCACCGGCAAGAAGGACGCGCTGGGCGGCTACAACGAGCGCGCGCTGCGCCTGCAGGCGCTGTATGAAAACGGCGGCTTCAGCGCGCTGATCAACACCCATGCGCGCTGGCTCGACGGCACCGCCACGGTGAACCGCGCCAACGCGATCACGCTGGGCGACAACCAGTTCGAAGCCGGTTTCCAGCGCGACAAGGTGGCGCAGGACGGCCGCAACCAGCAGCACCTGTTCACCTGGGGCAGCAACCTGCACCTGGACTGGAACCTGGGCGACATGAGCTTCACCTCGATTACCGGGCTGGAGCGCGCCACCACCTACAGCCTGGGCGACGTCGACGGCGGCTACGGCGCGTCGTTCCACCTGCCGATGGGCCCGGGCTTCATCCCGTTCCCGTCCGAGACCGCCGACGCGATGCCGCACGACCGCCAGATCACCCAGGAATTCCGTCTGGCCAGCAACAGCCAGGATCGCCTCAACTGGCAGGTCGGCACGTACTACTTCGACGAAGACATCGCGATCAGCAACTTCGACTACGCCACCTTCGACAACCACGCGCAGGACGGCTACGCCAACCAGACCCAGCGCACCAAGGCGTGGGCGGTGTTCGGCTCGGTCAACTACCAGCTGGCCGACGATTTCGAGCTGCGTGCCGGCACCCGCTACTCGCACGACAAGCGCGACTTCCGCGTCGATCGCCTGCTCTCGCCGCTCGGCGCGCCGCCGCTCACGCTCACCGCCAACCCGAACGACTCGCGCTGGAGCGGCGATGTCACCGGCACCTGGACGCTGAGCCCCAACGTCAACGTCTACGCCCGCGTGGCCAACGGCTTCCGCGCGCCCAGCGTGCAGGGCCGCGTGCTGTTCTCCGACTTCATCTCGCAGGCCAAGCCCGAGACGATCACCTCCTACGAGCTGGGCCTGAAGTCCACCGGCATGGACAACCACGTGCGCTTCAACGCCGACGTGTACAGCTACACCATGCACAACGAGCAGCTCACCGCGGTGGGTGGCGACATCAACATCACCCGCCTGATCAACGCGAAGAAAACCGAAGGCTACGGCGCCGAGTTCGACCTGGAGGCCTACCTCACGCCGAACTTCGTGCTCACCGCCGGCGGCAGCTACAACCACACCGAGCTGAAGGATCCGAACCTGGCGGTGGCCGTGTGCGGCGCCCAGTGCACCGTGCTCGACCCGCGTAATGCCGACGGCAACGCGCTGATCGACGGCAACGTGCTGCCCAACTCGCCCAAGTGGATCGGCACGCTCACCGCGCGCTACGGCATCCCCTACGGCGACAGCGGCGAGTTCTTCGTCTACACCGACTGGAACTACCGCAGCGAGGTGAACTTCTTCCTCTACGACTCGGCCGAGTTCAAGGGCAAGCCGCTGCTCGAGGGCGGCCTGCGCGTGGGCTACAACTGGGATTACGGCCGCCGCGAGATCGCCCTGTACGGCCGCAACATCACCAACAAGCGCGCGCTGATCGGCGCCATCGACTTCAACAACCGCACCGGTTTCGTGAACGACCCGCGGGTGATCGGCGTCGAGTTCCGCACCGAGCTGTGACCCTGCTGCGTCGCGCCATCGCCTGGGCGAAGGCGCGACGCGATAGCGAAAACCCTTCGGGGCCGGCACGCGCCGGCCCCTTCTTTTTGCGCCAATCGATCGTGACCGGACGCCTCGACCCCTCGCTACGAGACGCGACAGACCCCACTGCGAGCACGGCGAAAGCGCCGCGCTGGCGGCCGCGAAGCGCCATCCGCAGCCATTTTCGCTCTATTCCGCGCGCTTCGGATGATTCGCGCACAAACCTTTCCATACGCGCGCGTTCGCTCTCGCACCGCGCCATGCCTGGTTCATGCAACCCGAGCATATGGACATCTGGACGTCCAAATCACTTTTTTTGCATGGATTCACATGAAACTGTTGACGCCGCCTTTTCGGGTGACCTAAGGTCGGGTTCATGTCGCAGCGCAGCAGCCACCACAGCCTCGCCCTGAGCCGTCGTCCCACGACGGTCGGCGACCCGCTGCTGGCCGGCGGCACCCTTCTTCTTCTTGCTCTTGTACTCGTACTCCTCATTACCAGCGGAGGTGCGGGCTAGCGGCTGCGTCCAGGCAAAAGAAACACACCTGAGACAACCCCAGACCCCGCACCGACACCGGAGCGGGGTTTTTTTTGGCCTGCGTTCCGCCTCTTCCGGAGAATCCCGATGAACCGCGACACCGACGTAGCCGTAGCCCCGCCCGACGATGCCGACCGCGTACGCATCTTCGACACCACCCTGCGCGACGGCGAGCAGGCGCCGGGCTTCTCGATGGACCGCCGCGCCAAGCTGCGCATGGCGCAGGCGCTGGAAGCACTGGGCGTGGACGTGCTCGAAGCGGGCTTCCCGCAGGCCTCGCCGGACGATTTCGCTGCGGTCGCGGAGATCGCCCGCACGCTGAAGACCACCACCGTGTGCGGCCTGGCGCGCTGCCAGAGCGGCGACATCGATACCACCGCGCGCGCGCTGGAAAAGGCACGGCGCTCGCGCATCCACGTGTTCCTGTCCACCAGCCCGCTGCACCGCGAGCACAAGCTGCGCATGAGCAAGGCCCAGGTGCTCGATGCCGCCGTCGCCGCCGTCGAACGCGCGCGCCAGCTCTGCCACGAAGTCGAGTTCTCCGCCGAAGACGCCCTTCGCACCGAGCCCGACTTCCTGGCCGAGGTGTTCAGCGCCGCCGTCGCCGCCGGTGCCACCACGCTCAATGCGCCGGACACCGTGGGCTACACCACGCCGGCGGAGATCGCCGAGCTGTTCGGCTACCTGCGCCAGCACGTGCGCGACGCGGACCAGGTGGTGTTCTCCACCCACTGCCACGACGACCTCGGCATGGCGGTGGCCAACTCGATGGCCGCCATCGGTGCCGGCGCGCGCCAGGTGGAGTGCACCATCAACGGCATCGGCGAGCGCGCCGGCAACGCCGCGCTGGAAGAGATCGTGATGGCGCTGAAGGTGCGCAAGCCGTTCTTCGGCGTGGACACGCGCATCGATACGCGCCGGCTCTACCCGACCTCGCGCCTGCTGGTCCAGCTGACCGGCCAGCCGGTGCCGCGCAACAAGGCGATCGTCGGCGAGAACGCGTTCGCGCACGAATCGGGCATCCACCAGCACGGCATGCTCAAGCACCGCGGCACCTACGAAATCATGCGGCCGCAGGACGTTGGCATCGGCGAGACCCGGCTGGTGCTGGGCAAGCACTCCGGCCGCGCCGCACTGCGCCAGCGGCTGGAGTCGCTGGGCCACGAGCCCGACGAGGCAGCGATGGACGCCATCTTCGCCCGCTTCAAGACGCTGGCGGACAAGAAGCGCGAAGTGCACGACGAAGACCTGGAGGCGATCGCGCTGGGCCAGGACCCGGAGGCCACCGGTCCGTGGCGCATCGTGCAGCTCAACAGCACCACCCACCTGGGCAGTGCATCGGCCTCGGTGAAGCTGGCCCACGACGCCGGCCACGAGGCCAGCGAGGCGGCGATCGGCGACGGCCCGGTCGACGCGGTGCTGCGCGCGATCGAGCGCGCCACCGGCCACGCCGTGGAACTGACCGACTTCAGCGTGCGCGCGGTGAGCGAGGGCGGCGACGCCCAGGGCCAGGCCCAGCTCACCGCCCGCCATGCCGACCGCGACTGGCGCGGCCACGGCATCAGCACCGACATCGTCGAGGCCACCGCGCTCGCCGCGCTGGCCATCGTCAACCGCATCGAACGCCAACAGCCGGTCCGCGAGCCGGCCGCCGTGGCGCACCTGTAATGCCAGTCCATGCCGCAACCGACACCCGCACGGAGCCACCGATGAGCACGCCCTTCCTCTGGCACAACGGCCGCATCAAGCCCTGGGCCGACGCCAACGTCCACGTCACCACCCACGCGCTGCACTACGGCTCGTCGGTGTTCGAGGGCGAGCGCGTCTACGCCACGCCGGCGGGCCCGGCCTATTTCCGCCTGGCCGACCACACCCGCCGCCTGTTCGAGTCGGCGCGCGTGTACGACATCGACGTCGGCTTCAGCGAGGAGGAGATCAATGCCGCCTGCCTGGAGCTGATCCGCGCCAACCGGATGCGCGCGGCTTACGTGCGGCCGATCGTGTTCCGCGGCGCGGGCGGCCTCGGCGTGCTGCCGAAGGACGGCGCGCCGGTGGAGGTGGCGATCATGGCGATGGAATGGGGCGCCTACCTGGGCGACGCCCGCGAGAAAGGCGCCAACGTTTGCGTGTCGTCCTGGCATCGGCCGGCGCCGAACACGCTGCCGAGCTGGGCCAAGGCCGGCGGCAATTACCTGTCCAGCCAGCTGATCGCCGCCGAGGCGCGCCGCGGCGGTTTCGACGAAGGCATTGCGCTGGGCCACAACGGCCTGCTCAGCGAGGGCGCGGGGGAGAACCTGTTTCTGGTGAAGAAGGGCAAGCTGCTCACCCCGCCGTCCAGTGCCGGCATCCTCGCCGGCATCACCCGCGACTCGGTGATCACGCTGGCCAGCGACCTCGGCCTCGTGGTGGAAGAGCGCGACTTGCCGCGGGAGGCGCTGTACAGCGCCGACGAGATCTTCATGACCGGCACCGCTGCCGAGATCACGCCGGTGCGCTCGGTCGACCGCAAGGCGGTCGGTACGGGCGAGCCCGGCCCGGTGACCCGCGCGCTGCAGCAGCGCTTCTTCGGCCTGTTCGACGGCAGCACCGAAGACCGCTGGGGCTGGCTGGAAGTGGTGCCTGCGGTGGCTTCCGAGGAGATCGCCGCATGAGCGCGCGCACCCTGTTCGAGAAGCTGTGGGATGCCCACCTGGTGGCGCCGGAATCGGCCGACACCCCGGCGATCCTGTACATCGACCTGCACCTGGTGCACGAGGTGACCTCGCCGCAGGCCTTCGACGAGCTGCGTGGCCGCGGCCTGACGCTGCGCCGCCCCGACCGCACCCTGGCTACGCTGGATCACTCCACCCCGACCCTGCCGCCCGGTCCCGACGGCGAGCGCCCCTACGCCAACGCGGAAGCGAAGGCGCAGGTCGCCAAGCTGGAAACGAACTGCGCCGAGTTCGGCATCGAGCTGCACGGCTGGGACAGCCGCGACCGCGGCATCGTGCACGTGATCGGCCCGGAGCTGGGCGCCACCCAGCCGGGCATGACCATCGTCTGCGGCGACAGCCACACCTCCACGCATGGCGCGTTCGGCGCGCTCGCCTTCGGCATCGGCACCACCGAGGTCGGCCACGTGATGTCCACGCAGTGCCTGCTGCAGCGCAAGCCGAAAACGCTGGCGATCCATATCGATGGCGCGCTGCCCAAGGGCGTCGGCGCGAAGGACCTGATCCTGCACATCATCGGCCAGATCGGCGTGGACGGCGGCACCGGCCACGTCATCGAATACCGCGGCCCGGCGATCGAGGCGCTCTCGATGGAAGAGCGCATGACGGTGTGCAACATGTCGATCGAGGCGGGCGCCCGCGCCGGCCTGATCGCCCCGGACGAAACCACCTTCGCCTGGCTGAAGGGTCGCCCACACGCACCGCAGGGCGCGGCGTGGGATGAGGCAGTCGCCGCATGGCGGCAGCTGCCCAGCGACGACGGCGCGCGCTACGACCGCGAGGTGCGTGTCGACGCCAGCCAAATCCGTCCCACCGTCACCTACGGCACCCACCCGGGCATGGCGATCGCCATGGACACGCCCGTGCCGGCCCCGCGCAACGCGGTCGAGCAGCGCGCGCTGGACTACATGCACGCCCGCGCCGGCCACGCCATGCAGGGCACGCCGGTGGACGTGGTGTTCGTCGGCAGCTGCACCAACTCGCGCCTGTCCGACCTGCGCGAAGCAGCCGAGGTATTGCGCGGCCGCCGCGTCGCCGACGGCGTGCGCATGCTGGTGGTGCCGGGTTCCGAAGCGGTGCGCCGTGATGCCGAACGCGAAGGCCTGCACGAGGTGTTCGCCGCCGCTGGCGCCGAGTGGCGCGTGCCGGGCTGCTCGATGTGCATCGCCATGAACGGTGATCTGGCCCAGCCGGGCCAGCTCGTCGTGAGCACTTCCAACCGCAATTTCGAGGGCCGCCAGGGCAAGGGTGCGCGCACCGTGCTGGCCAGTCCGGCCACCGCGGCCGCCTCGGCCGTGGCCGGCCACATTGCCGATCCGCGCGAGTACGTCCGCCAAGAGGAGGCCGCATGAAGCCCGTCACCCGCATCCATTCGCGCACCGCCGTGCTGGCGGACGAGAACATCGACACCGACCGCATCATCCCCGCGCGCTTCCTCACCACCACCACGCGCGAGGGGCTGGGCAAGCTGTGCTTCCACGATTGGCGCTATCAGGCCGACGGCAGCGACAACCCGGCCTTCCCGCTGAACCGTCCCGAGGCGCGCGGCTGCGCGATCCTGGTCGCCGGGCGCAACTTCGGCTGCGGCTCCTCGCGCGAGCACGCGCCGTGGGCGCTGCTCGATTACGGCATCCAGGCGGTGCTGTGCAGCGAGATCGCGGACATCTTCCGCAACAACGCTTTGAAGAACGGCCTGCTCGCCATCGTGGTGTCCGAGGCCGAGCATCGCTGGCTGCTCGAGCACCCCGGCGTGGAGCTGGCCATCGACGTGCGCGAGCAGCACATCAGCCTGCCCGACGGCGGCCGCATTCCTTTCCAGCTCGAACCCTTCGCCCGCCACTGCCTGCTGGAGGGCGTCGACCAGCTCGGCTTCCTGCTGCAGCACGCCGAGGCGATCACCCGCTACGAACACCAGCACGAGGAACACACTGCATGAAGGCGCATATCGTCACCCTGCCCGGCGACGGCGTCGGCCCCGAGGTCACCGCGGCCGCGGTCGCCGTGCTGCAGGCCGTGGCCGAGCACTACGACCATCGTTTTACGTTCGAAGAGCACCTGATCGGCGGCTGCGCCATCGATGCCACCGGCGAGCCGCTGCCGGCCGCATCGCTGGCGGCCTGCCAGAAGGCCGACGCCGTTCTGCTGGGCGCCGTCGGCGGCCCGAAGTGGTCCGATCCGAACGCCAAGGTGCGCCCGGAGCAGGGCCTACTGGCGCTGCGCGCGGCGCTCGGCGTCTATGCCAACCTGCGCCCGCTGCAGGTGCATCCGGCGCTGGCCAACCTGTCGCCGCTGAAGAACGAGAAGCTCAAGGACGTCGACGTGCTGTTCGTGCGCGAACTCACCGGCGGCGCCTACTTCGGCGCCAAGACGCGCACCGCCGACGCCGCCACCGACGAGTGCAAATACACCGAGGCCGAAATCGAGCGCGTGGTGCGCCGCGCCTTCGCGCTGGCCCGTGAGCGCCGCCATCACCTCACCTCGGTGGACAAGGCCAACGTGCTGGAGACCTCGCGCCTGTGGCGCAACGTCGTACAGCGGATCGCGCCGGAATACCGCGACGTGACCGTCGAGCACCAGTTGGTCGACTCGATGGCGATGCTGCTGCTGACCCAGCCAGGTCGCTACGACGTGGTGGTCACCGAGAACCTGTTCGGCGACATCCTTACCGACGAGGCCGCCGCGCTGGCCGGCTCGCTCGGCCTGCTGCCCTCGGCCTCGCTGGGCGAAGGCAAGCGCGGCCTGTACGAACCGATCCACGGCTCGGCGCCGGATATCGCCGGCCAGGGCGTGGCCAATCCGACCGGCGCGATGCTCTCCGCCGCGATGCTGCTGCGCCACTCGCTGGGCCTGGAGGAAGAGGCCCAGTGCGTCGAGGCCGCGGTGTCGCAGGTGCTGGCCCATGGGCCGCGCACCCGCGACGTGGGCGGCCACGGCAACACTGCCGCGGTGCGCGATGCCGTGCTGATGGCGGTGGAAGACCACGCCTCGATCCACCACGCCTTTTTTGCCGGCGGCCGCGCATGCGGCTGAACCCGGCTCCGTTTGGCTTTCCCTGCGTGCCCGCCGGCAATCCCCCGCCGCGCGGCGCCACTCACCTCCCCGGTATGCGCACGCGTGGCCCGGGCGCGCAGGGAAGCTTTTCTCTTGATTCCGATGGAGCAACCGATGCGCAGTGATGTGATGAAAACCGGCCCCGATCGCGCACCTGCACGCGCGATGATGCGGGCCACCGGCCTGGACGACGCGGCGATCGCCAAGCCGCTGGTGGCGATCGTGCACACCTGGTCGAACGTCAGCCCGTGCAACCTCAACCTGCGCGAACTGGCCGACGCGGCCACCGCCGGCGTGCGCGCCGCGGGCGGCACGCCGATCGAGTTCAACACCATCGCGATCACCGACGGCATGGCGATGGGCACGCCCGGCATGCGCGCCTCGCTGGTCAGCCGCGAGGTGATCACCGATTCGATCGAGCTGGCCGTGGACGGCCATTCGCTGGACGCCATGGTGGTGCTGTGCGGCTGCGACAAGACGATCCCCGCTGCGGCGATGGCGCTGGCACGGCTGAACATCCCCGGCGTGGCGCTGTACGGCGGCACCATCGCCCACGGCAACCACGACAACCATCCGATCACCATCCAGCAGGTGTTCGAGGCGGTCGGCGCGCACGGCGCGGGAAAGATCGACGACGCCGAGCTGACCTCGGTGGAACGAGACGCCTGCCCCGGCGCCGGTGCCTGCGGCGGCCAGTTCACCGCCAACACCATGGCGATGGTGCTGACCACGCTGGGCCTGTCGCCGATGGGCTTCAACGACATCCCGGCCACCCATCCGGCCAAGCAGCAGGCGGCCTATCGCTGCGGCGAGCTGGTGATGGAATGCCTGAAGGCCAATCGCCGTCCGAGCGACCTGCTTAGCCGCACCGCGTTCCAGAACGCCGCACGCATGGTCGCCGCCACCGCCGGCTCCACCAACGCGGTGCTGCACCTGCTGGCAATCGCCCGCGAGGCCGGCGTGGAGTGGAGCATCGAGGACTTCGAGCCCGCCTCGGTGCACACCCCGGTGATCGCCGACCTGCTGCCGGGCGGCCGCTACACCGCTGTGGAGATGTTCGGTGCCGGCGGTGCCGCCCGCGTCGCGCAGGAACTGATCGCCGCCGGCATGCTCGCCGACACGCCGACCGTCACCGGCCGCTCGCTGTTCGCCGAGGCCGAAGCCGCGCCGCGCGCCGGGCAGCAGGACGTGATCCATCCGGTGAACACGCCGCTGAAGCCGCGCGGCGGATACTCGATCCTCTACGGCAACCTCGCCCCAGAGGGCTGCATCCTCAAGCTGGCCGGCAAGACCGGCACCCAGTTCGAGGGCCCGGCCCGCGTGTTCGAGAGCGAGGAGGCCGCGTTCGCCGCCGTGCAGTCCGGCGGCATCGCCAAGGGCGACGTCATCGTGATCCGCAACGAGGGCCCGGCCGGCGGCCCCGGCATGCGCGAGATGCTCGGCGTCACCGCCGCCCTGGTCGGTCGCGGTCTCGGCAACGACGTCGCGCTGATCACCGACGGCCGCTTCTCCGGCGCCACCCACGGCTTCATGGTCGGCCACATCGCCCCGGAGGCCGCCCGCGGCGGCCCCATCGGCCTGCTGCAGGACGGCGACCGCGTGGTGATCGATGGCGAGACGCGCGAGCTGCGCACCACCGCCGACCTCGACGCCCGCCGCGCCGGCTGGACACCGCCGCCGCCCAAGGTCGCCCACGGCGCCCTGGCCAAGTACGCACGGCTGGTCGGCTCCGCGTCCGACGGCGCGATCACGCGCGCCTACGCTCCTACCGTTTCGGCCGTCCAGACGGCCAAATCATCCGAAGAACACACCCAAGGAGTCACCGCATGAGCACGAACAACGACAACCTCCTCGCCAAGGGCCGCATCGCCGTGCTCGGCTACGGCAGCCAGGGCCGCGCCCATACGCTGAACCTGCGCGACTCCGGCCTCGACGTGGTCGTGGGCCTGCGCCCGAACGGCCCGACCTGGCACAAGGCCAAGGCCGAGGGCTTCACCGTGGTCGAGCCTGCCGAAGCGGTGAAGGGCGCCGACCTGGTCGCGGTGCTGACCCCGGACATGGTGCAGCCGACGCTGTACACCGAGTCGATCGAGCCGAACATCAAGCCCGGCGCCGCTCTGCTGTTCGCGCACGGCTTCAACGTGCACTTCGGCCAGATCGCCCCGCGCAAGGACATCGACGTGATCCTGGTGGCGCCGAAGGGCCCGGGCGCGCTGGTGCGCACCGAGTACGAGCGCGGCCGCGGCGTGCCGAGCATCTGGGCGGTCTACCAGGACGTCAGCGGCCAGGCCGAGGCCAAGGCGCACGCCTACGCCGACGGCATCGGCGGCGGCCGCGCCCTGCTGATCAAGACCGACTTCAAGGAAGAGACCGAGACCGACCTGTTCGGCGAGCAGGCGGTGCTCTGCGGCGGCGCCAGCGAGCTGGTGAAGGCCGGCTTCGAGACCCTGGTGGAAGCGGGCTACCAGCCGGAGATCGCCTACTACGAGGTGATGCACGAGCTGAAGCTGATCGTCGACCTGTTCTACGAAGGCGGCCTCACCAAGATGCTGCAGTTCGTCTCCGAGACCGCGCAGTACGGCGACTACGTCAGCGGCCCGCGGGTGATCGACGCCGGCGTGAAGGCGCGCATGAAGGACGTGCTGAAGGACATCCAGGACGGCACCTTCGCGAAGAACTGGACCGAGGAATACAAGGCCGGCCTGCCCAACTACAAGCGTATCAAGCAGGCCGACCTCGACCATCCGATCGAGCAGGTCGGCGCCAAGCTGCGCGCCCGCATGCCGTGGCTGCAGACCGGCAACGCGCCAGCCGCCGCGGCGCCCCTGAAGAAGGTGGGCTGACGCGAGCTCGAAGCCCTCTCCCCTGCTCCGCGGGGGAGAGGGTTGGGTGAGGGGGCGCTCTGGGCTTCGGCCGCCATCCGCGGCAAAGAGCCAGAGCCCCCCTCACCCCAGCCCTCTCCCCCGGCGGCTGCGCCACCAGGGGAGAGGGAGCAAAAAGCCGGCATCTCGCGGGACGCCGGTTGCCGTTGCTTGAAGCCTTCTCTCCTGCGAAGCGGGGAGAGGGAGTGAAGGACCCACCCAACGTTGAAGGATGTTTGCTGATGAACGCGCCATCGTTGAAAGCTGCACCGGACACCCGACAGGCTCCGCACGCCGCACCGGCGACGCTGCCGCCGCCGGGCGTGCATCCGCTCGCCGGCAGCGCCATGAGCGGTGCCGAGATCGTGGTGCAGGTACTGGCCGACGAAGGCGCGGACGTGCTGTTCGGCTACTCCGGCGGCGCGATCCTGCCGGTGTATGACGCGGTGTTCCGCTACAACGCCGAGCACCCGCGCGAGGACGGCCGCGATGCGATGCCGCTGATCGTGCCGGCCAACGAGCAGGGCGCAGGCTTCATGGCCGCCGGCTATGCGCGCGCCTCCGGCAAGGTCGGCGTGGCGGTGGTCACCTCCGGCCCGGGCGCCACCAACACGGTGACGCCGGTGCGCGACTCGATGGCCGACTCGATCCCGCTGGTGGTGATCTGTGGCCAGGTGCCCACCGCGGCGATCGGCAGCGACGCGTTCCAGGAGGCGCCGATCAGCAGCATCATGAGTGCCTGCGCCAAGCACGTGTTCCTGGTCACCGACCCGGCCAAGCTGGAACCGACCCTGCGCACCGCCTTCGAACTGGCCCGCAGCGGGCGTCCCGGCCCGGTGGTGGTGGACATCCCCAAGGACGTGCAGAACGCCGCGCTGACCTTCCAGGGCGAGGGCCAGCTGGCGATTCCCGGCTACCGCGCGCGGATGCGCGCGGTGGAACAGGCCCACCTCACCGACGCCGACTGCGCGGCCTTCTTCGCCGCGCTGGGCCAGGCGAAGCGGCCGCTGATCTACGCCGGCGGCGGCATCATCGCCGCGGAAGCCGCCGAGGCGCTGCGCGCCTTCGCCGAAGCGTTCGGCCTGCCGGTGACCACCACCCTGATGGGCATCGGCGCGGTCGATACCACCGCGCCGCTGGCCCTGCACATGCTGGGCATGCACGGCACCGCGTACGCCAACTATGCGGTGGAGGATTGCGATTTCGTGCTGGCGCTGGGCGCGCGCTTCGACGACCGCGTGGCCGGCGTGCCGGGCAAGTTCGCGCCGCGCGCGCGCTTCATCGCCCAGGTGGACATCGACCCGGCCGAGATCGGCAAGGTGAAGGCGGTGCAGTGGCACCACTGCGGCCCGCTGGTGCGCACGCTCGACCGGCTGCGCCGCTACGGCAAGGCGCAGGGCTTCCGCCCGCAGGGCGACGGCCGATACGACGTGTGGCACCGGCACGTGGCCGAACTCAAGCGCGTGCACGCGATGAACTACGACCGCACCAGCGCGATGATCCAGCCGTACGCCGTGATCGAGGCGATCAACCGCATCACCGACGGCCGCGCGATCATCGCCACCGGCGTCGGCCAGCACCAGATGTGGGCAGCGCAGTACTTCGACTTCCGCGGACCACGCCAATGGCTCACCTCCGGTTCGATGGGCACGATGGGCTTCGGCCTGCCGGCGGCGATCGGCGCGCAGTTCGCGCGTCCGGACTCACTGGTGATCGACATCGACGGTGACGCCAGCATCCGCATGAACTTTGGCGAGCTGGAAACCGTTACCACCTACGGTCTGCCGCTGAAGGTGGTGGTGTTCAACAACGCCGGCGACGGCATGGTGCGGCAGTGGCAGAAGCTGTTCTTCGAGAGCCGCTTCGCCTCCTCGGACAAGACGTTGCACACCAAAGATTTCGTCAAGGCCGCACAGGCCGACGGCTTCGCCTGGGCGCAGCGGCTGGACCAGCCGGACGACATCGAGCGGGTGATCGCCGATTTCCTGGCGTTCGAAGGCCCGGCCTTCCTCGAGGTGATCATCGACCCGGACGCCGGCGTCTATCCGATGGTCGGCCCCGGCATGACCTACGCGCAGATGATCACCGGCGAGCACATCGCCTCGCGCACGCCGCCGGAGGCCGCCGACGGCGGGCCGGCGGACATGTTCTAGGAGAACTGCCGCACGCAAGGCAAAGACGCTGGAAGCGCTGTTCAGCACCGAATGCCGGCCATCCAGTGACTCATCCACGCCAGAACTCATCGCCCGTCACCACTCGGCCGAGCTTGAACGTCGGTCAGTGACCGGAAAAGGCAAGAACACGCGTCACGGGATCCCATGAAACACACGCTCTCTCTCCTGCTGCAGAACGAATCCGGCGCGCTGGTGCGCGTGGCGGGGCTGTTCTCCTCGCGCGGCTACAACATCGACTCGCTCAACGTGGCGCCAACCACCGACATCGAGGTGTCGCGTCTGATCGTGGTCACCCACGGCGGCGACGAATCGATCGAGCAGATCCTCAAGCAGGCGCGCAAGCTGGTGGACGTGATCGAGGCGGTGGAATTGCCCGCGCCTGCGGCGGTGCCATCGGACCCGGCTGCGGGTGCGTGAGCGCCATGAGCGACGACGGGCTCGACCTGCTGCGCCGCGTGCTCACCGCGCGTGTCTACGAGGTGGCGCGCGAGACCGAGCTTGATCCGGCCCCCGCCCTGTCGCGGCGGCTGGGCAACACCGTGCTGCTCAAGCGCGAGGACAACCAGCCAGTGTTCTCGTTCAAGCTGCGCGGCGCCTACAACAAGATGGTCCACCTGGACGCGCCGGCACGCGCGCGCGGCGTGATCGCCGCTTCCGCCGGCAACCATGCCCAGGGCGTGGCGCTGGCCGCGGCGCGGCTGGGCGTGCGCGCCACCATCGTGATGCCGCAGACCGCACCGCAGGTGAAGGTGGATGCGGTACGCGCGATCGGTGGGGAGGCGGTCACGGTGGTGCTCGCCGGCGACTCCTACAGCGAGGCACAGGCCGAAGCCGCCCGCCTGCAGGCCGAGCACGGCTACACCCTGGTGCATCCGTTCGACGACCCGGACGTGATCGCCGGCCAGGGCACGGTCGGCATGGAAGTGCTGCGCCAGCACGCCGGCCCGTTGCATGCGATCTTCGTGCCGGTCGGCGGCGGCGGCCTGCTGGCCGGCGTCGCCGCCTTCGTCAAGGCGGTACGACCGGAAGTGAAGGTGATCGGCGTGCAGAGCACGGCGGCGAACGCGATGACGCAATCGCTGGCCGCCGACGAGCGGGTGGCGCTGGACGAGGTCGGCCTGTTCGCCGACGGCACCGCGGTGAAGCAGGTCGGCGCGCTTACCTTCGCGATCTGCCGGCAATACGTGGACGACATGATCTGCGTCGACACCGACGCGATCTGCGCAGCGATCAAGGACGTGTTCGCCGACACGCGTACGGTGCCGGAACCCTCCGGCGCCCTGGCCATCGCCGGCCTGAAGCAGTACGCCGCCGCGCACGGTCTCAAGGACCAGACGCTGGTGGCGGTGTGTTCCGGCGCCAACATGAATTTCGACCGGCTCGGCTTCGTCGCCGATCGCGCCGAGGTGGGCGAGCGGCGCGAGGCGTTGTTCGCGGTGACCATCCCGGAGGAGCGCGGCAGCTTCCGCCGCTTCTGCGAGGTGCTGGGCGGGCACAGCCTGACCGAGTTCAACTACCGCATCGGCGACACGCGCGAGGCGCACCTGTTCGTCGGCGTGCGCACCGGCGGACGCGAAGAAAGCGCGGCGCTGGCGCGCGCCTTCCGCGCGCAGGGCTTCGGCGTGCTGGACCTGAGCGACGACGAGCTGGCCAAGTTGCACCTGCGGCACATGGTGGGCGGCCGCTCACCGCTGGCGCAGGACGAGCGGCTGTACCGCTTCGACTTTCCCGAGCGCCCAGGCGCGCTGCTGCGCTTCCTGGCGCAACTGCACCCGGACTGGAACGTCAGCCTGTTCCACTACCGCAACCAGGGCGCCGACCACGGCCAGATCCTGGTCGGTCTGCAGGTGCCGCCGGCCGAGCGCGCCCTGTTCGCACGCTTCCTCGCCACGCTGGGTTATCCGCACCGCGACGAGAGCGCCAACCCGGCCTACCGGCTGCTGCTGTGCGAGCCGGCCAAGGCGGGCGTGCACGCACGCGAGGCCGCGGTCACGGCGGCGCGCTGAGGCGATATTCCCTCCCGCGCGCGCCGAACCCCGAGCGCTACGATGCGCGCATGAGCCCACCGCAAGCGCCCACCTCGCCGCACGATGCCCACCATCCCGGCATCCGCCGCAACCTGCACCAGTTCGTGTGGCAGGCGCTGCAGGTGGCGCTGGTGGGGCTGGTGATCGGCATGGAACGCAACGTGCTGCCGGTGGTGGCCAGCCACGATTTCGGCGTGCCGCCCCGCTCTTTCGTCTACCTGATGGCGTTCGTGATCTCGTTCGGGCTGGTCAAGGGCGCGCTCAATTTCGTCGCGGGGCGGCTGTCCGAGCGGATCGGCCGCAAGCCGGTGCTGCTGATGGGCTGGGTCGCGGCGATCCCGATTCCGCTGCTGATCTACTTCGCGCCGAACTGGTGGTGGATCGTGGCGGCGAACCTGTTCCTCGGCATCAACCAGGGTTTTGCCTGGAGCATGACGGTGACCAGCAAGGTGGACATCACCCGCGCCGAGCAGCGCGGCCTGGCCACCGGCATCAACGAGTTCGCCGGCTACGCCGCGGTGGGCCTGGCCGGCATCGCCACCGGCTACCTCAGCCACCGCTACGGGCCGCGTCCGGCGCTGCTGTGGTTTGCGCTGGCGGTGATCGCCGCGGGGCTCGCGACGGCGGCGCTGTTCGTGCGCGAGACGCTGCCGTGGGCCCGCGCGGAAAGCCACCGCCACGCGCAGCGCCAGCACACCGGGCCGCCGCCGCGCTTTGCGCAGGGTCTGCCCGCGCAGCCGGACTCCCGCGCAGTGTTCGCCTTCGTCTCGTTCCGCCATCCCACCTTCGGCGCGCTGTGCCAGGCCGGCGTAGCGAACAAGGTGGCCGACACGCTGCTGTGGGTGCTGTTTCCGCTGTACCTGCACGAGCAAGGCCTGGGGCTGGTGGCGATTGGCTGGATCACCGGCACCTACGGCCTGGTGTGGGGCGCCTCGCAGTTGTGGACCGGCCCGCTGTCGGACCGCATCGGGCGCAAGCGGCCGGTGGTCGCCGGCCTGTGGCTGCTGGCGGCGGGCGTGGCGACGGTGCCGCTGGTGCACACGATGGCGGCATGGCTGGGCGCGGCGATCGTGATGGGGCTGGGCATGGCGCTGCTGTATCCCAACCTGATCGCCGCCGTGGCCGACATCGCCCACCCGGACTGGCGCAGCTCCGCGCTGGGCACTTATCGCTACTGGCGTGACACCGGCTATGCGCTGGGCGCGCTGGTGCTGGGCCTGATCGCCCAGGCGCGCGGCGCGCTGGCGCCGGCGTTCGGCTTCACCGCGGTGCTGTTGCTGGCCTCGGGCGGCTGGATGGCATGGCGGGCCGAGGAGACCCACCCGCGCCTGCCGCCGCGCTGAGCGGGCGGCCCCTCAGAACAGGTCGACGCTGCCGGGCGCGATGCCGTCTTCCAGCGACCCCTGGGCGCGCAGCGTCTCGTAGTTGAACACCCGGTTTCGGCCGTGGTTCTTGGCGAAATACAGCGCCTTGTCCGCCCGATCGAGCACGGTGGCGGGATAGTCGTGCTCGCCCACCGCGGCGTAGCCCACGCTTACCGTGACCTGGCCGATCTGCGGAAACACGTGGTTCTGCACGCGGGTGCGGAAGCGTTCCAACGCAACGCCGGCGGAGGGCTCGTCGGCCGCCTCCAGCAACACCAGGAACTCCTCGCCGCCAAAGCGGAACAGCGCGTCGCCCTGACGAAAGCTGGCGCGCATCTGCTGGGCGATCACCAGGATCACCTCGTCGCCGTACAGGTGGCCCCAGGTGTCGTTGATGCGCTTGAAGTGATCGATGTCGAGGATCGCCAGCCAGCGGCTGCCGCCGTCGCCCCGCCCGGCGCTCTTGAGCCGGCGCTCCATGTGGCGCTCAAAGGTGCGCCGGTTGTACAGGCCGGTGAGCTTGTCGCGCTCGCTCTCGTCGAGCAGGGCGATGTAGTTGGCGTAGATGCGCGCGAAGCCTTCCACCAGCAGGCGCAGGTGATCCAGCGGATGCTTGCCCTCGAGCATCAGCGCGCCGATCACGCGGCCGTCGCGGCGGATCGGCACCAGCATGCCGTAGTTGCCGTCGCGCAGGCGCACGCAGCCACCGTCGCGCTCGCTCTGTCGCAGCAGGGTCTGGCTGGCCGCGTCGGCCGCCTGCGGCAGCAGGGCCACACCGTAGCGGCCGTGCTCGTTGCGGCTGCAGCGCACCAGCCGCTCGCACGGGTCGCCGCGCCCGCCGCTGCGCTTGTACAGCGTGACCACGTGCGCATCGGCCAGCTCGGCCAGCGACAGCGTGAGGCTGTGGTCGAGCGCGTCGATGTCGCGGTGATGGGTGAACTGCGCCACGGAATCGAGCACGCGCAGCGGCGGCGCGCCCTCGTTGCCGGCCCACGCGGCCAGCTCCGCGAACAGCGGCGGCAAGGTGTCAGCGGCTTGCGCGAATTCGGTGGACACGAGGCTCCCGGCGTCGAGAAGCGGCCATCGTTCCGGTCCAGTGTGCGGGTCCGAAGCGATGCCTTCGCATGTTCTATCGACCGCGGCCGGGGCGACTTGAGCCGACGGTCGCCAAACCCGGCCAGGCGGCACGCTAGACTTTCGTGATGGCCCCGACCTCTCGCAAACGCCCCCGCCGTCCCGCTCCGCCGCCGGCCGCGCGGCCGCGATCAGCCGCCGCCGGCCGCAAGCCGGTGCGCCCGGCCGATGCCTCGCAGCGCGCCACCCGCGTGCTCGACCGCCTGCTCGCGCCGCTGCCGCCGCACGTGCGCGAAAAAGCCCGCGACTACCTGGTGCTCACTCGCATGGATCGCCCGGTGGGCGCGCTGCTGCTGCTGTGGCCGACCTGGTGGGCGCTGTGGCTGGCGGCCGGCGACTTCCCGCCGTGGTCGACGCTGATCATCTTCACCCTGGGCGTGTTCGCCATGCGCGCGGCCGGCTGCGCCATCAACGACTACGCCGACCGCAAGCTCGACCCGCAGGTGGCGCGCACCGCCGGCCGGCCGATCGCCAGCGGCCGGGTGACGCCGCGCGAGGCATTGGTGGTGTTCGTTGCGCTGCTGGCGTTCGCCTTCGTGCTGGTGCTGTTCACCAATGCGCTGACGATCAAATTGTCGTTCGCCGGCGCGGCGCTGGCGGCGCTGTATCCGTTCACCAAGCGCTACACCTACATGCCGCAGGTGGTGCTGGGCGCGGCGTTCGGGTGGGCGATCCCGATGGCCTTCGCCGCCGTGACGAACCACGTGCCGCCGCTGGGCTGGTTGCTGTTCATCGGCAACATCCTGTGGTCGGTGATCTACGACACCGAGTACGCCATGGTCGACCGCGAGGACGATCTGAAGGCCGGCGCGAAATCCACCGCGATCCTGTTCGGCGATGCCGACCTGCCGATCCTGGCGATCCTGATGGCCACGTTCGAGCTGACCATGCTGTTCGTCGGCCAGCGCGCGCAGCTGGGCTGGCCGTACTGGCTGGCGCTGGCCGGCAGCGTGGCGCTGTTCGGCTACCAGCTGTGGCGCATCCGCGGACGCGACCGCGACGCGTGCCTGGCCGCGTTCCGCCACAACAACTGGCTGGGGCTGGTGCTGTGGGCGGGCATCGTGGTGGCGCTGGCGCTCAGGTGAAAAGGCAGGAGTGAGGGGAGAGGAGTGAGAAGTGAGAGGGGGCAGCGCGCGGCGAGCCGTGGCTTTCTCTCACCTCTCGCTTCTCGCCTCAATCATTTCCTCACTGGCGCGCGCGCCAGCGCCCACACATCCACCCGCGCCACGCCGGCACGTTTGAGCACGCGAGCGCACTCGGCCAGCGTGGCGCCCGTGGTCATCACGTCGTCCAGCACCGTCACGTGGGACGGCAGCGCGGCGCGCGGCGCGACCGCGAAGGCACCGCGCACGTTGCGGCGGCGCGATGGCGCATCCAGCTCGCTCTGTGCGGCGGTGGAATGCGTGCGCAGCAGCAGGTCGTGGCGCAGCGACACGCCGAACGCGCGGGCCAGCGGCCGGGCCAGTTCCAGCGCCTGGTTGTAGCCACGCTGGCGCAGCCGCCCGCGATGCAGCGGCACCGGCACGATCAGCGCCGGCAGCTCGATTGGCCGCGCCTCACGCTGCCACAGCGCCACCAGCGAGCGGCCGGCCGCCAGCTCGCGCGAGAACTTGAAGCGCGACTCCAGCCGGTCCAGCGGCCAGCCGTAGCGGAACGGCGACCACGCCGCCTGCCACGGCGGCGGATGGCGCTGGCAGCGTCCGCACAATGCGGCCGGTAGCGCCAGCGGCAGGGCACAACGCGCGCAGCACGAACGGTTGCGCGGCAGCTCGGCCGCGCAGTCGCGGCACAGATCCAGACCGTCGTGGCCGGCATCGCCGCACAGCAGGCAGCGCAGCGGCAGCAGCCAGTGGCCGATGGCACTGAGGCGGGAGCGGAGCGCATCCATGCGCGGGATCGCGGGGTCAGTTCGCGGGCTTGAACAGCGCCGCGTCGAGGATCGACCACAGGTGGATGATCCAGCCCAGCAGGAACCACCACAGCACCGCGGCCAGCACGAACATCACGATCGCCTTGAGCAGGCGCCCCTGCACCAGCTGGCCCAGGCCGGGGATGAAGAAGCTGCACACCGCGGCGATCACGTTGCCGCTACTGCCTTGTCCTGCACTCATGCGTGATGACTCCTGATAGATCGCTCGATGGTAGCGAACCCGCGGCCCGCGCTCGTCAACCATACGCCAAAGCATCGAGTTGACACTCCTGAAAGCGGCTCCCACACTCGCGCCCTGCTTGGAGGAGTCCCCACCCATGACCGCACCCGCCCTGCGCCACGACTGGACGCGCGAGGAAGTCGCCGCGCTGTTCGCGCTGCCGTTCAACGAACTGCTGCACCGCGCACACAGCGTGCACCGCGAGCATCACGACCCCAACGCGGTGCAGGTGTCGACCCTGCTCTCGATCAAGACCGGCGGCTGCCCCGAGGACTGCGCCTACTGCCCGCAGGCGGCGCGCTACAGCACGGGCGTGCAGGCGGAGAAATTGATGAGCGTGGACGCCGTCCTCGCCCGCGCGCAGGCCGCCAAGGCCGCCGGCGCCAGCCGCTTCTGCATGGGCGCCGCGTGGCGCAGCCCGAAAGACCGTGACGTGGCCAAGGTCGCCGAGATCGTCTCCGCGGTGAAGGGCCTGGGCCTGGAGACCTGCGCCACGCTGGGCATGCTCAGCGGCGAGCAGGCCGCCACGCTGAAGCAGGCCGGGCTGGACTACTACAACCACAACCTCGACACCGCGCCGGAGTTCTACGGCGAGATCATCCACACCCGCGAGTACCAGGACCGCCTCGACACGCTGGAACACGTGCGCGAAGTCGGCCTGAAGACCTGCTGCGGCGGCATCGTCGGCATGGGCGAGACCCGCAGCCAGCGCGCCGGCCTGCTGCAGACCCTGGCCAACCTGCCCGAGCACCCGCAGTCGGTGCCGATCAACCAGCTGGTGCAGGTGGAAGGCACGCCGCTGCACGGCACCGAGGCGCTGGACCCGTTCGAGTTCGTGCGCACGATCGCCGTGGCCCGATTGCTGATGCCGGCCTCGATGGTGCGGCTGTCGGCCGGCCGCCAGCAGATGGACGACGCGGTGCAGGCGCTGTGCTTCTTCGCCGGCGCCAACTCGATCTTCTACGGCGAAAAGCTGCTGACCACCGGCAACCCGGACGTGGAGCACGACCGCGCGCTGTTCCGCCGGCTCGACCTGCACGCGCTGGAAGTGGTGGAAGAATCCGGCACCGTGCACGCCGACATCCTGGAAACCGAAGCGGCCAGCTGCGGCCAGGGCTGCGGTTGCGCCGCCTGACGTCTCCGCGCCGCGGCTCACGGGCTCCCTCTCCCCTGAGCCCTGCTCGGGGGAGAGGGTTGGGGTGAGAGGGCCGCTCGCCGGTTCGAATTGATGAACGATCACAAGCCAAAGCCCCCCTCTCCCCGACCCTCTCCCCCGGCCATGCCGGGGGAGAGGGAGCACAGCGGAGCCTGGCCATGCAGACATCCAGACGCGCGGTGGCTATCGCCCCCCTCTCCCCTGAGCTCCGCTCGGGGGAGAGGGTTGGGGTGAGGGGGCCGCTTGTCGGTTCGAATTGATGAACGATCACAAGCCAAAGCTCCCCCTCTCCCCGACCCTCTCCCCCGGCGACGCCGGGGGAGAGGGAGCAGAGCGGCCAAGCCTGCTTCAACGTTTGGCCATCCAGACGTCCGAACGTGAGCGCGCCTCGCTGCTTCGCCGCTCTCGCACCGTAGACCACGCCGACGGCCCCTGGCTGGAAGTCGACGGCCGTCGTCTGCTCGGCTTCTGCAGCAACGACTACCTCGGGCTCGCCCAGCATCCGCAGCTGATCGCCGCGTTCAAGCGCGTGGCCGACGATGAGGGCGTGGGCAGCACGTCGGCGCACCTGGTGTGCGGCCATCGCCGCGAACACGCGATGCTGGAGGAGGCGCTGGCCGAGTGGACCGGCCGCGAACGCGCGCTGCTGTTCTCCACCGGCTACGCCGCCAATCTGGGCGCGCTGCAGGCGCTGCTCGGCGGGGTCGAAGGTGCGGTCTGTGTGCAGGACAAACTCAACCACGCCTGCCTGATCGACGGCGCACAGCTGGCCGGGGCCGAGCTCAAGCGCTATCCGCATACCGACGTGGACGGCGCCGCGCGCCAGCTGCGCAGCCGTCCGCAGGCGCCGACCCTGCTCGCCACCGACGGCGTGTTCAGCATGGATGGTGACGTGGCGCCGCTGCGCGAACTGGCGACACTCGCTGCGAATGAAGGCGCCACGTTGATGGTCGACGACGCGCACGGCCTGGGCGTGCTGGGCGAGCGCGGCGCCGGCAGCGTGATGGCCGCCGGACTGTCGACGCGCGAAGTGCCGGTGCTGATGGCCACGCTGGGCAAGGCGCTGGGTTGCGCCGGGGCCTTCGTGGCCGGCTCGGCCGCGCTGATCGAGGGGCTGACCCAGTTCGCCCGGCCGTTCGTGTACTCCACGGCAATGCCGCCCGCGCTGGCCGCCGCCGCGCTGGCCGCCGTGCAGATCGCCCGTGAAGACGACGCGCGACGCGAGAAGCTCGCCGCCCTGATCGCCCGGTTCCGCCGCGGAGCCAAGGAACTCGGCTTGCCATTGATGACATCGGACACACCGATCCAGCCGCTGCTGCTGGGCGATGCCGATACGGCGCTGGCAGCCGCCCTGCGGCTGGAAACGCAGGGCCTGCTGGTGACCGCGATCCGCCCACCGACTGTGCCCGCGGGCCAGGCGCGGCTACGCATTACGCTGAGCGCAGCGCACGAGGAGGAACACGTCGATCGCCTGCTCGACGCGCTGGCCGCGCTGCGGCTACCCGCCGCCGGGGCGATGCGGACCGGCCCGCTATAATCGGCGGCTCCGCGCCCCGACCTTCCCCATGTCGATCGTCAATCTCTCCGCCTACCGCTTCGTCAGCCTGGACGACCTGCCCGCGCTGCGCGAGCGCGTGCTGTCGCGCTGCGAGGCGCTGGCCCTGAAGGGCACGATCCTGCTGGCGCCGGAGGGCATCAACCTGTTTCTGGCCGGCCCGCGCGAAGCGGTGGACGCGTTCATGCACTGGCTGCGCGAGGACCCGCGCTTCGCCGGGCTGGAAGCGAAGGAGTCGCTCTCGACCGACGCGCCGTTCGGCCGCATGCGCGTGCGGCTGAAGAAGGAAATCATCACCATGCGCCAGCCGGTAATCCGCCCCGAGGCCGGCCGCGCGCCGGCGGTGGATGCCGCCACGCTGCAGCGCTGGCTCGATCAGGGTCACGACGATGACGGCCGCGAGGTGGTGCTGCTCGATACGCGCAACGATTACGAAACCGACGCCGGCAAGTTTCCGCAGGCGGTCGACTACCGCCTGAGCCGATTCACCGAGTTCCCCGACGCGATCGCCGCCGACCGCGACCGCTACGCCGGCAAGACCGTGGTGTCGTACTGCACCGGCGGCATCCGCTGCGAGAAAGCCGCGCTGCATATGCAGGCGCTGGGGATGGAGCGCGTGTTCCAGCTCGAAGGCGGTGTCCTCAAGTACTTCGAGGAAACCGGCGGCGCGCACTGGCAGGGCGACTGCTTCGTGTTCGACGAGCGCGGCGCAGTGGACCCTACGCTCGCCCCCGCTCCGCTTTCGGACGACACCGCAGCATGAGCCTGTACATCGAGACCCACGGCAACGGCCCGGTGCCGCTGGTGCTGCTGCACGGCTGGGCGATGCACGGCGGCGTGTTCGCGCCGCTGGTGGACGCCTTGCTCGAGCAATGCACGCTGTACGTGGTGGACCTGCCCGGCCACGGGCGCTCGCGCGACTGCGGCCTGCCGCTGGAGCCGGTCGCGATCGCCCGCGCCGTCGCCGAACGCGTGCCGCCAGCGGTATGGCTGGGCTGGTCGATGGGCGGGCTGGTGGCGCTGGCCGCGGCGCGCGAGACGACGATTCCCACCCGCGGGCTGGCGATGCTCTGCGCCACGCCGAAGTTCGTGCGCGGCGAAGACTGGCCGCAGGGCAGCGACGCTGGTCTGGTCCGCCTGCTCGCCACCGATCTGGAAACCGACTACCACGCCACGCTGGAGCGCTTCCTCGCGCTGGAGGCGATGGGCAGCACCGATCCGCGCGCCGAGCTGCGCCACCTGCGCGAGCTGGTGTTCGCCTACGGCGAGCCGGACCTGCGCGTGCTGCAGGAAGGCATCGCGCTGCTGGAAAACACCGACTGGCGCGACATGCTGGCCACGCTGTGTCTGCCCAACGCCTGGATCGCCGGCCGCCGCGACCGGCTGGTGCACCCCGATGCGATGCGCTGGTCTGCCGCGCGCGCGCAGGGCGACTTCCACGAGATCGCGCACGCCGGCCACGCGCCGTTCCTGGGCCACGTCGACGCCATGGTCGACGCGCTGCGGCCACTGCTGGAGACGGTTCGATGAGCGAGTTCCACCTCGACCGCGCGCGCGTGCAGCGCAACTTCGCCCGCGCCGCGCAGACCTACGAGCAGCACGACGCCCTGCAGCGCGAGGTGCAGCAGTCGCTGCTGGAACGTCTGGACTTCTATCTGGAATCGCCCGCGCGCGTGCTCGACGTGGGCGCCGGCACCGGCCGCGGCACGGCGCTGCTGAAAAAGCGCTACCCCAAGGCCGAGGTGATCGCGGTCGACCTCGCCCTGCCGATGCTGCAGATGGCGAAGAAGCACAGCGCGTGGCTGAAGCCGTTCCAGCGCGTGTGCGCCGAGGCCACCCACCTGCCCTTCCCCGACCACAGCGTGGACGTGCTGCATTCGAGCCTGTGCTTCCAGTGGGTCGACGACCTCACCGCGCTGTTCAACGAGTGCGCGCGCGTGCTCAAGCCCGGCGGACTGCTGGTGTTCTCCACCTTCGGCCCGGACACGCTGAAGGAGCTGCGCGCCGCCTGGGCCAGCGCCGACCAGCAGTCGCACGTGAGCCGTTTCCTCGACATGCACGACGTGGGCGACGCGCTGATCGCCGCGGGCCTGCGCGACCCGGTGCTGGACGTGGACCGCTACACGCTCACCTACAGCTCGCCGACGATGCTGCTGAAGGAGCTCAAGGGCCTTGGCGCCACCCACGCCGATACCGCGCGCGAACGCCACCTCACCGGCAAGGCGCACTACCAGCGCATGCTCGCCGCGTACGAGACCATGCGCGTGGATGGGCGCATACCCGCCACCTGGGAAGTGGTCACCGCGCATGCGTGGGGCCCGCCGCCGGGGCAGTCGCGCCGCGGCCGCGACGGCGGCGAGATCGCCAGCTTCTCGGTCGACAGCCTGCGCGGCTCGCGTCGACGCTGAGTCAGTTCGCCAGCGGCTCCGCCACCGGCGCCCGCGCGGTGTAGGCAGTGCCGGTGGAAGCGACCATGATCGCCACCACCGCTGTCCATTGCCGCGGTCCCAGTTGCTCGCCGAGGAAGGCCGCGCCGGCCAGCGCCGCGATCGCCGGCTCCAGGCTCAGCAGCACGCTGAAATGGCGCGCCGACAGTCGGGTCAGGGCGATCATCTCCAGCGAGTAAGGCAAGGCCGAGCTCAGCACGGCCACACCCAGTCCCAGCGCCAGCAGCGCCGGCGAAAGCAGCGCGGCGCCCGCGTGCACCGCGCCCACCGGCACGGCCAGCAACGCGCCGATCGCGATACCCCAGGTCACCGCGTCGCCGCCGTAGGCGGCACCGGCGCGCTGGCCGAACAGGATGTACAGCGCCCAGCCGACGCCGGCCGCGAGGGCGTAGGCCACGCCCACCGGATCGAGTGCGTGCTCCTGTCGATGCAGCGGCAACAGCAGCGCCAGCCCGATCACCACCAGCACGACCCACGCCACGTCCAGCAGGCGACGCGAACCGAACAGCGCGATCGCTAGCGGCCCGGTGAATTCCAGCGCCACCGCGATGCCCAGCGGAATCGTGCGCAGCGCCATGTAGAACACCAGGTTCATCGCGCCCATCGCCAGGCCGTAACCCCACAGCACGCGCCAGTCGCGGCCACCGCGCCAGCGCCGCCAGGGCCGGCGCAGCACCAGCAGCACCAACGCGCCCAGGCCTAGCCGGAAGGCGGTGGCGCCCTGCGCACCGACCAGCGGGAACAGTCGCTCCGCCAGCGCCGCACCGCACTGATAGGACGCCATGGCGATCAGTAACGCGGCGATCGCCAGCCACAGCGGCGGCTGATGGGAGTTCGGGGACATGGGCAGCCACACGGGGGCGGGATGCGCATGGTGTCAGCTTCGCGACGGCTCGCCCATGCCCCGCCGTGCAGGCTGCTGACGGCGGATGGCAGCAGCCTGCTGCGAGCCGCTCCAGGTGGCCGCCATCCGGGTATCCGAAGCACTCGGAGGGGTAGCCCGGCGCGGGTTCTTGCGCCGTCATCGCCCACCCTGCTGCCGTGCTCTTCACGGCCGACCCCGCATGCTCGTTCGTCGAACGAGGCGACCCAGGAGCGAGCATGCGACTACAGGACAAGGTGGCACTGGTCACCGGCAGCGGCCAGGGCATCGGCCGGGCAATCGCCGTGCGGCTGGCGCAGGACGGGGCGCGGGTAGTCGTCGAGGACCGGGACAACACTCCCGCCGCCGAGCAAACGCTGGCCCTGGTGCGCGAAGCAGGCAGCGATGGCTGCGTGCTCAGCGGCGACATCGCCGACGCCGCCGCGGATCGGCGGGTGATCGCCCAGGCGGTGCAGGCGATGGGCCGGGTGGACATCCTCGTCAACAACGCCGGCATCGAGCGGCGCGCGCCGTTCGCCGAGGTGACCGAAGCGGACTACGACGCGGTGCTGAGCGTGAACCTGCGCGGCGCGTTCTTCGTCACCCAGGCCTTCGTGCGTCACGTGGCCGAGCGCGGCGACGGCGGCGTGGTGGTGAACGTGAGCTCGGTGCACGAGGAGCTGCCGTTCCCGCACTTCGCCAGCTACGCCGCCAGCAAGGGCGGGCTGAAGATGTTGATGCGCGACCTGGCGATCGAGCTGGCGCCGCTGGGCATCCGCGTCAACAACATCGCGCCGGGCGCGATCCAGACGCCGATCAACGCCGCGCTGATGGCGCAGCCGGAAAAACTCGCCGCGCTGATGGGCAACATCCCGCTCAAGCGGCTGGGCACGCCCGAAGACGTGGCCAACGCCGCGGCGTTCCTGGTCAGCGACGAGGCCGCCTACATCACCGGCACCACGCTGTACGTCGACGGCGGGCTGCTGTGGAACTACGCCGAACAATGACGGTAGCCAACGCCCACTCCCGCGACCCCGCCGAGCGCGTGGCCAGCGTGCCCGCGGCCGATACGCTGACCCCGGCCGACCGTTACCAGGAGCTGTTCGAGGCGGTGCAGCGCGCGCGGGTGTTCGACGACGGCAAGACCTTCGTCGACTGCATCCCGCGCCAGTCGCCGCAGCGCATCCTCGACGCCTACCGCGCCCAGCAGCATCGCGACGGTTTCGACCTGGCCGACTTCGTGCACGCCCATTTCAGGGAGGAGAAGGCTCCCACCAGCCACTACACCTCCGATCCCAACCAGTCGCTCAAGGCGCACATCGACGGCCTGTGGGACGTGCTCACGCGGCGGCCGCACGAGCACCCCGCCAGCAGCTCGATCCTGCCGCTGCCCAACGACTACGTGGTGCCTGGCGGACGCTTCCGCGAGATCTACTACTGGGATTCGTACTTCACCATGCTCGGCCTGGTCGAAAGCGGCCGGCGCGACTTGCTCGCCGCGATGGCCGACAACTTCGCCTGGCTGATCGACCACTACGGCCACGTGCCCAACGGCAACCGCAGCTACTACCTCAGCCGCTCGCAGCCGCCGGTGTTCTCGCTGATGGTGGAGCTGTTCGAGCAGCACGGCCTGTGCCAGGCACTGAAATACCTGCCGCAGCTGCGCAGCGAATACGCGTGGTGGATGGACGGCGCCGAGGCGCTGCGTCCCGGCGACGTGCACCGCCACTGCGTGCGGCTGGAAGACGGCAGCGTGCTCAACCGCTACTGGGACGATCGCGATACGCCGCGCGAGGAGTCGTTCCTGGAAGACGAGACCACCGCTTCGCGCAGCAGCCGTCCGGCGCACGAGGTCTACCGCGACCTGCGCGCTGCGGCGGCCTCCGGCTGGGACTTCAGCGCGCGCTGGTGCGACCGCGCCGACGACCTGGCCACCACGCGCACCACGGCGATCCTGCCGGTGGACCTCAACAGCCTGCTGTTCGCCGCCGAGCAACAGCTGGCCCGGCTTTGCGAAGCCGCCGGCCTGCGCGAGGAAGCGGCCGACTTCGCGCACCGCGCGCAGGCGCGCCGTGCGGCCATGCTGCGCTGGATGTGGAACGAACCGCTGGGCGCCTTCGTCGACCTCGACTGGCAGCGCGGCAACCCGCGCGAGCTGCTCACCGCGGCGACCACCGCGCCGCTGTTCGCCGGCCTGGTGGATGACGACGCGCGGGCCGCCCGGGTCGCCGCCACCGTGCGCGACCGCCTGCTGGCGCACGGCGGCATGGCCACCAGCGAGGTGCGCAGCGGCCAGCAGTGGGACCAGCCCAACGGCTGGGCACCGCTGCAGTGGCTGGCGATCAAGGGCTTCGCCCGCTGCGGACAACTGCCCTTGGCGCGCGACATCGCGCGGCGCTGGCTGCACACCGTGGGCAGCCTGTACGAGCGCGAAAGCAAGCTGGTGGAGAAGTACGTGCTCCACCACGACGGCGACGGCGCGCACGGCGGTGGCGGCGGCGAGTATCCGCTGCAGGACGGCTTCGGCTGGACCAACGGGGTGACCCGTCGCCTGCTGCACGACGATCCCGACCACCCCGCGCAGCACGCCTGCGCGGGCACGCGCTGAAGGCTCAGCGCGCGCCGTGGCGGAAGCAGTCGACCGTGTGGTCGTCGACCATGCCGGTAGCCTGCATGAAGGCGTAGCAGATGGTGCTGCCGACGAAGCGGAAGCCGCGCTTCTTCAGGGTCTTGCTCATGCGGTCCGAGTGCGCGGTGGTGGCGGGCACCTGCGATTTGTCGGTCCACGCGTTGCGGATCGGCTTGCCGTCGACGAACGACCACAGCCACGCATCCAGGCTGCCGTGCTCGGCGATCACTGCCTGCGACGCGCGCGCGTTGTCGCGCACGGATGAGATCTTGAGGCGGTTGCGGATGATGCCGGCATCCAGCATCAGCGCATCGAGCTCGGCGTCGCTCATCACCGCCACGCGGTCGATCGCAAAACCGTGGAACACCTCGCGGTAGCGCTCGCGCTTGGCCAGCACGGTGCGCCAGGAGAGGCCCGCCTGCGCGCCTTCCAGGCAGAGAAACTCGAACAGCGCGCGATCGTCGTGCAGCGGCGTGCCCCACTCGTGATCGTGGTAGGCGCACATCATGGGGTCCTGACCGGCCCAGTGGCAGCGTTGCATGAAAATCTCCGGTGACAGCGGAGCTGCAATCTAGCGCAAGCGCATCGCCCTGGCCTCGCTAGACTGACGCATTGCCCGAGGCCCTCACCCGCATGTCGAACGACACTTCCCGCCGTGGCGCCGTTGCCGCCCTGCTCGCCACGCTGGTGCTGTGGGCGTACAGCTGGGTGGTGATGAAACAGGCGCTGGCCTATGCCGGCCCGTTCGACTTCGCCGCGCTGCGCTACCTGCTGGGCGCGGGCGTGCTGTTCCTGGCGTTGGCGGTGACGCGCCAGCGCATCGCGCCGCCGCCGCTGGCCGCCACCGCACTGATCGGCCTGTGCCAGACCGCGGCTTTCCAGGGACTGGAGCAGTGGGCGCTGGTCGACGGCGGCGCCGGCCACGTGGCATTGCTGGCCTACACCATGCCGTTCTGGGCGGTGCTGCTGGCGTGGCCGCTGCTGTCGGATCGGCCCACGCGGCGCCAGTGGACGGGCACCGCATTGGCGGCGATCGGCCTGGTGTTCATCCTGGAACCCTGGCGTGGGCTGGGCAGTCCGCTGAGCACCGCGCTGGCGATCGCCGGGGGCATCGCGTGGGCGGCCGGCACGGTGCTGAGCAAGCGGCTGTTCCAGCGCCATGCGGTGGCGCCGCTCAACCTCACGGCCTGGCAGATGCTGTTCGGTGGACTGGCGCTGGGCGCCGTCGCGCTGGTGGTGCCTCAGAAGCCGATGGTGTGGAACCACGCGTTGATCGGTGCGCTGATCTACAGCGTGGTGTTCGCCTCCAGCCTGGCGTGGTGGCTGTGGCTGATCGTGCTGCAGCGGCTGCCGACGGCGGTGGCCAGTCTGGCCAGCCTCGGCGTGCCGGTGCTGGCGGTACTGCTGGCCTGGGCGATCACCCACGAGCAGCCCTCGCCGATGGAGGGCGTGGGCATCGTGTTCGTGCTGCTGGGGCTGGCGGCGGTGAGCGGCTTGCGCCTGCGGCGGCGCTGAGGCGATCGCCTGGCACTTTCCGCTCGACGAAACCCGCCGGAAAGGCACGACGACGACGCTGACGGGTGGATTCCCGCCGGTGCTGCTCCCGATGCCCTCCCTTGCGCACGCATGGACCGCCCTGGTCGACGCCTTTTCCCGGCACGGCGTGCTGCCGCTGCTGCAATGGCTGCATATCGACCGGCTCGCCGGCGACCCGCGCGAGATCGCCGAATCATTGATGATCGCGATGGTGCAGGTGGCGATCATTGCCTGCCTGTTCCGCCCGCTGGAGACGTTCTGGCCGGCCGAACGCTGGAGTGACCGCAAGCTGACCCGGGTCGATTTCCAGTACACGCTGTGGATGCTGATCGGAATCTTCCCGCTGTTTTCCTACCTGGTGCTGACGCCGATCGCCAATTATTTCGGCGGCGTATCGAGCGGCCCGGACACCTCCAGCCGCGACTCGATCCTCGGCATCACCCACTGGTTCCCCGTGCTGGATCACCACCCGCTGGCACTGTTCCTCGTCTACTACGTGATCTACGACCTGGTGTACTACACCATGCACCGCGTGCAGCACGCGCTGCCGTGGTGGTGGGCGCTGCACTCGATGCACCACAGCACGCGGCAGATGAGCTGCTGGACCAATGACCGCGGCAGCCTGGTGGACGGTTTCATCCAGTCGATGATCCTGGCCGTGGTCGGCCTGGCAATCGGCGTGGCGCCGACCGACTTCGCCTGGCTGATGCTGGCGGGCGAGCTGGTGCAGAATTTCTCGCATACCAACACGCGGCTGAACTTCGGCCCGATATTTGGACGGCTATTCGTCGACCCCACCTTCCACCGCCTGCATCACATGCGCGTGGACCCTACCCGGCCGAATCTGCACAACTGCAACTACGGTCAGGTGTTCTCGATCTGGGACGTGCTGTTCGGCACCGCGCTGTACGGCGAGCCGATCCGCCCCACCGGCGTGGGCGACCCGATCGTCGATGCGGACAACGAGCACGGCCTAGTCGGCCTGCACTGGGCCGCGTTCAAGCGTTTCTGGGGTGCGGTGCGCACGCTGGACGGATGGAAGCCCGGCGAAGTGTCGTTCGGACCGGGCTACCGGCCGGTGCCGGTCCAGCACACCGAAGCGTCTCCCGCCGCGGACCTGCTGCCGCAAGTCCAGGTGGACGGCACGAATTGACCGCACGCGCTCACCAGGGCAGCGCGTCCAGATCCACGTTGCCGCCGGTGATCACCAGCGCGATGCGCTGGCCGGCGAAACGATCGCGCGCCTTCAGCACCGCCGCCAGCACCGTGGCCGAGGAGACTTCGACCACCAGCTTCAGCTCGCGCCAGATCAGCCGCATTGCGGCGATGGTTTCCGCGTCGGAGACGGTGATCACGGATACCACGTGCTCGCGCAGCGCGTGCAGGTTAGGCCTGCCCACCAGGGCGCGCAGGCCATCGCAGAGCGTGTCGGGGACGACGCCCTCGACCCGGTCGTCGGCCGCGAGCGAGCGCGCAGCATCGTCGGCGCCGGCCGGCTCGGCGGCGAACAGCGGCAGGCCGGGGCGCAGCGCGTGGGCGGCGATCGCCACGCCCGCGGCCAGCCCGCCGCCGCCCACCGGCGTGATCAGCGCATCCAGCGCTAGCACCTGGGTAAGCAGCTCCAGCGCGATCGTGCCCTGCCCGGCCATCACCCGCGCGTCGGCGTACGGATGCACCAGCACGGCGCCGGTGTCGCGCTGCACCTGCTCGGCCATCGCCTCACGCGCGGCCTGGGTCGGTGCACAGCGGTGCAGCACGGCGCCGGCCCGCGCGATCAGCTCCAGCTTGGCCTGCACCGCACCCTCGGGCACCACCACGTGGGCGGCGATGCCGCGCGTGGCCGCGGCCAGCGCCAGCGCGCTGCCGTGGTTGCCGGACGAATGGGTGACCACGCCGCGGCTCGCGTCGGCATCGTCCAGCGACCACACCGCGTTGCAGGCACCGCGGAATTTGAAGGCGCCACCGCGCTGCAGGTTCTCGCATTTGAAGTGCAGCTGCGCGCCGGCCAGCGCGTCCAGCGCGTCGCTGCGCAGCACCGGCGTGACCATGGCGTAGGGGGCGATGCGGGCAGCGGCATCGCGAATGGTTTCGAGCGTGGGAAGCGCGGGCTGGTTCATGCGGTTTCGAACTCCACGCCGCAGCGGAAGCGGCGTTCGGCGCCGGGCGCGAGGCGAATGGCGTCGGCGCAGTCGGCACGGTTGAAGGCATCGGCCAAGCTTTCCATCGGCTCCAGCGCCAGCGAGCGGCGCACGTCGCGGCTGACCGTGTCGGCGGTAAACGCCAGCATCACGCCGCGCTCTTGCCACAGCGCCAGGCCCAGGCCGCTGGCCGGGTCGCGCAGCCGGCTGCGCTGCCGGCCGTCGGCATCGGGCGCGAGATCGGCAAACGCGTGATTGAGCTTCAGCGCGCCCACCGCGCGCGGCGCGCGGAAATCGAGCGGCGGCTCACGGTCGACCGGCACCTGCGCCGCCGCACCGGCCAGGGGGATGTACTGCGCGTCGGTGGCGATCACCGTGCGCGCCGGTACCTGCAGCTTCCACGAGCCCATTGGCGTATCGCCAAGGCGGAAATACGGATGCCAGCCGAAGAAGCACGGCGCGGCGCAGTCGCCGACGTTGCGCATGGTCACCTCCAGACCGAGGCCGCGCGCGTCGAGCCGATAGCGGATTGTCAGTGCGATCGCGAAGGGGTAGCCCGGGTGCGCATCGGCGGCAATCGTGGTGGCGAACGTCGCTTCGGCGGCCTCGTCGTCTGCGGTGAGCGACTGCAGCTCGAAATCGACACCGCGCACGAAACCGTGGCGGGCGGCACGCTCGGCCTCCGGCACGCCGGGCTGCAGGTCGTGGTCGGCACCATCGAAGCGGTAACGCGCATCGGCGATGCGGTTGGCAAACGGCGCCATCACCGCGAAGCGCGAGCTCGGCCGCGCCTCCAGTTCCGCCGCGTCGCGGTAGCCGTCGGCCAGCTCGACCCGGCTGCCGTGGTGGTGCACCTGGATCGACAGCACCGTGGCGCCGCGGTGGGCGATGCGCACGCGGCGATCGCGTGCGGCGTCGTGCAATACCACCAGCGCGTGCGCGCCCCATGCGTCGCGGGCAACCTCGAACGGCGACATCGACGTGATCCTGGCCACAAGGCCCGCCATGTTAGCCTGATCGGCCCCACCCCAGCCGTCCCGCCATGTCCGCACGTCCCGACACTTCCGCCGCCCCGATCCACCTACGCGACTACGCGCCGCCCGCCTGGCGCGTGGAGTCGATCGAGCTCGGTTTCGAGCTCGGCATCGACAGCACCGAGGTCACCGCCCAACTGCACCTGCGCGGCGACGCCAACGCCCCGTTGCGGCTCGACGGCGAAGGCCTGGAACTGCTCGCGATCGCATTGGACGGCCAGCCGCTGGAGGCCGGCGCCTGGCGCTACGCCGACGGCGTCCTGGAAGTGGACGGCGCGCGCGACGGCAGCGTGCTGAGCACGCGCGTGCGCATTCATCCGGCCACCAACACGGCGCTGGAAGGCTTGTATCTTTCCGGCAGCCGCGAGGCGGGGTTCCTGCTCACCCAGTGCGAGGCGGAAGGCTTCCGCCACATCACCTTCTTCCCCGATCGCCCCGACGTGCTCACCCGCTACACGGTGACCCTGCAGGCCGAGCGCGCGCGCTTTCCCGTGCTGCTGGCCGGCGGCAATCCGGACGGCGCCGGCGAGCTGCCGGATGGTCGCCACTGGGCGCGCTTCGTCGATCCGCATCCCAAGCCCTGCTACCTGTTCGCGCTGGTCGCCGGACGGCTGGAGAAGATCGAGCGCGACTACCGCACCGGCGAAGGCCGCGCGGTGAAGCTGGTGATCTGGTCCGAAGCGAACGTGATCGACAGCTGCCACTACGCGATGGATGCGCTGGAACGCTGCATGCGCTGGGACGAGCAGGTCTACGGGCGTTACTACGACCTGGACGTGTTCCACGTCGTCGCCACGCACGATTTCAACATGGGCGCGATGGAGAACAAGGGTCTCAACATCTTCAACGCGAAGTACCTGCTGGCCGACCCGGACACCACCACCGACGACGAATACAAGGCGGTGGAGGCAGTAGTGGCGCACGAGTACTTCCACAACTGGAGCGGCAACCGCGTCACCTGCCGCGACTGGTTCCAGCTGTCGCTGAAGGAAGGGCTCACGGTGTTCCGCGAGCAGCAGTTCTCCGCCGATATGAACTCGGCCGCGCTCAAACGCATCGAGGACGTGGCCCTGCTGCGCCGCGCGCAGTTCCCCGAGGATGCCGGCCCGCTGGCGCACCCGGTGCGCCCCGCCGAGTACCGCGAGATCAACAACTTCTACACCGCCACCGTTTACGAGAAGGGCTCGGAGCTGGTGCGCATGCTCGCCGGCAAGCTGGGGGCGGACGGCTTCCGCCGCGGCATGGATCGCTACTTCGAGCGCAACGACGGCCGTGCCGCCACGATCGAGGATTTCCTCGCCGCGCTGGGCGACGCCAACGACCTCGACCTGACGCCGTATCTCGCCTGGTACAGCCAGGCCGGCACGCCGCGTCTGCGCGCCCGCGGACAGTTCGATGCCGCCGCCCGCCGCTACACGCTGAGCCTGTCGCAGCACACGCCGGCCACCGCCGGCCAGCCCGAGAAGCAGCCGCTGCCGATCCCGGTGAAGTTGGCCCTGTTCGACCGCAACGGCCGCATGCTGCCGCTGCGGATGGACGGCCAAACGGAAGCGCACGAAACGGTGGTGGTGCTCGACCAGGCCGAGCGCGATTTCACCTTCGAACAGGTCGAGCACGCGCCCGTGCCGTCGCTGCTGCGAGGCTTTTCGGCCCCGGTGATCCTGGACTGCGACTACGCCCCGGCCGACCTCGCCCTGCTGCTGACCCACGATCCGGATGGCTTCAACCGCTGGGAAGCCGGCCAGCAACTGGCCGTGCTGGCGTTCGACGATTGCCGGCGCGACGGGCAGACGGCCGTGCAGGCCTGGTGCGGCGCGCTGGCCCAGCTGTTTGCCGACCCTGCGCTCGACCCCGCCCTGCTGGCCGACCTGCTCACGCCGCCGGGCGAGGTGGAGCTGGCTGAGCGCGAGCAGGAGGTGGACCCGGCGCAGATCCACGCCCTGCGCCAGCGCCTGCAGACGCAGCTCGGCACGACGATCGGCGCGGCCACCCTGGCGCAACGCCTGGCGGCGCTCGATGTTGCCGGCCCGCTGCGGCTGGACGCGGTCGCCAAGGCCCAGCGCCGGCTCAAGCGGCGGGTGCTGGAATTGCTCGCCCTGGTCGATGCCCCCGCGGCCCAAGCCCATGCCGACGCGCAGTACCGCCAGGCGCATGGCATGACCGATCGCCTCGCGGCGCTCTCGGTGCTGGTGCGCACGGAGGCGGACGCGGCCACCGCGGCGCTGGCCGATTTCCGCCGTCGCCATGCGGACAACCCGCTGGCGCTGGACAAGTGGTTTGCCGTGCAGGCGCAGGTGCCGGGCGAGCGCGCGCTCGAACGCGTGCGCGCGCTCGAGAGCGACCCCGCGTTCACGCTCAAGAATCCCAACCGCGCCCGCGCCCTGCTGGGCACGTTCGCCAGCGGCAATCCCAGCGGCTTCCACCGCGCCGATGGCGCCGGCTACGCGCTGCTGGCCGAGCGCCTGGTGGCGCTCGACGCGCTCAACCCTCAGGTCGCCGCCCGCGTCGCTACCGCCTTCAACGGCTGGCAGCGACTGGAGCCGATGCGGCGCGAGGCCGCCAGGCAGGTGCTGGCGGGCCTGGCCGCGCGGCCGGAGCTGTCGCGGAACCTGGCGGAAATCGTGGCGGGCGTGCTGAAGAGTTGATCGTGTCGCTGGGCGGGAACGCTTGCCGTCCCTCGCGGGCCTTCGGCGCGGCGGAGTAGAGCGCTACTCCACGCCGTACCGAAGGCTGCCGTACCGAACGTTGGCCGTACCGAGTGCCGGTACTGCCCGATACTGCTTCAGGCGCTGAGCTGGTGCAGCTGTTCGAGCAGACGGTGGCGACGCGACTCCAGGCGCGGACGAAGCGTGCTGCGCTCGCGCTCGCTGCGGCGCTCCAGTTGCTCCATCGCCATCTCGACGCGGCCGATCTCCATCCACAGGTCGTGCTGTTGATAGACCGGCTCGAAGTTGAAGTTCAGATCCATGATGCGTACCCCCTCAGGTGTTGCGTTTGACCCGACAGGGGGAATGCATTCGCCGTGCCAACAATGTGACGTGGATCACAGGTCAAACGTGCGCTTGCCACCGGAACTGACGCATCGCGTCAGGTGCTGCCGCGACGAGGCCAAAACGGCCATTTCAGTCACACCGGGTTCACGCGTGCGAGTCAATCATCGGCTCCACGTCATCGACGTTCTAGGTCGCCCGCACCGTCCGATTTTTCGGTTTCTGGCGTCCGGCAACACGGTCATCCTGGATTCCCCCTGTTCCTGAGACCGCCGGACGCCAGATCTCTTAAAACGAAGCCCCGCGCCAACCGGCGCGGGGCTTTGTCTTTACGGACCCCGTAAAGGGAGACGGCGCCCGAAGGCGCCGTCAATGCTTCCTTTCCCGGCACGCGGCGGAACCCCTGTCGTTCCGTCTCGGCGCGCATCGACTGCGCAGCGTCTGCCCGTGAAAAGTGCGTGAGAAATTGTGCACGAATCGTGCCAGGCATTTCCAAACAGGCGCACCGCCTGACGCCGACTTACCATATCGCCCAACCACGTCCACTTTTGGACCAAGCAGGTCAGTTCCATGCGTCACCCGACACCCTACGACGTCATCGTGGTCGGCGGCGGCCACGCCGGCACCGAAGCGGCGCTTGCCGCCGCCCGTACAGGCGCGCGCACGCTGCTGCTCAGCCACAACATCGAGACGATCGGCCAGATGAGCTGCAACCCGGCGATCGGCGGCATCGGCAAGGGGCACCTGGTGAAGGAGATCGACGCGCTGGGCGGCGCCATGGCCCGCGCCGCCGACCGCGCCGGCATCCAGTGGCGCACGCTCAACGCCTCGAAGGGACCGGCCGTACGCGCCACCCGCTGCCAGGCAGACCGCACCTTATATAAGGCGGCGATCCGTCGGATCGTCGAGACCCAGCCGAACCTGGAGCTGTTCCAGCAGGCGGTGGACGACCTGATCATCGAGGGTGGCCGGATCACCGGCGTGGTCACCCAGATGGGCGTGAGTTTCCATGCCCCGGCGGTGGTGCTCACTGCCGGCACGTTCCTGGCCGGCAAGATCCACATCGGCCCGGCCCAATATGCCGGCGGTCGGGCCGGCGACCCGCCCGCCACCACCCTGGCGCAGCGCCTGCGCGAGCTGCCGGTGGCCGCCGATCGCCTGAAGACCGGCACGCCGCCCCGTATCGACCTGCGCAGCATCGACTTCAGCGGTCTGGAAGAGCAGCCCGGCGACGATCCGGCGCCCGTGTTCTCCTACCTGGGCGCGCGCGAGGAGCACCCGCGCCAGGTCAGCTGCTGGATCACCCATACCTCCGAGCACACCCACGAACTGATCCGCGGCGCGCTGGACCGCTCGCCGCTGTACAGCGGCCAGATCGAGGGCACCGGTCCGCGCTACTGCCCGTCAATCGAGGACAAGGTGGTGCGCTTCGCCGAGAAGGGTTCGCACCAGGTGTTCATCGAACCGGAGGGGCTGGACACCTTCGAGATCTATCCCAACGGCATCTCCACCTCGCTGCCGTTCGACGTGCAGCTGGCGCTGGTGCGCTCGATCAAGGGCTTCGAGCGCGCGCACATCACTCGCCCCGGTTACGCCATCGAATACGACTACTTCGATCCGCGCGGCCTGCAGCCGTGGCTGGAGACCAAGGCGATCGGCGGGCTGTACTTCGCCGGCCAGATCAATGGCACCACCGGCTACGAGGAAGCCGGCGCGCAGGGCCTGATCGCCGGCCTCAACGCGGCGCTGGCGGTACAGGGCAAGGCGCCGTGGTACCCGCGCCGCGACGAGGCCTACATCGGCGTGCTGATCGACGACCTCACCAGCAACGGCACCATCGAGCCGTACCGCATGTTCACCTCGCGCGCGGAGTACCGGCTGCACCTGCGCGAGGACAACGCCGACCTGCGCCTCACCGAAACCGGCCACGCCCTGGGCGTGGTGCCGACCGAACGCTTCGACGCCCTGCGCGCCAAGCGCGAGGCGGTGGAGCGCGAGACCCAGCGCCTAGGCGCGCTGTGGGCCGCGCCGAACAACGCGCTGGGCGCGGCGATCGAGCGGCACCTCGGCATTGCGGTGAGCCGCGAGACCAACGCGCTGGATCTGCTGCGCCGGCCCGAGCTCGATTACGCCCGGCTCGCCTCGGTGCCCGAACTGGGGCCCGCCGTCGAACACGAACACGTCGCCGCCCAGGTGGAAGTGCAGACCAAGTACGCCGGCTACCTGGAACGCCAGCGCGAGGAGATCGAGCGGGCGCGTCGCCACGAGCACACCGCCATTCCGGCGGGCTTCGACTACGACAAGGTGCGCGGCCTGTCCGCCGAGGTGCTGCTCAAGCTCAAGCGCGTGCAGCCGGCCACGCTGGGCCAGGCGGCGCGCATCAGCGGTGTCACGCCGGCAGCGATCTCGCTGCTGCTGGTGCATCTCAAGCGACGCGCCGCCTGACGCCGTCACGCGTCGTGGCATCATGCCGCTTTGCCATCGACGCACGAGGATCACCCGGCATGGATATCTGGATCGGCCGCAACGGCGAACGCCATGGCCCGTACAAGGAAGCGGACGTGCGCCAGTGGCTGCGCAGCGGCGAGGTGGCCGGCGACGACCTGGGCTGGCATGACGGCCTGGCCGACTGGCAGCCGCTGTCGACGCTGTTTCCCGAAGAGCTGAACCGGCCGGCAGCCACCACACCGCCACCGATGGCGGCCGCGCCGTTGCCCCCGACCACCACGGTGGCGCTGGAGAACTACGCCGGCTTTTGGAAGCGCTTCCTCGCCTACATCATCGATGCGCTGGTGCTGTACATCCCGAACAAACTGATCATGGACGCGATGGGCGCCGAAGCGGCGCAGGCGCGTCTCAGCGACGCCATGCAGGCTGCGGCTGGCAATGTGCAGGCAGCGCTGGCCGCCTACAGCCAGTTCTATTCGGAGATCGGCAACGCCACGCTGGTGACCGGCCTGCTCGCCTGGCTGTATTTCGCGCTGTGCGAGAGCTCGGCCTGGCAGGGCACGCTGGGCAAGCTGGCGCTCGGCATCCGGGTCACCGACCTGCATGGCGCGCGCATCAGCCTGCCGCGCGCGCTGGGCCGTTATCCGGCCAAGTTTCTGAGCGTGTTCACGCTGGGCTTCGGCTTCCTCATGGCCGGCTGGACGCGCCGCAAGCAGGCGCTGCACGACATGGTGGTCAGCACCCTGGTCCTGAACGGGCGGGCCACGGAATTCCAGCGATCGGATACGCCGCAGCAGCGCGGTACGCCCGGCCGCTTCGACGCCTGATCGCGCGCCCTGCGCCCCCTGCGACGCCGCGGCCTTGTCCGCGGCGTTTTTCTTTGCGGCGCGGCGCGCCAGGCCGGTGCGGGCCACTTGCTATGATCGCCCGCTTGTTTCGTTCGTCGGCGCGCCGCGCCATAGCCCCAAGGAAGTCACGCTCGACCATGCTCAGCATCGAACAACGCATTGCCCAGGACATCGCCGCCAAGCCCGACCAGGTGCGCGCGGCCGTGGATCTGCTCGACGGCGGCGCCACCGTGCCGTTCATCGCGCGCTACCGCAAGGAGGCCACCGGCGGCCTTGACGACACCCAGCTGCGCCTGCTCGAAGAGCGCCTGCGCTACCTGCGCGAGCTGGAAGACCGTCGCGCGGCGGTGCTGGCCAGCATCGAGGAACAGGGCAAGCTCACCGACGCGCTGAAGGGCGACATCCTCGCCGCCGACACCAAGGCACGGCTGGAAGATCTCTACCTGCCGTACAAGCCCAAGCGCCGCACCAAGGCGCAGATCGCCCGCGAAGCGGGCCTGGAGCCGCTGGCGCTGGGCTTGCGCGAGGATCCCACCCGCGACCTGGAAACCTTCGCCGCCGATTTCGTCGACGCGGACAAGGGCGTGGCCGACGTGCGCGCCGCGCTCGATGGCGCGCGCGCGATCCTGATGGAAGCCATTGCCGAGGACGCCACGCTGGTCGGCGAGCTGCGCGACTGGCTGTGGGACAGGGGCCAGATCCGCGCCAGGGTGGTCGAGGGCAAGGAAAACGAAGGCGCCAAGTTCCGCGACTATTTCGACCACGTCGAGCCGATCGGCAAGATCCCCTCGCACCGCCTGCTGGCGCTGATGCGCGCGCGCAACGAGGGCGTGATCGAGCTGGAACTCATCCCCGCGCTGGATGCCGAGCAGGGCCACGCCGAAGGCGAGGGCCGCGTGGCCGCGCATGCCGGCATCCTCGATCGCGGCCGCGCCGCCGACGCCTGGCTGCGCGAGACGGTGCGCCTGACCTGGCGCGTGAAGCTGCACCTGCACCTCACGCTCGATCTTTTCGGCCGCGTGCGCGAAGGCGCCGAGGACGAGGCGATCCGCGTGTTCGGCGACAACCTCAAGGACCTGATGCTGGCCGCGCCGGCGGGCGCCAAGACGGTGATGGGCCTGGATCCAGGCATCCGCACCGGCGTGAAGGTGGCTGTGGTCGACCCCACCGGCAAGCTGCTGGCCACCGACACCATCTATCCGCACGAGCCGCGTCGGCAATGGAACGAGTCGCTGGCCGCGCTGGCCCGGCTGTGCCAGAAGCACGGCGTCGACCTGATCGCGATCGGCAACGGCACCGCCTCGCGCGAGACCGACAAGCTGGCCGGCGAAATGATCAAGGGGCTGGCCAAGAGTCACCCCGAGCACAAGCTCTCCAAGGTGGTGGTGAGCGAGGCCGGTGCGTCGGTGTACTCGGCCTCCGAGACCGCCGCCAAGGAATTTCCGGAGCTGGACGTGAGCCTGCGCGGCGCCGTCTCCATCGCGCGCCGCCTGCAGGATCCGCTGGCCGAGCTGGTGAAGATCGAACCCAAGGCGATCGGCGTCGGCCAGTACCAGCACGACGTGAACCAGGTGAAGCTGGCGCGCGCGCTGGACGCCCGCGTGGAGGACTGCGTGAACGCGGTCGGCGTGGACGTGAACACCGCCTCGGCCGCCCTGCTCTCGCGCGTGGCCGGCCTGACCGCCTCGGTCGCCGAGAACGTGGTCAAGCACCGCGACGCCAACGGCCCGTTCGCCAACCGCAAGGCGCTGCTGAAGGTGCCGCGCCTCGGCGACAAGGCATACGAGCAGTGCGCCGGCTTCCTGCGCGTGCCCAACGGCGACAACCCGCTGGACGCCAGTGCGGTGCACCCGGAGGCTTACCCGGTGGTCGAGCGGATCATCGCCCAGTGCGGCCGCGAGGTACGCAACATCATCGGCGACACCGGCTTCCTGCGCGGCCTCAAGGCCGAACAGTTCACCGACGAGCAGTTCGGCGTGCCGACCGTGCGCGACATCCTCAAGGAACTGGAAAAGCCCGGCCGCGACCCGCGCCCCGAGTTCGTCGCGCCGAGCTTCGCCGAGGGCGTGGAGGACGTGAAGGACCTGCGCCCCGGCATGATCCTCGAAGGCCGCGTCACCAACGTCGCCGCGTTCGGCGCGTTCGTCGACATCGGCGTGCACCAGGACGGTCTGGTCCACGTCTCGGCGCTGTCGCACACCTTCGTCAAGGACCCGCGCGACGCGGTGAAGGCCGGCGACATCGTCAAGGTCAAGGTGATGGAGGTGGACCTGCCGCGCCAGCGCATCGGTCTCTCCATGCGGCTGGACGACGAGCCGGGGCAGAGCCGCGCGCGGCCGGCCGCGGGTGGCGGTGAGCCACGCCGCGACAACCGCGGGCCGCGTCCCGGTGGCGGCGCGCCCAAGCCCAGCGCCCCGCCAGCGAACAGCGCTTTCGCCGACGCCCTGCTGCGCGCCAAGCAGCGCTGAAAGGGTCCTGCCGGAGCGCTTGCGCCGTTGCGATGCAACGCAGCATGCGCTCCGGTATGGAGTGGATTACCGTAACTCGGTCATAACAAAAAGCCGTCCCGGCTCAGGAGCTTCACGACATGCCCCGTACCCGTCTTCTCGCCGGCGCCATCGTCGCCGGCCTGCTGGCCAGCCAGGCTGCCAGCGCCACCGATTTCAGCCAGGTCGTCGTGTTCGGCGACAGCCTCAGCGACGCCGGCAATATCTCGCTGGCCAGCGCCCCGCAGATCCAGCCGCCGCTGCGCTTCACCACCAACCCCGGCAAAACCGCCGCCGAGCTGGTCGCCGATGGCCTGGGCCATCCGATCACCGCCTCGCTCGCCGGTGGCACCGACTTCGCCTGGGGCGGCGCGGGCCTGGTCAACAACGTCGCGGCCGTGCCGACCCTGCCGCAGCAGCTGGGCATGTACCTCACCGCCACCGGCGGACAGGCCGATCCGAATGCCCTCTACCAGGTGTGGGGCGGCGCGAACGACATCTTCTACCTGACCGGCACCTCGACCGACTCGACCGTGCTGGCCGCCGGTACCGCCAACGCGGCCATCACCGAAGTGGGCATGCTCGGCCAGCTCAAGGCCGCCGGTGCCAACTACGTGGTCGTGTACAACCTGCCAGACCTGGGCAAGACGCCATCGGCCGCCGCCCAGGGCGCCGCCGCTTCTGCCGGCGCTACGCAGTTGGCCGTGCTCTACAACAGCACGCTGAGCAGCGGTCTCTCGCAGCTGAGCAGCCAGGGGCTGAACGTGGTGCCGGTGAACACCTACGGGCTGATCAATGAAGTGATCGCCAATCCGGCCGCCTTCGGCTTCAGCAACGTGACTGACGCCGCCTGCGGCCTGGCCGCCAGCTCGGTGCAGTGCGGGCCGCAGGGCGCCGGCCTGCCTTACAGCTACGCGGCGGGCACCGACGAGAGCTACTTGTTTGCCGACGGCGTGCATCCGACCGCGGCGGCGCATCGCCTGCTCTCGCAGGTGGTGCTGGCCGAGCTGGCGGCGCCCGGCCAGATCTCGCTGCTGGGCGAAGCGCCGCTGGCGTCGTCCGCAGCGCAGTACCGCGCCATCCGCAACGAGATGCTCGCCGACAGCCAGGGCAGCGACACGCGCATGTTCGCCGCGATCGACTACGGCCAGCAGCGCTTCGACGGCACCAGCAGCTCGCCCAAGACCAGCAGCGACAACGTCAACCTCACGCTCGGCGCCGACGTGCGCACCAGTGAGCACACCACGGTAGGCGTGTCGCTCGGCGTGGGCCAGAGCAAGGCCGACTTCAAGGGCAATACCGGTGGCTACAAGCTGCAGGACATCTCCGGCCAGCTGTTCGGCATGTACAGCAACGGCGGCGGCTATGTCGGCGGCTTCGCCAGCTTCGGCCAGTCCAACTTCAAGGACATCGAGCGCCGCATCCAGCTCGGCCCGTCGCTGCGCATCGAGAGCGGCAAGGCCGATGGCTCGCACCTGGGCGGCGGCGTCGAGGGTGGCTGGTGGTTCAACATGGGGCCGTCGCTGAAGACCGGCCCGTTTGCCCACGTGGAATGGCAGTCGATCAAGGTCAACGGCTACACCGAGGGCGGCAACGACTCCACCGCGATGTACTTCGGCCGCCAGCAGCGCGATGCGCTGATCAGCGAGCTCGGCTGGCGCCTGATGGGCTCGTGGAAGGTGAACGACCTGCAGATGGCCCCGTTCGTCGAGCTGGCGTGGAACCACGACAGCAAGGCCGACCCGCGCAGCGTGCGTGCCGGCCTCAACAGCATGGGCGGCAGCTTCGCGCTGTCGGGCTACACCCCGGACAAGACCTGGGGCAGCGCCAACATCGGCCTGTCCGCGCAGCTCACGCCCAGCGTGACCAGCTGGATCGCGGTGAACAGCCGCTTCAGCGACAGCACGCAGAAGGACAACAGCGTGAACCTGGGTTTCAAGGTCGCGTTCTGATCCCTCTGCCCCGCGCATGAAAAAGGCCGTCCGCGATGCGGACGGCCTTTTTTGTGTCCTGCTTTCAGCGTTCCGGCCCCCGGAGTACGGGAGCCGGCGCGAATCGCTTACTTGCCGGCGAGCTTGAGGATCGCCTCGGCCTGGCTCTTCAGGCTGGCCGCCTCGTCGTCGGACAGGTCGCTGGTCTTGCCGCCGCTCACCACCTGCTTGAGCACCGGCTTGCCGTCCACGTCCCAGCTCACGCGCTCGGTGGCTGTCGGCTTGGCGTCCTTGCTGGACTTCTTCTGCTGCACGGCGACCCAGGCCTTGCCGGTCTTGTAGGCGTAGTCGGTCTCGGTGAAGCCCTTGTCGCCGTAGTCGACCTGCTCACGGATGAACTGCACCTGGCCTTCCTTGCGGAACACCTGCCAGCCGCGCGAAGCATCTTTCTCCAGCTTGGTGCCGGACTTGATCTTCATGCCGCCGATCTGCTTCTTCAGATCCTCGAACGCGGCCAGGTCTTTCTCGGCCGGGGTCTGCTGGGCCACCAGCTGGATGTTGACCTGGTTGCTGGCACCCTTGGTCAGCACCGGCGCCTGCAGCGGCATCTCGTAGGTGCGCTCGCCATCGACCAGGTTGGCCTTCACCACGTAGAGGTTGTTCGGATTCACGTCGGCCGGGTTGTATTCCAGCTCGAAGCTCACCGGGAACGCGCCCACCGGCGAGATCGTCTTGGTCGCCAGCGGGGCCGGCGCCGCCGCCGAAGCGGCCGCCGCATCCGCGCTGCTGGCACCGGCGGCCGCAGCAGAGACGTCCACCAGGCTGATCTCCAGCTTCGCCTGCGGCGACAGCTGGGCCGGCTCGCGCAGGGTGATCTGGCCGGTCACCTTGTTACCCGCCTGCGGCGCGGCAGCGGCGGTGCCGTCGGCCTTTTCCGGCGCCGGCTGGGACGAAGAAGAGTTGTTGCAGCCGGCCAGCGCCAGCGCAGCCACCGAAACCAGCGACCAAATTACCTTGCGCATCGTGGAACCTCATCAAACGATCTTTAACGGGCACGAACCTCGCCTGACGCCGATGCGCCACGCAAAGCACCGCGGGGGAAGTGGTCAAGCTTAGCCCATAAAAGATGAAAGGGAAAAGTCAAGCGCCAGTCGGCCCCCTTGCCGTGCGGCCGCCCGGCCCAAGGCGGCGGCGGCGCTGCGACCCGGCACATGCGCGCGCACGAAAGATTCGCGACACTTTTGTCACGCTATCTTGCAGTGTCAGGCAGTGTTACCCCAACGTTTCCGCAGCTGGCGCACCGGATGGCGCACGGCGGTACCTTTCCTTGCAGGCACGCCCATGAACTCTCGTCAGCATCCCGCGCCCTCCCTGGCCGCACCGCTGGACCACCCCGCTCCGGGCGCGGTCAGCCCAGGCGGCAGCTTCGCCGACCGTATCCGGCTGCTGATCCAGCGGGTCGGCAGCGCCACCGAGATCGCGCGCATGTGCGGCTTCTCCGAAGGCGTGGTGCGCAGCTGGCGTGATGGCAACAGTGATCCCTCCCGCGCCCGCTGCGTGACGCTGGCGCGCACGCTGGGCATCTCCCTGGTCTGGCTGGTGGCCGGCGAGGGCACGATCCAGCCGGAAGTGCGCGGCGGCCTCGGTGAAGAGCAGTCCACCACCGAGACCCGGCCGAACCGGCTCCGCAGCGCCCCGCTGGCGAGCAGCGCGCCGGAGACGGCATCCATGTACGCGATGACCGACGCCCGCCGCGTCGAGGCCGCACGCGCCATCCTGCGTGCCAGCCTGTCGCTGTCCGGCGGTGAGCTCGATGCCGCGGAGCAGGAGCGGTGCCTGGGCGAGCTCTACGACATCATGGGACCGGGCGGTACGCAGATCGACGCCAGCGCCCTGCTCGCATTCCAGCAGCAGCTCGCGCAGCGCCTGCGCCGCGAAGCCATCGCCTGAACCGCCGGGCCGCCGGCGGGAGGGTGATGCACCCTCGCGCCCACGGCCCCGTTGGGTTCACAGCAGGGCGATGTCCGCCACCGCACTGAACTGATCCTTGAGCCTGGCCAGCAAGGCCAGGCGATTGGCGCGCACGGCCGCGTCATCGGCGTTGACCAGGACCGAATCGAAGAACGCATCCACCGGCGGCTGCAGCTGCGCCAGGCGCTCGAGCACGCGTCCGTAGTCGCGCTCGCCCCAAGCTGCGGCGTTGTCACGGTCGGCCGCCGCCAGAGCATCGGCCAAGGCGTGCTCGGCGGGCAGTTCGAAGCGCGAGGCATCGACGACGGCGCTGGCGACCGCGGCGCCGGACTCCTCGGCCTGCTTGCGCAACAGGTTGGCCACGCGCTTGTTCGCCGCGGCCAGGCTGCTGGCCTCCGGCCGCCGGGAGAAGTCGGCGACAGCGCGCAGGCGGCGATCGAAGTCGGCCAGGCTCGCCGGCGCCACCGCCAGCACGGCTTCGAACGACTGGCTGTCGAAGCCGCGTTCGGCGTAGTAGCCGCGCAGGCGATCGAGCACGAACTCGTGCAACTCGCGCAGCAGGGACGCGCGGCGCGCACCGGCATCGAACGGCGCCGGCTGACCATCCTTGCCCGGCTTGACGCCGGCCGCCAGCGCAGCCTCGGGCAACAGCTCCAGTGCCTCGGCGAATGCCGCCTGCAGATCGAGTTCGAGGCCCGCCTCCACCAGCGTGCGCGCCAGGCCCAGCGCGGCGCGGCGCAGGGCGAACGGGTCCTTGCTGCCGCTGGGCTTGAGGCCCACGGCAAAAATGCCGGCCAGCGTGTCCAGCCGTTCGGCCACCGCCACCACCTGGCCGACGGCGTCGGCAGCGATCGCATCGCCGGCGAAACGGGGCTGGTAGAAACTGTCCAGCGCCTCGGCCACGGCGGCGGGCTCGCCCTGACGGCTGGCGTAGTAGCGACCCATCACGCCCTGCAGCTCGGGGAATTCGCCGACCATGCGGGTCAGCAGGTCGCACTTGGCCAGGCTGGCGGCGCGCGTCGCTGCCCCGGCGTCCACGCCGACGCGGCTGGCGATGACGCGCGACAGCTCGGCCACGCGCACGGTCTTGTCCCACAGGCTGCCCAGCGACTGCTGGTAGGTGACGTTCTTCAGCGCTTCCTGATAGCCCGCCAGCGGCGTCTTCAGGTCTTCATCCCAGAAGAACTTGGCATCGGCGAAGCGCGGGCGGATCACCCGCTCGTAGCCTTTGCGGATCTCGGCCGGATCATGCGACTCGACGTTGGCGATACCGATGAAGTGCTCGGTGAGGCGGTCGTCGGCATCGAACACGGGCACGAACTTCTGGTTCGCCTCCATGGTGGTGACCAGCGCCTCCGGCGGCACCGCAAGGAACTCGCGCTCGAAGGTGCAGGCGATCGCCACCGGCCACTCGGTGAGGTTGGCGATCTCGTCCAGCAGAGCCTCGTCCAGCCGCGGCACGCCGCCGGTCTGGGCGGCGACGCGGGCCACTTCGTCGCGGATGCGGTCGCGGCGGGCGGCCGGATCGGCGATCACCTTGGCGGCGAGCAGCGCGTCTTCCCAGCTGTCGGCGTCCACCACGTGGATCGGCTGCGGGCGCATGAAGCGGTGCCCGCGCGACTTGCGGCCGCTGACCAGGCCCATCACTTCGCCATCGACGATTTCCGAGCCATGCAGCATCACCAGCCAGTGCACGGGGCGAACGAAGCTGTAGTCGTGGTCGGCCCAGCGCATCGGCTTGGGAATCGGCAGCGCCTTGAGTGCCTCGGCGACGATCTCCGGCAGCAGCGCGGCGACCGGCTGGCCCGGCTTCACCGAGCGATAGACGAACCACGCGCCCTTGTCGGTCTCGAGCCGTTCCAGCCCGTCGACCTCCACACCACACGATTGCGCAAAGCCGACCAGCGCCTTGGCCGGTTGGCCGTTCGCATCGAGGCCGGCACTCACCGCGGGGCCGCGGCGTTCGATGGTCTGCTCGGGCTGGGTCTTGGCGACGGCCGGAATATGGACGGCCAAACGGCGCGGCGTGGCGAAGGTCCGCGCGGCGTCCAGGCCGGCGTCGATGCCGCGCCGGGCCAGGCCGTCGCTGATGCCGCGCGCGAACGCGCCGGCCAGTTCGTCCAGCGCCTTGGGCGGCAGTTCTTCCGTGCCCAGTTCGATCAACAGCGACTTGGCGGCGCTCATGCAGCCTGCTCCTGGTTCGTCTTCAGGCCCGGAAAGCCGAGCTTCTCGCGCTGCGCCACGTACGTCTCCGCCACGGCGCGGGCCAGCGTGCGCACGCGCAGGATGTAGCGCTGGCGCTCGGTGACGCTGATCGCCCGACGCGCATCGAGCAGGTTGAAGGTATGGCTGGCCTTCATCACCTGCTCATAGGCCGGCAACGGCAGGTTGGCGGCGATCAGCTGGTTGGCGGTGGCCTCGCACACGTCGAACCAGCGCAGGAGCTCGGGCACGTTGGCGTGCTCGAAGTTGTAGGTGCTCTGCTCGACCTCGTTCTGGTGGAACACGTCGCCGTAGGTGACGACGCCGCGCGGGCCGTCGGTCCAGATCAAGTCGTAGACGTTGTCCACGTTCTGCAGGTACATCGCCAGGCGCTCGAGGCCGTAGGTGATCTCGCCGGTCACCGGGCGGCACTCCAGGCCGCCGGCCTGCTGGAAGTAGGTGAACTGGGTCACCTCCATGCCGTTGAGCCACACCTCCCAGCCCAGGCCCCAGGCCCCGAGCGTGGGCGACTCCCAGTTGTCCTCGACGAAGCGCAGGTCGTGCACCAGCGGATCGAGTCCCAGCTCTTTCAGCGAGCCGATGTACAGATCCAGAATGTTCTCCGGGTTCGGCTTCATCACCACCTGGTACTGGTAGTAGTGCTGCAACCGGTTCGGATTTTCGCCGTAGCGGCCATCGGTGGGGCGGCGCGACGGCTGCACGTAGGCGGCCGACCACGGCTCCGGCCCGAGCGAGCGCAGGAAGGTGGCTGGGTGGAACGTGCCGGCGCCCACTTCGGTATCGAGTGGCTGCAGCAACACGCAACCCTGTGCCGCCCAGTAGCGGTTGAGCGTCTGGATGACGTCCTGGAAGGTACGCGCGGACATGGCTTTCCGTGACCTGGCAATAAAGCGCGTTAGTATAGCCGCGACCGCATGGCAGCTCGCTTTCCCGCCCTGCCGAACGCCCGGAGTGAACCCCGCCCATGGCAGCATCCCCGCACAGCACGCCCCTGCTCGGCCGTCGCGGCCGGCTGGAACTGGATGAGACCTTGGCGGCGCTGGTGGTGGATGGCTATCTGCTGGCCGAGGATGCGCGCCAGGTGCGCATGGGCAGCCGCGCCGGACGCAGCACGGTGGAGCTGCATCCGCTGGTGGTGATCGCCAACGCCAAGCTGGCGAACCAGCGCGAACCGGGCCGGCCACTGGGCCTGGAGACCCTGACCGAGTGGCTGGCCACGCAGGCCGATCTGCCGTATCTGAAGATCGATCCGATGAAGATCAACGTGGCCGCAGTGACCCAGACGGTCAGCATGGCCTACGCCCAGCGCCACCGGATCCTGCCGGTGGCGGCGAGCCCCGGCGAGATCACCTTCGCCACCTGCGAGCCGTTCGACAGCGGCTGGGCGCGCGACCTGGCGCAGATGCTCCGGCGCGACGTGAAGCGCGTCGTGTCCAGTCCGCTGGACATCAACCGCTATCTGCAGGAGTTCTACGGCGTCCAGCGCTCGATCCAGCTGGCGCAGGACGCCAAGGCCGCCGGATACGACAGCTCGGCGATCCTCAACTTCGAGCAGCTGGTGGAATTGGGCAAGACCGGCGAAGTCGGCGCCGACGACCGCCACGTGGTGCACATCGTCGACTGGCTGCTGCAGTACGCCTTCGAGCAGCGCGCCTCGGACATCCACCTCGAGCCGCGCCGCGAGGCCGGCCACATGCGTTTCCGCATCGACGGCGTGATGCACAAGGTGTTCGAGCTGCCGCCGCCGGTGATGACCGCGGTGACCTCGCGCATCAAGATCCTCGCGCGGATGGACGTGTCGGAGAAGCGGCGGCCGCAGGACGGTCGCATCAAGACGCGCTCCACCTCCCTGCGCGAGGTGGAGCTGCGTATCTCTACCATGCCCACCGCCTTCGGCGAGAAGGTAGTGATGCGCATCTTCGACCCGGACATCGTCTCCAAGAGCTTCGAGCAGTTGGGCTTCTCGCCGATGGAGGACCGCATCTGGCGCGCCATGGTGGAGCGCCCGCACGGCATCGTGCTGGTCACCGGCCCCACCGGTTCGGGCAAGACCACCACGCTGTATTCGACGCTCAAGCATCTGGCCACGCCGGAGCTCAACGTCTGCACCGTGGAAGACCCGATCGAAATGGTCAGCGGCGAGTTCAACCAGATGCAAGTGCAGGCGTCGATCGACCTCGATTTCGCCGCCGGTGTGCGCACCCTGCTGCGGCAGGATCCGGACATCATCATGGTGGGCGAGATCCGTGACCTGGAGACCGCGCAGATGGCGGTGCAGGCCTCGCTCACCGGGCACCTAGTGCTGTCGACGCTGCACACCAACGACGCGCCCAGCGCGATCACCCGCCTGCTCGATCTGGGCGTACCGCACTACCTGATCCAGTCCACCCTGACCGGCGTGGTGGCGCAGCGGCTCGTCCGCACGCTGTGCGCGCATTGCAAGGCGCCCGAGCCGCAGGATCCGGACGAATGGGAGGCGCTGACGCACGGCTGGTCGATGCCCTTGCCGGCGACGGTCTATCGCCCGGTCGGCTGTCTGGAGTGCCGCAATACCGGCTTCATGGGACGCACCGGCATCTACGAGATGCTGCAGTTGACCCGCCCGCTGCGGGCGCGGATTTCCAGCCAGCTCGATCTGGCCGCGCTTTCGGCGGCGGCCCTGAAGGAGGGCATGCGGCCGCTGCGCATCTCCGCGGCCGATCAGGTCGCGCAGGGGCTGACCACGGTGAAGGAAGTGCTCACCGTGATCCCGCCGATCGACCACGACGCCGACCATTCCCACTGAGCTTGCGCGGGATGCCACGCCCCGTCCTGATCATCCGCACCGGGCGCGCGCCGGACCCGATCCGCGCGCGTCACGGCGATTTTCCGCACTGGTTCCGGCTGGCTACGGGCGTGGCCCGCGATCGGCTGCTGGTTGTCGACGTCGCGGTGGGAGAAGCGCTACCCAAGGCCACGGAGGTCGCGGGTGCCCTGATCACCGGCTCGGCAGCCATGGTGACCGAGCGGGCCGGGTGGAGCGAACGCACCGCAGGCTGGATCCGCGACGCCATGGACCACGCACTGCCGATGTTTGGCGTGTGCTACGGCCACCAGCTCATGGCGCATGCGCTGGGCGGTCGCGTCGACTATCTGCCCGGCGGGCGCGAGATCGGAACGATGGCGATCGAGCGTCTGTCCGGTGCCGCTGATGACCCGTTGGTGGCTTCATTGCCCCAGTCGTTCCGTGCGCACACCACGCACGAGCAGAGCGTGCTCGAAGCGCCCGCCGGCGCGCAGGTGATGGCGCGTTCCGCGCGCGATCCTCATCATCTGTTGCGCTACGGGCCGCATGCACTGAGCGTGCAGTTCCATCCGGAGTTCAACGCCGAGGTGATGCGGGCGTACATCCATCGCAAGCGCCACGACGTGAGGCGGGAAGGCGCGGATCCGGACAGCATCTTTCGCGCCGTCGCCCCAACGCCTTGGGCACGGCAGTTGCTGCGTCGGTTCGCGCGGCATCACCGGCTGTCCGACACCCCGGCCGCCAGCACGCCGAAACGCGAGTCACTGCCGGGGACGGGGCGGCAACGGTAGCGGGGTCACCTTCTGCCCATCACCCGCGTCGCGAATGGCGAGCGAACCGCGGCGCTCCACTTCTTCGATCCGGATGACGGCCTGCATCGGAAGATGCAGCACGCGCGTGTCCTTGAACTCCTCTCGCAAGCGTTCTTCGGTGGGATCCACCAGCAGGCCCTCACCGGCCGCTTCGAAGACCAGTTCCCCCACCTCGGTGAATCCCCACAGGGCGCTGCTTGCCACATGGCGTGCATACAGCTCGTAAGACTTGCCCAGGTGCAGGAACGTCACCTTGTAAAGCTTCTTCGTACGCATGATCGCTCGCTACTTGCGCATGCGGCGGACGATCGCGTCGCGCGAAAGACCACCGAACACGACACCAAACAGAAAACCCGCAATGTGCGTCCACCACACCACCGCCCCATAGCTCGGACCGGCATAGCTGAAGAGGAACTGCAGAAGCACCCAGATGCCGATCAGCAGGTACGCCGGGACCCGGACGAATTCGAAGTAGAGCCCCAGCGGAAGAACGAGCCCCAGTCGGGCGCGGGGAAACAGGGCCATGTAGGTGCCCAGCACAGCCGACACGGCGCCGCTGCATCCGATGATTGGACGCAGCACACCGGCAAGTGACAGCGCCCCGACGAGGTTCGACGCCATGCCTCCGAGCACGAACAGGGCGAGGAAGCGCAGTGAGCCCATTGAGCGCTCCGCAGGCAGCCCGAAAATCGCCAGGAACAACAGGTTGCCCAGCAAGTGTGTCCATTCCACGTGGATGAACAACGCCGTGAACAAGCGCAGTAACGCCGGATCCACCAGCTGGGGCAGGATCGGCAGATGCATGTCGAAAATGTTCGCGGGAATCGTGCCCCACTCGAGAAGCAGGGCCACCCGCCGCGGCGCGGGCATCAGCGCAAGGCTGACAAAGACCAGCACGCAGAGGGTGACCAGCAGCAGGGTTGCCCACTGCAGTCGGGTGCGCCGACGATTTTCTACGTGGACGAACATGCGTGTTCTTCGGCGTCCCGCGAATGGACAGAGTTGCAGTATTCCATGATGCCTACGAAGAGGGGCGCGCTTTGCGCCTTAAAGCCCCGAGTGGAGGCCAAAAAAAACCCCCTCGGCTGAGGGGGTTTTTTAGTATGAGGTCCCTGGCGGTGACCTACTCTTGCATGCGGATGCACACTACCATCGGCGCAGCTGCGTTTCACTTCCGAGTTCGGGATGGGATCGGGTGGGACCACAGCGCTATAGCCGCCAGGGAAAAAGTGGGGTCAGCGCTGAAGCGCCAGACCCACGATTGGGGTAAACGAGTGACAAGCGATTTGGGTGAAACGTGTTCGAGATGTTTCGCGAGGAACGGCGAAGCGTCTTGGGGTTATATGGTCAAGCCTCACGGCTCATTAGTACGCGTAAGCTCAATGCATTGCTGCACTTCCACACCGCGCCTATCAACCACCTAGTCTTGATGGTGCCTTAAGGAGAGTCGAGCTCTCGGGAGATCTCATCTTGGGGCGTGCTTCCCGCTTAGATGCTTTCAGCGGTTATCACTTCCGTTCATAGCTACCGGGCAATGCCTCTGGCGAGACAACCCGAACACCAGCGGAACGTCCACTCCGGTCCTCTCGTACTAGGAGCAGCCCCCCTCAAATCTCCAACGCCCACGACAGATAGGGACCGAACTGTCTCACGACGTTCTGAACCCAGCTCGCGTACCACTTTAAATGGCGAACAGCCATACCCTTGGGACCGGCTACAGCCCCAGGATGTGATGAGCCGACATCGAGGTGCCAAACACCGCCGTCGATATGAACTCTTGGGCGGTATCAGCCTGTTATCCCCGGAGTACCTTTTATCCGTTGAGCGATGGCCCTTCCATACAGAACCACCGGATCACTAAGACCTACTTTCGTACCTGCTTGATCCGTCGATCTCGCAGTCAAGCACGCTTATGCCTTTGCACACAGTGCGCGATGTCCGACCGCGCTGAGCGTACCTTCGTGCTCCTCCGTTACTCTTTGGGAGGAGACCGCCCCAGTCAAACTACCCACCATACACGGTCCCTGACCCGGATTACGGGCCTAGGTTAGAACGTCAAGCACTTCAGGGTGGTATTTCAAGGATGGCTCCACGCAAACTGGCGTCTGCGCTTCAAAGCCTCCCACCTATCCTACACAGAAGAACTCAACGTTCAGTGTAAAGCTATAGTAAAGGTTCACGGGGTCTTTCCGTCTTGCCGCGGGAACGCTGCATCTTCACAGCGATTTCAATTTCACTGAGTCTCGGGTGGAGACAGCGCCGCTGTCGTTACGCCATTCGTGCAGGTCGGAACTTACCCGACAAGGAATTTCGCTACCTTAGGACCGTTATAGTTACGGCCGCCGTTTACTGGGGCTTCGATCAAGAGCTTCGCCTTGCGGCTGACCCCATCAATTAACCTTCCAGCACCGGGCAGGCGTCACACCCTATACGTCCACTTTCGTGTTTGCAGAGTGCTGTGTTTTTGATAAACAGTCGCAGCGGCCAGGTTACTGCGACCCATCAACGCTCAGTCACGCACGTGACCACGTCGATGGGCGCACCTTCTCCCGAAGTTACGGTGCCATTTTGCCTAGTTCCTTCACCCGAGTTCTCTCAAGCGCCTTGGGATTCTCACCCTGCCTACCAGTGTCGGTTTACGGTACGGTTTTTCTTAAGCTGAAGCTTAGTGGCTTTTCCTGGAAGCGTAGTATCAGTCACTTCGTCCAATAGGACTCGTCTCGGTGCTCGGCATAAAGGATCCCGGATTTGCCTAAGATCCATGCCTACCGCCTTTCCCCGGGACAACCAACGCCCGGTAGACCTAACTTTCTCCGTCCCCACATCGCACTTAAGAAAAGTGCTGGAATATTAACCAGCTTCCCATCGACTACGCATTTCTGCCTCGCCTTAGGGGCCGACTCACCCTGCGCCGATGAACGTTGCGCGAGGAAACCTTGGGCTTTCGGCGTGGGGGCTTTTCACCCCCATTATCGTTACTCATGTCAGCATTCGCACTTCTGATACCTCCAGCAGACTTTACAATCCACCTTCACAGGCTTACAGAACGCTCCTCTACCGCGCACACCAAAGGTGTGCACCCCGAGCTTCGGTGCATAGCTTAGCCCCGTTAAATCTTCCGCGCAGACCGACTCGACCAGTGAGCTATTACGCTTTCTTTAAAGGGTGGCTGCTTCTAAGCCAACCTCCTGGCTGTCTATGCCTTTCCACATCGTTTTCCACTTAGCTATGACTTTGGGACCTTAGCTGCGGGTCTGGGTTGTTTCCCTTTTCACGACGGACGTTAGCACCCGCCGTGTGTCTCCCGGATAGTCTGTCCTGGTATTCGGAGTTTGCCATGGTTTGCTAAGTCGCGATGACCCGCTAGCCATAACAGTGCTCTACCCCCAGGAAGATTCGTCCGAGGCGCTACCTAAATAGCTTTCGAGGAGAACCAGCTATCTCCGAGTTTGTTTAGCCTTTCACTCCTATCCTCAGCTCATCCCCATCTATTGCAACAGATGTGGGTTCGGTCCTCCAGTGCGTGTTACCGCACCTTCAACCTGGCCAAGGATAGATCACTCGGTTTCGGGTCTACTGCCAGAGACTATGCGCCCTATTCAGACTCGGTTTCCCTTCGCCTCCCCTATACGGTTAAGCTCGCCACTGACAGTAAGTCGCTGACCCATTATACAAAAGGTACGCAGTCACCCTTGCGGGCTTCCACTGCTTGTACGTATACGGTTTCAGGGTCTATTTCACTCCCCTCTCCGGGGTTCTTTTCGCCTTTCCCTCACGGTACTAGTTCGCTATCGGTCAGTCAGGAGTATTTAGCCTTGGAGGATGGTCCCCCCATGTTCAGACAGGGTTTCTCGTGCCCCGCCTTACTCAATTTCACACACAATGCCCTTTCGTCGACTGGGCTATCACCATCTATGGCCGGCCTTTCCATGCCGTTTGACTAGAACAAAGTGTGCTTTTGGGCTGCTCCGCGTTCGCTCGTCGCTACTGACGGAATCTCGGTTGATTTCTTTTCCTCCGGGTACTTAGATATTTCAGTTCCCCGGGTTCGCCCTGCATGGCTATGTATTCACCATGCAGTACTCCTTGCGGAGTGGGTTTCCCCATTCGGACATTGCCGGATCAAAGCTTGTTGCCAGCTCCCCGACACTTTTCGCAGGCTGCCACGTCCTTCATCGCCTCTGACTGCCAAGGCATCCACCGTATACGCTTAGTTCGCTTGACCATATAACCCCAAGTCGCCTCGGGGCATACTCCCATTCCTCCTCAGGAATGAGATTCCGCCAAACAACACGTCGCTACATTGCCTCAACGACACATCTCGGTTCGGTTTCGAACCAAAACGCTTGTCACTCGTTTACGTTTTCAAAGAACACCACGCCGGCCTCAACGCCGGTGGGCTTCAAAATCTTTTGTGTGCGCTACACATCCATCGGTAAGCCGTTTCAAACTGGTGGAGCCAGTCGGGATCGAACCGACGACCCCCTGCTTGCAAAGCAGGTGCTCTCCCAGCTGAGCTATGGCCCCAGGTGCTTGGTGGTGGGTCTGGGAGGACTCGAACCACCGGCCTCACCCTTATCAGGGGTGCGCTCTAACCACCTGAGCTACAGACCCATAAAGCTTCCGGTCGAAACGACCAAACACGCCCTGTGGCGTGCGGATGTGCAGGTGTCTTGTGTGGACGTCTTGCAGCAGCGAAAGCTGCCTATCTCGAAAGGAGGTGATCCAGCCGCACCTTCCGATACGGCTACCTTGTTACGACTTCACCCCAGTCATGAACCACTCCGTGGTCGTCGTCCCCCTTGCGGTTAGACTAACGGCTTCTGGAGCAACTCACTCCCATGGTGTGACGGGCGGTGTGTACAAGGCCCGGGAACGTATTCACCGCAGCATAGCTGATCTGCGATTACTAGCGATTCCGACTTCACGAAGTCGAGTTGCAGACTTCGATCCGGACTGGGATCGGCTTTCTGGGATTGGCTCCACCTCGCGGTATTGCAACCCTCTGTACCGACCATTGTAGTACGTGTGTAGCCCTGGCCGTAAGGGCCATGATGACTTGACGTCATCCCCACCTTCCTCCGGTTTGTCACCGGCAGTCTCCTTAGAGTTCCCACCATTACGTGCTGGCAACTAAGGACAAGGGTTGCGCTCGTTGCGGGACTTAACCCAACATCTCACGACACGAGCTGACGACAGCCATGCAGCACCTGTGTTCCGATTCCCGAAGGCACTCCCGCATCTCTGCAGGATTCCGGACATGTCAAGGCCAGGTAAGGTTCTTCGCGTTGCATCGAATTAAACCACATACTCCACCGCTTGTGCGGGCCCCCGTCAATTCCTTTGAGTTTCAGTCTTGCGACCGTACTCCCCAGGCGGCGAACTTAACGCGTTAGCTTCGACACTGATCTCCGAGTTGAGACCAACATCCAGTTCGCATCGTTTAGGGCGTGGACTACCAGGGTATCTAATCCTGTTTGCTCCCCACGCTTTCGTGCCTCAGCGTCAGTGTTGTCCCAGATGGCCGCCTTCGCCACTGATGTTCCTCCCGATCTCTACGCATTTCACCGCTACACCGGGAATTCCACCATCCTCTGACACACTCTAGCTTGCCAGTATCCACTGCCATTCCCAGGTTGAGCCCGGGGATTTCACAGCAGACTTAACAAACCGCCTACGCACGCTTTACGCCCAGTAATTCCGATTAACGCTTGCACCCTTCGTATTACCGCGGCTGCTGGCACGAAGTTAGCCGGTGCTTATTCCTCAGGTACCGTCAGCCCCACCGGATATTAGCCGGTAGTATTTCGCTCCTGATAAAAGTGCTTTACAACCCGAAGGCCTTCTTCACACACGCGGCATTGCTGGATCAGGCTTGCGCCCATTGTCCAATATTCCCCACTGCTGCCTCCCGTAGGAGTCTGGACCGTGTCTCAGTTCCAGTGTGGCTGATCATCCTCTCAGACCAGCTATCGATCGTCGCCTTGGTGAGCCATTACCTCACCAACAAGCTAATCGAACATCGGTCCGTCTAACCGCGCAAGGCCCGAAGGTCCCCTGCTTTCTCCCGTAGGACGTATGCGGTATTAGCGTAAGTTTCCCTACGTTATCCCCCACGTCTAGGTAGGTCCCGATGCATTACTCACCCGTCCGCCACTCGCCACCCATGGAGCAAGCTCCACTGTGCTGCCGTTCGACTTGCATGTGTTAGGCATGCCGCCAGCGTTCAATCTGAGCCAGGATCAAACTCTTCACTTAAGTTTTCGACACCCTCGCCCTTGCGGGTTTGGACGTCTATCTTTCTGAAGGGTGATCCCAACATAAAACGTCATTGCTGACTTGTATGTTGGACCCTTGCATTGCTTGGACAGTCATTCCGTCCACTGCAAGGCGTCCACACAAGTCACCTGCGCACACTGTCAAAGATCAATCACTTGCGATCCGTTTCTCGAACCGCCCCGAAGCATTTCGCCCCGGGTGAGCCGCACATTCTACATCGATCTTCCACCTCGTCAACACCTTCGCGAAATGTTTTTTCGCTTCGTCGATGTTGCCGAGCGATGACCGGCTGCGGCGGGGGGCGAATACTAGGCAGCGCCCCCACCTTTGGCAAGCAATTTCTGAAATTTTTTTCTGCGGGCGGCTAAGCCACTGTCCACAAAGGGTGCGGCGCGTTCGACGACGGCGGTGCTGCTCAGCCGTGCTTGAGCAGCACGCGCGCGAAGCTCCGCTTGCCGACCTGCAGCACGCCCTCGAAGCCGGGCTCGAAGACCCGCTGGGCGTCCTCGACCACCACGGCATCGATCTTCACCGCGCGCTCCTTGAGCTTGCGATTGGCTTCCGAATTGCTGCTCGTCAGTCCGGCCGCGGTAAGCAGCGCCGCCAGACGCAGCCCTTCGGCCGGCACGACGATCTCGCTCAGCGGCAGGAGCGAGGTGTCGCCCTCGCCGCGCACCACCGCGTGCCAGCCGGCAATGGCCTGGTCGGCCGCGGCTGCATCGTGGAAGCGCGCTGCCAGCTCGCGTGCAAGGCGCAGCTTGGCGTCACGCGGATTGAGCGCGCCACTCGCGATGCCGGCCTTCATGCGCTCGAGTTCTTGCATCGAGACGTCGAAGCTCAGCAACTCGAACCAGCGCCACATCAACTCGTCGCCGATCTTCATCGTCTTGGTGACGATGTCGATCGCCGGCTCGTTGATGCCGATGTAGTTACCGAGCGACTTGGACATCTTGTTGACGCCGTCCAGGCCCTCCAGCAGCGGCATGGTCAGCACGATCTGCGGCGGCTGGCCGTGATGCTCTTGCAGCGCGCGGCCCATCAACAGGTTGAACTTCTGGTCGGTGCCGCCGAGTTCGACATCGCACTTGAGCGCCACCGAGTCGTAGCCCTGCACCAGCGGATAGAGGAACTCGTGGATCGCGATCGGCTGCTGCGCCGCGTAGCGCTTGGCGAAGTCGTCGCGCTCGAGCATGCGCGCCACCGTGTGCTGCGCGGCGAGCTTGATCATGTCGGCCGCCCCCATCTGGCTGAACCACTCGGAATTGAAGCGCACTTCGGTGCGTTCCCGGTCGAGCACCTTGAACACCTGGGCGGCATAGGTCTCGGCGTTGGCAAGCACGTCCTCGCGGGTGAGCGGCTTGCGGGTGACGTTCTTGCCGGTGGGGTCGCCGATCATCCCGGTGAAGTCGCCGATCAGGAAGATCACCTGGTGCCCGAGTTCCTGGAACTGGCGCATCTTGTTGAGCAGCACGGTATGACCCAGGTGCAGGTCCGGCGCCGTGGGATCGAAACCGGCCTTGATGCGCAGAGGGCGGCCCGCCTTGAGTCGCTGCTCCAGCTCCTCGCGCTTGATGATCTCGTCCGCGCCACGCGCGATGGTGGCCAGCACCTGCTCCAGGTTGTTCATGCATTCCTCGAAATTAGTTGCCTAGGCAGTCGCTGCGACGACCGCTTTCACATCGGTGAAGTTAATTGTGAGTTAACGCAAATCCATACGCAAATCATTGATGGAAAAGGCGTTGACGCTGTTTACACATGACCGTTATGGTACCCGCCGGTCGTACATGTATCAGCGGAGTTACACATTATGGGTGAGGGGTTGCAGATGGCGCACGCGGCGCGCAAGCAGGCCATCCGCCGCAAGGCGCAGCGCAGGCACTCCCACTTCTACGAACGCTGTTCGCACTGGTCCTTCAGCCGCCACGGCGAGGCAGAGCCGATCCGCTGGCACCGCGAGCGCTGGGTGCTGGCCGGCACGGCGCTGCTGATCACCCTGCTGTCTGGCTTCATTCTTCCGGCGTGGGCCTCGGCGATGCGTACACCGCCCTCGCCGATGGCACACACGCTGCTTCCGCTCGCGCTGCCGAAGGCGTCGCCGGTTACCACGCAGTCGCCCACCGTCGAGGACTGGCAGCGCGTGCAGGTGCAGCCGGGCCAGACACTCTCGGACATCTTCGCCAGCCTGGGCCTGGGCATGTCGGACCTGCAGCGGGTGATGGATTCGGCCGGCAGCGCGACGGCCTCGCTGCACAGCATCCGGCCGGGGCAGGAATTCGATTTTCTTCTGGCCAGCGATGGCAGCCTGAGCGGCATCCGCTTCGATCGCGACCAGGCCAACCGGGCGATGATCCGCTTCGACGACCATGGCGCCAAGCTCACGCTGCAGCCGCGCGACATGGACAAGCGTGAGCACGTGGCGCACGGCATGATCGACAGCTCGCTGTACGCCGCCGGCGCCCGGGCCGGCATGAGCGCCGGCATGGTCGGCAAGCTCGCTGACCTGTTCAAGTACGACATCGACTTCGTGCAGGACCTGCGCGTAGGCGACAGCTTCACCGTCATCTATGACGATATCTATCGCGACGGCAGCTATTACACCGAAGGCGATATCGTCGCCGCCGAGTTCGTGAACCAAGGGCATCGCTACACGGCCTATCGTTTCAAGAAGGCCGATGGCAGCGTGGGCTGGTTTAGCGAAGACGGACGGCCGATCCAGAAGTCGTTCCTGCGCATCCCGGTGGACTTCACCCGCATCTCCTCGCAGTTCAGCGCCGGCCGCATGCATCCGATCCTCGGCCGCATGCGCGCGCACAAGGGCGTGGATTACGCCGCCCCCACCGGCACGCCGATCCATGCCGCCGGCGACGGCGTCATCAAGTACCGCGGCTGGATGAACGGCTACGGCAACTTCGTGATCATCCAGCACAACGGCACCATCAGCACCGCGTACGGCCACATGTCGCGCTTTGCCGCCGGTGAGCGCATTGGCCAGCACGTGCGCCAGGGCCAGGTGATCGGCTACGTGGGCATGACCGGCCTGGCCACCGGTCCGCACCTGCATTACGAATTCCGCGTCAACGGCGTGCAGCGCAATCCGCAGACCGTCACGTTGCCCAAGCCCGAGCCGCTGCCGGCCGCGCAACTGGCGCAGTTCAAGTCGCAGGTGGTCGCGCCGCAGCTGGCCCGGCTCAAGCAGCTGGACGAGAACGTCAAGCTGGCGAAGGTCGAGAGCCGCCGGCACAGCGACAACTGATCGATCGTGGCAAATGCCGGTTCGCTGTACCTCGGCCTGATCTCCGGCACCAGCGCCGATGGCATCGACGCCGCGCTGGTGTCGTTCGAAACCGGCTCGCCGCGCCTGCTGGGCGGCCTGACCCATCCCTGGCCCGAGCCTCTACGACGGGAACTGCTCGCAGTGGCGCAGGGCGAGACCGCGATCGACCTGGATCGGCTCGGCCAGCTCGACGTCGCCCTTGCCTACGGCTTCGCCGAGGCCACCATGCGCCTGCTGCACGAGACCGGCGTATCGCCTGACGCCGTCGCCGCCATCGGTTCGCACGGGCAGACGATGCGCCATCGTCCCGGCGGCAGCCATCCCTTCACCATGCAGCTGGGCGACCCCAGCGTGATCGCCGAGCGCTGCGGCATCGACGTGGTTGCCGACTTCCGCCGCGCGGACGTCGCCGCCGGCGGCCAGGGCGCGCCCCTGCTGCCGGCGATGCACGCGATGCTGCTGGCCGAGGCCGGACATAGTCGCGTCGTGCTGAATCTGGGCGGCATTGCCAACCTCACGCTGCTGGCGGCGGATGGCCGGGTCTCGGGGTTCGACACCGGCCCGGCCAACGGCCTGATGGATGCGTGGTGCCAGCGTCACCGCGGCGAGCCGTACGACCGTGACGGCACGTTCGCGGCGAGCGGCAAAGTTGACGCGGGCCTGTTGCAGCGCCTGCTCGATGACGCGTACTTCGCCCAATTGCCGCCCAAGAGCACCGGCCGCGAGCACTTTCACCTCGCCTGGCTGCAGGCATGCATGGGCAGCGATCTGCTCGATCCGGCCGACGTCCAGGCCACCTTGCTCGAGCTCACCGCGCGCAGCGTGGCCGATGCCATCGCACAACACGCGCCAGAGGCCGACCTCGTGCTCGCCTGCGGCGGCGGCGTGCACAACCCGGCGCTGATGGAGCGGCTGGCCGCCTTGCTGGCGCCGGCCACGTTGACCAGCACGGCCGACTACGGCGTCGACCCCGATTACCTCGAAGCGATGGCGTTCGCCTGGCTGGCCCGGCAACGGCTGCTCGGTCTGCCTGGCAACCTGCCGGCAGTCACCGGTGCGCGCGGCCCGCGCGTGCTCGGGGCGGTCTACCCGGCGCCGCGCTAGGAGCGATCAGCGGGATGCTCCGGCTGGTCGCCCAGGGTGTCTTCGGGTGGCGCCACCAGCTGACTGGACGGCGCTACCGACAGCGCCTGCACCGCCTCGTGGAACGCGGCCCGCTCGGCCGCGTCCCAGTGCCCGCTGAGCACGACGGTGTCGGTATCGAGCATGGTTTCGGCAAACGGCTGCGCGCCCTCGGCCAGGCCCAGGCCGTGCTTGAGCGCATGCAACACAACGTCATTGATCGACCAGCGCCGATCCTTGGCGAGCGTCTTGATGCGCTCGGCCATGACATTGTCGATATGGCGTACAACGAGATCCGGCACGGCGCCACTCCACCTCACGCATGCCCCTGTGGGCCGAATGGTGGCACAAAGGCACCAACGCGAACCACGCGGCACCGCGCGTGATTGCGACCTAGCGCACGTCGAACCCGCGGGCTCGGAAGCGCGCGCGCACCAGCACGAACAGCAGCACGGCCGGCGCGATGCCCAGCACGGTGATCACGAAGAAACCGCCGTAACCCACCGCCATGGCGATGCCGCCGGCGAAGAAGCCCAGCACCTTGCCGGGCAGATTCACCAGTGAACTGAGCAACGCATACTGGGTAGCCGTGTGTTCGCGGTTCACAAGCGACGACAGGAAGGCCACCGTGGGCGGGCCCAGCATGCCCAGGGTGAGGTTCTCGCCGGAGATCACCAGCGTGAGCATCAGCACGCTGCCCTGGTGCTGCATCAACAGCAGGTAGAGCAGGTTGCTCGCGCCGCACAGCACGATCATCACCGCCAGCGAGCGCCATGCGCCCCAGCGCGCGACCATGGCGCCACCGATGAAAACGCCGACGATGCCGATCCAGATGCCGTAGATCTTGGTGATCGCGCCGATCTGCGTCTTGGTGAAGCCCATGTCCCGATAGAACGGCCCCATCACCCCGCCGATGGTGGCCTGCTCGGGCATCTTGAACAGCAGGATGAAGGCCAGCGTCAGCAGTGCCAGCACCACCCCATAGCGTCGGAAGAAATCGACGAAGGGATCGATCACGCCCAGCCGCATCGCATCGCGCCAGCGCCCGGGCGCGCGACGCAGCACCTCCGGTTCCCGAGCGGCCAGCGTCATCGCGATCGGTGGCAGCATGCAGGCGGCCATGCCCACGTAGATCACCGGCCAGTGCATGTGGTCCGCGGCAATCAGCGCCAGCGCGCCGGCGGTGAGCAGGCCGATGCGGTAGCCCAGCGAGTAGGTGGCGACCAGCGCACCCTGCGCCTCGATCGGAGCGATCTCGATGCGGTAGGCGTCGATCGCGATGTCCTGAGTCGCGCCGAAGAACGCCACGACCAGGGTCGCGGCGATGAACGGCACCAGGTGCACCGGGGTCAGCCAGGCCATCGTCAGCAGGCCGAGCATCACCGCCATCTGCGCGAACAGCAGCCAGCCGCGCCGCTGGCCCAGCCGCACGAAGCCGGGCAGACGCCAATGGTCGAGCAACGGCGCCCACAGGAATTTCAGCGCATAGGTCATGCCGGCGCTGGCGATCATCGTGATCTCCGACAGCACCACGCCGTGCTCTTTCAGCCAGTACGACAGCGTGCCGGCGACCAGCAGGAACGGCAGGCCCGAGGAGAACCCGAACACCGCCATTGTCCACGCCGCCGGCTGCGCAAAAGCGCGCCAGATCGACGGGCGCGCGGCGGCAGCATCGGCCACCGCCGGCTCAGTCGGCATAGTCGACCGTGTAGGGCGCGTGGTCGGAGAAGCGCTGGTCGCGGTAGATCGCGCAGTCGCGCAGCCGCTCGCGCAGCGACGGCGAGAGGATCTGGTAGTCGATGCGCCAACCCACGTCGTTCTCGCGTGCGCGGCCGCGGTTGGACCACCAGGTGTAGTCCTCACCCTCGGGCTTGAGCGTGCGATAGCTGTCCACCCAGCCGCGTTCGACCAGACCGTTGAGCCAGGCGCGTTCTTCCGGCAGGCAGCCGGAGTTCTTCTGGTTGGACTTCCAGTTCTTGATGTCCTTCTCGCTGCGCACGATGTTCCAGTCGCCGCAGATTACGTACTGGCGGTCGCTCTTCAGCCAAGCGTCAAAGATCGGTTCGATCCAGTCCATGGCGCGGAACTTGAACTGCTGGCGCTCCTCGCCGGACGAACCGGACGGAAAGTACAGCGACACCACCGACAGCTTGCCGAAGCGCGCCTCGATGTAGCGCCCCTCGTTGTCGAACTCGTCCCAGCCCAGCTCGGTGAGCACTGCATCCGGCTCGCGCTTGGCGTAGATCGCCACGCCGCTGTAACCCTTCTTGCTGGTCGCATCGCGGTAGAAGCAGTGGTGACCGTCGGGGCGGAACATCGCGTCGGTCAGCTGGTCTTCCTGCGCCTTGGTCTCCTGCAGGCAGACCACGTCGGCATGCTGCGCGCGCAACCAGTCGAACACGCCCTTGGTGGCGGCCGAACGGATGCCGTTGGCGTTGAGGCTGATGATGCGCATGCAATCTCCTGCGGGTCGGGCGCGGGGCAATGCGCCATCATATCAACCGTGCCAGACGTCCCCGCCCTTTCCGTGGTTTCCATTGATCGTGTGCCGCGCCCGGCGCTCCTGGACCTGCGCGTGGCGCCGGCACAGCAGCGCTTCGTCGGCCACGTGGTCGACCTGCTCGCCGATGCGCAGAGCCGGCCGAGCGCCGACCCGCTCGCCTTCGTGCTGGGGGAGCAGGCGATCGGCCTGTGCTGTATCGAGTGCGAGCCGCGGACGATCGCGCCGATCGACTTCGATGCGCCGACGGTCGGGCTGCGCGGGTTCTTCATCGATGCGCGCTGGCAAGGCCGCGGGCTGGGCCGCCGCGCGCTGACCGCGCTGCTCGACAGCCTGGCGCAGCGCCATCCGGCGGCGCGCTGGCTGGTGCTCAGCGTGGACGAGGACAACGCCGCGGCGCTGGCGCTGTACCGGCAAGCCGGCTTCGTCGACGGTGCGCAGCGCTACCATGGTGCATCGGCCGGAAGGCAGCAGTGTCTGCTGCTGCGCGAGCTCGCCGGCGACACCCTTTCCTGACCTTCTGCGAGATTGCCCGTGCACGACTACCAGCGCGACTTCATCGAACTGACCCTGCAGCGCGAGGTGCTGCGCTTCGGCGAGTTCACCCTCAAGTCCGGCCGGATCAGCCCGTATTTCTTCAACATGGGGCGGATCGATTCGGGCGCCGCGCTGGCCCAGCTCGGGCGTGCCTACGCCGCCGCGGTGGAGGCCTCGGGCATCGCTGTGGACATGCTGTTCGGCCCCGCCTACAAGGGCATTGCGCTGGCCGCCGCCACGGCCATCGCGCTGGCCGATCACCACGGTCGCGACCTGCCCTGGGCCTACAACCGCAAGGAGGCCAAGGATCACGGCGAAGGCGGCAGCCTGGTCGGCGCGCCGCTCAAGGGCCGCGTGCTGATCGTCGACGACGTGATGACCGCCGGCACCGCGGTGCGCGAATCGCTGGCGCTGATCCGCGCCGCCGGCGCCGAGCCGGCCGGCGTGCTGATCGCGCTGGACCGGCAGGAGCGCGGCCAGGGCGAACGTTCCGCCGCGCAGGAAGTGACCGCCGACTACGGCATCCCGGTGATCGCGATCACCCGGCTGGACGACGTGCTGGCCTACGCTGGCGAGCAGCCGGCACTGGCCGCAGAACACGCGCGGCTGCTGGCCTATCGCGAACGCTATGGCGTGACCGGCTGACGCACCGTTCAGGCGCGGTCGCCGACCCTGTCACAACGTGGATCGACCGCCGTGGCGGCGGCGCACGGGGCGCTGCCGCTCGTGGCTATACTCCCGCAAGGAGGGAGTTCATGCGCAAGGCAATCATCATCATCACCGCCATCGGTGTCGGCTTCGGCGGGCTCGTCCAGGCGCGCCAGGCCAGCACGGCCAGCAGCGTGCAGTACCGCTGGCGCGATGCGCAGGGCCTGGCGCACTACAGCGACAGCCTGTCGTCCGACGCCATCGCCAACGGCTACGACGTGGTGAACAGCCAGGGCCTGGTGATGCGCCACGTCGATCGCCCGCTTTCGCCGGCCGAGCGCGTCGCCGCGAAGAAACTGGCGGACGAGGCGGCGGCACGCAAGCGCGAGGACGAACAGCGCCAGCGTGAAGACCAGCAGATGCTGGCCGCCTACCCGGACGAAGCCAGCTTCGTGGCGGCGCAGAAGGACGAGCTCAGCAGCATCGACCAGCAGATCACCACCACCCGCGCGAGCCTGGGCACGCAGGAAAAGGCGCTGACCGACCTGCTCGACCGCGCCGGTGAACTGGAGCGCGCCAAGCAGCCGGTGCCGAGGTTCCTGTCCGACAAGATCGCCGCCCAGCGCGATGTGGTCGGCGCGCAGCGCGCGATGCTGGATCGGCTGCAGGCGTCCTATGTGAACACGCAGCTGAAGAACGAATCCCAGCTCGCCCACTACCGCCAGCTCAAGGCGCAATTGCAGCAGGCCGACGGCAACCCCGAGCCGTAAACAGACCCGCCGGCCAGCGCCCGCGGCTAGAACGGCAGCTTGAGCTTCGGGTTCACCATGAACAGCTGTTCGCGGAACACCTGCTGGATGCGCTTGAGTGCGGTGGGGTTGTCCGCGTCGAAACGCAGCACCAGCACCGGCGTGGTGTTCGACGCGCGCACCAGTCCCCAGCCGTCCGCCCAGTCCGCGCGCACGCCGTCGATGGTCACCAGCGTGGCATCCGGGAAGCTTGCCTTTTCGCGGAACGCCTGCATGAAGCGCTGGTTCTCGCCTTCGGCCAGCTCGATCTTCAGCTCCGGCGTCGACACGCCCTTGGGGCACGTGGCGAAGATCTCCTCCGGCGTGCGTCCGTCCAGGTCGCCGGCAAGAATCTCCAGCAGGCGCGCGGCCGCGTAGAGTCCGTCGTCGAAGCCGTACCAGCGCTCCTTGAAGAAGAAGTGCCCGCTCATCTCGCCGGCCAGCTCGGCACCGGTCTCGCGCATCTTGGCCTTGATCAGCGAGTGGCCGGTGCGCCACATCAGCGGGCTGCCGCCAGCGTCGAGGATCTGCCCCTTGAGGTGGCCGGTGCATTTGACGTCGTAGATGATCGTGGCGCCGGGCTGACGCGCCAGCACGTCGCGGGCGAACAGCATCAGCGTGCGGTCGGGGTAGATGATCTCGCCATCGCGGGTCACCACGCCCAGGCGATCGCCGTCGCCGTCGAAGGCAAGTCCGAGGTCGGCGCCGGTCTGCTTCACCGCCAGGATCAGATCCTGCAGGTTGTCCGGATCGGACGGGTCGGGATGGTGGTTGGGGAAGGTGCCGTCGACGTCGCAGTACAGCGGGATCACCTGGCAACCGATGCTCTCCAGCACCTGCGGCGCCACCGCGCCGGGGATGCCGTTGCCGCAGTCGACCACCACCTTCAACGCGCGCTCGGCCTGCACGTCCGAGGCGATGCGCTCGATGTAGTCCGGCACTACGTCGACGCTGCGCTGGGCGCCATGGCCATCGTCGGGCAGGCCGCCGGCGGCGATGCGCCGGTACAGGTCCTGGATCGCCTCCTCCGCCAGCGTCTCGCCGCCGACCACGATCTTGAAGCCGTTGTAGTCGGGCGGGTTGTGGCTGCCGGTGACGGCCACGCCGCAGCCGGTGTTGAAGCGGTAGGTGGCGAAATAGACCACCGGGGTGGGCGCCGCACCGATGTCGATCACGTCCACGCCGGCCGCGCGCAGGCCCTCGGCCAGGCCGCCGGCGAGTTCCGGACCGGACTGGCGACCATCGCGCCCCACCACGATCTCGCGCAAGCTCTTCTCCACCATCAGCGCGCCGATCGACTGGCCCAGCAGCCGGGCCACCTGGCGATTGAGGTTCTTGCCGACCACGCCGCGCACGTCGTAGGCGCGGAAGATGCCCGGATCGACTGTCGCCGAGGGCAGCGCCTCGGGCGCCGGCGGCGGTGTCGCGCGCGGCGGCGGTGCCGGGCGCTGGCGCTGCCGCACCACCGGCGGTAGCGGCACCTCTTCCTCTTCCCGCACCGCGATGGCGCGCTCGCGGCCGCGGCCGGCCAGCCGCAGCAGGTACACGCCACCAGCCAGGCCGAGCAGGCTGAGCAAGGCCGCCAGCGGCCAGACGTGCGGCAGGATGATGAACGCCTCCGGCAGCGCCGCGCCCACGCTGAAGGCGCTGTGTGGAATGGCCGCAGCGCGGTCTTCGAGCTGCGCGGACGGATCGCCGTGCGAGAGCAGGCTCAATGCGCTGCGATCATCACCCTGGCGCAGGTCCAGGCGACCGCTGGCTGGCGAGATCGCCTCGAAGGCCTGCTGCACCGGCGTGAACGGTAACTCGACCCAGGCCCACGCCGCTGGTCGGATACCGTTGCCCATCGGCATCGCGAAGGACACTCGCCGGTCGCTGCCGACGTAGACGGTCTGCGCCACCGCTGGCCCCGTTTCGTTCTGCGCGGCCATCAGTTGCGCCGCCTTGCCATACCCGAAATCGCGGTAGTTGGCGTGCAGCACCTCGTCCATCCCGGCGCTGTAGAACGCCACGTCCAGCACCTGCGGCAGCTTGGCCCGCACCGCAGCGGCAGCGGTCACCGGATCGGTCAGCACGGCGGCCGGATCGAGCCCGTCCAGTGCCGCGCGCACTGCGCGACGCTCGCGATCGAGCTCGGCGGTGATCGCGCGCACGGTGTCTTCCTGGGCGCGGTGCACACGGTCATTGGCGTGGCCTTCGTCGGCAATCAGCCAGGTTTGCCAGGCGGCAAACAGGCCCAGCAGCAGTAGCAGCGTGCCCGCGGCAAACGGCAGCAGACGCCGCCAGTCTGGCGTGGCGCGCACGCGGTTCCTTCCCCAACTCAAGCCCATGCCTGCCCCCGCAGATCAGTTGATACCGGTCGACCCGAACCCGCCCTGCCCCCGCTCAGACGGTGCGAACTCCGCCACTATCGACAGCCGCGGTGTCCCCACCGGCACCAACAGCAGTTGCGCGATGCGATCACCCACCCCGATCGTGACGTCCGCGTTGCCGCGGTTCCAGCATGAGATCATCAGCGGCCCCTGGTAGTCCGCGTCGATCACCCCCACCAGGTTACCCATCACCAGGCCCTGCTTGTGGCCCAGGCCCGAACGCGGAACGATCAGTGCGCACCAACCCGGGTCGCCGATATGGATGGCGAAGCCGCTGGGCACCAGCGCGGTGGCGCCGGGGGCGAGCGTGATCGGCGCCTCGATCGCGGCGCGCAGGTCCATCCCTGCGCTGGCGGCGGTGGCTGGCTCGGGCAAGGCGATGCTGTCGCCCAGGCGCGGATCGAGAATCTTCAGCTGCACGTCGATCATGCGCGGACCTGCTTGAAACGCTCGACCACACACGCGATCAGCTCGCGCGCCAGCTCGGTCTTGCTCGCGCGTGGCAGTTCCTGCGAGCCGTCGGCCCAGTACAGCGTGAGCGCGTTGTCGGCGGTCTCGAAACCCATCCCGCCGCCCACCTGGTTGGCGGCGATCATGTCCAGCTTCTTGCGGCGCAGTTTGTCTTGCGCATAGCTGGCCACGTCGTGCGTCTCGGCCGCGAAGCCGACCAGGAACGGATGCGCCGGCTGCGCCGACAGCGTGGCGAGGATGTCCGGGTTTTCCGCCAGCGTGAGCGTCAGCTCGGCACCGGCCTGCTTCTTGAGCTTGCACGGCGCCACCTGCTGCGGACGGTAATCGCCCACCGCCGCCGCCGCGATATAGATGTCTGCCGTGGCCGCCGCCTCGATCACGGCGGCGTGCATCTGCGCCGCGCTGCGCACGTCCACGCGAGCGGCCACTCCGCTGGGCGTGGGCAGGCTCACCGGACCGGCGACCAGAATCACGTGCGCACCGGCCTGCGCGGCTGCTTCGGCCACGGCGAAGCCCATCTTCCCCGAGCTGCGATTGCCGATGAAGCGCACCGGATCGATGTCTTCGTAGGTCGGGCCCGCGCTCACCACCACGCGGCGCCCCGCCAGCGCGCCGCCGCTGAACGAGGCGATCAGCGCGTCGCGCAGTTCCAGCGGCTCGAGCATGCGACCGGAGCCGACGTCGCCGCAGGCCTGCTCGCCCGCGGCCGGGCCCAGCACGGTCACACCGCGCTCGCGCAGCGTGGCCAGATTCGCCTGCACCGCCGGATGCGCCCACATCTGCTGGTTCATCGCCGGCGCCACCGACAGCGGGGCGGCGCTGGCCAGGCACAGCGTGGTCAGCAGATCGTCGGCCTGGCCGTGGGCGAGGCGGGCCAGCACGTCGGCGCTGGCCGGAGCGACGAGGATGCGCTCGGCCCAGCGCGCCAGCTCGATATGGCCCATCGCGGCCTCGGCCGACTCGTCCCACAGCGCCACCCGCACCGGCGCGCCGGAGAGCGCCTGGAACGTGGTCGGGGTGACGAAATGCGTGGCCCCTTCGGTCATCACCACGCGCACCTCGGCGCCCACATCGCGCAGGCGACGGACCAGTTCGCAGGACTTGTAGGCGGCGATGCCGCCGGACACGCCCAGCAGGATGCGGCGGTGGGCAAGACTCATGGATGGGCCCGTGGTTTGTTAGGCCCGGTAGCTTACCGGAATCGCCCGTCGCGGCCCGCGCGGGTTGGACGGGCAATCACGGTGCGGATCATGCGCGACGGTCTGGCTGACGCTGCGGCCTTACCGGCGCCGCGCGCCGCACACGCCGACGGGCGACCAAGCGGAAGCCCGACGGCACAGGCGGCACTCCGCCGATGGGCGCATGGCGGGGTGGCACGCCACGCTTGCCCGCATGAGCATCCGAGAATGGCCCGCCACCGAACGCCCCCGCGAAAAGCTGCTGGCCCGCGGCTGCGCTGCGCTCACCGACGCCGAATTGATCGCCGTGCTGCTGGGCAGCGGCATCCCGGGAGTCGATGCCATCGCCTTGGGCCGGACGCTGCTGCAGGACAGTGGCGGGCTGGCGGCCCTGCTCGGTGCACCGGCGGAGTCGGTGCGCCGACGCGGCATCGGCCCGGCCAAGCGCGCGCGGCTGATCGCCGCACTCGAACTGGCGCGGCGGGCGCTGGGCGAGCAGCTGCGCGAACGGCCCGCCCTGGGCAGCCCCCGCGACAGCGGGGACTACCTACGCGCGCAACTGCGCCATCTGCCATACGAGGTGTTCGGCTGCCTGTACCTGGACAACCGTCATCGCGTGCTGGCCTTCGAGGAGCTGTTTCGCGGCACGGTGGACGGCGCCAGCGTGCACCCGCGGGAGGTAGTTCGCGCTTGCCTGAAGCACAACGCCTGCGCGGTGATCTTCGCCCACAACCACCCCAGCGGCGTGGCCGAGCCCAGCGCGGCGGACCGCGCCATCACCCATGAACTGCGCAACGCCCTGCAGCTGGTGGGCGTGCGCGTGCTCGATCACCTGGTGATCGGCTCGGGCGAGCCGGTGTCGATGGCCGCGCGCGGCCTGATCTAGCCAGCGCCGGGTCGGCTGGCTCCCGCCGGAAAGGCTGGTTCGGAGCGAGCGAGGAAGACGCCGGGCTACCTATCTCCCTGTCCGGCCGCAGCCGCGGCACGCGAATCGGGCTGAGCCGCACAACCGCCAGAACGGCCGCGAAACCCTCGCCCCCGCAAATGCCGGCCGTCAGCGGCCTACACACCAAAAAAAAGCGGCGCAGGCTTGCGCCGCGCCGCTCAAGGCCGTTTTTGGGGAGGGTGGAGAACACGGTATCTCCTGGCGCTGGCTTTCCCCGGGGAGGTAAGTCGACCAGACACCGGCGCAGTGTGGCGCTGCCGCATGACAGGGCCATGACGTACATCTAGCGGCCGGGTCCCGCCGATCGGCCCCCGAAGTTATGCACATCGGCTGCACCGCGCGGATTTGCCGACGACAGCTCACACCCTCTTCACCCATGGCATTTAATCGATTGATGTATAAGTACTTTTCGTCTTTCACCAACGTGAAATGGGCGTTTCCGGTGCGGACGCAAGGCGCGGGACGAATCTTCCCCACAGAGTTATCCACAGACTTGTTCGTGCGGCGCGTCACGCCGATTCGCCGGGCCGCGTCCGCGGGGGCCTCTGTTAGCATTACCGGTCCTATCGCCTTACCCGACCGCACCCACCCGTGAAAGACCAGCTGCGCGCACTGCTGCTGCAGGCCATCCGCACCCTGCAGAACGACTCCCTCCTCCCGGCCGACCTCGCGATCCCACACCTGGTGATCGAGCACGCGCGCAGCCGCGAGCACGGCGACTTCGCCAGCAACGCGGCGATGCTGCTGGCGAAACCCGCCCGGGCCAAGCCGCGCGAACTGGCCGAGAAGCTGGTGGCCGCGCTGCCGGCCAACACGCTGGTGGCGGAGGTGGAGATCGCCGGCCCCGGCTTCATCAATTTCTTTCTCTCGGCGGAGAGCTACCACGCCGAGGTGCGGCGCATCTTCGCCGAAGGTGACGGCTACGGCCGCAGCACCACCGGCGCAGGCCAGGTGGCGGGCGTGGAGTTCGTCTCGGCCAACCCCACCGGCCCGCTGCACGTGGGCCACGGCCGCAATGCGGTGCTCGGCGACTGCCTGGCGCGCCTGCTCGACGCCACCGGCTGGGCGGTCAAGCGCGAGTTCTACTACAACGACGCCGGCGTGCAGATCCACAACCTGGCCATCTCGGTGCAGGCGCGCGCGCGCGGCCTGAGCCCGGATGACGCCGGCTGGCCCGAGGACGGCTACCGCGGCGACTACATCGCCGACGTCGCGAAGGCCTACCTCGCCGGCGACAGCGTGGCGGTGGAAGGCCACACCGTGGTCGGCGCCAAGAACCCGGACGACCTGGACGCCATCCGCCAGTTCGCCGTGGCCTACCTGCGCCGCGAGCAGGACCTGGACCTGAAAGCTTTCGGCGTCGGCTTCGACGTCTACTTTCTGGAGTCCTCGCTGTACGCCGACGGCAAGGTGGAGGAGACCGTGCGCGAGCTCATCGCCCACGGCCACACCTACGAGGAAGGCGGCGCGCTGTGGCTGCGCTCCACCGACTACGGTGACGACAAGGACCGCGTGATGCGCAAGTCCGACGGCACCTACACCTACTTCGTGCCGGACGTGGCCTACCACCTGAGCAAGTGGCAGCGCGGCTACGTCAACGCGGTGACCGTGCTCGGCTCCGACCACCACGGCTCGCTGGCCCGCGTGAAGGCCGGCCTGCAGGCGCTGGATGCGGGCATCCCACAGGGCTGGCCGCACTACGTGCTGTACCAGATGGTCACCGTGATGCGCGGCGGCGAGGAGGTGAAGCTGTCCAAGCGCGCCGGCAGCTACCTCACCCTGCGCGACCTGATCGAGGAGGCCGGCCGCGACGCCACGCGCTACTTCCTGATCGCGCGCAAGAGCGACTCGCAGCTGGTGTTCGACATCGACCTGGCCCGCTCGCAGTCCAACGACAACCCGGTCTACTACATCCAGTACGCACACGCTCGCGTCTGCTCGGTGCTGCGCCAGGCCGGCGAGAAGAGCCTCACCGTCGATCTCGAGCGCGGCCTGCAGCAGCTGGCACGGCTGGACAGCGAGCACGAGCAGATTCTGCTGACCGAGCTGGCGAAGTATCCGGAGGTGGTCGAATCGGCTGCCGCCAACCTCGAGCCGCACCTGCTCGCCGGCTGGCTGCGCGAGCTGGCGAACGCCTTCCACACCTATTACAACGCGCACCAGTTCCTGGTCGACGATGCGGACCTGCGCCACGCGCGCCTGGCGCTGTCGGTGGCCACGCGCCAGGTGCTGAAGAACGGTTTGAACCTGCTGGGCCTGGGCGCCCCGGAGAGCATGTAAATGGCAGCACGCAAGGGCAAGGGCCGACAGGCCGTGCGCAACAAGAGCGGCGGCGTGCCCGGCTGGGCATGGGCGGCGATCGGCATCCTGGTCGGCGTGCTGCTGATGGTGGTGCTGATGCGCAAGTCGCTGCTGCCGATGGCGCCGACCGGTCCGCAGCCCAACCCGCAGGCCACCGCCCAGCGCGGCAGCGACCCCGGCGCCGTGGCGCCGGGCAACCCGACCAGCGCGCCGAAGAAGCCGCAGTACGACTTCTACTCGCTGCTGTCCGAGCGCGAAGTGCGCATCCCCGACGCAGTGATCAGCGCGCAGGCCAAGGCCGAGCAGCAGAAGCAGCAGCAGGCGCGCGACCAGGCGCTGGCCGCCCAGCAGGCGCAGCAGCAGGCCCAGGCCCAGGCGAATGCGCCGGCGGCGGTGCGCGAAAACGTCACGGCCGCACCGGCTTCGGCCGTGCCGACGCCGGCCGCCGGCAGTGGCTACCTGCTGCAGGTGGGCGCGTTCCCGAATGCCGCCGACGCCGAGAGCCTGAAGGCCCGGCTGGCCCTGCAGGGTTTCGTGGCCAACGTGCAGGCGGTGAACGTGGGCGGACAGACCTACCACCGCGTGCGGCTCGGTCCGTTCCGCTCGGCCACCGAGCTGGAATCGACCAAGCAGCGGCTGGCCTCGGCCGGCATCAACGCGATCGCGCTGAAAGAAGGCCGCTGACCTCCACCCCGCCACGAGCCGCATCCACATGCACGCCAAGACTGCCCTGATCACCGGCGCCACCTCGGGCTTCGGCGCCGCCACCGTGGAACGCTTCGTCGCGGGTGGCTGGCGCGTGGTCGCCACCGGCCGTCGCGCCGAGCGCCTGCAGAAGCTGGTCGACCGGCTCGGCGCCGAGCACGTGCACGCCTTGGCCTTCGACATGCGCGACGAAGCCGCGATGCGCGCGGCGATCGCCAGCCTGCCGGCCGCGTTCGCCAGCATCGATCTGCTGGTCAACAACGCCGGGCTGGCGCTGGGCACCGCGCCCGCGCAGCAGGCGGACCTGGCGCAGTGGAAGCAGATGATCGACACCAACGTCACCGCGCTGGTCACGATCACCCACCTGCTGCTGCCCACGCTGATCGAACGCCGCGGCGCGATCGTCAACATCAGCTCGATCGCCGGCAGCTATCCGTACAAGGGCGGCAACGTCTATGGCGGCAGCAAGGCCTTCGTCAGCCAGTTCACCCAGAACCTGCGCACCGACCTGCACGGCACCGGCGTACGCGTGACGTCGATCGAACCGGGCATGGCCGAAACCGAGTTCACCCTGGTGCGCACCGGCGGCAACCAGGCCGCCTCCGACCAGCTCTACGCGGGCGCGCAGCCGATCACCGCCGAGGACATCGCCGAATCGATCTGGTGGATCGCCACGCTTCCGCCGCACCTCAACATCAACCGGCTCGAAGTGATGCCGGTGAGCCAGTCGGCGGCCGGCCTGCAGGTGCATCGCGAGGCTTGATTCAGCCTGTGGGAGCGCACCCCGTGCGCGATGCTTTTCTGCTTTTCGTGCCGTAACGAAGAGCGTCGCGCACAGGGTGCGCTCCTACGGGCGGTGGACGTCGTGGGTGACGAACGGATGCTCCGGCGTGGGCGCGTCGAGCCAGTGCGGATGCGCCAAGGTGTGGCGCATATCCTCCAGTCCGCTGCGCCAATGCTGGCGCATGCTGCTGGCGCTGAACTCGTAGTCCTTGTAGTGCCCCTCGTACGGCTTGTTGCGGTAGATCAGGTGCACCAGGTTGGTCAGGGCGCCGGACGCGCGTGCCTCGGCGCGTCGATAGGCCGGCTCGCTGCGGCGCTCGGGGGGCACCAGTTCCATCAGGTCGTGCAGCAGGCGCTGCTGTTCCAGGTCACGGCGCATGTACTCGGTCACCAGCCGGGTGCGGCTGGAATACTGAATGTCCTTGCTGCGTGCGGCGACCTGGGCGAGGTCATGCGGCAGCTCGCCCTGCGCGCTCCACAGGTCGACCTGGAAGATCAGCGCGTCGTGGCAGGGCCGATCCACCAGTACCTGGTACAGCGGCGTGTTGGAAACCATGCCGCCGTCCCAGTAGTACTCGCCGTCGATCTCCACCGCGGGAAAGCCCGGCGGCAGCGCGCCGGATGCCATGAAGTGCTCGGCGCGCAGCGTCTGCCGGGTGTTGTCGAAGTAGGCGAAGTTGCCGGTGCGCACGTTCACCGCGCCCACCGACACACGCATCGCGCGCGCATCGTTGAGGCGATCGAAATCCACCAGCCGCTCCAGCGTGGCGCGCAGCGGCGCGGTGTCGTACCAGCTCGCCGTGGCCGGACCGCGGCGCCATGGCGCGAACGGCGGCGCGGGCAGCCGCGGCAGGAAGAATCCGGCCTGGCCCTCGAACAGCGTGCGCAGCGCCGCCATGCCGCTCAACCCGTTCTGCACCGCCAGTGGCCAGCTGAAGCCGTCCAGCGGCGCGGCCGCCAACGGTGCGGAAAGAAACGGCGGCTGGCAGATCGTGTCCCAGAAGGTGCGCAGCTTGGCCACGCGCTCCTCGGGCGGGTTGCCGGCGATGATCGCGGCGTTGAGCGCGCCGATCGAGATGCCGGCGATCCAGTGCGGCGCGATGCCCGACTCGGCCAGCGCCTCGAGTACGCCGGCCTGATAGGCGCCCAGCGCACCGCCACCCTGCAGCACCAGCGCCACCGTGGGATAGGTGCGCTCGACGCGCGCGGCGAGCGTCTCGTCCGGCGACTGGGCACGTACGTCCATCGATCACCTCGTCCTGGCCATCGGCGCGGCGTCGCGCGGGGCGACGCCGGCACCGCGGTTTACTGCATGTACCAGCCGTGGCTGACCACGACGCTCTGCCCGGTCAGCGCCGCCGACGGGAACGTGGCCAGATAGAGCGCGGTCTGCGCGATGTCCTCGACCGTGGTGAAGGTGCCATCCACCGTGTCCTTGAGCATCACGTTCTTGATCACCTGGTCCTCGCTGATGCCCAGCTCCTTCGCCTGCTCGGGGATCTGCTTTTCCACCAGCGGCGTGCGCACGAAGCCCGGGCAGATCACGTGTGAGCGCACGTTGTGCGGCGCGCCCTCCTTGGCCAGCGTGCGGGCCAGGCCGAGCAGGCCGTGCTTGGCGGTGACGTACGGCGCCTTGAGCTTGGACGCCTCGTGCGAATGCACCGAGCCCATGTAGATCACGATGCCGCCGCGGTCGCCCTTGTACATGTGCTGCAAGGCGGCCTTGGTGGTGAGGAAGCCGCCGTCGAGATGGATCGCCAGCATCTTCTTCCAGTCGGCGAAGGCGAACTGGTCGATCGGGTTGATGATCTGCACGCCGGCGTTGGAGATCAGGATGTCCAGCGCGCCGAACGCGGCCACCACCTTGTCGGTGCCGGCGTTCACCGCAGCCTCGTCGGTAACGTCCATGGCGATGCCGATCGCCTTGCCGCCTGCGGCGGTGATCTCCGCCGCGGTGGCATCGGCGGCTTGCTGGTTGATGTCGCAGATGGCGACCGCCGCGCCCTCCTTCGCGTACAGCTCGGCGATCGCCTTGCCGAGGCCGCTCGCCGCGCCGGTGATCAACGCGACCTTGCCGTCCAGACTTGCCATGGGGGTACTCCTGTCAGCGGGGAAGATTTTGCAGTGCACCATTGTGCGCCCGGCCGGCACCGCGGGCCAAGTGCGGCGCCGGTCGGAGCTCAGCCCGCGTCGGGAGCGAGGTAGGTGTAAGCGGTGAGGCCCGCGTCGAGGTCGGCGTACAGCGATTCGCCCGCCGCACCGGCCACGCCTGCGGCGGCGATGCGCTCGCGGTAACGGCTGCGCAGGTCGTCCAGGCTGTAACCGACGTAGTCGAGCATCAGGTCGGTGGTGTCGCCGCGGCGCTTGTGGGCGAACGCGAAGCCATCGCCTTCGGCGCGCACGTTCACCGCGTCGGTGTCGCCGAACAGGTTGTGGATGTCGCCCAGCGTCTCTTGGTACGCACCTACCATGAACAGGCCCAGGCAGTAGCTTTCGCCGGACTTGAGCGGGTGCAGCGGCAGGCTTACGTCCACGCCCTCGGCATCGACGTAGTGGTCGATGCGACCGTCCGAATCGCAGGTGAGGTCGACGATCACGCCGCGGCGGGTGGGCTCTTCGTTCAAGCGCGCGATCGGGGTGATCGGGAAGATCTGCTCGATCGCCCAGATGTCCGGCACCGACTCGAACACCGAGAAGTTGACGAAGTACTTGTCGACCAGCTTCTCGTCCAGCTCGTCCAGCGCCTGGCGATGGGCGCGCTCGGCCGGCAGCAGGCGCGCGCGCACCGCGTTGGCGATGGCGTAGTACAGCTCGTCCAGCCGCGCGCGGTCGGCCAGCGCGAGCTGGCCCAGCGCGTACAGCGCCTGGCCTTCGGCGAGGTGATGCTGCGCCTCGTGGTACAGCTCCAGCGGCGGGCGCGCGTCGAGCTCGGCGTGCACTTCGCGCAGGTGGCGCAGCACGGCGGGCTCGTCGGCGCGCGCCGGTTCGATGGCGCCGGCCGGCACGCTCTCCACCTCGCTCACGTCGACCACCAGCACCGCGTGGTGCGCGGTCATCGCGCGGCCGGCCTCGGTGAGGATGTGCGGCGCGTTCAGGCCTTCGGCGGCCACCGCCTCGGCCAGCGACTGCACGATGGTCGCCGCGTACTGCTCGATCGAGTAGTTGATCGAGTTGTGGCTGCGCGAACGCGAGCCCTCGTAGTCCACGCCCAGGCCGCCGCCGACGTCGACGATCTCTAGCGGCACACCCATGCGGCTGAGCTCGACGAAATAGCGCGTGGCCTCGCGCATGCCGTTGGCGATGTCGCGCACGTTGGAGATCTGCGAGCCCATGTGGAAGTGCTGCAGCTTCAGCGTGTGCTTGAGCCCGGCCGCATCCAGCCGCTCGATGAGGGTGAGCACCTGGCTCGGCGACAGGCCGAACTTGCCCTTGTCGCCGCCGGTGTTCTGCCACTTGCCGGCGCCAATGGAAGCCAGCCGCACGCGTACGCCGAGCAGCGGCTCCACGCCCAGCGCCTTGGCCTCGGCGAATACGTGATCGAGCTCGGAGAGCTTCTCGATCACGATGTGCACGCGCAGGCCGAGCTTGCGGCCGATCAGCGCCAGGCGGATGTACTGGCGGTCCTTGTAGCCATTGCAGATCACGATCGAGCCGGGCCGCGCCATCGCCAGCACCGCCATCAGCTCGGGCTTGGAACCGGCCTCCAGGCCGAAGCCCTCACTGCCGGCGCGCACCAGCTCACTCACCACGCTGTGCTGCTGGTTCACCTTGATCGGATAGATCGCGGTGTAGCCGCCGGCGTACTGCCACTCGCCGATTGCTTTGGCGAACGCGGCCTGCATCCTGGCCAGGCGGTCGGCCAGGATGTCGGGAAAGCGCACCAGCAGTGGCAGCCGCAGGCCCTCGGCGCGCGCCTGCGTGACGATCTGCGGCAGCGACAGCGCGGGGCCGGCGGCGCCGCGCGGGCGCATCACGATCTCACCGGCGTCGCTGACGTCGACGTAGCCGTCGCTCCAGTGCGGTACGGCGTAGGTGTGGCGGGCAGCGGCGCTGTTCCAGGAACTCGCCATGGACGGTATCTCCTTGTGCAAACGGAACGTAACGTCGCAGCGGCGAGCCTTGACGAGATGCTCGACGAGAGCGCGAAGCCTTGCCGGCCGGAAGCCTCGCACGCCGCGGGGCCGGAAGGGCTTGTCGGAGCGCCGCCGGCCGCAGGGCCGGGGGAACCGAACGCGCATTGTAACGGCGCCACGTGACCAAAGTGCGCAGGCTGCGGCGGCACGTTCACGGCCGAACTGGCTACAATTGCCGACCTTTGCCGTCCCCATTCCCGCTCAAGCGCCCCTTTAGGAACACCCGTCATGTCGCAGCAGCCCAGCTGGTTCACCGAAGCCCACCAGGCGTCCGGCTCCTCCATCGGTTATCGCGTGGAGAAACTGCTGCACGCGGAAAAGACCCCGTTCCAGACCATCGAGATCTACCAGACCACCGACTGGGGCAACCTGATGGTGATCGACGGCTGCGTGATGCTGACCAGCCGTGACAACTTCCTCTACCATGAGATGATGACCCACCCGGCGCTGTTCACCCATGCGCGCGCCAAGCGCGTGGTGATCATCGGCGGCGGCGACTGCGGCACGCTGCGCGAGGTGCTCAAGCACGAGGAAGTGGAATCGGCCGTGCAGGTGGAGATCGACGAGCGCGTCACCCGCCTGGCCGAGGAGTACTTCCCCGAGCTGTGCGATGCCAACCACGACCCGCGCGCGCAGCTGCTGTTCATCGACGGCATCAAGTACATGGCCGAAGCCGAGCCCGAATCGCTGGACCTGATCATCGTGGATTCGACCGACCCGGTCGGCCCGGCCGAGGGCCTGTTCAACGCGGCCTTTTACGCCAGCTGCCACAAGGCGCTGCGTCACGGCGGCATCCTGGTGCAGCAGTCGGAGTCGCCGATCGCGCATCTGGAGCTGATCAAGTCGATGCGCGCGGCCATGCGCACGGCCGGCTTCGCGGCGGTGAAGACGCTGCCGTTCCCGCAGCCGTGCTACCCCACCGGCTGGTGGAGCTGCACGATGGCGCGCAAGGGCGGCGACCTGGCCGGCTTCCGCGAGCGCGGCGCGATCAGCAAGGGCTTCCCGACTCGCTACTACAACGCCGACACGCACAAGGCGGCGCTGGCGCAGCCGGAATTCATGCGCGAAGCGCTGGGCGAGTAAACCGCCGCGCCCGCGTCATCGACGAACCCACGGCGTCCGCGTCGTGGGTTTTTTCTTGGGCGACGCTCAGAACAGGGTCTGACGCACCTTGGGCAGCAGCACGATGATCAGCGTGGCCAGCGGTCCGATCAGCAGCGACAGCAAGAACCACAACAGGCCGCTGCGGTTCTTGCCCTGGGCCAGCCCGGCATTGATCAACGCCAGCGTGCCCCAGCCGGCGAACCAGGGCATGGCCCCGTCGAGATGGTTGAAGGTATCCACATGCCTCTCCGTTGCGCAGCCCGCGCAAGCGCGGCCAAAGACCCTGGATGGTAACAAGCATGCGTGGCGCCTTCCGCCGCCGCGCGCCCCTCGATCAGCCGGGCTTAATCCGCACACGCTACGCTTGCCGCTTTGCTTGCCCACAGGGAGTCACGCGATGCGAGCACGTCACCGGTCGGTCATGAAGCTGGGCGGCATCAGCCTGGCGCTCGCGCTGGCCGCCGCGTCCGCGGCAGCGGCCGATGCGCCCCCCGAGGCGGCGCGGACCAAGGCGCTGCTGGCCTACCAGCATGACCTGGTGAGCGTGCTGGCGCCGCGCGCCGATGCGATGCCGCTGCTCGGCGCCGCGCTGCTGGCGCGCCCGCTGCCCCGGCAGCCGAAGTACAACGATTTCCACACGCTGATCGAGCGCGCCGCGCAGGCCTCCGACAGCACGCCGGCGGTGCAGTGGGCGCGCCTGGTCGATTGCGATACCAAGGCCAAGACCTGCCCCAACGCCGAAGCGCTGCGCGCGCTCACCGACACCGCCGCGGACAACGCCGCGGTGTGGCTGATCAAGCTCGCCGCCGATACCGCGGACAACAAGAGCGACGCCGCGCGCGACGACCTGCACCGGGCCGCCACCGCCAAGCTCTACGACGACTACACCGGCAGCGCGCTGAAGGCCCTGGCCAGCACCGCCGGCACCCTGCCCGCGCCGGCGGATGCGATCGATCCGACCGCATCGGCCGGCCCATACGGCGTGCAGGTGGTGCTGGTGTACGGCGTGGCCGGACTGCTGCCGCAGCCGCAGCCGGGCATGCAGGCCGCGGCGCGGATGTGCGCCGACGACAAGGACGACGCCGCGCTGAAGACCGACTGCCTGCAGCTGGCCAAGGTGCTCGAATGGGGCTCCAGCCCGCTGGCGCGCTCGCTCGGCCTGCACCTGCGCGAAACGCTGGCGGACGATCCGGCCGAGCAGGCGGCCGCCCGTACCGAGCGCGCGAACCTGACCTGGCAGGTGCAGAACTTCGCCCGGCTGTCCGACCGCGCACCGCAGGACAAGGCGCTGGCCCAGCACCTCCTGGCGCTGGCACGCAATGGCGGTACCGAAATGAGCTTGGTGCTCGCCGCCCTGCGCGACGCCGGCATCCCGGCCGACGCGCCGGACGCCGCGGCCGCCAGCGCCACCAGCGCGGCCCCGGCGGCGCAGTAATCGCCCCAGGCGGCTGCGACGATCGTCGCACCCAGGCGCAAAACCGCATCACCCCGGTTCCCCGGGCCGGGTTCTCCCAGTAGGCTGTGGCCCACCTACCTGCGGGGAGTCGGCCGATGCTTACGGTGCTGGTGGCAAGCAGCAAAGGTGGATGCGGCAAGAGCACGCTGGTCACGCAGCTGGCATCACACTGGGCCCAGGCCGGCAAGCGCACGGCCATCGTCGATGCCGACCGCCAGCAGTCGAGCTACCGCTGGGCCGCCCGCCGCCCGGACAACGTGCCCGGCGTGCTCGGGCTCGAAGGCGGCCGCAAGGCCCTGCAGAAACTCCCCGCCGACACCGAACGTGCGCTCATCGACACCCCGGCCGGCGTCACCGAGCGCGATCTCGAACCCTACCTCGACAGCGCCGACGTGCTGCTGGTGCCGGTGCTGCCGTCGAGCTTCGACATGGACGCCACGCTGGCCTTCGTCGGCGAACTGGCGCAGATCCCCCGCATCAAGCGCGGCAAGCTGCCGGTGGCGCTGGTGGCCAACCGCCTCAAGCCGTGGACCCACGCCAGCCAGGATGCAGTCGCCCAGCTCGGCGAGCTGGCGCCGTTCCCGATCGCCGGCCAGCTGCGCGACAGCCAGGCCTACGTGCTGCTGGCGGCGCTGGGCAAGGGCATCTTCGATTACCAGTCCGAACAGGTACGCAGCCACCAGGACGACTGGAAGGCCCTGCTGCGCTGGATCAAGCGCGCCCACTGAATTACCGAATTACCCGCGAGGCGCCCCGGGCGCCGCGTTCCACCAGGAGTCCTGCATGCTCGAACTGATCCTCTTGCGCCACGCCGAGGCCCTGCCTGCCACCGCAGGCGACGACGACCGGCAACGGCGGCTCAGCGGACACGGCGAACAGGAGGCGCGCGCGGCGGGCAGATGGCTGGCCAGCCACGGCGCGAGGCCGCAGCGCGTGCTGTGCTCGCCAGCCGAACGCACCCGCGCCACCGCCAACCTGGCGCTGGAGGCGCTGGGCGATTCGCCCGAGCTGCAACTGGCCGACGAGATCTACGACGCCACGCCGGGCGAACTGCTGGCCCTGCTCGATCAGCACGACGAGGTGGGCACGGTGATGCTGGTGGGCCACAACCCCGGCATTGAGCGGCTGGTGGCGCTGCTGGTGGAAGGACGCTCGGACGACTTCCGCGGCATGCCGCCGGGTGGGCTGGCCGTGCTGCACCTCAACGGGGCGCTGGAACCGGGCAACGCGCGACTGGACGCCTTCTGGTCGCCGTGATGCGGGCGGCCTGGCTGCCGCTGCTCGTCGCCCTGCTGGCCATCGCCCCCGCGCGGGGTGCGGACTACCGCATCGACACCTCGCGCTCGCACGCCGAGTTCAACGTGCGCCTGCTGTGGGTGCGCCAGATCAACGGCCGCTTCACCGACATCCACGGCGACGTCACCCTTAACGCGCTGCGCGACACCGCCGTGGTGCGTGCCACGGTGAACGTGGACTCCGTGGCGATGTCCTCGGCGCGGCTGCGCCGCTGGGTGCTCGATCCGGAGTTCTTCGACGTGCGGCGCTTTCCGGAGATCCACTTCGTCTCCGCACCGCTGGCAGTGCGCTCGCTCGATGCCGGCGGCGAACTGCCCGGCTGGCTGACCCTGCGCGGGGTGACACGACCGGTGCTGTTCCGGCTGGAGCCTGCCAGCTGCACGCTGCAACGTGACACCGTCTGCCAGATCGAGGTGCGCGGGCAGATCCAGCGCAGCGATTACGGCATGGACGGCCACCACACCGCCGTCAGCGACACGGTGAACCTCGGCCTGCTGATCACGCTCGACGCGGCCGCGCACTGAGCGGCACGCCGTATCATCCGCGCATGTCATTGCGCTTTCTTCCTCCGTTCCTGCTGTTGCTCGCGTTGGCGCTGCAGGGCTGCACCGTGCCGCGCCAGCAGGTGCGCCGCGCCGACGCGATCGTCGCCGCCACCACGCTGCCCTCGTTCGATTGCCCGCGCGCCGACCACTGCGCCGCGCCATCGGCGGTGCTGCAGGCGGCCGACCTCGCGCTCGCCAGCTCCGCTGCCGGCCACCCGCAACACGTGGTCACCCTGCTGGCCGACAGCGAGGATGCACTCGCCGCGCGCATCCACCTGATTCAGGCGGCGCGCCGCTCTATCGACGTGCAGACCTATATCTGGGACCAGGACGACGTCGGCCAGTTGGTGCTCGACCAGCTGGTGCAGGCGGCGCGGCGCGGCGTGCGCGTGCGCATACTGGCCGACCAGCTGTTCTCCTTCGGCGACGTGGCCCTGCTCGATCGTCTCGCGCGCGCCGATCGGCACCTCACGGTGAAGCTGTACAACCCCACCTTTCACGACGCCGAGACCAGCCCGGCCGAGTTCGCCGCGGGCATCGTGTGCTGCTTCATGAAGTTCAACCAGCGCATGCACAACAAGCTGCTGCTGGTGGACGACACCGTCGGCATCACCGGTGGACGCAACTATCAGGATCGCTACTTCAACTGGGACGGCGACTTCGACTACGTCGATCGCGACGTGATGGTCGGCGGCCCCGCCGCGCACGACATGGCCGCAAGCTTCGCCCGGTTCTGGAAGCACAAGCGCTCGGTACCGCTGGAGGCGCTGCGCGACGTGAATCGCTACATCCTGGCCCACCCCGCCGCGCCCGGCTGGCCGGCGCCGCAGTTCCGCCGCCCCGCCCGCGTCGCCAAGCTTGAACGCGAGGCGCAGGACCCGGCCTGGATCCAGCAGCACCTGCTCGATCCGGCCTTCCACACCGGCGAGGTGGAGTTCTTCAGCGATCTGCCGGCCAAGACCGACGCGCCCACTCGCCGCCACGCGCTCGATTTCACCCACCACGTGATGCAGCTGGTCGCCAGCGCCAAGCACGAGGTGGTGCTGCAGACGCCGTACCTGGTGATGAGCGACCGGGCGCAGAAGATCTTCAAGACCATGCACCGCCGCGCCGATCCGCCGCGTATCCGCGTGTCGACCAATTCGCTGGCTTCCACCGACGCGTTTGCCGTGTACGCGCTCTCGTACAAACACCGCAAGCGCTACCTGCGCAAGTACGGCTTCGAGATCCAGGAGATGAAGCCGCACGCAGCCAGCGCAGAGGAAGACTACGCGCTGGCCAACGACGATCTGCTGCCGTCGATCGCGGCCTCCGTACGTGAGCGCCGTCGCTACCCCGGCGCCGAGACGCGCGGACTGTTCGGCAGTCGCGGCAGCAGCAACCGGCCGGCTCCGTTGATCGAGAGGGGCCTGCGCTTCGGCCTGCACGCCAAGTCGATCGTGGTGGACGACAGCTTCGCCATGGTCGGCTCGCACAACTTCGATCCGCGCTCGGACCACTTCAACACCGAGGCGGGCGTGATCGTGCACGACCGCGGCTTCGCCAACGCCGTGCGCTCATCGATCCTGCGCCTCACCGGTCCGCAGAACGCGTGGGTGATCGCGCCGCGCAAGCCGGTGGTACCGGTGCTCACCAGCGTCAACCAGGCGATCGGCGACATCTCCGAGAAGCTGCCGCTGTTCGACTTCTGGCCGTACCGCTACGCCACCAGCTACGACCTCAAGCCCGGCTGCACGCCGATGGCGCCCAACGATCCGGCGTTCTTCAGCTGCTACGAGCCGGTGGGCGATTTCCCCGGCGTAGCGCTGTCGTTCAAGCTGATCTACACGCGTTTGATCACCGCATTCGGCTCCGCCGGCAGCGGCATTCTCTAACGATCGGCCACGTCGAAGCGCATCGGCAGCTCGCCACTGAAGCCCTGCGGATAACCCGGCGGCACCGCGAAGCGCCAGCCCGCGACCACGGCACGCGCGTGCGCATCGAGCACGGCGTCACCGCTGGAGCGCGCCACCGCCGCGTCCAGCACGCGACCGTCGCCATCCACGCGCACCGTCAGCACCACGCTGCCGTCGAGGTGGCCCTCCAGGTCGGCGTAGCGCGAGGACAGTGCCGGCATGCTCACCGGTACCAGTTCCGGCGGCGACGGCGGGGTGGCGGCTGCCGCATCGGACGAGGCCTGCGGCCGCTGCGCGCCCATTACGCGAGGTGGCGCGTGGGTGCGGCGCGAGCGCTCGCGGTAGGCGGCCGCCGCCGGCGCCACGTGCACGGCCTCCACCGCTTGCTTCGGGCCGGCCCATTCGCTGGTGCGGCCGCTCAACCACTGTGTGCCGAGCACGCCGATCAGCAACGCCAGCACGCTCAGCAGCGTAGTGACGCGAAGGCGGGGAGTGAGTCGCATGCGGACGACAGGCGCAGCCGTCTGGACGTCCAGACGGCTCAGCGCTCCAGGATCGCCGTGACGCCCATGCCGCCGGCGGTGCAGATCGAGATCAAGCCGCGGCCCGAACCCTTCTGCTCCAGCAGCTTGGCCAGCGTGGCGATGATGCGCGCGCCAGTGGCGGCGAACGGATGGCCGGTGGCGAGGCTCGAACCGTGCACGTTGAGCTTGGCCGGGTCGATGCTGCCCAGCGGCGCGTCCAGCCCCAGTCGCTGCTTGCAGTAGTCCGCGCTTTCCCACGCACGCAGCGTGCACAGCACCTGCGCGGCGAAGGCCTCGTGGATCTCGTAGTAATCGAAGTCCTGCAGGGTCAACCCCTGGCGCGCCAGCATGCGCGGCACGGCGATGGTCGGCGCCATCAGCAGGCCCTCGCCGCGCACGAAATCCACCGCGGCCACTTCGGCGTCGCGCAGCCAGGCCTGCACGGTCAATCCTCGTGCGGCGGCCCAGCCCTCGCTGGCCAGCAGCACGGCGGCCGCGCCGTCGGACAGGCCGGTGGAGTTGCCGGCGGTCAGCGTGCCCTGGCCGGAGCTCTTGTCGAACGCCGGCTTCAGCGCGGCGAGCTTCTCCAGCGTGGTGTCCGGGCGCAGGAAGCCATCGCGCTTGATGCCGCGGAACGGCACGATCAGGTCGTCGAAGAAGCCGGCGTCGTACGCGGCGGCGAGCTTGCGGTGGCTTTCCAGTGCGAGCTGGTCCTGCGCCTGACGCGTGATGTGCCACTCCTTGGCCATCTTCTCGCAGTGCTGGCCCATCGACATGCCGGTGCGCGGCTCGGCCACGCCGGGGAACGAGGGCTTGAGTTCGCCCAGCGAGAAGCCGGCGAACGCGGTCTTGAGCTTCTCCATCGGCGTCTTGGCGCGATTCACCGCCAGCAGCCGCTTGCGCAGGCGCTCGCCGTAGACGATCGGCACGTCGCTGGTGGTGTCCGAACCGGCCGCGATGCCCGCCTCGATCTGCCCGGCGGCGATCTTGTTGGCCACGATGATCGCGTTGTCCAGCGAGGTGCCGCAGGCACGTGCCGTGGTGATCGCTGGCGTGGTCGGCGCCAGGCCCGAGGAGAGCACCGCCTCGCGCGCCAGGTTCCACTCGAACGAATGGCGGATCACCGCACCCAGCGCCACCTCGCCCAGCTCCACGCCGTGCAGGGCGAAGCGTTCCACCAGGGCGCCGAGCACCTTCACCGACATGCCGAAATTGCCGACCTCGGCATACGCCGTGTTGTTGCGGCAGAACGGAATCCGCACGCCACCGATCACGCCGACACGTCGCTGCGAGTTGTCCATGAGCTCAAAACATCCGGGCGGGTATTGAGCTTGCAAGGCTAACCCGCGCTGCCGCCCCGGGAAACCCCGCCAGTGCGCCATTCGTGCGATGCGGTTCAGCGCCGCGCATCCGGGCCACCCGAGCGGCGCTGATAAACTTGGCGATCCCCACCTTGCTGGACGCCGCTCTTGGACAGCTCAACCCTGCTCGCCCTGCCCGTGGTGCTCGCGATCGAGACCGGCGCCGGCGACGCCGCCCGCCGCACCACGCTGAGCCGCGACGAGGCCGCCGAGCTCGCCGGCCACATCGCCGCCGACCTGCAGACGTTGGTGCCCGCCGCCACCGAGGCGCGCCTTGCCGTGGCTGGTGCCCTGTTCGATGCGGTGGAGCTGCTGCGCCCGGGCTTTCCGGTGTGGGCCACGCTGGACGAACTGGCCCGACGCGTGCCGCGCGGCCATCTGGAAAACGTGGTCGCCTTCGGCACCCACGAGGGCCGCATGCCCGCGCAGCCGCTGGAGCCGGAAGCCGCCTACGCCGACGGCCCGATGCGCCTACTGCCGATCACCCTGCTCGCGCCCGAGCCGCTGGCCACCACGCTGGCCGAACAGCTGGAGCTGGATCTGGTGGGTCGTGGCGAAGCGGGCCAGCGCACCGCCGACTGGCTGATCCGCACGCTCGGCGTGCCGCTGGAACACGTGCGCTACCTCAGCCGAAACGACCTGCTCGCTCTGACCTGCGTGCAGTACGAGCACGTGAACCTCGCACCGCTGTGGAGCCTGCTGGAAACCGCGCTGCTCACGCCGTACCGCGAGGAAGCCACGCTCAGCGCGCGCGGCCTGCCGCTGCGTTACGCCGAGGGCGCGGTGCAGGTGCAGTCGCCCGCGCAGTGGCTGGCCGAAAGCCATGACGCGGACCGCGCGCATGCCTTCGCCGGCATCGTGTTCGAGCTGCGCCAGTACGCGGCCCTGCTCGACGCGCACGCGCTGCCGCTGCGCCTCGCACCGGCCAATGGCGTCATTGCGCAAGCGAACGACGGCTATCTGCTGGAAACCTTCGGTGAAGCAGACGCCGCCTACGAGCCGCCGCTGCTGGTGGCGCACGAAGCGCCAGGCCTGGGCGTGGTGGCGGTGACCGCCGCGCAGCGCGGCGACGGCGGTCGCGCCCGCGTGCTGGCGCACGGCTATCCGCTGCAACCGCGCGCGCTGGGCGCGCTGGTCAGCGCGCTGGCCGAACAGTTCGGTATCGCGCCGGACCTGCACGCGCTCGGCCGCATCCAGCTCGACGCCGACGGCCGGCTCGGCGCGCCGGATACGCCGCTGCACTGAGTAGCAGGAAAACGATCGTCCGCCGCGGCGCATCCACGGCGCCGCACTAAACCCGAGCCGACGCGCGTCTAGCCGTCCGTCGGCGGCTGCAGCCCCAGCACCACGGTCGGCCACAGTTCCGACACCGTGGGATGGATCGGCACCGCCCAGCGCAGCGCGTCCAGCGGCTGGTCGGCGCTCATCAGGTCGAGCACGCCGTGGATCGCCTCGTCGCCGCTCACGCCGAGGATTGCCGCGCCCAGCACGCGCCTGGTTTCAGCGTCAGCCACCAATTTCATGAAGCCCCGCGTCTGGCCGCGCTCCACCGCGCGGCCGACCCGCGTCATCGGGCGCTTCGACACCAGCAGCGGTCGGCCGCTGGCGCGCGCCTGCGCCTCGGTGAGGCCGACCCGGCCCAGCGGCGGATCGATGTACAGCGCGTAGCCGGGCACCCGCTGCGACAGCGTGCGGTGGTCGCCGTCGAGCAGGTTGGCGGCGATGATCTCGAAGTCGTTGTAGGCGGTGTGGGTGAACGCGCCACGGCCGTTGCAGTCGCCCATCGCCCAGATGCCGGGCACGTTGGTGGCGAGCGTGTCGTCCACGGTGATATAGCCGCGCTCGTCGTTGGCCACGCCGGCGCGCTCCAGGCCAAGGTCGTCGGTGTTCGGCCGGCGGCCCATCGCCAGCAGCACGTGGCTGGCCACCACCTCGGGCGCGCCGTCGCGGCAGTCCACCTGCACCGCGACGCCGTCGGCGTGGGCGGCGAACGCGATGCATTCGGCCCCGGTGCGCACGGCGATGCCTTCGGCTTCCAGGATCTCGCGGATCGCCGCGGATACGTCCTCGTCCTCGCGGGCGATCAGCCGCGACTGCCGCTCGATCACCGTCACCTGCGCGCCGAAGCGGCGGAACATCTGCGCAAACTCCAGCCCGATGTAGCTGCCGCCGACCACCGCCAGATGCCGCGGCAGCGTGTCCAGCTGTAAGATCGAGGTGTTGGTGAGGTAGTCGATGGCGTCCACGCCGGGCAGCGCCGGCACGGCGGCGCGGCCACCCACGTTGAGGAACACGCGCGGCGCGCGGATCGTCATCTCGCCCACCTGCAGCGTGTCCGGCGCCAGGAAGCGCGCGTGCCCGCGCAGCACGGTGAGATGCTCCATACCGTGCAGCCAGCGCTCCACGTTGCGCCGCGCGTTCATCGTCACCGTATGCGCGCGCGCCATCACCTTGGGGAAATCCACCGTGACCTCGCCACCGATCTGCACGCCGTAGTCGGCGCCACGCCGGGCCAGGTGCGCCACCTCGGCGCTGGCCACCAGCGCCTTGGTCGGCATGCAGCCGGTGTTGACGCAGGTGCCGCCGAACAGGTGCCGCTCGACCAGCGCCACCTGCATGCCGGCGGCGGTGAGGCGCCCGGCCAGCGAGGGGCCGGCCTGGCCCGCGCCGACGATGATGGCGTCGTAGGCGGCGCTCATGGCAGCAGCGCCAGGATCGCGATGCCGCCGCCGATGGCGACGATGTCTTCCAGCAGCGCCGCCGGGCGATCGCGTCCGAACGCCGCGGCCAGCCGGGCTCGCGCCGCCGCGCCGCCCAGCGTGCCGAGCACCGCACCGACTGCGCCGGCCAAGGCCCCAAGCCACCACTGGCCGCCGGCCAGGCCCACCGCGGCACCGCAGAACCCGCCCATCACGATGCGCGTGGCGAACGGCGCCAGCAGCTTGCGGCTGGGCGTGGTGGGCAACTGGTCGGTGATCAGCTCGCCCACGGCGAGCAGCGAGAGGATCCACGGCGTGAAGCGCCAGCCCAGAAAGGCCAGCGGCGTGCCTTGCAACGGCAGCACGCCCAGCTGGGCCGCCCAACTGACGATGGCGGGTGCGGTCATCGCGCGCAGGCCGGCGACGATGCCGATGAGCAGTGCAGCGAGCAGGAAGATCATGGCGGGTTCCTCGGTGGACGTGAGCCTTGCAGGGTCTTCAGCCGGTCGCTGGCCGTCTTGCATGATCGCGCCCGTTGTACGCCCTTGCGCCGGGCCCGTCACCCCGCGCTCAGCGGGCGCGTTCCAGCGCCTGCTCGTACATGAAGTAATGGCAGCGCTCCATGCCGAGGCCTTCATAGGTGGCCTGGGCGCGCGCATTCTCGGTTTCCACGTACAGCCGCAGGCCGACCGCGCCGGCCTCGCTCGCGCGACGCGCCACGTCGGCGTACAACGCGCGGAACACGCCGCTGCGGCGCGCGGACTCGGCCACGTACACGCTCTGGATCCACCAGAAATCGCCGCAGCGCCAGTCGCTCCACTCGTAGGTCACCATCAGGCAGCCGGCCGGTGCGCCGTCCAACTCGGCGACGAGGTAGAAGCCGCGGCGCGGTTCGTCGAACACCGCTGCCATGCCGCGCGAGAGCATGTCCGGGTCGAGCCGCTTGTGCTCGGTCTCCCACGCCATCGCGGCGTTCCATGCGATGAGGTTCGGCAGGTCTTCGCGTTGGGCGTCGCGGACGGTCACGGTCATGCGGGTGTCTCCGGATCAGGTCTTGTTCGGCCGGCGCGTGCGCGAGGCGCCGAGCTTGCGGGTGAGCGTGTTGCGGCCCACGCCGAGCGCGGCAGCGGCGTGCTGGCGGTGGTTGTCGTGGGCGCGCAGCGCGGCCTGCATCAGGGTGTGGTCCAGCGCCTCGCGGGCGCGGGCGTGGATGTCCGCCTCGCCGCGCGCGAGCGCCTGTTCGGCCCAGTCGCGCAGGGCGTGGGTCCAGTCGTCGCCGCCGGCGGTGGGCACGGCGGTGCCCAGGTCGCTAGGCAGGATCTCCGCGCCCGGCGCGATCACCGCCAGGCGTCGGCACAGGTTCTCCAGCTCGCGCACGTTGCCGGGGAAGTCGCGCTGGGCGATCGCCTTCAATGCGGCCTTGGAGAAGCGCTTGGGCGGCAGCTTCAGCTCCACCGCGGCGGCGGCGAGGAAATGCTCGGCCAGCTTCGGGATATCGCTGCGGCGCTGGCGCAGCGGCGGCAGCTCGATGCGCACCACGTCGAGGCGATGCAGCAGATCGGCGCGGAACTGCCCGCTGGCCACGCGCGCGGCCAGATCCTGATGCGTGGCGGCGACGATGCGCACGTCGCCGCGCATCAGCTCGCGCCCGCCCACGCGGTAGAACTCGCCGCCGGCCAGCACGCGCAGCAGGCGCGTCTGCAGCGCCAGCGGCATGTCCCCGATCTCGTCGAGGAACAGCGTGCCGCCCTCGGCCTGCTCGAAGCGGCCGGCGTGGCGGCGGGTGGCGCCGGTGAACGCGCCGGCCTCATGGCCGAACAGCTCGCTCTCCAAAAGCTCCGACGGAATCGCCGCGGTGTTGAGCGCGACGAACGGCTTGCCGCGCCGCGCGCTCTCCTCGTGCAGCGCGCGCGCCACCAGCTCTTTGCCGGTGCCGGTCTCGCCGGTGATCAGCACGCTGAGGTCGCTGGCGGCGACGCGGCCGATCAGCCGGAACACCTCGCGCATTGCGCTGCTCTCGCCGAGCAGGGTGTGCTGCGGCGTCTCCAGCTTCGCCGGCGCCGGCGGTGGAGCGACGTCGGCCAGCGCGCGCTCCACCGCGGCCACCGCCTGGTCCAGGTCGAACGGCTTGGCCAGGTAGTCGGCCGCGCCCTGCCGGTACGCGGCGGCGGCGGTGGCCACGTCGGTGTAGGCACTCATCACGATCACCGGGCCCACGCCCTGCGCCTTCAGCTCGCCGAGCAGGGCCAGCCCATCCTCGCCGGGCATGCGCACGTCGGTGAGCAGCAGCGCGGGGCGGGCGGTCTTCAGCGCCTCGCGCACGCTGGCCACGTCGCCGAACTCGCGCACCGTGTGGCCGGCGTCGCGCAGCGCCTCGGCCAGCACGAAGCGCACGCCGCGGTCGTCGTCGATTACCCAGACGTCGCGGGCGGTGGGTGTATCAGTCATCGGTGGCTTCCGTGGCAGCATCGGTCGAAGCGCGCTGCGGTGGCGGCAGCGGCAGGTAGAGCGAGAACACGGTTTCGCCGGGCCGGCCCTGCCAGCGCAGTTCGCCGCCGTGCTCGTGGGCGATCTCGCGCGACAGCGCCAGGCCGAGGCCGGTGCCGTCCGGCCGCCCGGACACCAGCGGCTGGAACAGCGTGTCGCGCAACGCGGGCGGCACCCCGGCGCCGTCGTCGATCACGTCCACCCGCAGCGCGCTGCGCAGCATCCGCTCGCCCAGCCGCACGCCGTGCTCGGCGCGCGTGCGCAGGGTGAGCGTCTGTGCGCCGGCCTCGCGCGCGTTGCGCGCCAGGTTCAGCAGCACCTGCAGCAGGCGGTCGGCGTCGGCGGGGAAATCCGGCAGGCTGGGGTCGTAGTCGTGGCGCAGCGTGAGCGGCGCAGGCTCGGCTTCCAGAAGATCTTCCAGCCGCTCCAGCAGGTGATGGATGTTCACCGGGGCCAGCCGCGGCGCACCGTCGTGATGCAGCAGGCGGTTGGCCAGCGCACCGAGGCGGTCCGCTTCGGCGATCACCATGCCGGCGAGCGCCTTCAGGTCCTCGTCGTCCAGCCGCCGCTGCAGCAGCTGCGCCGCCCCGCGCAGGCCGGCCAGCGGATTCTTCACCTCGTGCGCAAAGCCGCGCAGCGTCGCCGACAGCGGCGAGGCCGCCGCGGCCGGCTCGGCCAGCGCGTGCACTTCCAGCAGCAGTTGCCCGTCGAACGGCTGCAGGCTCAGGTCCGCCTGCCACTCGGTGCCGCGCTGGGTGGTCATAGCGACGCCGCGCAACTGCAGCGCCCGCTCCTCAGCCAGCGCCCGCCGCGCCTGCGCCAGCACCGCCGCGTCGTCCGCGAACATCAGCGCCGCCGGCTGCCCCACCAGGCTGCGCGTGCCCAGCGCCAGCCGCTCGGCCAGCGCCGGATTCAGCCACGTCACGCGCAGCTCCGCATCGACCAGGGCCAGCCCGGTCGCCATCTGCTCCGCCAGCGGGCGCCAGGATGCGTTGCTCATTGCACCATCATGGGGAATGCATCGGGCTGGTGCAATTGCAGTACTGCGGATCAAGGTCGACCGCTCAACCGCCGCCTGCTGAGTTGTCCGGGCTGTCACGTCGCCCCCGGAACCAGCGTGAGGGCGCCTCGCCCCGAGTCCCGCGTCTCATGTGTCGAGCTCGTTATTGCGCTTCAGGCACTCCCTCTTCCCGAGTCTTCATGCCGCCGAAAGCACCATAGGCATATAAACCGAAAGCAGCCCCCACAAAGAACCACACCAAACGGGCCGCGCCATTCCTAGCGTCACCTGTCATCGCCTTGTTGAAAAATGGCGATGGTAATGCCACCGTGAGGGAGCCAAGCCCAACAAGTTCCATCGTCAATAGGGTTGCCATCAGCTTTTTCTTTGGAAGAAAAGGCCACCGAGGTGGGCCGAGCCATACCATGATCTCCTCAGCCCGCAACGGCGGCTCCTTTCGATCTACCGCCTAATACAAAACGGACCAGTCGCTTTCGACGAACTAAACATCCGACCGAAACCTATTTTTCGAGTCAAAAACGGTTTCAGGGTCACACTCAGGAGCTGGATAAGTAAATATCCACTTTTTTGGCGCCTCAACCTCCCGCTGATAGGCTCGATCCTTCGGTATAGCAGCATTGATTTCAATTGCTTCGAGGCGAGTTTTTTTGCTGGGTGAAGGTTTCCATCAGCAGCAGAATGTCACTGGCTAGCCGGGTGACGTCTCGATGAACATTGGTTGGAACAGTTACCTCCGCAATCAGCCCCTGAATTGTCAGAACATAGAGGCGACAAAGAGGCGAGGCGCTCATACCCTCAAGGCTAGGAAGATGCCTGCAAGTCAGTAGCAGTGGGCGAGGCCCGCGCTTCCACGAAGGGAAATTGAAATAGTGTGTAGAACCCCAGCTTCCCAAGTAAGAGGGCCCTACTCCGATTGTATGTTCAACCCTAGCGACGACGTCCATATCGCCAGATTTTAGCTTGATATATCTGAAGGGATCAAAGTGTTGTTGATCATCAATTAAAATGCGGACGTAGGCAGAGCCCACCGAAGGTCCTCGCGTTTGGAAAAATCCCGGCGTCCACCAGGCTCTCAGTTCGAGGAAGCGGGAGCTTTCCTCGAACGGCATGCTGAAGAACGACGTTGGTATCGACCACTTTAGATCACGCCAAATAAAAGTTTTCCTTTCAACATCGACAGGGATAGTCTCCTCCCCAGACAACTTCGGTTGCATAACCTTCTTTGTGGGAACCGCGAGAGCCGCGATTGACGAGATAAAGAGCATAGCCGCAGCGAAAGATAAAAACCCCCGACATTCTCGCGATCGTTGGCTACCTCCTCTTCCGAGCTTATTTGGCTTTAGCAGATCGAGGAATAATCTGACCAAATGAGCCAATTTATATTGAGGGACTGAGGCGTCCTGACTCAGGTTTTCTGGTGCAGGAGCCGCGCGCAGTCGCGGTAATGGATCAACCATGATCAAAAGACGAACGTAGCACCGGCCCGGCACCTTCGGTGTAGCTGCCATCGTCGGCGAGCGCATCGGCGGTAGCCATGCTGGGTTTGTCGGCCCATGGTGCGGGCGTGTACGGGCCGGGCACATAGGTGCGCCACACACGCTCGACCGGGGCAGCGCCGGACTCGTTGAGGGTGTAGACGATCGGAACGTGCAGGGTCCAGCTGTCCTGGCCGGCGAGCTTGCCGGTGGTCGGCACCCGGTAGGTCCAGCGACGGGCGGCGGCGAGCGACGCATTGGCCATCAGTTGGCGGTATTTCTGAAGCAGGCCGTCCGGCCCAGTGTTTTCCAGATTGACCTGCTCGGCCATGGCGTCGGTGACGTGGCCGTCGCGGTCGACGTGCAGCGCCAGGTAGACCGTTCCCTGCACGCGGGCCTTGATCGCCGCCGGAGGATAGTGCGGGCCAATTTTTTTCTGGTTCTCGCTGTACAGATCGTCGGGCGTATCCGCGTTGTTGCCGCCGAACGTGGCGCCCTTGATGCGCGCGGTGAAATTGCCATCCGGGTTTTTGGTGAGGATCACCCGCACGTGCATGCTCGCCTTGGCGGCGACCGGCTGACCGTCGCGCAGCACCGGATCGAAGCGCCACGTCAGCGCCGCCTTGCGCACCAGATCGGCGATGGGTTGGCCGTACTTCTCCGGGTGCTCCACGGTGGCGAGCTGCACTGCGCCGTCCTTGGCCAGCACGATGGTGCCGTCGACCACGGCCGAGCTTTCCAGACTCTTGGTGGGGCCTGCATTGGCGGCTGCCGCGGCGAGGGCGAACAGCGCTGCAAACATGAGCTTCTTCATCGGGGCCTTCCTTGGTGGATGGTGGTGTTCGCGTGGGCGAGGCGGTCCCCTGCCCCGGTTCTGGCGCAATGTCGAGCGAAGCATCTGGGCTGTCAACAACGATGGCGGGGACTGCTTTTCTGATGGCGCCACCCACTCCAACGCCCTGCTTGCGAGACGTCTCATGCGGTGAGACCCGCCACCGCTCTACTGCGATGCCCGCCCATCGCGAGCCACGCCATGAACGCCCTGATCGATCCGGCCCACCGCGCCGACGACGCTGCCGCAGATGAACTGGTGCTGCGCGGCCCCGCCGACGGTGGCGCGCTGGCGGCGCGATTGACCAAGCGCTACGCCGGGCGGGTGACTGGTTCGTTCGTGGTGCCGGGGCGCGAGGGTGCGTACGAGCCGCTGCCGGAGGATCTGCCGCCGGCGCTGGCCGATGCGCTGCGCGCGCGCGGCATCACCCAGCTCTACAAGCACCAGGGCGAGGCGTGGGCGTCGGCGCAGGCGGGGGCGCACGTGGCGGTGGTGACGCCCACGGCCTCGGGCAAGTCGCTGTGCTACACGCTGCCGGTGGTGGCCGCGGCGATGCAGTCCAACGCCAAGGCGCTGTACCTGTTCCCCACCAAGGCGCTGGCGCAGGACCAGGTGGCCGAGCTGCTGGAGCTCAACCGCGCCGGCGAGCTGGGGGTGAAGGCGTTCACCTTCGACGGCGACACGCCGGGCGACGCGCGGCAGGCGATCCGCCTGCACGGCGACATCGTGGTGAGCAACCCTGACATGCTGCACCAGGCGATCCTGCCGCATCACACGAAGTGGGCGCAGTTCTTCGAGAACTTGCGCTACGTGGTGATCGACGAGGTGCACAGCTATCGCGGCGTGTTCGGCTCGCACGTGGCCAACGTGATCCGCCGGCTCAAGCGCATCTGCGCGTTCTACGGCGTGCGCCCGCAGTTCATCCTGTGCTCGGCGACCATCGGCAACCCCCAGCAGCACGCCGAGGCGCTGATCGAGGCGCCGGTGCATGCGATCACCGAGTCGGGCGCGCCCTCGGGCGACAAGCACGTGCTGCTGTGGAACCCGCCGGTGGTGAACCCCGACCTGGGCCTGCGCGCGTCGGCGCGTTCGCAGAGCAACCGCATCGCGCGGCTGGCGATCAAGGCAGGCATGAAGACGCTGGTGTTCGCGCAGAGCCGCAGCATGGTCGAGGTGCTTACCAAGTACCTCAAGGACGTGTTCGACCACGACCCGCGCAAGCCACCGCGCATCCGCGCCTATCGCGGCGGCTACCTGCCGACCGAGCGGCGCGAGGCCGAACGGGCGATGCGCGCGGGCGACGTGGACGGCATCGTCAGCACCTCGGCGCTGGAGCTGGGCGTGGACATCGGCAGCCTCGACGCGGTGGTGCTCAACGGCTACCCCGGTTCGGTGGCGGCGACCTGGCAGCGCTTCGGTCGCGCCGGCCGTCGGCAGCAGGCGGCGCTGGGCGTGCTGGTGGCCAGTTCCGATCCGCTGGACCAGTACCTGGTGCGTCACCCGGAGTTCTTCGAGGGCGCGCCGCCGGAGCACGCGCGCATCGCGCCGGACCAGCCGCTGATCCTGCTCGACCATATTCGCTGCGCCGCGTTCGAGCTGCCGTTCGTCGGCCACGAAGTGTTCGGCAATGAAGTCGCCACGCCGTGGCTGGAAGTGCTGGGCGAGGAAGGCGTGCTGCACCGCGAGGGCGAGCGCTGGGAGTGGATCGCCGACAGCTACCCGGCCAACGCGGTGTCGCTGCGTGCGGTGGCCGACGGCAATTTCGTGGTGGTGGACCGCACCGGCGGGCGCCAGACCATTCTCGCCGAAGTGGACTATTCCGCCGCCGCGCTCACCCTATACGAAGGCGCCATCCACATGATCCAGGCTACGCCCTACCAGGTGGAGCGGCTGGACTGGGAGGGGCGCAAGGCCTACGTCACGCGCACCCACGTGGACTACTACACCGACGCCATCGACTACACCAAGCTGAAGGTGCTGGACGCCTTCGGCAGCGCGCCGGCCGGTCGCGGCCAGGCGCACCACGGCGAGGTGCACGTGGTGCGTCGCGTGGCCGGCTACAAGAAGATCCGCTACTACACGCACGAGAACATCGGCTACGGCCCGGTGAACCTGCCCGACCAGGAGCTGCACACCACCGCGGTGTGGTGGCAGCTCGACCAGCGCACCCTGCAACAGGCGTTCGACGAACGGCAGCAGGCGCTGGACGGTTTCCTCGGCGCCGCCTATGCGCTGCACATCGTCGCCACGGTGGCGGTGATGGCCGAGTCGCGCGACCTGCAGAAGGCGGTGGGCAGCGGCGACGGCGCGTGGTTCGTCAGCAGCGACGCCAGCGGCCGCGGCCAGCTGCGCGGCGCGGATGGGCAGCCCACCGCGCTGGAACCCGATGCGCCGTTCACGCCCACGGTCTATCTCTACGACGCCTTTCCTGGCGGCGTGGGCCTGAGCGCGCCGCTGTTCGAGCGGCGCGAGGATCTGCTGGCGCAGGCGCGTTCGCTGCTGGAGCGCTGCGACTGCCACTACGGCTGCCCGGCTTGCGTGGGCCCGGTGCTGGCGGTGGACGAGGTAGGCGAACGCGCGCCGAAGGCGCTGGCCGCGCGCGTGCTCGCTCTGCTGGCCAGTCTGTGAGCGCGCTGCGCGATCGCCTGCGCGGCCTGCGCGCGCAGGCCGGCCAGGCCGTGGCGGCACCGGAGTCAGTGCCCGCGCCACGCAAGACCAGCACCGAAGACCTGCGCTGGCTGCTCGGCGTGCGCGCCCGCTCGCACACGCGACCGGCACCGGCTTTCCCCGCCCGCGACCGCGAGCTGTTCGGCGAGGAGATCGCGCCCGGCCTGCGCTACACCGAGGAACACGTCGACTGGCCCGATCCACCCTCGCCCATCGACACGCGCTTCGCCCGCCGCGAGGACACGATCGACCCGGCGCGGCTGATGCACTTCGACACCGAGACCACGGGACTGGCCGGCGGCACCGGCACCCGCGCCTTCATGATCGGCGCGGCGGACTGGCGCGCGGGGCGCTTGCGGCTGCGCCAGCTCACCATCACCACCATGGCGGCGGAAACCGCGATGCTGCAGACCTTCGCCGGCTGGTTGCAGCCGGACAGCGTGCTCGTCAGCTACAACGGCAAGTGCTACGACGCGCCACTGCTGGCCACTCGCTATCGCTTGGCGCGACTGGCCAACCCGCTGGCCGGGCTCGATCACCTGGACCTGCTGCATCCGGTGCGCCGCCACTGGAAGGGCCAGTGGGAAAACTGCCGCCTCGCCACCGCCGAACGCCAGCTGCTCGGCGTGCTGCGCGAGGACGACCTGCCCGGCTCGGAAGCGCCGGCCGCCTGGCTCACCTACCTGCGCGGCGGCCCGGCGACCAACCTGCGCCGCGTCGCCGCGCACAACGCGCAAGACCTGAAGAGCCTGGCCGGCGTGCTGCTGCGCTTGTCGGCGCCGGGCCAAGCACAGCCGGGCTGAGCACACGCGGGGAGCGGCTCGCACCCACGCTGCGGACGTCGATGACGTCACACCTCCCGATAGCGCCAGGCCCGAGCAGACACGGCGTCGCCCACCGGGCCGCCGCTTGGGCCACACTGTCGCGATCCCCCGTTCCGGAAGCCCGCGCATGATCGAACCCTCCCTGATCGTCTTCGGCGAGTCGCTGGTGGACGCCTTTGCCGATGGCCCGGTGCCCGGCGGTGCGCCGTTCAACGTAGCCTGTCATCTCGCCGCGCTGGGCTTGGCGCCGATGATGCTGACGCGGCTGGGCGATGACGAGGCGGGACAGGCGCTGCGGGCGGCGGCGGCGCGCAGCGGACTGTCGCTGCAGCACGCGCAGGCCGACGCACGGACCGCCCGCGTGCTGGTACATGAACGCGACGGCGGCCACGCGTTCGAGATTCCTGCGGACCAGGCGTTCGATCGCATCGATGCAGTGCAGGCGGTCGCCGCAGTGCAGACACTCGAGGCGGGCGCGCCGTGGCTGTACTTCGGCACGCTGGCGCTGCGCGCGCCGGCCTCGCGTGCAGCGTTGGCGGCGGTGCGCCAGGCCGTGCCGCATCGCGCCTTCGTCGACCTCAACTGGCGCGAGGCCGGGCCGTCGCCTGAGGCGATTCTCGAGCTGCTGCAGGACGTGCACGTACTCAAGCTCAGTGATACCGAACTGACCCAGCTGCTCCGCTGGCTCGATCTTGCACCGATGCCCGGTGTGCCCGCGCTCGATAATGCGCACGCCTCGATGGCCGCGCTGTGCGCGCGCACCGGTGCAAGCCACGTGCTGGTCAGCCACGGCGCCGAGGGCGCGGCCGCGTGGAATGCCGAGGGCCGCTGCGTGGCGCGGGCCGTCGCGCCGCCGCTGCCGCAGCTGGTGGATACGGTGGGTGCCGGCGACGCCTTCAGCGCGATGATGCTGGCCGGCCTCGCGCTGGGTCACCCACTGGCATGCATGGTCGGCCAGTCGGTGGCGTTCGCCAGCCAGAGCTGCGGCTGGCGCGGCGCCCTGCCCGCCGATGGCGCGTTGTACCTGCCGTGGCGCAAGGCGCTGGAGCAGGCCGTGGCGACGACGATTCCCTGAGGGCGCTGATGTTTCAGCGGGGGCGTGCGTGATGCGCGCTCGCGCACGAAAAAGGGGAGCCTCGCGGCTCCCCTTTTTGTTTGCAGCGGATCGGACCTGAGGTCAGATCGCGTAGTACATCTGGAACTCCAGCGGATGCGTGCTGGCGCGGTAGCGGGTGACTTCCTGCATCTTCAGCTCGATGTAGGCATCGATGAAGTCGTCGGTGAACACGCCACCGGCCTTGAGGAACTCGCGGTCCTTGTCCAGCGCTTCCAGCGCGGCGTCGAGGCTGGAGCACACCTGCGGGATGTTCTTCTCCTCTTCCGGCGGCAGGTCGTACAGATCCTTGTCCGACGGCGCGCCCGGGTCGATCTTGTTGATGATGCCGTCCAGGCCGGCCATCATCAGCGCGGTGAAGGTGAGGTAGCCCGACTGCAGCGGGTCGGGGAAGCGCACCTCGATGCGGCGGCCCTTCGGGCTCGACACATACGGGATGCGGCAGCTCGCCGAACGGTTGCGCGCCGAGTAGGCCAGCATCACCGGCGCCTCGAAGCCCGGCACCAGGCGCTTGTAGCTGTTGGTGCCCGAGTTGGCGAACGCGTTGATCGCCTTGGCGTGCTTGAAGATGCCGCCGATGTACCACAGCGCGGTCTGGCTAAGGCCGCCGTACAGGTCACCCGCGAACAGGTTCTCGCCGCCCTTCGAGAGCGACTGGTGCACGTGCATGCCGCTGCCGTTGTCGCCAACGATCGGCTTGGGCATGAAGGTGACGGTCTTGCCGTTCTGGTGGGCGACGTTCTTCACCACGTACTTCATGGTGATCAGCTCATCGGCCTTCTTCACCAGCGTGTTGAACTTCACGCCGATCTCGCACTGGCCCGCGTTGGCCACTTCGTGGTGGTGCACTTCCACCACCTGGCCGAGCGATTCGAGCACCTTGCACATGTCCGCACGCAGGTCGCCCAGCGAGTCGACCGGGCTGACCGGGAAGTAGCCACCCTTCACGCCCGGACGGTGGCCGGTGTTGTCGCCGTCGTACTTGTAGCGCGAGCTCCAGGCGGCTTCTTCGGAGCCGATCTCGTAGAACACGCGGCCCATGTCGTTCTGCCAGCGCACCGAGTCGAAGATGAAGAACTCCGGCTCCGGGCCGAAGAACGCGGTGTCGGCGATGCCGGTGGACTTCAGGAACGCCTCGCCGCGCTTGGCGATCGAGCGCGGGTCGCGGCCGTAGGCCTGCATGGTGGAGGGCTCGAGTACGTCGCAGTGGATCACCACCTGCGTGTGCGAGCTGAACGGGTCGAGGTAGGCGGTGTCCGGATCGGGCATCAGCACCATGTCCGACTCGTTGATGCCCTTCCAGCCGGAGATCGACGAGCCGTCGAACATCTTGCCGTCTTCGAAGGTGCTCTCGTCGATGGCGTGGACGGGGAAGGTGACGTGATGCTGCTTGCCCAGCATGTCGACGAAGCGGAGGTCGACGAACTCGACGTCATGCTCCTGGAACAGGTCAAGCACTTTTGCGACGGACATGGAAAAACCTCGGGTGGGATTGGCTGTTCGGTTTTAGCAAACGCCATGCCATGGCGGCAGACGGCGCCAGATGGCTTGGGACAAGGCCGGCGCGCCCTTGCCAGGGTTCGCCGGCATCATACGCGTGCAATATGGTGCATGTGATGCACCAAACTGGAGCACGCCCGGCGCCGGGACGCCGGGCGTGCCGCGCTCAGCTCTCGTAGGCGCTTTCGCCGTGCGAGGTGATGTCCAGGCCTTCGCGCTCGGCCTCGGCCGACACCCGCAGCCCAAAGACGGTCTTCACCACCAGATACACGATCACCGAGACCACGCCACTCCACACCAGCGTGATGCCCACCCCCAGCGCCTGCACGCCCAACTGCTGGGCGATGGAGCTGTTGCCGCTGCCGAAGCCGGTACCGCCGAGCGCGGGGGCGCTGAACACACCGGTGAGCAACGCCCCCAGGATGCCGCCGATGCCGTGCACGCCGAACACGTCCAGCGCATCGTCCGCGCGCAGCAGCTTCTTCAATCCGGTGACGCCCCACACGCAGGCCACGCTGGCCAGCGCGCCGATCACCAGCGAACCCATCGGGCCCACCGTGCCGCATGCCGGCGTGATCGCTACCAGCCCGGCTACCGCGCCGGAGGCGCCGCCGACCATCGAGGGCTTGCCCTTGGTCACCGCCTCCAGCAGCAGCCAGGCCAGCACCGCCGCGGCAGTGGCCAGCAAGGTGTTGATGAAGGCCAGGCCCGCGCCCGCGTTCGCCTCCAGGTTGGAGCCGGCGTTGAAGCCGAACCAGCCCACCCACAGGATCGCCGCGCCGATCATGGTGAAGGTGACGTTGTGCGGCTTCATCGACTCGCGCCCCAGGCCCAGGCGCGGCCCCACCATGTACGCGCCGACCAGGCCGGCGATACCCGCGTTGATGTGCACCACCGTGCCGCCGGCGAAATCCAGCGCGCCCTTGGCGAACAGGAAGCCGTCCGGCCCGTACCAGACCATGTGCGCGATCGGCAGGTAGGCGAAGGTGAACCACAGCGCGGTGAAGGCGAGCACGGCGCGAAAGCGCATGCGCTCGGCGAACGAGCCCACGATCAGCGCGCCGGTGATGCCGGCGAAGGTGGACTGGAACACCACGAACACGTATTCCGGCAGCGAGACGCCGGCGCTGAAGGTGGCCGCCAGGCTGTCCTTGGTGACCCCCTTGAGGAACAGCTTGTCCAGGTTGCCGATGAAGGCGTTGCCGCCGTTGAACGCCAGGCTGTAGCCGTAGATCACCCACAGCACCAGGATCATCGAGAACACCGTCATTACCTGCATCAGCACCGACAGCACGTTCTTCGAGCGCACCAGGCCACCGTAGAACAGAGCCAGACCGGGCACCGTCATCAGCAGCACCAGCAGGGTGGAGGTGAGCATCCAGGCCACGTCGCCCTTGTCGACCACCGGCGCGGCGTCGGCCGCATGCGAGGCCGACGACAGCGCCAGCAGGCACAGCAACATCAGGGTCAGCACCCAGGCGGGCAACGCGCGCGCGGGGCGGGAAAGCACGATCTCTTTCATGGAAAACCTCGCGGGCACAGTCAGAGGGCGTCGGCGTCGAATTCGCCGGTGCGGATGCGGATGACCTGGTCGACCGGGCTGACGAAAATCTTGCCGTCGCCCACGCTGCCGGTCTTGGCGGACTGCTGGATCGATTCCAGCACGCCGTCGAGCTGGTCATCCGTGACCACGACTTCCACCTTCAGCTTGGGCAGAAAGTCCACCACGTACTCCGCGCCGCGATACAGCTCGGTGTGGCCCTTCTGCCGTCCGAAGCCGCGCACCTCGCTCACCGTGATGCCGCTGACGCCCGCTGCGGCGAGCGCGTCGCGTACCTCGTCGAGCTTGTATGGCCGGATGATGCAACTGATCAATTTCATGGCTGACTCCCCCTCATGCTTGCCTCCCCGTGTGGCGCGGCGGCGCAGCGGCCACCGCGGTGCGATGTCCGATCAGAACGCCTTGGCTAACGTGAGAATGCCGGTGGCGCGCCCGACGAAATGGCCGTCGGCGTTGGTGTAGACGCTGCGCTCGGCGTTGGTGTCGTAGTAACCCAGCGACACCGAGTAGCCGTGGTCGAACGCCTTGGTGACGCCCACCTTCCAGTCGCTGTAGGAGGCGCCCGCGACGTGCCGCACTTTCTGGTGGCCGGCATGCAGGTTCAGCGTCCAGCCGGGGCTGAACTCCACGTTGTAGGAGAGATCGACATAGCCGGAGTGCTTGGAGTCGGTGAAGCCGAACAGGTTGGTGAGCGCGTGCGAGTACTTCAGGGTCACGCCCTTGTAGCCCAGCGCACCGTAGACCTCGGTGGTGTACGGCCGGGTGAAGCCCGTCGGATAGCTGCCGGGGTAGTAGTACTCGTAGATGCCGACGTCGTAGCTGACATCACCAGCGAAGCTGCCGCGGTAGCCGGTGTAGAAATCCAGCTCCACGCTGGAGGAGATGTGCGCCGCATCGGTGGACGCATCGGACAGCCAACTGATGTTGCTGCCCCACGCGCCGACGTACCAGCCGCTGGCGTGGTCGTACTCGATGCCCGGCTGCACCGCCGGTTTCCAGTTGGTCTGTGACAGGCCGCGGAACAGGTAGTCGTTGACTACCGCCACGCTGCCGACCACGGTGCTCGCTGGCGCGTCGGCCGCCATCGCCGGCGCGCCAACGGTGGCTATACCCAGCAATACGCCCCCCATCGTTCCCCACATGCCTCGCTTCATCGCTACCCCTCCCCGCCAGAGTGGACGTGATGCCGATGGACGTCTGGACGTCCATTCGCACCACGCGTGAGTCAAGCGATCACCCGCGTCGGCGATGGCGCAGCCGATCCCGGCACCGCCGCGCCGAGGGCGCGCGATGGGTAAGCAGGTGTGAAGCGGAGCGGGCCGGCCGCAGGCGACCGGCGCAGAACGGGCGACGCGCCCGGAGGCGGATCGCGGCAGAAGCCGATGCAGGGAAACGTGGCGTCACGGCGGCGCGGATGTCGCGCGCCCAGCCGGCCGGTGATCCCCCGATTAAGCGATCCGCCATGGCTCGAGGCGCGACATGGACGCTGCCTACAAAGCGCGGATCGAGCGCTTCCTGCAGTTCGATCCTGCCTCAGTGATTGTTGCGTTGCAATATGGTGACGCGCGCTTGCTTATCACCATTCGTCACAAGCGTTTTGCGATGCACCATCGTTCGTCGCGAAACGCGCGCCACGCGCGGGCGCCCTCGCAAGCCCTTGCGCGGCCCGCCGGCGGCCATCGCTTTGTCCACGCCAGCCCGTATGCTGTCGCCCCTTCCGGCGGCCGCACGGTCGCGCTCACCCAGGGTTTGCATCACGTGATCGATCTGCTCCGCGTCATCCTGCTTGGCATCATCGAAGGCATCACCGAATTCCTCCCCATCTCCAGCACCGGTCATCTGCTGATCGCGGAGAAGCTCGGCCTGGGCGCGCGCTCGGATCTGTTCAACGTGGGCATCCAGGCCGGCGCGATCCTCGCCGTCACGCTGATCTACTGGAAGCGCATCTGGCAGCTGCTCACCCAATGGCGTGATCCTGCCAACCGCGACTACCTGGCCAAGCTGGTGGTGGCGTTCCTGATCACCGCGGTGCTCGGGCTGATCGCGGTGAAGATGGGTTTCAAGCTGCCCGAGACGGTGACCCCGGTGGCGTGGGCGCTGGTGATCGGCGGCGTGTGGATGCTCGGCGCCGAGCAGCTCGCCGCGCTGCGTCCGCCGAGCAGCACGGTCACCTGGCCGGTGGCGATCCTGGTGGGCATTGCGCAGATGGTGGCGGGCATCTTCCCCGGCACCTCGCGCTCGTCGGCGACCATCTTCACCGCCCTGCTCGCCGGCACCGGCGATCGCGCCGCGGCGACCGAGTTCGCCTTCCTGGTCGGCATTCCCACCATGTACGCGGCCACCGGCTACGAGCTGCTCAAGGTGCTGCACCATGGCGGCGCGGCCCATGAGGACTGGACCGCGCTGGCGGTGGGCTTCCTGGTGTCGGCGGTGGTCGCCTTCGCGGCGGTGAAGTGGCTGCTCGGCTACATCCGCAGCCACCGCTTCACCGCCTTCTCGATCTATCGCATCGCGCTGGGCATCGCCTTGCTGGCGCTGATGCCGGCCGGCGGCTGAGCGACCGCCACCGGCGTGTCGAGCGCGTGGCGTGACGGCTCGATCGGCGCGATGACCGGAATCGACGGACGCTTCAGCACGTCCGGCTCGTTCAGCGCATCGAACAGTTCGCGCACCCAACCGATGAAGGCGCGCACGCGCGCCGACAGGTGGCGCTTCTGCGGGTAGACGATCCACACCGGCTTGCCGGTGGAGCGCACATCCGTCATCACCAGCTGCAGCATGCCCTTGCTCAACAGGCACGAGGCCAGCAGGTGCGGCGCCTGGGTGATGCCCAGCCCCTCGCTCACCGCCTGGATCACCGATTCGCCGTCGTTGATCAGCAGGTGCGCGTCCACATCCACCTCGATCTGCCCGCCGGGCACGTCGAACTGCCACTGCCGCGGCTTGCCGTTGGGGTAGACGTAGTTGATGCAGCGATGCTGCTTGAGGTCATCGATGCTGGTGGGGGCGCCGTGGCGTTCGAGGTATTCCGGCGAGGCGAGCACCACGTTGCGCAGGTAACCGATCTTGTGCGCGATGTGGCTGGAATCCTCCAGCTGGCCGACGCGGATGGCGCAGTCGATGCCTTCACCGTTGAGGTCACCGGGCTGGTCGCTCATCAGCAGCTCCAGGCGGATGCCTGGGTAGCGCTTCTCGAACTCGGCCAGGCGCGGAATCAGCGCGGCGCGCCCCACCCCCAGCGACAACCCCACGCGCAGTTTGCCGACCGGTTCGCGGCTGGCTTCGCCCAGCGCCTCGGTGGCCTCGTTGAGATCGGCCAGGATCTCCTTGCAGCGGGCGTGGAAGGCGGCGCCGTCCTCGGTCAGCCGCAGCGAGCGGGTAGAGCGGAACAGCAGGCGCGCGCCGAGGCGAGATTCCAGTCGGGACACCGCCCGGCTGACCCCCGAAGGTGTCATGCCCAGCTGCACGGCGGCGGCGGCGAAGCTGTTCGCCTCCACCACGCGAACGAAGACGGAAATGGCGGAAAGGTCTTCCATAGCGGCGTCCCTCAGGCGATTGGTGACTGCCAGTCACGATGGCATTGCACAAAAAGGCGGTTTTCTATACCGGCCAGTATACCTATTCTCCCGGGCCTCGCCGAACGCCCCCCGGTTCGGCGCACGTTGCTCCAGGGAGCCTTGTCATGCAGAAACGCTGGATTTTCATTGCCCTCGCCGTGGCGCTCGCCGCCGGCAGCTGGGTTGTTCTCGACCATCACGGCGGCAGCCAGGCGCAGGCCGCGCCGCCGCCGCCCACCGTCACCGTGGCGCAGACGCTGGTGCGTCCGGTCAGCGACGCGGCCCAGTTCACCGGCCACCTGCAGGCGGTCGATACGGTGCAGGTGCATCCGCGGGTCAGCGGCTACGTCGACTCGGTGCAGTTCAAGGAAGGCGCGCTGGTGCACAAGGGCCAGCTGCTGTTCCGCATCGATCCGCGTCCCTACCAGGCCGAGGTCGACCGGCTGCAGGCGAACCTGGCGCAGGCCCGCGCCGAGGCGAAGCTGGCCCAGGCCAACGCCGAGCGAGGCGCGCGGCTGGTGGCCCAGCACGCGATCTCGCGCGAAGAGGCCGACCGCCTCGACACCGCCGCCGCCAGCGCCCGCTCGCAGATCGCCGCCACCGCCGCCGCACTGGAATCGGCGCAGCTCAACCGCGGCTTCACCGAGGTGCGCGCGCCGATCGACGGCCGCGTCGGCAATGCGCTGATCACCGCTGGCAACCTGGTCACGCCGACCGACGTGCTGACCAGCGTGGTCAGCGTGAATCCCGTGTACGCCTATTTCGATGTGGACGAGCACAGCTACCTCGACCTCGATCGCCTGCGCCGCGAGCACCACACCGTGCCGAAGGTGACGATGGCGCTGGCCGACGAATCGGGCTTTCCGCACCGTGGCAGCATCGACTTCGTCGACAACCAGCTCAGCACCGGCAGCGGCACGATCCGCCTGCGCGCGGTGTTCGACAACGCCGACGGCCGCTACACGCCGGGCCTGTACGTGCGCCTGCAGTTGCGAACCGACAGCACCACCCCGCGCGCGCTGATCGACGACCGCGCGGTCGGCACTGATCTGGGCAACAAGTTCGTCTACGTGCTCGACAAGGACCAGAAGGTCGCCTACCGCAAGGTCACCACCGGCCCGCTGCTGGACGGCCTGCGGGTGATCGAGGACGGCCTCGACGCCAGCGACGTGGTGGTGGTGAACGGCCTGCAGCACGTGCGGCCGGGCATGCAGGTGAACCCCACGCGCGTGGCGATGGAAACCCGCAGCCTTGATCCGGATACCCAACTCGCCCACGGCGGTGGCAACCCCCGCCAGGGCCAGGCGCTGACCAGCGCCCAGGACTAAACGCTCATGAAACTTGCGCAATATTTCGTGGATCGACCGATCCTCGCCGGCGTGTTGTCGGTGCTGATCCTGATCGCCGGCGCGATCTCGCTGTTCCAGCTGCCGATCGGCGAGTACCCGGAAGTGGTGCCGCCGACCGTGGTGGTGCGCGCCAGCTATCCGGGCGCCAACCCCAAGGTGATCGCCGAGACCGTGGCCACGCCGCTGGAGACCCAGATCAACGGCGTCGAGGGCATGCTCTACACCGCCTCGCAGGCCACCAGCGACGGCGCCATGACGCTGACCGTGACCTTCGCGCTGGGTACCAACCTGGATGACGCTCAGGTGCAGGTGCAGAACCGCGTGGCGCAGGCGCTGCCGCGCCTGCCCGAAGAGGTGCAGCGACTCGGCGTGACCACCCAGAAGAGCTCGCCCGACCTCACCATGGTGGTGCACCTGATCTCGCCCGATCAGCGCTACGACATGCTGTACCTGTCCAACTACGCGCGGCTGCACATCAAGGATCAGCTCGCCCGCCTCGACGGCGTCGGCGACGTGCAGGTGTTCGGCGCCGGCGAGTACAGCATGCGCGTGTGGATGAATCCGGACCGCATGGCGCAGCGCGGCCTGACCACCGGCGACGTCGCCCGCGCGATCCGCGAGCAGAACGTCGAGGTGGCCGCCGGTGCGCTGAATGCGCCGCCCGGCCGCGGCAACGCCGCGTTCCAGCTCAACATCAACACGCGTGGCCGGCTGATCACCGAGGACGACTTCCTCAACATCGTGGTGCGCACTGACAAGAACGGTGCGGTGACCCATCTGCGCGACGTGGCGCGGGTCGAGCTCGGTTCCAACAACTACGCGCTGCGCAGCCTGCTGGACAACAAGCCGGCGGTGGCGCTGCCGATCTTCGCCCGCCCCGGCTCCAACGCGATCCAGATCTCCAACGAAGTCCGCACGCTGATGAAGGAGCTCAAGCAGGACTTCCCGCAGGGCGTCGACTACCGCATCGTCTACGACCCGACCGTGTTCGTGCGCGGCTCGATCGAGGCGGTGGTGCACACGCTGTTCGAGGCGATCGCGCTGGTGGTGCTGGTGGTGATCCTGTTCCTGCAGACCTGGCGCGCCTCGATCATCCCGCTGGTGGCGGTGCCGGTATCGCTGGTGGGCACGTTCGCGGTGATGCACATCGCCGGCTTCTCGCTCAACGCGTTGAGCCTGTTCGGGCTGGTGCTGGCGATCGGCATCGTGGTGGACGACGCGATCGTGGTGGTGGAGAACGTCGAGCGGCACATCGAGCACGGCATGACGCCGCGCGATGCCACTCGCCAGGCGATGAAGGAAGTGACCGGGCCGATCGTGGCAACGGCGCTGGTGCTGTGCGCGGTGTTCGTGCCGGCGGCGTTCATCAGCGGCCTCACCGGCGAGTTCTATCGCCAGTTCGCGCTCACCATCGCGATCTCCACGGTGATCTCGGCGTTCAACTCGCTGACCCTGAGCCCGGCGCTCTCGGCGCTGCTGCTCAAGGACCGCAACGCGCCGAAGGACAAGCTCAGCCTGGCCATCGACCGCGGCTTCGGCTGGCTGTTCCGCCCGTTCAACCGCTTCTTCGTACGCAGCGCGGACGGCTACGTGGGCGGCGTGAAGCGCGTGCTGGGCAAGGGCTCGATCGCGCTGCTGGTCTACGGCGGCCTGGTGCTGCTGGGCCTGTTCGGCTTCGCCAAGGTGCCGACCGGCTTCGTGCCGCCGCAGGACAAGCAGTACCTGGTGTCGTTCGCGCAGTTGCCGGACGCCGCCTCGCTGGATCGCTCCGAAGACGTGATCCGCCGCATGAGCGACATCGCGCTGAAGCAGCCCGGCGTGGAGAACGCGGTGGCGTTCCCGGGCCTGTCGATCAACGGTTTCACCAACTCGACCAACTCCGGCATCGTGTTCGTGACGCTCAAGCCGTTCGAGGAACGGCGTGATCCGTCGCTGTCGGCCGGGGCGATCGCCGGCGCGCTGAACCAGAAGTTCGCCGCGATCCAGGACGCCTACATCGCGATCTTCCCACCGCCGCCGGTGCAGGGGCTGGGCACGATCGGCGGCTTCCGCCTGCAGGTGGAAGACCGCAGCGACCAGGGCTACCAGGAGCTGTACAAGCAGACGCAGAACCTGATCGCGGCGAGCCAGAAGGAGCCGGCACTGGCCGGGCTGTTCTCCAGCTACCAGGTGAGCGTGCCGCAGATCGACGCCGAGGTGGATCGCGAGAAGGCCAAGGCCGAAGGCGTGGATCTGGCCGACGTCTACCAGACCATGCAGGCGTATCTGGGCTCGCTGTACGTGAACGACTTCAACCGCTTCGGGCGCACCTACCAGGTGAACCTGTCGGCCGAGCCGGGCTTCCGTCGCGAACCGCAGGACATCACCCAGTTGAAGACCCGCAACGCCGCCGGCCAGATGGTGCCGCTGGGCTCGTTCGTCACGGTCAGCCAGACCGTCGGCCCCGAGCGGGTGATGCACTACAACGGCTATCCCACCGCCGAGATCAACGGCGGCCCTGCGCCGGGCTACAGCTCGGGCCAGGCGCAGGCGGCGATCGAGAAGCTGGCGCACGCTACGCTGCCCAACGGCATGACGTTCGAGTGGACCGAGCTGACCTATCAGCAGATCCTCGCCGGCAACACCGCGGTGCTGGTGTTCCCGCTGTGCGTGCTGCTGGTGTTCCTGGTGCTGGCCTCGCTGTACGAGAGCGTGACGCTGCCGCTGGCGGTGATCCTGATCGTGCCGATGGTGCTGTTGTCCGCGATCGCCGGCGTGTGGCTCAGCGGTGGCGACAACAACATCTTCACCCAGATCGGCCTGATCGTGCTGGTGGGCCTGGCGTGCAAGAACGCGATCCTGATCGTCGAGTTCGCTCGCGAAGCGCAGATCCTGGAAGGCATGGACCGCGTGCAGGCGGTGCTGGAAGCGGCGCGGCTGCGACTGCGCCCGATCCTGATGACCTCGTTCGCGTTCATCATGGGCGTGGTGCCGCTGGTGCTGTCGCACGGCGCCGGCGCGGAGATGCGTCACGCGATGGGCGTGGCGGTGTTCTCCGGCATGCTCGGCGTCACCTTCTTCGGGCTGGCCTTCACCCCGCTGTTCTACGTGTTGATCCGCGGCTGGAGCGAGCGCAGCGCCGCGCGTCGCGCCGCCCGCCAGGCCGCCCGTGCCGCGCAGCTGCCGGCGCCGGCTTTCGAGGAGCATTGAGATGAATCACCTGATCCGATGGAGCGCACTCGCCAGCGCCCTGCTGCTGGCCGGCTGCATCAGCGTGGGGCCGGATTACCACCGCCCCACCGAGAAACCGGTGACGCTGCAGGGCGTCGATACGGCGCAGCAGTCCGACGCGGCCTTTCAGGCGGCGTGGTGGAAGCAGTTCAACGACCCCACGCTGGATGCGCTGATTGCCCGCGCGGCGAAGAACAGCCCGGACCTGAAGATCGCCGTGGCTCGCCTCAACGAGTCGCGCGCGTTGCTGGGCACCGCCCGGTCGCAGCAGTGGCCGGACATCGACACCGTGGCCGCCTATAGCCGCAGCCGCGAACAGACGCCCGGCTTCAGCGATCAGCGCAGCACGGTCACCAGCTACCAGGCCGGCTTCGACGCCAGCTGGGAGCTGGACCTGTTCGGCGGCGTGCGGCGCTCGGTGGAAGCCGCGCGTGCCGACAGCGAAGCCGGTGAGGCCGCGCTGCAGGACGTGCAGGTGAGCCTGTTCGCCGAGGTGGCGCGCTACTACTTCGACCTGCGTGGCACCCAGCTGCGCCAGGACGTGGCGCGCCGCGACATCGCCAACCAGCAGGCCTCGCTGAAGGTGATCGCAGCGCGCGCCGAGGTCGGTACCGGCTCGGACCAGGACGTCGCCAGCGCCCGCGCCCGCCTCGCCGGCGTGCAGGCGCAGCTGCCGCTGCTGGAAACGCAGGCGCAGGCCAACCAGTTCCACCTCGCCGTGCTGCTGGGCGAGCGCCCGGGCGAACTCGGCGTGGACCTGTCGGCGCGCAGCTTCACGCCGATCGACGTGTCGCTGCCGATCGGCCACGCCGACGACGTGCTGGCGCGGCGGCCGGACATCCGCGTCGCCGAGCGTGAGCTGGCCGCGGCCAACGCGCGCATCGGCGTGGCCAAGGCGGACTGGTTCCCGCACGTGTCGCTGGGCGGCTTCGTTGGCTTCCTGGCCGGGCGCAGCAACGACTTCGGCAGCCCGGCGACGCGCGCCTGGTCGATCGCCCCCAGCATCAGCTGGTCGGGCCTCAACGTGCAGCGCGTGCGCTCCGGCGTGAAGGCCAGCGAAGCCCGCGCCGATGCCGCCCGCGCCAACTACCAGCGCACCGTGCTGCGCGCCCTGGAAGACGTGGACAACGCGCTGGTCGGCTTCAACCAGCAACGCGAGCGCGTGCAGCACCTGGTCACCCAGGCCGACCAGAGCCGCCGAGCGGCCGCGCTGGCCAAGGCCCGCTACGACGCTGGCGCCGCCGACTACCTGGAGCTGCTGGACGCCGAGCGCACCCAGCTCGCCGCCGAAGACCAGCTGGCGGCCGCCGAAGCCGGCGTGAACCTGCAGGCGATCGCGCTGTACAAGGCGCTCGGCGGCGGCTGGCAGGCCTGCGGCGACGCCCAGTGCAGCGCGGTGGCCGCACGCTGAGCAGGAAAAGACCGGGCGGCGCGCGTCGCCCGGTCCATCACTTCGTGGTGATGGCGCTGTGCTGGGAGTACAGCGCACGCCAATGGCCATCGACGTAGACGAAGATGTCCGAGGAACGCACCACCTCCGGCCCCGCATTGGCGGCATCGCCGGCGTCGAACGAGAGCACCGCGGTGTCGCCCTGGATCACCACGGACGGGTGCGAGGGATGCGCCTTGCGCCAGACCTCGACCTCGTGTCGCATGGTGTCCGAATCGCGGTTCTTCGCCGCGCTCGCCAGGATCGCCGCACGCGGATGCACCGAGCGGTCCGCGCTCACCGAGCGGTAGTCCGGCAGCAACAGCTGGGCGAGATAGGCGGTGTCGCCGCCCACTTCCGCCTGTAGCCAGTGCTCGTCGGTGGCGATCACGGCCGCCGCGTCGTGCGCCGTCTCGTCCACGCCCGGCGAGGCCGCCAGCGCGCCGTGGCCGATCGCCGACAGCGCCACGAAGCACGCCGCACTCCAGATCACCCGTTGCCTGTTCCGCATGTCCTGCTCCCGTTCCGCGGCCGATCGCCGCCACGGCAGGCTGCAGCCGCTTGCACGGACGTGCCACGCGAAGCGGACGAGCACGACCCGCGGCGTGACCGACGTGTACCGGCGCGTGACGAGCGGCCGGGTGCCGCGGCTTTCCCACCGGCATCGGGGCGGACGCCGCTCGTCCCCTGCCCTGCGCCGGTCGTCACGGCGTTGGCGACAGCGCGGCGACACGCTGCCAGGGTGGCCGCACTTCCACCCTGCCGCGCCGGCCGAGGAGTGTCCGATGCACCACGCCGCCCTGTACGCCCTGTTGCTGAGTGCCGCCCTGTCGGGCCGAGTGCTGGCAACCGCGGACGCGCCCGCCGTGACCGGCCGTGCACCCACCGTGTTCGCTCCCGGCGCGATCGCCGGCGATGCCGACGACGGCGCCGCGGCGTTCACGTCGGACGGCGACACCGTGGTGTTCATGCGCGGCACCGACAGCTTCAGCTTGATGGAGTCGCATCGCGTGCATGGGCGATGGTCCACGCCGGTGCCGGCGGCGTTCTCCGGCCGCTGGCGCGATCTGGATCCGGCGATGGCGCCGGACGGTTCCTACCTGCTGTTCGTCTCCAATCGGCCGGAGAGGCCGGGTCAGGGGCCGATCGATGCCGTGCTCGGCAAGCAGCGTCATACCGGCGCCGGCATGAACCTGTGGCGGGTGGATCGCCACGGCGACCGCTGGGCACGCTGGTGCGCCTGCCGGACACGGTGAATGCCTGCTCGACCACGTTCGCGCCGAGCGTCGCCAGCGACGGCAGCGTCTACTACATCGGCTGCGATCCGACCGACGGCACGCTGCGCCTGCTGTATGCCTGGGTCCGCGACGGTCATTACCTCGCGCCGATCCGCGTGGCGATCGGCGGCGACCGCTTCGTCATCCGCGACCCCGCCATCGCGCCGGACCGGAGCTTTCTGGTGGTCAGCATGAAACCGGTCGGCAGCCGGCAGCCGTACCGGCTGGCAATCAGCTTTCACTCCGAAGCAGGCTGGAGCCTGCCGCAGGATCTCGGCGATGCGGTCAACGGCGGCAAGCACAGCATGGGGGCGCAGCTAGGACCGGACCATCGCACGCTGACCTTCTACAGCGACCGCCGCCTGGCGCCGCCGGACCCGCGCGCGGATGCGGCGTGGAACAACGGCGACGACCACATTTGGCAGGTGTCGCTGGCGCCCTGGCTCGACGCCCATGCGCGGCGCAAGCACGCACATTGAGCGTCCGGCACATTCCTCCCGCCGCGGACGGCGGCACACTGCCGCCATGAATGCCGCCACCGACACCTCCGTCCCGCGCAGCGAGCACGCGCGGCCCAGCACGGCCCGCAGCTGGGCGACGGCGTTCGCGTTCTGGACGCTGCTGACGCTGTCCTACGGGCTGGCCGGCGGGCTGTCCTCGCTCAGCGAAGGGCGTCCTCCGGCGTGGCCGCGCGCGTTCGGCTGGAACGCCACGGACTTCTACCTGTGGATGCTGCTCACGCCGCTGATCGGCCGGCTCGGTCGCGCCACGGCGGCGGGTGGCTGGAAGCGCCTGCTGGCCGTGCACGTGCCGGCCAGCCTCGCCATCACGCTGGGGCAGACGCTGCTGCAGCTGGCGGCGTTCTGGCTCGCGTTCGGGCCCGGCCACATGCCGACGCAGACGCTCGGCGGTTTCGTCACGATGCAGTTCGCCTACAAGTTCCAGCAGGGGCTGGTGTGCTACTGGGTGATCCTGGCGGTGCTGCGCGGCATGGAATCGCGCCGCCGCCTGCGCGACGAGCGCCTGCGCAGCGCGGCGCTGGAAACCCAGCTGGTGCAGTCGCAGCTGCAGGCGCTGCGCATGCAGCTGCAGCCGCACTTCCTGTTCAACACGCTCAACGCGATCTCGGCGCTGGCGCTGTCCGATCCGGCGCAGGCACGGCTGATGATCGCGCGGCTGGCCGACTTCCTGCGCCTGACGCTGGAAGAGCGTCACGCACAACAGGTGCCGCTGACGCGCGAGCTACAGTTCCTGGAGTGTTACCTGGCAATCCAGCAGGTGCGCTTTCAGGACCGCCTGGGCGTGCGTTGGGAGGTGCACGCGGACACCCACGACGCGGCGGTGCCGCACCTGATCCTGCAGCCGCTGGTGGAGAACGCGCTGCGCCACGGCCTGCTGGCCAAGGCCGACTACGGCCGCCTACGCATCGCCGCGCAGCGCGTGGGCGACGAGCTGCATCTGTCGGTGGACGACGACGGCCTCGGCCTGCCGCCCGATGGTGCCCGCGAGGGCATCGGCCTGGGCAACACGCGGGCGCGTCTGCGCATGCTGTTCGGCGACGCCACCCGGCTCGAGCTGCGGCCCCGACCGGGCGGCGGTACCTGCGCCGAAGTGCGCCTGCCGTTCGTGACGGGGGCCGCATGAGCGCCGCACGTCTGCGCGCGCTGCTGGTGGACGACGAGATCCTCGCCCGGCTTGCCGTGCGCCAGGCGCTGGCTGTGCACGACGACGTGGAGATCGTCGGCGAATGCGGCAACGCGGCCGAAGCGATGCAGGCGGTGCAGGCGCTGCGGCCGGACCTGCTGTTCCTGGACATCCAGATGCCCGGCCTGGACGGCTTCGGCTTGCTGGAACACCTGGCGGACCGGCACGCACCGATGGTGGTGTTCACCACCGCGTTCGCCGAGCACGCGCTGCAGGCGTTCGATGCCGAGGCACTGGATTACCTGCTCAAGCCGTTCGACCAGGCGCGCTTCGACCAGGCGCTGGCGCGGGTGCGACACCACTGGCAGGGTTTGCGCTCGGGCGTGACGTCAGCGGCCGACAGCGGCGCAGAGCACGCGCAGCGCATCAGCGTGCGGCGCGGCGAGCACCTGTGCGTGATCGCCACGGCCGACATCGACTGGATCGGCGCGGACGGCAACTACGTGCACATCCACGCAGGCGGCACGCGTTACCTGCATCGCGAGCCATTGCAGCACCTGCTGGGCCGGCTCGACCCGGCGCGCTTCCTGCGCATCCACCGCGGCGTGGCGGTGAACGTGGAGCGCGTGGCCGAGGTGCATCCGCTGTTCCAGGGCAATGCCGAGGTGGTGCTGCGCGACGGTACGCGGCTCGGGCTGAGCCGGCGCTTCCGCGCTGCGGCGGCCGCAGCGCTGGGGCTGGGCTGACGCCCGCGCGCCGGCGACGACCGTTCGTCACACGGCAGCCACCGCCCATCCCGCAAGCGATGCGATGAAGGCGGGCGCGCTGCAGGCTGTGTGTCGGGCGATCCCGCCTGTCGATCGCGAGCCACCATGTCCTTCACCTCTTCGCGCCTTGCTGCCCTCGCCGCCTCCTTGCTGCTGACCGCCGCCGTCCACGCCGCCGAATCGCACACCGGCGAACTGGTCGGCCCCGGCACGATCTCCACCGGTCTGCAGGAGACCTCGGTCGCGCTGACGCCGGACGGCGACACGCTGTATTTCATGCGCTCGGACTTCAGCGAGTCGGACGACACCCTCCTGGTTTCGCATCGACGCGGCGGGCACTGGAGCGCGCCGGAAGTCGCGCCGTTCTCCGGCCGCTGGCACGACTCCGAGCCGACCTTGTCGCCGGACGGGCAGCGGCTGTACTTCGTCTCCAACCGCCCACCGCACGCGGGCGGCGCACCGGTGACCGCATCGATGGGCGGCCACAGCTTCGCCGGTACCAACCTCTGGTACGTGGCCCGCCAGGCCGATGGCCGCTGGGGCGAACCGGTGCACGTGGACGGCGCGCTCAACGACGGCGCGATGATCTACAACCCCTCGGTCGCGGCGAACGGCGACATCTACCTCTCGGCGCATCGCGCGGATTCCGGCGCGGCCTATCAGATCTACGTGGTGCATCCACGCAAGGACGGCTATTCGGCGCCCGAGCGCCAGGAGCTTGGCGAGCCTGCGCGCAACCGGATGGATCCGGCGATCGATCCGCGTGGCCGCTTCCTCATCTATGCCGGCGACGAAGGCGATTCGCTGGGCCGGGCCGATCTCTACATCGCGTTCCGCCAGCGCGACGGTCGCTGGGGCAAGCCCGAGCGCCTGCCGGGTGAAGTCAACAGCAGCGCGCTGGAGAACGCGCCCTCGCTCGGCCCGCACTTCGGCGAGCTGTACGTCGCCAGCAACCGGCGCGATCCGGTGAGCTTCCCCAAGCCGGGCGACGACATGGCCTCGCTGCAGCGTCGGCTGCAAAGCCCGCTCAACGGCTCGCGCAACCTGTGGCGCTTCGACATCGCCGACGTGCTGCGCGCGCACGGTATCGAACGCTGATTTCCCCACGCCCCGGAGGCTTACCGTGCACCTGAAAAGCATCCTGTCCCTGCTCGCCTTGACGCTGCCGGCGGCGGCGTCCGCCCACGCGGCGAGCGCGCTGACCCCCACGTTCGCGCGCGGCACGCGCTTCGGCGCGATGTTCTCGCGCACCACCGACGTGCGCGTGTCCGGCTTCGACGAGGCCGTGCGACGCGTCAGCGGCACGGCGGTGTATGCCGTCACTGAGGTGTCCGCCGCGCGGCCGCGCCTGCGTATCGACTACCGCTACGACGGCCGGCCGCCGGGTAGCGGCATGGTGGAGTTCCACGACGCTGGTGCCACCAGCTGTTTCAATGGCGCCTGCACGCCGAACACCGATGCCAGCGGGCTGACCTATAACCCGCGCCTGTGGGGCACGCCGCCGGGCGCGCTGCGTGTCGGTCAACGCTGGACGGTGGATATCGCCGACCCCTGGGAACTGGGCCCGAGCGGGCGACAGATCGTGACCGTGACCGCCTACGACCCGCTCAGCCGCACCGTCACGTTGCAACGGGAAGGCGCCGGCCGCGGCGCCTGGCTCGGCCAGCCGGGAACACTCGCGCTCGCCCGCGATGGCAAGACCCAGGCGCTGACCTATCAGCCCGGGCGCACGCGCTGGTACGGCGTGACGACGTTCCGCGACGGCCTCGTGCTCAGCGACGAGCTGATGAGCGAGCGCAGCGTGCTGGTCGAGTTGCCGAACGGAAAGCGGGTGAGCGGCGTGGAGCGCCAGTACATCCTGCTCGATGCCACCCCGGTGCGCCGGTCCATGTCCGGCTAGCGCTGCACCATCAGCGCGAACCAGCCCCAGCCACGCACGCGCTCGGCGATCAGCTTGGCGCTGGTGAGCATGGGCACCGCCAGCAGCGCGCCGGGAATGCCCCACAGGAAACCCCACAGCAGCAGCCAGATCAGGATCGCCACCGGGCTCACGCGCATGCGCCGCCCCAAAATCATCGGCGTGATCATGTTGCCTTCCACCACAGTGATGCAGGCGAACAGCACCGCCGGCAGCACCGCCTGGCCGAGCTCGCGGAAATTCATCAGGCCGACCAGCAGCAAAATGGTGGTGGTGGTGATCGCGCCCACGTAGGGAATGAAGTTGGCGATCATCGCAATGCTGCCCCACAGCAGCGGATCGGGCACGTGCAGCAGCCACAGCATGCCGGCGGTGATGGTGCCCAGCGTTATGTTGATCAGCGCGGTGGTGAGGATGTAGTGCGACACCTCGGTCTGGATGCTGCGCACGATCGCCACGGCGTGCTTCTTGTGACGGAAGTTCGGCACGATCTCCACCAGCCGGCGCAGCAGATCGTCACCGTAGATCAGGAAGAAGAACACCAGCAGCACCACCGTGAGCACCGCGGCCAGCACCTTCGGCGCGGCGGCGAGCACGTCCCACGCGGTGATCGCCACCGCCGCCTGACGCGGTGGCTGCACCCGCACCGCGGCCTGGCCGCCGACCAGGCTCTGGGTGGCGCGGCTGGCCGCCTCCAGCGGCTGGGTGATGCCCTTGAGCTTGGGCACAAAGTTGCGCAGCGCCGTGGGCGCGTCGTGGAACCAGCCCAGCGCCGGTTGCGCCAGCGCGGCAGTGCCCGCACCGATGCCGCCCATCAGCGCCAGCATCAGCACGCTGGCGCTGAACCAGCGCGGCAGGCGCAGGCGCGTGCCCATCGCCACGATCGGGTTAAGCGCCACGCCCAGGAATGCCGCCAGCACCAGCGGAATCAGCATCACTTTGATCAGGGTGATGGTGTACAGCACCGCCAGCAGCAGCAGCGCGCTGAGCACCAGGCGGATCGCCTTGATGTGGCGACGCACGCCGCGCGCGGTACGCAGGCCACGGCGGCGCGGTGTCGGCTCGACCGTCAGCACTGACGAAGGCGGCGCGATCGAAGGGGATGACGCGGCGGGGGCGGGCGCCTCGTCGGCGTCCGCCGCCGGAGCAGGCAGCGGGTCGAGCGTGCTCATGGGGCGTCCGCAGTCTCCGGCGGTGGTTGGCCCGTCAGCCCGGCGAACAGCCCGCTGTCCAAGGCCAGGCGCACCCCGTAGCCGACCAGCTCAAGCATGCCGCCGCCGAGCAGCCCGCTCACGCCCGGCACGCGCAACGGATGGAAGTCCATCTGCGCCATTGCCAATCCTGCGCCGGCGGCCACGCCCACGCTGGTCAGCGGATAGCGACGCACCCGGCCCACCAGCGCTGTGGCCGGCACGCCCACGCCGGCGCGCGCAGCGCGAACCTCGGCCTGGGCGAGGCGGACCTGGGCAAGCTGGCGGGTGATCTTCATGGCGAAGCGTTCCGGTTCGGGTCGGCCGCCTCGGCGGAGGCCGGGTCGTCGATGCGGCGAGCGCTATCGGCGACATCGCGCATCATCGCACCGAACTCGCCGCGCGTCGCCGGCAGACTGAGCCAATGCAGGCCACGGCGGAACAGCCCGATCGCCACCGCCAGCAGCACTCCCTGCAACAGCGCCAGCACCGCCAGCGACCACAGCCAGGAGCCGAACCACTTGGCCAGCGCCACGCCAATCAGCGCCAGCACGGTGAGGCCGAAGCCCACGCCCACCACGGTGGCCGCCAGCGCCGCGGCGAACAGCAGCGTCACCGCGCCACGCGCCAGCGACAGCTCGGCGCGGAACAGGCGCCACTGGGCGCCGAAAAGATGCTTCAGCGCGCGGCCGAGCAGGCGCAGTTCGTCCAGCAGACGCGAGGACGCGGCGCCCGCAGCCGCCGCGTCCTCTGCCGGCTGCGCGCGCGGCGTCTCATCCATGCGACGTGCCCCCGTTCAGCCGGATAGGCCTCAACGGCGCAGCAGCCGACCGAGCAGCCAGCCGGCACCCAGCGCGATGGCGACGGATTGCAGCGGCTTCTCGCGCACGTAGTCGCGCGCCTGGTCCATCCAGTCTTCGGCGCGATCGACCGCCTGGTCGTAGGCCTCGCGCCCACGCTCGCTGTATTCGGCCGCTTTCTCGGTGGCCCGGGTGGCAGCCCCGGCGGCCTTGTCGGTGGCGTGGTGGAGCCCTTCCTCGACGCGGTCGGCGGCGCGATCGACCGCCTCCTTGGTGCCGGCCACGGCGTGCGAGGTGGCCTGTTTGACGCGCTCGGCGCCCTCTTCGATGCGATCGGCGGCGGTGCGGTCGACGGGCGAATTGCTGGCGATCTCGACAGACTTGGTCATCTCGATACTCCACAGGATCAATGGGGCGGGACACGAACCGGCCGTACGCGGCCGGCGGGGAAGCTACTTGGCGGCGCGACGGAAGAACGCGATGACCGCGAGCACCAGGAAGACCACGAACAGGACCTTCGCGATACCCGCCGCGGTGCCGGCGATGCCGCCAAAACCGAACACGGCGGCAATGATGGCAATGACCAGGAAAACCAGAGCGTAATGCAGCATGGCGGCATCCTCGTGGGGGAACGGTGGAACCGGCCGGGGGGAGACCGGCGCCCATTCATTCACCCACAGGGTGCGCCTTGCCGACGTGAAGAGCCGCCCCGGCGTGCGCGACGGCGGCGATCCGCCGCAGCGTGAGGCCGCGATTACGGCGCGCGGTAGGTGACCCGATAGACCGCCCCGGCCAGGTCATCGCTGATCAGCAGGCTGCCGTCAGGCAGCATCTGCACGTCGGCGGGCCGGCCCCAGGCCTTCTCGTCGCGCATGAAGCCGGTCACCAGCGGCTCGTAGGACACCACCTCGCTGCCTTTCAGCCGAACCGTCATCACCCGGTAGCCGGACTTCTTCGTGCGGTTCCACGAGCCGTGCTCGGCGATGATCGCCGCGCCCCGGTACGCGGCTGGAAACTGCTTGCCGGTGTAGAAGCGCATGCCCAGCGACGCCACGTGCGGGCCGAGCTTGAGCGCCGGCGGGGTGTAGTCGGCGCAGCGCTTACCCTTGCCGAACTCCGGATCGAGCGTGTCGCCCTGGTGGCAGTACGGAAAGCCGAAGTGTTGGCCGCTGCGGGTGACTTCGTTCAGCGTGTCGCTGGGCAGGTCGTCGCCCATCAGGTCGCGGCCGTTGGAGGTGAACCACAGGCGGTCGGTGCCCGGCTGCCAGTCGAAACCGACCGAGTTGCGGATGCCGTAGGCGACATCTTCCAGGGCGCTGCCGTCGGCGTTCATGCGGGTGATCTTGGCGTAGGCCTTGCCGCGGTCGCAGACGTTGCACGGCGCGCCGATCGGCACGTAGAGCTTGCCGTCCGGGCCGAACGCGATGAACTTCCAGCCGTGGTGCGTCTCGGTGGGAAACGAGCCGTTGACCACCTGCGGCGCCGGCGGATCGTCGAGGTGGTTCTCGATGTCGCGCAGCACCAGGATCTTGCTCACTGCGGACACGTACAGGTCACCGTCCTTGAACGCCACACCGACCGGCAGTTGCAGGCCGCTGGCGATTACCCGCACCCGCTCGGCCACGCCGTCGCCGTTGGCGTCGGTGAGCGCGTAGACCTTGCCGGCATCGTTGGAACCGACGAATACCGTGCCCTTGGCGCCCACCGCCAGCTCGCGGGCGTTCGGCACCTGGTCGGAATACACGGCGATGTGAAAACCCTTGGGCAGGGTGAGCTGGTCCAGCTGCGGCGCGGCCACCACGGGCAGCGCCAGGCACATCAGGAGGGCGGCGAGCAGACGCATCGTGAGGCTCCTCGGCAGGGGGATAGGCGCCCAACATAGCGCGCCCGCGCCGCAGCGTGCAGCCCGTGGGCGCGTTCGGCCGCGCGTCGCGCTCTGATACCGTTACGCCCTCATCCGAGGGGACCCCATGAGCGAATTGCAGGACCTCACCACGCTGGTGCGCTCGGCCACGCCGCTGCTGGTGATCGAGACCGTGGACGAACAGCGCGTGATCGACTGCTTTCGCCACGTCATCGCGCAGTCGCTGCGCCCGCTGTGGCGCTGGACGCTGACCGATGGCCTGAGCCGGCTCGACTTCGCACAGCACGACGAGCCGGTGGCCCCCGATGCCACCGCCACGCTGGAGATGATCCGCAGCGCGGCGGAGGCGGGCATCTTCATCCTGTTCGACTTCCACCCCTTCGTGCGCTACGCGATGAGCCTGCGCATGCTGCGCGAGATCGTGCAGCGGCAGCGCTCGGCCCCGCACACGGTGGTGCTGGTGGGCGCGAAAGTGGAGCTGCCCGAGGAGCTCGAAGCGCTGGCCCTGCGTGTGCCGCTGGCGCTGCCCGACATCAAGGAACTGGCCGGCATCATGCGCGGCGAGGCGGTGGCCTGGCAGCGCGAACAGGGCCGCCGGGTGGAGGTGGACTGCGAGGCGGCGCGCACCATCGTGCGCAACCTGGTGGGGCTGTCGGCGCCGGACGCGCGGCGCATCGTGCGCAAGCTGATCTACAACGACGGTGCGCTGGGCCAGCACGATCTGCCGGAGCTGATGCAGTCGAAGTTCGAGCTGCTCAACCGCTCCGGTCTGCTGCATTTCGAGTACGCCACGGCGAGCTTTGCCGACATCGCCGGCGTGCAGCGCGTGCGCGAGTGGGTGCAGCGGCGGCGCGCGGTGTTCCTCTCGCCCGAGGCCATGCCGATGCTCGATCCGCCCAAGGGCGTGCTGCTGCTGGGCGTACAGGGTTGCGGCAAGAGCCTGGCGGCCAAGGCGATCGCCGGTGGCTTCGGCGTGCCGCTGGTGCGGCTGGACTTCGGCACGCTGTACAACAAGTACCAGGGCGAAACGGAAAAGAACCTGCGCGAGGCGCTGGCCAGCACCGAGCTGCTCAGCCCCTGCGTGCTGTGGATCGACGAGATCGAGAAGGGCCTGGCCAGTGGCGGTGGCGAGGACGGCGGCGTGTCGCGCCGCGTGCTCGGTTACCTGCTCACCTGGATGGCCGAACGCAAGGCCAAGGTGTTCGTGGTGGCCACCGCCAACGCGGTGCACGAGCTGCCCGCGGAGCTGCTACGCAAGGGTCGCTTCGACGAGATCTTCTTCGTCGACCTGCCCACCGCGCCGGTGCGCGCGCAGATCTTCCAGCTGCACCTGGAGCGCCGGAAATTGCCGCCGGCGGACTTCGACCTGCCCGCCCTGGCTGCGGCCAGCGAAGGCTTTTCCGGCGCCGAGATCGAGCAGGCCATCGTCAGTGCGTTGTACGACGCGGTGGGCGCCGGCGCGCCGCCGGACCAGACGCACCTGCTCGCCGCACTGGCGCAGACGCGCCCGCTGTCGGTGCTGATGCGCGAGCAGGTCGATGCGCTGCGTGCCTGGGCGCAGGGCCGCTGCGTGCCGGCCGACTGAGCCGGCCGGGCCAGCCCACGCCCACGCTCCCGTCACCTGCACGCTGCGACGCTCCGGCGCGGTTCGGCGACACCTGACCCGCGCGCCGGACAGTCCCACAGCGAACTGAACGGGGAGAAGGCACGTGGCCGACGCACGCCGCTGGAAGCGACGCGTGATCTGGATAGTCGCCGGCGCGCTGGGCGCGGCGCTGGCCGGCCTGCTCGCGCTCAATCTGTGGCCGAAGGAGCAGACGCTGCAGTACCGACTGGCGCCGGTCAGCGCGGTGCACAGCGAGGCGTTCCGGCGCGAGGTGGGCACCCTGCTCGGCCCGCCGATCATCGGCGGCAATACGGTCAGCGACTACCAGAACGGCGCGGAGATCTTCCCGGCGATGCTGGCGGCGATCCGCCAGGCCCAGCGCAGCGTGAACCTGGAAACCTACATCTACTGGTCGGGGGATATCTCCAAGGAGTTCATCGCCGCGCTGACCGAACGCGCCCGCGCCGGGGTGAAGGTGCGCGTGCTGGCCGACTGGGCCGGCTCCACCCGCATGAAATCCTCCGCGGTGGAGGCACTGCGCGCCGGCGGCGTGCGCTTCGAGTACTTCCACCCGCTCAAGTGGTACAGCCTGGACCGCATCAACAACCGCACCCACCGCAAGCTGCTGATCGTGGACGGGCGCATCGCCTTCAACGGGGGGGTCGGCATTGCCGACGCGTGGGACGGCCACGGCGACAACCCCACCCACTGGCGCGACATGCAGTTTCGCGTCGAAGGGCCGGCCGCCCAGCAGATGCAAGCGATCTTCGAGGACAACTGGCTCACCACCACCGGCGAAGCCCTGCTGGGCGAGGATTACTACCCGCCGGTGCGCGCGGCCGGCGACCTGCCGGTGCAGGCGTTCGCCAGTTCGCCCGAAGGCGGCAGCCGCAACATGCAGCTGATGTACCTGATGGCCATCAACGGCGCGCGCGAGAGCATCGACCTGGAGGCGGCCTACTTCGTGCCAGACGAGCTCACCCTCGACGCGCTGCGCCGCGCGATGAAGCGCGGCGTGCGCGTCCGCCTGCTGGTGCCCGGCCCGTACGTGGACAGCGACGTGGTGGCGAACGCCTCGCAGGCGCAGTGGGGGCCGATGCTGGCCGCCGGCGCGCAGATCTACCGCTGGCAGCCGTCGCTGCTGCACAACAAGCTGATGGTGGTGGACCACTACCTCACGATGGCCGGCTCGGCCAACTTCGACAACCGCTCGTTCCAGCTCAACGACGAGGCCAACATCAACATCTACGACGCGGACTTCGCCGCCCACATGACCGCCGTGATCGACGCCGACCTGCGCCACGCCCGACCGCTGAGCTATGCGCAATGGCAGCAGCGACCGTGGCGACAGCGGCTGATGGACTGGCTCGCCGCGCAGACCGCCTCGCAGCTCTAACGCGTGCGCGCCGGCGTGAGCCAGGCCGCTTCGATCGCATCGGCCGCGCGCGCGGCGCCGTCGTCGCAGCGCAGGCGCTCGGCGCAGGCAGCGGCCCGTGCCGCATACGATGGCTGCAGCAGTCGCCGCAGACGCGCTGCCGCCGGCTCGGCGCGGTAACGCGACACGGGCAGGGTTTCGGCTACGCCGAGGCGCTTCAGCCGCGCGGCGTTGTCCGGTTGGTCGAAGCCGTGCGGTACCACCAGCATCGGCACGCCGGCGCGCAACGCTTCGGCGCTGGTGCCGATGCCGCCGTGATGCACCACCACCGCCGCGCGGGGAAACAGCGCCGCGTGCGGCGCGTAGTCGACGCAGTGGATCGTCCCGGGTAACGCCTGCGGCAGGCGCGCGCGCATCGCTGGCGAGCCGGTGAACAGCACCGCGCGCTGGCCGAGCGACAGCGCCGCGCGCAGGCTCTCGCGCAGGAACGCTTCGCCCGCGTGCACTGCGGTGGAGCCCAGCGAGAACACCAGCGGTGGCGGGCCGGCATCGAGAAACGCCTGCAGCGCCGAGTCCGGGTGTTCGGGCTGGGCGTAGCGGGCGAAGCCGCACACGTGCACGTTCGGCGGCCAGTCCGGCTGCGGCGCGCCGAGCAGCTCGGAGTAGAGCGCGAGCACGCCGCCGGGAGCATGTTGCCCGCGATGGAAGGGATCGCCCCGCGGCGACTCCGGCGCCAGCCCCAGTTCACGGCGGAACTGACGCACCGGTTCGGTCCAGCCGTGCGTGACGCGACGGGCCAGCCATTGCAGCGTGCGGGCGGCGAGCGGTGAAGCGCGCACCAGAACGTCGACCGCAGCCAGCCCGGTCGCCGGCATGTCGTGCACCGACAAGAAGCTTGCCGGCGCCAGCAGTGCCGAGCTCCACTGCAGCCGGCCGGCGGCCTCGAACGTCTCGCCCAGGATCTGGCCGGCAAAGGCGAGCGTGCTGGTGACCAGCAGATCCGCCGTCGTGCACAACGGCAGCAGCCGCTGATAGCTGGCCCGAACGTCGGCCGCCGCGAAATCGCGCACCACGAAGGCCGGCCCGTGCCACGGATGGAATGCGCGCGCGGTGAATGCTTCACGATCGTCCGGCTCGGGCATGCCGCTGGCGTCGTGGAAAGCCAAGCCGGCCTGCAGCACCATGTCGCGATGCACCGCATGCGTGGCCACGGTCACGCGGTGCCCGCGTCGCCGCAACACCTGGCCCACCGCCAGGAACGGAAACAGGTCGCCGAGCGAGCCGACGGTGGCGATCACGATGTGTTTCATCGGCTCATTAGACTACGCGCGCCCGCAGCCGGAGGTGCCCGATGAAGCGATCCACCCGCCTGCTTGCATTGATGCTGCTACCGGCGCTGCACGGCTGCGGTGAACCCCGCGCCGATACCTCGTCGCCCGCGACCTCATTCGACAGCCTGCGAGCGATGTACGCGGCACTGCCTGCCGGGCGCCGCGACGAACTGCGCTGGGCAGTCGAGGTGGTGGCGTCGGATGAGCTCAATGACCGGGTACGGCGGGCTGCCTTCGGCGAGAAGGGCGGCATCGGCGATCCGGGTCGCTCGGCAATGGACGGCCGCACCGCATCCGAGATCGTCGCGCTGGCGCGCGAGCGCTGCGCCGGCGAAGATCGTGGGTATCCGATCTGTCGCGACCCTTTTCTCGTTTACCCACCACGCTGACGCACGCCCCCTTGTCTCGAACCCCATGACGCCCGTACTCGCTCCGTTCCACCTCGCCTTCCCGGTCACCTCGCTGGCCAAGGCCCGCGCCTTCTACGGCGAGCTGCTCGGCTGCCCCGAAGGGCGCAGCAGCGAGGAGTGGGTCGACTTCGATTTCCACGGCCACCAGATCGTCGCCCACCTGGCGCCGGAGGAAGTGCATGCCGTCGCCGCCCACGACGTGGACGGCGACGCGGTGCCGGTGCGCCACTTCGGCCTGGTGCTGCCGATGGACGCCTGGCAGGCGCTGGCCGACCGGCTGCGCGCCGCGGGGGTGCGCTTCGTGGTCGAGCCGCACGTGCGCTTCGTCGGCCAGAGCGGCGAGCAGGCCACGATGTTCCTGCGCGATCCGTGCGGCAACGCGCTGGAGTTCAAGGCCTTCGCCGATCCGTCGCGACTGTTCGCGAAGTAGGCCGCGGTGGAAGCCGAAGATCTCAAGCGTCTGGTGACCGTGCGCATGCCCTACGGCAAGTACCAGGGGCGGCTGATCGGCGATCTGCCTGGCGCGTACCTGGCGTGGTTCGCGCGCAAGGGCTTCCCACCGGGTCAGCTCGGCCGCCTGCTGGCGCTGTCGCTGGAGCTGGACCACAACGGCCTGCGCGGCCTGCTCGATCCGCTGCGCTGAATCGGCACGCGCGGTGCGGCAGCACTGCGCGTATGCTGCGGAGCCCCGCGCTCCCCTGTGCTGCCCAGGCTTTCATGGACTCCTTGTCGTCGCGATTCGAAGCGGCTGCCGATGCGCTGGCCAAGGCCGGGTGGTGCGTGCTGCCGCGCCTGCTGCCGGAAGAGGTCACCGCCGCGCTCGCCCACGAGTGCGCGGCGATGCACGCGGCGCGACGCATGACTCCCGCGCGCGTCGGCGGCGAGCGCACCGCCACATCGCTGCGCAACGACCACACCCGCTGGTTCGAGATGACCGCGCTGAGCGAGGCGCAGCTACCGCTGGTGGCAGCGCTTGAGACCTTGCGCACCACGCTCAACCGCAGCCTGATGCTCGGCCTGGTGGAGAGCGAGGCGCACTACGCGGTCTACGCGCCGGGCGCTCGCTACGCGCGCCATCTCGACCGCCTGCGCCACAGCGATGCGCGGACGGTGTCGGCGGTTTACTACCTCAACGAGGCGTGGGATCCAGCCGACGGCGGCGCGCTGCGCCTGTACCTGGACGATGGCCGCACGCACGACGTGCTGCCGCAGGCCGGCACGCTGGTGCTGTTCCTGTCCGACCGCTTCGAGCACGAGGTGCTGCCGGCCACGCGCGAGCGCATGAGCGTGGCCTGCTGGATGCGCCGGCGCGAGCCCAACGCCCTGCCCTGAGCGGCGCTCAGCGCGCCGCAGCGATCGCGTTGAACCGTGCGGCGATGTAGTCGTCGGTGAAGCTGGTCATGTCCCAGCCGCGGATGAAGCCGCAGTGGCCGCCGTAACGGGCGATATCCAGCTCGATGTTTGGCGGCAGGCGCAGCTGCTCGAACGCGTTCACCGGAATCACCGGATCGTCCCGCGCAGTCATGATGGTGGCGGGAATCTGCATCGCCTGCAGCGCATCGCCGGCCACCGAATAGCCGTCCAGATACGCTTCAAGTGAGTCGAAATCGGTATGGCGAAGCACCAGCGCCTCGGTCAGTCCACGCAAGTTCTGCTTGAGCTCGGCCAGCTCGAAATAGGTGTGTTGCGGAAACGCCGCCTGCTTGGTGCGCAGCGAGTGGCGCCACTTCTGCATGAAGTAGGCCTGGTAGAACCACGGCGCCTGCTTTTCCAGCGAGAACAGGCCCTCGGCCGGGTCGATGATCGGACAAACCGCCAGCGTGTAGGCCAGGGGAATACCCCACTGCGGCGCCGCCAGACCGGCGCGCAGGGCGAAGTTGCCGCCCAGCGAGAAGCCCGCCAGCGCCATCGGCCGCGTCGGCCAGCGCTCGGCGATCTCGCCCAGTGCGTGCACCACTTCGTCAATACGACAGGAATGGAACAGCGCCTCGTTGAGGTGATGGCTGTCGCCGTGGTCGCGGAAGTTGAGCCGGAACACGTCCCAGCCGTCGGCGAGCAGGCGGCTGCCGGTCTGCAGCACGTAGGTGGAGTCGAGGCTGCCCTCCCAGCCGTGGAACAGCACCGCCAACCCGCGCGAAGGTGTACCGCTGCGCTGGGCGGTGTAGGCACCGCTCAGGCGCACGTCGCCGCCGCCGCTCACCATCACGTGCTCGGCGCCCTCCAGCACGGTGCGCGCGCGCTTGGGCAGCAACAGGCGTCGAACGCCGCTGGAAGAGAGCATGGTCTGGATGTGGCCGCTGCGCAGGGGCCACGGCGGCTGGAAGTCGCGTCCTTGCGGCAGGGTCATGCGGCGGCCTTGTCCGGAACGGCATCTTCCAGCGCGGCAGCGATGCGCTCGCGCGACAGTTCCGCCATGCGCCGGCGCGCGTCAGGCGTGGACGGTACCGGATCGAGGAAATGCACCTCGGCGTCCAGCGGCGCGCTGCCGAGCAGGCGCAGAAAGTTCGCCATGAAGCTCTCGTGCTCGCGGAAGCCCGCGTCGATCACGCGGCGCCCGTGGCGGGCAAAGCGCAACGCCACCGGCTGCACCGGCACGTTGGCGTCGAGCGCGGCCTGGAAGATGCGCGCGTGAAAAACCTTGAGCACACCGTTGTAGCCGCTGCCGCCTTCCGGAAACACGGCCACCGAGCGGCCGCTGCGCAGGCGCTCCACCATCACCGCCATCACCGAGGCCAGCGAATGGTTGGAGCCGCGGCGATGGAAGATGGTGCCGCCGGTGGCGGCCATCCAGCCGACCAGCGGCCAGCGCGCGATTTCGGCCTTGGCCACGAAGCAGGCGGCGCGCTGGCTGTGCAGCAGCTCGATGTCGATCCACGAGGTGTGGTTGGCGACGAACAGCACCGGATCGGGCAGCGGCTTGCCGATCAGCACCGAGCGCAGGCCGAAGATGCGCATCAGCATGCGCGACCACCAGTTGATCATGCGGTGGGCGAACGGCACGCGGCCGTTCTTCATCACGCGGTGCTGGTTCCAGCTGAGGATCAGCGAGCACAACAGGATGCCCAGCACGATGTGCCCCAGCAGCAGCGGCACGCGCCACAGGTAGCGGATCGGCTGCCAGGGGGCACGTTCGGGGGCGGTGACGGTATCCATGCTCATCAGCCGGTTAGTTTAGCGTTAGTTGGCAGCCGCGACATGCAACCCATGGCAGGGGTGGCTGCGCCCCGGTTCAGCCGGACAACTGGCCCAGCGGCAGCGAGGGCGAGCGCTTCACCGTGCGCAGCACGAAGCTGGAGTTGACGTCGGCCACGCCCGAGGCGTTGAGCAGGCGGTCCAGCAGGAAGCGCGAGAAATGCTCCAGGTCCGCCACGTAGACGTGCATGAGGTAATCCATGTCACCGGTGAGCGCGTGGCAGGCCACCACCTCCTCCCATTCGCCCACGTGCGCCACGAAGCGCTCGATCGCGGCCGCCTCGTGCTTGGCCAGCTGCACCCGCACGAACGCCTGCAGCCCCAGCCCCACCGCCTGCGGGTCGACCTGCGCCGCATACCCGCTGATCACGCCCTCGGCCTCCAGCCGTTGCACCCGGCGCAGGCAGGCCGACGGCGACAGGCTGACCCGCTCGGCCAGCTCAGCGTTGGTGACGCGGCCGTGGGCCTGCAGCTCGGCGAGCAGGCGCAGGTCGGTACGATCGAGGGCAGCCATGCACGATCCTTCGGTATAAAACGATAATTTTCGAAGGATATTGCCATCGGCCCGCCATATTCAGCAATAAAACAAGCCTGATGCGTTGCCTTCGCCGTATGCTGGTAGGCGTCGCCCTATCGCCACCGGAGAGTCCCATGGAAAACGCCACGCCTCGCCGCGTCGAACACCAGCAGACCGACCGCGGCTACGTGCCGGTGTACGCCACCGGTGTCGTCGAGCAGCCCTGGGACAGCTACAGCGCCACCGACCACGAGGTGTGGAACACGCTGTACGCCCGCCAGTGCGAGTTGCTGCCCGGCCGGGCCTGCCAGGAGTTCCTCGACGGCTTGAAGCGCTTCGGCATGGGCGGCCACGGCATTCCGAAGTTTTCCGAGCTCAATGAAGTGCTGACCGCCGCCACCGGCTGGCAGATCGTGGCGGTGGAAGGTCTGCTGCCGGACGAAGTGTTCTTCGACCACCTGGCCAACCGCCGCTTTCCGGTGAGCTGGTGGATCCGCAAGCCGGACCAGCTCGACTACCTCAGCGAGCCGGACCTGTTCCACGACCTGTTCGGCCACGTGCCGCTGTTGCTCAACCCGGTGTTCGCCGACTACATGCAGGCCTATGGCCGCGGCGGTATGAAGGCGTTCGGGATCGGCCCCGAGGCGCTGATGAACCTCACGCGGCTGTATTGGTACACGGTGGAATTCGGGCTGATCAACACGCCGGACGGTTTGCGCATCTACGGCGCCGGCATCGTCAGCTCCAAGGGCGAGTCGATCTACTGTCTGGACTCCGCCGCGCCCAACCGCATCGGCTTCGGCCTGGAGCGCGTGATGAGCACGCGCTACCGCATCGACACCTACCAGCAGACCTACTTCGTGATCGAGAGCTTCGAGCAGCTGTTCGATGCCACCCGGCCGGATTTCACCCCGATCTACCAGCGCCTCGCAGCGAGCGCGCCGCATGCCGCAGGCGACGTGCTCGACAGCGACCGCGTATTCAACGTGGGCACCCGCGAGGGCTGGGCGACCAACGCCGACACCTGACTCCCACGGGGAAGAAGTCCCCGGTAGGAGCTCACCCTGTGAGCGACCTGCGGAAGGCCCCGGGGCCAGAAAAGCAGTCCGCAGCGCGACCTGCCGCGGCGACCGCATTCACCGCCCGTGCGCGTCCACCCACGGCTTCACGATGCCGATCCACAGCTCGTAACCGCTGCGGTTCATGTGCAGACCGTCCTCGCGGAACCATTTCGGCTGCGGCTGGCCATCCTCGCCGAGCATCGGAGTGAGCACGTCGAGGTAGGTCACCCCCTTTTGCGTGGCGGCCCAGTCGCGGATCTTGGCGTTGGCCGCGCGGATCTGTGGCAGCAGCGCCTTGCGCGCCATGCTCGGCTTGATCGCGATGAAGGCGATCGGCACGCCGGGCGTGACGGTTCGTGCCTTGCGCACGAAATCCTGGAATTCCTTGAGCACGAAGCCCGGACTGTCGCCGGCGGCGATGTCGTTGTCGCCCGCGTACATCACGATGGCGCTGGGCCGGTACGGCGCCACGATGCGGTCGGCGAAATAGGTGGCGTCGTTGATTTCCGACCCGCCGAAGCCGCGGTTGATCGTGCGCACCTCGGGAAAGTCGCTGGCCAGCGTGGTCCAGAAGCGGATCGACGAGCTGCCGATGAACAGCACCGCGCCGGGCGCCGGCGGCTGCGCACGGTCGGCGGCCTCGAAGGCGGCAATGTCCTTGCGCCAGATGGTGTGGTCGTTCGCGGCATCGCGTTCGTGCGCCATGGCTAGCGCGGGCAACAGGGCGATCAGTGACAGCAATATCCAGCGAGTCATGGGGGCCTCTCGGGGCAACGGGCGGGAAGAACAAACCCTAACGCGCGCGCGGCAGTTCCGACACCCGCAGCACCATGGCGATGCGCCGTCCATCCCAGCGATAGACGAGATGCTCGGACTGCACGCACGGCGCGAGCAGATCCGGGTAGAACACCGCCGCACATTCGCCGCCGGCGTGACGCACGCTGTCGTAGACGATGCCGTTGGAGCCGGCCTCGCGCAGCGTGCGCGCCAGCGCGACGCTGGCGGTGTAGTCGGTCGGGTCGTGCATCGCCGGCCAGCCGCCGCGCAGATCATGAAGGCGACCGGCGATGCTGGTGCGGTAGCAGCGCATCGGCAGGTCGCACGACGGCTCGGCCGTCGCCGCGAGGAAGCGCTCGCGGTGGTAGACCGTTTCCTCCACCGCCGTAGTCACGCTGTGCCCGGCGTAGAACACGCCCCAGCTGCCGTCGGAAAAACGGCTGCCTTCTGGATTGAGGTGGGTGAACGCGGCCATCACCGGCGTACTGCCGGGGCCACTGATGCGCCGCGCGGCCGGCACCAGCTTCAGCGCATCGGCTTCCTCGCGCAGGCGCGAGTTGGTCAGCGCCTCGATCGCGAACACCGCATCGAGGTCCGCCGGATCGGCGATGCGGTCGAACAGCCCCACCGGCGGGAAGCGGCTCGGCACGATACGGTAGGCGTGGCTCCAGCGGATGCGCTTGATCGGGGGCGGGTCGATGGACACGGTGGCGTCGGCAATCAGCAAGGTGCGGCGCAGCCGCGGGCCCGGCACGCTCCCCTGCGCGCATGCCGATCGAAACGATACGAATCAACGCCCGTAGTGTGGCCGGCCGTCGTCTCGTCGAACGCGATCGGCGACACGTCGCGGCTCAGCCGCGCTGCGCATCGAGGTACTGGCGCACCACGAACAGGTCCGCCACGTTGCCCGACAGCATGCGCTCCAGCGCCGAGTGCCCGCCAAACAACGCCGCCTGGTTCGGCCTGCGCAACCACGCATCGGCCTGCGCCGGATCGGGAAACAGGATCTGCAGCGCCTTGAAGATGCCCAGCAGGTAGCTGATGCGCTCGATCACGTCGCGCCCCGGCGCACCGTCCTGCTCGCGCTTCCATTTGTAGAACGTCGACTCCGGCGGATCGCCCAGCAACTTGCGCTGCTCCGCCACCCGCAACTGCCACGCCTCGGCCAGCCGGAAAAAGCTGCGCAGCGCCGGGCCGCCGAGGTCGCGTGCAGGGAGCGTGTCAGCTTGCGGTTGCGGCTGCATTAGAAGCTCCATATGTAAAGCTTATTGTCACTTTACTTCATTTTTGGAGTATCTGCTCACAATGATGACGCTGTCACAGAACTGCCCGAGCCGACAGCACATAGGGATACTTTCGGATTGTGCCGAACCACGGAGCCTATCTAGCATCGCGGTTAGCGCTCCCGCTGGAGCGGCCTGAAATTACGGAGCACGCTATGCAAGGAGCCATCGATGCCCATTCTTACCGTCGCGCCATCGCAATTCGCCGGGATTCTCCTGGTCTGGGGCGGAAGCCTCTCTTGTTGACCTGCCGCGAGCCCTCGGCATGAGCCGCCGGTCGCCTTCGCCAAGCCTGCACTGCACCCTCGCCGCGTGCCTTTCCCTGCTTTCCCTCACCGGTTGCACCCACGCCATGTCCACAGCACCCGCCGCACAATACACGGTTAACGGCAATCTGCTGCCGCTGCGCTTCAAGATCCACAGCTTCTCGGCCTTCGCGTTCAACACGCTGGCGTGCCGAGTGATCTACGACAACGAAGACTTCACCGCGCTCTACGCAGACAAGCCATCCGGTCCGCCACCCGCTGGTGATTACCGGTCGCAATGGGGCTTTGGCTCCTACAGCGGCATCCGCAACTTCCCTGGTCCGGTCGACGTGTCATGGACTTCGATGGACGGCCAGGAACATCACGCCACCATCAACTTGGCGCAGGTGTTCAAGGACGAGCGGATTCTCCATCGTGTACCAGACGACGAAATCCCGGACGGGATGTATCCGCAGGGCCTCTATCTCGATCCAGGCATCTTCGTCGAGGTCAACGACCGGACGATCAACGTGTACATGAAGGCGATGATTCCCACTAAACATCTGCAGATTCCTGGAAATGCAAATAGCGATACCCGGCACGATCTAATTCTCGCTTGGACACACACTTACTAACTGGAGCGCCACGGAATGGCCGAGAAGCACAAGCGGCAAGCTGATGGATGGCTGTCCGAAGGAGTGACTTTTTTCCCAGCTGACGGTACCCGCCTAGCCATGTACCAAAGGGCTAGGGAACAATTGGCGACCTTCGATGAGCCGGTTCTGGTACATGCCGGGAACCCTCACGAGTATCTATTTGTCGCCGCGCTGGATGGTACGGGTAACGACGCCGACAAGGATCCCGAGCACGCGACAAACGTCGCATCCATCCGGCAGGACCTCGTTGCTCACATGTCGGAGCATCCAAACATCCGCGTGGGCTACGTCGCAGGGGCAGGTACTCAGGAAAATCCCCTCAAGCGCGCGCTGGATGGTGCGGACGGCTATACCTGCGAAGAGCGTGCGGAGCTGATGTACAAGAAGTTCATCGAGCAGGCCAAGGAATGGCGCGAAGCGGATCCAGATGCGCGGATATCCCTTGCTTCGGTAGGCTTCAGTCGCGGTGCCGACGAGGTAGCAATCTTTGCCCGACTGGTGCACGAACGTGGCATCCAAGATCCCGCGGGGGCCGTCTATACCTATACCTCGGATCACCTGGTTGCGCACGTCGCATATACCAAGCCTCCGCTCGTCGCTCCCGGCAAAACCGCGCAAGCGGTGGCATTGATGGATCCAGTGGGCACCGGCAATGAGCTTCGCAATGACGATCGCCGGCTTCCACCATCGGTGGTGTCCGGAATCCAGCTGATGTCGACCGACGAGAGGCGCAGCCTCTTCAAATCTGACCACATCATCGATCCGGGCATTACCGCCGATGGGCGCTTTGCAGGCATCTACGTGCCAGGCGCGCATTCCGACGTGGGCGGGAGCTATCACCGTGACGGGCTGTCCAACCGCGCGGGTAACCTGATCATCGATTACATCAACGGTCTCAGTGACCAGCCCTTCCTCACCAAGCAGCCCGAACCCGATGACCCCCGTCTCAACGTGGTGCATCGTTCCGAGGAGGGCATGTTCATTTATCGGATCACCCCCAAGATCGATCGTCTTCAGCCGGGTGGCTACAACGAGCGGCTGGTCCCTTGGCGCGACATCGGCAAGGTCGCTGATCCGAACAATGCTGAGCCTCGTGATGAATTGTTGAGTGCCACATTGCAATGGCAGCGGATGCCCAACGGCCCCCTCCCAGGCGTGCAGCCTGGCAGCCGGAATGCCGCCGATCACACCTTGTCACTGCAGGTCGACCACATGCTCGCGGCGGCGCAAAGCGGCGACTGGGGGACCTTCATGCGCGACAACCAGCAGTTGGCCGCCATGGATGCCGGGCGCGACCTGCGCGCTCAGGCGGGTGCGGCGGTGGATGCGCTGGAGCAGTCCGCGCTGCATCAGCCGGTGCCGCAGGCGGCCGTTCCCGTAATGGAAACCCGTGGACCGATGCGTTGAGCGCGACGGAACGAAGGAGCGATACCCCATGGACGAGCAGCAACTCTCCGCCCTGATCAGCAAGACGGCCGCGCTGATGGAGCAGTTCGACCGGCGTTGCGGCGTCATCGATGGCCGCCTGCAGACGCTGACCGGCGAGCTGGAAACAGTGGCCCGGCAGGTACCGGCGATCGTGCGGCAATCGGCCGATGGATCGCTCGCTACCTTGCCCGCGCTGGTCATGGACAGGATGAGCGCCGGCATGGAGCGGCCGGTGCACGATTACCAGCAGCGTGTGCGTACCGCCGGCACGGAGATCGAGGGCGCGGCGCTGCGGCTGTCCGGCCAACTCGCACGGCTGGAGCGGCTGCATCGCCTGCTGCTGTGGAAAACCGTGGGCGCCATGGCAGCCTGCCTCGTGCTGCTGCTCGGCGGCGGCGCCTGGCTGTCGATGCAATACGCCGGCGTGATCCGCGACAATCAGCTGTCGGCCGAGCTGCTGCGCGCGTACAACGGGGCGGACGTCACGCTCTGCGATGGCGGGCGACTGTGCGCCAACATCGACACCCGCGCCCGCCGCTACGGCGAGCGCGGCCAGTATGTGCCGGTGGCGCCGCGTTGACCTGCCCCGTCGCACGACCACCTTCCCGGCTCCTTCGCGGAGTAAAGCTCACCGCCGTGGCAGGTGCTCGCCGCTGACCACGCGGCCTCGCGCGACAATCGTGATCAGCGCTTGGCGTCGCCGTCGTGCCCGTCGCAGCCGAAGTCCGGCTCGGGACCACCGTCGGCGATGAAGCGCTCGATGCGCTGCTCCAGCACGGGCAGCGGCACCGAGCCCAGCTGCAGCACGGTGTCGTGGAAGGCGCGCAGGTCGAACTTGTCGCCCAGCGCCTGCTCGGCCTTGCGGCGCAGCTCGAGAATCTTCAGGTAGCCGATCTCGTAGGACAGCGCCTGCCCCGGCCAGCTGATGTAGCGGTCGACCTCGTTGGCGATCTCCCGGTCGGACAGCGCGGTGTTGTCGGTGAGGTAGTCGATTGCCTGCTGCCGCGTCCAGCCGTCGTGGTGGATGCCGGTGTCCACCACCAGCCGGGCCGCGCGCCACATCTGGTAGGTGAGATAGCCGAAGCGCTGGTAGGGCGTGGTGTAGATGCCCATCTCGTTGCCGAGGTATTCGGCATACAGGCCCCAGCCTTCGCCGTAGGCGGAGATGTAGCTGTCGCGGCGAAATGCCGGCTGCCCGCGTTGCTCGGCGGCCAGCGCCAGTTGCAGCGCATGGCCGGGCATCGACTCGTGCAGGGTCAGCGCGGGCATGTTGTACAGCGGCCGCGACTTCAGGTCGTAGGTGTTGACCAAGTAGGCATCGGCCCCGCCGCGACCGGAGGTGTAGTACGGCGCGATGTCCGCCGGCACCGGCACGATGGCGAAGCGCTGGCGCGGCAGGCGGCCGAAGAACTTGCCCAGCTGGCCATCCACCTGCTTGGCGACCCAGGCGGTGCGCATCAGCAGTTCGTCGGGCGTCTTGGCGTAGAACTGCGGATCGGTGCGCAGGAAGTGCAGGAACTGCGCAAAGCTGCCCTTGAAGCCGCTGTCCTGCATGGTCTGCAGCATCTGCGCGTGGATCTTAGCGACCTGCTCCAGCCCGGTCTGATGGATCGCCTCGGGGTCGAGATCCAGCGTGGTGTACTCGCGGATCTGCTGGCGATAGAACGCCTTGCCGTCGGGCAGCGCCTCGGCGGCCAGCGTGGTGCGCGCCTGCGGCAGGTACTCGTTGCGGAAGAAGTCAAGAAGCCGCTGGTAGGCCGGAATCACGTCGTCGCGCACGCGGCGCAGCGCCTCGCCCTGCAGCGCCTGCACCTGATCGGCGCTGAAGCTGTCCGGCAGGCGCTTGAACGGCGCATAGAAATCGCTGGCGGTCGGGTCGGTGAGATTGGCGACCGCGGCGATCGACACGTCGCGCCCGTCCAGCACCGCGCGCGGCACGCTGAAGCCGCGCTTGAGACCCTCGCGCATGTTGGCGATCTGCTGGTCGAAATACGCGGGGATCTGCCCGAGCCGGTCGAGATAGCGCTGGTAGTCGGCGGCGCTGCGCAGCTGATCGTCGTGCAGTTCGTAGCCGATGTCGCCCCAGAACGAAGAGTCGCTGTTGAACGGCATCTGCCAGGTCTTGAACTGCTGCGCGGCGAGCAGGTTGGCGATCTGCGCGTGGTAGATCGCGTAGTTCACCCGCTCCTTGGACGACAGCGCGGCCGGGTCGATCGTGTCGAGCTGGTCGAGCACGGCCTGCCAGCGCTTCTGGCGCGCCTGCTGGGTGGCCGGATCGACGCTGTCCAGGCGACCCTCGCCGGGCTGGATCTCGCCGGAGCTGCTGATGCCGCTCTGCCCGGTGCGCCACGCCCATTCGCGGGTGTAGATGTCGCGAAATCGCCCATCGGCACTGCTCGCCGGCGCCGCCACGGCAGTCAGGCTCAGCGTCGCGGCCAGCAGGCCGCCCAGCAGGTACTTCATCGACACGTCCCCTCCGCAAAATCAATCCACGATCTTCGCAGAGATTGCGCGCAATGCCAGCGTCAATCCATGCCCGCGTAGTAGGCGCGCATGGCCGTGAGGTAGGCGTCGAGATTGTTCGCGGGACGCTCGGTAAAGCACTCGCCGGTGTCTTCGATGGCGTCGATGCGGTCCGGCCGGAAATTGCGGAAATCCGCGCGCAGCCGGCACCAGGTGCCCAGCGTCCAGGCGCCGCCCCAGAACGCCAGGCACAGCGGCTCGATCTCGCGCTCGCTGGCGCGGCCGGCCTCGTCGCGGTAGGTGAGGCGAAGCACGCGCTTGGCCTCGATCGCCGCATGCAGCTGGTCGATACGCGCGGCGAAGGCGGCTTGGTGCGCATCGCGCCATACCGGCGCGTAGATGCGCGTGCGCACCGAGCGCTCGCGCAGGTCCGCCGGCAGCACCGCCTCGATCTTCATCAGCGCCGCCTGCGCGCCGGCGGCCAGCCGGTCACCGGCAAACGCGCGTACGAAGCGCGTGCCCACCACCAGCGATTCGAGCTCGTCGGCGGTGAACATCAGCGGCGGGATGTCCGAGCCCTTGCGCAGCACGTAGCCGACGCCGGCCTCGCCTTCGATCGGCACGCCGGAGAGCTGCAGATCGGCCACGTCCCGGTAAACCGTGCGCAGCGAGACGCCCAGCGTCGCCGCGAGCGAACGCGCCTGTAACGCGGTGCGGCGCCCGCGCAGGGCGTGGATGATGAGGAACAGGCGGTCGGCTCGGCGCATCCGCGCATGATGCCGGCAGACGCATCGCAGCGCCTGCGACACAGGTCATGCGGGCGTATCGAACCGTATGGACGGCCATCCGGCCACGGGCGAACCGCGGGCCGGATCGCCATGTGCCTAGCCCTCCCGGGCGGCGAATTCGGCGTCCTTCGCCAGCGCACGCTGCATGGCCGGACGCGCCAGCACGCGGTCGATGTAGCCGCGGATCACCGGCAACTCCGGCACCAGCTGGAATCGGGTGGTCCAGTTCAGCGCCGTGCCCCACAGCACGTCGGCCGCGGTGAAGCGCTCGCCAAACAGATACGGGCCCTTTTCCAGCTGCGCGGTCAGCGCATCGAGCACCTGTTCCCAGCTGCCGTAGGGGGAGGTCGAGGGCGGCGCCGGCTCGCGCTTCATGGCGCGGTCGACGATGGCCGGCTCGAAGCACGAGCCGTAGAACACCAGCCAGCGCAGGTACGGGCCGCGCAACGGGTCACCGATCGGCGGGGCGAGCCCCTTGTCGGCGTACAGGTCGGCCAGATAGATGAAGACCGCCGGTTGCTCGGCGACCAGCGCGCCGTCGTGCACGATCGCCGGCACCTTGCCCATCGGGTTCACGGCCAGATACTCCGGCGCGCGCTGGGTGCCGGCCTTGAGGCTGAGCAGGTGCAGGTCGTAATCGACGCCCAGCTCCTCGAACAGGGCAAGCGTGCCGCTGGCGCGGGTGTGCGGGGCATAGAAGAAGGTGACGCGGGGTGCAGGAGTCACGGCACGGTTCCTCGTGTGGATGGTGGGTGGAGAATGCCTCAGAGCGGATCGACGGCGGCAGGGACGCCGACCGGCGCGGGGGAACGAACCTCGATGGCACCCCGCAGCAACGATCGCGCCGTGGGGGCCAGGTGCAGCCACTGCGGCGGGCCATCCAGGCTCGTCTGCCAGCGCGCCAACGCCTCGGCGGCAGCCGGATCGGCCTCGATCGCGTGGCGCCACCGCGCATGGCTGGCCTCGTCCGCGAAGCCGGCGAACCAGACGAACACCGGCTCGTCCTCGCGCACCGGCAGGCGCGGGAAGTTGTTGCGCGCCGGCTCGGTGATCCAGCTGCCTAGCAGCCGCGCGCCGTGCGCCTCCCATCGCGGGCGCACCCGGTAGTCGAACGCCTGCGCCACCGCGCGGGCACTGCCCGGGCGCAACGGGCAAATCATCGCCCGCACCGGGCCTGCGGGTAGCGGCCGGCCCGCGGGTGCTCGCTCCAGACCGCGCAGGTCGAACGGCTGCCAGGGGCGCAGCAGCAGCACGTCGTCCGAATCGATCATCGTGGCGTTGGCCTCGTTCCGGTGCGCGCGCCATACCGGGCCGTCGTAGAAGGCGGCCAGGGCATGAGCGCGCGCCGCCATGTCGGCAAAGCCGCGCAGCCAAACGAAGCGATCGGCATCGGCGACATCGGCAAACTGGCCCGGCAGGGCGATACCCAGCGCCTCCTGCGATTCGATGAAGGCGCGCTCGAACAGCGTCACCAAGCGATCGCGCTGGCCCGGGCGCAGCGTGTACTGGCGCAGCTCGAGGACACCGATCGCCGCGGTCGCGGACGCACTCATGGCTTGCCCCGCCCGCGTCGCGGCAGCACCAGCGCCACCCAAGCCAGCAGGCTCAACCGTGCCGGCCTGGGTCGTTGCTCCGCAGCGGACGGGCGTTCGAGCCGGGCGGTGCCCTCGACCAGCGTGCCGCGCAGGTACAGCGGCCGATAGGCGCGCAGCAGGCGATCCAGGTGCTGGCTCATGCGGCCACCTCGACCGGCGACGCGCCCGCGCACCATGCCGGCAGCCTGGCGTGCTTGAACAGGCGGAACCAGTCCTCGCGATCGGTGGGGCTGTAGAGATCGAGCGTGCGGATCACCTCGCGCGCGAACTCCACGCTGCCCAGGTGACTGGCCGTGATCACCCCGCCGTCGTTCGCCGCCAGCACCTCGGCGTCGTACTGGTCTTCGCCCGCGTAATCCGGCACGGCGCTCAGCTGACCGGCCCAATTGCCGGTGTGGCGCACGCCGTCGAGCAGACCGGCGCGCGCCAGCGGCACCACGCCATTGTCGATGCCCGCCACCGTCGCCCCGGCGGCATGCGCCTCACGCAAGCGCTCCACGGCCGCCGCGCCTTCACCACGCAGCCACAGGTGGCCACCGGGGACCACCAGCATGACCGCGCGATCCATCGCCAGCTCGGCCAGGGTGGCGTCCGGCTGCACCGTCAACCCGCCCATCGACACCACCGGCGCCCGGCTGAAGCCGAGCGTGCACACCTGCCACTCGCCCGGCCGACGCACCTCGCACAGCGCCAGTGCTGCCTGCCAGTCGGCGAAGCCGTCAAACACCAGAACATAAACCGTATCGCGCATGGACCTGCCCTCCGTGGGTGGAGCGCAAGCATCGCCCCGCCCTGCTGCCAACGTGATGTCAGCAGGGTGGTGAGATGGAGTCCGCGTGGCGTCGCTTCAGGGGCCGGCTACGTCGATCACCGTTTGCGAGAGCGTTCGGCCCTGGTCACTTCTGGCGAGGAGGCGATACCGCCCCGGCCGTAGATAGAGCTTGGCGCTGCTGGTCGGCTTGAGGAACGCGTAGATATCCGCCGGGGTCGCCAGATCCGGCTCACCCACGTAATGAGCTTCCACCACGCAGGGGATCTGCTCGCGACACAACCTCGTGTCAATCGGATAGCTACGGCGCTGCCCGCCAAGGGTGAGCCATGCGGGCCGTTGCATGTCATTGAACGCCACGAAGGCCTGGGTGGCCATCTGCATGCCACTGTTGAGGATGCGATAGCGGCCGTGCACGGGATCGTCGACCTCGGCCGCTCCCAGTGCGCCGAGCGTAAGCGAACGGGGGGAAATCACGCTGATGTCGTAAAGCTTGGGCGCCGCCGACCAAGGGCGCCCGCTGGTCCGGTCGACAAGCACCTCGGGCACGTCTGACGGAAACCGGGCAGTCAGCAGCTGGTAGTCGTCTTCGCCATTACGCTGCGCCTCGACAAACTGGGCCTGATCGACCGACAGCGGATCCACACCGGTCAGCTCGGCGAGCGCCATGGCCATGGGTCGGGCCCGGCCCAGTCTGCCGATCGCCTTATCCACATGGGCGTAACCCGCCGCGACCACGAGGCGCGCTTGGGAGTCCTTGGCGAAAACCCGGTCATAGAGGTTTCGCGCCTGTCCCGATTCGCGCGCCTGGGTATTACCAGCCGCGGAATCATCGTCGTAGGGCACCAGAATGAAGCCCAGCCGGATGCCCTGACGCACGATTTCGCCATACAGCGGCTCTTGCAGGTACTCGGTACCGCTGCTGCGCAACGGGTACCCGCGCTTGGTGAGGTCGGGATCGTTCCCTAGCGCCTCGATCGCCAGATGCGTGAACCCCGCTGCCCGCAAGCGCGGCAGCAGCTGCAGGGTGAGCGCGCGGGTCTGCGCGTTGTGGTGCACCTCGTTGATCATGACGATGCGGCGGCTGGCCGCTTCCCGCGCGATCACGTCGAGCGCATTCTCGGCCTGCCAGGCTTGAGCCTCGGGCAGTATCAACCCCGGCACCGGCTCCATCCTCAGTGGAAACTCCAGCACTGCGCGGCTGTAAAGGCCAAGCTCGGACAGCGCGAACGCGCTCATCTGCGCGGCGAGCCCCTGATTAGCGACGGACAGTTCCGGCTTGATCGTCTGCAGGTACTGGTACCGTGCCAGCGGATCAGGGCGCTTGCTGAGCGCGACGAACATCCGCACGGCCGCCCGATCGTACGATTGCGCGCAGGCCGCTGTTGCGCCCAGTAAAGCGGCAGCACACAGGAAGAGACGAAGACATCCAACGCGCATGACATCGACCGCAGCCGGGGACACGGCTGCCAGTTTGCGCGCGAAGGAAACTTCCCACAATCGTCCCAAAAGTCCCGGTTCCTACCCCACCGAAGGGGGCGCGCGAGATGCCTCCGCTGGCGCGACCCGAACGCTCACGGGACAATGAGGCTTCTTTCTGCCATGGAGCTCTCATGAAACCCGTTTCGCTGATCCAGTTCCTGATCGAGGAACGCCGCGCTGGCCACATCAACGCCGAGCTGTCGCTGCTGATCGAGGTGGTGGCGCGCGCCTGCAAGCGCATCAGCGTGGCGACCAACAAGGGCGCGCTGGGCGGCGTGCTGGGCATGGCGGCGGGCGAAGGCGATGCGGCCAGCATCAATATCCAGGGCGAGGCGCAGAAGAAGCTGGACGTGATCTCCAACGAGATCCTGCTCGAGGCCAACGCCTGGGGCGGTCATCTGGCGGCCTGCGCGTCGGAAGAAATGGAAGACCCGCAGCAGATTCCCGACATGTATCCGAAGGGCAACCACCTGCTGCTGTTCGATCCGCTGGACGGCAGCTCGAACATCGACGTGAACATCTCCGTCGGCACCATCTTCTCGGTGCTGCGCTGCCCGGATCACGTGACCGAACCCAAGGTGGAGCACTTCCTGCAGCCGGGCACCGAGCAGCTGGCGGCGGGCTACGTGGTGTACGGCCCAGCCACCGTGCTGGTGCTGACCTTCGGCCACGGCACCCATGAGTTCACGCTGGACCGCGAGGTGGGCAGCTTCGTGCTGAGCCGGCGCGGCATCCGCATCCCGGAAGCCACCGCCGAGTTCGCCATCAACATGTCCAACCAGCGCCACTGGGAAGCGCCGATGCAGCGCTACGTGGGCGAGCTGCTGGCCGGCACCGAAGGCCCGCGCGGCAAGGATTTCAACATGCGCTGGGTCGCCTCGATGGTCGCCGACGTGCATCGCATCATCACCCGCGGCGGCGTGTTCTTCTATCCGCTGGACGCGAAGATCAAGAGCAAGGGCGGCAAGCTGCGGCTGATGTACGAGGCCAACCCGATGGCCTTCATCGTGGAGCAGGCGGGCGGCGCAGCCACCACCGGGCGCGCGCGCATCATGGAAATCGCGCCCAGCGGACTGCACCAGCGCGTGCCGGTGTTTCTCGGCTCGCGCCAGGAGGTGGAACGAGCCACGCACTATCACGTGGAAGCGGACGGCGCGCGTCTGTGAGTCGCCGAGCCAATGGCGACTGAAGGCGGCCACGGAGCGGGCCGCGCGGCGCCCCATCGCCGCCGTAGACTCGCCCGCTTTGCCGCCGATGTCGCCGTCCCGATGAGCCTTCGCCGATTACTGCTTCCGCTGCTCGCCACGCTGCTGCTCGCAGCGTGTGCACCGGCGGTCCGCCGCCCGCCCGCACCCACCCCGTCGCCGCTGCCGCCGTTGCGCATCGGCCTGGCGTTGGGCGGTGGTGCGGCCAAGGGCTTCGCGCACATCGGCGTGATCAAGATGCTCGAGGCCAACGGCATCCGGATCGACGTGGTGGCCGGCACCAGCGCCGGCAGCGTGGTGGGCGCGCTGTACGCCGGCGGCATGGACGGTTTCGCGCTGCAGCAGGCGGCGTTGGCGCTGGACGAGTCCAGCCTGCGCGACGTGCGGCTGTTCTCTGGCGGCCTGGTGCGCGGCCAGGCGCTGGAGGACTACATCAACACCCAGCTGGACCACACGCCCATCGAGCGGCTGAAGAAGCCGTTCGCTGCCGTCGCCACCGAGCTGGAAAACGGCCAGCGCACCGTATTCACCCGCGGCAACACCGGCGAGGCGGTGCGCGCCTCGTGCAGCATTCCCGGCGTGTTCGAACCCACCGCGATCGGCCTCAAGCACTACGTCGATGGCGGCGTCACCAGCCCGGTGCCGGTGGACGCGGCGCGCCAGCTCGGCGCCGACGTGGTGATCGCGGTAGACATTTCCAGCAAGGCCGACGGGCGCAATCCCGAAGGCATGGTCGACATCGTCAACCAGTCGATCAGCATCATGGGCCAGACGCTGGGCGCGCAGGAGCTGGCGCGCGCCGACGTGGTGATCCGGCCGCAGGTCGCCGGCATCGGCGCGACCGACTTCGCGCAGAAGCAGCAGGCGATCCTGGCGGGCGAGCAGGCCGCCGTGGCCGCGCTGCCGACGATCCGCGCACGGCTCGCCGCAGTCAGGCAGGCGCGTGCCCAGAGGGCGGCGCCGGCGCCCTGATCGACACACGCGCGCAGCACTTGGAGCGCCGGCCCGCACGCTGCTAGCGTCGTGGGCCGATCCGCCCCATGAGAGTGACCATGATTCGATCCTTCCTTCGCCTGTCGCTGGCGATGCTGGCGGGCGCGCTCGCTCCCGCCGTGCTGGCGGGCACCGCCCCGGTCGACCCGCGCATCGACCACTTGCTCACCGAATTGGGCAAGGTGCGCGCCGTCCACGCCGTGCAGCTTTCACCCGATGGCCGGCAGCTGGCGTGGGTGGTCGATACCGCCGGCAAGCCGGCGATCATGCTGGCCGGGACCGATGGCCGCGGCGCGCACCGCCTCAACACGCGCGACCAGCCTGGCCGCTGCAGCGAGAGCGACATCGCCTGGGCGCCGGATTCGCGCCATCTCGCCTTCCTCACCGATTGCCCCAGCGTCGGCGCCAAGCCGGGTCAGAAGGATCTGGTGCTGGCCGACGCCGCCGGCAAGGCGGCGCCCAAGCGGCTGGCCGCGCTGCACGGCTACTCGCACGACCTGGCGTGGTCCGCTGACGGCAGGCGTGTCGCCTTCCTCTACGTCGAAGGCGCCACCCGTGCGGCCAGCGCGGTCGCCGCGGCCAAACCGGCCGCCGGCGAGATCGGCGTGGATGGCCTCGAAGTGCAGCGCGTCGCCGCGGTGCCGGCCACCGGTGGCGCCGTGCAACTGCTCACGCCCGCGCCCAGCTACGTGTACGAATTCAGCTGGTCACCGGACAGCCGCCGGCTTGCCTACGTGGCCGCGCCGGCGCCGGGCGACAACAACTGGTGGATCGCCAAGCTCTACGCGCAGGACGCGCGCGCCGACGCCGCGCCGCGCGCGCTGGTCGACACGCGCACCGTCACCGGCCCGCTGCACGGACTGCAGATGGCGCTGCCGCGCTGGTCACCGGACGGTTCGCGCATCGTCTTCATCGGCGGCCTGATGAGCGACCAGGGCGCGACCGGCGGCGACCTCTACGCCGTGCCCTCCGCCGGCGGCGCAGTCACCGCACTGACCCCGGGCATCAAGGTCACCCCGGTGTGGTTCGCCTGGACCGGCGCCGATCACCTGCTGGTGGCGCAGATCCGCAATGGCCGCAGCGAAGTGGCGCCGTACGCGATCGATGCCACCCACGCCACCGCGCAGGCACCGCTGTTCACCGCAGACGCCAGCCTCGGCGACGGCAGCGCGGCGATGGGCCTGTCGCTGTCGGCCGATCATGCGACGGTGGCCTATGCGCAGAGCTCCTACGCGCAGGCGCCGGAAGTGCATGCCGGTGCGCTCGGCGCCACCGCGCCACCGGCGGTCACCGCGATCAACGCGGCGCTGAAGCCTGCGTGGGGCCAGGCCGAGTCGATCGAATGGGACAACGAAGGCCGCCATGTGCAGGGCTGGCTGCTCTACCCGGCCAACTACGACAAGCACCGCAGCTACCCGATGATCGTGATGGTGCATGGCGGACCGGCCAGCGCCGTGCTGCCGCGCTGGCCGTCGGTGGGCTTCGGCGGCGTGCCGTTCTCGCCGCTGGGCTATTTCGTGTTCATGCCCAACCCGCGCGGCAGCTACGGCCAGGGCGAGGATTACGTGCAGGCCAACCGCAAGGACTTCGGCCACGGCGACCTGCGCGACATCCTCGCTGGCGTGGACACCATCGAGAAGACCCTGCCGGTGGACGACCAGCGCCTCGGCCTCACCGGCTGGAGCTACGGCGGCTTCATGAGCATGTTCGCGCCCACCCAGACCCAGCGCTTCCGCGCCGTGGTGGCCGGCGCGGGCATCGCCAACTGGCAGAGCTACTACGGCCAGAACCTGATCGACCAGTGGATGACGCCGTTCTTCGGCGCCTCGGTGTATGACGATCCGGCGGTGTACGCCAAGAGCTCGGCGATCAACTTCATCAAGCAGGTGAAGACGCCGATGCTGATCGTGGTCGGCGACCGCGACGCCGAATGCCCGGCGCCGCAGTCGTTCGAGATGTGGCACGCGCTGCGCGCCCAGGGCGTGCCGACCTCGCTGGTGGTCTATCCCAACGAGGGCCACCACTTCGTCGATCCGGCGCACCAGCGTGACGTGCTGCAGCGTGCGCTGCTGTGGTTCGGCAAGTACCTCCCCGCAGGCAGCTGATCCACCGCTTCCACTGCACCTAAAGGGCGGGTCGCACGACTCGCCCTTTTGCCGGGCACACCGATCTCAGGGCCCGGGCGGATCACGCCGGCGCGTGCTCTTCACCGCGCCCAGAACACCCAGACCCAGCATCACCACCACGCCGGCGATCAGCCAGTGGGTAGGCGTGTGCAGCATCCACGCAACATACGCCAGACCGCCGATCACCAGCAGCATGCCAATCAGATAGATCGCAAACGAAGACATGGGCACCTCCGCATAACCTAAGGTCAGACGCAGCGCACCGCCGCGCATCGATCGCGAAGCAAAGCGGTGGCGCGGTCAGGAGGATGTGAAGCGCCGCGGGCACGGTTCAGCAAACGCTGCGGCGCAACCCAGGACGGGCTTGTGCCTAGAACAGCTGACCCTGTGGCGATGGCTTGCGTGGCGGCACGAAGCGGGTGGTGTCCAGCTGCAGTTCGCGGGCGCGGCCGAAGCCGTGTTTGCGGCAGGCAATCTCGAAGCGGCGCTTGAGCAGATCGGCGAACACGCCCTGCCCGCGCATACGCGTGCGGAAGTCGCTGTCGTAGTCGCGTCCGCCGTTCATCTGCTGGATCAGGCTCATTACATGCGCGGCGCGATCGGGCGCGTGCAGCGCCAGCCATTCGCGGACCAGCGCCTTGAGCTCGTGCGGCAGACGCACCACGGTATAGCCGGCGCAACGCGCGCCCGCGGCAGCGGCCTGTTCGAGCACCGCTTCCATGTCGCGGTCGTTGAGCACAGGGATGATCGGCGCCACCAGCACGCCCACCGGCACGCCGGCGTCGGCCAGCGCGCGGATCGCCTGGATGCGCCGGTGCGGGGCGCTGGCGCGCGGCTCCAGCTTCGCGGCCAGGTGGTTGTCGAGCGAATTGGCCGAGACGAACACCTGCACCAGGCCGGCTTTCGCCATCGGCGCGAGCAGATCCAGGTCGCGCTCCACCAGCGCGTTCTTGGTGACGATCGTGCACGGATGGCCGCATTCGGCCAGCAGCTCCAGCGCGGCGCGGGTCAGGCGCCAGCGCTTCTCGATCGGCTGGTAGGGGTCGGTGTTGCTGCCGATGTTGATCGGCTCCACCCGGTAGCCGGGCCTGGACAGCTCGTGCCGCAACACCTCGGCGAGGTTGCTCTTGGCACGCAGCTTCGTCTCGAAATCCAGCCCGGGCGAAAGGTTGAGGTAGCTGTGCGAGGGCCGCGCAAAGCAGTAGATGCACCCATGCTCGCACCCACGGTAAGGATTCATCGCCTGGGTGAAGTGGATATCGGGCGAGTCGTTGCGGGTGATGACGCTGCGCGCGCGCTCCTCGGTGACTTCGGTGCGCGGACGCGGCGCCTCCTCGTCGAGCAGGGCGCTCTGCCAGCCGTCGTCTTCGGCGTGGTGGCGGATCGACTCGAAGCGCCCTTGCGGATTGGACGCGGCACCGCGGCCTTTGAAGACGCGGGGAGCAAGGGGATCGGATGGCTGCGGCATCGCGGCAGCGTAGCGGGCCGGCATCTCAGCGGACGCGACATGCCGCGCGCATGACCGCCGTCACGGCCGACGCATTCATTGCGTCGGGGCAGCAGTTTATGATCAGGCGGCCGCCGCTCGGGGCGGTGAATCCACTGGCGGGATACCCATGCGCTGGCTGCTGCTGACCGGAACCGTGCTGGCCTTCGTGCTGTGCTTCACGCGCCACAGCGGGGGCGCGATGGGCCTGTGGCTGCTGATTGGGCTGGTCGGCCTGCTGGCGACCGGTCTGGCCTTCGCGCAGGCGCGCATCGCCTCCAGCGCGCGGGCCGAATCACTGTCGGCGTACGAGCTGCAACGCCTGCGGGAAGGCAAGCCGCCGCTGGATCGCTGAGCGCGCTGCACTCACGCCGTGCAAAGAAAAACCACGCCTCGCGGCGTGGTTTTCTGTTTGTTTGGGACAACGAGCGGCAGCACGGAGCGACCGCTCGCGGTAGTCGTCAGAAGTTGTACTTGGCGCTGAGCGACACCTGGCTGCCCTTGGTGGTCTTGGTGGTATCGGGCGCCGCCAGCGTGGTGGTGTCGAGCTTGGAGTAGAGGTACTCCGCACCGAGCTCGTAGGCGCCGGAGGTGTAGATCAGGTTGACCGCCGCCTGGTTGTTCTTCAGGCGCCCCACCGAGCCGCTGCCCAGCCACTCGACCACGTCGCTGCGCTTGGGCTTGCTGGAGGCGTAGAACAGGTTGGCGCTCCAGTTCGGGGTGAACTTGTAGCCCGCCTGCAGGTAGCCGCCGGTTTCCTGGATGTCGCCGAACTGGATCAGCCCGCCGAACACCTGGCCCAAGCCCTTGCCGCTGTAGATGTTGCCCTTGAACATCCAGTTGCCCGGATGCCAGTTGCCGCCCACCTCGAAGCCCTCGCTGTCGATGGTCTTGGCGATTGGGGTGGCGCCCGTGCCGTCGACGCCGCGCAGGTCGATCTGTGCGTAGTGCGCCACGAAATAGGCCAGCCAGTCCTTGTCCTGCACGTGCAGGCGGGCCTGCAGTTGCGGACGGAACCCGGCGTTGCCGGCGGTCAGATAGTTGATGTTGTCGCCCGGGCCGCTCCAGTTGCCGTTGAAGCCACCCAGATCAAGCCGCCACTTCGGGCCGTCCGAACCGTGGTTGAGATCCTGCATCCACACCACGCCGGGGAAGCGCCAGCCGATCATGCCGGTGCCATAGCCAAGCGGGAACGCGACATGGGTGACCGAGGCCGGCACGTTGTCCAGCGGGAACAGCAGATCCCACTGCTGGCCGATGCGCACCGTGCTGCCGGTAGAGGCGTTGGTCAGGTCCATGTAGGCCTGGCGCAGGCGCGGCGTCGGCTGCGAGACCGAGTACGGGCCGGTGCCGTTGAAACCACCGAAGAAGTCCATCTCGATGCGTCCGCCGCCGCTCCAGTTCTCGTTGAACTTGGCGCCGGCGAAATCGAGCCAGAAACGGGTGTTGCGGATGTCCACGCCGGTGTTGCGGCCATGCGTGCCCACGTTGGGGAATTCGGCGTTCTGGCCATTGCCGAAGGTGAACGCCTTGTCCTGCGAGAACGCGGTGGCATTGACGAAGCCGTGCAGGGCCACCGACACGCCCGGCGCGCTGGCGAACACCGGCTTGGCCGCCGGGGCCGGCGCCGGCGCGGCGGCGACCTTCTCGATCTGCTGCTGCTGCGCCTGCTGGTTGCCGGCCAGTTGCTGCAGGCTCTCACGCAAGGCCTGCAGTTCCTTCTGCTGCTGGTCGAGTTGATCCTGCTGCTTCTGGATCAATGCCTGCAGCGCTTTGACGTCGGTCTGCTTGGTGGCCGCGAACGACGGACTGGCGACGGCCAGACCCAGCGCTGCCGCCACGGCGAAAAACATAGGGTTTCGTTTCATGGCTCACTCCCCGATTGGAAGACCGTCGACAGCGAGGCCGCAGCGTCTGCGACAACCCCGGAACCGCCGCCCGGATATGGCAAAAAGATTACAGGACCGTTAACGCGGGCAGATAGCGATTTCTCCGCGTCGCCCCTACGACTTTGGTCGTCCTCGCGCCGGTACCGCTTACATGTAGCGATACCGGCGCGGGATGGTTCGATGTGATGCCTGGAGCTCGCATGCGCCGCCAGCAACACGCGGGAGCCTGCCGTCAGGCGTGGATATCCACGTCCTTGGTCTCCCGCACGAACAGCGCGCCGATCACTACTGTCATCGCCGCGATCACGATCGGGTACCAGAGGCCTGCGTAGAAATCGCCCGTCGCTGCGACGATGCCGAACGACACCGAGGGCAGGAAGCCGCCGAACCAGCCGTTGCCGATGTGATACGGCAGGCTCATCGAGGTGTAGCGGATGCGGGTGGGGAACATCTCCACCAACCACGCCGCGATCGGGCCGTAGACCATGGTCACGTAGATCACCAGCAGCCACAGCAGCAGCAGCACCATCGGCTTGTTGATGGTGGCCGGGTCCGCCTTGGCCGGATAGCCGGCGGCGTTGACCGCGGCGCCCACGGTATCGGCGAACGCCTTGCTCTGCGCAGCGAAGTCCGCCTTGGCCAGCGCGCTGCCGTCGAACGAGGTGAAGTCCTTGCCGCCCACCGACACCACCGCCACCGTGCCCGGTGCCGCGGCGATGTTCTCGTACGGCACGCCGCGCTTGGCCAGGAAGCTCTTGGCCACGTCGCAGGAGCTGGTGAACACCTTCTTGCCGATCAGGTCGACCTGCAGGTTGCAGTCCTTCGGGTCGGCGGTGACGCGGATCGGCGCGGACACGCTGGCCGCCTCGATCGCCGGATTGCCGTAGTGGGTGAGCGCCTTGAAGATCGGGAAATAGGTGAGCGCCGCCAGCAGGCAGCCGGCCAGCACGATCGGCTTGCGCCCGATCTTGTCCGACAGCGCGCCGAACACCACGAAGAACGGCGTGCCCAGCAGCAGCGCGCCGGCAATCAGCAGCTGCGTGGTGGTGGCGTCGATCTTCAGCGTGGAGCCCAGGAAGTACATCGCGTAGAACTGCCCGCAGTACCACACCACGGCCTGGCCAGCGGTGGCGCCGAGCAGGGCCAGGATCACGATCTTCAGGTTGCCCCAGCGCGCGAACGACTCGGTCAGCGGCGCGGTGGAGTGCTTGCCCTCCTCCTTCATCTGCTTGAACACCGGCGACTCGGCCAGTTGCAGGCGGATGTATACCGACACGGCCAGCAGCAGCGCGGACAGCAGGAACGGAATGCGCCAGCCCCAGGTGTCGAACTTCGGACCGAGCATCACCTTGCAGCCCAGGATGATCAGCAGCGACAGGAACAGGCCGAACGTCGCGGTGATCTGGATGAAGCTGGTGTAGAAGCCGCGCTTGCCGTGCGGCGCATGCTCGGCCACATAGGTGGCGGCGCCGCCGTATTCGCCGCCGAGCGCCAGACCCTGCAGCAGGCGCAGTGCGATCAGGATCACCGGCGCGGCCACGCCGATCTGCTCATAGCCCGGCAGCACGCCGACCAGGAAGGTCGAGAGGCCCATGATCAGGATGGTGACGAGGAAGGTGTACTTGCGTCCGACCAGGTCGCCGATGCGGCCGAACACGATGGCGCCGAACGGGCGCACCGCGAAGCCGGCGGCGAACGCCAGCAGCGCGAACACCAGCTGGCTGGCCTCGTTGAGGCCAGAGAAGAACTGCTTGCCGATGATCACGGCGAGCGAGCCATACAGATAGAAGTCGTACCACTCGAAGACGGTGCCCAGGCTGGATGCGAAAATCACCCGCTTGTGGCTGACGTCGAGTGCGCTGTTCGCATCGATGCCGCTGGTGGCCATGCTCTACTCCCCTCAAGGTTGAACCATTCCGCCCTTGGCGGAAGTGGTGCCGCGATGCCGCGGCGTTCACTCGGACAGGCCGCCCCCCGGCCTGTCGAACCCGCGTTGCCGATCTATCCCGCCGCGCCGGCGCCCTCGTTGATCAGCCCGACCAGACCTTGGGCGTGTGCAATCGCGCACCGGCGTCCGGTGCATGCGCGAGCGCGGCACGATGACGCCCCGAGCATGGTGATGTTGCGCCGCGCGCAGCTATACGGCTTTGGTCGAGAATCGACCAAAGTCGAAGCGTGGCGCTCGCGATGCCCTTACACCGGCGCAGCTACACTCGAACGCCGTAGATGGCCGTCGCGCCGGACGCGCCGCCGAGACCCCCCGAGGAGCCCTGCCATGTCCAAGCTTTATCCGGTCACGCCCGAATTCGCCGCCCGCGCCCACGTGAAGCACGCGGACTACCAGCGGCTCTATGCCGAATCGGTGGCCGATCCGGCGGCGTTCTGGGGCCGCATCGGCCAGCGACTGGAGTGGATGAAGGCGCCGACCAAGATCAAGAACACCTCGTTCGATCCGGCCGACCTGCACATCCGCTGGTACGAGGATGGCCAGCTCAACGTGTCGGCCAACTGCCTTGACCGCCACCTGGCCGAGCGCGGCGACAAGACCGCGATCATCTTCGAGGGCGACGACCCCAACGAGTCGCGCCACATCAGCTACCGCGAGCTGCATGCCGAGGTATGCAAGTTCGCCAACACGCTCAAGCACCTGGGCGTGGCCAAGGGCGATCGGGTGGCGATCTACCTGCCGATGATCCCCGAGGCGGCGGTGGCGATGCTGGCCTGCGCGCGCATCGGCGCGGTGCACTCGGTGGTGTTCGGCGGCTTCTCGCCCGATTCGCTGGCCGGGCGCATCGCCGACTCGCAGTGCAAGGTGGTGGTGACGGCGGATGAAGGTACGCGTGGCGGCAAGAAGATTCCGCTGAAGGCCAACGTGGACGCCTCGCTGGAACGCCCCGGCACCAACAGCGTGGAAACCGTGGTGGTGGTGCGCCGCACCGGCGCGGCGGTGCCGATGCAGTCGCCGCGCGACCGCTACTGGCATGTGCTGATGGACGGTCAGAGCGCCGACTGCGCGCCCGAGCCGGTGGAGGCCGAGCACCCGCTGTTCATCCTCTACACCTCCGGCTCCACCGGCAAGCCGAAAGGCGTGCTGCATACCTCCGGCGGCTACCTGGTGTACGCCAGCTACACCCATGAGCTGGTATTCGACCTGCGCGAGGACGATGTCTACTGGTGCACCGCCGACGTCGGCTGGGTCACCGGCCACAGCTACGTGGTGTACGGGCCGCTGGCCAACGGCGCCACCACGGTGATGTTCGACGGCGTGCCGAACTACCCGGACTTCCGCCGCTTCTGGCAGGTGATCGACAAGCACAAGGTGAGCCTGTTCTACACCGCGCCCACCGCGATCCGCGCGCTGATGCGCGAGGGCGAAGGCCCGGTCAAGGCCTGTTCGCGCGCGTCGCTGCGCGTGCTCGGGTCGGTCGGCGAGCCGATCAATCCGGAAGCGTGGGAGTGGTACTACCGCGTGGTCGGCGACGAGCGCTGCCCGATCGTCGACACCTGGTGGCAGACCGAGACCGGTGGCATTTTGATCACGCCGCTGCCCGGCGCCATCGACACCAAGCCCGGCTCGGCCACCCTGCCGTTCTTCGGCGTGAAGCCGGCCATCGTCGACGCCAGCGGCGAGGTTCAGCAGGGCGCCTGCGAGGGCAACCTGCTGATCACCGATTCCTGGCCCGGCCAGATGCGCACGGTGTACGGCGACCACCAGCGCTTCATCGAGACCTATTTCAGCGCATATCCGGGCAACTACTTCACCGGCGACGGCGTGCGTCGCGACGAGGACGGCTACTACTGGATCACCGGCCGCGTCGACGACGTGATCAACGTCTCCGGCCACCGCATCGGCACCGCCGAGGTGGAGAGCGCGCTGGTATCGCACCCCAAGGTGGCCGAGGCGGCGGTGGTCGGCTGCCCGCACGAGATCAAGGGCCAGGGCATCTACGCCTACGTCACCCTGGTCGCCGGCGAGACCGGCTCGGACGAGCTGCGCAAGGAGCTGGTGGCGTGGGTGCGCAAGGAGATCGGCCCAATCGCCACGCCGGACTACCTGCAGTGGGCGCCGGGCCTGCCGAAGACCCGTTCGGGCAAGATCATGCGCCGCATTCTGCGCAAGATCGGCGAGAACGCACCCGACCAGCTCGGCGATATCTCCACGCTGGCCGACCCGGGCGTGGTGAAGAACCTGGTCGACGAGCGCCTGATCAAATGACCCAGGTAGGAGCGCACCGTGTGCGCGATCTCTCGTGGCAAGCTGGGCAAAGAGCCTTCGCGCACAGGGTGCGCTCCTACACTGATTATTTATGCCCGACGTCCTGATCGCCGACGATCATCCGCTGTTCCGCGATGCCCTGCGCCGCGCCGTGATCACCGCGCTGCCGGATGCGCAGACCCACTGTGCGGACAGCGTGCACTCGCTGCTCGGGTTGATCGAGCAGTTCCCGGAGGCCGATCTGCTGCTGCTCGACCTGCACATGCCCGGCGCGCGCGGCTACTCGGCACTGGCGCACATCCGCGGCCAGTACCCGGGCCTGCCGACCATCGTGGTATCGGGCCATGAGGAGGCGCAGGTGGCGCGCCGGGCGCTCGCACACGGCGCGTCCGGCTACATCCCCAAATCGACGCCGGGCGACGAGATCGTCAAGGCGATCCATTCGGTGCTCGAGGGTGACACCTGGCTGCCGCACCAGCTGGTCGGCGGCGAGATCGCGCTGAAGAACGACGAGGCGGACATCGCCGCCCGCGTGGCCTCGCTCACGCCGCAGCAGTTTCGCGTGCTGACGATGATCGCCGAAGGCCAGCTCAACAAGCAGATCGCGTGGGACCTCGGCGTGTCCGAGGCCACGGTGAAGGCGCACATGACCGCGATCATGCGCAAGCTCGGCGTCAACAACCGCACCCAGGTGGCGCTTGCCGCCAGCCAGCTGGCGGTGGATCCGGGGGCGATGCAGACGTTGCCGGACGACGAGTCCGAGTAACGCAGGTTCAGCCACTGCTGGCCTGCTTGCGCAGCAGCGCCCCCAGCAGCGCGCGCAAGGCCGCTGGACGCACCGGTTTGTGCAGCAACGGGTAGCCCAGCTCGCGGGCGCGTTGCTTAAGCTCGCTGCTGCCGTCGGCGGTGATCATCGCCACCGGCGGCAGCGTACCCAGCCGCATGCGCAGATGTTGCAGGGCCTGCAGCCCGTCGACGCTGTCGGCGAGATGGTAGTCGGCAAGCAGCAGGTCGATACCGCCAGCGCGCAGCTGCGCCTCGGCCTGCATCACGTCTTCGGCCACGCGGCAGTCCACCCCCCAGCGTTTGAGCAGGGCTTGCATCCCGTCGAGGATGCTGGGGTCGTTGTCCAGGCAAAGTACGGTCAGCGCGAGCTGCTCGCCCGTGGGCAACCGCGGCGCTACGGCCGGGCGACGCGGCACCGCGGCCACTCGGGGCACCACGCAGGCGAAGCAGCTGCCTTTGCCCTCACGCGAAGACAACGCGAGTCGGTGGCCCATGATCGCGGCGATGCGGTCGCAGATCGACAGGCCCAGCCCCAGCCCCTTCTCGCCCCACGGTGACGGCCGCTGCAGCCGCTGGAACTCGTCGAAGATGTTGGCGCGCTGCTCAGGCGCGATGCCCGGGCCGGTATCCCAGACCTCGATGCGGACCTCGCTGCCGTGCCGGCGCGCGCCCAGCAGCACGCCGCCGGCGCGGGTATAGCGCAGCGCGTTGGAGAGAAAGTTCTGCAGGATCCGGCGCAGCAGTTGCGGGTCGCTGCGGATCGACAGGCAGGTGGGCACCACGCGAAGGCGCAGCCCGCGCTGCTCGGCGACCACCGCGAACTGCGCCTTGAGCGAGTCGAACAGGTCGGCCAGCGCGAAATCGCTGTACTCGGGCTGGTAGCGACCGGCATCGAGGCGGGAGACATCGAGCAGCGCGTCGAGCAGATCCTCCGCCGCGCGGAACGAGGCATCAATGCGTTCGGCCAGGCGGCTGGATTCTTCATCGAGCGCCGGCTGCTGGCGCAACGCCGAGGTGAACAGGCGCGCGGCGTTGAGCGGCTGCAGCAGGTCATGGCTGGCGGCGGCCAGGAAGCGGGTCTTGGAGACCATCGCCGCCTCGGCGTCGCGCTGCGCGCGGGCGGTGGCGTCCAGCGCTTCGCTGAGTTCGGCGGTGCGCTGCTCCACGCGCTGCTCGAGATATTCGTTCGCCTCGCGCAGGGCCAGCTCGGCGTGCTTGTAGGCGGTGACGTCGGTATAGGTGGTGACATAGCCGCCACCGGGCAGCGGGCGCCCGCGCATCTCGATCACCGTGCCGTCCGGACGCACGCGCTGGAACAGGTGCGGCGTGCCGGCGCGCAGGTGGCCGATGCGCTTGGCCACATGCGCTTCCACTTCACCCGGGCCGCATTCGCCGTGCTCGGCGTTCCAGCGAATCAGATCGGCCACCGGCACGCCGATATAGACCATGCCATCGGGGTAGTCGAACAGCTCGAGATAGCGCCGGTTCCAGGTGACCAGGCGCATCCGCGCGTCGACCACGCTGATGCCCTGCGACACGTTTTCCAGCGTGGTGGACAGCAACTCGCGGTTGAAGCGCAGCTCCTGCGAGGCCTCGTCCATCAGCGCCATTGCCTCGGCGATGTCCAGGCCCGAGCCGGACAGCGCGCCCATCAGGATGCGTCGCGCGCTGGCCGCGCCCACCGCGCCGGCAAGCAGGCGCTCGGTGTATTGGATCAACGCGCGATCGGCGGCGCCGTTGGGGTCCAGCGCCTTGCCCTGGCGCAGGCCGTATTCGGCGAAGGCACGCTGCGAGCTGCGCTCACCGACGATGCGCCCGGCGATCGTAAGCAGATCGCCCACGGCAACACGACCGCGCCAGTCGCCCGCCGTGCTGCTGCTGGCCACGAACGGATCGACGAACATCGCCGCGTGGATGCGCTCGGCCAACGTGGGGCGGAAGCGTAGCGAGATGAAGATCAGGCAGGCGACGTTCACCAGCAGCGACCAGAACGTGCTGTGCATCACCGGGTCCCAGCCGCTGAGGTGGAACAGCGCCTGCGGCCGCAGCCACTCGATGCCGAACGGTCCGAGCCGCAGCCACTCGGCCGTACGGTCGACCGCCGGCAGCAGCAGGGTGTAGATCCACACCGCGAACCCGGCGAGCAGGCCGATCGCCACGCCCGCCTGGCTGGCTCCGCGCCAGTACAGCGCGGCGATGATCGCCGGCGCGAACTGCGCCACCGCGGCGAAAGCGAGCAAACCGGTGGCGGCGAGGTTGGCGTTGTCGGCCACCACGCGGTAGTAGCCGTAGGCAAGCAGCACCAGCACCACGATCGCCACGCGACGGATGCGCAGCAGCAGCAGCGAGAGGTCCTGGCGCTGCTCCAAGTGCAGGCGGCGGATGCGCAGCAGCGCGGGCATCACCAGGTCGTTGCTGATCATGGTGGAGAGCGCGACGGTGGCCACGATCACCATGCCGGTCGCCGCCGAGAACCCGCCGAGGAATGCGATCAGGGCGACGCCGCGATCGCCGTGAGCCAGCGGCAGGTTCAGCACCCAGGCGTCGGCCAAGCCACCGCGCACGGAAGGCACGTGCATGCCGGCGGCCACGATCGGCAGGACCGCTGCGCTGATCAGCAGCATGTACAGGGGAAACATCCAGCGCGCGCGGCGCAGGTCGCGCGGGTCTTCGCACTCCACCACGCCGATTTGGAACTGGCGCGGCAGGCAGAACATGGCGCAGAACGCGAGCAGGGTCTGCGCCAGGAAGCCGGGCGACTGCCCGTGGGTGAAGGGCGTGGTGGGCAGCTTGAGCAGCTCGTGAAGGTCCGGCCCGCGCCACAAGGCGTAGATGCCCAGGCCAAGGAAGGCCAGCAGCTTGATCACCGATTCCAGCGCAATGGCCAGCATCATGCCGTGGTGGTGCTCGCTGGCATCGATGCTGCGCGTGCCGAACAAAATGGCGAAGGCCGCCAGCAGCAGGGCGCACCACAGGGCGCTGTCGGTCGACGGCACGATGGCGTCGGCGCCGATACCCGACAGCACGTCCACCGACATCGCCATCGCCTTGAACTGCAGGGCGAGGTAGGGCACCACGGCCGTCACCGCGATCAACGCGACCAGCGCCGCCAGCCCGTGCGACTTGCCGAACCGGGCGCCGATGAAGTCGGCGATGGTGGTGATGTTGCGCTGCCCGGCCACCGTCACCAGGCGCGTCATCAGGCCGAAGCCGAGGATGAAGAGCAGGGCCGGGCCGAGGTAGATCGGCAGATACGCGAGGCCGTCGCGTGCGGCCGTGCCCACGGCGCCGTAGAAGGTCCACGACGAGCAGTACACCGCCAGCGCCAGGCTGTAGACCAGCGGGCGCAGGCGCGGCTTGCTCGGGTACAGCGGCTGGCGATCGCCCTTCCAGGCCACCGCGAACAGCACGCCCACGTACAGTGCCGCCACCACCAGCAGCAGCCAACCAGAGATCACGTTCTACCCTCGCCCGATGCGTGCGCTTCCACCGCGCGAAATCCCGGTTCTTGTGCGGACCCGCGTGGGGACGGCACCATGCCGGGATGACCGATGGCCAACCGCCGACCGTCCTCAAACTAGCAGAGGGCCTGCGCGATGACGAGATTCATCTCTGGACGATGCCGCACGACCACGCCGCGGGACGCGCGCCGCTGCGCCAGCTGCTGGGACGTTACCTGGGCTGTGCCGCTGAGCAGGTCGGACTAACTGACGCGGCGCACGGCCGGCCCGAGCTAGCCGGTCCGCACCGCGAGGCGCTGCGTTTCAACTGGTCGCACAGCGGGGGCCGCGCGCTGGTGGCGATCGCGCGACATGTCCAGCCGGGCATCGATCTGGAGCATCGGCAGCGGCGCGGCGCGCGGGACGTCCTGGCGCTGGCGCAGCGCTTCTTTGCACCGCAGGAAGTACAGGCACTGCGTGCGCTACCGGCCGCTGATCGGGCGCTGGCGTTCCTGCGGCTCTGGACACTCAAGGAAGCCTTGCTGAAGGCCGAAGGCCGCGGGCTCGCGTACGGCTTGCATCGCGTGGTGGTGGAGCTGGGGGAGTCCGCGCCGGTGCTGCGCGAGTTCGGCGACGAGTCGTTGGCGTCATGGCAGCTGCAAGAGCTGTCCCTGGGACCCGACTGGGTGAGTGCGATCGCTTGGCATGGACCGCCGATGCAGCTGCGTTGGCGCGGCGGGTTCGGCTGATCCACCTGGCCCGCGTTGGCGTACTCTTGGCGTTCACCGCAGCGCCGATGTCGACGCGCGGGCTTTTCCGTGACTGCTGGTTTGCCCTCCATGACCCTGCTCAGCGTCAACCTCAACAAGATCGCGGTGCTGCGCAATTCGCGCGGCGGCGACGAGCCCTCCCTCGCCCGCGCGGCGCACACCTGCATCGAGGCGGGCTGTGGCGGCATCACGGTGCATCCGCGCCCCGACCAGCGGCATATCCGGCCCGACGACGTGCGCCTGCTGGCGCAGCTGCTGCGCGGCCGAGTCGAGTACAACATCGAGGGCAACCCCTTCGCGCCGCCACGCGGTGAGTACCCCGGCTTGGTGGCCTTGGCCAGGGAGGTCCGCCCGACCCAGATCACCCTGGTGCCGGACAGCGACGGGCAGATCACCTCCGATCACGGGTTCGACCTGGACCGCGACGCCGACCGGCTGGCGCCGCTGGTGGCTGAGTTTCGCGAACTGGGATGTCGTGTGAGCCTGTTCGTCGATGCCGGCACGGTGCAGTTCGAGCCAGCGGTAAGGATCGGTGCGCAGCGTGTCGAGATCTACACCGGACCTTATGCTCACGCGTTCGCCAGCGGCCATGTCGATGCCGAGCTGGCGCGATGCGTGGAGACGGCGCGGCGCGCGCAGCAGGCCGGGCTCGCGGTGAATGCCGGACATGACCTGAGCCAGGCGAACCTGGGCACCTTCAAGGCAGCGATTCCTGGCTTGGCCGAGGTTTCCATTGGTCACGCGCTGATCGGCGAGGCGCTCTACGATGGCCTGGCGCCCACCGTTCGACGGTATCGCCAGATCCTCGACTGAGGATCACCGCTGCAACGCAGCGTAATTGCGATGCGGTAACCCCAACGAAAAAAACCCCCGCCGAAGCGGGGGTTTTTCGTTACTGCGTCCGTACGCCAGCCGTAGCGGTTTACTGCTCGGTGAATCCGATCTTGGTCAGGCCGTAGCTCTTCGCATCCGCCAGCGCGCGGGCCACATATTCGTAGGCCACCGCATCGTCGGCATTGATCTGGATCTCCGGCTGATTGGTCTGCTGCGAGATCACCGCCATCTGTGCCCGCATGCCGCTTTCATCGACCGGCACGTCGTTCCAGTACAGCGAACCGGACGCGTCGATCTTCAGGCTGATCGGATCCAAGTGATCGGTATCCGGCGGCGGGTTGTTGGTCGGCTGCGGCAGATCGATCTTCACATCGTGCGTCACGATGGGCGCGGTGAGCATGAAGATGATCAGCAGCACCAGCATCACGTCGACCAGCGGCGTGACGTTGATGTCGGCCATCGGACCCTTGCCGCTTCCAGTGCTGAAAGCCATGGTCGTTACTCCTTGCCCGTCGTGATGAAGCCGACGTGGACCATGCCCTGGCCCTTCGCATCGGAGAGGATCTTCTTCACGATCTTGTACTCGGTCGTCTTGTCGGCGCGGATCTGGAGTTCCGGCTGGGGCGACTTGGAAGCTGCCACGGCAAACGCCGCCTTCAGCTGGTTCTCGTCGACTTCCCGGTCGTCCAGATACATCGCGCCGTCAGGCGTCACGGCCAGGTCCATCGGCTCGATGTGCTTGTCGTCGGTCGCCTTCGGATTGGCCGTGGGTAGCTTGACGTCAATCCTGTGGCTGGCCAGCGGTGCCGTGATCATGAAGATAATCAACAGCACCAGCATCACGTCGACCAGCGGCGTGACGTTGATTTCCGACATCGGACCGCCGGAACTTCCACCGGTGCTCATTGCCATGGGTCAGGCCCTCACTTGCCTTCGACGCGGGCGCCGGTGGCGAAGAAGTCGTGCAGGTCGTGCGCGAACTCGTCGAACTGCGCGTAGGTCAGGCGGTTAGCGCGGTTGAAGAAGTTGTACGCAAGCACGGCCGGGATCGCGGTGAACAGACCGATGGCGGTCATGATCAGCGCCTCACCCACCGGACCGGCCACGGCCGTCATCGAGGCGTTACCCGCTGCGGCGATGCCGATCAGCGCGTTGTAGATGCCCCACACGGTACCGAGCAGACCCACGAACGGTGCGGACGAACCGACCGTCGCGAGCAGGGTCAGGCCACCTTCCAGACGCAGGCTCTCGCGAGCCACGGCCTGGCGCAGGGCGCGGTCGATGAACTCCGAGCGGCTGAGCGTCTGGGCCAGACCGTTGCCCGAAGCACCGGCCTGCTGGTGATGGGCCACGGCCGAGGCGGCGTCGAGCGCGATCTTCGAGAACGGTTCGCCCTTGGGCTGCGCCTCGAGCTCACGGATGGCTTCCTGGGTGGAACTGGTGTTCCAGAAGCCGTCAATCACCTTGTCGGCGCGCGAGCGGACCATCGCATTGCGGATCGCGTTGGCCACGATGAAGTACCACGAGGACACCGACATGATCACGAGCGTGACCAGCACGATCCAGCCGATCGGGTCGAGGTTGTGGATGAGGTCACCGAAGCCCATCTGCTTCATGGCTTCGGAGTTGGTCAGTGGTGCAGAGGTCTGTTGGAACATAACGCTACCCTTGGGAAGTCAAGCGTGAACTGTAACTGTAATGGGGATTACAGCTGATTGAGGTTGAAATTGACCGGGACGCGGGCATAGCCCTCAACCTTCTGACCATTGCGGATGGTCGGGTTGAAGCGCCAACGACGTGCCGCATCCATTGCTGCACGATCAAGCTCGCGGTAGCCACTGGAGACGTCCACCTTGACGTCCTTCACCGTGCCATCGACGGCCACGAGAATGAGCAGGGTCACCGTACCCTCATGCCGCTGGCGAATCGCCTGTGGCGGGTAGCGCGGCTGCATGCGGCTGTTGTAGCTCAGATCCTGGCTGGCCGTGATGTCCGACGGCGGAGCCGGCGGTGCGGGCGGCGCAGGCGGAACCGGCGGCGCAGGATTCGTCGTCGCCTCATCCACGGCCGGCGGCGGAGCCGGCGGCGGCGGGGTGGGCGGCGGAGTCTTCTGCTGGATGATCTTCGGCGGCGGCTGCTTGGGCGGCTCCGGCGGCGGCGGCGGCGGCGGCGGCGGCGGCGGCGGCGGTTCGATGAAGTTCACCTGGACGACGCGCTCTTTCTCTTTCTGCGCCTGCTTGGGCGGCGCCATGGGCGCCACCAGCATGAGGAACGCGAAGGAATGCAGCGCGATGGCAGCTGCCAACGCCCAGGTGCGCCTCCAATTGAACGACTTGTTGTCGAGTTCTTCGTTGCGTGAGGCCATCTGTCACTATCTTGAAGCTAGTCGATCGGTGGGCGTTTGCCGCAGCGCTTGACCCGTAATTCGTGCCCTAAAGCAACGGATTACGGCATTCTTTTCGCGCGCGGAAAGATTTCAACGGTACATCAGCACAAGGCGTTTGTATAGCTCCCGGACGCATGGTTTGGACGTCCATTTGCGCCCGGGAACAAGGCCTTGGCGTTACTTGGCTCCAGCCTTCTTCAACCAGTCCTTGGCCTTCGCAGCGGTGTCCGGATCCTGTGCTGCCTGTTTCATGGCAGCGATCGCAGCAGGCTTGTTCTTCAGGCCACGCTCCGCCTCCGCCAACATCATGTACGCCGTACCGCGGTGCTGGACGCCCTTGGCGATGCCCTGCTGGATAAGCGTGCGCGCCTCGCTGTACTTGTTCTGCGAGAGCAGCAACTGGCCGGCGCGAATGGCTGCTTCGCCATCCTTGCCCATCGGCATTGCCTTCTTGTAGGCATCGATCGCCTTGCTCTCGTTGCCGCCTACGTAGTTGGCGTCACCGAGCAGCTTGTAATTGTCATAAGACGACGGCACCGCGCCCTTGCTCATGCCCTCTTCGAGCGTCTGCACGGCCTTCTTGGCGTTCGGCTTCGGATCGTCCGAATTCTGGCCGGTGATGAGATAGAGCTTGGCGAGGTTGACGTAATCCTTCTCGCTCTTCAGCGCACCCTGGGCTTTCGCCTTTTCCATCAGGGCGATCGCCTCCGGGTACTTCTGCGCCTGCATCATCACGGCAACGGCGTTGTTAAGGGCCGTGGTGTCGTTAGGATTGGCGGCGAGCTGCTGCTCGGCGAGCTGGGCGGCCTGATCGTTCTGGCCGGACTCGGCGTAGCTGGCCATCAGGATCTGGTTCCAGCTGCTCTGCGGCTTGTCGGTCATCGACAAAGCCTGCTTCATCGCAGCGATCGCCTCGGGATACTTCTCGAGACGGTAATACGCATTGCCTTCGAGCGCGTGCGACTCGGCGGTGTCCTTCTTACCCTCGCTACGCCACTTGGCAATCGTGTCGATGGCCGGCTGGTACTGCTCATCGGCGAGCTGGAACTGGGCGAGTTCGTACTGCAGCTGGAAGTAGGTGTCGTTCGGCAGCACGCCGTTATCGATGGCCTGGCTCAGGAGGGCGATGGCACCCTTGAGGTCGCCGGCGTTGTACTTGACGTTGGCCAGACCCTGCAGGGCCAGCGCCTGGGCGTATTTGCTTTTGCTGCTGTCGACGATCGGCTGCAGGATCTGCGATGCCTTGGCCGCGTCACCTGCGTTCACCGCGTCCAGACCCTCGTTCAGCGCCTTCTGATCCTTGGAACTGGTCAGATCGAGCTTGGGCTCTTTGCGGGTCGCGTTGGGATACAGCGACTCCTTCTTTTCCTTCTCGGCATGGGCATGAGCCATGGCCGGCGTCGCGGCGATGGTCAGGGCAAGGGCGGCACCTGCCAGCATCTTGAACAGGGGGGCATGCTTCATGGCTGTCCTCTTGTCGGGTTTACGCACGACGGCGTAAGGGGATCGCCAAGACTAACGGCACATGCAACCGATAACAAGTCGCGCCGCCGCATGATGTCTTTATAAAAATCAAACATTTAGCATGCGCACGCGTATCGACTTCCGCACCCGGAACGTGCAAAAAATTACGGCGGCGCCATCATGGATGAACGCCGCCGTCATCGTACGCTGCGGGTGTCGATCAGATATCGAGGTTGGCGACCTTCAGCGCATTCGCCTCGATGAAGTCGCGACGAGGCTCGACCGCTTCGCCCATCAGCATCGAGAACATCTGGTCGGCGGCAAAAGCGTCCTCGATACCGACCTGCAGCATGCGCCGTGTTTCCGGGTTGACCGTGGTTTCCCACAGCTGCTCGGGGTTCATTTCGCCCAGGCCCTTGAAGCGCTGGATGGTGCGCCCCTTTTTCGCCTCGTCCAGCAGCCAGCTGCGGACTTCGGCGAAGCTGGTCACGCCGCGCGACGCGTTGCCGCGCCGGATCACCGCCTCGCTCTGGATCAGGTCGGACAGCTGTCGGCTGACGTGAAGGATCGGTCGGAACTCGCTGCCGCTGAAGAACGGCTGCGGCAGCAGCCAGGTGTGGTTGATCCCGTGCTGGTCACGCACCACCTCGATGGCCGCGGGCTGCTCATCGACCGCCGGGCGCAGAGCCATGCGGTAACGCGGTTTGCCCAGACCGCTGGCAGCGAGGCGCGCGGTGGCGCCATCCAGCCAGCGCTGCATGGCAGCCGCGTCGCTCCACAGATCGGGCTCGATCGGAGCGTGCTCGAGCAGCGCGGTGAACACGGCCGCATCGAATCGATGGCTGAGCCGTGCGATCTGGTCCAGCGCTCCCTGGTAGTCACGCAGCAGCTTCTCCAACGCCTCGCCGGTGATCGGCGGGACTCCCGGCGCGCTTGTCAGCTCGGCGTTGTCCACCGCGTTGGAGATCAGGTACTCGTTGAGCGCGGCGTCATCCTTGAGATACATCTCCTGCTTGCCCTGCTTGAGCTTGTACAGCGGCGGCAGGCCGATATAGACGTGGCCGCGCTCGATCAGCTCCGGCATCTGCCGGTAGAAGAACGTCAGCAGCAACGTGCGGATGTGCGATCCGTCCACGTCCGCGTCGGTCATGATGATGATGTGGTGGTAGCGCAGCTTGTCGGGGTTGTAGTCCTCCTTGCCGATGCCGGTGCCCAGTGCCGTGATCAGCGTGCCGACCTCGGCCGACGACAGCATCTTGTCGAAGCGCGCCTTCTCCACGTTGAGGATCTTGCCCTTCAGCGGCAGCACGGCCTGGGTCTTGCGGTTGCGGCCCTGCTTGGCCGAGCCGCCGGCCGAATCACCCTCGACCAGAAACAGCTCGCACAGCGCCGGATCCTTTTCCTGGCAGTCCGCCAGCTTGCCCGGCAGGCCGGCGATATCCAGCGCGCCCTTGCGGCGGGTCATCTCGCGCGCCTTGCGCGCCGCCTCGCGGGCGCGGGCGGCGTCGACCACCTTGGAGGCGATCGCCTTGGACTCGTTCGGGTGCTCCAGCAGGAACTCGCCCAGCTTCTCGTTGACCGCCTGCTCCACCGCGGTCTTCACTTCGGAGGAGACCAGCTTGTCCTTGGTCTGCGAGGAGAACTTCGGGTCGGGCACCTTCACCGACAGCACGGCGATCAGGCCTTCGCGCATGTCGTCGCCAGACAAGGCCACCTTGGCGTTCTTGGCCAGGCCTTCCTTCTCGATGTAGTTCTGCAGAGAGCGGGTCAGCGCCGCCCGGAAGCCGGTGAGATGGGTGCCGCCGTCACGCTGCGGAATGTTGTTGGTGAAGCAGAACATCGTCTCCTGATAGGAGTCGGTCCACTGCATCGCCAGCTCGACCACGATGCCGTCGCTCTCGGACTCCGACTTCAGGCTGATCACGTGCGGATGCAGCGGGGTCTTCAGCTGCGCCAGATGCTGCACGAACGAGGCGATGCCTCCCTCGTAGGCAAAGCGGTCCTGCCGGCCTTCGCCACGCTCGTCCTTCAGGTCGATGGTGACGCCGGAGTTTAGGAAGGCCAGCTCGCGCAGGCGCTTGGCCAGGATGTCGTAGTGGAACTCGATGTGGGTGAAAGTCTCCGGGCTGGGAGTGAACCGCACCCGGGTGCCGCGCTGGGTGGTATCACCGACCACCTTGACCGGATAGAGCGGCTCGCCCAGCGCGTATTCCTGCAGGTGCTCCTTGCCGTCGCGCCAGATCGTCAGCCACAGGTGCGAACTGAGCGCGTTCACTACCGACACGCCCACACCGTGCAGGCCGCCGGACACTTTGTAGGAGTTCGCATCGAACTTGCCGCCGGCGTGGAGCACGGTCATCACCACCTCGGCGGTGGAGCGCCCCTCCTCCGGATGCGTGTCGACCGGAATACCGCGACCGTTATCGGTCACGCTGACCGAACCGTCGTCGTGGATGACCACGGTGACATGGTCGCAGTAGCCTGCCAAGGCCTCATCGATGGAGTTGTCGACGACCTCGAACACCATGTGATGCAGGCCGGTACCGTCATCGGTGTCACCGATGTACATGCCCGGGCGCTTGCGTACCGCCTCGAGGCCCTTGAGTACCTTGATGTTGCTCGAATCGTAGGTCGTATTCATGCAGTGACTGATCTCCGGCGCCAGAAACCCGTCCGGCGGGGCGCCATGAGGGGCCGAGACGGGTCTAACCGACGAATTATAGCAGGGGGCTCACCCTGCCCTGTTCCACGTGGAACAGGCAGGCGTCGGAGCGCAATGCGACCGGACAATCGGTACCGGTAACCAAAACCTGCGCCTGTGCAACGCGGAGCTGGTCGATCAGCGCTGCCTGATGATGAGCATCCAGTTCCGAAGCGAGATCATCGACGCAGACGATGGGCCACTCGCCGGCATGCCGCGCATAGAGCTCCGCCTGCGCCAGCAAACAAGCAACGGCGGTAAGCTTCTCCTGGCCCCGCGACAGATGTTCGCGCAGGGGTGCGTGTTCGTAGGCTATCGTCCAGTCAGCCCGATGGGCGCCCTGCGTCGTGTGGCCGCGCGCCAGGTCGCGGCCCCGCTGGGTGCCGAGCACCGCCCCCAACGCCAGACCGTCGCCCCACCCCTGCCTATAGCGAAGATCAACGGCGCCCAACTCGGGGACCAGCTGAGCGGCATACCCGGCCACCAGCACGCGTAGCTCGTCCAGATAGTGCTCCCGCCAAGTGCCGATCTGCACCGCCGTGTTCTCGAGCTCCTGTTCCCAGGGGGCGTAAAGACTCGCGGCGGACTCGCCCGCGCGCAGCAGGCTGTTGCGCTGTTTGAGTGCGCGTTGATAACGGCGCCATAGATTCAGGAAATCGTGTTCCACGTGGAACACGCCCCAGTCGAGGAATCGCCTGCGCTCCTCGGCGCCCGCGGCAATCAATGCATGCGAGCCCGGATCGAAGCTCACCACCGCGCATTCCGTGACGAGCTGGGAGATAGGCACCGTCTGCCCTTCCAACCGTGCCGACCAACGCTGGCCTTCGCGGCCGAGCCCGACGCGAAGCGGCGCGGAAGAGGTCTTAACCACCTCGGCATAAATCGCGAGTGCGCCGGCTCCCCGTTGGAGCAACGCGTCCTTGGCCCCGGCCCGAAACGAACGCCCATGGGAAAGCAGAAACACTGCTTCGAGCAAACTGGTTTTTCCCGCGCCGTTGGCACCGACGAACACATTGACGTCTGGACCGAGTTCCAGGCTCACGTCCGCCAGGCAGCGCAGGCCCTGCACCCGAAACCGGCTCACTTTCACGACAGCACCCGCAAAGAAGAACGCCGGAGCGTCTGATGACGGCTCCGGCGTTGGCTGACTGCGCGGGTGAGACGGGGGAGGCGCATGCGCTCCGACGTCAGAGACGCAGCGGCATGATCACGTGCCGGGACTGGTCGTTGTCGTCTTCCTGCACCAGACAGCTGGACTGCGCATCGCGCAGGTTCAGCCGTGCGCGTTCGCCGCGCAGCGCAGCAAGCGCATCGAGCAGGTAACCCACGTTGAAACCGACAGCGAGATCGGACACCGAGGTGTCGGCCTCAACCTCCTCCACCGCTTCTTCCTGCTCCGGGTTGTGCGCCACGATACGCAGCTTGCCGGGCGACAGCTCCAGCTTGACGCCCCGGTACTTCTCGTTCGAGAGAATCGCCGCGCGCTGCAGCGCACCGCGCAGCACTTCGCGATCGAGCGTAGCGCGCTTGTCCGCACCGAGCGGAATCACCGCTTCGTAGTCCGGGAAACGGCCGTCGATCAGCTTTGACGTGAACACCACTTCGCCGCGTCGCACGCGCAGGTGGTTGCGGCCGAACTCAAGCTCCACCGTGCCGTCGCCGGTCTCGAACAGGCCGATCAGCTCATTCACACCCTTGCGCGGAATGATGATCTGCCGCCGCGCCGAGACGGAGCTCTCAAGCTGCGTCTCCTTCAGCGCCAGCCGGTGGCCATCAGTAGCCACGCAGCGCAGGGTGTGCTCCTGCAGATCGAGCAGCATGCCGTTGAGGTAGTACCGCACGTCCTGGTTGGCCATGGCGAACGCCGTGCGCTCCATCAGGTCCTTGAGTACCTCCTCGGGCAGGCTGACCTTCTCGACCAGCTCGATCTCGTCGATGGTCGGAAACTCCGACGCCGGCAAGGTCGCCAGGGTGAAGCGGCTGCGACCCGCGTTCAGCGCCACGCGATCGCCGTTGAGCTTCAGCTCGATCTGCGCTCCGTCAGGCAGCGCACGCACGATGTCGAACAACTTGCGGGCTGGAATGGTGACTTCACCGTCTGCCAGCTTGTCCGCCGACGTGCCGGCGACCATTTCCACTTCCAGATCGGTGCCGGTGAGGGAAACGCGACCGTCGGCAACCCGAACCAACAGGTTGGCCAGGACCGGCAGGGTCTGGCGACGTTCGACGACGCCCACGACCTGCTGGAGCGGCTTGAGCAGGGCTTCTCGTTGGATGCTGAATTGCATGAATGGGCGTCCCCTACACTGCTTTTCTGTTTTTAAAAGAAGGCTGGTGGTTGTTGTTGAGGCGGTGCACAAGCCTCAAAACCAATCTTTTGCCTTTCGAATCAATGCGATAGGCGTTTATGAAGCTGTGCCTGGCGCCTTGGTCTGACTGTGCGCCAATTGTGGATAAATTTCGGTGCCAAAGCATCCCCCTCTTATCCACAGCTTCCAACCCCGCTTATCAAGAACTTGTGTCGCCCGCCCTCCGGCATATCAACCGGTAAGGGTCCGGATCAGCTGCTCCCAGTCCTGACGCATGCGTGCATCGGTCTCGCTGAGCTTCTTGATGGTGCGGCAGGCGTGCAGCACGGTGGTGTGGTCGCGACCCCCGAAGGCCTCGCCGATCTCCGGCAAGCTGTGCTCGGTGAGTTCCTTGGCCAGCGCCATCGCCATCTGTCGCGGGCGCGCGAGCGAGCGCACTCGCCGCTTGGACAGCAGGTCCTGCAAGCGCACATTGAAATATTCGCCCACGATCTTCTGGATGTTCGGAATCGTCACTGCCTGGGCGTGCGTAGCCAGCAAGTCGCGCAGCGTTTCCTCGGCGAAGTCGGTGGTGATCGGCCGGCGGAAGAAGTTCGCCTTGGCGGCCAGCGTGTTGAGCGCGCCTTCCAGGTCGCGCACGTTGGAGCGGATGCGCTTGGCCAGCAGCATCGCCACGCTCTCGCTCACTTCCACGCCCTTGTCCTGCGCCTTGGACAGGAGAATCGCCGCGCGTGTCTCGAAATCCGGCGGCTCGATCGCCACCGACAAGCCCCAGCCCAGGCGCGACTTCAGCCGCGGCTCGAGCTTGTCCACTTCCTTCGGGTAGCGGTCGCAGGTGAGGATGATCTGCTGCTTGGACTCGAACAACGCGTTGAAGGTGTGGAAGAACTCTTCCTGCGTGGTGTCTTTGCCGGCGAAGAACTGGATGTCGTCGATCAGCAGCGCATCGACCGAACGGAAGCGCTGCTTGAACTGGTCCATGCTCTTGGCGCGCAGCGCCTCGATCATCGAGCCGACGAACTGCTCCGAACGCAGGTACAACACCTTGAAGTCCGGGTTGCGCTCGCGCATCAGGTTGCCGGCGGCGTGCATCAAGTGGGTCTTGCCCAGCCCGGTGCCGCCGTACAGCAGCAACGGGTTGTAGGCCCGGCCCGGATTGGTGGCCACCTGCATCGCGGCGGCTTTGCCCAGCTGGTTGGATTTGCCCTCGACGAAGGTTTCGAAGGTGTAGTGCGGGTCCAGGTTGTGGCTGAAATTCGCTGCAGCCTGCGCAGGAGCGACGGTTCCGGCGGCGGGTCGCGCCGCCGCGGGCGCACTTGCCGGCCGGCTCGGCGCCGCACGCGGCGCGCTCGAACCCACTTCCAGACGCACGGTGAGCGCGTGCCCGGTCAGCTGCTGCAGCACGCTCTCGATCAGCGGCAGGTAGCGGTCGCGCACCGTGTCCAGCGTGTACGGATTGGGTGCGAACAGCTGCAGCCCCGTGTTCTCGTCACGGGCCTGCAGGGGCATCAACCAGGTATGCAGTTCCTCGGCGCCAAGCTCGCCGTCCAGACGCTCCAGACAGCGCCGCCAAAGATCACTCATGAATGCTTTTCAACCACGGCTGGGGCGCTTTCGCGCGGGGTGGGCCGGCAAGTCTAGCAGTACCGTCCACCGGGTTTGGCACCTTTATCCACACCCCTGTCCACAGGAGATAGAGCGCGTCGCGGGCGCAACAATTGACAGCGCACCGCTTTGTTCCGCATACTTTTCAACCTTTTTCTCAACTTACTCAGGAGGAAGCCATGAAGCGGACCTTCCAGCCCAGCAAGCTCAAGCGCGCCCGCACCCACGGCTTTCGTGCCCGCATGGCCACGGCCGACGGTCGCAAGGTACTCAATGCGCGTCGTGCCAAGGGTCGCAAGCGCCTGATCCCGTAAGCGGCGCGCTGATCGTGCGTGCCGCCGGCTTGCCGCGCGAGGCGCGGCTGTGCCGCGCCGGTGACTTCGCCGCCTTGCGTCAAGCCAGCGGCCGCTTCGGCGGCCGCTGTTTTTCTGTGCGCTATCGCCAGAACGAGCTCGGCCATGCGCGCATGGGCCTGGCCATCTCCAAGCGCGTGTCCAAGCGTGCCGTGGAACGCAACCGCATCAAGCGCCTGGCCCGCGAGTCGTTCCGGCGCATTCGCCACGAACTGCCCGCCGTCGACCTGGTGCTGATGGCGCGTGAACAGGCCGCCGGTCTCCCAGGCACCGAGCTGCTGGCCGAGCTCGATGCGCTGTGGCGCAAGCTTGCGCCGTTGAAGCGCGCTCCCGCCGCCGGCACAATCGAGCGTTGACCTTCTTCTCTCCCGTCCTTTCGCTGCGCGTCGGCGCGGTGACCACCGGATCTGCCCCGCGATGAATCAAACGCGCACCTTCCTCCTTTTCGCCATGGTTGCCGTGGCGTACCTGCTGTGGAACGCCTGGGAGAAAGACTACGGTCCGCAGCCGCCGGTGCCGGCCACCGCTGCCACGGCCGGTGCCGCATCCAGCGCTGCGGCCGCCGATGGCAGCGTGCCGGGTGCGAGCGCACCGACGCCGGCGATTCCCTCGGCGACGGGCGGCACCGAACCGGCCGGTCAGCTGGTCACCGTCACCACCGACCTGCTGCGCCTGACTATCGACACGCGCGGCGGCAGCCTGGTGCGCTCTGAGTTGCTTAACTACCCGGTGACGCCGCGCACGAAGAAGAATCCCAATCCCGCGCCGATCCGCCTGCTTGACGACAGCGCCACGCATTTCTTCGCTGCGCAGGACGGCCTGATCAGCGCCAGTGGCCCGGCCCCGGACCATCGCGCCCTGTTCCAGGCCAGCGCCACCAGCTACACGCTCGACAAGGGCCAGGACGCGCTGAATGTGGACCTGGTCTGGACCGATCCCTCCGGCTTGCGCGTGACCAAGCGCTACACCGTGCATCGCGGCAGCTACGTGGTGGATCTTTCGCAGCAGATCGACAACGGCAGCGGCAAGCCGTGGACCGGCAACGCCTACCGGCAGCTGCAGCGCGTGGTGCCGCCGCCGCCGGTGCACAGCAATTTCCTGGAGAAGTTCTCCGACCAGTCGCGCTACAGCTTCTTCGGCGTGGCGTGGTACAGCCCGGAAAAGAAGTTCGACAAGCTGCCCTTCGACAAATTCGAGAAGGAGCCGCTGAACCTCGCCATCACCGGCGGCTGGACCGCGATGGAGCAGCACTACTTCGTCACCGCCTGGCTGCCGCCGGCGAACGATGCGGAAACCTTCTCCACCGCCGTGATCAAGGACCAGGACGGCCCGCGCTACCTGATCCGCGACATGGGGCCGAGCATCACCGTGGCGCCGGGCCAGCAGGGCACCAGCGCCGCGCGTCTCTACGTGGGTCCGAAGTTGCGCGAAAAGCTTGCCGCCATCGCGCCGGGGCTGGAGCTCACGCTCGACTACGGCATGTTCTCGATCGTGGCCAGCCCGCTGCACTGGATCCTCAACCAGCTGCACAAGTTCTCGGGCAACTGGGGCTTCGCGATCATCCTGCTGGTGTTGCTGATCAACGTGGCCATCTACAAGCTGAGCGAGGCGCAGTACGTTTCCGCCGCGCGCATGCGCAAGCTCAAGCCGCGGATGGATGCGCTCAAGGAGCGCTACGGCGACGACAAGCAGAAGATGCAGCAGGCGATGATGGAGCTGTACAAGAAGGAGAAGATCAACCCGGTCGCCGGCTGCCTGCCGGTGCTGATCACGATCCCGATCTTCTTCGCCCTGTACACCGTGCTGCGCGAGAGCGTCGAGCTTCGCCAGGCCCCGTTCATCGGCTGGATCCACGACCTGTCGGCGGCCGATCCGTACTTCGTGCTGCCGGCGATCTACGTATTGGTGATGCTTGCCACCCAGTGGATGATGCCGCAGCAGCCGGGCATGGATCCGACCCAGGCGAAGATGATGAAGTTCATGCCGCTGATGTTCGCGGTGATGTTCGCCTTCTTCCCGGCCGGCCTGGTGGTGTACTACATCGTCAACGGCCTGTGCCGTCTGGCCCAGCAGTGGTGGGTGACCCGCCGCATTGATCGCGCCGAGGCCGCCAAAGGCCAGGCGATCGCCAAGGGCTGAATGCATTTATGCCCGCCGCACGCCGCAGCGGGCGGCCGCGAGTGACGCTGCGTGAGTGATGCCGCGACCGTCGACACCATCGCCGCCATCGCCACGGCTTCGGGGGCTGCGGGCGTAGGCATGGTGCGGGTCTCCGGTCCGGCCGTGCCGGACATCGCCATCGCCCTGCTCGGCCGTATGCCCTTGCCGCGACACGCGCACTTCCTCGCCCTGCGCGATCGCGACGGTGCGCTGATCGATCGCGGCCTGCTGCTGCACTTCCCCGCGCCGGCGTCCTACACCGGTGAACACGTGCTCGAGTTGCAGGGCCACGGCAGCGCGGTGCTGCTCGATGCGCTGCTTCGCCGCGTGTGCGAGCTGGGTGCACGGCTGGCGCGACCGGGCGAATTCACCGAGCGCGCCTTCCTCAACGGCAAACTCGACCTGGTCCAGGCCGAGGCGGTGGCCGACCTCATCGCGGCCCGCTCGAAGCTCGCCGCCCGCGCAGCGCTGCAGTCGATGGAAGGCGTGTTCTCACGCCGCGTGCAGCACCTGCTCGATGCGCTGATCGCGCTGCGCGTGCACGTGGAGGCCGCCATCGATTTTCCCGAAGAGGAGATCGATTTCCTCGCCGACCCCGCCATCACGCAACAACTCGAAGCGCTGCGCGAGGAACATGCGCAACTGCTGCGCGAAGCCGAGCGCGGCGTGCGCCTGAGCGACGGGCTGCGGGTGGCGATCATCGGCCGGCCGAACGCGGGCAAGTCCAGCCTGCTCAACGCGCTGGCCGGCCGCGATCGCGCCATCGTCACCTCCATCGCCGGCACCACCCGCGATGTGCTGCGCGAAACCGTGCAGCTCGACGGTATTGCGCTGGAGCTGGCCGATACCGCCGGCTTGCGCGACACCGATGACGTCGTCGAGCGCGAAGGGGTACGCCGCGCGCAGCAGGAACTGGCCCAGGCCGACGTGGCGCTGCTGGTCACCGAACAGGCGCATCGGGCCGACGACCTCGCACTGCTGGCGGATCTGCCCGATGCGGTGATGCGGCTTATCGTCGTCAACAAGATCGACCGCGACGGTGCGCCGGGTGCACACGAGGCGGACGCCGCGAATACGCTGTGGCTGTCCGCGCGCACCGGCGAGGGCCTCGACGCCCTGCGCGCACGTTTGCGTGAGCTGGCCGCGGCCGGCGGCGGCGAGGGTGCGTTCAGCGCGCGGCGTCGCCACGTGCTGGCCCTGCAACAGGTGGGGCAACACCTGGAGCACGCCGCCGCGGTGCTGACGGCTACCCGCGCCGGCGAGCTGGCCGCCGAGGAGCTGCGCCAGGCGCAGCACGCGCTGGGCGAAATCACTGGCAGCTACACCAGCGACGACCTGCTCGGTGCGATCTTCGGTTCGTTCTGCATCGGCAAATGATCAGCTCGATCGCGCGAGCAATGCGTCGACCTCGGCCGCATGGGGCATGCCGCCCTGCGCGCCCAGCCGGGTCACCGACAGCGCGGCCGCCGCGCAGGCCTTGCGCACGGCCTGCTGCAAGCCCTCGCGCAGATAGACCGCCAGCGCGCCGTTGAAGGTGTCGCCAGCCCCGGTGGTGTCGACCACGGGAACCGCAAAGCCGGCCTGGTGCTGCGGATCGCCATCCTCGCGATACCACGCACCCTCGCCGCCGCGGGTGAGCACCACCGGGCACGGCGCGCGCCGCATCAGCGCACGGAAGTCATCGCCCGTGTCGCCGCCCAGTACGGTGACCAGCTCGTGCTGGTTCGGCGTGAGGTAGCTTGCCAGCGCGAGCCAGTCGCGCGGCAGCGGCTGCGCCGGGGCGGGATTGAGGATCACCGGCACGCCCAGGCGGTGACCCAGGCGCACCGTGGCCTCGACCGACTCCAGCGGAATCTCCATCTGCACCAGCACCGCATCGGCGCGCTCGATCGCGCGCTGCGCCGCATGCACCTGCGCCGGGGTGACGCGTGCGTTCGCCGCAGGCACCACAATGATCTGGTTGTCGCCCTCGGCCACGGTGATCGAGGCGGTACCGCTGTCGACGTCGGGCAGCGTCGCTACGTGAGTGAGGTCGACGCCCTCATCCGCCAGCCCCTGTTTCAGGCTCGCGCCGAACGCGTCATCGCCCACCGCACCGACCAGCGTTACCTCGGCGCCCAGCCGTGCCGCGGCCACGGCCTGGTTGGCCCCTTTGCCGCCGGGCACGGTGAGGAAGCGCTCGCCGAGCAGGGTCTCGCCGGGCATCGGAAAGCGCGCGGCTACGGTCACCAGATCCATGTTGATGCTGCCGACGACGACGATGCGGGCCATGCCGCCTCCGGAGAAATACGTGGGTCGACGAGGATACGCGATGCGCTGCCACCAGGCCGCAGCGTTGGCCCGACCGCGACGTCGAACAAGTGGGCCGCACGCCGTCATCGTCGCCAAGAACGAAAAGGCCCACCGCATGGGTGGGCCTTCTATTTACAACAGAGAGGGGCGAGTTACTGCGCGCGCCCGACGCCCGAGTCGCCCTGCTCCAGTGGCGGCGGCGTGCCGGCCACGGCGAGCAGCGACTGCGCGTAGCCGTCTTCCAGGCTGATCGTGGAGACCTCGTCCCACGAGAAGAACGACGCCTCGCGCAGCCATTCGGCGTCGGGTGTGATCTCCTGCATGTTGAAGCCGTCCTCTTCCACGCTGAGCAGGCGCCCCACGTAGCAGACCTCGGCCTCTTCCTCGCTGTCCACGTGTACGCCGATCACCGGCGCGAGCTGGCCGGCCGCCTGCACCACCTCGCGAATGCCGTCGAGCGGGAAACCGCGCGGCACGCGTGGCAGGATGCCCTTGAGCGCCAGCGCTTTCTCCATGAACACGTGGTGCGTGTCCGGCGCTTCGAGCTCAGTGATGTCGCGATGCCGCATGACGTACATGCCGTCGTAGGTGATGGCATCACCCACCACCCAGAGCAGGAAGAACTCCCGCCCGACGCCGCCCACGTAGCCACAGAAGCTGCCGTGCTCCAGCTCGCCACGCCACAACCGGATCAGCTGATGCTTCTGCTGCGCTTCGCGCAACTGGGCACGCTGGCCGGTGACTTTCAGTTCGATGACCTTGCCCATGACGCCTATTTTAACAGAGGGGGTCCGTCCGCTTGTTCAGAGGATGTAGCGGCTCAGATCCTGGTCCTGCACCAGGTCTCCCAGCGTTTTATCTACAAATTCGCCGTCGATTAGGTACTTTTCGCCGCTTTTGTCCGCCGCCTCATACGAGATGCTCTCCAGCAGCCGCTCCATCACGGTGTGCAGGCGGCGGGCACCGATGTTCTCGGTGCGCTCGTTGACCTGGAACGCCACCTCGGCCAGCCGGTCGATGCCCGACTCGCTGAATTCGATGGTGACGCCCTCGGTGGCGAGCAGGGCGACGTACTGCTTGGTCAGCGCGTTGTTCGGTTCGCGCAGGATGCGCTTGAAGTCGTCCACGCTCAGCGCCGACAGTTCCACCCGGATCGGCAGGCGACCCTGCAGCTCCGGAATCAGGTCCGACGGACGCGCCAGCGAGAACGCGCCCGAGGCGATGAACAGCATGTGGTCGGTCTTGATCGGGCCGTACTTGGTGGACACGGTGGAGCCTTCCACCAGCGGCAGCAGGTCGCGCTGCACGCCCTCGCGGCTGACCCCGGCGTGGCCGTGGTCGGAGCGCTGGGCTACCTTGTCGATCTCGTCGATGAAGACGATGCCGTGCTGTTCGGCGGCGAACACCGCCTGGGCGCGCACCTCCTCCTCGTTGAGCAGCTTGCCGGCCTCCTCGTCGATCAGCAGCGGGCGCGCCGCCTTGATCGGCAGCTTGCGCGTCTGCGTCTTGCCGCCGCCAATGTTCTGGAACATCTGGCGCAGCTGCGCGCCCATCTCCTCCATGCCGGGTGGCGACATGATCTCCACGCCCACGTTCATCGCCGTTTCCAGCTCGATCTCGCGCTCGTCCAGCGCGCCTTCGCGCAATTGCTTGCGCAGTTTCTGGCGGGTGTCGTTGTCGCTGGCGGGCGCCGGATCATGGCTCCAGTCCGCCGGCGCCTGTCGGCGCGGCAGCAGCGCGTCGAGAATGCGGTCCTCGGCGCGGTCCTCGGCCTGCGAGCGCACGCGCTTGACCGCCTGCTCGCGGGTCAGCTTGTAGGCCACGTCAGCGAGGTCGCGGATGATCGACTCGACGTCCTTACCCACGTAGCCGACCTCGGTGAACTTGGTCGCCTCCACCTTCACGAACGGCGCATTGGCCAGAGTCGCCAGCCGGCGCGCGATCTCGGTCTTGCCCACGCCGGTGGGGCCGATCATCAGGATGTTCTTCGGCGTCACCTCGTTGCGCAGCGACGGCTCCAGCTGCATGCGCCGCCAGCGGCTGCGCAGCGCCACCGCCACGGCGCGCTTGGCGTCGTGCTGGCCGATGATGTAGCGGTCGAGTTCGTTGACGATTTCGCGGGGGGTCAGTTCGGACATGGATCTCACCGGGAGTCGGGGTTTGCGCCATCCCGGCGGCGGTCGGAATCCAGTGCCTCGATACGTCGACCCTGAACTCCGGCGCACGCCGGCATGACGCTGGAAGAGCGCGCGGGCGCGAGGTCTCCTACAGCTCTTCGATGGTGGTGTTGTGGTTGGTGTAGATGCAGATGTCGCCGGCGATCTTCAGCGACTTCTCGACGATGGTGCGCGCATCGAGTTCGGTGTTTTCCAGCAGCGCCTGCGCCGCGGACTGCGCGTACGGGCCGCCGGAACCGATCGCGATCAGGCCGTGCTCGGGTTCGAGCACGTCGCCGTTGCCGGAGATCAGCAGCGAGGCGTCCTTGTCGGCCACCGCGAGCATCGCCTCCAGCTTTCCGTAGCGACGGTCGGTGCGCCAGTCCTTGGCCATCTCCACCGCGGCGCGGGTGAGGTTGCCGCCGTGCTTGTCCAGCTTCTGCTCGAACAGCTCGAACAGCGTGAACGCGTCCGCGGTGGCACCGGCGAAACCGGCCAGCACGTCGCCCTTGCCGAGGCGGCGGATCTTGCGCGCGTTGGCCTTCATCACCGTGTTGCCCAGGGTGACCTGGCCGTCGCCGCCGATCACGACCTTGCCGTGGCGACGCACCGAGACGATGGTGGTGGCGTGGAACGATTCCATGGGGTTTCCGCTCAGGGGCACGAACTGCCCTGAGTGGGGTTCACCGCGGTTGATTGCAAGCGCGCCAGCGGCGCGGCGGCAGGCTCAGGGCGCGCTGGAAGGCGCCAACGGCAAAGCGCCGAGAAAGGCGATCGCCGATCCCGCGGCCAGCGCCGCATCGGCACCCTCGTCCACCGCCACCGCGCCATCGTGCGGCCCGTACGGTCGATAGCGCGCGAGGTTGGGGCGGGTGAACAAGCCTAGGGTCGGCGTGCCGCTGGCGCAGGCCAGGTGCATCACGCCGCAGTCGGCGCTGATGTAGGCATCGCACGCGGCGATCAGCGCGGCCATGCGGCGCACGTCACTGGAATAGAACGCGGGAAAGCGACCGTCCAGCTGCGACCGGCCGTGCGCCGCCACCATCTCGACCACCCGCAGCGCCGGATCGTGCGCGGCCAGCGTGTCGATAAACGCCTGCCACCAGCCGCCAGGCAGGCGTTTGCTGCCGGTGGCGTTGGGAAAGATCGCCAGCACGCGTCCGCGGCGCGGCGCTTGCGCCGGCGTGCCGAGCAGGTTCGTCAGCGTCGCCGCACCGGCAGCACGTTCGTCGTCGCGAAGCACGATGTGCAGGCGCGGCGGAACGGTCGCAGCTATCTCCGGCAAACCCAGCGCACAGCGCAGGACGTGCACGGCATCCAGCGCGAAGTGGCCGCATGAGCGCGCCCAGGCATCGCGCCAGGCCGGATCGGCCTGTTCCAGCTCGCGCGTGTCGGCGGGCGGCGCCAGCCACTGGCGCGCACCGCTCCACTGCGCCAGCCAGCGGCCGGAACGGGAGCCGCGCACGCAGTCGATCGCCAGGTCGTAGCGGCTGCGCCGCAGCTCGTGCAGCAGGCGCAGCAGGCGCAGCGGATGATGCCCGGGTCGGCGCGTGAGCTGATGGATCCGGCGCACCTGACGGAAGCCGGCGAACACCTCGCCGGCCGCTTCGCAGCCGGTCACCACGTCCACCTCGGCGCCGGGGAAATGCCGCTCCAGCTCGCTCAGCAGCGGCGTAACCAGCAGCGTGTTTCCCAGCCGGTGGTTCGGCCGCAGTACCAGGATGCGATGCACGCCGCGAGAGGACAGCCCGCCCAGCGTGGTCACCTGGCCGGCCTCCACGGCGCGCGGCAACGCCAACGCGCCGGGCGTCGTGAGCATGCTTGGCGTGGGAACGGGCGCTGTCATGGACGTGCCGTGCGAGTGGCTGACTGCGCCGAGTCTCACCGCGGCCGGCTTTCAAAGCGCTTACGTACAAACGTGCGGTCCGGGCGAACGGAGCGCGCCCGCTATTTGCGCCGCGCGCGCGGATGGGCCGCGTCGTACACCTTGGCCAGGTGCTGGAAATCCAGATGCGTGTAGATCTGCGTGGTGGCGATGTCGGCGTGGCCGAGCAGCTCCTGCACGGCGCGCAGGTCGCCGGAGGATTCGAGCATGTGGCTGGCGAAGGTGTGCCTGAGCAGGTGCGGGTGGATGCGCTTGGCGCTGCCGTGCGCGAGCGCCAGCGTCTTCAGCCGGGCCTGCACCGTGCGCGGGCTGATCGGCGCGCCGCCACGGCCGCGGAACACCGGCGTATGCGCCGCCATGCCTTCGGCCTGGCCCAGCGCGCGCAGCGCATCCACTGCGTGGCGGCCCACCGGCACGATGCGCATCTTGCTGCCCTTGCCCAGCACACGCACTTCGCCGCCCTCCAGGTCGAGGTCGTGCCAGCGCAGGCCGGTGAGCTCGGACAGGCGCAGGCCGGAGGAATAGAACAGCTCCAGCATGGCGCGGTCGCGCACTCCCAGCGCGCCTTCGCCGCCGCCCTCGACCAGGCTCGCCGCTTCGTCCACGTCCAGCACCTGCGGCAGCTTGCGATGCACTTTCGGCCCGCGCACGCCCAGCGTCGGATCGTGCGCGAGTAGCCCTTCGCGGCTCAGATGACGGAACAAGCTACGGCACGACGACAGCAGCCGCTGCAGGCTCTTCGGCGCGAGCCCCGCGCGGTGCTCGGCGGCGATGAAGCGGCGCATGGCATGGGTGTCCAGCGCGGCGAAATCCGCCAGGCCCTGCGCGTCCATGAAACGCAGCAGCTTGGCCAGGTCGCGACGGTAGCCGGCCAGCGTGTGCGGCGAGGCCTGCCGCTCGCTGCCCAGTCGCGCCAGCCACGCGTCGAGCTGGGCCTGCGCGGCGACCGTCACGGGTTTAGCGCTCAGCCGAGGTCGCGCGCGCGCATCAGCGCGGCGGTGATCGTGGCGGCAATCATCTTCAGGAACAGCGTGCCCATGCCGGGCTGGAAATGGTCCGCATCGCTGGAACCGATCGCCAGCAGGCCGAGCTCGCCCAGCGGCATCACCGCCGCCGAGCGCACGTCGGCCGCGCGCGGGCCGAACAGCCGCTGCAGCCGTTCGCTCGACAGCCGGCCGGCGATCGGCTCGTGGTGGGCAAGGAAGTCGGTGAACTCGGGCAGGCCGGCGCGTCCCTCGGGCACCTGTAGCAGCCAGTCGGCGGGCGGCAGCGTGGCCGGCCCGAACAACACCAGCCGCACCTGTTCGGTGTGGAAGTCGGCGCTGAGCTTGGCGATCACGCTGCGCGCGGTGACCTCCGGCGTGTTGGCGCGCAGCAGCGCCACGGTCAGTTCGTGTACGCGCTTCATCAGCCGCTCGTTCTCCGCGGCGATGGCGATCAGCTCGGCCAGCCGCGTTTCCAGATCGGCGTTCTTGTCGCGCAGGCTCTGCAGCTGATACACCGCCAGCGACGCGGCGGCGCCCTGTTCGCGCGGCATCGTCAGCTGCGCGGCGAGCTCAGGGTAGTCGGCCAGGAAGCCGGGATGCCGGCGCAGGTAGGCAGCCACCTGTTCGGGCTGCAGCGTCTGCTCGGTCGCGGTGTCGGTCATGCGGGCGGATCCTTCAACACGTCGAGCCGCCGGGACGGCGGCACCGGCCGAGTGTGCGGCCTGCGCGTGCGTACATCAACGCCGGCTCAGGCCAGCCACTCGCCCTCGAACACGAACGCCGCCGGCCCGCGCATCCACAGCGTATGCCCGGCGCCTGGCCAGCGGATCTCCAGCGTGCCGCCGGGCAGGTCCACGCGCACGCGCTCGTCCACCTCGCCGCGCCGGCGCAGCACCGCCATCGCGGCGCAGGCGCCGGTGCCGCAGGCCAGCGTCCAGCCGGCGCCACGTTCGTGCACGCGCAGGCGCAGGTGGTCGCGTGCCTGCGGTTCGACGAAGCCCGCATTGGCGCCGTGCGGAAAGCGCTCGTGGCGGGTGAGTGCCGGCCCCAGCGTGGCCAGCTCGGGTGCCTCGATCGAGGGCACCACCAAGACGGCGTGCGGATTGCCCATCGACACCGCGCCCATTCGCAGCGATTGACCGTCCACGTCGATGGCGTAATGGTCGGCCTCGGCATCGGCCACGAACGGCACGCGTGCAGGCGCGAACACCGGTTCGCCCATATCCACGGTCACCTCGCCGCCCGACTCCACGCGCACCGCGACCGGCCCCGAGGGGCTTTCCAGCCGCACGGTCTCGCCAGCGGTCAGCGCGCCGGCCCGGTGCAGCCACGCCGCCACGCAGCGCGCGCCGTTGCCGCACTGGCCCGAAGGCGAGCCGTCGGCGTTCCAGATGCCGTAATAGAACGCACACGACGGGTCGCGCGGCGGCTCGATCGAGAGCAGCTGATCAAAGCCGATGCCGGTGCGCCGATCGGCCATCGCGCGGATCGTCGTCGCATCCAGCGCCAGCGGCACCGTGCGCGCATCGATGACGACGAAGTCGTTGCCGATGCCGTGCATCTTGCTGAAACGCTGGGTCACCGCCGAGACCGTCCGCTCAAAGCTGGGCCGGCGTGGCGTCGGCACCCACCGTCGCTGCGGGTGCCGGTGCGGACGCGGCGGCGGCCGGCGCCTGCGGCCGGGCCGGCAGCACCAGCGGGCCCTTGTTGCCGCAGCCGGCGAGTGCGGCACTGGCAAGGGAAACGATCAGCATCACGGCAAGCAGGCGGCGCATGGTGGGTTCCTCGTCGACAGGCGCCGAGTATAGCCGCCGGCTTCTCCGCGCCGCCCGGGCACGCGGAGTGCGCGGCGGTCGTAGCGAGGGCTGTTCCGGATCCGCGGTGTATCGGGAAACTGCGGGCTCGCGCGGGGCATCGGCTAACCTTACGCATCCTGTCGTCCCCGCCGCTCGCCCTGCGGCCACCTGCCCGGAGAGCCCCGTGAACTGGGAGCACCTGCTTGCCCTGCCCACCACCGTGATCCTGCTGGTTGCGGGTGCCCTCGCGCTGGTCGCGCTGCTCGCCGCCCTCGGCAGTCGGCAGCACTGGCTCGCGCGGCGGCGCGTGCGTGGATCGCTGTCGGCGCTGCTGGCGCTTGCGTGGCTGGCGCTGGCCTTGCTGTCGGCGGGGCTGGGCCTGAGCCTGCGTGGCTATCGTCGGCTGGCCAGCGAGGAGCCGGTGGTGGCGATCGATGCGCGCATCCTCTCGCCGCAGCGCTGGGTGCTCACGCTCACCTGGCCGGACGGCAGCACGCGCCAGGTAGGTCTGGCAGGCGACGCGTTCCGCCTCGAGGCGATCGTGCTGAAGTGGAAGCTGCCCACGCTGCTGGCCGGGGTGTCGCCGCTGTATCGGCTCGATCGTCTGGACGGCCGTTATGACGATCCGCAGCAGGAGGCCGACGCCCCGCGCACCGTGATCGACTTCCGCCAGGCCGGCGCCTGGGACCTGCTGGCGTTGCGCCAGCACTATCCGGCGTGGCTACCCATGGTCGACACGGTGTATGGCAGCGGCGCGTTCCTGCCGCTGGTCGATCAGGGGCATTACACGGTGAGCCTGATGCGCGGCGGTGCGCTGGTGGCGCGCCCGGACGAGACGACCGCGCAGCGGCTCGACCAGGCGTTGCGCTAGACCCGTGCCGGGGCTTTCCCGGCGATCGCTCAGTCCAGACGCTTGCCGTAGCGCCACGCGTCCGCGCCATCTTCGTAAAAACCGGTGAGGCGGCCGAGCCGCTGGTAGCCGAGCCGCTCGTACAGGCGGATCGCGCTGGCGTTGTCGATGCGCACCTCCAGCCGCAGCTCGCGGCAACGGCGTTGGCGCGCCGCCCGCTCCACCGCGGCAAGCAGCGCCGAACCCACGCCCTTGCCGCGCGCTTCCGGCCGGCTCGCCAGCGAATACAGCCGTGCCACGCCGCTGCCCTTGCGATAGAACACCACCGCCGTGCCGAGAAAGCGCCGATGGTTGGCGCTGGCCACCAGCACGCTGGCGCTGTCGCTGTCGAGGTGACGGCGGTACTGCGCGCGGCTCATCCGGTCGCTGTCGAAGGTGGCGTCTTCCAGGGCGACCAGGTCGTCCAGATCGGACAGTTCGGCGCGGCGCACGCGCACCGGCGCGGTGGCGGGCGTGGCCGTGGCGGATGCGGCGGAGTGGGCGGCGTTCAGGGTGGTCGGTTCCAGCGGCAAAAAGGGCGGGCGGAGCATGCGGCGCCGGGCGTCCGGCGGGCGTGACGAGCGCGGCACTGTAGTGCAGCGCCGGTCCCGCCGCATCCCTCCCGATGGCGCCTGCCGGTGCGGTTTACTTGCCCTTCAGTGCGGCCGCTTGTGCGCCGCAACGGCTATGCGACACTGCGCGCCTTGCGCCGCGCCACCTCCGTGGGTTCCTGCGACGACGCACTCCCCACTGCGCGTATCGAAGGTGTCATGACCCGTCTGGTCATCGTTGTCGAAAAGGCCTCCGACTGGGGCTCCTACTATCCGTCCGTCGACGTGATGAGCGCGATGGACTACCTGCGCGAGCCGATCGGCACCGACGACGAGCGCACCCACGTCATCAACCTGTGCCGCAGCTACAAGTATCTGGGCACCGGCTACTACGTGTCGCTGCTGGCCGAGGCGCGCGGGCACCGCGTGATGCCCTCGGTGCGTACCATCAACGACCTGCGCCGGCGCTCGCTGTACGGTCTGGACATCGACGACCTCAACAGCAAGCTCACCCACTTCCTGCCGGCCGGCGGTCGCGACACCACCGACTTCGGCATCCTGGTGTACTTCGGCGAGACCGCTTACCCCGCGCTGCAGGATCTCTCGCGCCAGGTGTTCGAGATGTTTCCCTGCCCGCTGCTGCGCATCGAGTTCGAGCGCGAGCGCGTGTGGCAGGTCGCCTCGATCAAGCCGGTCGGCCTGCACACGCTGGACGATGCCCAGGAAGACGCGTTCGCCACCGAGCTGGACCGCTTCTCCAAGAAGCTCTGGCGCAAGCCGCGCGCGCGCAAGCGCTACCGCTACGACATCGCCATGCTGGTCGATCCGAACGAGGCGATGCCGCCGTCGAACAAGAAGGCGCTGAAGTCCTTCGTCGAGGCCGGCAAGGAGCTCGGCATCGAGGTCGACCCGATCGGCAAGAACGATTACCAGCGGCTGGCCGAGTACGACGGTCTGTTCATCCGCGAGACCACCGCCAGCGACAACCACACCTACCGCTTCGCCCACCGCGCGGAGAAGGAAGGCATGGTGGTGATCGACGACCCCGCCTCGATCCTGCGCTGCACCAACAAGATCTTCCTCAACGACCTGATGGTCTCGCGCAAGCTCGCCGTGCCGCACACCGAGATCCTCTACCGCGAGAACACCAAGGGCCTGAAGGAGGTCGGCGAGAAGCTCGGCTTCCCGATCGTGCTGAAGATCCCGGACGGCTCGTTCTCGCGCGGCGTGGTGAAGGTGGAGGACGCCGCGGCGCTGGAGAAGGCCGCTGGCGAGCTGTTCCAGCACAGCGCCCTGCTGCTGGCGCAGGAGTTTCTCTACACCGAGTTCGACTGGCGCATCGGCGTGCTCAACCGCGAGCCGTTGTACGCGTGCAAGTACTACATGTCGCGCGGCCACTGGCAGATCTACAACCACGGCGCCAAGGGCACGGCCAAGTCCGGCGGCTTCGAAACGATTCCGGTGCGCGACGCGCCGAGCGAGGTGGTCAAGCTCGCGCTGAAGGCCACCAACGCGGTGGGTGATGGCCTGTACGGCGTGGACCTCAAGCAGGTGGGCGGCAAGCCGGTGGTGATCGAGGTGAACGACAACCCGTCGATCGATGCCGGCGTGGAAGACGTCTATCTGGGCGAAGACCTGTACCTGCGCGTGATGCAGGAATTCCTGCGCCGCATGGAGCACAAGCGGCTCGGCATCGGCCGCTGAGCCCTCAGGCGTCGAGCGTGCGTACCGCGGGCTGCTCGACCAGCAGCCGGGCCACCTGGCGGGGCTCCAGCGGACGGCCGAACAGGAAACCCTGACCGGTGCTGCAGCCGGCCTGCCGCAGCCAGCGCGCTTCCTCCTCGGTCTCCACGCCCTCGGCAATGGTGTGCAGGCGCAGCTTGCGCGCCAGCGCGATGATCGCCTCGGCGATCTCGCGGTCGTGGTGCGAATGGCGCGCGCCGTGCACGAACGACTGGTCGATCTTGATCGCCCGCGCCGGCAGCTGGCGCAGGTGGCTGAGGCTGGAGAAGCCGGTGCCGAAATCGTCGATGGCGATGCGAAAGCCCAGCGTGTCCAGCTCGCGCAGGTGACGCAGCGTGGTGTGCACGTCGGTCATCGCCGCCGTTTCGGTGATCTCGAACTCGATCGCGTCGTGGCCGATCCCGGCCTCGGCCAGCGTGCGCAGCAGCGCCGGCACGAACTGCGCGCCCTGCACTTCCTGCATCGACAGGTTGATCGCCACCGGCACCAACGGCAGCCCCTGCATACGCCACTGGGCAATCTGTCCGGCCACCTCGCGCACCACCGTCTCGCCGAGCCGTGCGATCAGGCCGCAGTCCTCGGCCAGCGGAATGAACACCGACGGCGGCAGCGCCCCGCGGGTGGGATGCGCCCAGCGCGCCAGCGCCTCCAGCCCCACCAGCTCGCGGGTGCGCAAATCGACCTTGGGCTGGTAGCAGACGCGGATCTCGGCGCGCGCCAGGCCTTCGCGCAATTCGGTGGACAGCGCCAGCCGCTCGCTGGCCTGCTGGATCATCCGTGGCTCGTAGAAACAGAAGCCGGCCTTGCCGCGCTGTTTGGCCGCGTACATGGCGATGTCGGCGTGGCGCAGCAGTTCGGCGGGATCCTCGCCGTCGCCGGGGAACATCGCCACGCCGATGCTCGGCGTGGCCGTCACCTTCTGCCCGGCCACCACTACCGGCGCGCTGACCTGGGCGAGGATCTTGTCGCAGATCAGGCTCAGGTTGCCGCGGCTGCGATAGCGCTCCAGCACCACCACGAACTCGTCGCCGCCGAAGCGGGCCACGGTGTCGCGCGGACGCACGCTGGCGCGTAGCGCATCGGCCACGCAGCGCAGGAACGCGTCGCCCGCCTCGTGGCCGAGCGTGTCGTTGATCGACTTGAACCCGTCCAGGTCGATGAACATCACCGCCACCTCGAACCCCTCGCGGCGCGCCTGCGGCAGCAGCTCCTGCAGCTGCGCCAGCACCTTGGCGCGGTTGGGCAGCGCGGTGAGCACGTCGTGGAACGCCTGGTGCACCAGCGCCTGGCGCGCCGCCTCCAGCTCGCCGCGGATCTGCGCGGCCTGGCGCGCCAGCTCGCGCTGCGCGCGCAGCACCACGGCGGCCAACAAGAGCACCAGGGCGCAGATCACCACGGCCGCGGCCGCCGGAGCGCCGGCAGCATCGGGCCGACCCACGGCCGCATTGCCACCGGCAAAGGCCCGGCCCATCCACGGCACGGCCACCACGGTCGCGCCGAGCACCGCCGCGGCCAGTCCGGCCCGCGCCCGGCTCGGCGCTGGGCCTCGCAGCGCCAGGGCCAGCACCGCGCCTGCGATCGCGCAGGGCAGCATGCCGGCGAGGTCAGGCCCCGCAGCGGCGCCGTCCAACGCCAGTCGGTTCGCCAGCGCCAGGCCGCTGCCCAGCGTGATGCCGGCCAAGACGGGGGACGGCGTGCGCAGGCGCTCCATCAACCACAGCGCCGCCGCTGCCGCCAGCCATGCGGTGCCGAACGCGGCCGCGCCACGCAGGTCACCCAGCCCGGCCGGGATGGCGCCGCCCAGCTGCCAGGTCGCCCACACACCGACCGCCAGCACCGCCGCGCCGAAGCCCAGCCACAGCACCGGCACGGCGCCGCGAGCGCGCGTGACGCGGCCGAGCACGTCCAGTGCCAGGTAGGCATGCAAGGTGGCGAGCGCGCTCAGCAGCGCGGGCAACCAGAGGTTGTCAGGGTCTGCCATGCGGCCCCGTGCAAAGGCCTGCGGCCGCGAAGGGCGAGGCACTGAAAGACGATCAGGAACAGTCCGTCTTTTAGCACAGGTGCGGTCTTGCGACGCGTGCCGAGGGCACCGCGCGGAAGCATCACGCGATGGCGCGGAATCTCGTCAGTCCCCGCACAGGCGCAGGCCGAGCAGGGCGCATGCCGGCGCCAGCACCAGCCAGAACGCGGGCGACCAGCCGGATTCCGGCGTATGCGCGGGCACCGGCGTCAGCGCCAGCGCGAACAGCCCCACGCCCAGCCAGCACAAACCGATGGCGGCCACCCACTGGGTGAAAGGCGAGGCGTCGGCGAGCGGGAACGACAGTGAGGAACGGCGGGCCATGGCGATCTCCGGCAGTGGCTGGGATGAAGGCGCCGAGCTTCCGCGGCCGGCGTCTCAGCGGCTGCGATGGATGGCACCAGCGGCCGGGGCGGGCGCGCTGCATCGTTTCCGGCCGCCGGTGCGTATCTGTCCTCATTCCCTTGTCGAGCGTTCCGAGGACCCGCCATGAAATCCCGCCACACCGCCCTGCTGACGCTGTTCGCCGCGGTCATGCTCACTGGCTGCGCCAGTCAGCCGCCGCTGCGCCAGGCGAAAAACGTCGATCTGGCCCGTTACATGGGCACCTGGTACGTGATCGGCCACGTGCCGTACTTCGCCGAGAAGGGCGACGTGGCCACCGCCGACGAGTACCGCCTCAAGCCCGACGGCACCATCGCCGTCACCTACCACTACCGCAAAGGTTTCGACGCGCCGGAGAAAACCTGGAACGGCAAGGCCTGGCTGCCCGATCCGGCCGACACCGCGCACTGGAAGGTGCAGCTGGTGTGGCCGCTGCGCTCGGACTACGTGATCGTCGATCTCGCGCCGGACTACCGCTCGGTGCTGATCGGCCTGCCCTCGCGCAAGCTGATGTGGATCATGGCGCGCGAGCGCCAGCTGCCGGCGGCCGAATACCAGCGTCTGCTCGACGTGGCCAAGGCCGAGGGCTTCCCGGTGAACGAGGTGCGCAAGGTGCCGCAGCGGCGCGAAGACCTCGGCCAGCCGGACTTCGAGCAGCCCTGATGGCGCGCGGCGCGGCGGCGCGGCGCGGCTAGAATGAGCGGCCATCCATTCGCAGGACCCGCGCCATGACCGACCGCCGCTACGCCGTGTTTGGCCATCCAATCGGCCATTCGCAGTCGCCGCGCATCCATCGCGCGTTCGGCGAGCAGTTCGGTCTGGCGGTGGACTACCGAACCATCGATGCGGCGCCAGCGGATTTTCCCGAGGCGGTGCGCGCCTTCTTCGCCGACGCCGGCCACGGCGCCAACGTCACGCTGCCGCACAAGGCCGCGGCGCTGGCGCTGGCCGACACCGCCAGCGAGGCGGCGCACCGCGCCGGTACCGCCAACGTGCTCACGCGGCTGGACGACGGTCGCCTCGCCGCGCACAACACCGACGGCGCCGGCCTGGTGCGTGACCTCACCGAGCGCCACCGCGTCGACCTGCGCGGCCACGACGCGCTGCTGCTGGGAGCCGGGGGCGCCGCGCGCGGCGTGGCGTGGTCGCTGCTGGACGCGGGCGTGCAGAGCCTGACCATCGTCAATCGCAGCCCCGGCCCGGCCGACGCGCTGGCCGACGCCATCGGTGAGCCCGAGCGTGTGCATACGCGTTACTGGAGCGACCTGGCCGACATCGGCAGCTACAACCTGATCCTCAACGCCACCTCGGCCGGCGTGCTCGGCGCCGCGCTCGACCTGCCCGGCGCCATCGTCGGCAGTCGCGCACTCTGCTACGACCTCAGCTACGGCGCCGCGGCGATCGGCTTTCTCGCCTGGGCCCGCAGCGCCGGCGCGCTGTTCGCGTTCGACGGTCTGGGCATGCTGGTGGAAACCGCCGCCGACGCGTTCGAGCTGTGGCACGGCCAGAGGCCGGACACCGATCCGGTCTACGCCATGCTGCGCGGCTGAGCCGCCATGGATTGCCGCGCCGGCTGCGGCGCCTGCTGCATTGCGCCTTCGATCAGCTCGCCGATTCCCGGCATGCCGCACGGCAAGCCGGCCGGCGTGCGTTGCGTGCAGCTGGACGAGGCCAACCGCTGTCGCCTGTTCGGTCAGCCGGAACGGCCGGCGGTGTGCGCGCGGCTGCGCCCGGAGCCGGCGATGTGCGGCAATGATCGCGCGCACGCACTGGCCTGGCTCGCCGCGCTGGAGACCCACACCGCCCAGCCGAGCGCATCGCCACGCGAGCGCAACATCGGCTGATTAGGCTGGCGCGCCGCCGGCAGGTCGCCGGTGCTTTCGATGCCCTGCCCATGCCCTGCCAGCCTTGCCTGTTTCCGCGTGCGCGTCAGCGCGGCGATGCCCGCGTTGCGCTCGCCATCACCTTGCTCCTGCTTGCCTGCAGCGGCGCGCTCACCTGGGTCTGGTGGCAGCGCACACATGCCGACGATCTCACCTCCGAACCGGCGGCCGCGGGATCGATCGTCCGTCCCACCGCGCCGCCCACCGCGCCGCGCTCCGTCGAGCAACTGCTGAACGAGGCGCGCGCCGCGGTCGCCGCGCAGAAGCTGGTGGCGCCGGCCGGACAGAGCGCGTTCGAGCGCTACCTCGCGGCGCTGGCGCAACAGCCGGCGAACCCGATCGCCACCGACGCACTGCGCGAGCTGTTTCCCTTCGCCGCCGAGCAGGTCGGCGCCACCATCCGCGACGGTCAGCTCGATGAGGCGCAGCGCCAGCTTGATCTGCTCGCGCGGGCCGATCCGGCGAACTACACGCTCACCCTGCTGCGCGCCCAGCTGGCCGAGCAGCGCCAGCGCGCGCTCGCCGCCGCGGCCACAGCGGCCGCGCCCGCATCGGCGTCGACACGCTCGCCGGCAAGCCGCGAAACGGTGGCCGCCACCGCGCCGTCACCGCCGGAAACGCCGGCCGAGGCTCCGCCCGTGACGCAGACTGCCATGGTGACCCCGCCGGCCCCGATCACGGTGCCCGCGGCGACATCCGCACCCGTGCCGAATGTGTCGACCACCGCACCGGTGCTGCAGCGTCGGGTGGAGCCGTACTACCCGCAGGCGGCCCGGCGCAGTGGACGCGAGGGCTGGGTGGAAGTGGAGTTCACCGTGCAGCCGGACGGGCACGTGGATGCGGTCAAGGTGCTGCAGTCCAAGCCGGGCAGCGTGTTCGACCTGGCGGCCACCACGGCCGTGCAGCGCTGGGTGTTTGCGCCGGCCACGCGCAATGGCAAGCCGGTGGCGGTGAGCCTGCGCCAGCGGCTGGACTTCCGCCTGTAACCGAACCGCGCCCGGCGTCACAGGCCTGACACGCGCGCCGGTCACCATGCGCGGCCCCTCCCCGAGTTCACCGAGTCGCCCCATGCGTCTGCCCGATCCGGCCCTGCGCCGTCCGCTCCGCTGGTCGATCGCCACGTTGTGCCTGCTGGTCGGTCTCGCCGGCTGCGGTCGGCACGACGCCGCCGCGCCGGGGGCGTCTGCGGATGGCGATCAGGACGGCGTCGGCATCCTGCTCAACCTCGCCGACCAGGCGCTGGCCGAGCACCGGCTGGTGGCACCGGCCGGTGCCAATGCGTACGAGTTCTATCTCAGCGTGCTGGAACTCGACCCGGCCAATGCGGCGGCGCGCCAGCACCTGGGCGAGCAGATGCCCGACGCGATGGCCGCGGTGGAGCAGGCGATCAACGCGCGCCAGCTCGACGAAGCCGAGCGCGAGCTGCGCCTGCTGCGCGAGGCGGACAGCAGCAACTTCACGCTGTCCCTGCTGGCCGGCAAGCTCGACGCGCAGCGCATGATCGTGGTGCGCGAGGACGAGGCGCGCGCCGCGGCGATTCGGGCGAAGGCCGAAGCCGCCGAGGAAGCTGCGGCGGCCCGCTGAGCAGCCCGTCAGCGCAGCAGCGGACCGACGCGCCGCTCCAGCAGCGCCACCAGCTCGGGCTGCATGAACGCGTAGCGGTCGGGAATGTCCACGCTCACCACGCGCTTGCCATTGAGCCGCGCACCGAAGCGCTGCCGCAATCGGCGCGCATGGCGGGCCTCCATCACCACCACCAGATCGGCCCAGTCCAGCTGGGCGGGACCGAGTGGCGGCTCGGCATCGTCGGCAAGGCCGGCCGAGTCGACCTCCAGTCCGGGCCAGTCGGCGAACACCGCCGCCGCGGTGGGGCTGCGCAGCCGGCACCGGCTGCACAGGAACAGCACGCGCCGAGGCGTCATCCCGCCTCGGCCAGGTAGCCGTCCTTGATCCGCACGTAGTGCTCGGCGGAGTAGTGCATCTGCTCGACCTGCTTGTCGCTGAGCAGGCGCACGCACTTGGCGGGATTGCCCAGCCACAGCTCCCGCTCGCCGACCACCTTGCCCGGCGGCACCAGGCTGCCGGCGCCGACGAAGCCGTACTTCTTCACCACCGCGCCGTCGAGCACGGTGGCGTGCATGCCGATCAGGCAGTAGTCCTCGATGGTGCAGGCGTGGATCACCGCGCCGTGGCCGATGGTGACACCCTCGCCGATCACCGTGGGAAAGCCGCCGGGCGAATACGGGCCGTCGTGGGTGACGTGCACCACGGCGCCGTCCTGCACGTTGCTGCGCGCGCCGACGCGGATGAAGTGCACGTCGCCGCGCAGCACCGCGCCGGGCCAGATCGAGACGTCGTCGCCCAGCTCGACGCGACCGATCACGGTGGCGGCGGAATCGACGTAGACGCGCTGGCCAAGCGCGGGCGTGTGGCCCTGGTAGGTGCGGATGCTCATGCGCACATTCTAGGAGCGAGGGAAGAGGAGTGAGGAGTGAGAGAGAGCCAGAAGCACGGCGGCCGCCGCCGTTCTCTCACTCCTCTCCACTCACTTCTCGCTCTCAAGCACCTCGACCGTCGCCCGATAGCCCGCTTCCACCGCGCGCCGCCAGTCCTTCCAATCGAGCACGCCGACGTGATCGAGCGACGGGGTGATCAGGCGATGCGCCAGCGCGCGACGCTCCAGCGCGGCGGCCTCGCCGCTCACCATGCCCGCGCGCACCAGGCTGGAGACCAAGCCCGGCCGGCGCCCGCGCTGAAAGGCCAGCCGCCACAGCGGCGGCGTCATCGCCTCGTCGACTCCGGCGCGCAGGGTGATCTCGGCGCGGATGTCCAGCGCGGTGACATGCGCCAAGCCGTCGGCGGCCATCACGTCGGTGGGCAGGTTGTTCACCAGCGCGCCGTCCACCAGCACCTCGCCGCCGTACAGCACCGGCGGCAGCACGCCGGGAATCGCGCTGGACGCGCGCAGCGCCCGCCACAGCGGCCCGTGCCGCTGCACACACTGGCCGGCGCCGGAGAGGCTGGTGGCGACGCAGAAGAACGGCAGCGGCAGGTCCTCGATCGCCAGGGCGCCGAAGGTGTCGCGCAATGTGCGGGTGGCGCGCGCGCCGCGGGTCAGCGCCACGATCGGCAAGGTCCAGTCCGACAGCAGCCGCCCGCGCAGGAACGCATTCACGCAGCGCGCCTGCCACTCGTCGATGCTCCAGCCCGCGGCCACGCCCGCGCCGACGATGGCGCCGATGCTGCTGCCGCCGATCGCATCGAAGCGCTGCCCGGCCTCGGCCAGTGCACGCAGCGCGCCCAGATGCGCCAGCCCGCGCGCGCCGCCGCCGGCCAGCACCAGGCCGCGGCCGTGGCCGCTGACCAGCCGCGTCACCCGCGCCATGTCGGCCGCGCGGCAGACGTGGTGGTGCATCACCTGGCCGCTGAAGCTGGCGCGCCAGCGCGCGGTGCAGCCCAGCGCCACCTGGTGCCCCGGATGCACCAGCAGCAGGTGCCGCGGCCGGTGCCGCGCCTGCGCCGGGTGCGCCAGCTCCGGCCACGGCCGCACCGGGTCGTTGGCGCGCGCCGCGGCCAGCAGCACGTCGGCCTGGCGCAGGCAGCGCTGGCGCCAGGCGTCGTCGCGCCCTTCGTCGAGGTAGATCACGAAGCGCACCTGCGCCTCGCGTTCGGCGAACCAGTCGGCGCTGCGCCCGCGCCCACTTTGCGCGTCGATCACCAGGCTGCTGCCGAACGCCTCCAGCGCGCGCGCCAGCTGCATCGCCAGGGTGCGCGCCGGTACCGACGACTCGGCCGGCAGCAGGGCGAACGTGCGCGGCGTGCCGGGGCGGTCTTCCTCGCGTACGCGCAGCTGCAAGCGCGCCACGGTGTCGCGCGCCACCTGCAGCAGCAGATCCGGATGGCGGCACAGCAGCGCCTCGAACGCGCTGCGGTCCAGCCGCAGCAGCTCGCTGTCGCGCAGGGCGCGCACGGTGCGGTGCCGGGTGCCGCCGCCGAGCAGGCTGGTTTCACCCACGCTCATGCCGGCGCCGATCTGCTGCACCAGCGTGGTCGGCCCGTCGAACACGCCCAGGCTGCCGCTCACCAGCAGGTAAAGCGCGTCGGCCGGTTCGCCGGCCTTGAACAGCGGGCGCCCGCCGGGCAGGCCGAACGGCACCATGTCCGCGGCCAGCGCGCGGCGGGTCGCCGGGTCCAGCCGGGCGAACAGAGGATGGGCAAGCAGCAGGTGGTCGGTGGCGGCGCAGGCCATCGCGCCGATGCTAGAGCCGCCATGTGACAGAACCGCGTGGCAGGCCGCGCCGGCGCTTGATTTCGCCCCCGGTGGTCGCCACGCTGGTTCACCACGCTAGGAGATCCCATGGCTTCCGAACCCGCCCCCACCGGCAACCCCCTGCTGTCCGACGCGCCGCTGCCGGCCTTCGCGGCGATCCGCCCCGAGCACGTCGGACCGGCGATCGACCAGCTGCTGAGCGACTACCGCGCCGCCATCGCCGCGATGACGGCACCCGATGCGCCGCGCGACTTCGACACAGTGATGCTGGGCCAGGAGCGACTGGAGCAACGCGTGGCGCGGGCGTGGGCGCCGGTGGGCCACCTGCACTCGGTGGCCGACACGCCGGCTTTGCGCGAAGCCTACGGCCCGGCCGAGGAAAAGCTCACCGATCACGCGCTGGAGCTGGGCCAGAACCGCGACCTCTACGCCGCCGTGCAGGCGCTGGCCGATGCGCCGGATTTCGCCGCGCTGCCGCGCGCGGAGCGCTCGCTGGTCGAGCACGCGCTGCGCGATTTCCGCCTGTCCGGTGTGGCGCTGGAGGAGCCATCACGCAGCCGCTTCCGCGAGATCGGCGTGGCGCTGTCCAAGCTGTCCACCGAGTTCTCCAACGCCGTGCTCGACGCCACCGACGCCTGGCACGAGCACATCACCGACGAGCGCGATCTGGCCGGCATGCCCGAGTCCGGCCGCGCCGTGCTGCGCCAGTACGCCAAGGAGCAGGACCTGGAAGGTTTCCTCGTCACGCTCAAGCAGCCCAGCGTGCAGGCGGTGCTCACCTACGCCGACAAGCGCGACTTGCGCGAGCGCGTGTACTGGGCCTACCAGACCCGCGCTTCGGACCAGGGCCCGCACGCGGGCAAGTACGACAACTCCGCGCGCATCGAGCAGATCATGGCGCTGCGCCACGAGGCCGCACAGCTGCTCGGCTTTGCCAACGCGGCCGAGGAATCGCTGGCCACCAAGATGGCCAGCTCGCCGGACGAGGTGCTCGCCTTCCTGCGCGACCTCGCCGCACGCGCCAAGCCGGTCGCGAAGCGCGAGCTCGATGCCTTGCGCAGCTTCGCCAGCGAGCAGCTGAAACTCGACAACCTCGAACCCTGGGACATCACCTACGCCGCGGAAAAGCTGCGCCAGCAGCAGTACGCGCTGGACGAGGAGCAGCTCAAGCCGTACTTCCCCCTGCCGGCGGTGATCGACGGCCTGTGGGCGATCACGCACAAGCTCTACGGCATCACGCTCACCGCGCGCGACGACATCGATGTATGGCATCCGGACGTGCGCTACTACGACGTGGCCGACGCCACCGGCCGCGTGTTCGCCGGCGCCTACGTCGACCTCTATGCGCGCAGCGGCAAGCGCGGTGGCGCGTGGATGGACGTGTGCCGTGCGCGCTTCGACGATGGCGATACGCGACAGCTGCCGGTGGCCTTCCTCACCTGCAACTTCGCGCCGCCCACCGGAGGCAAGCCGGCGTTGCTCACCCACGATGACGTGCTCACGATGTTCCACGAGTTCGGCCACGGCCTGCACCACCTGCTGACCGAGGTGAACCTGCCCTCGATCGGCGGCATCGACGGCGTGGAGTGGGACGCGGTGGAACTGCCCAGCCAGTTCATGGAGAACTTCGGCTGGAACCGCGAGGCGCTCGATCTGTTCGCCCGCCACTGGCAGACCGGCGAGCGGCTGCCGGAGGAGCTGTTCCAGCGCATGCTCGCCGCGCGGCATTTCCACGCCGGCCTGTTCCTGGTGCGCCAGCTCGAGTTCGCGTTGTTCGACTTCCTGCTGCACCGCGACTACGACCCCGCACAGGGCGCCCGCCCGATGGCCGTGCTCGAGCAGGTGCGCAAGGAAGTGGCCGTGCTGCATCCGCCGGCCTGGCAGCGCTTCCCGCACGCCTTCAGCCACATCTTCGCCGGCGGCTACGCGGCCGGGTACTACAGCTACCTGTGGGCCGAGCTGCTCAGCGCCGACGCCTTCGGCGCGTTCGAAGAGTCGGCCACGCGCAGCGGCAGCGTGATCGACCCGGCCACCGGCGCGCGCTTCCGCCAGGAGGTGCTTGCCGTGGGCGCCAGCCGCCCGGCACTGGAGAGCTTCGTCGCCTTCCGCGGCCGCAAGCCCGAACCGGAGGCGCTGCTGCGCAGCCACGGGCTGATCGACTGATTGGATCAAGGCCGTCGGTGTCGTAACGAGCGCCGACGGCCTTGCCGCTCACCGTATCGGACGGAGTCCTGGCTCGCCGGGCTGGATCACGACGTGATCGCGCTCAATGATGCGACGGAAGGCATCGCTCGTCGTCGCCCAGTCCACCAGGTCGACGCGCCACGGTAGATCCGATTGCTCGAACGCGTCGGCGAGCGCTGTCTGGCGCGCCAGATCCATGGGCCGATCAGTGATCAACGCCAGGTCGAGATCGGAGTAGGGTTTGGCACCACCGCGCGCGCGCGAGCCGAACACCCAGACGATCAGCCCGTCGGCGTGACGCGCAAGAATCTCCCGCACGATGCGTAGCTGCGTCGGACTCAGGTCCAGCGTGTCGAGCCTGGCTTCTGGCTCAGGCATGCCGGGCCTCAAGCGCTTGCAGCAGCGATTGGGCATCGCCCACAAAGGGTGCGAGTCCGTCCAGCACCAGCCGCGCCTTGGCCTGATCGTAGGTATGCGCCGTGATGTTGCGCAGCCGGCGATAGCCGAACCACGCCTCGACATTGCTGACCAGACCGCGCTCGCCGGCCAGCCGCATCACGTCGCGGAAACTGGCCTCGTCCACCTCGGTGGGACTGGCCGCTTCCAGCTCGAGCTGGCGCCGGATCATCTTCACGCTCAACTCGTAAACGAACTCGAAGTTCTGGATCAGACCGGCGATGAGGGTGTTCTTCACGCGTGAGGATTGCGGCTCGAACCAGGCGGCGTCATCGACGAGCGCCTGCGCGTCCTGCAGCGAGGCCAGCGCCTGACGCAGCGAACTGAGATCCAGCGTCTCGGTCATCGTCGTTCCTTGCCATTCGATGAGGCGCATCATCGCCGATCCAGCCCCTTCGTCGCATCCGGGCTTGTAGCCGGAGGCACTGCTGCGCAGCCATGGGTTGATCGACTGAGTCGAAGGTCATAGCGCGGTCGTGACCTCTGGGGCGTGTGCGGCGACGCGCGCGCCCCTTCCAATGGTGGCCTCGCACCGAACCGGACGCCGCCGATGAAACGCCTGCTCTTCGCGCTTGCCGCCACGCTTGCGTGGGCGAACGTCGACGCACGTGCCGCGTGCGTCCCGGTCGAGATCCGCTACGACCCGATCGCGCACGCGGTGGATGCACGGGTGACGCTGCCGCCCGGGGTGAATTCCCTGAGCCTGGTCGACCTGGCGCCGTATCGCCGCAGTCGCTTGTGGACCTCGCCGGACGGCTCGGCGCGGATCGGCGAGACCACGCTGGCGCCTGTGCGATCCGATCGGCGCATGCTGCATCTGCGCATGGACGTGAGCGCCGATGCGCCGATCGAAGACCGCGCCTACCCGCCGTACCTACGCTTCACCGACGGCACCATGGCGCTCTACACGCCGCTGTTCCTGGCTGCCGACCACGCCACGCCGCTGTGCCCGCGCTGGCACCCAGCGAAGGGTGACCAGGTGATCGGCTACGGCCGCGCGCAGCGCACGTCGCTGGCCACCGACATGGCGCAGCCGGAGGGCTACGTTGCGTTTGGTCAGCCCCGCGTGCTGCGCCACGGCGCCCTGATGCTGGTGAGCGACCGCGGCACGCCCACGTGGATCCGCGAGCGCATCGCCGCCCAGGTGCCGGCGCTGGTCGATCTGTATACCCGCAGTATGGGTCCGGCGTCGGTGCCGATGCTGTTCGTCTTCAGCCGACCCACCCCGCGCGGCGCCCGCGACTACAAGGGCGACCACCTGCCCGCGGCAATCGCGCTGGGCCTCTACGGCGATGCCTGGGGGCAGGTCGACCGCGCCACCGCCGACCAGCTCACCGGCTTCCTCGCGCACGAGCTTTTCCACAGCTGGGACAGCGACGCCAAGCTGGGCTCGCCCGAGGGCGAGGCGCTGCTGGCCAAGGAGGGCGGCGCCGAGCTGGCGCGGATCTTCGCCACGGCGCAGGTGCTGGGTCAGTCGCGCCAGGAGGCGTGGACCGCGGTGGCGCGCTCCTACAATGCCTGCCTGCTGGAGCTGCCGCACGACGCGGGCATCGCCGCCACCCTCGCCGACCACCCGCAACCCGGCCAGATGCCCTACGACTGCGGCGCCGCGCTGATGTCGGCGCTGGCGCTGGCGGCCGATCCGGCCGACCCCGCGAGCGGCTACTTCCGGCTGTGGCGACAGCTGCGCGAGTCGCATGCGCGGCATCCGCAACCGGGTTACCGCTGGCAGGACCTGATGCCGGTAGACATCGCGCCATCCGTGCGCCAGAGCCTGGACCGGGCGGTCGCCGCGCCGGGCGCCTTTGCGGCGGAGCTCGTGGAGGCATGGACGGCGCTGGGCCTGCGCGTGCAGCCCGAGAGCGTGCTGGATGCCGACACGCGCCGCGCCTATCTCGGCCAGGTGATGTTCCACCTGATGGCCAGCGACTGCGGCGGCATGGTCAGCTTCGGCAACAACCCCGACGGCATGCGCCTGGATAAACCCCTGCCGCGCTGCCGGACCTTGCGGCCGGGCGCCAGGGTGGCGGCGATCGGCGGCCAGTCGCTGGCGACCGGCGATCCGCTCGCGCTTGCCGCGCAGGTCGCGGCGGCCTGTCGCGCGGCCGGTGAGGTGACGATCGACTATGCCGCCGAAGACGGCCAGCCGGCGCCATCGCCATCCACAGTGCGCTGCAACTCACCGTTGCCGTCGCTGCCCGCGCCGGTGCATCTGGCAGCACCCGACGCCTGAGCCGCACAGCGGCCCCGACGCCGCTCCCTTACAATGCGCCGATGAAGATCGCCAGCTGGAACGTCAACTCGCTCAACGTGCGCCTGCCGCATCTCACCCAGTGGCTGGCCGATGCGCAGCCGGACGTGGTGGCGCTGCAGGAAACCAAGCTGGAGGACGCCAAGTTCCCGGTCGATGCGCTCGCGGCCGCCGGCTACCGCGCGGTGTATGCGGGGCAGAAGACCTACAACGGCGTCGCCCTGCTCGCCCGCGCGGACAGCCAGCCTGCGTTCGCCGACGTGGTCACCGACATTCCCGGGCTGGACGATCCGCAGCGGCGCATCCTCGCCGCCACCATCGGCGAGCTGCGCGTGGTCGACCTGTACGTGGTCAACGGCAAGGCGGTAGGTGACGAAAAGTACGCCTACAAGCTGGACTGGATGGCGCGCGTGCGCGAGTTCCTCGCCGCCGAGCTGGAGCGTCACCCGAACCTCGTGGTGCTGGGCGATTTCAACATCTGCCCGGACGATCGCGACGTCTACGATCCGGTCGCCTGGGGCGAAGACATTCTCTGCTCGCCGCCCGAGCGCGCGGCGCTCAAGGCGATCACCGAGCTCGGCCTGCACGACAGCTTCCGCCTGTTCGAGAGCGACGCCGGCCACTTCAGCTGGTGGGACTACCGACAGGCCGCCTTCCGGCGCAACATGGGCCTGCGCATCGACCTGATCCTCATCGGCGAAGCGCTCAAGCCACGCGCGCGCGCCGCCGCCATCGACCGCGAGCCGCGCAAGTGGGAGCGCCCCTCCGATCACACGCCGGTGACGCTGGACTTGGATATCTGACACCCATGAACACTTCTTCCAACGATTGGCCCAGCTCGCTCGACGACAGCGAACTGGACGAACTGGACCGCTACCTGCGCGCCCACGCCGAGGACGACAGCCTGCTGCTGGACGGCGTGCACGGCCTGCTCTCCGCACTGGCGGTGGGCCCGATGCTGGTGACCCCCGAGGAGTGGCTGCCCGAAGTGCTGCACCACCCGTTCGCCGACGAGGCCGAAGGCAATCGCGTGCTCGCCCTGCTGGCCAAGCTCAACGACTCCATCGAGGCCGAGCTGGACGTGGATGCCTACGAGCCGATCCTCGGCGAGATCGACACCGATCTGGGCCCGGCGCTCAGCGCCGCCGGCTGGTGCGAAGGCTTCAGCCGCGGCATCGACCTGCGCGCGGGGCTGTGGGAAAAGCGCCTGGCCGAAGACCCGGAGCTGATGGAACTGCTCGGCCCGGTGATGGCGCTGGCGGTGGACGAGGGCATCCTCAACGCCGAGACCGAGTTCGAGAAACTCAGCGACGAGGAATACGACGAGTGCCTGGCCCAGGTGCCGGCCGTGCTCGGCGCGGTGAGCCAGTACTGGCAGGAGCATCCGGCCACCGAAGCCGAGCTGGACGCGGCCGTGAAGGCCGATGCGGCCGACAGCGAAGAAGCGGCCGCGCCGCCGCGCCATCGCAGCGGGCACTGGGTGCACTGAGGCCCCGCGGCGGTACGGTGACCTCGCCCAGGCTCTACCAACCGCTGAACGTCCTCAAGCCGGTAGCCGCCGGTCTGTGGCTGGTGGACGGCCCGATGATCGGCATGGCCGTTCCCGGCGGCCATCTCGCGTTCCCCACCCGCATGACCGTGGTGCAGCTCGCCGATGGCGGGCTGTGGTGCCATTCGCCGATCGCCCCGGACGACGCGCTGTTTCGCGCGCTCGATGCGCTGGGCCCGGTGCGCCATCTGGTGTCGCCGAACAAGCTGCATTATGCGCACATTGCGGCCTGGCAGCGCCGTTATCCGCAAGCGTGCGCCTGGGCCTCGCCCGGCGTGCGCGAGCGCGCACGAAGCCAGCGCATCGCGGTGAACTTCGACGCCGATCTCGCCGACGCACCCCCGCCAGAGTGGGCCGCCACGTTGGACCAGCTGCACTTCCGCGGCAGCCGCGCGCTGGAGGAGATCGTGTTCCTCCATCGCGACAGCGGCACCTTGGTGTTAGCCGACCTGATCGAGAACTTCGAGCCGGCCCGCTTGCCGCCGATGATGCGCCTGCTGGTGCGCCTGGCCGGATCGCTCGATCCGGACGGCAAGGCACCGCTGGACATGCGCCTGACCTACCTCGGCCGCAAACGCGTCGCGCGCGCTTGCCTGGCCCGCATGCTGGCGTGGCGGCCGCGCCGGGTGATCCTCGCGCACGGCCGCTGCTACCTCGACCAGGGCGAGGCCGAGCTGCGCCGGGCGTTCCGCTGGCTGGCTTGAGTGGCCGGCGAAACGATCCGTTCGCCCGCCCACCCTTGGCGAATCGCTCGCCCGCGCGCATCTTGTCGCGATCCCCTTCCGCATGGAGTCCGTCATGACCGAGCGCCGCATCTTCCGCCGCATCCGCGGCATGGACACCGCCGACGGCGCGGGCGTGAAGCTCAAGCGCATCATCGGGCAGCCCGCGCTGGACATGCTCGACCCGTTCCTGCTGCTGGACGAGTTCCGTTCGGACAGCGCCGACGACTACATCGCCGGTTTCCCCGAGCATCCGCACCGCGGCTTCGAGACGGTCACCTACATGCTCGCCGGGCACATGCAGCACGGCGACAACCACGGCAACCGCGGCGATCTGGGCCCCGGCAGCGTGCAGTGGATGACCGCCGGGCGCGGCATCCTGCATTCGGAAATGCCGCAGCAGGAGAACGGCCTGATGTGGGGCTTCCAGCTGTGGGTGAATTTGCCGGCGAAGGACAAGATGACCGCACCGCGCTACCAAGACATTGCGCCGGAGAAGATTCCCGTGGTGCAGCCGGTGGACGGCGTGGAGGTGCGCGTCATCGCCGGTGACTTCGCCGGCGCCAGCGGCCCGGTCAGCGGCGTCGCCACCGCGCCGATCTACCTCGACCTCACAGTGCAGCCGGGCGCCACGATCACCGTGCCGCTGCCGGAAGGCCACAGCGCATTCGCCTACGTGTTCGAAGGCGAGGCCGCGCAGGTCGCCGGCGAGTCGTTGGCGCGCAGCGAGCTGGCGGTGCTGAGCAAGGGCGAGTCGGTGACGATCGCCGGTGGCGATGCGCCGGCGCGCGTGCTGCTGGTCGCGGGCCAACCGCTGAAGGAGCCGGTCGCCCGCTACGGCCCGTTCGTGATGAACACCACCGAGCAGATCCACGAAGCCATCGCGGATTTTCGCGCCGGCAAGTTCTGACGCGGCCTGCACTACGCCTTGGTAGGAGCCCGCTCGCGGGCGATGCTCTTGGCTTTGATGCGGATCAGGAGCAAAAGCATCGCCCGCGAGCGGGCTCCTACGGGGATGTCGTCAGCCAGCGGAGGACGCGTTGCAGGTTGCGCTCCAGTGGCGCACCGCCGTCGACGGTGCATACGGCTTCATCCGCGCCCGGCGGCTCGAGCGCGGCCAGCTGACTGTCCAGCAGCGTCACCGGCATGAAGTGCACGCGCGCACGCATGCGTGCGTCCAGTTCCGCGCGTGGCACGGCCAGGTAGACGAAGCGCACGCCGACGCCTGCCGCACGCAGCCGGTCGCGATAACGACGGCGCAGCGCCGAGCACGCCACCACGCCGGGTTGCCCGGTGCGGATCCTTTCGGCCATCCAGGCGGCGACGGCTTCGAGCCAGGGGCGACGGTCGTCGTCGTCGAGCGCGATGCCGGCGGCCATCTTCTGGCGGTTGGCGGGAGGATGCAGGTCGTCGGCGTCGAGGAAGCGGGCGCCGAGTGCCTCGGCCAGCGCTGCACCGAAGGTGCTCTTGCCGGTGCCGGAAACGCCCATCACCACGACCATCGTGGCGCGCGGAGAAGTACTGCCGACCGCCATCAGGGCCGACGAAACGCCGCGCCCTGAGCGCCGCCGTCGGCTTGGTGACGGATGCGCTCGTCGATGGCTGTCGCGGCACCGCCGCCCTCGTTGTGGATCCACGCCTCGCGCAGCTGCGGCAGCGTGAGCGCCGGTGATGGCGCGGCGGAATCGCGGCCGAACAGCGCCAGCGCACCCAGCACGACCAGCCACAGCAGGGTCCAGGCGAGGCGAAAGCGCAGCGGCAGGCGGTGAGGTGAGTTCGTCTTGTTCATCGTTTCACGCTGCCCAAGAGCAGCCCTTGCAGGTAATAGCGCTGCAGCGCCAGGAACAGCGCCAGCACCGGCAGCACGGTGATCACCGCGCCTGCCATCATCAGCTCGGTGTCGCGTGCATGTTCGCGCGCCAGCGAGGCCAGGCCGATCGGCAGCGTGTAGTGCTCCTGCCCGGTCAGCACGATCAGCGGCCACATGAAGTCGTTCCACGCGGTGAGGAAGGTGACGATGGCCAGCGTCACCACGATCGGCTTGAGCAGCGGCAGCACGATCTGCACGAAGATCCGCGCCTCGCTGGCGCCATCGATGCGCGCGGCTTCCAGCAGCTCGCACGGGATGCCGCGCGCGTACTGGCGCACCAGGAAAATGCCGAACACGCTGGCTAGCGCCGGCAGCACCACGCCGGCGTAGCTGTTCACCAGGCCCAGGTACTTGAGCAGCAGGAACAGCGGCAGCATCGCCACCTGCGCGGGAATCACCAGCGCGCCCAGCAGCCCCTTGAACAGCGCCGCGCGACCGCGAAAGCGCAGCTTGGCGAACGCATAGCCGGCCATCAGGTTGCACGCCAGCGACAGCAGCGTGATCGCGCTAGCCACCGCCAGGCTGTTGGCTAGGTAGCGACCCATGCCCGCGCGCAGGAACAGCGTGCGGTAGTTCTCCAGCGTGGCGTGGGCGGGCCACAGCGGTGGCGGCAGCGTGCCCGACTCGCCCGGGCGCATGAACGACACCGACACCATCCACACCAGCGGAAACAGCGCCACCGTCGTGCCGCCGAGCAGCAGGGCGTTGACCAGCCAGCGGCTGCTGCGGGTGTTCATGCCGGCTCCTCGTCGCGCGTGTCCTGCTTCGACAGCCGCAGCATCAGCGCGGTCACCGCGAACATCATCACGAACAGCGCGAACGCCACTGCCGAGGCCGAGCCCAGGTTCCACCAGGTGAAGCCTTCGTCGTACATCAGGTAGAGCACGCTCACCGTGCTCTGCAGCGGCCCGCCCTCGGTCATCACATAGGGTTCGGCGAACAGCTGGAAGTAGCCCGACACAGTGAGGATCGCCACCATCAGCAGCGTCGGGCGCAGCATCGGCCAGGTGATGTGGCGGAACTGCCGCCAGGGCGAGGCGCCGTCGATGCGCGCGGCCTCGTACAGCGTCGAGGGAATCGCCTGCAGCCCGGCCAGGAAGATGATCATGTTGTAGCCGAAGTTTTTCCACACGGCGAACAGGATGATCGTGGGCATCGCCCAGCGCGGGTCGCCCAGCCAGTCCACCGGGTGCAGGCCCAGCGTGTCGAGCAGCGCATTGACCACGCCGTACTTGGTGTTGAACAGGTAGCGCCAGATGATCGCCACGGCCACCACCGTGGTCACCACCGGCGCGAACAGCGCGGTGCGAAAGAACGCCTGCGCCCGCGCCAGCGGCGAGTTGAGCAGCAGCGCGCCGCCCAGCGACACCGCCATCGACAGCGGCACCGCCACCGCCACGAAGTACACCGTGTGGCCGAGCGCCGCCCAGAACAGCGGGCGCTGCAGCAGTGCCAGGTAATTGTGCAGGCCGACGAAGCGCACGTTGTGTGGGTCGGCCAGCGCGTACAGGTCGTAGTCGGTGAAGCTGAGCACCAACGCGCCGAGCACCGGCAGCGCGAAGAACACGCCGATCACCATCAGCGCGGGTGCCAGGAACAGCCAGGCGGTGCGCGGCGGATTCATCGTGCGCCCTCGCGACGGGCCAGCACCCAGCGGCGCTTCTCCAGGATCGCGTCGACGCGGCGGTCCAGCTCCGCGCAGGCCTGGTCGACCGTCAGTTCGCCGGCGATCACCCGCGCCGCCACCAGCTGCATTTCGTTGGCGATGCGCTCCCACTCCGGTACCGGCGGTGTCGGCCGGACGTGTTCGAGCTGCTCGCGAAAGGCGCGTGCCTGCGGATCGTCGCGGAGCTCGCCACCGTCCCAGGCGCTGCGTCGCGGCGGCATGTCGCCCACCAGCGCGTAGAAGCGGCGCTGCACCTGCGGCTCGGAGAGATATTCGATCAGCGCCCAGGCGGCGTCCTTGTGCGCCGAATGGCGGAACACCACCAGGCTGGCGCCGCCGGCCGCGCCCGTGCCCGGACCGTCCGGCCCCGGCAGCCGCGCGGTCGACCAGCGGTTCTGCTGCTCGGCCGGCAGCCGCGCGCGGAACTCGCCGATGTTCCACGGTCCGGACAGGTAGAACGCATACACGCCGCGGCCGAACTCTTCCCACGGATTGCCCGCCACCACGTTGCTGATCGCCGGCGCCTGCTGCTGGCGGAAGGTGTCGACGTAGAAGGTGAGCGCTCGTTTGAAGCCGGGGCTCTCGAAGTTGCCGTAGCGGTTGCCGTCGCGCAGCAGCGGATCGGGCTGCTCCAGCGCCAGCGACATCAGCTGCTCGTACTCGTTGGTGGGCAGCAGGATGCCGTAGCGATGCGCGGCCGGATCGCTGAGCGCGGCGAGCATGCGCCGCCACTCGGCCCAATCGTGCGGCGGGTGGTCGAAGCCGGCGGCCTTGAGCAGGTCGACGCGATAGAACAGCAGCCGCGTGTCCACATACCACGGCACGCCGTAGAGCCGGCCGTCGATCACGTTGGTGGCCCAGATGCTGTCGAAATAGTCGGCCGGCACCACGCTCGTGGAATGCCGTACGCGCGCATCCAGCGGCGCCACGGCGTCCAGCGCCACCATCTCCGGCAGCCAGGTGTTGCCCAGCTGCATCATGTCCGGCATCGAGCCGCCGGCGTAGGCGGTGAGCAGCTTCTGATGCGCCGCACTCAGCGGCAGTTGCTGCACGCTCACGGTGATGCCCGGATGGCTGCGCGTAAACCCCGGCAGCAGCGCCTGCACCGCCTCGCCCTCCGGGCCGAACGTCCAGAAGGTGAGCGTCTGGGTGGAGGCGGCGCGACGATCGCAGCCGGTCAGGCTCAGGCAAGTAAACAGGCTTGCCAGCAGCACACCCCGCGCGAGCCGACGCAGCCGGACTCGCGCAGGGCGCGCCGATGCGCTCACGGCACGGGCGCCGCCAGCCAGCCGCCGGTGAAGCCTGCGCGCTGCAGGCCACGACGGATGTACGGATTCTTTTTCATCACGTTCCATACGAAGCCGCTGCGCCAGTTCTCGATCATCAGCAGGATCGGGCCCTGGTCGATACCCAACTGCTCGGTGTCGACCCAGCCCAGGTCAGGCACCAGTTTGCCTGTGCGCAAGGTGGTCTGGGTATGGAAGCTGGGGTTGAACGCGTCGACGAAGCCGTAGCGGTCGTAGATGTGCTTGCCGTAGCGCTGCTTCATCTCGGCCAGCGCGGGGATCACGATCTCCGGCGCGAAGGCGATCGAGCCCCCGGCCGCGGTCGGCGCGATGGTGCCGTCGTCGGAGATGTAGTCCAGCCCGGCGCCGCGCGCGGTGTAGCCCTGAAACTTCTTCTCGCCCTGCGCGCTCTTCACCACGAACCCGCCGGGGCCGTTGCTGGCGGTCAGGCCCCACACGTTCTTGCCGTAGCCTGTCCAGCCGCCCGGGTTGGCGATGGCGTAGTTGCGCTGGCTGTAGGTAGCGCGGCGGCCGTTCTCGAAGTAGTCGAGGTTGTGCTTGCGGTTCCAGTCATCGCGGATGCCGCGGAAGTCCACCCACGACTCGGTGTACTGGTGCCCGAACAGCGGCGCGAAGTTGAGGAAGGTCTGCCCGTAGAAGCTGCCCCAGGTGGTGTCGTTGGTGGACGACCACGTCTTCCAGGCCACCGGATCGACCGGGTGCGTGGGCGAGCCCAGCGCCAGGATGTAGACCAGCTTGCCCTCGTTGTAGCCCTTCCAGTCAGCCGGGATGAACTTGCCGCCGGGCGTCCAGCCCATCGAGATCAGCGGCGGACGCGCCTGCATCCACGGCCACTCCACCGCGCGATAGATCGCGTCGGCCAGCGCGCGGATCTGTTCCTCCTGCGGCGTGGCGCGGTCGTAGTACGACTGCGCAAACAGCACGCCACCGAGCAGCAGCGTGGTGTCCACGCTCGACAGCTCGGTCCAGCGCCCTTCGCGCTTGCCGGTCTGCATGTCCAGGAAGTGGTAGAAAAACCCGTGATAGCCGGCCGCGTCATCCTCGCTGGCGTTCTGCGGCGCATCGTGGAAGAACTTCAGCGTGGCCAGCGTGCGCGCCACCGCCTGCTCGCGCGTGATGTAGCCACGCTCCACGCCGATGCCATACGCCGTGAGCCCGAAACCCACCGCGGCAATGCTCGAGAACGATTCGCCCGGGTAGTGGTCCGGCACCATGCCGGTGGTCGGGTCGGCACTGTCCCAGAACCAGCGGAAGGTGCGCTGCTCCAGGTCGTCGACCAGGGCCTGCTGGGTGGGTGTGGGTTGGTAAGCCGGCTTTGCGGCAGCGGCCTGCGCGTGGACCGGCGCCGCGAAGCCAAAGACCAGGGCAGTCGACAAGAGCGTCGTGCAGAGATGTTTCAGGACAGCAGAATGCATGGGACAGGCTCATATGGCGGGGGAAGTGGGGCCGATCGGTCGGGCCCATGCGCCGCAGGGACGGCGTTGCGGCGGGACCACGCCCCGCCGTTGGAACGGATCACGCAGCCATTGGCGCACCGGAGGGCGCCGCCTGGCAGTAGCGGGCGATGAATGCCTCGTGCGCGGGCATCGCTTCCACGCAACCGGCAATCACGCGCTGAACGTGTTGCATGAATGCCTCCAGCTCCTTGGGTGGCAGCTGATCAACCAGGGGGTGGTAGCTATGGGGCACTATGCCCTGACCAATCATCACCTGTACCCAGCTGACCAGTGCGAACATCTCTTCGCCCTCGCGGAAGAAGCGTCCGCTGTCGCGGAAAAGCGCAATGTTGTCCTTCAGCGAGGCGGGGATGTCCATCATGCGGCACTGGTTCCAGAACGGCGTGTCGCTGCGCTGGGTGGCGTGGTAATGCAGGATCAGGAAGTCGCGGATGCGCTCGCACTCGAAGCGCGTCTGCGTGTTGTAGCGGTCGATCAGCACGGGGCTGAAACCCTGCCGTGGAAACAGGTTCAGCAAGCGCGAGATGCCCGACTGGATCAGGAAGATGCTGGTCGATTCCAGCGGCTCCATGAAGCCGCTGGCCAGGCCAAGCGCCACCACGTTGCGGTCCCACGTCTTGCGGCGCAGGCCGGTGGTGAAGCGCAGCGGCCGCGGGTCGCCCAGTGCCTTGCCATCGAGGTTGGCCATCAAGGTGGCGGCTGCCTCGTCATCGCTGATATGCGCGCTTGAATATACGTGGCCGTTGCCGGTGCGGTGCTGCAGCGGGATGCGCCACTGCCAGCCCGCCGCGCGCGCGGTCGAGCGGGTGTAGGAGGTGGGCGGGCCGACCTTCTCGCAGGCCACCGCCAGCGCTCGGTCGCACGGCAGCCAGTGGGTCCAGTCGTCGTAGCCGGCGTGCAGCGTCTGCTCGATCAGCAGCCCCCGGAAGCCCGAGCAGTCGATGAACAGTTCTCCCTCGATCGCCTCGCCACTCGCCAGCACCACGGCCTGCACGAAGCCGTCCTCGGCGCGTTGGCGCACCTGAGAGATCTTGCCCTCGGTACGACGCACGCCACGTGCCTCGGCGTACTCGCGCAGCAGCTTGGCGTAGAGGCCGGAGTCAAAGTGGTAGGCGTACGCGATGTTCGCCAGCGGAGACGTGGCGGGCACATCGCTGGCCGAGGCCATGAACTTGCCCTGCGGTGCAGCCAGCGTGTTGAGCGAGTACTGGCCAAGATCCGCCGCCAGCCCCAGCTGGGCAGCGCGGATCCAGTACTGATGAAACGGCAGCAGGCCGAGCATGGTGCCCAGCTCGCCGAAGCCATGGATGTAGGAGTCGCCGAGCTGCCCCCAATCGTTGAACTGGATGCCCAACTTGAAGGTGCCCTGCACGCGGCGGACGAATTCGACCTCATCGATACCGAGCAGGTTATTGAACAGCTTCAGGTGCGGCACGGTCGCCTCACCCACTCCGATGGTGCCGATCTCCTCGGATTCCACCAATCGGATCGAGTAGTCCGGTCCGAGCACTTTGGCGAAGGCTGCGGCGGCCATCCATCCGGCCGTACCGCCGCCGACGACCACGATGTTCTTGATGCGCGAATCGCTCATGCAGCACCCGGATGGAAAAAGTCGGCGCGGCATGCGCCGCGCCGCGAAAACGCGCGGCACCTCGCGTTGGGCGAGGTGCCGCGATAGCGGCTTAGAACTTCATGCCCACTTCAAACTTGAAGGTGCGCGGCACAAAGGTGATGTCGCCGATGGGGTTATAGCGAGTGGTCAGCTGATACGGCTGCGAACCGGCGGTGTAGATCAGGTCCGAGTAGTTCTTGAAATTGAACACGTTGAGAACATCGAAGCGCCCGTACAACGTCAGCCCGTGACCGAGGTCGAAGTTCTTGGTGGCCTGGAAGTCCACATCGCGGTAGCCGAACACCTTGCCGCCGATGAGGAACTTGCCGTTGCCGCTCGGAGTGCCGGCGATCGGCGTGCAGTTGCTGCCTGTTGGGAAAACATAAGGGCTGTAGCACTGCGACGTGTTACCCGGGATCGGCGTAGCCAGCGTCAGCTTCGCCGACATCGTGATGCCCCACGGGCCATCGATCACGCCGGTTGCCACGAAACGATGACGGGCAGCGGCGTTGGAGTCGATGAACGGGTACTGCGCAAGCGTCGCCTCGTCGAACGAGTAGTGCTCGTTGATATCGCGATTCTGGGTAGCGCGGGTGAACGTGTAGGCGAAAGTGGCACCCCAGCCAGACTCCTGGTCGTACGGCTTGTTGGCCGACAGCAGAACCTGGGTGCTCCGCGTTTCGATCGCGTTGTTGCCGATGATCAGCGAACCGAATCCAGGCACGCCATTGCCCCAGGGCTGGCTCTGGTTCTGGAAGAAGTCGCCATTGGGATAGCGGTTACCCAGGGTGAAGGCGAAGCCGTCATGACTCATGACGCGGGTCACCGTGGCATCGGTGAGCCAATCGCCCAGCTGGTTGGACATGCCAAGGCTCAGCTGGTCCGAGTACGGCGCCTTGAGCTTGTTGTTCATGACATCCACTTCGGTACCGGTGTTGCTCGACTGCAACAACCCCTGCAGATTGGCCAGGCCGTTGAGGAAATTCGGGTCCCAGTCGTAGCAGTTGTTGGCGCCGGAGCCGCGGTGGCATTGGCCGCTCACCGGATCGCGGAAGTACACCGTGTACTGCGGCAGCGCCGCCTTGGTGGTTTCCAGCTGCAGATAGTCGAACAGGTTGCGGTCGTAGGCACGGCCGGCGCCGCCGTGAATCACGTGCTGCTCGTCGCCATTGATGTCGTACGAGAAGCCCAGGCGCGGCTGCCACTCACCCTTGAAGTTCTTTCGGTTGTGGCCGTTGCTGATGTAGTCGGCGACGTTGACTCCGCCGTTGGCCAACGATTGCGCGTAGGTCTGTCCGGCCGGTGCGTTGGGGTCCTGCGAGTACAGCGCGTCGACGACGTTCTGCGGTGTGACGAAGCCGGTATAGGCCGGGTTCTTCTCGTAGTCCCAGCGCACGCCGAGGTTCAGCGTGAGCTTGTCGTTAACCGCCCAGTCGTCCTGCACGTAGATGCCGAACTGCTTGGCTTTGGTCTCCACCTTGGGGCTCAGGCCCAGGCCGCTGACCGGCTTGGTGAAGAACGCCTCGTACGGAATGCTGCCCACGCCGGCCGAGGAAACGTCGTAGTAGAACTGCGGGTTGATGTCGGCCGCATCGGCCGCGTCCAGCGTAATGTCCTTGTACTTGAAGCCCGTTTTGATGACGTGGTCGCCGTTCCACTGCAGATCGTTGAAGGTGAGGTCGTCCTGGATGGACGGTCCCTTCTGTCCCTTGTTCTGCGTCGCCAGCGGATTGGCGGCGCCGGTGGCGACGATGGTCGGGTCGGAATCCGGCAGCGGGTAGGTATAGATGACGCCATTGCCGATGTTGTTGGCCACGGGCGCATTGAAGGCGTCCTCGTGCGTGAACAGCAACTCGTTGAAGTAGGCCTCACCGCTGTGCTGCCAGCGCAGCACATAGCGCTTGTCGTCGTTCTTGGTTTTGTAGGCGGCCGATGCTGCGGTGGACCCGCCGATGCCGCCCGTCTGGTTTTCCTTGCGGATCTGCGCGCTCAGCTCGAAGCGATCGCGGTCCGTCGGTTCCCAGTCGATCTTGCCGAAATACAGATTCTCCTCGAACGGCAGGTTCGACGGACCAAGCTGAGCGGCGGCCGCTGCAGGGAGGTAGGGCACGCCCGGCACCGCGTTGTCATCCGGCACCACGGTGATCGGCGTGTTGAAGCGCTTGCCTTCGTACGTGGCGAAGAAATGCATCTTGTCCTTGATGATCGGACCGCCGATAGCGAAGCCGTACTCCTTCTCCTTGGAGGGGGTCTTCTTGTTCGCGTCTTCTTCCGCGGGCGTCTTGGCGCGCAGGGAATCGTTCGTGTAGCGGCCGAAGACTTCCCCGTGGAACTCGTTGGTTCCAGACTTGGTCTGAGCGGTCACCGCAGCCGAGGAGATCTGGTCGTACTCGGCCTTGTAGTTGGAGGTGATGACCTTGTACTCGCCGATCGCCAGCTGCGGGAACGGATTGCCCTGGCTGCCGATCTGGCCACTGACGCCGCCTTCCTTCACGTAGCTCTTCTGACCCACGCCGTCGATGTAGACGTTGGTGGAGCTGGTGTTCTGGGCGCCGCCGCGCAGTGAGGTGTTGCCGTTTGCGTCTCGCGTGAAAACCATCCCAGGGACGGTGTCGGCAAACTCGAGGAAGTTGCGAGAGACCTGGGGGATCGTATCGATCTGGTGCAGGGAAATGGTGCCGCCGACTTCCGGGGTCTTCACTTCCTGCAGAGTTGTCGCCGATACCGTGACGCTACCGAGATCTGTGGCGTTGGCGGTTGACGGAGCCTCAGCCGTTGCTGCGGTGAGATTCAACGTGGACGTCGATGCAACCGTGAGCGTCACGTTCTGCTGCGTGCCCGGACCGGCGTCGACCTGATAGGTGCCCGGCTGCAAGCCGGTCAGCGTGTAGCTGCCATCGGCGCTGGCCGTAGTGCGGCGAGTGGTGCCGGTGGCCGGGTTGAACGCGGTGACCTGCGCGCTGGCCGGTGCCTTGCCGCGCAAGGTGGCGTAGGCCGACTGGCTCCATGCCGTCGTAGGGGCCGCCCCGATCGCCACGACGGTGGTGGCGATGACGCTGGCGAGCAGTTTCTTCTTCAGTTGCAGTGGAGCCTTCATGACTACCCTCCCAAAGGGATGTTGCTGATGTGCCCTCAACGGGCTTTCTTGGTTGATTTGCTGTCGTGCGGACGTGCGCCGCAGCTGTCACGCACCACCACCTCGCAGCCGAGCGTGTCGGCGGTCGGTGTGGTCTGGCCGGATGCATCCAGCAGCGCGGCCAGTCGCTCGAGCGCACTTCGCCCCAGATCCACGATGCGTACGCGCACCGTGGTCAGTGATGGGGTGACGTAGCGCGCGATCGGAATGTCGTCGAAGCCGGCCAGCGCGATGTCGCGCGGGACCTCAAGGCCGGCTTCCTGAAAGGCGTAGAGGCAGCCAATCGCCATCATGTCGTTGCCGGCGAACACCGCCTGCGGGCGCGCGCCGGTGGCCAGCAGCTCGCGACCCGCGCGGTAGCCCGATTCCTCGGTGAATTCACCGGCGATCACGCGTACCGGCGCGCCGGGGGCAAATTCGGCCATGGCGGTGCGATAACCGTGCTCGCGCTGCGCGGCGTCGAAGTTGCCGTCGGGGCCGGTAATGAAGGCGATCTGCCGGTGCCCGGCATCCACGAGGTGGCGCACCATCGCGCGTGCGCCGCCTTCGTTGTCGATGTTGAGCACGCTGTAGTGCTCGCTGCGCACCGCGCTGTTGAGCAGCACGGTGGGGAGCGCTTCGGGCAGGTTGGCGTGCAGGAATTTCAGGTCGGCGCGCGAAGACAGGATCAGCATGCCGTCGACCCGGCCGCGCATGGCGCGCAGCGCGGCGGCTGCGTCGTCGGCCCCGTCATGCGCGCTGGACACCAGCAGATGCAGCCCACGGGCGCGCGCCGCCAGGTCGATGCCGCGGATTAGCTCGGAGAAGAACTCGCCATGCAGATCCGGCAGCAGGGCGCCGATGGTGTGCGTGCGGCGGGTGATCAGGCTGCGCGCGGCGCTGTGGGGGACGTAGCGCAGGCGGGCGGCGACGGCGCGGATACGCTGCTCCGTCTCGGCCGTCACGCCGCCGTTGCCATTCAACGCGCGCGACACGGAAGCCACCGACACGCCGGCCTCCCGCGCCACGTCTTTGATGGTCACTGTCGTCACGGTTGCGCCCTTTTGCGCGCCCGGGCCCGGGCGCTGAGGCGGAACGTAAACGTTTTCATCGCGACTTGTAAAGCTTTTGCAAAACAGTGATTTGCTGCGCTGCGCAAGGGTTTGCCCGGGGTTTCGCCATGCGAACCTCAAGCCTCAGCCAGCACCATGGCTTGCGCCGGTATGCGCCGCGGCCGACGCCATTCGTGCAGCGCAATAAGCCCGGTCGCCACTCATCGGCCGGCACGGTTCAAGCGCCGCCTTCCGCGGCCGATATGCCAGGCAACGGTCCGCCGCGCGGCCGCACCCGCTGCCGGGCTGTGGCGTGCATCACGCCTGGAGGACTGGACGGAACGCGTCGTTAAATTTAAATTAATCCAAGCCGGTACAGTTCCCTGTACCCTTAATCTCGGTTTCACAGCACAAATCGATTCCAAGCCCCTGATTATGCTTACCCTGACCGCCATCCTCGTTGTCGCCCTCGCCGGCTTTGCCGCCAGCGCTGTGCGCCACGTGCCGATCGGTCAGGTGCATAGCCTGTATCGCCGCGGCAAGCCGCTGCGTCTGCTGCAGCCAGGCACGCACTGGGTGCTGCCGGGGCTGGACCGGATCGGTCACCGTATTGATCTCGCCGGCCAGGTGCTGCGCTTCGAGCAGCCGCAGACCGACAGCCACGAGCTGCGCGGCACCGTGTACTGGCAGGTGCTCGAGCCCGAGCGTGCCGACGCGGTGATCGACGAGGCCGCCCAGCTGATCCGCCGCAGCGCGCTGGACGCGCTCAGCGTCGAGCCGATGCCGAGCAGCGCCGACCGGCGCGACCTGGGCACGCGCATGAAGCAGGCGATCAACGGCGTACTGCGCGAGCGCGGGGTGATGGTCACCCGCGTGGAGCTGGAAATCGCCTGAGCATCGATTCGCGCAGCGCCGCCCGAGAGCGGCCGCGCCCAGGGGAGTTGAGCATCGCTTGCCCGCTTCGGCGGGTTTTCTTTTGTCCGCGACCGGCCGGATACTCACCGGCCCTCGCCCACCCGGAACCGACATGACCGAGCGCTCCGCCCTGCAACGCCGCCTCGAGGAAGGCATCGCCGCGCTCGGGCTCACGCTGCCGGCCGATGCCGTGTCGCGCCTGCTCGACTACCAGGCCCTGCTGGCGCGCTGGAACGCCACCTACAACCTCACCGCGGTGCGCGACCCGGCCGAGATGGTCACTCGTCACCTGCTCGATTCGCTGGCGATCCTGCCCTACGTCACCGGCGCGACCCTGGCCGATCTGGGCACCGGCCCCGGCCTGCCAGGCATCGTGCTGGCGATCGCCGCGCCGGGGCGCGCGATCACCCTGGTCGATTCCAACGGCAAGAAGGTGCGCTTCCTGCGCGAGGCGATCCGCGCGCTCAAGCTCGAGGGCATGCAGGCGGTGCAGTCGCGGGTGGAGGACGTGCAGGGATCGTTCGACTGCATCACCGCACGCGCCTTCGCCAGCTTCGCCGACATGCTCGGCTGGGGTGGCCACCTGCTCGCCCCGGGCGGGCGCTGGCTGGCGATGAAGGGCCGCCGTCCCGACGAAGAACTGGCCGGGCTGCCGCCCGGGTTCGCCCTGACCGCACTGCACGCGCTCGCGGTGCCGGGGCTGGAGGGCGAGCGTCACCTGGCGGTGATCGAGCACGCCCCGGCGCCCGCCCCGCACGCGGCAGCCTGTTAATCTAGCTCTCCTTTTCGCCAGCGCACGGTATCGACGACACATGGCCCGCATCATCGCTGTCGCCAACCAGAAGGGCGGTGTCGGCAAGACCACCACCGCCGTCAATCTCGCCGCGTCGCTGGCTGCCGCCAAGCGCAAGGTGCTGCTGGTCGATCTCGATCCGCAGGGCAACGCCACCATGGCCTCGGGCGTGGACAAGAACCACACCAAGCCGAACGGCTGCGAAGTGCTGCTGGAAGAAGTGCCGATCGAGCGGGCCATCGTCCCCACTGAAGCGCACTACGACCTGCTGCCCGGCAACGGCGACCTCACCGCCGCCGAGCTCAAGCTGATGGACGCGCTGGCGCGCGAGAGCCGACTCAAGGAACAGCTGGCCAAGGTGGCGGACAAGTACGACACCATCCTCATCGACTGCCCGCCCTCGCTGCATCTGCTCACTCTCAACGCGCTGACCGCCGCCGACGGCCTGCTGATTCCGGTGCAGTGCGAGTACTTCGCGCTGGAGGGTTTGTCGAGCCTGCTCGACACGGTCAAGGCAGTGCGTCAGCGGCTCAATCCGCAGCTGGAGATCGAAGGCCTGCTGCGCACGATGTACGACGTGCGCAACAACCTCGGCAATGAGGTCTCGGCGCAGCTCACCCAGCACTTCGGCGACAAGGTGCTGCGCTCGATCATCCCGCGCAACGTGCGTCTGGCCGAGGCGCCCAGCCACGGCCAGCCGATTCATCTGTACGACCGCAGCTCGCGCGGCGCGATCGCCTACATCGGCCTGGCCGGCGAGATCATCCGCCGCGAGCGCGGTGCTCAGGCGGCGTTGGCCGCGCTGAGCGAAATGCACGACGACCACGACGGCGCGCGCGACGCGACGATCGACCTTCATCAGGAGTAAGCATGGCCGCGAAGAAGCGTGGACTCGGACGCGGGCTCGACGCCCTGCTCGGTGGCGATGGCGCCGGTACGCCATCGGTGATCGAGCAGGAGGGCGAGCTGCGCACGCTGCCGATCCAGCAGATCCAGCCCGGCAAGTACCAGCCGCGGCGCCACTGGAACGACGAGGCGCTGGACGAGCTGGCCGCCTCGATCAAGGCGCAGGGCCTCATCCAGCCGGTGGTGGTGCGCGCGCTGGGCAAGCACAGCTACGAGCTGATCGCCGGCGAGCGTCGCTGGCGCGCCGCGCAGCGCGCGCAGATGAGCGAGATCCCGGCGCTGGTGAAGGACGTGCCCGAAGTGGCCGTGCCGGCGATGGCGCTGATCGAGAACATCCAGCGCCAGGACCTCACCCCGCTGGAAGAGGCCGACGCGCTCAAGCGCCTGATCGACGATTTCGACCTCACCCACCAGCAGGCCGCCGACGCGGTGGGCCGCTCGCGCGCCTCGGTGTCCAACCTGCTGCGCCTCACCGAGCTGCCCGCTTCGATCAAGAAGCTGCTCGACGAAGGCAAGCTGGAGATGGGCCACGCCCGCTGCCTGATCACCCTGCCCGAACGCGAGGCCGAATCGCTGGCGCTGGAGGCCGCGCGCAACGGCTGGAGCGTGCGTGAGCTGGAAGAGGCCGCGCGCAAGGCGCAGGCCGCGCCCAAGGGCAAGGCCAAGCGCGCCCCGGCGCGCGACCCGAACGTCGCCGACCTCGAGCGCGAACTGGCCGAGCGCTTCGCCACCCGCGTGGAGCTGCTGTCCCAGGGGCGCGGCGGCAAGGGCAAGCTGGTGATCCACTACCACAGCAACGACGAGCTGGACGGCATCCTCGGCAAGATCCGCTGAGGCTTCCTGTAGGCGCGCACAGGGTGCGCTCCTACAGGGCTGCGGCATCGGCGATAATCACGAACTTACGCATTTCCGGACTGGCCCCCATGCCCCAGCTCTCCGTCGTCGTCCCCGTCTTCAACGAGCGCGACAACATCCCGCCGCTGCTCGCCGAGATCGCCGCCGCGCTGCGCGGCAAGGTCGACTACGAGGTGATCTACGTCGACGACGATTCCACCGACGACAGCCGCGACGTGCTCAAGGCGCAGAAGGCCAGCCATCCGGAGCTGCGGGTGATCCATCACGTCAACCGCAGCGGCCAGAGCACCGCGGTGTGGAACGGCGTGCGCGCGGCGCAGTCGCCCTGGATCGCCACGCTGGACGGCGACGGCCAGAACGATCCGGCCGACATCCCCAAGCTGCTGGCCGCGCGCGATGCCGCTGCCGGCAACGTGCGTCTGCTGGCCGGTTGGCGCACCACGCGGCGCGACAGCTTCAACAAGCGCATCTCCTCGAAGATCGCCAACGCGGTGCGCTCGCGCATGCTCAAGGACGCCACGCCGGACACCGGCTGCGGACTGAAGCTGTTTGAGCGCGAGGTGTTCCTGCGCCTGCCCTACTTCGACCACATGCACCGCTACCTGCCCGCGCTGGTCAAGCGCGCCGGCTTCCAGAGCCAGAGCGTGCCAGTAGGCCATCGCCCGCGCACGGCCGGCACCTCCAAGTACGGCATGCTCGATCGGCTGTGGGTGGGTCTGGCCGACCTGCGCGGCGTGGCGTGGCTGATGCGCCGGGGCAAGGTCACGGCGGTGGAAGAGCTGTAACTCTTCACGCCGGCTTTGCGGCGCCCGCCGCGGCAGCGGCGTAAGCTCAAGAACTTTCCCGGGCGCGGAGCGGCGCATGGGCATTGCCATCAAGCGGATCTACGCACCCGCGGGCGCGGGCGACGGCTATCGAGTGCTGGTCGATCGCCTGTGGCCACGCGGCGTGCGCAAGGAAGACGCCGCGCTGGACGGCTGGTTGCGCGAGGTTGCTCCTTCGCCCGCCCTGCGCCGCTGGTTCGGCCACCAGCCGTCGCGCTGGGAGGGCTTTCGGCACCGATACGCGGCCGAACTGGACACCCTGGCCGACCACTGGCGTCCGCTGGCCGATCGCGCGGCCCATCACCGGGTCACCCTGCTCTACGCGGCGCGCGACGAGGAGCACAACCACGCGCTGGCGCTGAAGAATTACCTCGACACCTGGCTGCGCGCGCACGGGCCGCGCTGAGGCGCGCTCACTCCTCGGGCTGGCGCTGGCGCATCACGCCCTGGCGGCTCCAGTCCTGCAGGGCGGCGCGGGCGCGTTCGTGGCCCAGCTCGATCAACTCGCGCGCCCGGTAGAACTCGTAGGCGGTGGAAACGTTGCGCGGCATCTGGATCAGCAGATCCGGTGCGTAGGCGGCCAGGCGCAGCCGCGCGAGATTCGACTGCATCAGGTCCATCGACTGGTTGAGCAAATCGAGCGCCCCAGGCATGGCCGGGCTGTCCGCGACGCTGCTGCTGCCGGGCAGCATCCGGCCGAGCCACTCGGCGATCCGGCCGCGGTGGCTGGCGTCGTCCGCCTCCACCACGGCGGTGGCCGGCAGCTCGGCCGGCCCGTCCACGCTCACGGCGATCAGGTAGTCGGCGCGCTCGCGCATCAGCGGGGTCACCGGCACCGGATTGAGCAGGGCGCCGTCCAGCAGCAGTCGACCGTCGATGCGGTGGGGCCGGAACACGGTGGGAATCGCGATGGAGGCACGGATGGCGTCGAACAGCGATCCGCGGGTGAGCCACACCTCGCGTTCGCGCTCCAGGTCGGTGGCCACGGCGGTGTAGGCCAGTGGCAGCTCCTCGATGTGCACGTCGCCGATCAGCTCGCGCAGCGTGCCAATCAGCTTTTCGCCCTTGATGAAGCCGCCGCCGGAGAAGGTCCAGTCGAGCAGGCGCAGCACGTCGATCTTGGCCAGCGCGGTGACCCAGTCGCGGTACACGTCGAGCTTGCCCATCGCATAGATGCCGCCGATCAGCGCGCCCATCGAGGTGCCGGCGATCGCCACCACGTCGAAGCCGGCGGCCTCGATCTCCTCAATCACGCCGATGTGTGCCAGGCCCTTGGCGCCGCCGGCGCCGAGCGCCAGCGCCACGGTCGGTCGGCTGCCATGGGCGGGGCGCTCGGGGGTGGTCTGGATGTCGTGCCCGTCGGACGGGGTATCGAGGTGGGCCATGGGCTCGCGCAGGCGGTGACGGGTCATAACGTTGTACAAACACCCGGATTCCGTACGATGCCAGAAAGGCCCCGCAGCAGCGACCGCGACGCATCCACGCCCTGGACTGCGGCGGCGCAGCAGACGCCAGGCGGCGGCCTCTTTCCGGGAATTATTGATGCGCCTTACCTTGCGACGACCGCTACCCGCGGCTGCCACCGGCTCCCCTGTCCCCGAGGCCGCCGCATGACTTGGCAGGCCTGGGCCACCGTGGCGGTGATCGTCGCGGCGATGGCGTTGTTCGCCAGTGAAAAGTTGCGCATCGACCTGGTGGCGCTGATGGCGCTGGCGGCGTTGGTGATCCTGGGCATCGTGAGCCCGGCCGAGGCCCTGAGCGGCTTCAGCAATGAGGCGACGGTCACGGTGGCCGCCATGTTCGCGCTGAGCATGGGCATCGAACGCTCCGGCGCGCTGGAGCCGCTGAGTCGGTTGCTGGTGAAGATCCGGCGCCCCTGGCTGCTCACGCTGGCGATGATGCTGGCGATCGCGCCGTTGGGCGCGTTCATCAAGAACATCGCGCTGGTCGCCACCTTCCTGCCGCTGGCGCTCAAGGTGTGCCAGCGCACCGGCACCGCGCCCGGCCGGGTGCTGATGCCAATGGCCTTCGCCGCGCAAATGGGCGGCGTGTGCACGCTCATCGGCACCTCCTCCAACCTGCTGGCCGACACGCTGGCGCAGAAGCACGGGCTGCAGCCGTTCGGCGTGTTCGAGTTCACTTCGCTGGGCGCCGTGCTGGCGGTGGTGGGCATGGCCTACCTGATGCTGATCGGCCGCTGGCTGCTGCCGCGGCACATCGACACCGACATGCCGGTGGAGGCGGAAATCGGGAAGTACGTCACCGAGCTGGAGGTCACCGAGCAGTCCTCGCTGCTGGGCAAGAGCATCGCTGATGCCAGCCTGGGCGAGCGCTACGGCGTGTACCCGCTGGAGCTGCTGCGCGGCGAGCGGCGCATGTGGTCGCCGCGCTCGCAGCAGATCGCCCGCGGCGACGTGCTGCTGGTGCGCGGCGACTGGGAGAAGATCGAGGAGTTCCGTCGCCAGGCCGGCCTGCGCAACGCGCCGGAAAGCCACTACGCGCACGCCGACGACCGCCCGCGCGTGCTCGCCGAGATCATGGTCGCGCCGGCCAGCCCGCTGGAAGGTCGCCGCTTTGGTGAAACCGGCATCGGCTGGCGCTACGACGCGGTGGCGCTGGCGATCCACCGGCGCGGCCAGGTGCTGCGCGAAAAGCTCAGCGACGTGTCCCTGGCGGTGGGCGACGTGCTGCTGGTGCTGGTGGCCGAGGAGGCCATGACCAACGTGCGCAACGACGAGTCGTTCATCGTGCTCAGCGAGCGCGAGAACGCGCCGCGCACGCCGCGTAAGGCGCTCTATGCGGTGGCGATCATGGCGGCGGTGATCGTGGCGTCCGGCCTGCGCTGGCTGCCGATTCCGATCGCCGCTATCTGCGGCGCCACCGCCATGGCGCTGGCCGGCTGCTTTGGCCGTAAAGACGTCTATGAGGGCATGGACTGGAAGATCATCATCCTGCTCGGGGCGATCCTGCCGTTGGGCGTGGCGATCGAGAAGAGCGGCCTGTCCACTGCGGTGGTGCACATGGGCATGGCGGTGGTCGGCAGCCATGGTCCGCTGGCCGCGCTGCTGATGATCTACCTGCTGACCGCGCTGCTCACCGAACTGATGGGGCACAACCCCTCGGTGGTGCTGATGGTCGGCATTGCCGCCTCGGTGGCGCAGGCCATGCACGTGGATCCGCGCCCGTTCGTGGTGGCGGTGGCGTTCGCGGCGGCCACCTCGTTCGCCACGCCGGTGGGCTACCCCACCAACACCATGGTGTATTACGCCGGCGGCTATCGCTTCACCGACTTCATGAAGGTCGGCATCCCGCTCATCCTGCTGTTCTGCGCACTGTCGATGTGGCTGATCCCGCACTTCTGGCCGTTCCAGGCGGTGGCGCACTGACGCGGCTGCGCCCGTCCGTGACGGAGAGAGCGTTAGCGGTGAGTGGCTGGCCGTGGGCGAGACCGGGAAGGCGCTTCGATGGTGCTGGCGCAAGCTCACCCAATCCTCGATCAGACCAAGGCCAAGCTCTCTCCCCGAGAGGGAGAGGCGGCGAACGCGCCGCGCGGTTTCGCTCCCTCGGAGCGCCTGCCAAGCAGGCGAAGGTGCGCGAGGTCCGGACGGCGGTGCTTACCGGCCGTAGCCGGTGAGCGCGAGCTGCAGCAGGATCTTCATTTCCTCGCGCAGCGGCAGGGGCGCCACGATCTCCGCATCCGGGCCGTACTTGAGCACGTCCATCAGCAGCTCGCGCGAGTTGGAGTAGGGCACCTGCAGCTCGTAGCGGCCGTCGGGCAGCCACTCGCCCTTCTGCTGCGAGTGCCAGTGCTCGTCGGCCACCCAGCGCGCGGCGTGCGCGGAGAAACGGATCGTCGCCCACGCCTTCGGCGTGCCGGCGAAGATGCCGTAGCTGGAGGAGAGCAGCTCATTGAGGTCGGCCTCGCCCACGTCGGTGGCGGCCGTATCGAGCGCGTGCGGCTCCAGGATGCGATCCACCGCGAAGCTGCGCAGTGCCTCGCGGTCGTGATCCCAGCCGTCCAGATACCAGTTGTCGCGGTAATGCGTGAGGCGCTGCGGCGAGACGGTGCGGCGGCTGTCCGAATTGGTGGTGCGCGCGCGGTAGCGGAAGCGCAGCTGCTTACGCTCGAGCACGGCGCCGGCGGTGATGCGGAACACCTGCTGGTCGAGCTTGCGTTCGCCCCAGGGAATCACCCGGATGCGCTCGATCGGCAACGCCTTGCCGCTGCCCTGGTCGGACAACAGACCCTCGATGCGCGCCTTGAACGGGGCCAGCGCACCGGCCAGTACGCCCGGCCCGCTGCGCCCGATCAGTTCGTTGAGCGCCAGCAGCGCGGCCAGTTCGTCGGAGGTGAGCCATAGCCCGGGCAGTTCGAAGCGCTCACCCTCGCCCAGCTCGTAGCGGAACGCCGCCTGCTCGCCGCCGCCGCTCTCGATCGGTGCGCCCAGCGCGTCGCGCAGAAAAGCCACGTCGCGATACAGCGTGGCGCGCGAGCATTCCAGCTCGTCCATCAGGCGCGGCAGCGGCACCGGATAGTGCGCCGACTTCAGCAGGCGATGCAGGGTGAGGATGCGCTCGTAACGGTCCATGGCATATCGTCGAGGAAAGTCGTTGTGTAGCATGGGCATGCCCCCGGACGGCCGCAAGAGCGATCTGTCGTCGTCACCTTCCCTGCGTTGCCCGTGGCTCAACTCCATGACAACCCCGATGCAAGCCCCTCCCTCCGTGCCTGAGGCCGGAGCCGAATCCGCCGCTCGCCCGCGCGATCACGCCGCGGGCCCCGTTGCCATCGTCCTGCAGGTGCTGGCCGACACCGGCTACGGCATCTGGGCGCTGCAGGGGATGGCGCTGGCGTTCGGCATCTTTCGCGAAGGTCGGGGCGAATCGCTGGTGCCGCTCGCGGTCGGCACGCTGTTCGTGATCGCCGGTCTGGTCGTGGCCAGCGTGCGTGGTTCCAGCGGGCCGGCCTGGCATGGCTGGCGCCCCGGCCATCACGCCTGGCCGCCCCGTTCGGCGCTGATCGCCCTGGCCAGTTTTCTGCCGATGCTGGCGGTGGCCGGGCTGACGCGCGGCGACAACGACTTCTGGGCCACCCGGCTGGCCGGCGCCACGTTGATGCTGTGCAGCCTCGGCAGCCTGATCCACGGCATGCTGCGCTGGGGCGCGCCGGCGCGCCTGGCCAGTTCCGCCGTGTTGCCGGTGGGACGCGTGATGGCGGCCTTGTATGGCGGCGGGTTGTGGCTGTGGCTGTTCGTGGCGGCCGACGGCAGCATCGCGGTCGGTCCGGCCCAGCCGCAGCATCAGCCGTGGCTGCTGGTGCTGCTGGTGATGGCGCTGCTGCTGGGCCTGATCGAGGGTATGCGCTGGCATGCCCTGCGCCAGAGCGAGTCGGAGTCTGCCCCGCAAGGTGGCCGCGTGCTGCCCGCACGCTTCGCCGCGGCGCTGCTCGGTTATGCCATTCCCTGCATCGCCCTGCTGCTGGCCGATCGCTGGCAGGCCAGTGGAGCGCTGGCGCTGCTGGCGGCGCTCAGCGCCCTGATCGGCCGCGCCCTGGAGCAGCAGCTCTACGCCCGCGCGAACCGGGTCGGCGGGTCCGCCTTCGCCTGAGCTGCGGCGCGATTCACAACGCATTCAATGCGAGCCGCTAAGGTAAGCGATTACGTTTGTTTAACGACTGGACCCCGCTCCCCATGAAGAAAGCTCCACTCGCCCTTCTCGTTTTTGCCCTGCTCGCCGCGTCCGGCGTGCAGGCGCAGAGCACCCCCAGCGACGACTCCGGTGCCGCCAGCAACGGCGGTTGGAGCGGTTCGGGTGAATTCGGCTTCGCCTCCGCACGCGGCAACTCGCGCTCGGAAAACCTCAACGCCAAGCTCGGCCTGAGCCAGGAAAACGAGCTGTGGAAGAACAACTTCTTCCTCAACGGCCTGCGCTCCAAGGGCGAGGTGACCGTGCAGGACGCCGACGGCAACACCATCAACCGTTTCAGCACCACCGCCAACCGCTACGACGGCGGCGCCTCGGTGGGCTACAAGCTCGACCCGCGCAGCTACATCGTCAGCGCCGTGCGCTACGAGCATGACGACTTTGGCTCCAACCTGTGGCAGGGCACGGTGTCGCTCGGCTACGGCTACATCGCGCTGAAGAACCAGCGCACCGAGCTGTCGTTCGAAATCGGTCCCGGTTACAAGCGTTACCGCCCGGCCAACGAGCTGCAGGACGTGGGCGGCGTCACCGTGCCGGTGCGCCAGGACACGGTCGGCGAGGGTGTGGCGCGTGGCCTGGTGAACTACAAGTACCGCCTCACCGACAACACCGCCTTCGAGGACACGCTGCTGCTCGAAGCGGGCTCGAAGAACAAGTACTACCAGAACGACGCCGGCCTGTCGGTCAGCATGACCAAGAAGATGGCGCTCAAGCTCGGCTTCCAGGTGCGCTACAACAGCGACACCCAGCCCGGCACGAAGAGCACCGACACGCTCACCACGACCAACCTGGTCTACAACTTCTGAGCCGTCGTTCCACCGTGGGCTAAAGAAGTGAAAGGCCGGCTGCTCGCGCAGCCGGCCTTTTTCATGCGCGGATGGCGACGCTCAGTGGCCGCGATCGAGCAGGCTGCGCGCGCCCTGCGCCAGCAGCGCTTCGGCCACCTCGCGCCCCAGCGCTTCCGGCGCGTGCGCCGGGCCTTGCGCGGCCGCCACGATCAACTGGCCGCCCACCGCATCCCCAACCAGCCCACGCAGGTCCAGTCCGTGCTCGGTGCGCACGCACCATGCGCCCACCGGCACCGTGCAGCTGCCGCCGAGCGCGTGGTTCATCGCGCGCTCGGCGGTGACGGTGACGCGGGTGTCGGCATCATCGAGCGCGCGCAGCAACTCGAGCACCGCCGGCTGATCCTCGCGCGCCTCGATCGCGATCGCCGCCTGCCCCGGCGCGGGCAGCCAGTCCGGCGCCACCAGCAGGCTGCGGATGCGTCCGCCCAGGCCCAGCCGTTCCAGCCCGGCGCAGGCCAGCAGAATCGCGTCGTAATCGCCGGCGTCGAGCTTGGCCAGACGCGTGCCGACATTGCCGCGCAGGTCGAGCAGGTCGAGGTCCGGACGCGTGGCGCGCAGCTGGGCCTGACGCCGCAGCGAGGAGGTGCCTACGCGCGCGCCTAGCGGCAGCGCGGCGAGATCGGCGTAGTGATTGCTCACGAAGGCATCGGCGGCGTCGGCGCGCGGCAGGATCGCCGGCAGCACGAAGCCCGGCTCCAGTTCCGCCGGCACGTCCTTGAGCGAATGCACGGCGAGCTCGGCGCGCCCTTCGAGCATCGCCACTTCCAGCTCCTTGAGGAACAGCCCCTTGCCACCGATCGTCGCCAGCGGGCGATCGAGGATCTCGTCACCGCGCGTGCTCATCGGCACCAGCTCCACCACCAGGCCGGGATGCGCCGCGCGCAGCAACGCAGCCACGTGCTCGGCCTGCCACAGCGCGAGCGCGCTCTTGCGGGTGGCGATACGCAGGGTGGTCGGGGTCATGCTTCGCTCCGCGGACAGGGGACAACGGCGCATTGTCGCGCAGATCGATCGATGCGCTCGACCCTGCGACGTTGCCGCGTCAGCCCATGCGCAGCAGCTTGCGCAGCGCGGGCAGGTTGCGGCGGCTCACTTCGGGCTGCAGCTCGGTGCCGGCCAGGCGCGCCAGCGTGCGGCCATCGGCCAGTGTCTTGAGGCCCACCAGCCGCGCGTGAGGCACCAGGCAGTTGCGGTGCAATCGCACCAGCTGCTGCGGGTAGGTGTCCTCCAGTTGGCGCAGCGATTCCTCGATCAGCAGCTCGCCGCCGGTGTGCTGCACGGTCACGTATTTCTCGTCGGCCTGCAGCGAGATCACCTCGTCCAGCGCGATGCGCACCTGCTCACCGCGCAGCCGCCCGTGCAGGTAGCCGGACGGTTCGCGCGGCGTCGCCTCCAGCCGCCGCGCCGCCCTTTGCAGTGCCTCGCGCAGCCGCTCCAGGCGCACCGGCTTGAGCAGGTAATCCACCGCGCCCAGCTCGAACGCCTCGATCGCGTGGTTCTCGTAGGCGGTGCAGAACACCACCTGCGGCCGCGCGCGCGCGCCGAGCCGGCGCGCCAACGCGGTGCCGTCCAGGCCGGGCATGTTGATGTCCAGCAGCAGCACGTCCGGCGCCAGCTCCGCGACCGCCGCGAGCGCCGCCTCGCCGTCGGCCACGCTGCCGACTACCTGCGCGCCCTCGCACTCGCCCAGCAGGGCGGCCAGGCGCATCCGCGCCAGCGGTTCGTCGTCCGCGATCAGCACGCGCATGGCATCGCTCCGAAGGGTATGCAGGCGCGCTCAGCCATGGCGCGCGGTCTCCAGCGGCAGGCGCAGTCGAACCACGAAGCGCTCGCCCTGCGGCCCAGCATCCACCCGCGAGCGGCTGCCATAGCGATACGCCACGCGCTGACGCACGTTGTCCAGGCCCAGCCCGTGACCGCCGGGCGCCGGCTCATCCGGCAGCGGATTGGCGATCTCGATCCACAGCATGCCCTGCTCGCGCCCGCCGGCCAGCAGGATCTCGCCGCCCTCGCGCCGCGGCTGGATGCCATGTCGCACCGCGTTCTCCACCAGCGGCTGCAGCAGCAGGCGCGGCAGCGGAAAGTCCGGCGGCAGATCGTGCAGTTCGCGTCGCACGCGCAGCCGGTCGCCGAGGCGCAGCTGCTCGATCGCCAGGTAGCGCTCGACCAGGTTGAGCTCCTCGGCGAGCGTGCCGTCGCCACTGCGATGCTCGCCGAGCGCGGCGCGGAAGAGTTCGGAGAGATCCTCCACCGTGCGCTCGGCGGCGTCCGGATCCACCCGCACCAGCGCCGCCACGGTGTTCATGCTGTTGAACAGGAAGTGCGGACGGATGCGCGCCTGCAACGCGGCCACCTGCGCCCGCGCGGCGGCGGCCAGGCGCAGCTGCCATTGCGCCAGCACGTAGAAGTAGCGCAGCAGCGCCGCGCCGAGCAGGGCGGCGATCAGCGCGTTGTCGCGCACGAACTGGCCGTAGCCGCCGTGGATCAGCGCCATGTGCAGCGTGGCGTCCATCCAGCGGGCCACCGCGCTGGCGACGATCACGATCACCACGATCAGCAGCCACACGCCGGCATACGGCATCCAGCCGGACAGGTGCTGCAGCCACGGCCGCGCCTTGCACAACGTGAGCGTCACCAGCACCGCCAGCCATGCCACGAAGGTCATGCCCACGCTGTAGCCGCGCCAGCCAAAGCGGGTATCCGGCGCCAGCCACATCACGGTGACGGTGAGCGCGCCCACCACCAGCAGGGCGAACAGCGCCGGCAGCCGGCAGAAGTCCGGCAGGGGCATGTGCTCGCGAGGTGGACGCGGGGCGGGTCGCATCGGCGCAGTATGCAGCGCCGGCGGTTTCCGGTCAGCCGCGCAGGCGGGCGCCGAACCAGTCGCGCAGGTCGGCGATTTCCTCGGCGCAGACCGAGTGCGGCATCGGATAGGTGTGCCAGTCGATCGCGTAGCCGAGCGCTTCGAGTGCCGCGCGCGAGTCCAGCCCGCGCTGCAGGATCACCACCGGATCCATCGTGCCGTGACCCCAGAAGATCGGCACGCCCGCATTCGCCGCGCTGCGTTCGGCGGCGAGCGCAGCGCCCAGCGGCAGGTAGGTGGACAGCGCCACGATGCCGGCCAGTGGCTGCGCGTGGCGCAGGCCGGCGGCCAGCGCGATCGCGCCGCCCTGGGAAAAGCCGGCCAGCACGATGCGCTCGCTGGGCACGCCGCGCTCGTGCTCGCGCGCGATCAGCGCTTCCACCGCAGCGATCGACGCGCGCATGCCGGCCTCGTCCTGCCGGCTCATCAGGTCGAAGCCGACGATGTCGTACCAGGCGCGCATCGGCATGCCGCCGTTCACCGTCACCGGCTGCACCGGCGCATGCGGAAACACGAAGCGCAGCGGCGGCCAGTCGCGCGCCACCAGCTCGGGCACGATCGGGGCGAAATCGTTGCCGTCCGCACCCAGCCCGTGCAGCCAGATCACGCTGTGGCTCGGGTTCGCGCCGGTCTCGCGTTCGACGCAGGGCAGCAGGCTCATGGGGGACTTCCGTGGTGGCGTGGGGCCGCATCGTAACAGCGTGCGACGACACCCCTGACCAACGGCCGGTGTGCGAACCCTTGCATGCTCGCTACGCTTGAAGGATTGCCAACGTGGAGCGACCCATGCATCGAACCGTGCTCGCCGGCCTTGCGGCCCTGCTCGTGCTGCCTGCCTATGCCGCCACGCCGGCACCGTCGGCGCACAAGCCGCTGGACATGGAAACCATCATGGCCAACCCGGACTGGATCGGGCACCCGGTCGAGTCGCCGTACTGGAGCGTGGACGGTCGATCGATCTACTACCAGGTGCAGCGCGACGGCAGCCCGGTGCGCGATCTGTATCGCGTCGATCCCGCCACCGGCAAGAGCGAGAAGCTCGACCCGGCCGCTGTGGCGCAGGCCGACGGCCCGGCCGTGTTCGACCGCCGCCACACGCACGCGGCTTTCATCCGCCACGGCGACGTGTTCGTGGTGGATCTGGCCAGCGGCCGCCGCCGTCAGGTCACCCGCACGCCGGAGGACGAATCGTCGCCGCAGTTCTCCGCCGACGGGCGGGCGCTGCAGTACCGCCAGGGCAACGACTGGTTCACCTACGACTTGGCCAGCGGCGTCAGCGCCCCGGCCGCCGTGCTGAAGTTCGCCGACGATCCGCAGGTGGAGAAGCCCGACACGCTGCGCGACCACCAGCGCGCGCTGTTCTCCACGCTGCGCCAGCTCAAGGCCGACAAGGACGCCGAGCGCGCGCAGGAAAAGGCACTGCAGGCGGCCGATCCCGGTCGCGCACCCGAGCCGTTCTGGCTGGGCGACAAGATCAGCGCAGTGGACACCGAGCTCTCGCCGGACGGCCGCTGGATGCTGCTGGTGACCGTGCCCAAGGACGCCGCCAAGGGCGAGGCGCCGAAGGTGATCCACTACGTCACCGACTCGGGCTACACCGAGGCCAAGGACGCGCGCAGCTACGTCGGCCGCAAGGATCCGACGCCGCAGTCGCTGCTGCTGCTGGATCTGTCCACGCACACCAGCTACGCGCTCGACACCGCGGTGCTCCCCGGCATCAAGGACGACCCGTTGAAAGCCCTGCGCACCAAGGCTATTGCCGCGCGCGAAAAGGCCGGTGACGAAGACGGCGCCAAGGCGCTTGCCGCGCCCGACGTGCGCCCGGTGCACATCATTTCCACCGACGACGACGGTTCCGGCGGCGGCATCGTGTGGAGCGACGACGGCTCCCAGCTCGCCATCCAGCTACGTGCGATCGACAACAAGGACCGCTGGATCGCCAGCGTCGATTTCACCCACCACGCGCTGGTGAACCAGCAGCGCCTGCACGACGATGCCTGGATCAACTGGAACTTCAACGATTTCGGCTGGCTGAAAGACAACCGCACGCTGTGGTACCTGAGCGAGCAGACCGGCTACTCGCAGCTCTACATCAAGCCGCTGGACGGCAAGGCGAAGCCGCTCACCTCGGGCCAGTTCGAGCTGAGCCATCCGCAGTTGAGCGCGGACGGCCGCTGGTTCTACCTGCGCTCCAACCGCGTGGCGCCTTACAGCTACGACGTCTACCGCGTACCGGCGGCGGGCGGCGAACTGAGCCGAATCACCCAGTACCAGGGCATGGACGAGTTCGCGCTGTCGCCGGACGGCCAGCAGCTCGCCGTGCTGCACTCATCGCCCTACGTGTTCAGCCAGCTTGCGGTGCAGAGCGCCGCCGGCGGCACGCCGCGCGAGCTGACCGACACCATGAAGCCGGCCTACATGGCGCACGACTGGATCGCGCCGAAGATCGTCCAGGTGCCCTCCTCGCACGGCGCCGGGACGATCTATGCCAAGTACTACGGCCCGGCCAACGAGACCGACGCGCCGGCCTCGCGCCCGGCGGTGATCTTCGTGCACGGCGCCGGCTACACGCAGGACGTGACGCTGGGCTCCACCTACTACTTCCGCGAGCAGATGTTCCACAACCGGCTCGTGCAGAAAGGCTACGTGGTGCTGGACATGGACTACCGCGCCTCGGAAGGCTACGGCCGCGCCTGGCGCACCGCGATCTATCAACACATGGGCCACCCTGAGCTGGAAGACATCCTCGACGGCAAGGCCTGGCTGGTGAAGCAGCACGGCGTCGATCCGAAGCGCGTGGGGATCTACGGCGGCAGCTACGGCGGGTTCATGACCGAGATGGCGCTGCTGCGTGCGCCGGGCGAGTTCGCTGCGGGTGCGGCGCTGCGCCCGCCGTCGGACTGGGTCACCTACAACCACGAGTACACCTCGAACATCCTCAACGACCCGCAGCTCGATCCGGAGGCGTACAAGACCAGTTCGCCGATCGAGTACGCGGCAAACCTCGCCGACCCGCTGCTGATCCAGCACGGCCTGATCGACGACAACGTGATGGCCGCCGATTCCGTGCGGCTCTACCAGCGCTTGATCGAGCTGCACAAGAAGAACTTCTGGATCTCGCTCTACCCGCTGGAACGCCACGGCTTCGTGCACCCGGACTCGTGGTACGACGAGTACCGCCGCATCGACGAGCTGTTCGATACCTACGTGAAGGGCCGCGCGGCGACACCGTAAGCACCCGCGCGGCCGGCCATGGACGGCCTCAGCCGCGCAGCGAGTGCACCAGCATGTAGATCGCCACCACGATGATCACGCCGGCGAAGATCGCGTTGAGGGCGCCACGGGTTTTCGCCAGCCTTTTCGCGCCGAGCGCGCCCAGCCAGCCGCCGGCGATGCCGCCGCCGATGAAGGCGGCCGCCACCGGCCAGTCGATCAGGCCGGAGACGGCGTAGTTGGTGGCGGCGGTGAGGCCGAACGCGCCCACCGCGAACAGCGAGGTGCCGATGGCGTGGATGATCTCCATGCCGCTGGCCAGCATCAGCCCCGGCACGATCAGGAAGCCGCCGCCGATGCCGAAGAAGCCAGACAGCGCGCCGGCGCCCAGGCCCACGCCGGCCAGGCGCGGGTTGGCGTGCGGCAGCGGGTAGCGGTCCGGGCCGCCGCCGCGGCGACCGCGCAGCATCAGCAGCGCGACCACGATCATCAGGATCGCGAACAGCACCAGCAGGCGCTGGCCGTTCACCGCCTTGCCGATGGTCGAGCCGATGAACGCGCCGAGGACGCCGGTGGCGGCGAAGATGAAGGCGGCCTTCCAGCGCACGTGGCCGGCGCGGGCGTGGGGAATCAGGTTGGCGAACGCGTTGAGCGACACCGCCAGCGCGCTGGTGCCGATCGCCAGGTGCGGATCGTGCACGCCCACCACGTAGAGCAGCAGCGGCACGGCGAGGATCGAGCCGCCGCCGCCGATCAGCGCCAGCGAGAAGCCGACGGCCGAGCCGCAGGCGATCGCCAGCAGGGCCTGCATGAAATCGAGATGGAGCATGAAAGGTGGCCTTGGCTCAGAGGGGGCAGAACTGGTCGAACAGCGTCTGCATCAGCGCCTGTACGCGGGCGTCGCTGATGCGGTAGTAGATCGACTGCGCCTCGCGCCGGCCGCTCACCACGCCATCGCGGCGTAGCAGCGAGAGGTGCTGGGACACCACGCTCTGGGCCAACCCCAGCGCCTGCGCCAGCTCGCCCACCGAACGCTCGCCGGGGATCAGCTGGCACAGCAGCATCAGCCGGTTGCGGCTGGCCATCGCCTTGAGCGTGGCGATCGCCTCGTCGGCGTACGCCTGCATGCGCTCTATCGGCAACTCGGCGCCTGGCGTCGGTGCCAACTCCGGCGTGGCCTTGCGGGGCGCCATCACGAACGCCCCGCCTGCCGCGCCTGCTCCAGTCGCGGGCGCAGGGCATCGAGGTCGTAACCGGCTTCGGCGGCCGTCTGCACGACCTCGGCGACCGGCCGTGCGCGCACGGCGTCGAGCGCCCACAGCGTGGTGGACCGCGTGCCGGTGCGGCAGAACGCCAGGACCGGCGCCGGCAGCTCGGCCAGCGCCTTGCCGAAGGCCGCCACCTGGGCGTCCTGCAGCTGGCCGGAGATCACCGGGATGTCGCGATAGGCCAGGCCCGCGCGCGCCGCGGCGGCAGCCAGCACGGCACTGGCCGGCTGGTCGCCGGCTTCGCCGTCGGGACGGTTGTTGATCACGCTGCGAAAGCCCTGCGCGGCGAGCGCGGCCAAGTCGCCCTCGCTGATCTGCGGGGCGACACTGAGCGTATCGGTGAGGCGTTTGATGGGCATGGTCATTCCCTCGGGGGAGCGGAGGCGGGTGAGGTTCAGAGCGCGTCGAGCGGGATCTTCAGGTAGCTCACGCCGTTGTCGTCCGGCGGCGGCTTGTGCCCGGCGCGCATGTTGATCTGCACCGAGGGCAGGATCAGCTTGGGCATCGCCAGCGTGGCGTCGCGCGCGGTGCGCATCTGCACGAACGCTGCCTCGTCGACGCCGTCGCGCACGTGCAGGTTGCCGTGCTTCTCGGCGGCCACGGTGGTCTCGTAGGCGTAGTCGTCGCGTCCCGGCGCCTTGTAGTCGTGGCACAGGAAGATGCGCGTGGATTCCGGCAGCGCGTAGATCTTCTGGATCGAGCGGTACAGCGTGGCCGCGTCGCCGCCAGGAAAGTCGCAGCGCGCGGTGCCGTAGTCGGGCATGAACAGCGTGTCGCCGACGAACGCTGCGTCGCCGATCACGTGGGTCATGCACGCCGGCGTGTGGCCGGGCGTGTGGATCGCCACCGCGTCGATGTTGCCCACGCGGTAGTGCTCGCCGTCGGCGAACAGGTGATCGAACTGGCTGCCGTCGCGGGCGAACTCGGTGCCGGCGTTGAACAGCTTGCCGAAGGTGCTCTGCACGGTGCGGATGTGCTCGCCGATGCCCAGCTTGCCGCCCAGCTGCTGCTGGATGTACGGCGCAGCGGAAAGGTGGTCGGCGTGCACGTGGGTGTCGATCACCCAGTCCACGCTGAGGCCCTGCTCGCGCACCCAGGCGACGATGGCGTCGGCCGACGCATGGCGGGTGCGGCCGGAGGCGGCGTCGTAGTCAAGCACGCTGTCGATCACCGCGGCGCGCTTGGTGGCCGGGTCGCTGACCACGTAGCTGAAGGTGTTGCTCGGTTCGTCGAAGAACGCTTTGACGTCGGGGCATTGCATGGTCATCTCCTGTCGCGTGGGGAGGGCGCGATCACGCGCGCGCCGCAGGAATCTTCGCCGTCAGCCACCAGCCGGCGACCATCGTGGCCACCAGCACCAGCAGCGACGGTGCACCACCACCGAGCGAGGCCAGCGCCGGGCCCGGGCAGTAGCCGGCGATGCCCCAGCCGGTGCCGAACAGCGCCGAGCCGACGATCAGCCGCGCGTCGAATCGCCGGGCGGTGGGCAACTGGAAGTCCGATTCGAACAGCGGCCGGTCGCGGCGGAACACCAGCCGGTAGCCAATCGCGGTGGTCAGCACGGCGCCGCCCATCACGAACACCAGGCGCGGATCCCAGGCGCCGAACAGGTCGAGGAAGCCCAGCACCACGGCGGGCTGGGTCATCCCGCCCAGGCTCAGGCCGAGGCCGAACACGAGGCCGGCGAGCAGTGCGATGGTGATTTTCATGATCAGGCGTTTCCGAGCAAATGGCGCATGACGAACACGGTGGCGATACCGAAGGTCATGAACACGCCGGTGGCCAGCAGGGAGCGGGGCGACAGGCGGGCGATGCCGCACACGCCGTGGCCGCTGGTGCAGCCGCTGCCCAGACGCGTGCCCACGCCCACCAGCAAGCCGGCCAGCGCCATCAGCGGCAGCCCGACCTGCGGCGCGCCGATGCCGCTGTCCTGGCCGAGCACGCCCAACAGCAGCGGCCCGGCGATCAGGCCGGCGATGAAGGCGACCCGCCAGCCGCGGTCGCCACGATCGCCGATGAACACGCCGCTGGCGATGCCGCTGATGCCGGTGATCCGGCCCAGGCTGCCCATCAGCAGCACGGCGGCGGTGCCGATCAGGGTGCCGCCGAGGAGAGAGGAAAGGTACGGGTGCATGGTCTTTGTTTTTAATATTCGAAGATATGAATATACAGGGCGGCAGAAGGCCCGCGCAAGCAACTGCCCGCCGCCTCCCGCTTCCGGACAGCCGGCATTTAGCCATCGGCCACCGGGAGCGATCGCTACCGGTACGCGTGCCCCGCTTCGCCACCGCAAGGCGGCGTGGCGACCGATCGCGTCAGCCGCCGGCATGGGGGACGCACGGTCCCGGTCGATGTCGGCGCGCACCCCACACCGTCGAGCGCGGATGCGTCAGCGCGGGCCGAAGATCGCCTTCAGCTGGGCGTCCGGCAGCATGCCGCCGGCGATGCGGATGGCGCCATCGGCGTCGCGATACACGGTAGCGGGCGTGCCCTGCACCCCAAGCTTGTCCATCAGCTCGCCGTTGGCGACCAGCGCGGCCTCGGTCGCGGGCGCGAGCGTCTTGGCCGGCGCCACCGTGCTGTGGCCGAAGCTCTGCTCATGCTTCTGCAGTGCGGCCAGCGGGTCGGCGGCGTCGAGAATCGCCGCGGCCCGGTACGGACTTTGCGGCGCGATCACCGCCACCAGGATGTGCCGTACCTGCACGTCGCCACCGGCCAGCAGCGGCTGGGTGGCGGCCCACAGCTTGTGGCAGTACGGACATTCGGTGTCGGTGAACACGTAGACGATGCGTTTGGGGTGGGTGGCGCCTTCGGCGATGTAGCGCGTCTTGCCGAGCTCGGTCCAGGTGGTCTCATCCAGCACCGGTGCGGCGGCGGCTTCCAGAGCGTCGCTGGTGAGGTCGTTGCCGGCGCGGTCGTAGAGCGAGCCGATCACCGTGTGCTCGCCATCCGGCAGCAGGTACACCGGCAGGGCGCGGCCGCGGTATTCGCCGACAAAGCCGCGATAGCTCTTCGGCGCCGGCAGCGGCCCCTTGATGGTGATGCCCTTGGTGGCCAGCGCCTGCACCGGCGCAGGCAAGGTCGGGGTCTCGCTGGCGCTGCTGCAGCCGGCCATGGCCAGGGATGCCAGTAGGACAAGCCATCGTTTCACGGGTGTGCTCCAGAGTCGTCGGATGAGGTGCCGGGCGCGGCGCGCTGCAGCGATTCGGCCAGCGTGGCCGCGGACAGTTCGCCCAGGTGGGTATCGCGCAACTGACCGCGCGCGTCCATGAACAAGGTGGTGGGATAGCCGCGCACGTTGTAGTGCGCGACCAGCGCGCCGCCGGTGTCCAGCAGCACATGGCGGGGCGCCTGCAGCCCCTGCGAGGAGAAGAATCGCCGCACCGCATCGGCCGTCTCGCCGGCATCGACGAACACGAACCGTACGTCCGGCAGACGGCGCTGCGCCTCGATCAGCATCGGCAGCTCGCGCCGGCACGGGCCGCACCAGGTGGCCCACACGTTGATCACCAGCGGTTGCCCGGCCAGCGTATCGATCGCCACGTCGCGCCCGTCCAGGTCCGTCAGCCCCATCGCCGGCAACGGCTGCTGCGTGGCGCGCTCCAACCGCCAGGCGGTCAGGCTCACCAGGCCCCAGGTGAGACAACCGGCCGCGACGGCAAGCATCAGGGGGCGACGTTTCGCCGGCGCGCGCCAGGCCACCACGCCCGCGCCGCCGAGCACCGTCAGCAGGCCGGCCCAGGCGACGAATCCGCCGGCGCGCGGGTCGATCAGGCTGGCCGGCTCGCGCGCATATTCCGGCCACCAGGCGACGCCATGCGCCAGTCGCGCGGCCACCACGCCGGCGCCGAGCAGCCACCACAGGATGCCCTCCACGCGCGCAGCGCCCTGCCGGTGCAGGCGCGCCTCCACCGCCAGCGCCACGATGGCACCCAGCAGCAGGGCCAGCGGGCCGATGGCCAGCGCCCACGGGCCGAGGTTCATGCCGCTTCGCTCATGCGTGCGTGGCCGCGTCGCTCAAAAGCCGATCTGCGCGTAGACGCCCAGCTCGTTGCTGGAGCTGAGCGCAAGGTGCTCGTGCGAGATGCGCTCGCGCTTGTACACCGCCGCCAGCTGCACCTGCCGGGACACGCGGTAGGCCACGCCGAGGTTGGCGTAGTGATCGCGCCGCGAGGGATCGAGCGATGCACTGGTGTCGGCGCGGTCGTAGCGGGCGAAGACGGCCCAGCGAGGGTCCAGCACCACGCTGGCCCAGGCCGACCAGCCGCTGGCGCGGTCGCCCCGCGGGCTGCGGACCTGGTTCCAGTCCACCGCACGGAAATACTGCGCACCCAGGCGCACGCGCTGGGTAGCGTAGGCCGCCATGGCGTCCCAGCGGCGAGCGGTGTGGTAGGTGGGCAGGTTGCCGCCACCCAGCGCACGCTCACCGTCGTAGCCGCCGACCGCCAGCACGCTGTGCGCGCTCGGTTGCCACGCCACGCGCGCTTCCACATCGGGCCGGTCGCCGGTGCGCGGGTGCTTGAAGCTGGAGCCGGAGATCACCGAGGCGGCGTACTGCAGCCGGCCGCCGTCACCGAGCGCGCCCAGCGCGTGCACGCCCCAGTCGGCCGACGCGCCGAACTTCAACCGCGTCACCAGCTCCTTGTCCACGTAGCGATAGCCCGACCACTGGTTCACGAAGCCCGCCCACGGCAACGGCGCCGAGCCGAAGCGCAGCACCAGCGCCTTGCTGAAGGCGCCCTGCAGGTAGGCGTGCTTCAGCCACAGGTCGGTGGGCGAGCTGTCGCGCGCCCAGTTGATGTCGGTGGTGAGGTGCGCCGACCACACGTCGGTGAAGCGGTGGTCCAGGTCCAGGTAGAAGCGCTTGAGGTCGGCCCCGTCGCGGCTCGTCGCGGTGCGCTGGCCATTGCGGTACGCGTTGAGGTGGCTGACGTCGAGAAACAGCTTGCCGCCGAGTGTGGTCGCGCCCACCGGGGTGTCGGCGGCGCGTGCGCCGCCGGCCAGGCCCAGTGCGAGAAAAAAGGCGGCGCCGGTCCCCGCCGCGGCGCGACGGAGCAGGGAGGAAACAGTCATGGCGGGTCCTAGCGTTTGGCCGGCTGGGAGCCCAGCAGATGGCCGTTGACGGTGGTGCCGTAGAGCGACATCGGGGTGTCGTGGAAATCCTTGCGGGTCTGCGCAAGGTCGCCCTTGAAGCGTGGGTCCTGCGGGCGCTCGTGGGCGTCCATGTACATCGCCACGTCCCAGGCGTCCTGGTCGCTCAAGGTGTTGCCGCGACTCAGCGGCATGTTCGCCTTGATGAAGGCGGCGGCATTGTCGAGCTGATGCATGCCGGCGCCCCAGTTGAACGAGTCGGGCCCCCACAGCGGCGGAAACACGTAGCGCCCGGCCACCTTCTGACCCTGGCCGTCGCTGCCGTGGCACAGCGCGCAGTCGCGCTGGAACACCGTCTCGCCGCGCGCGTAGTCCGGCGGCTGCGGCGGCTTGAAGCCCTGCTTCGGATAGCCGGCGCCGTCCAGCTTCACGCCGATCGGCGCGCCGCTGGCCATCCAGTAGGCGTAGGTTTCCAGCGCCAGCATCTCGCGGCTGTCCAGCGGCGGCGCCTTGCCGTTCATGCTGTACTTGAAGCAGCCCTGCAGCCGCTCGCCGAAGCTGTTCACGTGCTTGTTCTTGCTGCGGTAGGCCGGATACATGCCGTAGGCGCCCCACAGCGGCGCCGAGTTCGGCTGGCGGCCCGCATCGAGGTGGCAGTTGGCGCAGGCCAGGCCGTTGCCGACATACGCCGGCGCCTTCTCGGCGGTATGCACGAACAGCTCGCGCCCCTCGCGCACCATGTCGCCGAACGGACCCTCGGGAATTGCCGACTCCGGCGGTGGCGTGAAGGCGGTGGCAGGCGTCGGCGCGGTCGACTTGGCTACCGATGCGGGGCTCGCCGGCGTGGTGGGGGTGGAGGCCGGTTTGGCCGGCCCGGTGTCGCTGGTGGGGGACGAGGGCTGGCAGGCGGCCAGCATCACCGCCCCCATCGCCGGCAGCAGGAGTCGGTGGTGCGTCATGGCGTGGTCTCCGCGTGATCCAGCGGCTGCGCGGCGAACCACGCCGCCACCGCCTTGATGTCTTCTTCGTCCAGCGCTTTGCTGATGTGCTGCATCAGCGCCAGCGGGTCGTTGTGCCGACTGCCCTGCTGCCAGGCCTTGAGCTGCGCGGTGATGTACGCCGCGGACTGCCCGGCCAGCGGCGGGAACGCCGCGCCCACGCCCACCCCGCCCGGTCCATGGCATTGCTCGCAGGCCGGCACCTGCTGGCTCCAGCGCCCGCGCGTGGCGAGCAGCGCGCCGCGGCTGTCCGGCGCCGGTGCCGGTGCGGTGGGATGCGCCAGCGTCGGCGGCAGAGGCAGGTGGCTGTAGTAGTTGGCCAGCGCCTGGCGTTCCTCGCTGGAGAGCGCGGTGGCGATCGGCTTCATCACCGGGTTCTCGCGGCTGCCGTCGGCGAAGCTGTCCAGCTGGCGACGCAGATACGTGGCGTCCAGGGCGGCCAACCGCGGAAACCCGGCGGCCGCCTGGCCGGCTCCATCGACGCCGTGGCAGCCCAGGCACGGGGGCGCGCCCTTGCCGTTGCCCTGGGTGGCGATCTGCGCCGTGTCCTGCGCGTGTGCCGAGCCGGTGCCGGCCAGGCTGGCGACCGCCGCCAGCAGCGAGGCGGCGATGACGTCCCATCGACGATTCATCGTGTCATCCCGTGTCGTGATCGGTTACAGGTATTCAAAGCGGCATCAAGGCGTAGCCCTGCTGCTGCAGCTCGGTGATCGTGGTCAACGCTGACAGGGCCAGCGTGACGTGGCGGTCGACCGCCTCGTACGGGTAGTCGTGCTCAGCCACGGCCTGGCCGCAGACCGCCACGTCGACACCGGCCTCGCGCAGACGGGCGATCACCGGCAGGTTGGGGTTGAGCTGGCCGAACGCGGCCTGGTAATGCGCGTCGTCCAGGGCCAGCGGCGTGGCCGCGCCGGACGCCACCGCCACGAAGTGCAGATGGCTCAGCGGCACGCCCGCGTGCGTGTACAGGTTCACCGTGCGGGCGACGCGCTGCAGCCCCGGATTGACCTGATCGGGCTTGCCTGCCCCGGTGAGGCTGAATACCACCTTGTAGGACGCACGCGCGTCGGGTTGGTAGTGCGCCTGCGGCAGCGGATGGATCCTGCCGGCGCCCTCGATGGTGGGGGTGATCCAGAACCCATCGGCGGCGATCGCGCCGGCATGGGTGAGGGCCAGGCCGAGCACGGCGGCCAGCGCGGAAGCTTTCATCGGGTCGTCTCCTGACGGTGGGGCGGGGTCCGGGGGCAGCGCGCACAGGCTGGTGAGCAGCGCGGGCACGTGGGCCGAGGCCTCGGCGCCCAGCCGGTAGAACAGTTGCTGGGCCTGGCGTCGCTGCTCCAACAGTCCCTCCTCGCGCATGCGCGCCAGGTGCTGCGACAGCGCCGAGGGCGCGATCCCCAACTGGGTCGACAGTTCGCCCGCACTGGCCTCGCCCTGGCGGAACAGGCGGCACAGCACCAGCAGGCGCGTGGGGTGGGCCAGCGCCTGCAGCAGGCGGGCCGTGTCTTGCGCGCGCTGGTGCAGGAGCGCGGTGGGGAGGGGATCGTTATTCATATTTCATTGAAATAAGTATTTCAGGAGTCTGCCTGGCTCCGCGGCGTTTGTCACGCCAACAGCCGCACCTCGCGAGGGGCGGGTCCGGCGCCGCGGGAGTTTTGCCGCTGCAAAGGCTGTTGCTGAGATATTTGCCTTGACAAATAAACTTGCGGCAATAGAATGCGCGGCTATGAACACCGCCAACCCCACCGCTCCCATCCTCAAGGGCCCCGCCGAGAGCCTCGGCGTGCTGCTCGGCCTGGTCCGCTCCGAGATCGTCCGCGCGATGGAAGCCGAGCTGGCCGCGCAGGAGATCGACCTGCGTTTCACCCAGTTCCTGATCCTCAAGCGGCTGGCCCGGCTCGGCCCGATGAGCGCCAGCGAGCTGGCGCGCTCGGTGGAGCTGGACGGCGGCGCCATGACCCGCCAGCTCGACCAGCTCGAGGCCAAGGGCTTTCTGCGCCGCACGCCGCACGAGCAGGACCGCCGCGCGCTGCGCATCGAGCTGACCGAGGTCGGCGATGCGCTGTGGCAGCGCCTCACCGACTGCAACGACCGCGTGCTGGAAGCGGCCCAGCGCTCGCTCAGCCTCACCGAGCGCGAACAACTGCACGACTACCTGGAGCGCGTGCTGCACGCGCTGCGCGACAAGTCCTGATTCCCCGACCCGACTCCCCTTTCCCCAGAGATCATGACCATGCGTCTGCACTCCTTCGCCGCGGGCATCGGGCTCGCCCTCGCCCTGGCCGGTTGCGCCAGCAGCGGCGGCCTGCATACCCGCGGCACGCCGACCGATCCGTCCACGCTGGCCACCGCGCAAAGCCTGGCGCGCCTGCACGCCGCCGAAGCCACCTGGCCGAGCGAGGACTGGTGGACCGCGCTGGGTGATCCCCAGCTCGGCGCATTGATCGCCGAGGCGTTGCGCGACAACCCCAGCCTCGCCGTCGCCGATGCCCGCGCGCGTGCCGCGCAGGCCGAGGTGAGCAGCGCCAACGCCGTGCGCGGCCCCAGCGTGAACGCCGGCGCCGCCGTCTCCGGCGCGCACTTGCCGACCACGGCGGTGCCGCCGGACGTGGGTGGCGGCCATTTCGTTACCGCCAAGTACGCCTACGCCAGCTTCAACTGGGGCCTGGACCTGTGGGGCGGCAAGAAGGCTGCCTGGGAAGCGGCCGTGGGCGCCGCCAAGGCCGCCGACATCGAGACGCGCGCCGCGCGCATCCAGCTGTCCGCCAACGTGGCGCGCGCCTATGCGCAGCTCGGCTATGCGTTCGCCCAGAAGGACGTCGCCGATGCCGAATTCCAGCGCGCCAGCGAGGCGCGCAAGCTGACCCGCCAGCGCGTCGACGCCGGCGTGGACAGCACGCTACAGCTCAAGCAGGGCGACGCCGAGGTGGCGCAGGCCCAGCGCGAGCAGGCGGTGGCCGACCGCGCGGTGGATGCCGCCCGCTCGGCGCTGTCGGTGCTGCTCGGCAAGGGTCCGGACCGTGGTCTGGCGATCGGTCGTCCGGCCGTGCTGCAACCGACCGCGGTGGCCGTGCCGGCGAACCTGTCGGCCGATCTGATCGGTCATCGCCCGGACCTGGTGGCCGCGCGCTGGCGTGTCGAGGCCGCGCAGAAGGACATCAAGGCGGCCAAGACCGAGTTCCTGCCCAACCTCAGCATCGGCGCGCTGGCTGGCGTGCTCGCCACCGGCGGCACCAACCTGTTCCAGCTGCCGGCGCGGTTCTACCAGCTCGGTCCCACGCTGAGCCTGCCGATCTACGACGGTGGCCGCCTGCGCGCCAACCTCGATCGCAAGGACGCCGCCTACGACCTGGCCGTGGCGCAGTACAACCAGACCCTGGTGGGCGCGGTGAACGAGGTCGCCGACGATCTTTCCGGGCTCGATTCGCTCGCCACCCAGGTCGAGGCCCAGCAGCGTGCGCTGGATGCCGCCAGCCAGGCGTGGGAGCTGGCCAGCCAGCGCTATCACGCCGGCGTGGGCAGCTACCTCGAAGCGCTCTCCGTGCGCCAGCAGCTGCTGCAGGCCGAACAGGGCCTGGCTGCGCTGAAGGCGCAGCAGGTCGATCTGTCGGTGCAGCTGCTGGCCGCGCTCGGTGGCGGTTACCAGCCGCGCAACGCCGATGCGGTGCCGCCGGCCACGCCGCCTGCCGATGCTCCCTCCTCCTCCCCTTCCGATCATTCCTGAGGCCTGACCATGTCCAGCCAACCCTCCACTCCGGCCGACCCCCAGGCCGGCGCGCCGGCCAAGCCGGCGAACAACCGTCGCGGCTTTTTCCTGCGCCTGCTCGGCGTGCTGGTGGTGCTTGCCGCCATCGCTTGGACCGCGTGGTACTTCCTTGACGGCCGCTGGTACGAGAGCACCGACGACGCCTACGTCAACGGCAACGTGGTGCAGATCACCCCGCAGCTGGCCGGCACCGTGGTGAGCATCGGCGCCGATGACGGCGACCTCGTGCATGCCGGCGACGTGCTGGTGCGCCTGGACAAGAGCAACGCCGACGTGGCGCTGGCCGAAGCCAAGGCCAATCTCGCCAACACCGTGCGCAAGGTGCGCGGCCTGTACAACAGCGTGACCAGCGCGCAGGCCGACGTGGCCGCGCGTCAGGTGGCGGTGGACAAGGCTCGCGCCGATTACGAGCGCCGCAGGAACCTGGCCAAGAGCGGCGCGATCTCCGCCGAAGAACTGGCCCACGCCCGTGACGCGCTGGCCGCTGCCGAAAGCGGGCTGACCAACGCGCAGCAGCAGTACAACACCTCGCGCGTGCTGGTCGACGACACCGTGGTCGCCTCGCATCCGGACGTCCAGATGGCCGCCGCCAAACTGCGCGCCGCCTACCTCGACGACCTGCGCACCACCATCGTGGCGCCGGTGGACGGCTACGTCGCCAAGCGCTCGGTGCAGCTGGGTCAGCGCGTGGCGCCGGGCATGGCGATGATGGCGGTGGTGCCGCTGCACCAGGTGTGGATCGACGCCAACTTCAAGGAAACCCAGCTCACCCACATGCGCATCGGCCAGCCGGTGGACGTGGATGTGGACGTGTACGGCGGCGACGTCACCTTCAAGGGCAAGGTGCAGAGCCTGGGCGTGGGCACCGGCAGCGCGTTCTCGCTGCTGCCGGCGCAGAACGCCACCGGCAACTGGATCAAGATCGTGCAGCGCGTGCCGGTGCGCATCGTGTTCACCGAGCCCAAGCAGCTCGACGCGCATCCGCTGCGCCTGGGCCTGTCCAGCAACGTGGAAGTGAGCCTGCACGACCAGAACGGTCCGATGCTGGCGCAGCAGTCGCCGACGGCACCGCTGCTCAACACCGACGTTTACGACAAGCAGCTGGCGCAGGCCGACGGCGTCATCGCGCAGATCATCCACGCCAACATGGCCGGCGGTAAGGGCAAGTAAGGCCGACCGCCGCGCCGGTGTCGCCGTCCCCGCGGCGGCACCGGCTCCTCCCCCGCCCCCACTCGAGTCGTCATGAGCACAGCCTTCCGTCCACCCAATCTGGCGCTGACCACGGTCGGCCTGTCGCTGGCCACCTTCATGCAGGTGCTGGATACGACGATCGCCAACGTGTCGCTGCCGACCATCGCCGGCAACCTCGGCGTGAGCTCGAACCAGAGCACCTGGGTGATCACCTCGTTTGCGGTGAGCATGGCCATCGCGCTGCCGCTGACCGGCTTCCTCACCCGCCGCTTCGGCGAGGTAAAGCTGTTCATCTGGTCGACGCTGCTGTTTGCACTGACCTCGTTCCTGTGCGGCATCTCGCAGAGCATGGGCATGCTGATCCTGTTCCGCGCGATCCAGGGCGCGGTGGCCGGCCCGATGTACCCGATCACGCAGAGCCTGCTGATCTCGATCTACCCGCCGGCCAAGCGCGGCATGGCGCTGGCGCTGCTGGCGATGGTCACCGTGGTGGCGCCGATCGCCGGCCCGATCCTGGGCGGCCTGATCACCGACAACTACTCGTGGCCGTGGATCTTCTTCATCAACGTGCCGATCGGCATCTTCGCCTCGATGGTGGTGGGCGCGCAGATGAAGGGCCGCGAGGAGAAGACTGAGCGGCCGAAGATCGACTACGTCGGTCTGATCACGCTGATCATCGGCGTGGGCGCGCTGCAGGTGGTGCTGGACAAGGGCAACGACGAGGACTGGTTCAATTCCCACTTCATCGTCATCACCAGCATCATCTCGGCGGTCGCCTTGGCGGTGTTCTTGATCTGGGAGCTCACCGACAAGGATCCGATCGTCAATCTTCGGCTGTTCCGCCATCGCAACTTCAGCGCCGGCACGTTGGCACTGGTGCTCGCGTATGCCGCGTTCTTCTCGATCGGCCTGATGGTGCCGCTGTGGCTGCAGCGCAACCTGGGCTACACCTCGACCTGGGCCGGCTACGCCACCGCGCCGCTGGGCGTGATTCCGGTGTTGCTGACCTTCGTGGTGGGCAAGTACGCCAGCCGCATCGACCTGCGCTGGCTGGCCAGTGCGGCCTTCCTGGTGATGGGCGTGACCTGCTTCATGCGCTCGGACTTCTACCTGCAGATCGACTTCCACCACGTGGCGATGGTGCAGCTGCTGCAGGGCCTGGGCGTGGCGCTGTTCTTCATGCCGGTGCTGTCGATTCTGCTGTCGGACCTGCAGCAGAACGAGATTGCCGCCGGCTCCGGCTTGGCCACCTTCCTGCGCACGCTGGGCGGCAGCTTCGCCGCCTCGCTTACCACCTTCATGTGGGAGCGCCGGGCGGTCACCCACCACGCCCAGCTGGCCGAGCAGATCACCCCGTACAACCCCACCGCGCAGGCGGCGATACAGCAGGTTGGTCATGGTGATACCACCGCGGCCGCGGCGACGATCAACCAGATGATCACCCAGCAGGGTTACCAGATCTCCTTCAACGAGGTGTTCCACGTGCTGGGCTGGATCTTCCTGGGGCTGATCCTGGTGATCTGGCTGGCCAAGCCGCCGTTCGGGGCGAAGCCGGGGCCGGCTGCCGGCGGTCACTGAGGCCGCTCGCACACGCCGTTTTCAGGTGGACTGAACGCGGCGTGCGCTAGCGTCGGGCGGCTGTTCCGAGCCCACCGCTTCCGGAGAACGCCGATGATCCGCCACCGTACGCTTACCGCTGCCCTGCTGACCCTGTCCCTCGCCGCCGGCAGCGCCCTCGCCCAGGACACCATGCCGCCTACCGCCACCAGTGCGGGCGGCTCGATGCAGTCGATGCGCATGCACCGCATGGCCGGCATGAACGTCAAGGGCATGCACCGCATGCCGGCCACGGTCACCGCCGCCGACCCGGCTACCGGCATCGTCGATGTGACCGCCGGCGGCATGGCGCTCAAGGTGCATTTCCCGCCTGCGGCGATGAAGGACCTCAAGGCCGGCGACAAGATCACCCTGCACCTGGGCTTCAGCCAGCCGTAGACCGCATGGAGCCTGCTCCAGCGTTGAGCGCCCGATCGGCAGCGCCTAAGCTGTGCAGATGATCCTCTCGCCACGCCGCCTGTCGCTTGCTCCCCGCCGCTGGGCGATGAGCCTGTTCGCCTGGCTGATGCTGGTGCTCAACACGGCCCACGCCTTGTCGATGGTCGGCATGGGCGCCATGGCGACGGCGCCCGCGGCGATGACGGAAGCCGCCATGATGACGAGCCATCCGGCGACAGCCGCCCATGCTGCGTCGCCGGGATCTCCCCATTGCGACGGCGGTGCGGGCATGGCCGATGGCGCTTGCCACTGCCCCACGATGTGCGCGCCCGCGCTGCTGCCAGTGCCGGCGCTGACGGTGGCGCTCCAGTTGTCGCCTGTGGCGCTCGCGCCGCGTCCGGTCGACACCGCACCGCGGCGGCCCGCGTCGCCGCCGTTGCGACCACCGCAAAACTGACTCTCCACCCGTACGCCCATCGCCCGCCGTGGACGCCCCGGCGGGTGCGTGATGTCGCGTCGCGACACGCTGCTCGCGCGACGCCTGTTGGAGAGTTCAGATGACCCGCACGAACCTGCCCGTTCCGTCGCCACCCGGCGGGATGGATGTTTCCCGCCGCCGCTTCGTCCAGGGCCTCGCGCTCGGTTCGGTGGCCGCCAGCGCCGGGCTGCTCGGCAGCCGTCCAGCCCGTGCCGCTGCAGCGCGTATCCCCGTGGTTGGCGGTATCGCCCCGCCGACGCTGTCCGGCACCGAATTCGCACTGGAGATCGGCCAGGTGCCGGTCAACTTCACCGGCACGCGGCGGCTGGCGCATGCGATCAACGGCTTCGCGCCCGGGCCGCTGCTGCGCTGGAAGGAAGGCAGCGAGGTCACCCTGCACGTGACCAACCGCCTGGCTACGCCCACCTCGATCCACTGGCACGGCATCCTGCTGCCGTTCGCCATGGACGGCGTCCCGGGCTTGAGCTTCCCGGGCATCGCGCCGGGCGAAACCTTCAGCTATCGCTTTCCCGTGCGCCAGAGCGGCACCTACTGGTACCACTCGCACACGCGGTTCCAGGAGCAGACCGGCCTGTACGGCGCCATCGTGGTCGACCCCGCCGAAGGCGAGCGGCACCCGGCCGACCGCGAGCACGTGCTGCTGCTGTCGGACTGGACCGACGACGATCCCGAGCACGTCTACGCCACGCTCAAGCGCCACAGCGACTACTACAACTACGCCCAGCCGACCGCCCCGGAGTTCCTCCACGACGTGCGCGCGCTGGGCTGGCAGCAGGCGCTGGCCAAGCGCCGCATGTGGAACCGCATGCGGATGAGCCCCAGCGATCTCAGCGACGTCTCCGGCGCCACCTACACCTACCTGCTCAATGGCGTGGCACCGGCGGGCAACTGGACCGGCCTGTTCCGCCCCGGCGAGCGGGTGCGCCTGCGCATCATCAACGGCTCCTCGATGACCTTCTTCGACTTGGCGATCCCGGGCCTGACAATGACGGTGATCGCAGCCGACGGCCAGGACGTGCAGCCGGTGGCGGTGGACGAGCTGCGCATCGGTGTGGCTGAGGTCTACGACGTGCTGGTGGAGCCGACTGACGACCGCGCCTACACCGTGTTCGCCCAGTCGATCGACCGCAGCGGGTACGCCTGCGGCACGCTGGCGCCGCGCGAAGGCATGCGCGCGCCGGTGCCGCCGCTGGATCCGCGCACGCGACTCGGGATGGTCGACATGATGGGCGCGATGGCGATGGATCACGGCGCGAAGGGCGATCAGCCCAAGCACCCGGAGAGCCCAGAGATGGCCGGCATGACCATGACTGCACCGCCCGTGCATCACGCCCGCACTGAGTACGGCCCCGGCGTGGACATGCGCGTGGACAGGCCGCGCAGCAATCTCGACGATCCGGGCGTGGGGCTGCGCGACAACGGCCGTCGCGTGCTCACCTACTCCGACCTGCACACGATCGGCGGCCCGATCGATCCGCGCCCGCCCAGCCGCACCATCGAGCTGCACCTCACCGGCAACATGGAGCGCTACGAGTGGTCGTTCGACGGCGTGAAGTATTCCGACGCCATGCCGATCCACTTCCGTGGCGGCGAGCGCCTGCGCATCGTGCTGGTCAACGACACCATGATGAACCACCCGATCCACCTGCACGGCATGTGGAGCGAGCTGGAAAATCCCGACGGCACGTTCCAGGTGCGCAAGCACACCATCAACGTGCAGCCCGCGCAGCGCATCAGCTATCGGGTGACCGCAGACGCCCCGGGGCGTTGGGCCTATCACTGCCACATGCTCTACCACATGGAAGCGGGCATGTTCCGCGAAGTGGTGGTGGCATGAGCCGGAAGATCGCTTTCCCTCACATCGCGCGCACCGCGCTTGGCCTCGCGCTCTCGCTCGCCGTCGGGGCATGGGTGCCGACGGTCGCGGCGCAATCGACGCCGTCGTCCTCCGCTTCCACCGGCGAGGCACAAGGCATGGACATGGGCGCGATGCCCATGGGTGACATGCCGATGTCCGCGCCGGCGTCCGACGCGGATATGCCCGCATCGCAGGCGATGCCGACGATGGATCACGCGACGCCGGGGATGGAGCACGCGGCGCACAAGGGCCACGCGCCGGCGTCCTCCTCGTCGACGCAGGGCAAGCCGGCGATGGATCACGGCGCGATGCCGGGCATGCAGCACGGAGACCACCATCCGGCGGCCGCTTCGTCGATGTCCGGCATGAACGCGATGCCGGGGATGGAGCACGCAACGCACGAGGGCCACACGCCGACGTCCTCCTCGTCGACGCAGGGCAAGCCGGCGATGGACCACGCCGCGATGCCAGGCATGCAGCACGGAGACCGCCATCCGGCGGCTGCTTCATCGGTGTCCAACATGGACGCGATGGCGGGGATGCAGCACGCAAAGCACGAGGACCACGCGCCCGCATCCTCCTCGTCGACGCAGGGCACGCCGGCGATGAACCACGCCGCGATGCCAGGCATGCCGCACGGCGATAGCCATCCGGCGCCGGCTACTTCCGGCATGTCAGACATGTCCGCGATGCCAGGGATGGATCAAGCGGCCAAGGGCGCCGGCATGCCCGGCATGTCGATGGGCGCCATGCAGGGCGGCGCGGCGCCGGCAGGTGCGCGCAGCCCCGATTACTCGGACGGCTACGGCCACAGCACCATGCCCGGCATGGACATGGCCGACAGCGCCTCGATCGGCATGCTGCTGGTCGATCAGCTCGAAGCCTTCCACGGTCGTGATGGCAGCGGGCAGGCGTGGGAGCTGCAGGGCTGGTACGGCGGCGATGCGGACAAGCTCTGGCTACGCAGCGAAGGCGAGCGCAGCGGTGGGCGGCTGGAGGACGGTGACGTCGAGGCGCTGTGGAGCCACGCCGTAGCGGCCTATTGGGACACCACCCTGGGCGTGCGCCACGACCTCGGCGACGGCCCGTCGCGCGACTGGCTGGCGGCCGGCGTGCAGGGCCTGGCGCCGTACTGGTTCGACGTGGAGGCCACGCTCTACCTGGGCACCGCCGGACGCAGTGCGGCGCGCCTGCGCGCCAGCTACGACCTGCGTTTCACCCAGCGGCTGATCCTGCAGCCGGAGCTGGAGGCGAACCTCTACGGTCGCCGCGATCCGGCCCGCGGGCTCGGCCGCGGCCTCACTGACGTACAGTTCGGCCTGCGGCTGCGCTACGAGATCCGTCGGGAGTTCGCACCGTATGTGGGCGTGCAGTTCGTGCAGCGCGTCGGTGCCACCGCCGACCTCGCACGAACGGCCGGCCGCGCCGTGTTCGACCGGCAGTTTGTGGCCGGCCTGCGTATCTGGTTCTGATCGGGACTCTGCCATGACGACATCGCTTCGCCCGTTCCTCTTCGGCGTGCTCGCCACGCTGGTGCTGCTGGCCGCCGGCGCCACCGCCTTCGTCTGGTCGGGCCGCTACGACATCGGCGCGGACGCGCCGCACACGCGGCCGGTGTTCGCGCTGATGCAGGCACTGCGCGACCGTTCGATCCGCGCCCACGCCACCGATCTGACGGAGCCCGACCTGGCCGATCCCCAGCTCGTGCTCAAGGGGGCTGGCCAGTACGCGGCGATGTGCACGCAGTGCCATCTCTCCCCGGCCATGGCGGATTCTGAAATCCGTCCCGGCCTGTACCCGCAGCCGCCGAACCTCAGCCGGGAGCGGGTCGATCCAAAGCAGGCGTTCTGGGTGATCAAGCACGGCATCAAGATGAGCGCGATGCCGGCGTGGGGCGCCAGCCACGACGACGCGACGATCTGGTCGATGGTCGCCTTCCTGCAGAAGCTCCCCGGTATGAGTGCGCAGGAATACAAGGACATCGTGGCGCGGGCGCCGCCGGACGACGACATGGACATGGGCGCCGCTACCGACACGGACCACCACGACCACGATCACGACGGCGCGCCCGCCGCGCACTGAACCTTCGGTTTTGGGCGCGGCTCAGTGCGCGTGCGAGAACGCGCACGGCGCACGCGTGCCGCGGCCGGTTTCGTCCTCGTCGGCGTGATCGGTCTGCAGCGTGACGTGGGTGATCGCGAAGCGCTCGGCGAGCATCGCCTGCACCTGACGGCGGGTGGCGTGGCAGTCCAGCGCGCGGCTCACGAACAGATGGGCCGACAGTGCCGGCATGCCCGAGGTCACCTCCCACACGTGCAGGTCTTCCACCGCGGTGATGCCTTCGACCGCACGCATCGCTTCGCCGATAGTGGCCGGATCCAGCCCGCGCGGCGCCGCTTCCAGGAACACCCGACCGGAGTCCCGCACCAGCGCGTAGCCAGCCTTGAACATCAGTGCGGCCACGATCAACGCGGCGATGGAGTCGATGCGGTTCCAGCCGGTCCACCACACGATGGCACCGGCGATGGCAGTGGCGATGAAGGCGTACAGATCGGTGAGGATGTGCTGGAAGCTGCCTTCCACGTTGAGGCTCTGCCGGTTGGCCTTGCTCATCACCCACACCGCGACGAGGTTCACCCCGATGCCGACCGTGGCCACCACGGTGACCAGCGCACCGTCGACGCGCGGCGGCGTGATCAGCCGCACCACCGCCTCGATGATGAACCACGCCGAGAGCAGCAGCAGGGACAGCCCGTTGATCTGCGCACTGAGAATTTCCGCCCGCTTGAGGCCGAACGTGTAACTGCCCTTGGCGGGCCGCTTGGCCAGGCTCATCGCCCACAGCGCCAGCGCGATCGCCGCCGCATCAGTGAGCAGATGACCGGCATCGGAGATCAGCGCCAGCGAGCCGGCGATCAGGCCGACGGCCACTTCCACCACGGTGAATCCCAGCAGCAGGGCCAGCGCCACGCCGAGGTAGCGGCGGTCGGCGTCCTGGGCGATGGCGTGGCTGTGCCCGTGGTCGTCGTGGTGCGCATGATCGTGATCATGCGCAGCGGCTGAATGGTCGTGGGGATGGTCGTGCGGGTGCGCGGGGGAGGTCACGGAAAGCATTCGACGATGTGGCGAGGACCTCGAAACGATACGATGCGGCCCCCGCGTTATGTCATCACACGCACCGCCATTGCGAGCCGCTGCATGCCCTGGATCATCACCAAATACCTGATCACCGCGGCCGTGGTGGTGATCGTGTCCGAAGTCGCCAAGCGCAGCGACCGCGCCGGCGCGCTGATCGCCTCGCTGCCGCTGGTGACGTTGCTGGCGCTGATCTGGCTGCATGTGGAAAAGCAGTCCACCGCGAAGATCGCCAACCACGCCTGGTACACCTTCTGGTACGTGGTACCCACGCTGCCGATGTTCCTGGCGTTCCCGCGCCTGCTGGCGCGCTTCGGCTTCTGGCCGGCGCTGGCGATCAGCGCGGTGATCACCGTGGTGTGCTTCGCGCTGTTCGCGCTGGCGGTGAAGCCGTTCGGGATCAAGCTGCTCTGAGGCGGCGGCCGGTGCGCGCTGCGCCGGCCGCGGTCGATCAGATGTCGAAGCCCACGCCGACCAGGGCCATCGTTTCGCCGCTGTTGGGGTCGTGCAGGCCGCCATTGGAGATGTGGCGAATGGCAAAGCTCACGTGCTTGAACTGCAGCCCCAGCGTGCTGACGAACTGGTAGTGGCTGGAGAGTGCCTGAGTGGCGTGGTTGGTGCCGGCGAGCTGAAAGCTGAAGAACAGCGGGTGATACCACGCGCTCTCGTCGCTGGTGCGCAGGCGCGCACCGGCCGCGACCAGGGCGACCGAGGGGCGCGTGGTCTGGCTGTACTTGCGGCTGAGGTCACGGCCGTCGATCCATCCGGCCGATACGTCCGGCGACCAGGTGTAGCGGCTGTTGCCGATCGCGTGCGGAGCGAACACCGCTTCCACGAAGGCGGTGTTGGTGCCGTGCGAATCCATGTAGCTGCGGCCGGCCTGCACTTCCACATGAGTGGCGGCCTGGGAGAGCGCCGGCAGGGTCAGCAGGGCAAACGCAGCGGCGAGACGACGGGGAGAGGGGATGGCGTGCACGGTCGGGGTTCCTTGGGAATTTTGTTGTTACTGCACCCAATAGTTTAATAAAGATCCGTGCAGCCGCAGTGAACATTCGTGCGTTGTTTTGCACAACAGAGCGTTTCGTCGGCGGCGACAAAAAAAGGCCCGGGCGATCGCTCGCCCGGGCCCCAGGACCTTTCGGTCAGCCGCTCAGCGCGTCGTCGTCGGCGGCGGTTGCAGCGTGGCGCTGTCCAGGTCGAGCGCCTTCGCGCTCAGCTGGCGACCGTGCGGATGCGCCTTGATCAGCGCCGCGCCGAATTGCGCCGCGTCGCCGACCACCACCACGTGCCGGTTGGTTTCGCCCAGGTGAGCCTGCGCGTAGCGCTGGATCTGTGCAGGCGTCACCGCCTGCACGCGCTCGATGTAGCGGCCAATGTCGGCCAGATCCACCCCGTAGACCGCCAGCTCGCCCACCTGAGCGGCCAGTCCGGCCGTGGTTTCCAGGCTGCGCCCGTACTCGCCCACCAAGGTGGCCTTGCGCGCGGCCAGTTCGTCGGGGCCGACCGGTGTCGAACCCAGGCGGTCGAACTCGCCCTGCATCAGCGTCACCACCTGGGTGGCCGACGGGTTCTTGGTCTGCGCCGCAGCCAGCCAAAGGCCGCTGCCGCGGCGCGGATCGAAGCTGCTGCTGGCGCCATAGGACAGGCCGCGCTTGATACGGATCTCCTCGTTGAGGCGCGCCGAGTACGAGCCCCCGAGCACGGCGTTGGCGACCGTGCCCACGTAGAAATCCGCATCGCTGCGCGGCGGCGCCACGTGGGCGGCGACCACGCCGGCCTGGCCGGCACCGGCTTGGTCGATCACCAGCAGATGGGGCAGCGTGCTGCGGCCATCGGTGGCCGGCGCCTTGGGCAGGGCCGTGGCCGGCGCCTTCCAGTCGCCGAAACTGGCGCGCGCCAGCTCGGTCGCCTGGGCAGGCGTGATATCGCCGGTGAGCACTAGGATCGCGTTGTCCGGTCGGTACAGCGCCTGATGCAGCTGCACCACGTCGGCGCGGGTCACGCGCTTGAGCGAGGCGGGCGTACCGCTGCGCGAATGGCCGTAGGCGCCGTCGCCGAACACGCTGCGGGCGGCCACGAGCGAGGCCAGCGTGGTGGGGCGGCTGAGCATCAACTGCAGGTCGTCCAGCGCCTGTGCGCGGGCGCGAGACAGCTCGTCCTCGGCGAAGGTCGGGCGGCGCACCACGTCGGCAAGCAGCGCCAGGGCTTCGCCCAGTCGCGGCGTGGTGACGGTGATGCCGACGCCGCTCTCGTCCCAGCCGGCGGACGCATCGAGCGTGCCGCCCAACGCTTCGGCGGCGGCGGCGATCTGCGGCGCGGTCTTGCCGGCGGCGCCCTTGGTGAGCAGGTTGGCGGTGAGGCTGGCCAGGCCGGCTTCGCCGGGCGGATCCATTTCACCGCCGCGGCGGATCAGCAGTTGCGCGGTGACCAGCGGCAGCCCGGCACGACGCACGCTGATCACGCGCAGGCCATTGGCCAGGGTCTGGCTGGCGGGCGTGGGCACGTTGAGTTGCGGCGCGGCGGCCGGCGGCGGTGGTGTGCTGGGAAAGTCGCCGGCGCAGGCTGCGCCGGTGACACCGAGGGCGCCGGCCATCAGCGCGGCGAGGGCGAGGCGGTGCATCGATCGGCTCATTTCGTCACTCCCTGGCTAGTAGCAGCCGGCGCGCCTTTGGGCTGCGGCAGGTAGTCGATGGTCACGCTGTGCGCGCCGGTGACGTAGGTGTGCAGCACGCGCTGCACGTCCGCGGCGGTCACTTTCTGCAAGGTGGCGAGGTCGCTGTTCACGTGGGCCGGATCGCCGTCGATCAGGGTCGCCTGGCCCAGCGCAAAGGCCAGCCCCATCGGGGTCTGCCGCTGCTTGAGCTGGGCGGTGAGTAGCTGGGTCTTCACCTTGGTCAGCTCCGCCTCGGGAATCGGCTGGGTGGCGAGCCGGTCGATCTCCGCGCGCAGCCGCTTCTCCGCCTCGTCCGGCGTGTGCTTGCTGGCGAGGATGGCGTAGACGGTGAACAACCCCGGGCCCATGCGCGCATCGGCGTCGGCGCCAACCTGTTGCGCCACCTGATCGCGGTACACCAGCGACTGGTACAACCGCGAGGAATCGCCTTCGGACAGCAGCGCCGCGGCGACCTGCAGCGGGATGGTGTCGGCCGACGGCGCCGGCGGGATCAGCCAGGTCATCGCGATGCCGGGCAGCGGCGCGGTGGGGCTGGTCTCGGTGTACCGCTTGTCCTCGCTGCGCGGGGGCTCGTTGGCGGTGACCTGCGGCACCGGCGTGGCCGGCTTCGGAATCCAGCCAAAGTAGTCGTCGACCCAGGCGTCGAGTTGTTTGGGGTCGAAGTCGCCGGCGACGATCAGCGTGGCGTTGTCGGGACGGTAGAAGGTGTTGTGGAAGTCGATCACGTTCTGCAGCGAGGCGGCGTCCAGATCCTCGATGCTGCCGATAGTCGGACGCCGGTACGGGTGCACGGTGTACGAGTGCGGGCCGATCGCGTTGAACAGCTTGCCGTAGGGGTTGGCGAGCACGCTCTGGCGGTATTCCTCCTGCACCACGGCGCGCTCGGATTTGAAGTTCTTCTCATCCACATTGAGGTTGGACAGGCGCTCGGCTTCGGCCCACAGCAGGGTGCGCAGGTAGTTGGCCGGCACCACTTCGTAATAATTGGTGACGTCGTCGCTGGTGGAGGCGTTGTTGGCGCCGCCGACATCCTCGGTGAGCCGGTCCATCTGCTCGGCGTGCATGTGCTTGGTGCTCTTGAACATCAGGTGCTCGAACAGGTGCGCAAAGCCCGAGCGCCCGGCCGGGTCATCCTTCGAACCCACGTGGTACCAGACCTGCACCGTCACGGTGGGGCTGGCGTGGTCCTCCACGCTGAGCACCTGCAGTCCGTTGGATAGCGTGCGCTCGCGGTAGTGGATTGGTGGGACCGCCAGCTCGGCTGCGGCGACCGGTGCCGGCCCGACCGCGGCGGCTGCCAGCAACGTGAACGAAGCGAGCCGGACGACGGCCCGCGGAGGATGGCGCATGACGAAACTCCTTCCTGGATGGTCGGGCGACGATAGCAAGCCGCGGGCCGTTCAGTGGTTTCTATCCGGGGTGCGCATGGACTGGAGGCAGCACACAGCGATCTTGACCATCATGCACGCTGGTGTGAGTAGTCGCTTATGCGGCGTAGTTGGGACGCCCGGTGCATTAATGAGAAGACCGCCGGCGCGGTCGCTAGCCCCTCGATTGTCTTAGCGGCGTGAAGTCTCAAGCACTAGCACCGGCGCCAGATCAACGTCAAAAAAGCAGCCAGACATCGCGCGCGCCATGCCACATGGCGGTTGACAGCGCTTTTTTTATGTTTACGGCTTGCTAAGAAATTGTTGACACTGCCGGTGGCGGCGGCGTACGTTCGGCAAGTGGATGGCACCCTTATGTGCTGTCCCCCAACCGTTGTTCTTGAGCCATCGCCATGAATTCGGCGTTGATGCTGGATCGGCAGCAAGAGCGTCTGTTGAAACAAGTAAGTCATTGATCCATCGGTGACTTAGAGGCCGGCCGCAAGAATTGGCGTCCGAAAATTTTTGCCCGTTCGGGCAGATCTGGGGAGATCGGTTAAACATGTCTATTAATACGCGTAATTCCTTGCAGGGGATGAACCCCCGGCGCAACGCCTTGGCCCTCGCGCTCGCGCTGGGCATGGGCCTCACCGGCGTCGCTTACGGTCAGGCCACCACGGGCTCGATCTTCGGTACCGCACCGGTGGCCTCGGGTGAGTCGGTCAAGGTGACCAACCTGGCCAACGGCACCACCCGTACCGTTGCCGTCGACTCGTCCGGCCGCTACGCCGCTACCAATTTGCCGGTTGGCACCTACAGCGTCTCGCTGATCAAGGACGGAGCGGTCATTTCCACCAGCGACAAGGTCGTCGTGAGCGTGGGCGGCGGTACGGAAGTGCCGTTTGCCAGTGCGCAGGATGCCCAGAACCTGAGCGCGGTATCGGTCGTGGCGAGCGCCCTGCCGGCCATCGACGTGTCCAGCGTTACCTCGAGCACCGTCATCACCTCCAAGGATCTGCAGCAGCTGCCGGTCGGCCGCAGCGCCGAATCCATCGCGCTGCTGGCGCCGGGCACCGTGCAGGGCAGTGGCTACTTCGGTAACGCCGTGTCGTTCGGCGGTTCGAGCGTTTCGGAGAATGCGTACTACATCAACGGCTACAACACCGGCGAGCCGTACCGCAACATCGGCGGCTTCGCGCTGCCCTACGGCTCGATCGATCAGCAGCAGACCCTGACCGGCGGCTACAGCGCCAAGTACGGTCGTTCCGACGGCGGCGTGATCAACCAGATCGGCAAGCGCGGTACCAACGAGTGGCATTTTGGCGGCCAGGTTGCCTGGGCGCCGAAGTATCTCGCCTCGGGCGGTAAGGACGAGTACTACGGTAATCCGACCATCCCCGCCCCCACGCCGGATGGCAAGCCGTTCACGCTCGCCGATCCCAGCCTGCCGGGCACGCTGTACTGGGATCGCAGCAAGAACAAGTCGTGGGAGACGATCTACTCCGGTTATGTCGGCGGTCCGCTGATCAAGGACAAACTGTACATGTTCCTGTCGGCAGAGCAGACCAAGACCAAGGGCACCACGGTGGGCAGCATCGACAACGGTCGTGAGCTGCTCTACACCAACAAGGAAAACAAGGTCTACGGCAAGATCGACTGGAACATCAACGAGAACAACATTCTCGAAGCAACCTACATGTCCGACCGCCAGGACAATGGTGGCGGCAGCACGTACAACTACGACTACACCACCCTGTCCAGGGCCGACTTCGTCCAGCCCAGCAACCGTGACAAGCAGACGGCCACTTTCTACATCGGCAAGTACACCAGCTACATCGGTGACAACGGTACGTTTAGCGTAGAGTACGGCAAGGGCCGCTTCACCAACCCGACCATCTACGGCGCGCTTAGCGATCTGCCGTTCATCTCACAGTCGGCCAATCAGAATCCGGCTTACACGGGCGGCGCGCGCATCATTAACGAGCAGACGGTCACAGCACTGAATGCCACCACCGCTGCGTCGACCACGCGTGGCCTGCGCGCCGATTTCGACTACCGCCTGGGTGATCACGACCTGAGCGTCGGTATCGACAACCAGTACTACAACGCGACCGATCAGGGCACCTACGCCAGCGGCCCCAACGCCAGCATCACCGACCCGTTCAACGTCGCGAACGGCTACTACTGGCGCTATCTCGTCAAGACCAATGACGACGGCAGCAAGACCTACACCGTCGATCAGCGTCACTTCGCCAAGCTGGCCAGCATGTCGCTCTCGCAGAAAGCCTGGTACCTCCAGGACATCTGGCAAGTGGCGCAGAACGTGCAGTTGAACATCGGTGTCCGCAACGATCGCTTCACCAACTACAACGACCTGGGTCAGGCGTTCGTGGATGAGAAGAATCAGTGGGAGCCGCGCCTGGGTGTGAGCTGGGACGTGAATGGCGACTCGTCGTTCAAGGTCTACGGCAATGCGGGCCGCTACTACCTGGCACTGCCGAACAACGCGGCCGAGCGTGCCGCGACCCGTTCGGCGTTCCTGGACACCATTTACAGCTACACCGGGATCGATGCCAACGGCATTCCGACCGGTCTGACGGTGGTGAGGCCGACTCGTTCTCCGGACGGAGAGACCGGTGCTCCGAAGGATCCGAAGCAGGTCACCGCGCGTAACCTCAAGGCGCAGTACCTCGACGAGTACATCCTGGGTTTTGACAAGCAGCTCAACGACAACTGGACCTATGGCGCCAAGGTCACCTATCGCGACCTGAAGACCGCGATCGACGACGAGTGCTCGCCGGGCCGCATTGGCGACAAGATGAGGAGCCAGGGCCTGGATCCGAACGACTACTACGACTCGCTCTACGGCGCGGCCTACTGCCGCCTGATCAACCCGGGCAAGACCAACGACATACTCGTGGCGCGCGATGACGGCACCAGCTCGACGATCGTCAAGATGAACCAGCAGGACTGGGGCTACCTCAAAGGTGTGAAGCGCGAAATCACCTCGCTCGACCTCTACCTCGAGCATCCGTTCGATGGCAAGTGGATGGGTCGCGTGGATTACACCTATAGCCACGGTATCGGCAACACCGAAGGCCAGGTGCGCTCCGACTTCGGCCAGGGCGACGTGTCCAAGACGGAGGATTGGGACTCCTGGCAGCTGATGCAGGGTCAGGACGGCGAGCTGATCAACAACCGCAAGCACTCGATCCGCTTCCGCGGTGCCTACCAGTTCACCCCGGAATGGCTGGTGTCGGCGACTGCGCTGATCCAGTCGGGTACCCCAAAGGAGTGCCTGGGTTACTTCGGCCCGAATGCGGACGGCGATCCGACCGGTTACAACCAGGGCGGCAGCGGCAACTACCACTGGTGCGGTGGCAAGATCGTCCATCCGGGCGATCCGGGCCACACCCCGTGGACCAAAACCGTCAACCTCGGTGTGCGTTATGCGCCGAACTTCGCCGATCAGAAGCTCGCGTTCAAGTTTGATATCTACAACGTGTTGAACGACCAGAAGGCCACCCAGACCTATCCGGCTGGCGAATCCGGTCCGCACACGATCAACAACTTGTACGGCATGGGTGTCTACTTCCAGCCGCCGCGCTACATGCGTCTGTCGGTGTCCTACGACTACTGAGTAAGTTGAAGAACACTTAAGTAGTGTTAGCTCCACAGCCACCGACCGAAAGGTCGGTGGTTTTTTTTCGGGTCAGCCCCCGCTCTGTGGACCCTTCGGTTTTTGGCAGTGTCATCGGCACAGACCGCTCCGTTTGAGCTGCCTGTCTTGAGGTGCCGGTGCGCTATGCTTTCGGCGTCAGCAGCTTTACTCGAACATTCATGCAGTCATCGGTAGCCACCTCGTCTCCAGACAAGTTGCGGCAACAAGCCCGGGCTTTCGTACAGGGCAACAACTTCTCTGCGGCGCGTACCGTGCTGGAAGCTCTGGTGGCAGGTAGCCCTGCGGATCTACCGGCCCATCTGGAACTGGCTCACGTCCTGCTTGCGATGGGAGCTTTCCGCGCCTCGTCAGCTTGCCTCCTGAATGCGGCCTCGAAGGGGCACGGGGCGGATCCAGCCTCTTGCATCGCGCTTGTCCGTCGCCTGTATTACTCCGGCGAGGTCGTCGCAGCCAGAGAGTGCACAGCGGAACTCGCGCGCGCAATCAGGCTGGATGGCCCCGGGCTAGCTGCCCTCGCTCATCTCTATTGGCTGACAGGTGAGATCGGCCCAGCCAGCGAGTGTATTCGTCGTGCACATCAAGCCGGTGTGGAGACACCGAATGAATGGCATCTACACGCGATGCTGTGCCATTTCCAGGGTGAACGGGAGCAGGCCCGCGAGATACTCGAGGCTTGCTTGGATCGATGGCCGCACTTTGGCGCAGCTGCCCAGGCCATGGCCAATCTACAGACCTACACGTCCGAGCATCACCACATTCCATTCTTGCGTGAGCAGCTCGAAAAGTTGCCTCGCGATGCCTCCGATTCTAGAGTCGTCATGGTCCGCGCGCAGTTTCTGTCGGCCCTCTCCAAGGAGCTGGATGATGTGGAAGACGTCGAGGCATCCTGGGCAGCGCTCATCGAGAGCAAGGCCATCATGCAGCGGCTCAATCCCTATGCTCCGGACATGGAGGCGACCTTCACGACCGAACTACTGGCAGCCATGGCTGCGCTTCCTCGCCTTGATGACACAGTGCGAACAGCAGCCGTTGGCGAAGGCCCGCAGCCCATCTTCGTAGTGGGCATGCCACGCTCAGGCTCGACGTTGCTGGACCGCATACTCTCATCGCACCCAGAGGTGGCCTCCGCTGGAGAGATCAATGATTTCCTGCGGCAGCTTCATTGGGTTGCCGACGTTCCGCCTGCGGGCGTCGCCGGTATGCGCGAAGTGCTGCGTCGGTTACCCGAGATTGACTTCGCTGAGCTGGGCCGACGCTACCTTGCACAGACGCGCTGGCGAGCGGGCGGCAAGCGCTACTTCGTCGATAAATTGCCGATCAACATCCAGTTCGTCCCAATCATCCGGCGGGCGCTGCCCTATGCCCCGATTCTGCACATCGTGCGTGATCCGATGGACGTCTGTTTTTCGAACTTCCGCGCGATGTTTGGTGACGTCAGCCCCTGGTGCAACGATCTTGCTTCAGTGGCCCACTTTCACGGTGAGTACCGCCGCGTTGTTGCGCGCTGGAAGGAGCTGTGCCCGGATGCAATGCTAGACGTCGATTATCGATCGCTGGTTGAGAGCGCCGAGTCCGTGACTCGGACGATCCTTGCATATTGCGGCTTACCCTTCGATGCGCATTGTCTGCACCCGGAGAGCAACTCCTCGCCGGTTGCTACACCGAGTGCCGCCCAGGTACGCGAGCCCGTTCATCGCCGCGGGCTTTCCTCCTGGCTTCGTTATGCCAACCAACTTGCCCCGCTGCGCGCGGCGCTACCCCGCGCCTAGCCGTGCTTGTTTTTCATTGCACCTTGGTGGGCCTCTGTCAGGTATCTGCATGACTGATCTTCCCTTGGACGAAGTTGCGCTCTTGTCACTTCGCCGACGCGCTGCCCAGCAAGTGGAACAGCGCGAATGGGCGGCGGCCCAGGCGTCGTTGGAAGTTCTCCGCGGCGCGACGCCCGATGACCCACGCCTGGCGCTTGATCTTGCTGCTGTAACGCAAGCTCGCGGACTTTTGCGAAACTCAACTGCCTTGCTTCTCGAAGCGGCGCAAGCGCCCGCCCCCGCTCCTGGGGTGCTCCTCGCCGCGACCAGAAATCTGTACTTCGCCGGCGAACTCGTGGCTGCACGGCACTGCCTGGATCGGGTCGAAGCGCGTGGGTCTCTGCCAACCGCGGCCTTGGTTGAACTCGCGCGCCTACGCTGGATGCTGGGTGAATACAGTCAGGCTTACGCGTTGAGCAGGCGGGCCATGGACAACGGTGCCGACACGCCCGATGCACATTACCTGCATGCGACCCTAGCGCAGTTCAATGGCGACCTCGACATTGCTCGGAGAGGCTTGCTCGAATGCCTGCGCACGTGGCCCCGGTTCGGAGAGGCGGCTGTCGCCTTGGTGAACCTCGAAAAGCAGCGCTCAGAAGAACGGCTGGAGCTTCTGGATAGCCATCTTTCCCGCTTGCGGGCCGATCCACCCGGCCCGGCGCAGCAACTGGCGATGGCGAACTTTCACGCCGCCCGCTTTAAGGTGCTCGATGATCTCGGCCGAGCCGAGGAGGCATGGCAGGCGCTGGAGCGTGGCAACGCCTTGATGCGGGCCCTACATCCTTATGACGCAGCGGGTGAGGCAGCTATATGTGAAGCTCTGCTGAGGACCTCGCGCCATCTTGCTGATCGTGTTGCGTCGCCCCCTCTTCAGCATGAAGGTCCGCAGCCGATCTTTGTCGTGGGTCTGCCCCGATCGGGTACGACACTGCTGGATCGCGCGCTGTCGAGCCACTCGTCCATTGTCTCGGCCGGAGAGATCAACGACTTTCGTCGCCAGTTGCGCTGGACGGCCGACGTGCCGGCGGCCGGCGTCGCTGGCATGCTGGAAGTCCTGCGCCGGGTGGATACCATCGATTTTCGCGAACTTGGTCGGCGCTATCTCGCGCAGACGCAATGGCGCGCGCCCGGCAAGCGCTGGTTTGTCGACAAGAATCCCATCAACGTGCGCATGGTGCCCTTCATCCGGCTCGCTTTGCCGCACGCCGTGATCGTGCACATCCATCGCGCACCTATGGATGTGTGCTACTCGAACATGAAGGCCATGCTCGGAGCATCCCCTGCGTACAGCTACGGTATGGAGTCGATGGCGCACTACTACCGCCTCTACCGCACGTTGGTCGAAAGATGGCACCAGGATTGTCCCGGTCTGGTGCACGAGGTGGCGTACGAAGACCTCTTGCGTGCCCCGGTGGCTACGCTCTCGGGAGTCCTCGCTCGTTGTGGCCTCCAGCTCGAACCGGCTTGTCTGCATCCGGAGCGCAATGCCTCTCCGGTGGCCACTCCGAGCTGCAACCAGGTACGCGAGGCGCCGCACCTGCGAAGCCTTGGCGAATGGCGAAGGTACGAGAGCCAGCTTGAGCCGCTGGCTGCGGCCCTGCGCGCATGAGCCGCGGCCTGCGTCGAGTATCACCGGTGAGACCTCAATGACAAACCCGACCTCGGCCAACGAGCTTGAACTGCGTCGGCGTGCAAGGCGGGCGTCGGATGATGGGCAGTACCCGATGGCCGAAGCGCTGCTGCGTGATTTGGTCCATCAGGCGCCGCGTGATGTTCCGGCTCGGATGGAGCTCGCTCAGGCCATTCTTCGTAATGGGCGCATGCGTGAGGCGACGCGGCACCTGCTCGAGGCGATCGCGTTCCTACCCAACGATGCGCCCTTGATCGCGCAGCTGGCCTGGCGCCTGTCGCTCCAAGGGGAAATTCTCGGTGCCCGGCAGTGTCTGGACCATCTGATGCGTGCACCCAATCCGCCGCCGCATGTCATCGCCGAGCAGGCACACCTGCGATGGATGCTGGGCGAAGTTTCGCAGGCGGCACGGCTCATGGAGATGGCGGCGAAGGGTGGTCTAGACGCGCCCGGGGAGTACTACCTTCGCGGCATGCTGCTGCAATTCGAAGGCCGACTGGACGAAGCGCAGCAGGTGTTGCTCGCGCTGCTGGACCGATGGCCGGAGCACGCCGACGCAGCAGTGATTCTCGCAAACCTGCATCGGCAGACGGCAAGTGCCAACCATCTCGACTTGCTGCGCTCATTGCAGTCTCGACTGCCTCCAGAGGCAGCGCACCCACGATTGCGCTTCATCCACGCCGAGTACCACTCGGCGCAGTTCAAGGTGCTCGATGATCTCGGTCAATGGGACGAGGCGTGGGCGCAGCTCGAACGTTGCAATCATGCGATGCATGTGCTGAACCCTTATGACGCACATGCGGAAGCTGTGCAGGTCGCAGCGCTTGAGGCGGCAGCTGCGGCTTTGCCAGCGCTGCCGCGCAATGATTCCCCGGCTGATGGACCCATGCCCATCTTCATCGTCAGTTTGCCACGCTCCGGATCCACGTTGCTGGACCACATGCTCAGTGCCCACAGCGACGTGGTATCCGCCGGCGAGATCAACGATTTCCAGCGTCAGCTGCACTGGGTTGCGGACGTATCGCCAACGCGCGCGGACAGCCTGTCTTCCATACTCGCCAAGGCCGACTCGATTGATTTCCAGCTGCTTGGTCAGCGCTACCGGGAGCAGACTTGTTGGCGCGCACAGGGGCGGCGCTTCTACATCGATAAGATGCCAATCAACCTTCGCATGGTGCCCTTCATCCGCCGGGCTCTACCTGCGGCGCCGATCTTGCATTTGGCGCGCGCGCCGATGGATGTCTGTTACTCCAACCTCAAGGTGATGTTCGGCAACACATCGGCTTACTGCTACGACATGGGCGCAATGGCCCATTATTACGGCCTGTACCGGCGTCTGGTGCGACGCTGGCATGCACTGATGCCCGGCGCGATGCTTGACGTGGACTACGCCGCCCTTGTGACCCAGCCAGAACAGACGCTCGCTCGTGTACTTGCCCATTGTGGCCTTGCCCTGGAGCCAGCCTGCCTGCGCCCGGAAGGCAATCCGGCCCCGGTGGCCACGCCTAGCAGCGCCCAAGTGCGTGAGCCGGTCCATACCCGGGCGCTGGAGCAGTGGCGGCGCTACGAAGTGCAGCTCGAACCACTGCGGCGCGCGCTCGGCTCCAACGACGGCTGACGTGCCGGCACTACTCAACCGTGGTGGCGCACGGGTTTCATGCGGGCGAAGCGGCGTGCGAGGAAGCCCTGCGCAGGCTCCCCAAAGTACGCCTTGGTGCGTGCGCTGAAGGTCGCCCAGGCAAGCGCGCCGACCAGGCCAAGCATCAGCGCAATGCCGACCGGATTGCCGCCCGGAGCGCCCGGCGGCGCCGTGACCAGCGCCACGATCTGACCGAGGGCGGGCAAGCCGAGTGCCACGGCGAACACGCCGAACAGGACGAAGCGCGCGCGCCGCCTGTTCTTGAGCAGGCGGATGGCGAAGGTCATCAACACGGCACCCAGCACGATCATCGCGATTCCCACGATCGGTCCCTTGCCACCGAGCTTCTCACCCAGCTTCGGGATCAGCGCCACTGCCGCGCCTCCCAGTATTTGCACCGTACCCAGCACGATGCTGCCAATCGCCCACCACCTCAGCCGGTTCGGCATCAGGCCCTGAGCGTGGCGAGCCAGGCGGTCATGGTCGAACAGATAGATCGCCGGGGTGCTCAGCAAAGTCAGCAGCTGCGATACCAAGAGGCCGCCAACAATGGCGATGCCCAGCGGCTGGCGCATCTCCGAGCCGATGCCGAAGCCGATCGCCAGCGGCAGCGCTGCGCCCATCGCCACCAGGGTGGTCATGGTGATCGGGCGGAAGCGCACCAGCGCGGCCTCGCGAATCGCCTCGGGCGGGCTCAGTCCGCCCTCGCGCTGGGCCACCAGGGCGAAGTCGACCATCAGGATCGCGTTCTTCTTGACGATGCCGATCAGCATCAGGATCGCGATGATCGCCATCAGCGATAGCTGTGTCTGCGTCACCAGCATCGCCAGGAATGCGCCCATGCCGGCGGCCGGCAGCGTGGAGAGAATCGTCAGCGGGTGGCCGAGGCTCTCGTAGAGGATGCCCAGCACGATGTACATCGCCACGATCGAGGCGAGCAGCAGGATCATCCCGTTGTTCTGCGCCTGCTGCAGGCGCTGGTTGTTGCCGGTGAATTCCACCCGCACGCCGTCGGGCAGGTTCACCGCATACGCGGCCTGGTTCACCAGCGCGATGCCGCGATCCTGGGTGACGTCCTTGGCCAGGTTGTAGCTGATCGTGGTGGCCTGCATCTGGTTGTGATGGCGGATGCGGGTCGGCGCGATGCTCGGCGCGATCTTCGCCAGCGCCGACAGCGGCACCATCTTGCCCTGGTCGTTGCGCACGTGGAGATTGAGCAGCGCGCCGGGACTCAAATCCTCGGCCGAGCCGGAAGTGAGGATGACGCGGTACTGGTTGATGTCCGAATAGATCACCGACACCTGGTTCTGCCCGAACGCGTTGTACAGCGCCGAATCGATCGTGCCCATGCCCACGTGCAGGCGGCCGGCGGCCTCGCGATCGACCAGCAGTCGCTGTTCCTTGCCGGTGTGCTCGAACTCGCTGCTGACGTCGCGGAATTCCTTGATGGTGCGCATCTGCCGCACCATCTTCAGCGTCCACGGCTGCAGGTCTTCACCGCTGGAGCTGATCAGCTGGAACTCGTACTGACCACCGTTGCCGCCGCTGCCGCCGCCGCCGAGGAACTGCGCCGCGCTCACCGAAACCTCCACGTTGGGCAGCGCGTTGTACTGCTTCGACAGCCGGTCGACGACCTGCTTGATGCCTTCCTTGCGCATGCCGGGGCCGTCGCCACGCGGTTTGAGGTCGACGAACATCTGCGCCGAGTTGCCCACCGCGCCGCCGAAGCCGTTGCCGCCCAGCATGGTCAGCTGGTCGAGCACAGCCGGGTCGCGCTTCATGATGTCGCTCACTTCGCGCGCGCGCTGCGTCAGCAGAGCCGGCGAGATATTGGTGTCCGCGCTGATGAATACCTGCAGCTGGCCGGTGTCCTCGTCGGGCATGAAGGTGCCGCCAGCGGTCTTCACCACGGCAAAGCCGAGCACACCGGTGAGGATCAGCAGCAGCAGCGGTTGCCAGCGCATCAACCGGCGGTGGTGCATGGCCCAGTCCAGCGCCCGCTCGTAGCGCGCGAGGATGGCGCGGTCGAAGCGCTCCACGGCCGCCTCGATGCGTCCGGGCGGCTTGGGCGGCACCGGCTCGTGCTTGAGCAGGCGCCCGCACAGCGCGGGGGTGAGGGTGAGCGAGACGATCGCCGAGATCACCACCGCCGCGGTCAGCGTCACCGAGAACTCGCGCAGCAGCATTACCAGCATGTTGTTGCCGAACAGCAGCGGCGCGAACACCGCCACCAGCGACAGCGTGATCGATACCACCGTGAAGCCGATCTCGCGCACGCCCTTGAGCGAGGCTTCCAGTGGCGCGTCGCCGTGCTCCATGTGGCGCACGATGTTCTCGATCACCACGATCGCGTCGTCCACCACGAAGCCGATGCACAGCACCAACGCCACCAGCGACAGCGTGTTGAGCGTATAGCCCAGCGCCCACATCGCCACGAACGCGCCGGCCAGCGACAGCGGCACGCTGAGCATGGCGATCAGGGTCGGGCGTACCCGGCGCAGGAACACCAGCATCACCAGCGCCACCATCGCGATCGAGATCAGCAGCGCGGTCTCCACCTCGTGCAGCGCCGACTTGGTGGTCTGGGTGAGGTCGAACACCGGGGTGATGGCAATGTTCGCCGGCAGCGAGCCACGCAGCTGCGGCAGCTTGGCGCGGATCGCCTCCACCGTGGCCACCGCGTTGGCTTCCGGGCGCTTGCTGATCTGCAGGCCCACCGTGTCGCTGCCGTTGAACCAGGCGCCCTGGTACTTGTCCTCCTGGCCGCCGTAGACCTTGGCCACGTCGGACAGCCGCACCGGCGTGCCGTTCTTGCTCGCGATCAGCAGCCGGGCGAATTCCTCCGGCTCGTGCAGCGCGTCGTTGGCAAATACGGTGTACTGCGTGCGCCCGTTGCTCAGGATGCCCTGCGGCGAGGTGACGTTGGCGGCGCGCAGCGCGTTGCTGACGTCGGTGGGGGTTAGCCCCTTGGCGGCCAAGGCGGCGGTATCCAGCTCGATCCGCACCGCGTGCGGCGTGCCACCGAACACCTGCACCTGGGCCACGCCGGGGATCTGCGCCACGGCCGGCTTGAGCAGGGTGTCGGCCAGATCGAACAGCTTGTCCTGCGGCAGGCCGCTGGAGGTCAGCGTGATGAACAGGATCGGGATGGTGGCGGTGTCGAACTTGAAGTACTGCGGCGGCACCGGCAGGCCGGGAGGCAGGTCCGGCGCGGCGGCGTTGATCGCCGACTGCACGTCGCGCGCAGCCTTGTCGGCGGTGCGGTCGAAGGTGAAGCGCACCATCACCGAGGCGGAGCCCTCGCTGGCGTTGCCGTACATCTCATCCACGCCCGGGATGCGCCCCAGGTGCCGTTCCAGCGGCGCCAGCACGGTGCTGGCCATGGTCTGCGCGCTGGCGCCGGGCTGCTGCGCCACCACGTAGACACCCGGGAACTCCAGCGACGGCAGCGCCGCCACGCCCAGCAGCAGGTAAGCGCAGATGCCGGCCAGCACCAGCCCCGCAGCGAGCAGGGAGGTGCCGACCGGGCGGCGGATCATGGGGGCAAAGATATTCATGGCGCTTCCGTGGGCCGCGGGCGGTGCGACCGAGCTGCGCATGATCGCGCAAGCCTCTCGGACAGGGCCCGGGCCGCAGGGTTCAGAGTGACGGACATGCGCGCTTTATGCCCGCTGTCCCCGCACAGTGTATGTGCCTGAAGTCCCCACCGTGTCGAAAGGCAGGGGCCGTTGCGGCTGGCCACGGCCGAGGCCGGTGGCTCGGCCGCGAGCCATCGGGTCCTCGTCGTTCGGTTTCGCCGTGGTACGGCGGCGCTCGGAGCGAACACATCAGGCGCAAAACTCTGCCTGGCTGCCCCGAGCGCGCCTTGGGCGCACTGCTGCGTGGGGTCGCCTCAGGAGCGCGGGCGGTAACGCAAGGTGAGATACCAGCTGCGGCCGGGCTGGTTGAAGTAGTAGACCGTCTCGTAGTGCCGGTCGAAGGCATTGGCCAGTCGTCCCTGCAGCTCCCAGCCGGGCGCGAAGGCATAGCTGGCGCGCAGGTCGGCGGTGGCATAACCGTCCAGCCGCTGGGTGTTGGCGATGTTGTCGTAACGCGCGCCGGCTACGTTCCAGGTCGCGCCTACGCTGAAGTCGCCGAAACGGCGGTCCAGATCGACCCGCGCGGTGCGCTCCGGTCGCCGCGGCAGCCAGTGGCCGTCGTTCGGACCGCCGTCGTCGTTGCGCGGCTGCTGCCAGGTCAGATAACCCTGCCAGCGCCAGCCGGCCAGGGTGGCCCCCAGCTGACCCTCGATGCCGCGGATACGCGCGCGGCTGATGTTCAGCGGGAAGTAGTTGCTGTCCAGCGCGATCAGCTGGCTGATCCGGGTCTGGTAGGCATTCAACGCCCAGTTCCAGCCGTCGCCCTGCTGCGTCACGCCCAGCTCGGCGCTGCGTGAGGTTTCCGGCTTGAGGTCCGGGTTGCCGCTGCCGTAGGGGTAGTACAGGTCGTTGAACGTGGGCGCGTGGAAGGCGCTGCCGTAGCTGGCCGACAGGCGCAGCCCGTGATCGAGCCGGTAGCCCCACGCGGCGGCGCCGGTGTCGTGGTTGCCGAACTGGCCGTTGTGGTCGTGACGCGCGGACACCTGCAGCTCGTGGCGGCCGAACGTGCCCTGATACTGGGCGAATACGCCGGTGTCCTGGCGGGTGCTGGCGAGGTAGCCGGTATCGCTGGACAGATGCTCCTGCTGATAGTCGGTGCCCAGCGTGAGCAACTGGTTGTCCGCCAGGCTGAAGTCGTTCTGCCACGAGGCCTGGTTGCGGCGCGAATCGGAGTAGCGCAGGTAGACGCCATCGTTGTACGTGGTGGCCTTGTCCAGGTTCTGACCGGCGCCGAGGGTCAGCTGCCAGAACGACAGCGGCCGGAACGTGAGGCGCATGCCGGCCACCTGCTGCACGTTGAGCGCCTGGTTGCCGTAGGGCGCGCCATCGAACTCCACATAGTTGCGGCTACGCAGCCAGGTGCCGGCCAGCTCGGTGCCGTCGTCCCAGCGGTAGCCGGCGTTGGCCAGCGCGTTGTAGTTGCGGAACGCATCCTTGTCCGGCTCATTGGCGAAGCAGCCGGCGAACACCGTGCCGGCGCCGTCGCGGCAGGCGTTGATGCCGCGCGTGTACTGGCCGCCCAGGCTGAGGTTGTACCAGGCGTGCCGGTCGCCACCGGACAGGCCGACCTGGCCGCCCACCGTGCCGCGGCTGCCGGTGGTCAGCGCAAGCGACGGCGCCATGTCGCCGTCGGCGTGGCCGTGCCGGGTGAACACCTGGATCACGCCGCCGATCGCATCGGCGCCGTACAGGCTCGAGCGCGGCCCGCGCACCACCTCGATCCGCTCGATCTGCTCCACCGGAATCTGCTCGAACGCCGCCAGCCCGGCGCTCACCGTGCCCACGCGTACGCCGTCGACCAGCAACAGCGTGTGCGAGGAGTTGGTGCCGCGCAGGAACAGCGAGGTCTGCTCGCCCATCCCGCCGGACTGCGCGAAGGTGACGCCGGGCAGGCCGGTCAGCACGTCCATCAGCGAGGTCGGCTGCAGTCGTTCGATGTCGGCCCGCGTGATCACGCTGACCGACGACAAGGCATCGTCCACCGTGATCGCCGTGCGTGTGGCGGTGACGATCACCGGATCGATCGCCGTGCCGTCAGCCTGCTGTGCCTGCGCACCTTGCGTGGCGGCAGCAAAGAGCGCGACGGCCACGGCCGTCGCCACGAGATTCCTGTTCATCATGCGATTTCCTTCGCCGTGCACCCGCGCGCGGCTCAACAAGGGATGAGCTGGCAGGACATCGGGGGAAAACACGGCGACAGACGCACGGCGTGGCCGCGATCCGTACCGCAGCCTCGCCCACCGCGAGCCGCCAGGACAGTCGAATCGGGCCGGTCTCCGGGCTTGCGAGCGACATGCGGGGGGCCGCATGTTCCGGACCACGCCTTCCCATGCCTAGGCACAGTGGCTTTTGTGGCCCGGCGATTCACTCGCCTACCGTTGCGGGGGCAGCGCCGGACTGGTTGCGCGCGAACGCGCGACGCACCGGCTTCCCGTTTCATCCCGGCCGGACAGGCTGGGACACCCGAAACCCCATCAAGTTAATGGCGCGTGGCTCTTGCCGCAACTCTGCCCCGTCACGCGCTCCGGTTTGTCATCACGTCTACAGGTTACCCATCCGGGGATGGCAACTATCTAGGACGCATTTAGAGCATGAGCAGGATCATCCGCAGCCGTTCGCACCCAGCAATTGACCCACCATGGACCGCCGAAGAAAGCCAACTGCCCGGAGCCCTGCGCCACTAACCGATGAACCAGGAGGCATGCGCAACTTCTCTGAAGCGACGTGCACGACCTTACATACCTGTGATCGGCACGCTAAGAAGATGTTGACGGCTGCGGGTCGGCAGCCTATGTTCATGAGGCAGCAGGGGTGGGATACAGCTGCGCCGGCAGCACTGAAGCCTGATTAATTCAGTGAAATCAAGCTGATACACGTGAGCCCTCTGATGTGGGGCCGATTTGGGGAGAGTTATTAATGACGCAACAAAAGACGCAGCCAAAGCATCGTGCGCCGATGAAGTACACGGCGCTTGCTTTCGCACTGGCCAGCACCCTGTGGGGCGGCGCCTCCTATGCACAGAGCACCGCGGGCGATATCGCCGGTACGGTGACTTATGCGCCAGGCGAGACGGTAGTCATCAAGAATCTGGATTCTGGTGCATCCAGAACCGTCACGGTCGGCGCTGACGGGCGCTTCTACGTCACTGCTCTACCGAGCGGCCGCTATTCAGTCCAGGCAATGCAGGACGGCAGCGCGGGCAGCAGCGCCAACGTGACTGTCGCCGCAGGTAAGACCAGCCAAGTCGCGCTCGGTGCCACTGCCCAGAACGCGCAGACTCTCTCAAGCGTGACGGTTTCGGCGAATTCGATCCCTGCCATCGACGTCAGCACGGTAGAGTCCCGTACGACCTTCACGGCCACTCAGCTGAACAGCCTTCCGGTGCCTCGCGACGTGGTCAGCGTCGCAGCCCTGACGCCGGGCACAGTGAAGGGCAATGCGGGCTTTGGCAATCTGCCCTCGTTCGCCGGTTCGTCGGTGGCTGAGAATAGCTACTACGTGAACGGGTTTAACGTCACGAATCTCTATAACAACCTGTCGTTTGGCCAGGTGCCCTATCAGGCCATCGATCAGCTGGACGTGCAGACCGGCGGTTATGGCGCGCAGTACGGCTTCTCCACTGGCGGCGTCACCAGCGTCAATATCAAGCGCGGTACCAATGAGTGGAAGGGCGGCGTGAGCTGGACGACGGCGCCGAACTGGGCACGAAAGACCGCCCCGACTGTTTATCGCGCGAACGGTACGACGTATCGCTCGTACAATAAGAACACCAGCAACGACAATATCTACACCGCTTGGCTCGGCGGCCCGCTGATCAAGGACAAGTTGTTCATTTACGCCTTGGGCCAGTTCGAAAAGTCGACGAGCAATTCGTACAGCAGTGCATCGTCGTCCAGCCTCCTCAACAATTTCACCGGCGCTTCGGCCGTGAACTCGACGACCAAGAGCCCCTACTGGGTCGTGAAGCTCGACTGGAATATCAACGATAGCAACCACCTCGAGTACACCGGTTTCAACAACACGGACAACACCACGGCCGGCTATTACCAGGCCGCCTATACCGATGGCGTCCCCAATCGCGGCAAGTATCTTGGTGATCTGCATACGAAGTTCGGTGGTACCACCAACATCTTCAAGTACACCAGCTACCTGACCGACGACCTGACCCTCTCTGCCCAGTGGGGCAAGATGGACAGCAACAACTCCACCTACTCGGTGACGCCGGACGGCATCTATACGCGCTACAGCGGCGACATCAACGCGCCGGACTCCGGTTGCCCATACATTGCTTATAACGGCAATCCATGGGGCCCCGCTAGCTGCGCGATTGTAAGTTCTATCGACATCTACGGTGGCAAGGATCAGCGTACGGCGTGGCGCGCCGATCTTGATTGGCGTCTGGGCGATCACGACATCGGCTTCGGTTATGCCGATGAGAAATGGAAATCCGACGCTGGCTCGACTTACTCCGGCGGCAATTACAACCTGTACTTCTCACAGCCGGTGGGTGCTGACCCGGGTGTCGTCATCCAATACGCGTTCAAGACCGGTGGTTCTGTCGAAATTGATCAGAAGTCTTGGTATGTCGAAGATCATTGGCAGACGACTGACCGCCTGATGCTGTATGCAGGTATTCGTAACGATAGCTTCAACAACAAGAACGGCGCTGGCGGCACGTTCGTGAAGCAGAACAATATCTGGCAGCCGCGTTTGGGCTTCTCGTGGGACGTGAACGGCGACTCCACGTTCAAGGTCTTCGGTAGTGCGGGTCGTTATTCGCTGCCTATCGCCGCCAACGTCGCGCTGCGCGGCGCAACGGCGTCGCTCTACACCGAAGACGATAGCTACTACTCGTCTATCAATCCGGACGGCACGCCTGTCCTCGTCGGTAACAAGGGTGACCTTGGTCACTATGTTTACAACGGTGAAGACGGCACTACGCCGAATCCCAAGGCGGTCGCGACCAAGGGGCTCAAGCCCTATGTCCAAGACGAGTACATCGTAGGCTTCCAGAAGTCGCTGGAGAGCAGCATCGACTTCTTCAACGACTGGACCGTGGGCGCGAAGCTGACCTACCGCAAGCTGCGTACCTCGATTGATGACACGTGCGATTCTCGCCCGTTCTTCGCGCTCGCGCAGCAGAATGGCGTCGACCAGGCTTGGCTGGATCAGGCTGGCGGCGATCCGGAGGCAGCGCAGTGGGCGGTTCCGCCCGGCATGGTGGGTTGCTGGATCTACAACCCCGGCAGTGCTCTGCAGCTGACCACCACTCTGGACGGAAGCCCCAAGACGTTTGACATTACCATCCCAGGAAGCGCCCTAGGTCCGAAGGCCAAGCGTCAGTACCAGGGTCTCGTGCTGTCCGCCGAAAAGCAGACCGACAAGTATTACGTGAATATCTCGTATACGCTGTCCAAGAGCTTCGGCAACACCGAGGGCCTGGTGAAGTCGAACAACAACCAGGACGACACCGGAACGACGGCTGACTTTGACTTCCCGGAGATCATGCGGGGCGCGAACGGCTACCTGCCGAACGATCGTAGGCACAGCTTCAAGCTGTATGGTGGTTACAAGTTCACGCCTGAGTGGTCCGCTGGTCTGAATCTGCTTGTGCAGTCGGGTACGCCGATCAGCTGCTACGGCGGCGGCGGTGGCACCTTCGACACGCAGTACGGCTACGGCGCTCAGTTCCATTACTGCAACGGCAAGGTGAGCCCGGAAGGCACCTCGGGCCGCACGCCGTGGACGTGGACGGTCAGTCCCAACGTCGTCTACCAGCCGGCGTGGGCGCGCGGTCTAAGCATGCAGCTGTCGGTGCTGAACCTGTTCAACAACGACCAGCCGCTGTTCGTCAACGAGGCTGCTGAAACGATCTCCAACTCGGGCCGTAAGACGACTTATACGAACTATAAGTTGCCCAAGTACTTCAATACTCCGCGTTATGCTCGTTTCCAGGTGCAGTACGACTTCACGCTGTAATCCCTGGTATTGCAGCTGAAAGTGAGAAGAGGCCACCAATCCTTGGTGGCCTCTTTTTTTTGTTATGCCTATGGGCGAATGGTATCTCGCTATCTCGCTCACGCGAACGACAATGCCCACAGCGGTTTCCCCACGACGCGTCCTTGCTTCTAGGCAGAGTGCGGGAATCCGGCATAAACTACATGCAAATCCAGAAATGGCGGTGGCAGCGGTCATGCCTCGATCAGTGATAGCGTTGCTTTGGAAATCCCTGGTTACAGGAATTCTGGCCCTCGTAGCCTCACAGTCCTTTGGTGCTCCGCAAGTGACTGGCAGCGCCTTTTTAGCTGGGCTGCAATCTCACAAGGGGGAGGTTGATCGCTTCCTCTATATCAATAGGTATATAGATTCTCATTCGGGCCCTGATCAGAATTTGGCGAAACAGTTTCTGGCGTTTTCAGAAAACGAACTGGGCCTTTACAGCGAGGCGCTGAGAGATTTCCCCATGCGGAATGAATTACCTCCAAAGGTAAGTCTCCCGCTCTCAGATGACTGGCGCGCTGTGGACGCAGTCCAAGCTATAGCTGCCAGCGCCGTCGGAAGGCGCATCGTGATGGTGAACGAGGTGCACCATGATGCGCACACCAGACTTCTAACGCTGCAGCTCCTGCCGGTGCTGCGAAAGGCTGGGTTCAAGTACTTCGCGGCGGAGGCTCTTACCAAGGACATGGGGCATTTGTTGACCACGGGGTATCCAACAAGAGCGTCCGGCAGCGAATACATTCAAGAGCCGATCTATGGCGATATTCTCCGGGAGGCAGTCAGGCTAGGCTTTATCCTGATCCCATACGAAGCTGATTCATCCGATCCGGAGGTTAGAGATTCGGAGCAGGCGCGAAATATCTTCCGGAAGACCTTTGCTAAGGATCCAGATGCACGTGTCTTCGTTCATGCAGGTTACGCGCATATTGATAAGATCGTAGGCCGGCTTGGCAACAGTGTTCGCCCGATGGCAATGGAGCTGGCCGCGTTGAGTGGCTACAGTCCACTCTCCATCGATCAATCGGATGTCCGGGAAGACTCTCCTCAAGCCGAATTGAGGTCACTGCGAGCGGCCTCGCGGCAGGTGGAAAATAGCCGCGTGAAATTTGATCCAGCGTTTATTTCCCTGCTGAGGACGGCAAAGAAAGCAGAGGTTGATCCCTATCACCAGATAATTGACCGATTTCATCCAGGCGAGCCTGTTGTCTTGGAAAGCAAGGCGGGGACGTATTGGTCGGCGAGGCCGCGCGCCTACGACATGAATGTCGTGCTGCCTCTCTCCAACAAATTTGAATCAAATTATGATCTTGGCCCAATTTATCTAGAGAACGGCAATGAAAGGACGCTGGTCCTGCCGCCTGCCAACGGCGGAAACCGGCCAGTCTGGCTTACGATAAATGGGGGGCGGCGCGCAATTGGCATTGATGCGGGCGAGTGCCGGGGTGCGTTACCTTGTCTTGTTGAGGCTCGGTACGGGGGAGAGCCCTCCGACGCCGTAAGCGCAGACCGTTATCTGTTTTTGAGGCGTGGACAGAAGTCTTCGCTATTCTTGTGGCCAGGGCAATATCGCATTGAGGCGTCGAGCGTTTCCGGAGAGACGGTAGCTCGCACAGTAATCGTCCAGTGACTTGCTGCTTCCCGCAGGCTCAATCGGTATGCAGTTCCGCCACGAAATCGTAGATGTCGCCGCGGTACCAGGAGCTGGTGAATTCGACGACGCGGCCGTCGTCGAGGAAGCTGCGGCGCTCGATGCTGAGGCCGGCACTGTTGGTGGCCACGTGCAGCAGGCGGGCGTGCTGGGCGTTGAGCAGCACGGCGCGTAGCCGCTGCAGGGCGCGGCGCGGGCGGCAGCCGCGTTTTTCCAGTGCTTCATAGAGCGAATCGTCGACCAGCATGGGGTCGGGCAGCAGGATCGCTGGCACTACGCTGCGTTCGATCGCCAATGGCTCATCGCCCGCGTAGCGCACGCGGTGCAGGCGCACCACCGCCACGCCGGGCGACAGATTCATCGCCATCGATTCTTCCGGCGTCACCTCGCCGATGCCGCGTTCGAAGAATTCCGAGCGAGGGTTGAGGCCGCGGGCGCGCAAGTCCTCGGTGAAGCTGGTCAGGCGCGACATCGGCTTGATGATGCGCTCGGCGACGAACGTACCGGCGCCGTGGCGCTGGGTCAGCAGTCCTTCCTCCACCAGCCCGGCGATCGCCTTGCGCACCGTGACGCGCGACAGCGCCAGCACGCGGGCCAGGTCGCGTTCGCTCGGCAGCGCGTGGCCGGGCTCGATGTCGCGATGCTCGATGACGTTGCGGATCGCCCGCCGCAGCCGCAGGTACGCCAGCGGCTGGTGGGTGCCGGGGTCGCGCGAGAGCCGGCGATATTCTTTGGCGAGAGCGGTTTCCATACCGCGACCATACCAATTTCAAACCAATGGCCGCAAGACACGCGCCGCCGGACATGCCACTTTTATCCGGGTCCGCCAGGCAGGGCGCGGATGCGATAGTTGCAAACGAATACATCCGCTGGCGCGGCCCTGATCGGACGGTTCCGGCTGGTGCCAGCTGGTATGACACTGGTACGATCAGCGGCCTGTTCCCAGCTGCGCGGCTGCGCGGTGGCCTTCTCCCCGTTCCACGCGAGGTGCCCGTTGTGAGTCCTTCCCATCCGCAGGTTCAATCCTTCGATCTGGTGATCTTCGGCGGCACCGGCGACCTGGCCGCGCGCAAGCTGCTGCCGGCGATGTTCCATCGCTTCATCGACGGTCAGATCCCCGCGGACAGCCGCATCATCGGCATTGCCCGCGAAGCCACCGACGACGCCGGTTACCGCGCCCAGATGCGCAAGGCGCTCGCTGGCGACGGCAGCAAGGCCGACCAGATCGAGGCGTTCCTGCAGCAGGTGTTCTACCGCTCGCTCGACGCGCGCAAGGACAACGGCTGGGACGATTTCGCCGCGTTGCTGGCCGAGCGTCCGGACAACGTGCGCGTGTTCTATCTCTCCACCGCGCCGGACCTGTTCATCGATATCTGCACCCGGCTGGGCCATTACCGGCTCAACGAGGGCGAGTCGCGTGTGGTGCTGGAGAAGCCGATCGGTCGCGACCTGGAGAGCGCCAACCAGATCAACGACGCGGTCGGCCGGGTCTTCAGCGAATCGCAGACCTATCGGATCGATCACTACCTCGGCAAGGAGACGGTGCAGAACCTGCTGGCGCTGCGCTTCGGCAACGCGCTGTTCGAGCCGCTGTGGAACGCCGAGCACATCGACCACGTGCAGATCACCGTGGCCGAGACGCTGGGCGTGGGCAACCGCGCGGCCTATTACGACCATGCCGGCGCACTGCGTGACATGGTGCAGAACCACATGCTGCAACTGGTGTGCATGGTGGCGATGGAGCCGCCGTCCTCGCTCTCGCCCGATGCGGTGCGCGACGAGAAGCTCAAGGTGCTGCGCTCGCTCAAGCCCATCGACGATTCCAACGCCGCCCAGCTCACCGTGCGCGGCCAGTACCGCGCGGGCGCCGCCGAGGGGCAAAGCGTGCCGGGCTACCTGGAGGAGCTCAATGGCGCCAAGAGCCACACCGAAACTTTCGTGGCGCTGAAGACCGAGATCGCCAACTGGCGCTGGGCCGGCGTGCCGTTCTACCTGCGCACCGGCAAGCGACTGCCGGAACGGGTCTCCGAGATCGTGGTGGCGTTCAAGGCGGTGCCGCATTCCATCTTCGATCCTGCCGCCGGCCCGCTGGCGCACAACCGGCTGGTGCTGCGCCTGCAGCCCGACGAAGGCGTGAAGCTGTGGCTGACCATCAAGCACCCCGGCCCTGGCGGCCTGCGCCTGCGCCACGTGCCGCTGGACATGAGCTTTGCCGAGGCCTTCGGCGTCTCGCAGCCGGATGCCTACGAGCGCCTGCTGCTCGACGTGGTGCGCGGCAACCCCACGCTGTTCATGCGCCGCGACGAAGTGGAGGCAGCATGGCGCTGGGCCGATCCGATCCTTGAGGCCTGGGCCGCCAGCAGCGAGGCGCCCAAGCCGTACACCGCCGGCACCTGGGGGCCGAGCGCCTCGGTGGCGCTGATCGAGCGCGATGGCCGCACCTGGAACGAGGACGGCGAGTAGGCGGGAGGTGAGCCCGATCGTTGCCGTGTTTCACCGCGCACTGCATCGGGCTCCTCCAGCCTGTGGCTGCGTAGCCGCATCCCCCGTCTCGCCGAATGGACGTCCATGTTGAACATTGCCACCCACAACTTTACCGATTGCCACGCGCTGGCTGACGCGCTGGCCGAGCGCGTGGCCGCCCGCCTGCGCGAGGCCATTACCGCGCGTGGCAAGGCGCTGCTGGCGGTCTCCGGCGGCAGTACGCCGAAGCATTTCTTCGAGCGCCTGTCGCACGCCGAGCTGGACTGGGCGCGCGTGCAGGTGACCCTGGTCGACGAGCGCTGGGTCGCCGAATCCAGCGAACGCTCCAACGCACGGCTGGTGAAGTCGCTGCTCCTGCGCAACGCCGCGGCGGCAGCCACCTTCGTGCCGCTGCATCAGGACACGCCCACCCCGGAAGACGGCCTCGCCGCATTGAACGCCTCGCTCGACGCGCTGGCGCTGCCGTTCGACGTGGTGGTGCTGGGCATGGGCGAGGACGGCCACACGGCCTCGTTCTTCCCCGGCGGCGACCGTCTCGCCGAGGCGCTCGACCCGGCCGGCACCGCGCGCGTGCTGCCGATGCGCGCCGCCGGTGCCGGCGAGCCGCGCATCACCTTCACCTTGCCGGTGCTGCTCGATGCCGGCGCGCTGTTCCTGCACATCGAGGGCGAGGCCAAGCGCCGCGTGCTCGCCGACGCGAAGCTCGGCCTCGGCGCCGGTCGCGACTACCCGGTGCGCGCCGTGCTGGCGCAGGCGCGCGTTCCCGTCTCGGTCTACTGGTGCCCGTGAGGCGCCGCCGCGGAGCGCGCGTCGATCGCGCGCCGCATCCAGCTACAGGAGTGATTCGATGAGTTCCCTGCACCCCGTCGTCCGCGAAGTCACCGAGCGCCTGCGCGAGCGCAGCCGTGAATCGCGCGCGGCGTACCTGGCCAAGATCGCCGCCGCGCGCGGTGACGGCACCCACCGCCAGCACCTGTCCTGCGGCAACCTCGCGCACGGCTTCGCCGCCTGCGGCACCGACGACAAAGCCGCGCTACGCGCCGGTCGCACGCCGAACATCGGCATCGTCACCGCCTACAACGACATGCTCTCGGCGCACCAGCCGTACGAGCGCTATCCGGAGCTGATCCGCGCCATCGCGCGCGAGGCCGGCGCCACCGCGCAGGTGGCCGGCGGCGTGCCGGCGATGTGCGACGGCGTCACCCAGGGCCGCGCCGGCATGGAGCTCTCGCTGTTCTCGCGCGACCTCATCGCGATGGCCACCGCGGTGGCGCTGTCGCACGACATGTTCGACGCCGGCCTGTACCTGGGCATCTGCGACAAGATCGTGCCGGGCCTGCTGATCGGCGCGCTGGCCTTTGGCCACCTGCCCGGCGTGTTCGTGCCGTCCGGCCCGATGCCCAGCGGCATCACCAACGAGGCGAAATCGAAGGTGCGCCAGGCCTATGCCGAGGGCAAAGCCAGCCGCGAGGAGTTGCTGGAGGCCGAAGCGGCCGCGTATCACGCGCCCGGTACCTGCACCTTCTACGGCACCGCCAACTCCAACCAGATGCTGATGGAGATCATGGGCATGCATTTGCCCGGGGCGAGCTTCGTGGCCCCGGACACGCCGCTGCGCGATGCGCTCACCGCCGAGGCGGTGCGCCGCGCGGCCGCAATGAGTGCTCTGGGCGAGCAGTATCTGCCGGTCGGCCACATCGTCGACGAGAAGTCGGTGATCAACGGCGTGATCGGCCTGCATGCCACGGGCGGCTCCACCAACCACCTGCTGCATCTGGTAGCGATGGCGCGCGCAGCCGGCGTGGAGCTGCGCTGGGAAGATTTCGACGCACTGTCCTCGGTGGTGCCGCTGCTGGCGCGCGTGTATCCGAACGGCTACGCCGACGTGAACCAGTTCCACGAGGCCGGCGGCATGGCCTTCCTGATCGACCAGTTGCTCTCGCAGGGCCTGCTGCACGGCGACGTGAAGACGGTCAACGGCACCGGCCTGCACGGCTACGCCCAGGTACCGGTGCTCGACGCGAAGGGTCAGCTGGCATGGCAGAAGGTGTCCGGCGAGAGCGGCAACCGCGGCGTGCTGCGCGCGATCAGCGAACCGTTCCGCGCCGACGGCGGCCTGCGCCTGCTCGACGGCAACCTCGGCCGCGGCGTGATCAAGGTGTCCTCGGTACCCGACGACCGCATGGTGATCGAAGCGCCGGCGATTGTGTTCAACGACCAGGACGAAGTGCGCGGCGCGTTCGAGCGCGGCGAGCTCAACCGCGACTTCGTCGCCGTGGTGCGCTTCCAGGGGCCGCGCGCCAACGGCATGCCGGAGCTGCACAAGCTCACCCCGACGCTGGCCCTGCTGCAGGACCGCGGCCACCGCATCGCGCTGCTCACCGACGGGCGCATGTCCGGTGCTTCCGGCCGCGTGCCGGCGGCGATCCACGTCACCCCCGAGGCCGAGGCCGGCGGCGCGCTGGCCAAGGTGCGCGATGGCGACCTGATCCGCCTCGATGCAGTGAAAGGCACGCTCAACGTGCTGGTCGACGCCGCCGAATTCGCCGCACGCCCCAGCGTCACCCTGCCCGACCACTCGCACCACGTCGGCATGGGCCGCGAGCTGTTCGGCCTGTTCCGCAACAACGCCGTCACCGCCGATCTCGGCGCCGGCGTGCTCTGATCCCAACGCATTCCCGGAGTGAAGCCGTGACGCAATCGATGGAAACCAAGCAGGCCCAGGTCGAGGCCACCATGCGGCTGGCGCCGGTGATCCCGGTGGTGATCATCGACGACGTGGCCGCCGCCGTGCCGATGGCGCGCGCCCTGGTCGCCGGCGGCACGCCGGCGATCGAGGTGACCCTGCGTACCCCCGCGGCGCTGGACGCGATCCGTGCCATCGCGCAGGAAGTGGAAGGCGCCGTGGTCGGCGTCGGCACCGTGCTGCACGCCGAGCATCTCGCGGCCGCCAAGGCCGCGGGCGCGCGCTTCGCGGTGTCGCCGGGCGTGTCGCCGAAACTGCTCGATGCGGCCGACGACAGCGAGCTGCCGCTGCTGCCCGGCGCCGCCACCGCCAGCGAAGTGATGACGCTGATCGACCGCGGCTACCGCTTCCTGAAATTCTTCCCGGCCGTCCCCGCCGGCGGCACCAAGCTCATCGGGGCGTGGGCCAGCCCGCTGCCACAGGTCAAGTTCTGCCCCACCGGCGGCATCAGCCTGAGCACCGCCTCGGACTTCCTCGCCCTGCCCAACGTGCTGTGCGTGGGCGGCTCCTGGCTGACCCCGGCCGACAAGCTCAAGGCCGGTGACTGGGCGGCCATCGAGTTGCTCGCTCGCGAGGCGGCTTCGCTGAAGGGCTGAACCTCAACCGGTCTGCGGCGCGGCATCCTGCGAGCGGATGCTGCGCAAGGCGGGGCTGGTCAGGCAGCCCAGCGCGATCGTCGTCAGCGCGAGGCCGGAGGCCACGAACAGGCCCGGCAGCGACATCAGCTTGAGCAGGGCGCCCGCGCCCGCCGCGGCCAGCGGGCCCAGGCCGAGGAAGGTGAACATCAGCACGCTCATCGTGCGCCCGAGCATGTTCGGCGCCACGCGCCGCTGAATCCAGCTGATCAGGGTGATCTGGATCACCCCGCCGAACAGGCCGGTGAAGCCGAGCAGGGCGGCGGCGAGCACCGTGGAATGCACGCCGGCCAGCGCCACCAGCGCCAGGCCCACGCTGGCGTCGAAGCACAGGATCATCGCGCCCAGATGGCCGCGCACCCGTCGCGCCACCCAGCCGGAGGCGAAGCCGCCCAGCAGCATGCCGCCGCCGTTCGCCGCCAGCACGATGCCCAGCGAGGTGGCGCCGTGGTCCAGGCGCGTATCGGCGAGTACCGGCAGGCCGACCTGGGTCGGGCCGGTGACGAAGATCGAGACCACCGCCGCGTACAGCATGAACGCGCGCAGCGGCGGATCCGCGGCGATGCTGCGCAGCCCACCGAGCACCTGACCCAGCACGCCGTGCTGCGTGGCAGTCTGCGGTGCCGCCGGCTGCAGGCGCACCAGCGCCAGCGACACCAGCGAGCAGGCGAAGCTGGCCGCGTCGATGGCGAACGCCCAGCCCAGGCCGTGCGCATCGGCCAGGGCGGCCGAGCTCGGCGAGGCGTGCGCGCCGGCGCCGATCACCACGCCGGCCAGCGCGGGCCCCACGAACAGGCTGAGCTGGCGCATCCCCATCATGGCGCCGTTGGCCTGCTGCAACTGCTGCGGCGCCACCACCGACGGCAGCAGTGCCGAGCTGGCCGGGTAGGCGAACGCGGTGGCCAGGCCGATGCCCAGCGCCAACGCGTACACCCACGGCATGCTGATCGCGCCGGTGAGCACCATCGCGGCCAGCGCCGCCACCATCACCGCGTTGGCGCCGCGCGCCAGCAGCAGCACGGCGCGCGCCGAGAAGTGGTCCACCACCGCGCCGCCGATCAGCATGAACACTGCGCGCGGCACCGCCATGGTGGCCAGCACCAGGCCCAGAGCGCCCGGGTCGCCGGTGAGCTTGAGCACCAGCCAGGGCAAGGCGACCAAGGTGAACTGGTCGCCGAACATCGACACCGTGCTGCCGCCGAACAGCAGGCGGAAGTTGGTGTTGCGGGAAAGCGCGGGTTGCGACATGGGATCGTCTCGAGGAAAGGGGCGCGGCTCAGCCGCCCGTGGCGGCGGTATCCCACGCACGGTGGGCCAGTTGCAGCAGGTGCTGGCGCACATCGGTAGGCCAGTCGGCGGTGAGCTGATCGAACGTGGCGCGCTCACCGCGCCAGAACGCTCGCGAGGCCTCTTCGAAGCCGGGCAGATCGCCGGCCAGCGTACGCATCGTGCGGTCGGCCGCTTCGCTGGCCTGGCGCGCCTGCTCCTTGGCGCTGCCAGCGCGGCGCGCCTCCTCCACCAGCCGGCGCAGCGTCACCGAGGCGCCGCCGGGCTGGCGGCCCAGCCAGTCCCAGTGGCGCGGCAGCAGGGTGACTTCGCGGGCGACCACGCCCAGCTTCGGCCGTCCCGGTCCGCGCGGCGCGGCGGGTTCGGCGGCCGGGCGCAGGCGCGCCAGCACCTCGTCCAAGCTGCCGCGCAGGTCGAACTCCAGCGGGTGGCCGGTGGCGTCATCGAGGATCAGGGGCGATTGCGCGCGGCCCTCGTCCATCGCGCGGCGCACCGCTTGCACCACGTCCTGCGGCGAGCCGGTGGCGATGCATCGATGGCCTTCGAAGGCGGTGCAGCGGGTGCTGTCGGCGGGAGTCATGGTCAGGTCCGGTCGAGCGGGTGTCGTATTTGACCCGGATAAAACGCGGCCGTCAATATCACCCGGGCAAATTTGTGCAGCCAGGACCATCCGTGCGGTGCGCACGCGCGCCACTGCGGCTATCGTGGCGGGCTTTTGCGGACGTCATTCCATGCTCTTCCTGTGCCTGAGCATCCTGTGCAGCGTGCTGGTGTCGGTGTGGCTCAAGCTCGCCCGACGCTTCGGCCTGGACGTGCCGCAGATGGTGGCCTGGAACTACCTGGCCGCCGGATCGCTGGTTGCGCTGGTGCTGCATCCCTCGCTGGCGCCGCTGCGCCAGCCGGATGCGCCGCGCTTCGCCGTGCTGGCACTGGCGGTGCTGCTGCCGGCGATCTTCCTGGCGCTCGGCACGTCGGTGCGCCATGCCGGCATCGTGCGCTCGGACGTGGCCCAGCGGCTGTCGCTGCTGATCTCCCTGCTCGCCGCGTTCGTGTTGTTCGGCCAACTGCCAACGCCGCGCATGCTCGCGGGCCTCGCGCTGGGGCTGCTGGCGTTGGCGGCGATGGTCTGGCGCGGCCGCGCGGCGCGCGCGGACGGTGCGGCCGCGTGGCTGTGGCCGCTGGTGGTGTGCATCGGCTTCGGCGCCATCGACATCCTGCTCAAGCAGGTTGCTGCCGCCGGCATCCCGATCGCCGCCTCGCTGCAGGCGATGTTCGCGCTGGCGCTGCCGGTGGCGCTGGGCTTCGCGTTGCTGGCGCGTCGCCGCAGCGGCGCCCGCTTCACCGCACCCAGCCTGGCCGGCGGCCTGCTGCTGGGCGTGCTCAACTTCGGCAACATCCTGTTCTACCTGCGCGCGCACGTGGCGCTGCCGAACGATCCGGCGCTGGTGTTCGCCACCATGAACCTTGGCGTCGTGGCGCTGGGCACGCTGGTGGGCGTGCTGGTGTTCCGCGAGCGCCTGAGCCGGATCAATGCGATCGGCGTGCTGCTGGCGGCGGCGGCGATCGCGTTGCTCACCTTGGCCTGAGTGTCGGTCGGACCCTGCACGGGGGAGCAAGAACGTGCGCCGCCTGCGTGACTTCCGGGGGATGGCCCGCCCCTGCCCGAGGCATACGCTCAACCGCTTGGACACAAGCTCCGGGGAATCCACATGCGTCGACTCGTTCTCGCCGTTGCGCTCGCCAGCGCGCTGATCAGCACCGCCACGCTCGCCCACGAGGACAAGCACGACGAGGCCAAGTCGAAGGAGAAATCGCCCGACGCGGCGCTGGTCAAGCCGCAGAGCTCGGAAACCGAAGGCAGCGTCACCGTCGAAGGCAAGCGCGTCGACTACAAGGCCGTGGCGGGAACCCTGGTGCTGCACGGCTCGGGCGACAAGGAGCACGAGCCGACGGTGAGCATGTTCTACACCGCCTACTTCAAGAAGGGCGTGCCCGCCGGCCAGCGGCCGATCACCTTCATCTACAACGGCGGCCCCGGCTCGGCCACGGTGTGGCTGCACATGGGCGCGTTCGGCCCGAAGCGCGTGGTCACCAGCGACGACAGCCACACGCCCGCCGCGCCCTACGGCCTGGTCAACAACGACTACAGCCTGCTCGATGCGTCCGACCTCGTCTTCATCGACGCTCCCGGCGCCGGCTTCAGCCGCCTGATCGCCGATGACCCGGACAAGGACAAGCGCGACGAGCAGATGAAGGATCGCAAGAAGGCGATCTACGGCGTCGACGGCGACGGCCACGCCTTCGCCCAGTTCATCACCCAGTTCCTCTCCAAGTACGGCCGCTGGAACTCGCCGAAATACCTGTTCGGCGAAAGCTACGGCACCACGCGCTCGGCGGTGGTGGCCAACATCCTGGAGAACGAGGACAGCGTCGATCTCAACGGCGTGGTGCTGCTTTCGCAGATCCTCAGCTTTGATACCAGCATCGACGGTCCCGAGTTCAATCCCGGCGTGGACCTGCCCTACGTGCTGGCGCTGCCCACCTTTGCCGCCACCGCCTATTACCACCACCAGCTGCCGCAGCCGCCCGCCGCGCTGGAGCCGTTCCTCAAGGAAGTGGAGCGGTACGCGATGGGCGACTACGCGCAGGCGCTGATGCAGGGCGCCGCGCTCGACGCCGGGCGCAAGCACGCCGTGGCGGAGAAGCTGCACCAGTACACCGGCCTGCCGGTGGACTACCTGCTCAAGGCGAACCTGCGCGTCACCGGCGGCATGTTCGAGCACGAGCTGCAGGCCTCCACCAACACCACCACCGGCCGCCTCGACAGCCGCTTCGCCGGCCCCTCGCTCGATCCGCTCAGCAAGACCAGCGAGTACGACCCGCAGTCCTCGGCGATCAGCTCCGCCTACGTCGCCGCGTTCAACGACTACGTGCGCACGCAGCTCAAGTTCGGCCAGGACATGCGCTACCGCCTGTTCGCCGACATCGACCACTGGGACTTCGCGCACAAGGCGCCGGGCGTGGACGGCGAGGCGCTGCAGTCCTCCACCAACGTCATGCCGGATCTGGCCATGGCGATGAAGACCAACCCGGATCTGAAGGTGTTCCTCAACGGCGGCTACTACGACCTGGCCACGCCGTACTTCGCCGCCGAGTACGAGATGAACCACCTGCCGATTCCCGACAGCCTGCGCAAGAACATCTCCACCCAGTGGTACCCGTCCGGCCACATGGTCTACGCCCACCAGGACTCGCTGAAGCAGCTGCACGACAACGTGGCGAAGTTCATCCAGAGCACCGACAACGTGAAGTGATTGGTTCGCCCGCGGCGCACCGCGCTTGCGGTGCGCCGCGAGCGCGCTACGCTGGACAACCCTCATCCGGCTCCCTGTTGCATGCGCCAGCTCATCGACCGCTACATCGACGCCTACAACCGCATCGACGTCGACGCAATGCTGCTCACCCTGCATCCGGCGATCGTGTTCGAGAACTACGCCGGCGGCCAACGCACGCTGCGCACCGAGGGTCTGCTCGATTTCGACCGCCTGGCGCGCAGCACCCAGCCGCTGTTCAGCGCGCGCCGCCAGGTGATCACCGCCTACCGCGAACAGGGCGACACCGCCTGGGCCGAGATCCAGTTCGACGGCACCTTCGCCATCGATCTGCCCAACGGCATCCGCGCCGGCCAGCACATCGCCATGCCCGGCCGCTCCGAATACCGCGTGCACGACGGCCTGCTGGTCTACATCGCCGACCACAGCGCCTGAGGCTGCCGCATCAAAGCCCTCTCCCCTGGACACCGTCCGGGGGAGAGGGTTGGGTGAGGGGGCGCTCTTCCCGACGCCACCGCCGCGGGAACGACGACGAGACAAGTCCCCGCGCTCCCCCGACTCCCGCCACGGGACCGCACCCCACCCGCCGCGCTAAACTGCCGGTTTTGCTCGGGAAGACATGGCGCAAGCAGCACTCCGTCCGACGGTTCGCGGGCCCACCTTCATCCGCCTGCTGGCACGCCTGGCCGAGGTGGATGTGGCCGCACCCGGCGCCTCGCTGCCCGACCACATGGGCCAGTGGCTGGACTGGAAGCACGCGCTCTCGCTCGCCGCCGCCCTCGACAGCCATCCCGCCGCGCCTGCGGACGCCGCCGTGACGGCGCCGGAAGACCTGGTCGCCGAATGCGCGCGGGCGCGCGACACCCTGCTGGCCGCCATCGACAACGAACCGCTGCTCGCACCCGGTGCGCCGTGTACCGATGACACCGATTTCGCCCCATACCGCCAGGCCTACCTCACCCGCCAACGCGCCATGCAGGCCAGCGTGGGCCGCCTGCGCGGCAAGCTGCGCGACGCGCTGTTGCAGTCCTCTCCGGTCTCCAGCGTTCCCACGTCCTCCCCTAGCCGTCATTCCCGCGAAAGCGGGAATCCATCTTCGTCTTTGCAGAACAGCCAAATGGATGACGGGCATCCGCCATTGAAGGCCGCTTCCCGCATGCGCGGGAATGACGGCGATGAAAGCCCCCGCGATGGCGCCGCTCTAGCTCGCCTTGCCGAAGTCGACGCCGTCATGGAAGTCGCCCTCACCCCGCGCGAGCACACCGCGCTCGCCAAAGTCCCCGACCTGCTCGCCCAGCGCTTCGCGCGCCTGCACGCTGGTGGCCACTCCCATTGGCTCGACGCCTTTCGCCGCGAGATGCAAAGCGTGCTGCGCGCCGAGCTGGATCTTCGTTTTCAACCGGTCGACGCGCTGCTCGCCGCGCTGCGTACCTCCTGAGATTCCACATGTCCAAGAACCTGCTTCTCGCCGCCGTTTTCGCGCTGGGCCTCGCCGCCATCGGCTGGATCGCCCTCGGCTACCTCGGCTCCAATCCGCTGGGCCTCGCCGTCGCCCTGCTGATCGGCGCGGGCTACCTCGCCGGCGCGCTCGAGCTGCAGCGCTACCGCCGGGCCACCGCCACGCTGCGCCAGGCGGTGGATGAACTCAGCGAAGCGCCGGCCGAACTCGGCCCCTGGCTGCAGCGCCTGAATCCGGGCCTGCGCCACGCCGTGCGCCTGCGCGTGGAAGGCGAGCGCGCGGCGCTGCCGGCACCGACGATGACTCCATACTTGGTCGGCCTGCTGGTGCTGCTGGGCATGCTCGGCACCCTGCTTGGCATGATGGCCACGCTGCGCGGCACCGGCATGGCGCTGGCCAGCGCCAGCGACCTTGCCGCCATCCGCGGTTCGCTCGCCGCGCCGATCAACGGCCTGGGCTTCGCTTTCGGCACCTCCATCGCCGGCGTCGCCAGCTCGGCGATGCTCGGCCTGCTCTCCGCGCTGGTGCGCCGCGAACGGCTGCAGGCGGTGCAAGCGCTGGACGCAAAGATCGCGAGCACGCTGCGCATCCACTCGCAGGCGCACCGCCGCGAGGAGAGCTTCCGCCTGCTGCAGCAGCAGGCCGCGGCGATGCCCGCGCTGGTCGATCGGCTGCAGGCGATGGCCGCCACGCTGGAGCAGCACAGCGCCGCCGCACACGAGCGCCAGCAGGCCGAGCAGCAGGCGTTCCACCGCCACACCGAGGCAGCCTACATGCGTCTGGCCGAGTCGGTGCAGCAGTCGCTGAGAGACAGCGTGGCCGACAGCGCGCGCACCGCCAGCCAAGTGCTGCAGCCGGTGGTGGAATCCACTCTGGCCAGCCTCGCGCGCGAATCGAGCGCCATCCAGGCCAGCGTGAGCGAGGCCGTGCAGCGCCAGCTCGACGGCCTCGCCAGCGGCTTCGACAGCACCGCGCGCACCGTCACCGGCATCTGGGCCGACGCGCTTACCCAGCACCGCGAAACCAACGCCGCCCACGCGCAGGCACTGGGCGACGCGCTCGCGCGCTTCGTCGACACCTTCGAGCAACGCTCCTCCGCACTGCTGGACGGCGTCACCGAACGCCTCGACGCCAGCGTCGAGCGCACCGCCGAGGCGTGGAGCACCGCGCTGGCCAAACAGGACGCCACCCACGCCGAACTCGCCAGCCGCAACCAGCAGGCGCTGGCCGCCGCCGGCCAAACCTTCGGGCAGCACGCCACGGCGCTGGTGCAGGCGGTGAACCGCTCGCATGCGGAACTGCAGTCGGCACTGCAGGCGCGCGACGAGGAACGCCTCGCTACCTGGGCGCAGAAGCTCGACGCCCTCACCGCCGAACTCGGCGCGCAGTGGCAAGCCGCGGGCGAAGCCACCACCAGCCGCCAGCAGGCCATCTGCGACACGCTGGAAAAAACCGCTGGCGACATCAGCGCGCAGACGCAGGAACAGGCCCGCGCCACCCTCGCCGAGATCGCCCGCCTGGTCGAAGCCGCCTCCGAAGCACCGCGCGTGGCCGCCGAAGTGGTCGGCGAGCTGCGCCAGAAATTGTCTGATTCCATGGTGCGCGACACCGCCATGCTGGAAGAGCGCAGCCGTCTGCTGGCCACGCTGGAGACCCTGCTCGACGCGGTCAACCACGCTTCCACCGAACAGCGCAGCGCCGTCGACGCGCTGGTCAGCACCTCGGCCGAGCTGCTCGACCGCGTCGGCAGCCGCTTCGCCGAACAGATCGACAGCGAAACCGCCAAGCTCGACAGCGCGGCCGCCCAGCTCACCGCGAGCGCCACCGAAGTGGCCAGCCTCGGCGACGCCTTCGGCGCCGGCGTCGCCCAGTTCGCGCAGACCAACGACGCCCTGATGGAGCGCCTGCAGCAGATCGCCACCGCGCTGGACGCCTCGCTCGCCCGCAGCGACGAACAGCTCGCCTACTACGTGGCGCAGGCGAAGGAAGTGGTCGAACTCAGCGTGCTCTCGCAGCAGCAGATCCTCACCGACATGCAGCAGCTCGCCGGCCGCCGCGCGCCGGGCAAGGCGAAAGCATGACCAACCTCCAGCAAGCTCGGCCAAGCCTCACCGCGCGCCCTGGTAGGAGCCCGCTCGCGGGCGATGCTCCTGCTCCTGATCTCCTTCAAAGCAAAAAAGCATCGCCCGCAAGCGGGCTCCTACAACGCCGCGGGGCGGCGAGTCGATTCGTGCCCCTTGCCCACACCAGCACCCCATGACCGACGACGTCGACCTCACCCCCGAATCCACCGCCCCCATCTGGGCCTTCGGCGACCTGATGTCGGTGCTGCTCGGCGCCTTCGTGCTGATCCTGGTCGGCGTCATCGGCGTGCAGCTGCAGCTCTCGCACAAGCTGGAGCTGGCCGAGAAGCAGCGCCAGGCCGAGCTGCAACGCCGCACCACGCTGGAGAAAGCGCTCGCCACCCCGCTGGCGCAGGGCCGTGTCACCCTGGTCAACGGCCGCATCGGCATCCGCGGCAACCTGCTGTTCGCGCTCAATTCCGACCAGCTGCAGCCGGACGGCCAGCAGCTGATCCAGAGCCTCGCCGCGCCGCTGGCGCAGTACCTGCAATCGCGCGACGAACTGCTGATGGTCAGCGGCTTCACCGACGACCAGCCCGTGCACGGCGACAACCGCCGCTTCGCCGACAACTGGGAGCTCTCCGCCCAGCGCGCGCTCACCGTCACCCGCGCCCTGATCGCCGCCGGCGTGCCCGCCAATGCCGTGTTCGCCGCCGCCTTCGGCGCGCAGCAGCCGGTCAGCGCCAACGGCGACGAAGCGGGCCGCGCGAAAAACCGCCGCGTGGAGATCGCGCCCATCCCGCGCTCCTCCGCCGCCAACACGGCGCCAACCGCCGCCACTTCCGGCCATGCGTCCTGACGTCGCGGCCATCCGCGCGCAGCTGATCGCCTCGCTTCAGCAGCGCGCCACCACGCTCCACGGCGAAGCGCGCCGCCTGCTCGATGCGCGCCTGGCCGATCTGCGTGCCCTCGATGCCGATGTGCAAGACGAAGCGCGGAACGCCCCATCGCAAGCGCACGCACCCGGCCCCCTGCGCCAACTCGCCGACCAGCTCGCCCACGACGCGCCCACCGACCGCACCGCCTACCCGGAACTCCCCGCGCTCGCCGACTTCCGCCAGCTCTGGTCCACCCTGCGCGCCGACAGCCAGCTCCAGCAGACCGTCGCCCACACTCCCACCGACGCCGGCCCGCTCAACTCCGCCGCGCTGGCCAGCCGCGCCATTGCACTGATGCGCGAGACCTCGCCTGGCTATTTGCGCGCGTTCCTTGCCTATGTGGATGACTTGGCGTGGCTGGAGCAATTGGGCACTGCGGGCACGGCAACACCGATGACGGCGCCAAAGAAGCGCGCCACCCGCAAGCCGCGGCGCTGACCGCCCGCGTTCCGGTGCCTACGTCACAGCGTAGGGTCGACAACCTTCGACACCGGTTCCGGCGCTAGCCGCTGTTCCTCGATCCGGTCGACGATCTCGCGCACGCTCAGCGCCGCGTTGAAAATGCCTTCACCCAGTGCCGAGACGGTCTGCGGGTGCAGCGGCTCCTGGCAACCCACGGTCACCATGTCGCCGTTGGCGGTGATCGTGCGAAGCAAACCGTGAAGCTCATCGATCTGGTCGAGGGTGACTCCGAAGGAAAGGCGTTCCTGGGTCATGGCGTGGCTCCCTGGCAGTGTGTCGCGAGCAGTGACTCGCACGCTTCGCAATCTACCGGGGCGTTTCAGATATCTGAAAACCAGATAGAGCGCCCTTCGCGGAAGTCCGCCAGTGCTCTCATTGGAGCCCATTGTCGATGGGCTACGAAGTCGGGCGCGCGCAAGCTTGAAGCCGGCGGCGACAGCGCTGGGCAGATAGACCTGCTCCACTCGCTGGACGGGACGCTAGCCCTTCGGTGAGCATGGCCCCACATGCCCGCGCTCCCCACGCCCTCCGATCAATTGCTGCAGCTGCTCCCCGAAGCCGTGGTGCAGACGGACGCGGCGTGGACCATCACCTACCTCAACCCCGCCTGGCACCCCCTCACCGGCCACCCGGTGGACGCGGCGCTCGGCCGCTCCCTGCTCGATTTCGTGCACCCCGACGACACGGCGGCGCTGCGCGCCGGCATGCCGGTGTTCCGGCTGCGGCGGGCCGACGCTGACTACCGCTGGATGCGCCTGCAGCTCAGCCCCACCACGGACGCCGAAGAGCGGGTGATCAGTCGCCAGGGCGTGCTGATCGAGCTCACCGAGATCGGCGAGCAGGTGCTGATGGACGATCGCCAGCGCTTCCTGCGGCTGCTGGAACGCATCGACGGCGTGGTGTGGGAGGCCGAGCTCGGCGTGGGCAACACCTTCCTCAGTCCGCAGGTGGAGCGCCTGTTCGGCTATGCGGTGGAGGAGTGGCGCGCCGATCCGGGCTTCTGGCGCGCGCACGTGCATCCCGATGACCTGCCCGACGCGCTGGTCATCGACGAGGCCGCGTACCACGCCACCCACAGCTACGCCTACGAGATGAGCTATCGGCTGATCGCCAAGTCCGGCCAGGTGGTGTGGGTGCGCGACCTGTGCCGCGTGGACGTGGAGCCGGGCCGGCCCAACCGCATGATCGGCCTGATGATCGACGTCACCCGGCAGAAGCACACCGAGCTGGAGCTGCTGCAGTCGCATCACCGCTACGCGCTAGCCACCCGCGGCTCCAACGACGGCATCTGGGACTGGAACCTGCAGACCGACGAACTGCACGTGTCCGAGCGCTTCAACGAAATCGTCGGGCTCGACCAGGGCGACACCCTGCATCCGCACGGCTGGAATTACCTGCAACAGCTCATCGACCCCGACGATCGCGAGCGCGTACAGGCCGCGTACCGTCGGCACCTCTCCGGCCAGCGTCCCAACTTCTCGGTGGATTTCCGCGCGCGCCACGGCGCGGGGCGCCTGGTGTGGCTCAACTGGCGCGGCGTGGCCCAGTTCGAAGACGGCAATCCTGTGCGCATGGCCGGCTCGCTCAGCGACTTGGCCGAGCGCGGAAGCTCCTACGACGCGCTCACCAATCTCCCTGGCCGGCCGCTGTTCCGCGACCGCCTCGAACACGCGATCGCCGTGCACCAGGACGCCGTCGCCAAGCGCGGTAACGCCCCGCCCGACACCGACTCCACCCGCTTCGCCGTGCTGCTGCTGGATCTGGACGGGTTCAAGGCGGTCAACGACACCCTCGGCCACCACGTCGGCGACCTGCTGCTGCAACAGGTCGCCCGCCGGCTGGAAACCTGCGTGCGCGCCATCGACCTGGTCGCCCGCATGAGCGGTGACGAGTTCAACGTGCTGCTGGAGTCGGTCGACCCCGCCGACGCCACCGACCGCGCGCGCCAGATCGCCGCCGCGCTCGCGGCGCCGTATCAAATCGGCGCGCATGATGTGAGCTGCCCCGCCAGCATCGGCGTGGTCGTCAGCCAGGCTGGCTTTGCCACCACTGACGACTATTTGCGAGCCGCGGACGCGGCCATGTACCGGGCGAAGAGCCAGCGGCTGGGGGTGTGCATTTATTCGGAGAGCGGTGGCGCCACTGGGTCAGGCTCTGCTCTGAGCCCGCGGTAAGTGAATCTGTTCAGTCGAAGCAAAGATCTCCAAAGACGACTCTGACTCCTGATTCGGTTCCCGCGCGGGTCGCTCATCCCTAGTGTTCAAGGGCCTTCAGAGCGGCCTCGACGGGTTCCGGGTCGCCACCGCCCGGTCCGGCATATGCGGTCAAGGCCTCAGCGGCACTTACAAGCCGACCGGCGCGAGAGTTCGCCTTCGGATTCCACGTTGATCCGCACCCTGCACCGGTCACCAGGAAGTAGAAGGTCGTTCCATCCACCCCTAATGATCGAGGAGCTGCCGCCTGGGATACGTCCGCACGAACCTGGGCTACCAGTCGCTGCGTCAGTCGGGGCGAGAGCGCTGCAGAACCTCGCCTCGTGGCGTCAAAATGACCGGCCGGACCGGTACCTTCCTGAATCCATGCGAGCTCCAGACGCTCGACCCGGCCGCCCGAGATACGCACCGCCGTCGGACTCGAGAAGGGTGGGAAGCGGAGCACGGTGACCGCGACCTCATCGGGCGGCGTAGCTGGCACTATCGTCAATCCTTGAAGTGCCTCCTGCTCGCAGGGGCTGAGGGACGATGCAGTCCGGGCGGCTTCGGCTCGAACAGCGTTTTCGTAAGCTTCACGTGCCCGAGTCGAATAGGTCACGATAGGTGCCGCGATCAGTAGACCGCAGAGCAAGACCATCAGGGCAGAGATCAGAGCGATTCGTCGCACATCCATGGCCTTCTCCTGAGGTGCTGCACTCATGCGTCGTTTGCCAAAGTGGACTTGGCAAGGTTCGCTTCAGTGGCTCGAAAGTGCACTCTCACCTCTGGGTTCCTGGTGTGACGTGCTCGGTCACTGAAGTCCTCGTTAGCCCTCCACGCTCCCATCATCCAAATGCCTAATCACTACCCCAACCTCAACCCTGAAAAGGCACTGATCTGGAGAATTGTCCATCGCGACAATCTGCCCTGGATTCTGGACAATGGCCTGCACAGCGGAAACGGCGGGGTGCAAGCGCCGGCGTGGGTGAGCATCGGTAACCCAGAGTTGATAGACAGGCGCGCCAACCACCCGGTGCCGGTGGCGCCAGGTGGTTTTCTAAACGACTACGTGCCGTTCTACTTCACCCCCTTCTCGCCGATGTTGCGCAACATCCACACTGGTTGGGGGGGTATCCAGAAGCGGCCCAACGACGAAATCGTGATCCTCGTCTCCAGCCTGCACCACGTCGATGCGCAGAGGTTGCCGTTCCTTTTCACCGACAGTCACGCTTACTACCGTTGGGCAAACTTTTATTGTGATCTAGCCGATCTCGACAAGATTGACTGGCCATTGCTCCAGGCCCGTGACTTCAGGCGTGACTCGGAGGATCCGGCCAAGTTCGAACGATATCAAGCGGAGGCGTTGGTCCATCGACACTTGCCAATCAACGGGTTGCTCGGTGTTGTGTGTTACACAGACCGTTTGCGGCAGGGGATTGAACAGCAGATTCAGGTGCGAAATCTTAAGCTTCCAGTCTATGCCCGTAGTGGGTGGTACTTCTCATGATCAAGTTTACTCAGGGCAATCTGCTAGAGGCTCGTGTCGAGGCCCTAGTCAACACCGTCAACACGGTCGGAGTCATGGGGAAGGGCATCGCACTGATGTTCAAGGAGCGGTTTGCCGACAACTTCCGTAGCTATGTCGCCGCCTGCAAGGCCAAGGAGGTACGCACCGGGAAGATGTTCGTCACCGAAGTCCGTGAACTGGATGGCCCACGCTGGATCGTGAACTTCCCAACTAAGCAGCATTGGCGCGGCGATTCCAAGATCGAATGGATCACGGAGGGACTGCGAGATCTACGCAGCTTCCTGATCGAGAACAAGGTCAAATCCATAGCTCTGCCCCCACTAGGCTCTGGCAATGGCGGTCTGGACTGGACCAGCGTGCGTCCAACGATCGAGGAAGCACTCGCCGGTCTTGATACCGAAATCTTGGTGTACGAACCGACACAGAAGTACCAGAACATCGCCAAGCGCAGAGGCATCGAGAAGCTGACTCCTGCGCGCGCAGTGATCGCTGAACTGGTCCGGCGATATTGGGTGCTAGGTATGGAGTGCAGCTTGCTGGAAATCCAGAAACTCGCTTGGTTCCTGGAGCGCAACATCGAGCGTGCAGGTCTCACTCCACTCGATCTGCGATTTGATGCACACAAGTACGGTCCCTACGCTGACCGCCTGCGCCACCTGCTTGAAGGGTTAGACGGCAGCTATCTGCATTGTGACAAGCGAATAAGCGACGCCGATCCGTTGGACGTGATTTGGTTTGATGACGGGCGCAAGGCGTTCGTTCAGACCTATCTGAAAAGCGAGGCAAAAGAGTACCTTTCGGCGCTTGAAGCCACGGCGGCTCTGATCGACGGCTTCGAATCACCCTTCGGCATGGAGCTATTGGCGACGGTGGACTGGTTGTTGACGAAAGAGGGGGTGCAGCCGACGGTGCCTAACTTGCGCGAGGGGCTGCGTCATTGGCGCGGTGGCTCGGATGCGGCTGCACGTAAGGACAGACTTTTCGATGATCGAGCTCTAAGCATCGCGTTGGAACGACTAACGCCAAGTTTCGCCTCGCCATCGAGCTAAGAGGGTCACTTTCACCTATCGCGGTTCAGTGGCGCCGTACGCGAGGGTCGCGCCTCCAGCGTCCAAGCATGGCTGACGGAGCCTTTTACGCTCACTGCCTCCCGCCACCGCAGCTGATTGTCCACATCCCCATCCACCAACCACTGCACCTTGCCGCTCACCCACGCGGCCACCGCCACGCCATCTTCGAACAGGATCCGAGTGCCGATCACGGCGGGTATGCGCTCGCCGGCGAGCACGGTGCCGACGAGGTTGAGCGGATCGCAGCCGCTGACGACGACGAGTTCCATGCTCGCCTCGCGCCGCGCGATGGATCGCAATGCAGGGATGGCCTCAGGCAGGGCGAACTGTTCGCCGACCAGGCCGTCGACGAAGCGGCCGCCGCGGATTTCGCCGCGGGCTTCCAGTCGCTGGTAGACCTGGCGCAGCTCACGCCAGCTGGGTAGCCAACTGGCTTCGCGTTCCAGCAGTTTCCAGAACACCACGCCGTAGCGTTGCAGCAGGGCGCGGGCGACGTGTTCGACCTGTTCGCGGTGTTGCGCATCGTCGTCTTCACGCGAGGCGCCGGTCCGCACCTGCGACCAGCGGCCGGCGTCTTCGATGCCGCCGAAGCTGTGCCGGCGCATGCGGCGGTGGCGGCCGCTGTCGCGTTTGGCGGCGGGCATCAGCAGGGCGCGCAGGCCGGCGAAGCTGTCGGCGGTAACGCGGCCGGCGGCGACCAGCTCGCCCAGGGCATCTTCCAGCTCGGTGCGCAGCAGGCGGGCGCTGGCCATCAGTTCGTCGAAGAACAGCGCGCCTTCGTCGCGCAGGGCGTCGGCCACGGCCTGCGCGCGGGACGAGAGTGCGGGCGGCTCGGCGGCGTCGCGTTCGGCCACGGCCGTCCAGACGGCCAATTGCCGGCGCGGCAGCAGCACGATCGGCGTGCTGCGCACGGGGCCGTTGCCGCCGCCGCTGGCCGCGCGCAGTCGGCTCCAGCCGATGCGGCCGGCGCGGCACAGCTCGTCCAGCCAGGTGCTGGAGTAGTCCTCGATGCGGGCGGGCAGCAGTTCGGTTTCCCACGCGCCGGCGGCGGCTTCGAACCCTTCCAGCTGGGCCAGCGTGGCGGTGAGCGCGTCCGGCCCACGGCGGCGCGTGCCGGGTGTGAGGTGCTGCCAATCGAACAGGAAGCGCATCAGGTCGCGTCGACTCACCGGCTCGATCTCGCGGCGTAGGCGGCCAAGCGTGTAGCGGTGGATGCGCACCAGCAGGTGGCGTTCGCACCATTCTATCGGGGCGTTTTCGGTTTGCGCTTGCGGGGTGAAGCGGCCCTGGATTACGTAGCCCTCGGTCTGCAGACGCAGCAGGGCTTGCGCGATGTCCTCCGACGCTACCGCCAGCGTGGCGGCGAGCGTGGCGACGGTGACTGGGCCGGTTCCGAGCAGGCGGCCGCGCACGAGTTCGCGCAGGGCGTCGTCGCGGGTCCAGGGTTTGGCGAAGGGGGTGGGGACGGTGACGGCGGGTTCGACGCTGGCTTGCGGGTGGAGGGCGAGCCAGAGGGGGAGTTTTTCGGTGGTGGTGTGGATGGGGGAAAGAGCGGGAAGAGCGGCCCCCTCACCCCGGCCCTCTCCCCCCGAGGGGGGAGAGGGAGCGAGAGCCGTGGCGGGAGAGTGGGGCGGCGTAGTGGGAATAAGGCGGGTGGCGCGGCCGTTGGCTTCGAGCGCATCGATCCAGGCGGACCAGTCGTGGGCGGCCACTTCGGCGGCGGTGAGGCCGCCGAGGGCGTCGAGGGCTTCGTGCATTTCATCGGCGCTGCGCACCTGCGGCCACGCTTCGTCGCGCACGGCGTCGATGGCGGCGGGGTCGAGCGTGCCCAGGTCGGTGGCGTTGTCGCTGGGGTTCCAGCGGCCGGCGGCCTGGGTGCGGCGTTCTTCCAGCGGCGCGTCGTCCAGGAAGGCGTAGGGCGCGGCGGTGAGCACTTCGCTGGCCAGCGGGCTGGGGCCGGTGAGGTCGCGGGCGACCACGCGGATGGTGCCCCTTTCCAGCGCGCGCAGCACGGCGAGCAGGCCATCGAGGTCCATCGCCTCGCGCAGGCAGTCGTGCAGGGTCTGCGCCACCAGCGGGTGATCGGGAATCTCGCGCTCGCCGACGATGTTCTCCAGGCAGGCGACCTGGTCGGGGAAGACGGTGGCGAGCAGGTCCTCGCTCTTCATGCGCTGCAGTTGCGGCGGTGTTTTCTTGCCGCCGCGGAAGCGCGGCAGCGCCAGCGCGGTGACCGCGTTCCAGCGCCAGCGCGCGCCGAACAGCGGCGCATCGAGCAGGGCCTGGGTGAGCACGTGCTCGGCGCTGGCCGAGTGCAGGTAGCGGGCCACCTCTTCCAGCGGAAAGCTGTGGCTGGTGGACAGCGACAGCACGATCGCGTCTTCGGTGGCGGCGGCCTGCAATTCGAAATTGAACTGGCGACAGAAGCGCTTGCGCAGCGCCAGTCCCCATGCGCGGTTGATGCGGCTGCCGAACGGCGAGTGGATCACCAGCTGGGTGCCGCCGGATTCGTCGAAGAAGCGCTCGAAGACGATGGTGGACTGGGTGGGCAGCACGCCGAGTGCGGCCTTGGCGGCGGCGAGGTAATCGGCGAGTTGCTGGGCGGCGGATTCGGTGAGGCCGAGGGTGTTGCGCAGCCAGGCCACGGCGCGCGCTGTTTTGCTCCCCTCTCCCTGTGGGAGAGGGGTTGGGGGTGAGGGTTCGGTCGAGTCGGACTGCTCGGCACTGGCCGTACCCTCACCCCTGCCCCTCTCCCGGGGGGAGAGGGGTTCCAGCAGCGCGTCGATTTCCTCGCGCAGACGCGACACGCCGAACGACAGCGCATCGCTGCGCCCGGGCGCTTCACCCAGCCAGAACGGGATGCTCGGCGGCACGCCGTGGGCGTCTTCCACGCGCAGGCGGCCGGCTTCCACGCGCTGGATACGGTAGCTGGTGTTGCCGAGCTGGAAGATGTCGCCGGCCAGGCTCTCGACGGCGAAATCCTCGTGTACCGAGCCGATCACCGTGCCTTGCGGTTCCAGGACCACTGCGTAGTCGGCGGTGTCGGGAATGGCGCCGCCGGAGGTGAGCGAGGTGAGGCGCGCGCCGCGACGGGCGCGCAGCTGGCCGTGCACGGCATCGTGGTGCAGGTAGCCCTCGCGCGGGCCGCGCCGGGTGCTGTAGCCCTCCACCAGCATGCGCACCACGGCGTCGAAATCGTCGCGCGCCAGATCGCGGTACGGGTCGGCGCCGCGTACCAGCGTGTACAGGCCGTCTTCGTCCCACTCGCGGCAGGCGACTTCGGCCACGATCTGCTGCGCCAGCACGTCCAGCGGCTGCGGCGGAATGGTCAGCGTGTCCAGCTCGCCGCGACGCACGCAGTCGAGCAAAGCGGTGCATTCCACCAGCTCGTCGCGGGTGGTCGGGAATAGCCGCGCCTTCGGCGTGCCGCTCACCGCGTGGCCGGAGCGGCCGGCGCGCTGCAGGAAGGCGGCGATGGAGCGCGGCGAGCCGATCTGGCAGACCAGGTCCACGTCGCCGATGTCGATGCCCAGTTCCAGCGACGCGGTGGCGATCAGCGCGGAGAGCTCGCCGCGCTTGAGTCGCTGCTCGGCATCCAGCCGCTGCTCCTTGGCCAGGCTGCCGTGATGCGCGGCGACGTGCGCCTTGCCCAGCCGCTCGGACAGGTGCCGCGTGATCCGTTCCGCCATCCGCCGCGTGTTGACGAACACCAGCGTGGTGCGGTGGCTCTCGATCAGGGTCGCGAGCTGGTTGTAGATCAACTCCCAGCCGTCGTTGGACATCACCGCTTCCAGCGGCACCGGCGGCACGCTCAGGCCGAGGTCGCGCGGGCGCTGATGGCCGACGTCGATGATGGTGCAGTGGGTGTCCCTTCCTTCCTGACCGGGCGCACCCACCAGAAACCGCGCCACCGCCTCGATCGGCTTCTGCGTGGCCGACAGCCCGATACGGCGCAGGCGCTGGCCGCACAGGGCGTCCAGCCGCTCCAGCGACAACGCCAGGTGCGAGCCGCGCTTGCTGGCGGCCACGGCGTGGATCTCGTCGACGATCACCGTGCGCGCCGTGCCCAGCATGGCGCGGCCGGATGCGGAGCCGAGCAGGATGTACAGCGACTCGGGCGTGGTCACCAGAATATGCGGCGGCGTCTTGCGCATCCACGCGCGCTCGGCCTGCGGCGTGTCGCCGGTGCGCACGGCGGTGCGGATCGCCACGTCGGGCAGGCCGAGCTTTTCCAGCTCGGCGCGGATGCCTTCCAGCGGCTCCTCCAGGTTGATGTGGATGTCGTTGGACAGCGCCTTCAGCGGCGACACGTAGACCACCCGCGTCTCGTCCAGCAGCACGCCGCCGTTCGCCACGCCCTCGCGCACCAGCGCATCGATGGCGGCGAGGAACGCGGTGAGCGTCTTGCCCGAACCGGTGGGTGCGGCCACCAGGGTGGCTTCGCCCGCTCGGATCACCGGCCACGCCCGCGCCTGCGCCGCGGTGGGTGCATCGAAGCGGCCGCGAAACCACGTGGCCACGGCGGGATGGAAGTCGGCGAGCGGGGTGTCCATGTCCGGCCTCGACGCGGGGGCGGGAGCGGTCGGCGTCACCGCATGGATATAGGGCCTGGCGCGCAACGCCGCAAGCGCGGGCGTGCCCGCGCGCACGCCTTGTCGCCTTGCGACTTGTGCCGGCGGCCCGGCTTGCACATGCTGGCCCGTGCCCGCCCCCGGCGCCGCCCCGCGCGCCGCATCGCATCGAAAGGAGATCCAACATGTCGCCACGTCGCCCGTTGCAACGCACCCTGCTCACCGCCAGCCTCGCCTGCGCCATGGCGGTTTCCGCGGGCACGTCGCTGGCGGCGTCCGCGCCGGCGGCGCCGGCCCGGCCGTGGATGAACACCGCGCTCTCGCCCGATCAGCGCGCCGACGCGCTGGTGAAAGCGATGACCCAGGACGAGAAGTTCCGGCTGATCCGCGCCGAGTACGGCGCCATCTTCAACGGCCAGCCCAAGCCCGCCGGCTCGAAGGATGCAGCGGGCTACATCCCGGCGATTCCGCGCCTGGGCCTGCCGGCGATCCACGAAACCGACGCCGGCCAGGGCGTGGCGCGCCCGGCCGCGTTCGGCGATGGCGATACCGCCTTGCCGGCCGGCCTGGCTGCCGCCGCCAGCTTCGATCCGCAACTGGCCCACGACGGCGGCGCGATGATCGGCCGCGAGGCGCACCGTATGGGCTTCAGCGTGCTGCTGGCCGGCGGCGTCGACCTGGCGCGCGACCCGCGCAACGGCCGCAACTTCGAATACGCCGGCGAGGACCCGCTGCTGGCCGGCACCGTCGTCGGCGCAGCGATCGCCGGCATTCAGAGCCAGCACGTGGTGTCCACCGTGAAGCACTACGCGATGAACGATCTGGAGACGGCGCGCAACACGCTCAGCGCCAACATCGACCACACCGCCGCGCGCGAGTCGGATCTGCTCGCGTTCGAAATCGCCATCGCCGACGGCCAGCCCGGCTCGGTGATGTGCTCGTACAACCGCGTCAACAGCGTCTACGCCTGCGAGGACGACTGGCTGCTCAACCAGGTGCTCAAGCGCGACTGGAAGTACCCGGGCTTCGTGATGTCCGACTGGGGCGCGGTGCACAGCGCGGCTAAGGCGGCGATGGCCGGGCTGGACCAGCAGTCCGCCGGCGAACGCTTCGATAAGGAGGTGTACTTCGATAAGCCGCTGCGCGAGGCGGTGGCCAAGGGCGAGGTGCCGCAATCGCGCATCGACGACATGGTCCACCGCATCGTGCGCGCGTTCTTCGCGGTGGGTGCGTTCGAGCATCCGGCGAAGGAGGCGCCGATCGACTACGCCGCCGACGCCAAGGTGTCGCAGCGCGCCGCCGAGGCCGGCATGGTGCTGCTGCGCAACGTGTCGAACGCGTTGCCGCTGGGCAAGGGCGTCGGTGCGGTGGCGGTCATCGGCAGCCATGCCGACGTGGGCGTCACCACCGGCGGCGGCTCCTCCGCGGTGAAGCCGCGCGGCGGCAGCCCGGTCACCGGCCTCGAACCGACCACCTGGCCGGGCCCGAAGATGTACCAGCGCTCCTCGCCGATGCAGGCGATCGGTAAGCGCAACGGCGGCAAGGTGGCCTACGCCAGCGGCGAGGACATCGCCGCGGCGGCGAAGCTGGCGGCGCAGTCGAAGGTGGCCGTGGTGTTCGCCGAGCAGTGGGTCGCCGAGTCGATGGACGTGCCGACCATGAGCCTGCCCGGCAACCAGGACGCGCTGATCGCCGCGGTGGCCAAGGCCAACCCCCACACCATCGTGGTGCTGGAGACGAATGGCCCGGTGAAGATGCCGTGGCTGGACCAGGTGCAGGGCGTCGTCGAGGCCTGGTATCCGGGCGCCAACGGGGGCGAGGCGATCGCCCGCGTGCTGTTCGGCGAGGTCGAGCCGTCCGGCCGGCTGCCGCTCACCTGGCCGAAGGACGAATCGCAGCTGCCGCGCCCGACGATTCCCGGCGCCGGGCTGGCCGCGATCGGCATCCCGCCGCAGGGCGAGCCGCAGCAGGACATCGACTACAACATCGAGGGTGCCGACGTCGGCTACCGCTGGTTCCAGAAGAAGAACCTGCAGCCGCTGTTCCCGTTCGGCTACGGCCTGGGCTACACCACGTTCCGCTACGGCGCGCCGGTGCTGCATACGAGCGGCGACCAGGTGACGGCCACGGTGCGCGTCAGCAACACCGGCAAGCGCGCCGGCTTGGCGGTGCCGCAGCTGTACGTGACGCCCCCTGGTGCCGACACCCGTCGCCTGGCCGGTTGGCAGCGCGTGACGCTGGCGCCGGGGCAGAGCCGCGAGGTGACGATTACCGCCAGCCCGGTGCGCCTGGCCTCCTGGGACCCGTCCGCGCACGGCTGGCAGCGCAAGGCCGGCAGCTACCGTTTCGAACTCGGCGCCTCGGCCACCGACATCGCCGGCCAGGCCGACACCACGCTCCCCGCCGCCCACTGCACCCTCACCACCTGCACCCCCTGATCAAACAATCCCCACCCTCCCCGTAGGAGCCCGCTCGCGGGCGATGCTCTTGGCTGTTGATGTGCATCCAAAGCGAGAAGCATCGCCCGCGAGCGGGCTCCTACAAAGGCGGTTGTGCGCTAGTTGTGTTTCGAGTCGCCCCGCCGGTTCCACCACGCCTCTCGCAACGCGCTTACCCCGACCCCGTAGGAGCCCGCTTGCGGGCGACGCTCTTGGCTGTCGATGTACATCCAAAGCGAAAAGCATCGCCCGCGAGCGGGCTCCTGCAAAGGTGGATGTGCGCTAGTTGTGTTTCGAGTCGCTCCGCCGGTTCCGCCACGCCTCTCGCAACGAGCTTGCCCCGACCCCGTAGGAGCCCGCTCGCAGGCGATGCTCTTGGCTGTCGATGTACATCCAAAGCGAGAAGCATCGCCCGCGAGCGGGCTCCTACAAAGGCGGGTGGGGGTGTCGGGGACTTCAGCGCTTGCCGCGCATCAAACGAATCAGCCAGCCCATCGCGAACAGGCCCAGCAGCAAACCGAAGCCGGCACCCCAAAGGGCGCCGGTGCGGCCGGCGGCGAGATAGCCGATTCCGAATCCGAGCAGAAACAACAGTGGCAGTGGCAGGCAGCCCATCGACGGCGTCCGTTGGCAACACAACGCACGAGCATGCCGCAGATGCGGTGAGGATGGCGCCGAAGCCGGCGTTGGCGTGGCATCGGCGCACGTTGCATCATGGGCCTTTACCCCACCCCCGAAGATGCCCATGGACGTGGACGCGCGCCCGCAACCGCCTTATGCCCGTGCGCCGGAAGGTGTGCTGGATTCCCGCCCCGTGGCCGATGGACAGATGCTGGTGCGCCGCCACTGGGCGCTGCCCGGGGCCAGCCGCGCGGTGCTGCTGGTGCATGGCCTGGGTGAGCACAGCGGCCGCTACCGTCACGTCGCTGCCTGGTTCAACGCGCGCGGCTACGACGTGCTGGGCTACGACCAGCGCGGCCACGGCCTGAGTGCCGGGCCGCGCGGGGCGCTGTCGCGGGACGACGATCTGCTGTCCGACCTCGCTGCCGTGTATGCGGACTACGCGGGATCGGCGCCGGCCTTGCCGCTGCTGCTCGGCCACAGCATGGGCGGCCTGGTGGCGGCGCGCGCCGTGCTCGACGGGCGCGTGACGCCGGCCGCGCTGGTGCTGTCCTCGCCGGCCTTCCTCAGCCATGAGGCGCGGTGGCTGCAGTCGCTGGCGGCGGGTCTGGCGCGCACGCTGCCGAACCTGCCGCTGCGTACCGGTCTGGCGGTGGATCACCTCTCGCACGACGCCTCGGTGGTGGCGGCGTATCGTCACGACCCGCTGTGCAGCGCGCGCATCACGCCGCGGATGGCCGACTTCATCTTTCGCGCCGGGCCGTCATGCCTCACCGACGCCTCCCGGTTGGCGGTGCCGACCCTGCTGCTGGCCGCCGGCGCCGACCGTCTGGTGGACGCGGCCGGCAGCCGCGAGTTCGCCGCCGCAGCGTGGGCCACTCGCCAGCTCACCGCGCGCCATTTCGACACGCTCTACCACGAGCTGTTCAACGAGGCCGAGCCCGCGCGCAGCCAGGTGATGAAGCAGCTCGGTGACTGGCTGGCGCGTCTGCCGGGCTGAGCAGGTGATTCGTTCACGCTGAGCGTCGCTCGCGGCCGCGAGCAAAGTCGAAGCGGCTCGGGGTGGGTCAGGCGCTTCGTCTCCCGCGCGGTGCACCGGCGCCCAGCGCGAACGCAGGGCACATGGCCGCGATGTCGTCATTCCAGCGAAGGCTGGAATCCAGTGACTGCAGAAGCCCGGTGGGTGGTCGGCGGGGCCGTTGAAGAGAGCGTTCTGCGCTGGAGCGGACGTTCATCTATGCAAGGTCGCCGCAGAGACGCGCGATGCTTTCGCCCGGTTGATCCCGCCGCGGTGTACATCGGCTGCCGCCGCAGGCATAGACTGCGGCCCATGCGCACCCGCGATCTCGGGTTTTTGCTGGCCTTCTCCACGGCACTGCTGCCGGCCGGAGCGTGGCAGCTCATGCGTTTTGGCGTGCCGCCCGGGCTCGCCGCCTGGTTCCCAGTGGGGTTCATCTTCGGCGTGGTGCCGTGGATCGACGCGCTGTGCGGCGACGAACGCCGCAACGAGGACGACGCGGCTGCGGTCACCCGACTGGAGCATGCCCACTACTTCCCCATGCTCACCGCGCTGGTGGTGCCGGCGCAGCTGGGCTGGGTGGTGTCCACGGGCGTGATCGGCGGGGTGCTGGCGATCAATCCGGCGCACGAGCTGATCCACAAGTCCACGCGCTGGGAGCCGCTGCTCGGCGGCGTGCTGCTCACTTCGGTGGGCTACGCGGGCTTCAAGGTGGAGCACGTGCGCGGGCATCACCTGCACGTGGCCACGCCGGAGGATTCGTCCTCGGCGCGGCTGGGCGAATCGGTCTATGCCTTCGTGCCCCGCGCGCTGTGGCGCAACGTGCGCAACGCCTGGCGGCTGGAGGCGCAGCGCCTGCGCGGTCGCGGTCGCTCGCCGTGGTCATGGCGCAACGAGATGGTGGCTTGGACTGCGTTGTGGCTGGTCTTGATGGCCGTGTTCGCGTGGGCCGGCGGGTGGCGCGCGCTGGCGTTCTTCCTGCTGCAAGGGGTGATCGCCGCGGCCACGCTGGAGGTGATCAACTACGTGGAGCACTACGGCCTGGAGCGGCGCCTGATCGCGCCCGGTCGCTACGAGCGCGTCACCCACCGTCACTCCTGGAACGCGCCGCAGCGCTACACCAACTGGCTGCTGTTCAACCTGCAGCGCCACTCCGATCACCACGCCGTGGCGCGCCGCCGCTATCAGGTGCTGCGTCACCACGACGACAGCCCGCAGCTGCCGGCCGGCTACGCCACCATGTTCGTGCTGGCCCTGGTGCCGCCGCTGTGGCGCCGGGTAATGAATCCGCGGGCGCTGGCCTGTCGCGTCCCGGGCGAAGCAGGAACGTTCTAGCCGCGCGGCAAAAGCAGGGCATAGCGTCTGCCTTGGTCCATCGAGGCGTTGGGGGTTCGAGCGAGCGAATCGTAGGCGTCGAGGCGGCGCGGCGCTCGCTGCTTTAGCTCTCTCCCCCGAACGATGAAGCTGTTCAGGGGAGAGGGAGCAAGGCGGTGGGCTTGGAGGGTGGCTATTCATCACGAGGGACCGGGCATACGCGCTCTTCTCCGAACGGCAAAGTTTTCGAGGAGAGGGAGCGGATCGTAGGCGTCGAGGTGGCGCGGCGCTCGCTGCTTTAGCCCTCTCCCCTGAGCGTGCTCGGGGGAGAGGGTTGGGTGAGGGGGCGATTTGGAGGCTGGTTGTCCGCGGGCGCGGCGTTGGTCGTTCGGAAGCCAGAGCCCCCCTCACCCCAGCCCTCTCCCCCGAACGATGAAGCTGTTCAGGGGAGAGGGAGCAAGGCGGTGGGCTTCGAGGGCGGAGTGGCGCTCGCTGCTTTAGCCCTCTCCCCTGAGCGTGCTCGGGGGAGAGGGTTGGGTGAGGGGGCGATCTGGAGGTTGGTTGTCCGCGGGTGCAGCGTTGGTCGCTAGGAAGCCAGAGCCCCCCTCACCCCGACCCTCTCCCCCGAACGGTGAGGCCGTTCAAGGGAGAGGGAGCAAGGCGGTGGACTTCGAGGTAGCGCGGCGCTTGCTGCTTTAGCCCTCTCCCCTGAGCGTGCTCGGGGGAGAGGGTTGGGTGAAGGGGCGACTTGGAGGTTGGTTGTCCGCGGGTGCGGCGGTGGTCGCTCGGAAGCCGGAGCCCCCTCACCCCGACCCTCTCCCCCTAACGGTGAAGTTGTTCGGGGGAGAGGGGAGCAAGGCGGTGGGACGGTGTCATCCGCGCGGTGGAATGACGCATGGATTTGACGTAGGTCAGCGCCGGCCGGGTGCTGCGTACGCACAATGGCGCCACTAAACAGGGGAGGCAGCATGCCGAACACGGAGTATTACAACGACAAGGTGGTGCGGCAGTTTCTGCTCGCTGCCGCGGTGTGGGGCATCATCGGCATGTCGTTCGGCGTCTACGCCGCGGCCGAGCTGATGTGGCCGGCGCTCAATTTCGACATCCCCTGGATGACCTTCAGCCGGATCCGCCCCGATCACACCTTCGGCGTGATCTTCGCCTTCGGCGGATCGGCGCTGATGGGCACCTGCTACTACGTGGTGCAGCGCACGGGACACGCCCGCCTCGCGCTGGGCAAGCTGGCCGAATTCACCTTCTGGGGCTGGCAGCTGATCTGCGTGCTGGCGATGGTGACCATGCCGCTGGGGATCACCCAGAGCAAGGAGTACGCCGAGCCGGAGTGGTTCATCGACATCCTCATCGCGGTGGTATGGGTGAGCTTCGGCACGGTGTTCTTCGCCAGCCTCACCCGCCGGCGCATCCAGCACATCTACGTGGCGAATTGGTACTACGGCGCGTTCATCATCGCGGTGGGCCTGCTGCACATCGTCAACAACATCGCGCTGCCGGTGTCGCTGTGGAAGTCCTACCCGGTGTATTCCGGCGTGGTCGATGCGATGGTGCAGTGGTGGTACGGCCACAACGCGGTGGCGTTCTTCCTCACCGCTGGCTTCCTCGGGATGATGTACTACTTCGTGCCGCGCCAGGCGCAGCAGCCGCTGTGGAGCTACCGCTTCTCCATCGTGAACTTCTGGGCGCTGATCTCGGTGTACATGTGGGCCGGTTCGCACCACCTGATGTACACGGCGCTGCCGGATTGGGTGCAGTCCGTCGGCATGGCGTTCTCGCTGATCCTGCTGATGCCCAGCTGGGGCTCGGCCGCCAACGGCCTGCTCACCTTCAACGGCTCGTGGGAGAAGCTGCGCACCGACCCGGCGGCGAAGTTCATGGTGATGTCGCTGGTGTTCTATGCGGCGGCCACCTTCGAGGGTTCGATGATGGCGATCAAGACCGTCAACAAGCTCTCGCACTACACCGACTGGACCATCGCGCACGTGCATTCGGGCTCGCTCGGCTGGGTGGCGATGATCACCATTGGCTCGCTCTACGCGATGGCGCCGCGCGCGCTCGGCCGGCCGGCGATGTACTCGCGCAAGGGCATGGAGTGGCACTTCTGGCTGCACATGGCCGGCACGCTCTTGTACGTGGGCTCGATGTGGACCGCCGGCGTCACCGAGGGCGTGATGTGGCGCGCCACGCAGCCGGACGGCTCGCTCACCTACGCGTTCATCGACAGCCTGATCGCGATCAAGCCGATGTACCTGATCCGCTGGGGCGGCGGCCTGCTGATCCTGTCGGGCATGTGGGTGATGGCGTGGAACCTGTGGCACACCGCGGCCGATGCGCGCGCGCATCTGATCAAGCCGATCCCGGTGCCGATCCCCGAGCCGGTGCCGCACCAGGTGCCCGCCCCGCTGCCGGCCGCAGGTTGAGGAGAGCACCATGGCCTACAAACATTTCGAAGCGATCGAGAAGCACGCCGGCCTGCTCGGCATCCTCATCGCGATCATGGTGTCGATCGGCGGTCTGGCCGAGATCACCCCGCTGTTCATGGAAGCCCACGCGGTGAAGGCGCCGCCGGGGGTGAAGCCGTACGACCCGCTGCGCCTGGCCGGCAAGGACATCTACGTGCGCGAGGGCTGTTACCTGTGCCACTCGCAGATGATCCGCGCGCTGCGTGCCGAGACCCAGCGCTACGGCCACTTCTCCGAGGCGGAGGAGTCGGTGTACGACCGGCCGTTCCAGTGGGGCTCCAAGCGCACCGGGCCGGACCTCGCCCGCGTCGGCGGCAAGTATTCCGACCAGTGGCAGCGCCTGCACCTGATGAATCCGCGCCAGGTGGTGCCGGTATCCAACATGCCCGGTTACCCGTGGCTGGCCGAGAAGAAGCTCGACGTGGCCGATATCCAGGCGCGCATGCGCACGTTGCGCACGCTGGGCGACCCGTACAGCGATGCCGATATCGCCGCCGCACCGGCCGCGCTGGACGGCAAGACCGAGATGGACGCGCTGATCGCCTACCTGCAGGGCCTGGGTATCAGGAACGAGCCGGTGGCTGCGGCCAAGACGGCGGGAGCGGCGCCATGATCAGTCCGGTGTGGGGTCACGTCACCGGGGTGGTGACCGTCGTGCTGATGGTCACCTTCGTCGCGATCTGGATCTGGGCCTGGCGCAAGCACCATCGCACCACGTTCCAGCGCATGGCCGCGCTGCCGATGGAAGACGGCGCACCGAATTCGGAGGAGCACGCATGAGCACGGGCTGGTCGTTGTGGGTGATGTTCCTGATCGTGCTCAACCTGGGCATCACGCTGTTCCTGTTCCTGTGGGGGCCGCGCGCGAAGATTCCGGTACTGCCGGACGGCACCAGCGGCCACGTGTGGGCGCACGGCGTGCTGCGCGAGGGCGTGCGCAAGCTGCCGCTGTGGTGGCTGCTGTTCTCCGGCGCCATGTTTGTCGTCGGATTCGTCTACCTGGCGTTGTACCCGGGCTTCGGCAATCACAAGGGCATCCTGGGCTGGACCGCGCACGGCGAGCTGGCACGCGACGTGGCCGCCAACGACGCCAAGCTCGATGAGCTGCTGGTGCGCTTCCGCCAGTATCCGGTGGAGCAGCTGGCCGGCGATCCGTCGGCGATCCAGATGGGCAAGCAGCTGTTCCTCGATAACTGCGAGGCCTGCCACGGTCGCGAGGGTCGCGGCAACACGCTGCTGGGGGCGCCCAACCTCACCGACCACGACTGGCTCTACGGCGGCGACGGCAAGGCCATCCTCACCAGCATCCAGAACGGCCGTGCCGGTGTGATGCCGCCGTGGGCGAGCCTGGGCGAGCAGAACGTGAAGAACCTCGCGCAGTACGTGCTGAGCCTGTCCGGTGCGCCGCATGACGCGGCGATGGCGGCGGCCGGCCAGCCGCTGTTCGCCACCTGCGCCGCGTGCCACGGGCCGGAGGGCAAGGGCAACCAGGCGCTGGGCGCGCCCAACCTCACCGATACCATCTGGCTGCACGGCGGCACCGTGGCCGACATCGAGCGCACCATCGGCGGCGGCCGCCAGGGCGCGATGCCGGCGTGGAGTTCGCGCCTGACCGAAGACCAGATGCGCGTGCTTGCCGCCTACGTCTACCACCTCGCCCATCCGGCCACGGCGGCCGCGCCCGATGCCCAGGCCGCCCGCTGACCGCAGCGGCGCCTGGTACCGCCAGCCGGTGCTGTGGCTGGGCGCAGCGGTGTTCGCCGCGTCGATGGCCGGCTGTATCTGGATCATCATGGTCGGCGCACGGCACGACGACGTGCCGGTCGATGCGCCGCACCCGGTGTTCGGCGTGCCCGCACGCAGCCATGCCGCGCCGGCCGCCTCGGCACCGGCACCCGCCGCCACTGCGCCATGAACAGCGCCTGGGCCCAGCCGCAGCTGGCCGCGCAGGTATTGCGGCCGCGGCGCGATGGTCGCGCCGAAGTGACCCTGCGCGTGGCGCCGCTGGCCGACGCCCGCCGCGTGCTGCGACTGGAGCAGGCGCTGCGCGCGCTGCCCGGCGTGCAGCGGGTGGGTGTGGACGTAGCCAGCCAGCGCGTGTCGGTGGTGTGGGAACCAGCACGCCAGAGCCTGCCCGGTCTGCTCGACGCGATCGCCAGTATCGGCTGCCGCGCGCAGCCGCTGCCGCGCGCACGAGTGGACGAAGACCCGCGCCGCGAGGCGCACGACGCGCTCAAGCGCCTGCTGGTGGCCGGCATGTGCGCGATGCAGGTGATGACCTACGCGTTCGTGATCTACCTCGGCGTGGTCGACTTCGTCGACTTCAGCACACGCAACCTGTTCCGCTGGCTGGGGCTGTTCACCACGCTGCCGATCGTGTTCTACGCGGCGCTGCCGTTCTATCGCGGTGCCCTCGACGAGCTGCGCGCGCGCCGCCTCGGCATCGACCTGCCGGTGGCGCTGGCGGTGCTGCTGGTGTTCACCGCCAGTGCGTGGAATACCTGGCGCGGCAGCGGCGAAATCTATTTCGATTCGGTGAGCATGTTCGTGTTCCTGCTGCTGCTGGCGCGGCACATCGAGATGCGCGCGCGCCATCGCAGCGGTGCACTGGGCGATGCCGCGGTGGATGCCGCGCCGCTGCTGGCCGAACGCTGGCGCAACGACGGCACGCTGGAAACGGTGGCCGCGCTGGCCCTGCTGCCCGGCGATCGTGTGCACGTGGCCGAGGGCGGCACGGTGCCGGCCGATGGCGTGCTGGAAAGCGCGTGGGCCGAGCTGGACGAGTCGCTGCTGTCGGGCGAGTCGCGGCCGCAGCGGCGCGCAGCCGGCGCCGCGGTGGTGGCCGGCAGCGTGCTAGTGTCCGGTACCGCGGAGTTGCGCGTCACCCACAGCGGCGAGGCCACCGCCGCCGCGCGCATCGGCGCGCTGGCGCGACGCGCGCGCGGCAGCCGGCTGGCCCGCGTGCGCCACGGCGGCGATCCGGCGGTGGCGCGCTTCGTCGCCCGCGTGCTGGTGCTCACCGCGCTCACCGCGCTGGGCTGGCTGCTGGTGGATGCTGCGCGCGCGTTCGAAGCAGCCGTGGCGGTACTGGTGATCGCCTGCCCCTGCGCCTTCGCGCTCACCGCGCCGGCCACGCGCACGCGGGCGTTCGGCGTGCTCGCCACGCGCGGCGTGCTGGTGACCGACGCCGTGGCATTGGAAACGCTGGCCCGCGTCGACTACGCGCTGTTCGACAAGACCGGCACGCTCACCGAGCCGCAGTTCACCCGCGCGGCGATCCATCCGCAGCGCGGGCTGGATGTCGATCACGTATTGCGCCTGGCCGTGGCGCTGGCGCAGGAGAGCAGCCACCCGCTGGCGCATGCGCTGACCCGCCTCGCCGTCACCGGCCCTGCCGCGGCGCCGCTGACGGCGCGCGATGTGCGCGTGCATGCCGGCGCGGGTGTGTCCGGCGTGGTGGATCACGTGCCGCTGTGGCTGGGTCGCGCCGATTTCGCGCTCGCCGCCAGCGGCCAGAAAGATACGGGGGAGGGAGCGGCCGGCACGCTGGTGCTGGCCGATGCGCAGGGCGAGCTGGCCCGCTTCGCGGTGGACGACGGGCTGCGCGACGCGGCCCGCACCACTGTCGCCGCGCTGCGCGCGCAGGATGTGACGCTGGCCATCGCCAGCGGTGACGATCTGGCGCGCGTAGCCACGGTGGCGCATGCGCTGGAGGTGGACGCCTGGTCTGCCCGCCAGTCGCCAGCGGACAAGCTCGCCCTGCTGCAGACCGCACGCGCCGACGGCCGCGTCACCCTGGCGGTGGGCGACGGCAGCAACGATGCGCCGGTGCTGGCCGGCGCGGATGTTTCCGCCGCACTGGCCAGCGGCACCGAGCTGGCGCAGGCGCATGCCGACCTGCTGCTGGCCGATGGACGTCTGGACGGCCTGCTCGACGCCCGCGCCGTGGCGATGCAGATGCAGCGCATCGCCGCGCAGAGCCGACGCTGGGCACTGGGCTACAACCTGGTGGCGGTGCCGTTCGCTGCGTTCGGCCTGGTGCCGCCGTGGCTGGCCGGCATCGGCATGGCGCTGAGTTCGCTTGGCGTGGTGCTCAATGCGCTGCGCGTGGGTCGCGTCGCCGCCGCATCGCCATTGGCGCTGCGCGCGTGAACATCATCCTGGTGCTTATCCCGGTGACGCTGCTGGTGGTGGGCGTGGGCGTGGCGCTGTTCTTCTGGGCGGTGAACCACCAGCAGTTCGACGACCTGGACAGCCCCGGCATCGTGCCGTTGCTGGAGGATGATCCAGATCAGGGCGCGCGCGCCGGCACGCTCGCATCCTCCCAGGCCACGGATGCGGTCGACCCCATGCCTGATGACATGACCGACCGTGTCGATTCCCCGCCTCCGCGCGCCTAGCCTCCCCCGGCGGCGCGCATCGTCCGAGTCAACGCCCGCATGCATGCCGCCGTCACGCCCCCCAGCGAAACCGAACTGGCCACCCTCGTCGACCGCTTCTACGAGCAGGTGCGCCGCGATGCCGAGCTCGGGCCGGTGTTCAACCCGGCGGTGCACGACTGGGAAGAGCACAAGCAGCTGCTGACCTCGTTCTGGTGTTCGGTGGCGCGCCGCTCCGGCAGCTACCGCGGCAACCCGATGGCCGCCCACCAGCGCCATCCGGTGCGCGCCGAGCATTTCGACCGCTGGCTCACGCTGTGGCGCGCCACCTGCGCCGAGGTGCTGGACGCGAGCGGGGCGGCACTGATGATCGACTACGCCGAACGCATCGGGCAGAGCCTGAAACTCGGGCTGGGCCTGCGCCCGCGCGGACGCGATCTCGGCGTGCCGATCGTGGCGCAGCGGCCATGAGTAGCGCCGCCGAGCGGGTGATGTCTTCGCCGTCGCCGTCGCCGTCTGGCCGCGAGTGGGTGCACGGTGCGCTCGAATGCCTGGCGCAGGAGGCCGCGCGCTCGGCCGACACGCATTTGCTCAAGCTCGACCTGCCGGCCTTCCCCGGCATCGACATCTACCTGAAGGACGAGTCCGCCCATCCCAGCGGCAGCCTCAAGCACCGGCTGGCGCGCTCGCTGTTCCTGTACGCGCTGTGCAACGGCCGCCTACACGCGGGGCAGACCGTGGTGGATGCATCGTCCGGCAGTACCGCAATCTCCGAGGCGTGGTTCGCGCGCCTGCTCGGCCTGCCGTTCATCGCGGTGATGCCGGCGTGCACCGCGCCGGGCAAGATCCGCGACGTGCAGGCGCTGGGCGGGCGCTGCGATCTGGTCGACGACCCGGCCGAAGTGCTCGCCGCGGCGAACGCACACGCGGCCCACGGGGCCTGCTTCCTCGACCAGTTCGGCCTCGCCGAGCGCGCCACCGACTGGCGCGGCAACAACAACATCGCCGAGTCGATCCTCGGCCAGATGGCGCGCGAGCGCTCGCCCGAGCCGGCCTGGATCGTCTGCAGCGCCGGCACCGGTGGCACCTCGGCGACGATCGGTCGCTACCTGCGCTACCGCCGCCTGCCCACCCGGCTGTGCCTGGCCGAGCCGACCGGCAGCGCCTTCGTCGAAGGCTGGCGCCGGCATGACCGCCACGCGGTGGCCAGCCGGCCGACCGTGATCGAAGGCATCGGCCGCCCGCGGGTGGAGCCGGGTTTCGTGTTCGAGGTGGTCGACCGCGTGCTGGAGGTGCCCGATGCCGCCTCGATCGCCGCGGCGTGGTTGCTGGAAGAGTTGCTCGGCCGCCGCTACGGCGGATCGTCCGGCACCCAGTTCGTCGCCTGCCTGCGGCTGGCCGCGGCGATGCGCGCCCGCGGCGAGCGCGGCAGCATCGTCAGCCTGCTGTGCGACCGCGGCGAGCGCTACGCCGAGACGCTGTTCGACCGCGCGTGGCTGCGTGCGCACGGCATCGACACCGCGCCGTGGGAGGCGCGCCTGCGTACCGTGCTGCGCGACGGCCGCGGCTTCGACGACGACAGCGCGGTGATCTGAGCTGCCTCTCCTAAGGCTTCGCCGGCGCCGCCCAGCCCGGATCGGCGAAGTAGCGTGGGTAGTCCGCGACCGCATCGCGCATCGCCTGCACCTGGGCCATGTCGTCCGGATGTGTTTTCAGCGCCTGCGCGGCGGCCAGCAGCGGCACCAGCATGTGGTGCAGCACCGCGTCGCGCTCTTCCGGCAGCTTGCACTTGGCGAAGATGTCGGCGGCGGCCTGTTCGATCAGGCCAACCCGATCCAGCGCCATCGTGGCGTCCATGTGGCCCATCTCGTAGTGGCGCAGTTCCTCCAGCGCGACGTGGATGCGGCCCATGCCGTCCTGCAGCGCGGCGCCGGCGGGCCAGCGGGTGGTTGGTGCCGGCGTCGGCGCCGTGTCGCCCGGCGCCGCGTGGTGTGCGTGCTGCGCGAAGCTCACGCCGGCGAGCGGTAGCGCGAGCAGGCCGAGAAGCAGGGCGCGCGAGGCGAGGTTCATGGGTGTGCTCCCGCAAGCTGGCGCACGGCGGTGACGAAGGCCGGATCGGTGCGTCCGATGATCGCGCTGCGCGCCACGATGCGGCCGTCCGCATCGAGCAGCAGCAACACGCTGGAATGGTTGAAGTCGCCGTCGGGCAGCGGGCGGTACTGCACGCCGAGCAGGGCGGCGATGGAACGCGTGTCGCCCGGCGAGGCGTGCGCCAGCGTCCACCAGCGCAGGTCGAGCCGGTGCGCGGCGGCGTAGCGGCGCAGCGCGTCGGTGTTGTCGCGGGCCGGGTCGAAGCTGATCGCCAGCAGGCCCAGCGCGGCCGGATCGCCGGCGGCGCGGCGGGTGGCCTTCATGGTGTCGATGATCATCGGGCAGACCATGGTGCACGAGCTATAGAACATGCTCACGATCTGCGGCGTGCCGCGGCGCGTGGCCCAGGGCGCGGCGTGGCCGTCCTGATCGGTGAGGGTGGCGGCGAGCTGGTAGACCGAATCGCCGGGCAGCGTGGGCGCCACGCTTGCCGGTGCGGCGAGAGCGTTGCCTGAGAACAGGGCGCCGAGCAGGAGGAGGGCGAACCGTTTCATGGGGTGCTCGCTTCTAGGGCGGTGGATGCGCTGCGCGTGGGGTGACGGTCCTTCGACTTCGCTTCGCTACGCTCAGAGCCTGCCCCGGACGTGATCCGGGGATGAACGGACAGAGGGGATGCATCGAACGGTGCGCTCGCCAGCGGGCGCGCGCAGCGGAAGCCGAGGTTGGGCGTGGTGTCGACCGCCTTCAGCGCGGACAGCATCGCCACCCGCATCAGCGTGGCGTAGTTCTCTTTCTGCTGCAGGCTGATCGCGCCGGCGCCGCAGAACTTCAGCTTGTCGGCGCCGTCCTGGTCGCGGCTGTCGCTGCCCACCAGCAGGGCGTTGAAGTCGTCCACCCACTCCCACACCAGGCCGTTGAGGTCGCGCACGCCGTGCAGGTCGGCCGCACCGCCGATCACCGGCAGTGCGTGCGAAGACGGGCGGCTGTACCAGTCCAGCACGCGCTCGCGCCAGGCCGGATCGCTGCGCGCGTCGGCGCGGCTGGCATCGGCCGCGGCGGCCATCTCCCACTCGTACCAGCTCGGCAGCCGCGCGTGTTCGCTCTCGCAATAGGCCTGCGCGGCGAACCAGCTCACCCGGGTGACCGGCTGTGCCGGCATGGCCTCGGCGCCGAGCGCGTCCGGTGCGGCCCAGTGCGACAGGTAGCGGCCGTCGGCGAAGATCGGCGCCACGCGGTCGCGCCGCCATTGCGGATGCTTGCTGACGAAGGCGAGGAACTCGGCGTTGGTCACCGGCTCGCTGCGCAGGGCGAATGGCGCCACCTGTGCCGGCGCATCCTTGCCGTCGGCCGGCACCACGCTGGCGAAACGGCCGCCGGGCAGAGGCCGGTAGTGGGCCGCGCTGGCCACGGCGGGTGCCGCAGCCAGCGCGAACATCGCGATCAGCAGCGCGCGGGCGCGCATCGGCTCAGTGCTCAGCGGCAGGCGCGGGGGCCGGCTGCGCACGCACCTTGGCCACCTCGTCCTTGCTCACCTGGCCACCGGGGTTGTCCCAGCTGTTGAGCACGTAGGTAAGGATGTTGGCGACCTCGTCGTCGGTGAGCTGGGTCATCGGCGGCATCACCGAGTCGTACTCCTTGCCGTTGACGGTGACCTTGCCGGTGAGCCCGTGCAGCGGAATGCCGATCAGGTGGTCGCGCGTCTGCTTGGCGAGGTAGTCGGACTTGGCCAGCGGCGGGAACACGCCCGGCAGGCCCTGGCCGCTGGCCTGGTGGCAGACCGAGCAGGTGCCGGTGAACAGCTGCTTGCCGGCGGCGATCTGGTCGGCCTTGCTCAGTGTGCCGGCGGCATTCGCCTTGGCCGCCGTGCTCACCGCGTGCAGGTTCGGCTCGGCGCGGTCGCCGAGGTAGACCGAGTCCACTTCCTTGCCCGAATAGATCGCCTTGTTCTCCGGGCCGTCGACTTTCAGGATACCCAGCGCGCCCTTGTTGAAGGCGCGGAAGATCGAGTGGTCCACCAGCACGTAGCTGCCCGGCACCTGGGTCTTGAACTCGACCATGGCCGCGCCGCCCGACGGGATCAGCGTGGTCTGCACGTTGTGCTGCTCCACGGTGCCGCCCTCCTGCCGCACGGTGTCGAAGATCTCGCCGATCACGTGGAAGCTGGAGACCAGGTTCGGTCCGCCGTTGCCCACGAACAGGCGCACCGTTTCGCCGACCTTGGCAGTGAGCGCGTTGTCGCCGGTGAGAGCGCCTTCGTGGCCGTTGAACAGCACGTAGGTCGGCTTCTCGTCGATCGCCTTGTCCATGTCGAAGGCCTGGTGGCCCTTCTCGCGGTACTTGCCCACCGTGTAGAAGTCGCCCTGCATCACGTAGTACTCGTGGTCGACCTTGGGCATGCCCTCCGGCGGCTCGACCAGGATCAGCCCGTACATGCCGTTGGCGATGTGCATGCCCACCGGGGCGGTGGCGCAGTGGTAGACGTACACGCCCTGGTTGAGCGCCTTGAAGGTGAACTGCGACTCGTGGCCGGGCGCGGTGAAGCTCGACGCCGCACCGCCACCGGGGCCGGTGACGCCGTGCAGGTCGATGTTGTGCGGCATCTTCGAATCGGGCGAGTTCTTCAGGTGGAACTCCACCGTGTCGCCCTGGCGCACGCGGATGAAGCTGCCCGGCACGGTGCCGCCGAAGGTCCAGTAGGTGTAGCTGACGCCCTCGGAGATCGGCATCTCCTTCTCGATCACTTCCAGGTCGACGATCACCTTGGCCGGGTAATTGCGGTGGATCGGCGGCGGCACGTTCGGCGGGCTGGTGAGCACGGCGTGGATCGGCTCGCCCTGCGGCGGGCCGAAATCACCCGGGTCGGTGGCCGCCGTGGTCGCGGCGGTTGCGGGGCTCGCGCCCGCGGTGGAGGCGGCGGTCGACTCGGGCTTGCCCGAGCAGGCGGCCATCGCCAATACGCTGGCCGTGGCCAGCAACATGCGCAGCATCTTCGACATGATCCTTCCCCTTGGTAATCCTTGCGCGCAGCGTAGGCGGCAGGTGCAGCGGGGCATCTGACCTGGATCAGCCGATCGCACGAACGCGCTGCCTGCGACAGCCTGCCGCCGGCTCAGCCCGGCTTGCCGTCCGCGCGCGGGGTCAGGTAGATCCATGCCGAGCGCAGCACCCACGGCGCGAAGGCGATCAGCCAGCCCGCCGCGGCGATCACCAGCCAGCGGTAGCTGTCCGATCCCAGCTCGGCGCGCACGCGCAGTACCACCACACACTGCAGCAAGACGAAGCACAGCCACGGCACCGCGCCCATCTGCAGCAGGCGGCCGGAATGGCCCTGCGTCACCCGCGTCACCATCGCCACCAGCATCGAGCCGAAGTAGCCGATGGTCAGCACGTGCAGCGGCGCCAGCCCGAGCACGGTCTCGCCGGTGACCAGCTGCCACGCGCTCTGCAGCGCGTACAGCGCGAATGCCACGGGCAGCCACGCAAAGGCCAAGTGCAGCGCCAACAGCAGGCCCGGCCGGCGCGCCCGCCACGGCCGCCACATCAGCGCGTGCGCGGCGAACAGCAGCGCCAGCGGCGCATCGGCCGGCCAGCGCCAGGCCTGCGCGCCGGCCAGCTCCAGCGCCACGTGCGCCGTCAGCAGCGTCCACGCCAGCACCAGGCTCGCGCGCGGCCGCCACATGCGGTAGCCAGCGATCACGTTCGCGCTGAAGAACGGAATCATCCGGTGGCACACGCTGAAGTAGATCGGCAGCAGGAAGCCGAACACGCCCAGCCGGATCGCCAGCGTCATCGCCACCGGCGGGGCGCCAAACAGCGCGGCCAATCCGGCGATGAGTCCGATGCTGCCCACCGCGAGCGCTGCCAGGCACGACCACGCATGAGCCTGCCGTGCGGTAGAGGCGGCCAGCACCTGGGCCAGCGTGACCAGCGCCACGCCGCAGCCGATGGCGGTCAGCAGCACGCCCGCGCGCAACAGCGCGAGACTGCCGAGCAGGCCGGCGTGCGCCAGCAGATAGCCACCGAATACCGCGCCGGCCACCGGCACGTAGCGCCGGCGCGGCAGCGCGGGGCGATCCAGCCAGCGGGGAAACACGGTGAGCAGGAAGCCGAACATGAAAAGCGGCAGCATCCCGTACACCGTGAGCAGCGCATGGCCCCACGCCGGCGGCACCGGTGGCTGCGGCCAGCGCCCCCAGCCATAGCGCAGCGACGCCAGCTGCAGCGCCCACCACGTCATGCTGGTAAGCACCGCGCAGCTGCCGGCGAAGAACAGCAGGCGGTGCGGCGCCTGGGCGAGGATGTCCGGCACGCGCATCGGCGTGGGTGGGGTGATCACGGTATCGCGCATGGCGGCACTCGGAACGAAGCGAGGCCACCATGCTGGTGACGGTGCCGCGCGGGTGCCCTGATCTGGGTCAGCGTGGGCGGTGCCGGGGAGGTGGCATCACCGCGATTCCTCCGGGCGAGATCGCACCAAGGCTTTCACCTCCATGCGGTGACAGCCTGGATCGCACGGCGGATTCCCTCCCTGTCGATGCGGGAATGGGGAGGCATGACGAGGCGCTGGCGAGCGGGACTGCACACCGCCCGGGGGCGAGTCGAATCACGAGCGCGCTGCGCCAACCGGCGTCACGCACTACACGGCATCGCATCAGCGGCGAGCCAGGCGCTCGCGCGGCAGAGGCACGCTCCACCGGAGCGCGGCCATCGCGCGCCGCTCAATCCGGCAGCAGGTTCTGCCCGATCTTCTCCAGACCCTTCACGTCGAGCAGTTCCAGCTCGCGGCCTTCGATGGCGATGAGGTTCTGGCTGCGAAAGCGCGTCAGCACCCGGCTTACCGTTTCCGAGGCCAGGCGCAGGTAGTTGGCGATGTCGCCGCGCGACATGCTCAACGCGAAGCGCGTGCCGGAGAAGCCGCGCGCGGCGTAGCGGCGGCCCAGGTCACACAGGAACGCGGCCATGCGCTCGTCGGCGCTGTGGTCGCCGGCCAGCAGGCTGGCGGTGCCGAGTTCCTTGCTGAGCAGGCGGAACAGATGCTGCTGCACGGCCGGCATGCGCGCCGCCAGCGCACTCATGGCGGGAAACGAGAAGCGGCAGAACTGCGCGTTTTCCAGTGCGATCGCGTCGCACGGGAAATGCTCCGGATAGATCGCGTTGAGGCCGATCACCTCGCCGGGCAGGTAGAAGCCCAGCACCTGCTCGCGGCCTTCCTTGTCGACCAGGCAGGTCTTCACCGTGCCGGCGCGCACCGCGAAGATCGCGCGGAACGGATCACCGGTGCGGAACACGTGATCGCCCGAGCGGTACGGCCCCACGTGTTCCACCAGGCAGTGCAGGGCCTCCAGCTCGGGCTTGCCGTAGCCCACCGCGATGCAGGCGCCGGCGAAGGCGCAGGTGCGGCAGAAACGGACCTCGTCGCCATCGTTGGCGATCGGGCTGGGCGGATCGGGCAGGCGGCCTGCCGGATGGCTGGAGCGCATCGTGGGTGACAACCGGTGGCGTGGGTCAGATGGCGCGCGAGTAGCGTGCCGGCGATGCCTCGTCATCGAGATAGGCATCGAAGCACATCGCGATGATACGCAACAGCAGGCGTCCTCGCGAAGTCACCCGGATCATGCGCTCGTCCAGCGTCACCAGGCCGTCATCGGCCAGCGCGCGCAGCCGCTCCAGCGCCTGCGCGAAATAGGTGTCGAACAGCAAGCGGTGGCGCGCGCCGAAGGCGGCCATGTCCAGCTCGCCGTGGCACATCAGCTCGCCGATCGCGGCGCGGCGGATCACGTCGTCCTCGTCCAGCAGCAGGCCGCGCGCCACCGGCAGGCGGCCGGCGTCGAGCGCGGCGTAGTAGCCGGTGAGGTCGCGTGCGTTCTGGCTGTAGCTGTCGCCGATGCGGCCGATCGCGCTCACGCCCAGGCCCACGATGTCGCAGTCGCCGTGGGTGGAATAGCCCTGGAAGTTGCGCTGCAGCTGGCCGGCGCGCTGCGCCCGCGCCAGCTCGTCGTCGGCGCGGGCGAAATGGTCCATGCCGATATAGACGTAGCCGGCGGCGGTGAGCCGTTCCAGCGCGCGGCCGAACAGCGCCAGCCGGGTCGCCGGGTCGGGCAGCTCGGCCGCCTCGATCTGCTGCTGCGCCTTGAACATCGCCGGCAGGTGGGCGTAGCCGTAGACCGCGACACGATCCGGCGCCAGCGCGATCACCTCGGTGAGTGTGCGGTCGAAACCGTCCAACGTCTGCCGCGGCAGGCCGTAGATGAGGTCCACGCTGGCCGAGACGAAGCGCGCTTCGCGCGCGGCGTGCAGCACCTCGGCGGTCTGCGCCACGCTCTGGATGCGGTTCACCGCCGCCTGCACGGCGGGGTCGAAATCCTGGATGCCGACCGAGATGCGGTTGAAGCCCAGCTCGGCCAGCCCGTGGATGTAGGCCGCGTCGGCGAAGCGCGGGTCGATCTCGATGCCGTATTCGCGCTGGTCGTCGCGGACGAAGCTGAAATGCCGCGCCAGCGACTCCATCAGCTCGCGCATCCGCGGCAGGTCGAGGAAGTTCGGGGTGCCGCCGCCGAAATGCAGCTGGCGCACTGGGCGGTCGCGATCGAACAGCGGCGCGACCAGCTCGATCTCGCGCACCAGCCGTTCCAAATAGCGGTCGGCCTTGCCGATGTCGCGCGTGATTACCCGGTTGCAGCCGCAGTAGAAGCACGGGCTCATGCAGAACGGCACGTGCACGTAGACCGACAGTGGCCGCGGAATCGGTTCCTCGTTGGACTCGCGGATCGCCGCGCGCAGCGCCGTTTCGTCGAAGTCGCTGCGGAACTGCGGCGCCGGCGGGTAGCTGGTGTAGCGCGGGCCGTTGATGTCGTAACGGGCGATCAGCGCCGCATCGAAGGTCGGCGGCGCAATGGCGGCGGGAGCGGGGGCGTCGGCTAGGTCCATGGCCGGCACTTTGCCCGGCCGCGGCGCGTGGGCTCTTGACCAGGATCAGGGCAACGCGCGATCGAGCTGCGGCGAGCTGTCGCGGCCGCCGCCGAAGCCTGGCGCATCCTTGTCAGGCGCCGGCAGCGGCAGGCATAGTCCCACCGATGGCACGGGGTGTCGGGAGCATGCATGCGGGTCCGCCTTGAAGACGTAGCGCGTGCGACGGGCGTTTCGCCCAAGACGGTTTCGCGCGTGCTCAACGAGGAGCCGTCGGTCAAGGAGTCCACGCGCCAGCGCGTGCTCGCCGCGATGGAACAGATGAACTACCGCCCCAGCCCCGCCGCGCGCGGGCTGGCCGGCAGCCGTTCGTTCCTGGTGGCGATGCTCTACGACAACAACGACAACCCCGCCTCCACCTACCTGGCCGAGATCCAGGACGGCGTGCTCGAGGCGTGCAACGCCAACCGCTATTCCATGATGGTGTGCCCGCTGCGTACGCGGGTGCAGGACTTCATCCGCCGCGTCGACGCGCTGGTCGCCGACCACCACATCGACGGCGTCATCGTCACGCCGCCGCTCACCGACAACGCCGCGCTGCTGCGCCGCCTGAAGGAGCACGGCGTGCCGCACGCGAGCATCTCGCCGCAGCGGCGCGAGCACGTCATCGGCGTATGCATGGACGAGCAGCAGGCGGCCAAGGCGCTGGTCGGCGAATTGGTGAAGCTGGGCCACCGGCGCATCGCGCACATCGTCGGCATCGCCGACCACGGCGCCAGCCGCTGGCGCCTCAACGGCTACAAGGAAGCATTGGCCGAGGCCGGCCTGCCGTTCGATCCGGATTACGTGGTGCAGGGGCAATTCACCTTCGGCTCCGGCGTGCTCGCCGCGCGCGAGCTGTTCTCGCGGCCGACCCTGCCCACGGCGATCTTCGCCGCCAACGACGACATGGCCGCCGGCGTGATGTGGGCGGCCAACGAGCGCGGCCTGAAGGTGCCGCGCGACCTGTCGGTATGCGGCTTCGACGACACTCCGCTGGCCACCCAGTTGTGGCCGCCGCTGACCACCGTGCGCCAGCCCAGCCGCGAGATGGGCAAGCTCGCCACCGAGCAGCTGATGGAAGTGCTGCGCGGCAGGGGCAACGGCCTGCTGCTGCAGGTGCCGTACACGCTGCAGATGCGCGAATCGACGGCTGCCGTGCCGGGTTGATTGCTGCGGGTGTTGGGCTTCGCGCCGGTCGCCCACAGGGTGGGCTCCTGCACAGGGGCTTTTGTGACGTGGCCGCCGCTGCCCCATAGGAGCCCACCCTGTGGGCGACCTTCCGGATTCTTGTCTGCGCCCGCAAACCGCACCACGGCGCCATTTCCCGCCGATCACCCACGCTCTCCCCGCGTCGACGACGCCCCCTCCGTCATGCTGCACTGCAATTTGACAGCGCTGTCATTTCTGCCAGTCTGCCCCGCCAGAGCGGTTCCGCGAGGGAGCCGCGCGCTTCGCAGCAGGGGAGAAAGGCGTGCCCGCATCCGTCCGTCATTGGCGTTCCGTTCCGGCGATTCTGGCCGTCACCCTGGCGTGGTTGCCGCTGGCCGCGGCCATGGCGGGCCAAGCCGCGGCGGCCGTGCATCCGGAGCGCTGGCCGCGCGCGCACTGGCCGTTCCCGGCCGACCCGGCGCTCGAGCACAAGGTCGCCGCGTTGATGGCGCAGATGACAGTGGAAGAGAAAGTCGGCCAGTTGATCCAGGCCGACATCCTCAGCGTGACGCCGGATGACGTGCGCAAGTACCACCTGGGCGCGATCCTCGCCGGCGGCAATTCCAAGCCCGGTGCCCGGCTGACGGCGGACGCGAAGCAGTGGCAGGCGCTGTCCGATGCGTTCTATCGCGCGGCGATGGAGCGCCACGACGGCCGCCCGGCGATCCCGCTGCTGTTCGGCATCGACGCGGTGCACGGGCACAACAACACCGTCGGCGCCACACTGTTTCCGCAGAACTCGGCGCTGGGCAACGCGCACGATCCGGAACTGATCCGCCAGATCGGCGCCGCCACCGCGGCCGAGGTGCGCGCCACCGGCATCAACTGGACCTTCGCGCCCACCGTGGCGGTACCGCAGGACGTGCGCTGGGGTCGCAGCTACGAGGGCTACTCGCAGGATCCGAAGCTGGTCGCCGAGTACTCGCGGGCGATGGTCGAGGGCCTGCAGGGCAAGGTCGGTACGCCGCAGTTTCTCGACGACGCGCACGTGATCGCCACCGCCAAGCACTACCTCGCGGACGGCGGCACCAAGGACGGCAAGGACCAGGGCGACGCTGAGGTCAGCGAGCGCGAGCTGATCGACGTGCACGCGGCCGGCTACCCGCCGGCGATCGACGCGGGCGTGCAGACGGTGATGGCGTCCTTCTCCGGCTGGAACGGCGTGAAGATGCACGCCAACAAGGCCTTGCTGACCGACGTGCTCAAGCAGCGCATGGACTTCCAGGGCCTGCTGGTGGGCGACTGGAACGCGCACGGCCAGATCCCCGGCTGCAGCAACACCGACTGTCCGCTCGCCTACAACGCCGGCATGGACATGCTGATGGCCCCGGACAGCTGGCGCGGCCTGTACGAGCACACGCTGGCCGAGGCGAAGTCCGGGGCGATCCCGATGGCGCGACTGGACGACGCGGTGGCGCGCATCCTGCGGGTGAAGTTCCGCGCTGGGCTGTTTGAGGCGGGCTTGCCGTCGGCCCAGCCGCTGGCGAAGCGCGCCGATGAGATCGTCGGTAGCCCCGCGCACCGCGCGCTGGCCCGTCGCGCCGTGCGCGAGTCGCTGGTGCTGCTGAAGAACAACGGCGGCGTGCTGCCGCTCGATCCGCGCAAACGCATCCTGGTCGCCGGCGAAGGCGCCGACAACATCTCCCGACAGAGCGGTGGCTGGACGCTGACTTGGCAGGGCACCGGCCTGAGCAACGCGAATTTCCCGGGCGCCCAGTCGATCGGCGCCGGCATCGCCCGCCAGGTCGCCGCTGCCGGTGGCCATGCCGAAATCGCCGTCGATGGCCGGTACACGCGCAAGCCCGACGTGGCCGTGGTGGTGTTCGGCGAGGATCCCTACGCCGAGTTCCAGGGCGATCTGCCGAACCTGCTGTACCGCCCGGGCGATGACCACGATCTGCAGCTGATCCGCCGCCTCAAGGCCGCCGGCATTCCGGTGGTGGCGGTGTTCCTCAGCGGTCGCCCGCTGTGGGTGAATCGCGAGATCAACGCCGCCGACGCCTTCGTCGCCGCCTGGCTGCCGGGCAGCGAGGGCGAGGGCGTGGCCGACGTGCTGCTGCGCACCGCCGACGGACGTATCGCGCACGACTTCCACGGGCAATTGGCCTATGCCTGGCCGCGCACCGCACTGCCGGGGCACGGCGCGCCGCAGTTCCCGCTCGGCTACGGGCTGAGCTATGCGCACGGCGCCACTGTGCCGGCGCTGCCGGAGGTATCGGGCATCCAGGGCGAGCAGATCCCGGTGGGCAACTACATCGACCGCGGCAAGCCGGTGCACGGCTACAGCGTGAGTCTGGTCGGTGCCGACGGCGACACCGTCTCCGCCGATGTGTCATCGGCCGCCACGGCGGACGGCAGCCTGCGCATGAGTGCGCTCGACTACCGCGCGCAGGAGGATTCGCGCCGCTTCGCCTGGACGCGCGACCAGGCCACGCTGGCCGTGCGGGCGCAGGCGCCGCTGGACCTGGATCGCCAGACCAACGGCGATGTGCTGCTGGTGGTCACGCTGCAGGTGGATGCGCTGCCGGGGCCGGATGCGTGGATCGGCCTGGGCTGCGGCACGCAGTGCCAGGGGCGGGTGGCGCTGGGGCCGCAGCTGGCGCACCTGGCCAGCGGCCAGTGGAGTCGCGTTGGCGTGCCGCTCAAGTGCTTCCGCGCCGCGGGCGCGGACATGCACCACATCGAGCAGCCGTTCCAGCTCGGTGCCCGGGCGGGTTCCTCGCTGGCGGTGTTCCGCGTGGCGCTGGGCACGGATGCCGACGAGGTGGTGACGTGCCCGAAATGAGCCGACGGAACGGGGTCGACGCCGGTCCCGTTCCCGCGAATTGACTTGCTGCGCACCAAAAGCGCCGCGAGCCGAAGCCAAGAAGATGACGAGATTCGAGTAAAAACAGGAAGTTGCCGCGATCAAAAGGTGTGCTGCCGCGCGTCAAGCTTCCAGCGAACGAAACTTTTATCATCGGTAATGACAGCGCTGTCATTTCGGGGATAGCAGATCCGGCCGGCACCGTCGTGCCGGCAACGAACCATCAGACTATGTGGAGGGGGAAGTACATGAAGCTGCGCTACTCGGCGTTGTATGTCGCCATGACCCTGGTGCTCGCTCCAGGCACCGTACTCGCTGCCCCGCAGGACGCGTCGTCGTCCGATGCGGCGCCGGCAAAGAAGAAAGTGACCCAGCTGGACGCGGTGCAGGTGAGCGCGACCAAGCGCGAAACCCCGCTGCAGAAGACGCCGGTGGCGGTCAGTGCGATCTCCGCCAACACGCTCGACAAGGAGCGGGTGATGACCGTGCAGGACATCACCAAGCTGGTGCCCGGCCTGCAGGGCACCTCGCAGGGCGACCACGGCGTGGTCACGCTCACCCTGCGCGGTATCGGCAACGACAGCGCCAAGACCGAATACGCCGACCCCGAGGTGGCCACCTTTGTCGACGGCGTCTACAGCCCGCGCGCCGAAGCGGCGTCCAGCCTGCTGCTGGACATGGACAGCGTGGAAGTGCTGCGCGGCCCGCAGGGCACGCTGTGGGGACGCAACTCCACCGCCGGCGCGATCAGCTTCACCACCGCCAAGCCGGACATCGAAGGCGGCTTCTACGGCAACGGCAGCATCGAGGCGGGCAACTACAACCAGAGCGGCGTGCGCGCCGCGGTGAACCTGCCGATCAGCAGCACCTTCGCCATGCGCGTGGCGGCCGTGCACCAGCAGCACGACGGCTACGTCGACTACCAGAACCCGATCGGCCAGATCCCCTCGGTGGACCAGCAGCGCGCCACCTACCTGGCCACGGGCGGCGACCCGGCGGCGTTCCAGCCGATCGACCCGAACGACTTCGTGAAGGGCGGCAAGAAGTACAACGCGCAGGACCAGTCGGCCGCCCGCGTGAGCGCGCGCTGGAAGCCGTCGGACAACTTCCTGTGGGATCTGTCCTACGAGTACTTCACCGACCGCGGCACGCCCAGCATGAATCTGATGCAGCAGCCGCGGCCCGGGCAGAAGTTCTGGTCGACCCTGGCCGATGTGGCGCCGTACCTCGACCGCACCGCCAAGTCGGTGCGCAGCCGCATGGACTGGCAGCTCGGCGATGGCCTCGACCTGACCTACGTGGCCGGCTACAACCGCTACTCCGGCAAGAGCGACTTCGACCAGGACGGCGGCGTCAACGTACCCACCAGCTTCACCACCAACGGCGTGTACCAGGAAGACCGCACCAACTTCTCCAACTACTCCAGCTACAGCCACGAGCTGGACCTGAAGTCCACCGGCGAGCAGACCGTCGACTGGATCCTGGGCCTGTACTACGCCCACGAGAACAACAACATCCGCTTCGACATCCCGATCATGAACGGCACCCAGCACGGCACCGTGAGCTGGCAAGGCTCGTTCATCCAGCCCGAAGAGTTGGTGGAGTCGTCGGCGGCGTTCGGCCAGGCCACCTGGCATATGAGCGACACCTGGCGCCTCACCGGCGGCGCGCGCTGGTCGCACGACAAGCGCGAGAACCGCGGCGGCATCAACTGGGGCTGGGGCTACGACGCGGCGTATCCGCAACTGCCGCTCTCGCCGTGGCAGAACCCCGGCGATGCCGGCTTCAACATCAGCCAACACAACGACGGCACTTACAGCAAGAGCAAGCCGACCTGGCTGCTGCGCGTGGACCACGACCTGGGTGCGACCGGGCTGATCTACGCCAGCGTGTCCACCGGCTACAAGTCCGGCGGCACCCAGGACGGCGGCGCGTTGTACAAGCCCGAGACGCTGACCAACTACGAGATCGGCACCAAGTTCTCCTTCCTCGACGGCCACCTGACCTGGAACAGCGCGGCCTACTACGAGGTGTTCAAGAACTACCAGCTGTCCGCGCCGGTGACCTACCCGGACGGCACGCACGGCCTGGGCTTCGCCAACGTGGGCGGCAAGACCAAGGTGGGCGGCCTGGAGTCCGAGCTGGCCTATTCGCAGAACCACGATCGCGCCACGCTGGTGCTCTCGGTGATCCCGGAGAAGAAGCTGGGTACCGAGCGCTACGCGGCCAGCAACGATTACTACGTGCCCACCGCCTGCCCGCCGGAGTCGACCATCAGCAACAACTGCGCGGACATCACCGGCAACGATCTGCCGCACGCGCCGGACGTGTCGCTCACCGCGATCTACGAGCACGACTTCGTGCTCGGCAACGGTGGCCGGCTGACCCCGCGGATCAGCTCGCAGTACCAGAGCGCACAGTGGCTGAGCTGGTTCAACTTCGGTGACGGCGACAAGCAGAAGGCCTACGTGCGTACCGACCTGGCCCTGCGTTACTCCGAGCCGGGCGACAAGTGGTACATCAACGCCTACGTGCAGAACGTCAGCGACGGCCGGGTCAAGAGCAGCGCCGCCGGCAGCACCCTGCTCGCCAACGGCACGGTGGCCTTCACCTCGCAGTATCTGCCGCCGCGCACCTACGGCGTGCAGTTCGGCTTCTGGTTCTGAGCTGATCGACGGCGGCGCGTCATGACGGTCGCGCCGCTCCCCTTTTGCCGTTCCCAAGCCGGTGTTGCAGGAGCTGACACCGGCACCCTCCCCTTGAATGGCGCATCGGCCGGGTCTCCACCCAGGAGGCCCGGCCTTTCTTTATCGTTCGCCGGTGAGCAGACGGAGCGGCCGGCGACGTGAACCGGAGGCGCAAGCGATGGCGCGGTTGAAGAAAGTATTGGTCGTTGGCGGCGGCACCGCCGGCTGGCTGGTGGCGTGCTACCTGGCCAAGGCGATGCGTTCGAGCGATCCTTCGGCGGTGCAGGTGCACCTGGTGGAGGCCGAGAACATCGGCCTGCTGGGTGTGGGCGAGGCCACGTTCCCGTCGATCCGCGGCACACTGGCCGCGATCGGGCTGGACGAGCGCCGCTTCCTCGACGGTGCCCACGCCACCTACAAGCAAGGCATCCACTATCGCCACTGGGTGCGACCGCCGGGCGCGCCGGGACGCGAGGCGTTCTTCCATCCCTTCAGCCTGCCCAGCCAGCGTCCGGGCGGACCGGAGCTGCTGCCGTACTGGCTGCTGGGCGAGGCGCCGACGGGCCTGTCGTTCGCCGAGGCGGTAGCGATGCAGAGCCGGGTAGTGCAGCACCAGCGCGCGCCCAAGCGCCCGCAGGACGGCGACTACCAGGGGCCGCTGAACCACGCCTTCCATTTCGATGCCGCCTGCTTCGCCAAAGTGCTGGCCGAACACGGTACCGAAGTACTCGGCGTGCATCGCCACGTGGCGACCGTCGAGCGCGCCGAGCTGGACGAACGCGGCGCCATCGCGCGATTGATCACCAGCGAGCTCGGCGCCATGACGGCCGACCTATACGTGGACTGCACCGGCCTGCGCGGGCACCTCATCGATGGCGCATTGCAGTCGCCGTTCCACAGCCGGGCCGACGTGCTGTTCGCCGATCGCGCCGTGGCCATGCAGGTGCCGTACGAGCGGCCCGATGCGCCGATTCCCTCCTACACCATCGCCACCGCGCAGGAGGCCGGCTGGACCTGGGACATCGGCCTGCAGCAGCGCCGCGGCGTGGGCTACGTGTACTCCTCGCGGCACAGCGACGAGGAGCGCGCCGAGCAGGTGCTGCGCGATTACCTCGGCCCTTCGGCCGAGGACCTGACGCCGCTGCGCATCCGCTTCGAGACCGGCTACCGGCCCGAGCACTGGCGGCACAACTGCGTGGCGGTCGGGCTGGCCGGTGGCTTCGTTGAACCGCTGGAATCCACCGGCATCGCCCTGGTGGAGCTGGGCGCCTACCTGCTCACCCACGCGCTGCCGGCCGACCTCGACGACCTGCCGCGCATCGCCCGCCAGCACAACGCGATGATGGTGGCTCGCTACGAGCGGATCATCGACTTCATCAAGATGCACTACTGCATCAGCCAGCGCGGCGACACGCCGTTCTGGATCGACAACGCCGACCCCGCCAGCATCCCGCCGACGCTGCAGGACAAGCTGGCGCTGTGGCGGCATCGACCGCCGCATCGACTGGATTTCGTCAGCGACCTGGAGATGTTCCAGATGGCGAGCTGGCAGTACGTGCTGTACGGCATGGAGTTCCACACCGATCTCGAGCCGATGCGCCACGCCTACCCGCAGGCCGACGAGGCGCGGCGCGAGTTTGCAGCGATCCAGCAGGTGGCGCAGCACGCCCTCGGCGACCTGCCCGACCATCGCGCCTTCGTCGAGCGGATGGTGGGTGAGCACCGCGAGCGCACCGGGCGGCGGCACGCCGCGGCCTAATTCGCGCCCGCCGATGTTGCGCGGGGCCGGAGAATCGCGCGCGTCGGCCTGCCATCGGGCGCTCGGCTGCCCCGTTCGTCGCTGGCCGAGCAGGCCGGTGCCGACCCGCGAAGAACACCTCCGTTTCGCCGGTGAAAACCAACTCGGGACCACGTAGGACTGGGGCCGACCAGGACGATGCGCGGTGATATAGCGAGAAAGAGCCACGCCAGGCGGCGGGGCTCCTTCTTCATTCGCAGGATGTCCGCCTTCCTGTGAGGCAGACGCCGACGGTCTACAGCCCTACCAGCGGCTGCACCTTGCGCGCGAACCAGCCCGGGAAGCGCAGCGGAGCGTCCAGCGCGGCGACGCAGATGCACGGTACGCCCGGCGAGGTCACCGGCTGATGCTCGACCTCGCCGTCCAGATCGGCCATGTCGCCCGGCCCGAAGTGCCCCAGCGCGTCGTCGTACGCGCCCTTGAGGATCTGGGTCAGCTCGGAGCCGCCGTGACTGTGCACCGGCATGCTCTTGCCGGGCGCGATCTTCAGCAGGATGAGGTTGTCGCCGGTGGGCCGCGCGGCGCGGATCATGTGCACGCCGGGAGCGGTCCAGCGCCAGCGCAAGTCGCGCCAGGACGAGCCGAAATACGGGCGCAGCGGCCGCGGCAGCAGGTCGATATCAGTGGTCTCGGCGGGCGCATCGTCCTCGCCGCCCAGACGCGGCGGGGTGGGCGCCGTCGCATCGAGCCGGGCGAGCATCTGCGCGCGCAGCTGCGCATGGCGGCTGCCCTCCTCGGCCGGCTGGCGCTGGCTGAGCAGGAAGCCGCCGATGCGCTCGGCAAACGCCAGCTGCTGGCGGCAGTGTCCACAGACCTCCAGATGGGTCGCCGCCACGGCGCGCAGGCCGTCGGACATCGCGCCGGCGGCGTAGCTGACCAGGGTCGCCTCGTCCAGGTGATGGCGCGGGTTCATGCCGCCCCCCTGCACACTTCCACCTGCAACTTGAGGAAGGCGCGGCGCAGCGAGGACTTCACCGTTCCCAGCGGCATCCCCAGCTCGGCGGCGATCTCGCAGTGCGTCTTGGCTTCGAAATAGGACATGCGGATCAACCGCGCCTGGGTGGCCGGCAACTTCTCGATGCGCCGTGCCAGGTCCACATGGTCGGCGTAGCTCTCGGCGCGGGAGAACGCCTCATCGGTCGCTTCTTCCGGCAGCTCCACGCCTTCCGGCAGCGACACCCAGTAGCGCTCCTGGCGCAGGCGGTCGATATGCAGGTTGCGGGCGATGCGAAACAGCCAGGTGGCCAGGCTGCCACGGCTGGCCTCGAACATGCCAGCGCGCTGCCACAGCCGCAGCAGCACCTCCTGGGCCAGCTCCTCGGCAATCGCCTCGGCGGCACCCAGACCGCGCAGGTAGAGACGCACGCGGGGAAAGAAATGGTCGTAGATGCGCATGAAACTTTCACGGTCGGCACGAGCCGCCACCGCCGCCATTTCGGCAGCCCAGTCCTCGGCAGTCTTCGGTTGCGGGTCGTGGGTCGACATGGCTCGCGCCGCCTCGAAAGGCGACAGGCTCCAGCGGGTGGCGTCGTGTTTCATGGTCGAACGGCAATTGGGAAGTCCGCTCGGTTTACGGACAGTGCCCGGATTTGGATGCGATAGCCAGCGTGGCCATGCGCCGCCCCTATCCGTCGACGGCAGAGCCGCTGGAAGCCGTCTGCGGCACTTGAGCCGCTGCCACTTGTTCCGTTTCGTGGAAACTTCCAGAAAAAGGCCGCCTATCGCACAGACGCTGTGTTGACAGGGGCATAGGGCGCCACGTGATGGGCTGTAAGGCTGCCCCCCCCCCCCCCCCCGATCTAGCCCCAGTTGCCCCAATTTCAACGAGACGTGTTGAACTGCATCGGGCAGTCGATTCTGTCCAGATGCATGTCTGAGGCAGGTTCTAGCACTTCCTCAAATTGCACCGGATCTATAGATGGTGGGCCCGCCAGGACTCGAACCTGGAACCAAGGGATTCGCTTGTTCCGAAGGTTTCCCCTCGGCGCGGACTATCTCTTCGCCCGCCGTGCGACGCAACGATGCGCGTACGGGTGGGGCGCGGGACGCTCGAGCCTGTTATGAAGGGCACTGCAGCCCTCAGGTAGTCTCTGCACCTTCCGCCGGTGTACCGGCGGCTTGGCTCAGGGTTGCCACCGGCCGCGTTGCGCCGCTGAGGTTTCCCTGAATTCATCCCGATCCCAGCCGCGGATTACGCCGCGGTGGCACCTTTCGATGAGTCCCCTGCTCTAACCATTGAGCTACAGGCCCATGCCCGCATGGTAGCAACGAATCGTGCCGCAGGCTCCGTTTTTTGGACCATGGTCGTCTGATGCAATCCAGACGAAAGTGCGTGGTGTGCCGAAAGTTGCTGGCGGGTGGGCAACGAAAATTCTGTTCCCGGCTGCAAGAACAAGGACACCAACCAACGTCACCAAAGCTACGCCTGTCAGCAGGCGCGCGGCTTGCGGCGCAAGTGCCTGCTTATCGCGGAAGCCGGCGGACGTTGCACTCGCTGCGGGTATTCGAGGAATCTGGCCGCGCTGACATGGCACCACACGGATCCGGCGAAGAAGTCGTTCAACCTCGACATGTGCGCCCTGTCAAACCGGAGCGATGGCGAGGTCCGGACCGAGCTCGCGAAATGCGTGCTTCTATGCGCCAACTGTCACGCCGAGGAACACTTTCCCGATCTGGCGGCGGTGAGCACGTCCTGAACTGACAACGGCCGCATGCGCGGCCGTTGTCGATTACCAAAGGGCGGTGCTTATTCCAGGTCGAGGAACGAGCGCAGCTGTTCCGAGCGGCTGGGGTGACGCAGCTTGCGCAGGGCCTTGGCTTCGATCTGGCGGATGCGCTCGCGGGTGACGTCGAACTGCTTGCCGACTTCTTCCAGCGTGTGATCGGTGTTCATGTCGATGCCGAAGCGCATGCGCAGTACCTTGGCCTCGCGCGGGGTCAGCCCGGCGAGCACGTCGCGCACGGTCTCCATCAGGCCGGTCTCGGTGGCCGAGTCGATCGGCGAGCTGGCGTTGCCGTCCTCGATGAAGTCGCCCAGGTGGGAGTCCTCGTCGTCGCCGATCGGGGTCTCCATGGAGATCGGCTCCTTGGCGATCTTCAGCACCTTGCGGATCTTGTCCTCGGGCATGTCCATCTCCTTGGCCAGCTCCTCCGGCGTGGCCTCGCGGCCGAACTGCTGGAGCATCTGGCGGGAGATGCGGTTGAGCTTGTTGATCGTCTCGATCATGTGCACCGGGATGCGGATGGTGCGCGCCTGGTCGGCGATCGAGCGGGTGATCGCCTGGCGGATCCACCAGGTGGCGTAGGTCGAGAACTTGTAGCCGCGGCGGTATTCGAACTTGTCCACCGCCTTCATCAGGCCAATGTTGCCTTCCTGGATGAGGTCGAGGAACTGCAGGCCGCGGTTGGTGTACTTCTTGGCGATCGAGATCACCAGACGCAGGTTCGCCTCGACCATCTCCTTCTTGGCGCGGCGGGCCTTGGCCTCGCCCACGCTCATCGCGCGGTTGATGTCCTTGATGTCGGTCAGCGGCAGGAACAGCTTGCGCTCGATCGCGGCGAGCTTTTCCTGCTCGGCGTCGATCGCGTCCTTGTGGGTCTTGATGTTCGGCGACCACTTCTGGCGCTTGCGGCCCAGCTCGGCCGCCCACTCGAGGTTGCCCTCGTTGCTGGGGAAGGTCTTGAGGAACTCGGCCTTGGGCATCTTCACCTGCTTGACGAAGATGTCCATCAGCACGCGCTCGTGGTGGCGGATGTCGCCCACCACTTCGCGCAGCTTGCGCACGAAGCTGTCGATCAGCGCGGACGGCAGCTTGAGCTTGAGGAACTCCTCGGCCATCTGGTCGCGCAGCTTGACGATCTTCTTGTCGGTGATGCCGGTGGCCTTGGGCGCGGCCCTCTGGAACTTGGCGTAGTAGTCGCGCAGCAGCTCCATGCGACGCTTGACCTCTTCCGGATCCGGACCGGTCGGGCCGGCTTCCTCGTCGTCGGAGCTGGTGTCGTCGTCTTCCTCTTCCTCGTCGCCTTCCTCCTCGGTGCGGTTGGCGGCGGCTTCCTCGGCTTCGGCGAGCGCGGCGTCGGCGGCGGCTTCCAGGTCGAGGAAGCCGGCGAGAATTTCGGACAGGCGGCGCTTGCCGTCCAGGTGCTGGTCGTACTCTTCCAGCAGCAGTTCGATGGTCAACGGGAAGCTGGCCAGCGCGGTCTGCACCTGGCCCAGGCCTTCCTCGATGCGCTTGGCGATGGCGATCTCGCCCTCACGGGTGAGCAGCTCGACCGTGCCCATCTCACGCATGTACATGCGCACGGGGTCGGTGGTGCGGCCCACTTCGGAGTCGACCGCCGACAGCAGGGCCACGGCTTCCTCGGCCGCGGCCTCGTCGTCGTTGCCGCCACCGGGGGCGTTGTCGGCCAGCGGATCGGCGTCCGGCGCGGCGTCGTGCACCTCGATGCCGACGCCCTTGAGCACCGCCATGATGTCTTCGATCTGCTCCGGATCGACGATGTCGTCGGGCAGGTGGTCGTTGATCTCGGCATAGGTCAGGTAGCCCTGCTCCAGACCCTTGGAGATGAGCGCCTTGATTTCTGACTGTTGCTCGGGAGCTTTGCTATTCATACCTACCGCCGCGGATGCAGGAACCGATCAGTATAGCCATGTGCTGCTTTTTTGACCAGTTTTCAAGTGGGGATCGAAAGGGAGCTGGGCAGCAAGAATCGCGCCAGATCGCGCCGTAGCGCGTGTTCGCTGGAGCGTTCGCCATCAGGTTTCGAGCCAGAAGGTCACCGGTCCGTCGTTGACCAGGTGTACCTGCATATGGGCGCCGAAGCGGCCGGTTTCCACCCGTGGGTGCGCAAGGCGGGCCAGCTCGACCAGACGATCGAACCAATGCCGGCCGTGCTCGGGCGCGGCTGCCGTGGTGAAGCTCGGCCGCATGCCAGAACGGGTGTCGGCGGCCAGGGTGAACTGGCTCACCAGCAGCAGGTCGCCGCCGGTGTCGGTAAGCGAACGGTTCATCTTGCCCGCGTCGTCGGCAAACACCCGATACCCGAGCAGCCGCTGCACCATGCGCTGCGCCTGCGGCTCGCCGTCCTCCGGCTGCACGGCCACGAGGGCCAGCAGGCCCGCGTCGATGGCGCCCACGGTTTGGTTGTCGACAGACACATGCGCCGAGGTGACGCGCTGGATCAGGGCGATCATGCAGGGTTCCGAAGCAGACGCTTCAGCTTAGCGCGATCGTTTCCCGCTGGCAGCGGGTGGCGGCGAGGCTTCGACTAAACTGCCCCGATGCGTGCGGACATCTACCTGATCTATCTCCTGCTGCGCCTGCTGGCGCGATTGCCGCTGCGCTGGCTGCACGGCCTGGGCGCCTTCTTCGGACGGCTGCTGTTGGTCGTCGGCGCGCGCAGCGCCGAGGTGACCGCGGTGAACCTGGCGATCGCCCGTCCTGGCCAGCCGCCGGCGGCTCGTCGTGCGTTGCTGCGCGAGGCGATGGCGGAGGGTGGCAAGTCGGTCACCGAGATCATCAAGGTGTGGGGCAGCGGGGCCACGCGCGCGCTGGGACTGGTGCGCGAGGTGCGCGGCGCCGAGCTGTTCGATGCGGCGTTGGTCAGCGGCAAGGGCGTGATCATCGCCGCCCCGCATCTGGGCTGCTGGGAGCTGCTCAATTACTGGCTGTGCAGCCGCACGCCGATGGCGATTCTCTACCGGCCGCCACGGATCGCCGCGATCGAGCAACTGCTGCGCAAGGTGCGCGGGGCGCTGGCGCCCGAGCAGGTGCGCGCCGAGGGCGCAGGCGTGCGCACGTTGTACAAGCGGCTGGCCGCCGGCGGCACGGTGGGGATCCTGCCCGATCAGAAACCCCGCGCCGGCGACGGCGAGGTGGCCCCGTTCTTTGGCCGTGACGCGCTGACCATGGTGTTGCTGCCGCGCCTGGCGGCGCGCACCGGCGCCACGGTGCTGTTTGCCTTCGCCGAGCGGCTGCCGCGCGGCGCAGGTTTTCGCATTCACCTGCTGCCGGCGCCGGCCGGGCTCGACGATGCCGATCCGGCGGCGGCCTGCGCGGCCCTCAACCGCGGCGTGGAAGCCTGCGTGGAGCGGGCGTTCACGCAATACCAGTGGCAGTACAAGCGCTACTCGGCCGACGGACTGGTGAGCCCGTACGACGGCGCCGGCCGCCTCGCGGTGGATTGAGCGCTTAGCCCTCGCGCGCCAGCCGCTTGAGGAACACGGTCATTTCCTTGGCCGCCTGCTGGTCACCGCGCTCGGTGGCCACGGCGATGCCCTGTCGCCACGCGGCGGCTGCGCCGTCGTGGTCGTGCAGCGCAAGGCAGGCCTTGCCCAACGCTTTCCAGGCCGCGGAGTAGCGCGGATCGAACTCGACAGCGCGCTGCAGTTCGGCGCGGGCGGCAGCCGCATCGCCGCCATCCAGCAATGCGCTGCCGAGCGAGAAGCGCAGCAACGCGCCGTCGCGCGGCCCGCCGCACTGGGCCCGCAACGCCGCGATGCGGTCGGGCGGGATCACGGACGCAGGGGCGCCGGATAGATGCGAGTCGGCGTGGCCGGCTCCGGCGGCTGCTGGCCGGCCTGCACGTCGCTCAGTACCGTCGCCGGCCAGATCACGACCCACGACGAACGGAACGGCTGCACCAGCAAGGCGTAGCGACGGTCGGCGCTCGTAAGTTTCTCCGGATGGGTGACGATCAGGCCATCGGGGTGCGCTTGGGCGAAGGCTGCGATCGCCGCGTCGCCGCGAATCTCGGTGATTGGCCGGGTCAGGCGCGCGGCGAAATGGAACTGCGCATCGTAGGCGCCGACGTAGGCGATCGGGCGCTGTTCGGCCTCGGCCGCGGCCAGCAGGTCGGTCGATGGCGTGAGGTCGTACTTGTGCCAGGCGGTCAGGGTGAACAGCGTATTGAACGCCAGCGTGCCGATCAGGCCGGCGATCGCCAGCCGCCGCATCTCGCCGCGGCCGCGCAACAGCAGCAGCGCGCCGAGCAGCAGGAACAGCACGGAGAAGTACCGGCTGTAGTCCACCGCCTCGTCGAACCACTCCCCGTGCAGACGGTTGCTGGCCACCAGGTCCGGCAGCACGAACATGAATACCGCCAACAGCGCGCCGCCCAGTGCCAGCGGCCAGGTGCCCAGCCAGGCGGTGCTGGCCAGTTGCGGATGGCGCTCGCGCAGCAGCGCGATGGCGCCGGCCAGCAACAGGCAGCCGCCGCCGAGTTCAGGCAGCGGGTAGTACAGCTGCTTGCCGCTGACCAGCGAGAACGTGACGAACGCCGGCACCAGCCAGCACAGCGCGAAGCGCACGCCGGCCGGCAGCGGCCGACGCAGCATCGCCAGGGCCGCCACGGCGCGCGGCCAGGCGGCGAGCGGGAACATCAGCACCGGAATCGCCAGCAGGTACCACCACAGCGGACGGGCATGGTTCTGCAGGTCGGCCGCCGGGGCCACGCCGTTGACGACGCGCGCCGCGGTCTGGGTGAAAAACAGCCGCTGCCGGTACGCCTCGCCGCCGCTGAAGCCGGCCGGAATCGCCCAGGCCAACAGCATCGCCAGGCCCAGCAGCACGCCCAGCGCGCCCAGGCCATACCAGCGCGCGCGATGGGTTCGCGCCCAGTCGTTCCACAGCGGGCCCAATAGCCAAGGAAAGACCACGTGCAGCAGCATCACCGGCCCCTTGGTCAGCAGGCCGAAGCCGATGCACAGCCCGAACAGCCACCAGCGCGGCTCGGCGCGGCGCTCGGTCGGCAGCAGGCACAGCAACGTGGCGAGCACCCAGGTCGCCAGCAGCACGTCGTACATGATCTGCAGGCCGAACAAAAACGCGTAGCTCAGCGACAGCAGCATCCATGGCGTGGCCGAAGCGACCCACGGCCGGTCCGGGAACAGCCGCCGCGCAATCGTCGACACCAACACCAGCTGCGTGGCGCCGAAGCCCACTTCCAGCACCCGCGGCCACACGTCGCTGACGCCGAACGCGGCCCAGCCGGCGTGGATCATCCAGAACAGCAGCGGCGCCTTTTCGCTGTACGGCTGGCCGTTGACGTAAGGCACCAGCCAGTGATGCCCGTGCCACATCTCCCAGGCGACCGCGAGGGTGCGCGTGGAGAACAGCGGCATCGGCCCGTGCGCGAAGATCGCCAGCAGCGCGGCCGCGGTCCACAGCGGCAGCCAGGGCCACAGGGCGCGCAGGTGTTCGGAGCGGGCGTAGTACTTAGGTTGCATGATCTGGCTTGGCGGAGCGAAGGCCGGAGTCTAACTTCTCGCCGGATCTACCGCTTCTCGGATACGGCTCCAGACCGCGACTTGTCCTTCAACCTTCAGCGTGGATGCTTGATCTCCCGGCGGCTCTGCTGCCAGTAATCTAGCCAAGTCTGGAACATCAACACATTCCACAGGTGGGTGTGCCACTTGCGCTCGCCTTGCTCGAAGCGATGCCAGATCCCAGCGACGATATCGACATCCAGCACCCCGTCGGCGGCGAGGCGCGAGGGCGACAGCAGGTCCCCTGCCCAGGCGCGCAGGTCGCCGCGCAGCCAGGCGGTCACTGGCGCTCCGAAACCCCTTTTGGGGCGGTCGACCATCGGCGAGGGAAGATAGCGTCGAAGCAACTTCTTGAGCAGATACTTGCTCTCGCGCTCGTGGAGTTTCAGCTCCAGTGGCAGCGACCACGCGAACTCGGCCACACGCCAGTCGAGCAAGGGCGTACGGACCTCCAGGCTCACCGCCATGCTGGTACGGTCCACTTTGCAGAGCAGATCGTCTGGGAGATAAGTGACGAAGTCGGCCAACATCATGGCATCGGCCGGCGTGCCCTCTCCGCTTAGCGGATCGGGCAGGTTATAGAAGCAGTCGATCGCCCTGGCTCCCCGGACGACCGCTGCCGGGTCGTACCAGCGGGTGACGCGGTTACGATAGACGTCGCCGATCCCCTGCGCGCCCATCTCGGCCAACAGCGCCGGCAGGCCGCCACCACGAGCGGCTTCGCCCTGCCGGGTGGCGAAGCGCGCCATCTGTCGGCGCCAACCCCCCGGCATCCGCGAAAGCCATTGCCAGTTGCGAAGCGCGCGCTGGTAGCGGCGATAACCGAGAAAGAGCTCGTCACCCCCGTCGCCGGAGAGTGCCACGGTGACGTGCTGGCGCGTCATACGTGCCAGCAGAGCGGTGGGTACCTGCGAAGCATCGGCGAAGGGCTCGTCGAACATGGCGGGCAGTTGAGGCACCACGGCTAACGCATCGGCTCCGGATACGTAGAGTTCGGTGTGATCGGTACCCAGATGTTGTGCCACCGCCCGTGCCAGCGGCGCTTCGTCGTGGTGAGAGCCTTCGAACCCGATGCTGAAGCTGTGCACCGGCTGGGTGCTTTGCTCCTGCATCAGTGCCGTAACCATGGAGGAGTCGGTGCCGCCGGAGAGGAATACGCCGACCGGAACGTCGGCGACCATGCGCAGACCCACGGAGTCGCGAAGCAGCGCGCCGAGCTGGCGCTCGGCTTCATCCGTCGTACCAATGAACGGCTGGGCCAGCGCCGCGCGCATACGCTCGCGAGCGTCCCACAGCGGACGTTGTGCCATGAACGGGTCGTGGGCCGCCGATCCTGCCCTGACCGCTGCGGCGTCCAGACGCAGCACGTGGCCCGGCATCAACTTGAAAGTCTTCTGGTGGATGCAGTGCGGCGCGGGAATATAGTCCAGGCGCAGCAGCAGTGTCAGTACGTCGCGGTCGACGCCATTGTCGAAGCGCGGGTGGTGCCAGAGCGCCTTCAGTTCCGAACCGAACACCAGCGTATCGCCCGCCCAGCCGTAGTAGAGCGGCTTCTTGCCGACCCGGTCGCGCGCAAACCACAGGCAGCGCTCATGGCGGTCCCACAAAGCCAGCGCATACATGCCGTTGCAGCGGCCCAGGGTGTCCTGCAGGCCCCAGCGGGCGATGCCGGCCAGGAGCACCTCGGTGTCGGAGTGCCCTTTGAACTGCGCGCCGAAGCTTTCCAGCTCGCGGCGAAGCGTCTGGAAGCCGTAGATCTCTCCGTTGTATGCGATCACGTACCGGCCGTCGGCGGATACCATCGGCTGATGGCCCAATGCGGACAGGTCGAGGATGCTCAGGCGGCGATGCGCCAGAACGATGCCGGCCTGCGCATCGGACCATATGCCATGGTCGTCCGGTCCACGATGGTGCAGCGCTTCGTTCATGGCGCTCGCCAGTGCCCGCAGCGTATCGTCGGGCTGTTCCGGCGAGGGCAGCAACATGCCCGTCAATCCGCACATGGTCTGTCCTCGTCGGCGGGAGTGCGCAGTTCGTGCGGCTGTGCTCGCTTCATGCTGGGCGGTCTCGGTGGAAGCTCAACTGGCCAGCATCGCGCGCAGGTCGCGATAGCACTGCCAGCGGCGCCAGAGGTTCATGGGTTTGCGCGCCAGCGGCCCGTACGCGCCGGCCTGGAACCGCGCGACGGCGTCCAATACTCGGTCGCTGGCGTGGCCGTCGCGTGAGGGGTGAATGGCGTCCGCGTGAGCCTTCAATGCAGCTTGCAATTGGGGTGTTGGGCGCAATGCGCGGCGCACCGCCGACTCGACCTCCGCAGGCGTCTGTACGTCAATCATGAAGGGCTTCGGACGCCGGTTCTTCACAGTGACCACGGGTTTGAGCTGCACGGCGAATTCGTCGATGACCGACGAAGTGTCGCAAACCAGCACGTCGGCGCTGCGTTGCATGTCCAGCAGGTGGTCGGAGTCCATGAACACAGCGTGGTCTGGATGCGCCTCGGCCATGCGTTGGTACCGCTGGACCAGTGTGTGTGGACATTTAGGGTGGAGAGTGAGCAACCAATACCACTCACCCCTCGCCACCAGCTGCTCCAACGTATCGAGCATGCCGGGTGCAGAACTCAGCGATTCGGTGAAGGTGGAGGCGTACATCACGCACGGGCGGCCGGCGGCAGCTTCGCGCAATCGTTCGGCCACGGGCGAAGTCGCGCCGTAAAAAAGCGGATCGAGCTTGGGCCAGCCGGTTTCCTCCACCGCGAAATAGCGATCCTGTCGGCTCAATTCGAGGAACGGCTGGGTGGTAGCCGGACCTTGGGTGCAATACAGATCAAAGAAGCCGCGCAAGCGAAAGTGGCCTCGATGCGGGTCGCGCTTCTCGGCATTGAAACCATGGAAAAGCTGCACTTTCACGCCCGGGATTCCTGGCGGCACCCAGTTGGCGGCCGAGAAGACCGCGTCATAGCGGTGCTGTACCGTTTCGGCAAAGCGAGTCAGGCGATGCATGTCGGCGGGCAAGTAGGGCGCGATAGGTGCGGGAACTAGCCAGTCGACAACGGCACCCCGCGCACGCGCCGCGCGTGCCAGCGGCCGCAGGATGGGCACAGCGTAGAGCTCGGTGCCGAAAAGCAGGTAGCGCGCAGGCATTCGATTCAACGATCCAGTCCATGGCGGCGCAGGGCATCGTCGGCGAGCGCGATGGAATCGGGGTTGCGACACATCTCGTAGTAGCGCATGCGCTTGTAGACGGCGTAGGCGGCGGCCGTCTGCGAGATCACGAAGCCACGCCAGCCGTCCAGGACACCCAGCCTCAGGATATAGTCGCGGACGAAGGTGACTACAAAAAGCGCGGGGCAGAGCCACATCCTGGGCTTACGCCGACGCTGATGCCAGTCGCGCGCTTTAAGCTCCGAATAGCGCAGCACCTTCAGGCCTTTATGCAGCAGGGTCGGGTTGTGAACGTGCTCGAACGTACCCGCAAAGCGCACGTGGGGACCGTCGGCGATAAGCGACTCGTGGACGCGGACATCCCGCCAGCGGGCGCGATCACGGTGATACAGGCGGGTCATCTTTTCGCCGACCATAGGCCGGTACCAGCGCATCGGCGCACCCATGAACAGGGTGCGGCGACGCAGTATGCCGGCGGCGGCATCGGAAGCCATCACTTCGGGCAGGCGACGCGCTAGTTCGGCGGCCAGTTCGGGGGACAAGAATTCATCAGCGTCAAGCACCAGAATCCAGTTATGGCTGCACTGAGTAGTGGCGAAATTTCGCTGAGGGCCGAACCCCAACCAGTCCTGGTGCACCACCCGCGCGCCGTGGGCCTGCGCGATGGCCACGGTGTCATCATCGCTGCCAGAGTCGACCACCAGTTTTTCGGCCGCGAACGGGACCGAATCAAGGCAGCGGGCGATGGTATGCGCCTCGTTGTGGGTGATGACGGCGAGCGTGAGTGGCAGATTGGGCATGAGGAGATTCTAGGGGAATCTGAGACGCTCACTGCATGCCGCTACGATAGACTCGGTGCTGAGTCGTCCTGCGGGGCCGTTTGATGAGTGACCACTACGTTCCCATTGAGGCGGCGCAGCAGCCCAAGGGTCGCAAGATGCTGCGCGATGGGGACTCTACACGCAGCCATCGACACCTCACCCTTGCCGTGGTCGTCACCAGCTACAACTACCGGGATTTTGTCATCGAGGCGGTCGAGGGGGCTCTCAGTCAGACGCGTGCACCAACCCAGGTCATCGTGGTCGACGATGGCTCCACCGACGGCTCGGCCGAATTGTTGAAGGATCGCTACTCCTCGGACCTGCGTGTGACCCTGGTATTCGCGCCGAACGGCGGGCAGCTACACGGGCTGCAGCGGGGCATGGCGCTGGTCGATGCCGACATTGTGTGCTTCCTCGACTCCGATGACCGATGGAAACCGAACTATTTCGACAAAATCGCGGCTCTCTACGAGCAGCGGCCGGATGTCGATTTTGTCTTTTCAGACATGCATCACTTCGGCCAGCAGGACCGGATGGTGGGTCTGGGGGACAAAGCCATCGACTTCGGCTTCACCGCATTGACGACGTATGCCTCGACGGTCTGGTATGGCGCCCCGACTTCTGCCGTGTCCATGCGCGTCGACTGGGCGCGCCGAGTGCTTGATGTTCCCGATGCGTTCCGCCCGCTGTGGAAAACGTCGCCCGACAATCTGCTGGTGTATGGCGCCAGTGTGCTGGGGGCGCGCAAGTATTACCTGCCGACGGGGAGCGTCGACTACCGCATTCACGGGAGCAACGCGTGGCTCTCCAATCGAAGTGTCGTTCAGTCGTACCGCACGCTGCTGAAGACAAGGAGCCTCATCGCGTATTACGCACAGGAGGCGGGTCTCGACGACTCGTGCGTTTCGATGGAGCTTTGCAAGCTCGAGTACAGAACCAAGCCGAAGCCGCCATGGGTTGAAACAGAGCGATATATCCGGCTGGTGATGACACGCAGGGTGTGGCCACCCTGGAGAAAGTGGGAGCGTGCCCTGAGTATCTTTGTCCGAGGACTCAGGTCCTTTTTATGACGCGACTCTATCCACTGCCGGCGGCCCAGGGTCGCATTAGCGTTGCCGTGATCACCTATAACTGGCCGCAGGCGCTTGAGTTGGTGCTGCGTTCGCTGGCAGCACAGAGTGAGCTGCCTTTCGAAGTGATCGTCACGGACGATGGTTCGCATGAGGACACGCGCGCGCTGCTCCGGCGCGTGGCATGTGATTACCCCACCCGGCTGATTCACCTGTGGCAACCGGATGATGGTGCGCGCATGAGTCGCGCGCGTAACCGAGCGATAGCGGCGGCACAGGGCGACTACATGATCCTGCTAGATGGCGACATGGTGGCGGAGCACCACTTCATAGCCGACCACCGCGCTTTTGCACGGCGGGGATGCTTTGTACAAGGATCGCGTGTGCTCATGAATGAAGCGCTCAGCGCCCGCATGCTTCGCGAGCAGCGCACCGAGCTGGGCTTTTTCGAGCGCGGCGTAGGGCGTCGCCGGCATACCTTGCGAATCCCGCCGTTGGCGCGATTGTACGCGCGCCCTGGCCAGCGCCAGCGCGGCATCAAGAGCTGCAACATGGGGTTCTGGCGCGATGACCTGGTCCGCCTCAACGGTTTCAACGAGGAAATGACCGGCTGGGGGCGCGAAGACACGGAACTGGCGGTACGCGCCTTCCATGCGGGCCTGCGACGGCGAGACCTGCGCTTCAGTGCCCTGGCCTTCCATCTCTACCACCGGTCGCGCAAGAACGTCGGCGACAACCCCAACGACCGCATCCTCGCGGCCACCCGCGCCGCCGGCACGGTTCGGTGTTCGATGGGGGTCGATCAGCATGTCTCCGAATTCCAGGCGCCGCCACAGGCTATCCTTTCCTGATCAATTCAGGAGTTGTAGCGTCACATGGAGCAGATGGGACACGACTTTTCCGCCCCTCCGCCTGTCGCGGAAGATGCTTTCCGGTCCAGCGAGCTGTCGCGATATGCGCAATTGCCCCATACACCAGTCCATCCGGGGTGGTTATCGTCGTGGCTAATGCTTGGCCTGTTCTGGCTTCCGGTGGGCATAGCCGTCACCCCTGGTCATCAGCCGCGCAGTCTCTATCACTGGACGCTGGCATTGACCCTGTTCCTGCCCGGCTTGATCGTGCTGGTTCGTCGCCGTGGCGAGCTCGCCTGGCAGTGGTTGCGCTCTCCGCCGCTGCAGCTGTGCCTGGCGCTGCTGGTGTGGTCCGGCATCACGTTGTTCTGGGCGACCGGTGCGCAGGTTGCTGAACGCCTAAAGGCACCCATCTTCGTGGTGCTCTATCTCAGCGCATGGCTGGCGTGGTCGCTGGGGCGAAGCCGCGCTCAGGTGCAATCGTTGCTGTGGTGGACCGCGGTGGTACTCTCGGCTGCGGCGCTGGCGGCGATGATCGCGTTTCCATGGCGGCACATCGTTTGGCATCACCGGATGATTGGGCTGGCGTTGCTCGATGGCCCGAACCTGTCAGCCTACGTGATGGCCTGCGCCTTCCTGTGGCTGACCCAGCTGGTTCCTCCGGTGGGAGCGAGGCGCTATCTGGGTTGGTCGGCAATGGTGGTGCTGCTGGTGTTCGTCGGGTGGACCGGAAGCCGCGGCTCCTGGGTGGCGCTGCTGGCTTGCCTCGTCGGCATGGTGCTATGGCGCCGCGACCGCTGGTCCCTGGGCTTGGCAGCGGGAAGCGTGGTTGCAGTGCTGCTCGTGCTGGCGGTTATGCCGTCGGAGCTCATGCATCGAGGGATGTCCTATCGACCGCAGATCTTTCGCCAAGCGCTGGCGTTCATCGAAGCCCACCCGTGGAGCGGGCTGGGACTGGGCAGCGACTATCAGGTTATTGCCGGGTCGCAGGTGCTCACCCACAGCCACAATATCTTTACCAACGTGGCGATCGAGGTCGGTCTGCCCGGTCTGGTGCTGTGGTTGCTGGTATGGGCCTGGATGGGCTGGCAGGGCTGGCGCCATCGGAGACAGTCGCTGGGCGCGCTGATGTTGGTAACGTGGATTTTCGCCAGCGTGGCGTTACAGGTGGATGGCCCGAGCTTCCTGCAGAGCCCGCGGGCCGAGTGGCTGGTGACCTGGCTCCCGCTGGCGATCGCGCTGCAGCTGTGGTTCGAAGACCGCGGCAAGGGTACGGCACAGAAAGGACGCTCCGCGGTCTGACACTCGCCCCGTGCCCTGGATGCTTCACACGGCGTCAGAGCGCCTCGATGACGCGAAGCAGTCGCGGCGCGAATGAGGCTTCGTTGGCAAGAAACTGCGCACGGGCGCGTTCGCCCATCTGCTGCAGCGCCTCCTCGTCCATGGCCAGCGCACGTTCGACGGCCGCCTCCATGGCGGCGTCATCAAAAAAGTAGGTCGTGGCAAGATGCTGCCGACCCGTGTTGACGCTGGGGGAAATCAGCAGGCCGCAGCCCGGTTGGACCAGCTCGTTCATCGGCGGTGCGTCCAACGTGACCACTATAGCGCCAACGCTCATGGCCTCGGTCAGATAGTGACCGTAGCCCTCAGTTTCCGAGGGACAGAGGTGAAACCAGTGGCTGTTCTGCAGTCCCTGCAGCGTGGCATCGTCCATGTAGCCGACCAGGTGGTCGATATTGGCTGCCGGTTCGCCCGGCTTGGCGTTGTGCGGGCTCTGCACCACGGTCAGTCCAGGCCATTCGGGGTGCTTACGCCACAGCGAGAGCAGGCGCTCGGTTCCCTTGGAGCGACTACGGCCGGCGAGGTGAAAGAAGCGGCGATCACGAGGCACTTCCCTCGGAAGCAGTCGATCTACGCTGGTGAATCCAACGTAGTCCACGGTCTTCCCTAGATGTTCGAACAACACTTGGGCGTGGTGCGTCTTTGCCAAGACCCGGTCCACTCGGTCCAGATGCTGCCGGTCGCGCGGCAGAAACCATTCCGGATTCGGGACAAGCACGTTGGTATGCGCGAACGGCGCGTCATCGGGCCAGACGTGCTCAAGCATTACGTTGACATCGTGGGTGGTTGCCCGGCGACCCCGAACCAGCCTTCGCACCATCCACTCGCCCCGGCGGACCCACGGACGCAGCCACTTGGTCAGCTTCCCGCGACGGACACCCGTCACCGTGACGTCGCAGCCGCCGGCGCGCAGTATCTGCGCGAGCAGCCGCAGGTCGCGGGTCAACCCGACACCGTTGTCGCGGGCAATAAGATTGATTCGTCGGGGCATTGTCTGAGAGCTGAACTGATGAAGCAAATGGAGAGGCCGGCAGTCTAGCCGGACGAAATAATGGTGCGCCTCGCAGCGAGGAAGCTTCGTTCAGGCGCCGCGATCAATCGCCGCCGGCATCCTCTGCGCCAGCCGGCGAATCAGGCAGGCACCCCACTACCAGCGCACCGGCCCGGAACATCCACCACTCGCGGCGGTTGGCGTGCCCGACGTAGGTCGCCTTGCTGCGGTCCACGCACTGGCCCATCGCGCTGTCTAGGCTGAACAGCCAGCGTTGCGTAGGATCCGCCCGCAGCCACGTCGTGGCGTCGGCGAACTGCTGTGGCCACGGCTTGAGGAAACCGAACTCGGCTACCGGCCCCTGTGCCATCAGCAGGTTCTGCTCCTTCCAGGCGACCAGGCCGATCGGCGCCTGCGGGCCCGCGATGGTGCGCGCTCTCGCCATCACGTCCAACGAGGAGCGATCACCATTCAGCAGGGGATAGCCCCACAACCCGTAGACGCTCCAAAGCACCGCGGCGAAGGCCAGCCAGCCCTGCGGCGCCCGGCGCAGGCGGGTGAGCGTCGCGATCAGGAGGCCGGCCACGCCGATGGTGAGGAACAGCCACCAGATCTGCGGATCCAGACTTTGCTCCAGCCGCAGCGACCACTTGGGATGCCGCGTTACGGCCAGCGCGCCGGCAATCGCGAGCGCGCCGCTCAGGGCGAGCGTGAGCACGAACACCGCCGTGCGCACGCCGCGTCGGCGCAGCAGCGCCGGCAACAGCGGCGCCATCGCCAGCGCGGTGATCGGCAGCGCGGGCAGGATGTAGACATCGCGCTTGCCCGGGCTCAGCGAGAAGAACACCAGCACCAGCGCGATCCAGCCCAGCGGGATCAGGAAGCGCGCGTCGCGCCGCTTCAGCCGGCGCCACCATGCTGGCAGTGCCCACGGCAGCAGCAGCGACAGCGGCAGCCAGTCCACCGCGATGATGCCGAGGAAGTAGGCGGGCGAATGCAGGTGCCCGGGCGGCGTGGCGTAGCGGTGTACGGTCTGCCCGAACAGGATGTTCTGCACATATTCGGCGTGCTGCGGGTCGCCGTCGGCGCGGGCGATCAACACCATCGGCACCAGCCACGCCAGCACCGGCAGCAGGAAGGCGAGCGCGCCCAGCGCCCAGCGCCCGGCGCTGCCGTCGAACCGAGCCACGTGGCGCCAGCCGCGCCGACGCGCGAACGCAAAGGGAATGAGCATCAGCAGCGCCAGTACACCCACGCCCTTGGTCACTACGCCCACGCCGGCGAAGAAGCAGCCGATCCAGAACCAGCGCCAGGACGGTCCCAGCAGCAGGTGGCGCAGCAGGCCGTAGTTGGCCAGGGTGATCCAGCCCAGCAGCAGCGGATCGATCTGCGCGTTGCGCATCTGGTAGGTGAAGTGGATCGTCACCAGCAGGGCGAGCGCGGCCAGCAGGCCGCTGCGGTGATTCCACAGGCGGCGGGCCAGATCGTAGGTGAGCGCGAGCGCGCCCAGCGCCGCGAGCAAGGACGGCAGCAGGAACGCAACGCGCCAGCTACGCGTGAGGAAGTACGCCAGCGCCTGGGTCCACATGAACACCGGCGGCTTGTCCGGGTACAACTCGTGGCCGCGGTGCGGGAACAGCCACTGGCCGTGCTCCACCATCCAGCGCGCGACCAGGGCGAAGCGCGGCTCGTCCGACGGCCATGGATCGCGCAGGCCGATGCCCACGCCGAGCACGAACAGCGCGAACAGGCCGCCCCAGAGGAGCTCGGCGCGGGCGCTGGACAGCCACAGCGGGCGGGCGCGGGACAGGGCGGGGAGCGGTTTCACGACGCGGCGTTCCATCGGGGTCGGTGGGGAAATCGGTACAAGCATAGCCGCGTGTGCGGCGCGGCCGGGCGCAGCTTCTTGCGTCAGGCCTTTTTTTGCAGCACCGCGTAATACATCCCGTCGAGGTCGCCGTCGCCCGGCAGGATCTGCCAACCCACGGCCGCGGCCTGCCCGACCGGCAGCGTGAAGGCCACCGCCGCGGCATCGTCACGCGCCGCCAGCAGCTCGGACACGACCGCCTCGTTCTCCGCGCGCAGCACCGAGCAGGTGATGTAGACCAGCCGCCCGCCCGGCGCCAGCAGCGGCCACAGCGCGGACACGATGCGCCGCTGCTGCACGCCCATCGCGGCGATGTCGCTCTCGCGGCGGTGCAGACGCACGTCGGGGCGGCGGCGCAGCACGCCGGTGGCCGAGCACGGCGCATCGACGAGGATGCGGTCGAACGGCTGCTTCTTCCACGCGGCGGGCGGCGCGCCCGCGTCGCCGACCACCACCTTGGCATCCAGCCGAAGGCGCATCAGGTTGTCCCGGATGCGCTCGGCGCGCTTGGCGTCGAACTCAAGCGCGGTGAGGTCGATGCGCGCCCGCTCCAGCAGGTGGCAGGCCTTGCCGCCCGGAGCGGCGCAGGCGTCGAGCACGCGCAGTCCATCGCGCAGGTCGGCGAGGTCGGCGGCGACCTGGGCCGCGCCGTCCTGCACGGCGAAGGCACCGTCGGCGAAGCCGGGCAGCCGGGTGACGTCGGTGCTGTGCGGCAGCACCGCCGCGTCGGCCAGCCACGGGTGGGCGTGCGCCTCGTGACCACTTGCCTGCAGCCGCGCGACGAAGGCTGCGCGTTCGCTGCGCTGGCGGTTCACCCGCAGCATCAGTGGCGGTTCGCCGTTGTCGGCGGCCATCACCGCATCGGCCTGCGCCGGCCAGTCGCGCTGCAGCGCCGTGGCCAGCCATGCGGGATGCGCGTGGCGGGTGGTCGGCTCGGCATCGAGACGAGCGATGTGCGTCGCGCGCTCGCGCTGCCAGCGGCGCAGCACGGCGTTGACCATGCCGGCCAGCGCCGGGCGCTTGAGCGTGCGCGTGGCTTCCACGGTGGCGGCCACCGCGGCGTAGTCGCTGAGCTGCAGGATCTCCAGCTGCACCAGGCCCAGTACCAGCAGCGCGTGGATGGCCGGATCCTTGTGCCGGATCGGCTTGGCCAGCATCGCGTCGACGGCCGCGTCGAAGCGCAGCCACCAGCGTGCGCCCTCGCTCAGCAGCGCCATCAGCAGGGCGCGGTCGCGCGGGTCGGACAGTTTGGGGGCGCTGCGTTCCATCACCTCACGCAGCGAAGCACCGCGCAGGGCGACTTCGGCCAGCCCCTTCGCGGCGAGGGCGCGGGTATCGGGTTTCATCGCGCCGAGCGCAGGTCGGGACGGGCGTTGAGATAGTCCACCGCGCCGATGCGCTTGCCACCAGCGCGTTGCAGCGCCGTGATGCGCAGGGCGCCTTCAGCGCAGGCGATGTCGATACCGTCTCGGCTGGCGGCCAGCACGCTGCCGGGCATGGCGTAATGGTCGAGATTGAGCGCTTGCGCCGACCACACGCGCAGCGTCTCGCCGGCCACCTCGCCCTCGGCCACCGGCCATGGATCGAAGGCGCGCACCTGACGCTCCAGTTCGCGCGCCGGGCGGCTGAAATCCAGACGCGCCTCGGCCTTGTCGAGCTTGTGCGCGTAGGTGACGCCCGCTTCCGGTTGCGATACGGGAGTCAGCGTTTCGCCGGCAAGGACGCGCTTGAGGCCTTCAGCGAGCACCTCGGCACCGAGTTGCGACAGGCGATCGTGCAGGCTACCGCCGGTGTCGTCGCCGTGAATCGGAGTGCGTCGTTCGAGCAGCACCGGACCGGTGTCCAGGCCGGCCTCCATCTGCATCAGGTCGACGCCGCTCTCGGTGTCGCCGGCGAGAATCGCGCGCTGGATCGGTGCCGCCCCGCGCCAGCGCGGCAGCAGGCTGGCGTGCACGTTCCAGCAGCCCAGGCGCGGGATGGCCAGCACCTTGCGCGGCAAGATCAGCCCGTAGGCCACCACCACCATCAGGTCGGGCGCGTACGCTGCCAGTCGGTTGCGGGCGGGGTCTTTCAGCGACTCGGGCTGCTCGACCGGAATGTGGGCTTCAAGCGCAGCCTGCTTGACCGGACTGGGGGTGAGCTTGCGGCCGCGCCCGGCGGGACGATCCGGCTGGGTATAGACCGCCACCACCTCGGCCCCGCTGGCGCGGCACGCCGCCAGACAGGGAACGGAGAACTCGGGGGTGCCGGCGAAAACGATGCGCAGCGGGGTCTCGCCGCTCAAGCGCTGGCCGCCTGCTTGCGCTGCTTCTCCATGCGCTTGAGCAGCATAGTGCGCTTGAGCGAGGACAGGTAGTCGACAAACACCTTGCCTTCCAGGTGATCCATCTCGTGCTGGATGCACACCGCGAGCGGGCCCTCGATGTCCATCTCCACTTCCTTGCCGTCGACGTCGTGCGCCTGCACCTTCACCTTCAGGGCGCGGGTGACGTCGGCAAAGATGCCGGGGAACGACAGGCAGCCTTCTTGGTAGACCTGCGAACCGGCCTTCTCCACGATCCGCGGATTAATCAGCGCCAGCGGCTGGTTGCGCTCGTCGCTCATGTCGGCCACTAGCACCTGCTGGCTCACGGCCACCTGGGTGGCGGCCAGGCCCACGCCGTTGGCGGCGTACATCGTCTCGAACATATCGGCGACGAACTGTTTGAGCGCGGCATCGAACACGCGCACCGGTTCGGCACGGATGCGCAGGCGGGGATCGGGAAATTCAATGATGTTGAGCACGGACATGGGATCACCTCGGCGCCGGAACTGTGGGCATCGTTGCGAAAACCAAGCCGGACGCAATCTAGAATGGGGTTTATTGTACGTCGCCAAGCCCGCGTCATGCAGACAGTTTTGCCAACTGGCTCCAGTTGCGCGGGTTAACGGTTCGGTTACACTCGCGCTTGCACCGGGGGAGGGGGATTCCCGCTTATGATCAAGAAGTCCATCGGGCTGCTGGCCGGCATGCTGGTTACGTTTGCCGTCTACGCCGCGGGCGCGCAGCTGCGTGCCAGCCATCCGGATACCTACACGGTTCGCCGCGGCGACACGCTGTGGGATATCTCGGCAAAATTCCTTTCCAAGCCCTGGCTGTGGCCGGAAATCTGGCAGGCCAACCCGCAGGTGCAGAACCCGCACCTGATCTACCCGGGCGACGTGCTCAATCTGTCCTTCATCAACGGCCCCACGCTCAAGCTGGAGCCGGGCGTGCACAGCGGCGACGAAGCCGTGCCGGCGATCCCGCTCTCCGAGCTGGGGATGTTCCTCAAGGACATGCGGGTCATGAAGTCCGAGGATGTCAGCTCGGCGCCGTACGTGGTGGGCATGGAGGAAGCGCGGCTGCGCGGCACGCCGGGCCAGAACCTCTACGTGCGCAACCTGCAGGCGGAGCCGGGCCAGCGCTGGGCCATTGTTCGCCCGACCCACGTGTTCCGCGGCTTCGAGCAGGACGACAAGAGCGACGCCGAGAACGAGATTGTCGGCCACACCCTCGACGCCGACGCGTCCATGGTGCGCAGCCCGTGGTCGGAAGATTTCCGCAACGACGGCCACTACGGTCGCGGTGACGACCTGGGCGTGGAAGTGTCGGTGATTGGCACGGCCGAGACGCTGCGCACGGGCGACGTATCGACCCTGCTGCTGCTCGATTCCACCATGGAAATCCGCAAGGGCGACCGCGTGATGCCGGTCGACGATCATCCTTACGATGCCTATTTCTATCCGCACGCGCCGAAGTCGGTGGCCCCGCATGCCCGCGTGATCGCCTTTGCCGATGCGCTCGATGCGGCCGGCAAGCGCCAGGTGGTGGCGCTGTCGATCGGCAAGCAGGATGGCGTCGAGAACGGCCAGACCTACGCCGTGTGGCAGCCGGGCGAGACCATCGCCGACGACGTGGCCGGCAACAGCTGGCGCCGCGGCACCTCGCCCGACGTGACCCTGCCGGAAGAGTTCGTGGGCCACGTGATGGTGTTCCGCACCTTTGACCGTGTCAGCTACGGCCTGATCATGGACAGCCTGCGGCCGGTGCATCGCGGCGACAATCTGCGCATGCCCGAATAGGCGCGGATCGGCCGATTCCCACAGGACGGCGCGGTACTACCGCGCCGTTTTTGTTTGTGCGCCGCGCTTAGACTCGCCGGATGACCGACGCCAACGATCTCCGCGACTGGCTCATCGCCCTGCGCACCCCGGGCCTGGGCCCAGGTGGCCTGCGCGAGCGCCTGACCGAGCACGGTGGCCGCATGGACGCCGCGCTTGCGGCGGTCCATCGGCAGCCCGGCAGTGGCGGGGACGCGGCCCGCCGCTGGCTGGACCAGCCGGACGAGGCACGTCTGGAAGAGGATATGGCGTGGCTGATGCGGGACGGCCATCGCCTGCTGCGCTGCACGGACGAGGATTTCCCGCCGCCGCTGGACACCATCGCGCAGCCGCCCGCGGCGCTGTTCGTGGCGGGCGATGCCGCACTGCTGCTCCATCCGCAGGTGGCGATCGTGGGCGCGCGCCGCGCCAGTCCTGCCGGCCTCGGCAACGCGCGCGTCTTTGCCCGGGCGCTGGGTCAGGCTGGGCTGCTGGTAACCAGCGGCATGGCCGACGGCATCGATGGGGCGGCGCATGCCGCGGCGCTGGACGCCGGCCTGCCCACCGTGGCGGTGGTGGGCACCGGTCCGGACCGGGTCTATCCGCGCAAGCATCTCGCTCTGGCGCAGCGTATCGTGGACGGCGGTGCCCTGGTCAGCGAGTTTCCGCCCGGTACCGCCGCGCGGGCCGATCATTTTCCGCGGCGAAACCGTATCATCGCCGGCCTTTCGCTGGGCACGCTGGTGATCGAGGCCGGGCTGCAATCGGGCTCGTTGATTACCGCCCGGCTGGCCGGCGAGCAGGGGCGCGAGGTGTTTGCCTTGCCTGGATCCATCCACAACCCGTTGGCGCGGGGCTGCCATCGCCTGATCCGCGACGGTGCCCGGCTGGTGGAGGAGCCGGGCGAAGTGATCGAGGCACTGGCGCCGGCGGCGCGGGCGCTGGGCGCGGAACTCGCGCAGCGGCTGGCTGCCGGGCCCGTCGCTGCAGGCGCCGACACGGTGGCGGACGGCGCGCCGGTCGATCCGCAGTACCGGCGGCTGCTCGACGCCCTGGGTCACGATCCGGTGCCGTTGGACGAGCTGGTCGGCCGTACCGGCCAGCCGGCGGCCGAGTTGTCCTCGATGCTGCTGATGCTGGAGCTGGAGGGGCACGTGGGCACGCTCCCGGGCAACCGCTACCAGCGCCTGGGCGGCTGAGCGAAGCCGCGCCAGGCCTCAGTTCCGCGCGATTCGGCTTGACAGTCGTCGCGCCAACGTGGCTCAACTAGATATATGTGTCCGTCGCCAAGCGACGGTAATTCTCCTTTGGAACTCCCCGCCACATGGCAAAAAACCTGCTCATCGTCGAATCGCCGGCCAAGGCCAAGACGATCAACAAATACCTCGGCAAGGACTTCCAGGTCCTGGCCTCCTACGGCCACGTGCGCGACCTCAAGCCGAAGGAAGGGGCGGTCGATCCCGAGCACGGTTTCGCCATGAAGTACGAGGTGATCGAGCGCAACGAGAAGCACGTCGACGCGATTGCCAAGGCCGCCAAGCAGGCCGACGATATCTATCTGGCGACCGACTTGGATCGCGAGGGCGAGGCGATCAGCTGGCACATCAGCGAGATCCTCAGGGAGCGCGGCCTGGATCGCGGCAAGCGCATGCATCGCGTGGTGTTCTCCGAGATCACCCCCAAGGCGATCAAGGCCGCGGTGGCCGAACCGCGCCAGCTTTCGCATGACCTGGTCGACGCCCAGCAGGCGCGCCGGGCGCTCGACTATCTGGTCGGCTTCAACCTGTCGCCGGTGCTGTGGCGCAAGGTGCAGCGGGGCCTGTCGGCCGGCCGCGTGCAGAGCCCGGCGCTGCGCATGATCGTCGAGCGCGAGGAGGAGATCGAGGCGTTCGTGGCGCGCGAGTACTGGTCCGTCGAGGCGCAGCTCAAGCATGCCGAGGGCGATTTCACTGCGCGCCTGACCAAGCTCAACGGCAAGAAGTTCGAGCAGTTCGACCTCACCAACGAGCACGACGCGATGACCGCGCGCGCCGCGCTGAAGGCCGCCGCCCGCGGCAACCTCACCGTCAGCGAGGTCGGTTCGAAGGAGCGCAAGCGCCGACCCGCGGCGCCGTTCACCACCTCGACGCTGCAGCAGGAGGCCGCGCGCAAACTGGGCTTCTCCACCAGCCGCACGATGAAGGTGGCGCAGGGGCTGTACGAGGGCGTGGCGCTGGGCAGCGAGGGCAACGTCGGCCTGATCACCTATATGCGTACCGACTCCACCATGCTCGGCGACGACGCGGTGGCCGAACTGCGCCAGGTGATCTCCCGCGAGTTCGGCGTCAAGGCGCTGCCGGACGTTCCGCAGGTATACAAGACCAAATCCAAGAACGCGCAGGAGGCGCACGAGGCGATTCGCCCGACCTCCGCGCTGCGCACCCCGCGCGAAGTCGCCGGCTTCCTCAACGACGAGCAGCGCAAGCTGTACGAGCTGATCTGGAAGCGCACCGTGGCCTGCCAGATGATCCACGCCACGCTCAACACGGTGTCGGTCGAGTTCGCTTTGAAGGACGTCGCTGGCGGTGATGCCTCGTTCCGTTCCACCGGCACCACCGTGATCGATCCGGGCTTCCTTGCCGTGTACGAGGAAGGCCGCGACCAGAAGGCCGCCGAGGACGAAGACGAAGGTCGGCGCCTGCCACGGCTGGTGGCCGGCGAAGTGGTGCCGCTGCACGACATCCTGGCCGAACAGCACTTCACCGAGCCGCCGCCGCGCTTTTCCGAGGCAAGCCTGGTCAAGGCGTTGGAAGAGCACGGCATCGGCCGCCCTTCGACCTACGCCAGCATCATCCAGGTGCTGCTCAACCGCGAGTACGTGCTGCTCGACGCACGGCGCTTCAAGCCGACCGACGTGGGCCGCGCCGTGGGCAAGTTCCTGGTGCAGCACTTCACCCGCTACGTCGATTACGACTTCACCGCCAAGCTCGAGGACGAACTCGATGCGGTGAGCCGCGGCGAAGAGGCCTGGGTGCCGCTGATGGAGCGATTCTGGCAGCCGTTCAAGCAGCAGGTGGACGAGAAGACCGAGTCGGTCGACCGCAGCGAGGCCACCGGCGCGCGCGAGCTGGGCGTCGATCCGAAGAGCGGCAAGCCGGTCTCGGTGCGGCTGGGCCGCTATGGACCCTATGCACAGATCGGCGACAAGGACACCGACGAGAAGCTGCAGTTCGCCAGCCTGCGTCCGGGCCAGAGCATGCACACGATCACGCTGGAGCAGGCGATCGAGCTGTTCAAGCTGCCGCGCAAGCTCGGCCAGGCCGAGAACGGCGACGAAGTCAGCGTGGGCGTGGGCCGTTTCGGCCCGTTCGTGAAGCGGGGCAGCACCTATGCCTCGCTCAAGCCCGAGGACGATCCGTACACCATCGAGCTGCCGCGCGCGCTGCAGATCGTGGCCGAAAAGCTGGAGATGCTCGCCAACCGCGTCATCAAGGATTTCGGCAACGGCGTGCAGGTGCTCAACGGCCGCTACGGCGCCTACATCACCGACGGCGAAAAGAACGCGCGCATTCCCAAGGACGTCGAGCCGAAGGACCTCACCGAGGCGCAGTGCGTGGAACTGCTTGCCGCCGCGCCGGTGAAGAAGGGCCGCTTCGCCAAGAAAACCGCGGCGACCAAGAAGGCGGCCGCGAAGAAGGAGCCGGCGGCGAAGAAGGCTGCGCCCAAGAAGGCCGCTGCCAAGAAGAGCTCGGCGAAAAAGACCGCCGCCAAGAAAACCGCAACCAAGAAGACCGCCACCAAGAAAGCCGCCGTGAAAAAGGCCGCGGCGCGCTCCGGCGAGGCATGAGCGGCTTGCTGCATCGCTTCGGATCCGGCGAGATCGACGGCGCGGCGGCCCTGCTGCGCGCCGGTGGTGTGCTGGCCTATCCCACCGAAGCGGTGTTCGGGCTCGGTTGCGATCCGCAGGATCTGGCCGCGTTCGAGCGTCTGTTCGCGCTCAAGCAGCGGCCGGCCGACCAGGGAGTGCTGCTGATCGCCGCCGAGCTGGACCAGCTCGAGCGCTACCTTGCGCTTGATCAGCTGCCCGAGGCGCAGCGGCAGGCGGTGCTGGCCAGCTGGCCGGGGCCGCACACGTGGGTGCTTCCGCGCTCGGCGGCGGTGCCGGCCTGGGTGACGGGCGCGCACGAGGGCATCGCCGTACGCATTACCGCACACCCCACCGCGGCCGCACTGTGCCGCGCGTTCGGCGGGACGATCGTCTCCACCAGCGCCAACCCGCATGGTGCGCCACCGGCGCGGTCGCCGCAGGAGGTGATTGGCTACTTCGGCGATGCGCTGGATGGCCTGCTTGCCGCGCCGCTGGGCGAGGCCGAGCAGCCCTGCCCCATCCGCGACGGCCTCAGCGGCGCTATCATCCGCCCCTGATCGCCCGCCGGGGCGCGCCGGGGCCGCCATTGCAAGCCCAGGCGCGAAGCGGGCATGACCACACGCAACACGCATTCACGTCGGCTTCGGGCGACTGGGGGATGCTGCGCACACAGCGCCGCCTGGCGGCACGGGATCGCGGGAGTCATCCGGTTTGGCCACAGTCTTCGACACGCCGCAGCGCGACCTGGCGCTGGCGCCACAGCTTCCGCTGCTGGCCGCCGGCGACGGCGATCGCACCGTGGCCTGGCGCCATGGCGCGCCGATCAGTGCGCGCGACTTCCTCGCCGATGTGCAGCACGTCGCCGACCACCTGCCGCCGGCCGCCGCCGCGGTCAATCTCTGCGAGGACCGCTACGCCTTCCTCGTCGCGTTCAGCGCCATCGCCTTGCGTGGACAGACCAACCTGCTGCCCTCCTCGCGCGCGCCGCGTGCCATCGACGAGGTGATGGCCGCCCATCCCGGCTGCTATGCGCTGGGCGACCTGGCGCTGGAGCCGGCGCCGCCGCACTACCACCGCCTGCCCTCGCTGGTGGCCCGGCCGGTAGCGGGTGAGCCCATCGATTGGCCGATGATCGACGCTGACCAAGTCGTAGCGCTCGGCTACACCTCCGGCTCCACCGGCCAGCCGGCCGCGCACGTGAAGACCTGGCGCAGCTTCCATGCCAGCAACGCCGGCAACCTGCGCATGCTGCGCGGATACGTCGACGGCCCGTGCAACGTGGTTGCCACCGTGCCGCCGCAGCACATGTACGGCATGGAGACGTCGGTGGTGCTGCCGCTGCTCGGCGACGTGGCGGTATGCGGCAGCCGGCCGTTCTTTCCGGCCGACGTGGCGGCCGCACTGGCCGCCGTGCCGGCGCCCCGCGTGCTGGTGACCACGCCGGTGCACCTGCGCGCGCTGGTCGAGTCCGGGGTGGCGCTGCCACCGCTGGCGGCGATGCTTTCGGCCACCGCGCCGATGCCGGTCGAGCTCGCACAAGCGGCCGAGCAGCGCTATGGCGCGCCGCTGCTGGAGGTGTTCGGCTCCACCGAAACCTGCGTATTCGGCAGCCGGCAGCCGACCGCATCGGAGCTGTGGCAGCTGTATGAGGGCGTGAGCCTGCATCCGCAGCCCGATGGCACCCAGGTCCACGCGCCGCAGCTGGCCGCGCCGGTGGTGCTGGCCGACCTGGTGACGCTGCATGACGGTGGCCGTGCGTTCCGCCTGTGCGGTCGCCACGCCGACATGCTGGAGATCGCCGGCAAGCGCGCCTCGCTCGGCGACCTGACCCGCCGCCTGCTCGCCATCCCCGGCGTGCGCGACGGTGCCGTATTGCAACTGGACGAACCGGACGCCCGCGGCGTGCGCCGCATCGCCGCGCTGGCGGTGGCGCCGGGCCTCGGCGAGGCGCAGATCCTCGAGGCGCTGCGCGGCGCGATCGACCCGCTGTTCCTGCCGCGCCCGCTGCGCCTGGTCGACGCGCTGCCGCGCAACGAAACCGGCAAGTTGCCGCGCGCCGCCCTGCTCGCCCTGCTCGCCGCCCGCGACTGACGCGGCCGCACGCCGTCGGCCTAGCCGACCGTGCCGCTACAATGCGCGCCTGCGCCGCGGGCGCGTGGGGCATTTTCGGAGCAAGGCATGAAGGTTCTGGTCATCGGCAACGGCGGGCGTGAGCACGCGCTGGCGTGGAAGCTCAAGCAGTCGCCGCGGGTCGACGAGGTGATCGTGGCGCCGGGCAACGCGGGCACGGCGCGCGAGCGCGGTGTGCGCAACGCCGACGTGGCAGCGAACGACATCGCCGGATTGCTGGCGCTGGCCAAGGCCGAGAAGGTCGGGCTCACCGTGGTCGGCCCCGAGGTACCGCTGGTGGCCGGCGTGGTGGACAAGTTCCGCGCCGCCGGGCTGCGCATCTTTGGCCCGCGTGCGATCGCCGCGCAGTTGGAGGGCTCCAAGGCGTTCGCCAAGGATTTCCTGCTTCGCCACAACATCCCCACCGCGCACTACGCCGTGTTCACCGACTTGAACCGTGCGCTCGCCTACGTGCGCGAGCAAGGCGCGCCGATCGTGATCAAGGCCGACGGCCTGGCGGCGGGCAAGGGCGTGGTGGTGGCGCTGACTCTGGCCGATGCCGAGCAGGCGCTGCACGACATGCTCGGCGGGCACGCGTTCGGCGATGCCTCGGCGCGCGTGGTGATCGAAGAGTTCCTCGACGGCGAGGAAGCGAGCTACATCGTGATGAGCGACGGCAGCCACGCGCTGCCGATGGCCTCCAGCCAGGACCACAAGCGCCGCGACGACAATGACCTCGGTCCCAACACCGGCGGCATGGGCGCGTATTCGCCGGCGCCGGTGGTCACGCCCGAGGTGGAGCAGCGCATCCTCAAGCAGGTGATCGAGCCGACACTGCGCGGCATGGCTGGCGAGGGCGCCCCGTTCATCGGTTTCCTCTACGCCGGCCTGATGATCGACAAGGCCGGCAACCCGAAGGTGATCGAGTTCAACGTGCGCTTCGGCGATCCGGAGACGCAGCCGATCATGCTACGGCTGAAGTCCGACCTGGTGGAGCTAATCGAAGCCGCGCTCGATGGCGAACTGCACCACACCAAGGCGCATTGGGATCCGCGCCCGTCGCTGGGGGTGGTGATGGCCGCCGGCGGCTATCCCGGCCCGGTGAAGAGCGGCACTCCGATCGAGGGCCTGGACACGCCGCTGGCGCCGGAAGCGAAGGTGTTCCATGCCGGCACCCGGCTGGACGCACAGGGTCGCCCGGTCACGGCCGGCGGCCGCGTTCTCACCGTCTGCGCGCTGGGCAAGGACATCGCCGCCGCGCGCGAGAACGCCTACGCGGCGGCGGCGAAAGTTCGCTTCGACGGTGCTTTCTACCGCCGCGATATCGCGCATCGCGCGCTGCATCTGCGCTAGGCAAGCCGCGGGGTCCGCCGCATCGGCGCGACAGGTGGCTCGGGTGACGCGCCATTTCCGGCGCGCCCCGAATCGCGCGCGAAGTCGTGCGGTGGGAACGGCGCGTGCAGTGGTGTATTCACGCTAGGCTAGGCGCCGGCGTTTTCCCACGGGACCTGCATGAGCCAATTCACCCTGCTCGGCCGCCGGCGCTTCGCGCCGTTCTTCTGGACCCAGGCGCTGGGCGCGTTCAACGACAGTGCGTTCCGCAATGCGATGGTGATGCTGGCGGCCGTGCAGATGGGGCTGCCGGACCGCGAGGTGTCGCTGTACACCAACCTCGCGCCGGCGCTGTTCATCCTGCCGTACTTCCTGTTCTCGGCCACCGCCGGCCAGCTGGCGGAGAAGTTCGAGAAGACCCGCATCATCCGCTACGTGAAGCTGTTCGAGATTGCCGCGATGGCGCTGGCCGCGTGGGGTTTCCACACGCACAACCTGCCGCTGCTGCTGAGCGTGCTGTTCATGATGGGCGTGCATTCGACGGTGTTCGGGCCGATCAAGTACGCGATCCTGCCGCAGGCGCTCAAGCACACTGAGCTGGTCGGCGGCAACGGCATGGTGGAGATGGGCACGCAGCTGGCGATCCTGATCGGCATGGTCGCCGGCAATTCGCTGATGCTGCTGGCCGGCATCGGGCCGTGGGCAGCGGCGGTTGCCACGCTCGCCGTGGCGCTGGTCGGCTACGCCTGCAGCCGCGCCATTCCGCCCGCGCCGGCCACCGCGCCGCACCTGGTGTTCAACCCCAACCCGGTCACCGAGACCGTGCGCGTGCTCGGCATCACGCGCGCGGACCGCGCGGTGTTCAACGCGGTGCTGGGCATCTCCTGGTTCTGGTTCTTCGGCACCATGCTCACCGCGCAGCTGCCGCTGTATGCCAAGCACAACCTCGGCGGCGACGGCAGCGTGCTGACCCTGGTGCTCACGCTGTTTTCGCTGGGCACCGGCGTCGGTTCGCTGCTGTGCGAGCGGATGTCGGGCAAGCGGGTGGAGATCGGCCTGGTGCCGCTGGGCGCGTTCGGGCTCACCGCGTTCGGCGTGGATCTGTATCTGGCGCGCCCGGGCGCGGCGGCGCAGATGGGCTTGCACTGGCAGGCGTTCCTGGCCGCGGCGGGCAGCTGGCGCATCGTGCTCGACCTCACCCTGATCGGCGTGTTCGCCGGCTTCTACGTGGTGCCGCTGTTCGCCTTCGTACAGGCGCGCACGCCGCGCGATCGGCTCTCGCGGGTGATCGCCGGCAACAACATCCTCAACGCGCTGTTCATCGTGGTCGCGTCGGTCGCCGGTCTGGCGTTGAGCCGGGCGGGGCTGGGGTCGGCGCAGATCTTCCTGGTCGCCGCGCTGCTCAACGTGCTGGTGGCGGTCTACATCTTCACCCTGGTGCCCGAGTTCCTGATGCGGTTCATCACCTGGGTGCTGGTGAACACGCTCTACCGTGTGCGCGTGGACGGCATGCGGCACGTGCCGGAGGAGGGTCCGGCGCTGCTGGTGTGCAACCACGTAAGCTTCATGGATCCGCTGCTGCTGATGGCGCACCTGCGCCGGCCCGCGCGCTTCGTCATGTACTACCGAATCTTCAACATCCCGCTGCTGAAGTTCGTGTTCCGCACCGCCAAGGCGATTCCCATCGCGGGCCAGAAGGAGGATCCGGCGGTGCTCGCCGCGGCCTACGAGGCAATCGATGCGGCGCTCGCCGATGGCGAGCTCGTGTGCATCTTTCCCGAGGGCGGGCTCACCCGTGACGGCGCCATCGCGGCGTTCCGTCCGGGCATGGAGAAGATTCTCGCGCGCCGCCCGGTGCCGGTGGTGCCGATGGCGCTGCGTGGGCTGTGGGGCAGCGTGTGGAGCCGGCGCGATTCGATGATGGGGCGCTCGCGCCTGCCGCGGCGATTCCGTGCGCGGGTGGAGCTGGTGGTGGATGCGCCGATTGCGCCGGATCAGGCGACCGCGTCGGTGCTGGAGACGCGCGTGCGCGAACTGCGCGGCGACCTCGCGTAGGAGCCCGCTTGCGGGCGATGCTTTTCGCTTCGAATCGATATCAAAGCCAACAGCATCGCCCGCGAGCGGGCTCCTACGTGAGGCGGGTTCAGGCCAGCCAGCTGCCCATGACCACCAGCGCGACTACGCTCATCCAGGCCACCAGCGCACGCAGGAAGGCGCTGCGCATGCGCACCAACTCCAGCAGCGGATCGCTGCGCTCCTCCACGTAGCCATCGCCGGCCTCGATCTCCACGTCGATGTCGGCGCAGGCGGCCGCGGCGAGAAAGCGGGGCTCCTCGCGATGCCAGTGGCCGTCACCGGCCTGCTGGCGCCAGCGGTTCCATGCGGCCATCACTGCATCCCAGTGGCCGACCACCGCCAGCGTGAACACCAGCAACTGCGCCGGTACCCAATCCAAGGCGTTGGCCGTGCGCCGCGCTGCCTCACGGCTGGCGCTATCGAGCAGCAGGGTGTCGTCGCGACCCAGCGACTGCACCAGCCGGTAGCCCAGCGCGCCCGCCGGCCCGAGCACGAAGAACCACAGCAGCGCACCGAAGCGCCGACGCAGCGCGGCATAGGCGATCGCCTCGCCCAACCCGTGGGCGCTCCACGTCACACGCTCGCCGCCATCGGCCAGCTGTTGCGCGGCCGCCTCGCGGCTGGGGCGGTCGGGTGCGGCGAGGATCGTCTCGAGATCCGCCTCGAACGCGCGCGGGCCGAAGCAGAACAGCAGCACCAGCACGTCGAGCGCGAGCAGCGCCAGGTCACCCAGGAACGCGTGGTGCAGTGCCGTTGCCAGCAGCAGGCACAGCACCACCGGTACGCCCGCCACCACCAGCACGCGCACGGCGCCGTGCAGATCGCCCAGTGCAGCCACCCAGCGGCGCTGCAGGCCGTCGACATGCCAGCGCGCCAGCTGCGGCAGCAGATGGAGCAGGCCCAGGGCGACCAGGGCTGCGAGCAGGCGGATGGCCATGCGGAAACTCCAGGAACAGGAGTCCGTATTGTAAGCGAGCAAACTCAGCGCGCGCGGGCGATCAGCTCGTCCAGCGAGATCCCGGCGCGCTCGTGCAGCCAGTGCGCCAGCAGCCGGTAGGACACCGACAATTTCGGCGGCGTGGCGAAACTGCCGTCGGCCAGGCCCGAGGCGATCTCCTGCGGGGTAAACCAGCGGGCGTCTTCCAGCTCGCCGTCCCGCAGGCGGATCGCGCGGTCGTGCGCGGTGGCGGTGAAGCCGATCATCAGCGAAGCGGGCAGCGGCCACGGCTGCGAGGAGTGGTAGTGCACTTCGTCGACACGCACACCGGCCTCTTCGGCGACCTCGCGGCGCACGGCGTCCTCCAGCGACTCGCCGGGCTCGACGAAACCGGCGAGCGTGGAATAGCGCCCCGCGGGCCAGCCTGCCTGGCGGCCGAGCAGGCAGGCGCCCTCGTGCTCGACGATCACGATGATCGCCGCGTCGGTGCGCGGGAAATGCAGCTTGCCGCAGTCGCTGCCGGTGCACTGCGCGCGATGGCCCGAGGCGACCAGCGCCACGCGCGCCCCGCAGGCCGTGCAATGGCGCATCTCGCGCTGCCAGTGCGCCAGCCCCTTGGCATAGGCGAACAGTGCGGCCTCGTGGGCGTCCAGCTGCAGACCGGCCTGGCGCAGGTGGATGCGCCGCGCGCCGAGCGCCTCTTCGAGCGCCGCCGCCTCGGCGGCACCGCGTCCGGTCGCATCCAGCCGCACCAGGAAGTAGGCGTGGTTCTCGTCGGTACCCAGGAACGTGGGCTCGGCATCCGGCAACCAGCGGGTGCGCTCGTCGGCGCCAAGCCAGCGCAGCGATTCGGCGCCACGCTGCACGTAGGCGAGGTCTTCGCCATCCAGCACGAGGAAGCGTGCCGTGGTGTCACCGGCACGGGCATCGATCCAGTCGCGCTCGTCGCGGCGTTCCGCGGTGCGGTCGAGGCGGAGGCTGAGGCCGCTGAAAGTGTTCTGTTGCTGCACGCCCGTGCGGGTCCGGCTCAGGTGGAGAAGGAGGAGCCGCAGCCGCAGGTGGTCTTGGCGTTCGGATTGCGGATCACGAACTGCGAGCCGGAGAGGTTTTCGGCGTAGTCGATCTCCGCGCCGCCCAGATACTGCAGCGACAGCGGATCGACCAGCAGCGTGACGCCCTCGCGCTCAAGCGCGAGATCGTCCTCGGCGCGCGTCTCGTCGAAGGTGAAGCCGTACTGGAAGCCCGAGCAACCGCCACCGGTGATGTACACGCGCAGCTTGAGCTCGGGATTGCCCTCTTCCTGGATCAGCTCGTGCACCTTGCGTGCTGCGGCGTCGGTGAACACGAGCGGCGCCTGCGCGCTGCGGTAATCGGGAAAGGCGACGATGGTTTCCATGACGGCTACATATGAGGTGGCTAACGCCTGACCTCAAGCATAGCGCGTTCAGGCCGACGCCGACTCCGCCTCGGCCGCGGCGGGCGTATTGGCGAGCGCTTTCGGGGCGGTCAGTTCGCGGGCCACCTCCGCGCCCACGTGAACCATGCGGCCGTTCACCTGGGCCCCGGCGGCCATCTCCAGCAGGCGGTAGTGCACGTCGCCGGAAATGCACGCCTGTGCCGCCAGCTCGAGCCGGGCGTCGCTGAGCACGTTGCCGTCGATACGGCCGTTGACCACCGCGTGCGGCACGCGGATTTCCCCGATCACCTGGCCGTGATCGCTCACGGTCAGCACGGCGTCCTCGGCCTCAGCGATCACGGCGCCTTCGATGCACCCATCCAGATGCAGCGCCCCGGTGAAGTGCACGTCGCCGCGGATGATGGTGCCGCGGGCAATCAGGCTGGTGTCGTGGCTGGGCGAGTCACGGCCTGCGCGTTTACGGTTGAGCATCGTTGTCCCCTTGGGCATGGGTGATGTTGCCATTGAGCGCGTCGGCCCACGCCACCGTGCGGTCGGCGGCAGTGCCGCTGCCAGGCATGGCGTGGATGCGCAGTCGGGTGGGCCGGAAGTCGGCCGGAAGCACGAACGTGGCGTGCAGCTGCTGGAAATACTTGAAGGAGAACGGCAGGCCGTCCTTCTGCGCCGCGTCGCCCAGGGCATTCCAGTCCAGCTGCTCGACCTTGTCGCCACGCAGGCCTTCCACGGTGACCGTGGCTTTGCCGCTGGTCTGGTCGCCGCGACGCACGTTCTGGGTGAGGCTGAGCGTGAGATCCCACGCATGGGATTGCGGCACCGCCTGGACGCGAACTTCCTGCACGCGCAGGCCCTGTCGCTGGCCGTCGCCTCCGACCAGGCGCGAATAGAAGCCCAGGTCGGCGCGCAGGCCGCTGATCTGCTCCTCGCGCTCGGTCAACGTGTCCTGCAGCGAGCGCATGGCGACATCGTTGACCTGCTGCGATCGCTGCAGCCCGGCCACCTGCTGCTTGAGCTGCTCGTTCTCCGCCTGCAGCTGCTTGAGCGCCACACGATTGTTGTGCACCAGCGGTACCGGCGCCTCGGGCAGCCACAGTGCCACCGCGGCAACCACCACCAGGCTCAGCGGCCAGGCTACGATCAGCAGCAGGCGACGCCGGCGCCGGCTGGCCGTGTCATGCGTCTGCACGACGAAGCGCGGTGGTGGGCGAGGTGGCATGCGACCCCTCCAGGCAAAGAGGGAACGTATAGCCGTCCCGTGACGGAAGCGTCAAGGAACAGGGCGCGAATCTGCCAAGAGATCCTCAGCGCATCGCCCAGCGGCCGATCAGCCCGAGCGCTTGGGTCAACCGACGTTTACAGCGGCGGGCCGACGGCGGGCCGCCGGGTGCTCAGGCCGCTTCGCGTCCCTTGGAGCCGCCGTGTTCGCGCGGCGGCGGTGCGCCGACCTGCAGGCTAAGCAGCCCTTCGACCAGCGGTGCGAACTGACGCAGCGCCCGCTCGTACACCTGGCGCTTGAAGTTCACCACATGGGCCGCCGGATACCAGAAATCGACCCAGCGCCACAGGTCGAACTCGGGCTTCTCGCAGGCATCGAGCTTCAGCGCGTCCTCACCGCCCACCAGCCGCAGCAGGAACCACACCTGCTTCTGCCCGATGCAGGTGGGGCGCTGGTGGTGGCGAACGTAGCGATGCGGCAGCCGGTAGCGCAGCCAGCCGCGCGTGGCGCCGATCACTTCGACGTGCTCGGGCGACAGGCCGGTTTCTTCCTGCAGCTCGCGATACATCGCCTCAAGCGGAGTTTCGTCGCTGCGCATGCCACCTTGCGGAAACTGCCATCCATCGCGGTTGACGCGACGCGCCCAGAACAGTCGGCCATCGCCATTCAACAGCACGATGCCCACGTTCGGACGATAGCCATCAACATCGATCATGTCGTCTCCTGGAGAAGTCCGGAGTCTGCCGCTGCAAGGCGCGCGGGGCCGGTACTTCCGTGGACGATTCAACCATAGCGGCCAAACAGGCAGCAAGCCGAGACTTGAACCGCGCCAGCCCCGCCAGTACACTGCCGCGCCCCGCTGGACGGAACCGGTCAGCGGCGCGTCAGATCATGGCTATGTAGCTCAGCTGGTTAGAGCACAGCACTCATAATGCTGGGGTCGGTGGTTCGAGTCCACCCATAGCCACCATTCGCCCCGCCGACGTTTCCGCGCCACGCGCGGGCTTCTCTGATTTCGGCGAGACGATATGCATATCTTCAAGGTGTTCCAGCTCGAGGCGGCTCACCGCCTGCCCAACGTGCCTGCCGGGCACAAGTGCGCGCGCCTGCACGGGCACTCGTTCCGCATCGAAATCCACGTGGAGGGCGAGCCCGATCCGACGCTGGGCTGGGTGATGGACTTCGCCGACGTCAAGGCGGCGTTCGCGCCGCTCTACGAGCAGCTGGACCATCACTACTTGAACGACATCGAGGGACTCGAGAATCCGACCAGCGAGATGCTGGCGCGCTGGATCTGGCAGCGTCTCGCGCCGCGTTTGCCGGGCCTGGATCGGGTGGTGGTGCACGAGACCTGCACCTCGGGCGCAGAGTGCTCGGCGCGCAGTTTTTGACGCAGTGCACCGGTGTGGCAGTGTTGTCATGTAACTGAAAGGCATGACTTTTGGCTAAACGCCAAGCGCGGAAACAAAAAATATATTGCACTGCAACATGGTCTTTGGTAAGGTGGCTCCACTACCAGCCACCCCATCGAGGGGAGATCGCCATGAATCAGCAGTTCACCAACCATGCGTTTGCCTACGCCAAGCAGTTCTCCGATAGCGCCTTCAAGGCCCAGTCGCTGGCTCTGAAGGGTTTCGAGGCCGTTGCCGGCCTGCAGTTCAAGGCACTCGAGAAGCAGGCCCAGGCCTCTGCCGAGTTCCTCGCCGAGGCGATGGAGGCCCGTGACGTCGACGGCTTCCGATCGCTCTGGGAAAAGGGCGCCACGCTGAGCCGCGACAACGCCGAGCGCGCCGTCGCCGTCAGCCAGGAGATCTTCGCCGTGTCGCAGAAGACCGCCGAGTCGCTCGGCGCGATCCTGCAGGAGCAGCAGCAGGCCGCCAACGAGGCGGTGAGCGCTCCGGTGCAGGCGGCGTCCAAGAAGGCCTCCAGCAAGTAATCGCGGGTAACGCGTCACAAGGAAGGCCGGGTCCATGGACCCGGCCTTTTTTGTGCCCGGACTGCGACAACTTTGACCGCCATCGGCTTGTCGCTGCAAACCGCCGCCTGTTACAATTCCAGAGCTTGGACCGTGCCCCACCAACCTGACGGACCGGTGCCGCTGACACAGCGAAACCGTGGGGGATGTCACGTGCTCAACAGCTTAGCCTCGGGTCGACGTCTTGCTGCGCGCGTGATTGCGCTGCAGCTGGTTGTCGCCACCGCCTTGGGTGCAGTCTTTCTGTGGCAAGGGCCGCGTTCAGCGCTTGCTGCGTTCGGTGGGGGTGCGATCGTGGCGCTGGGCACTGCCCTGCTGGCCTGGCGCACCTTCGCCGGCTGGAGTGCCGGCGGTCTGGCGATGGGGCGTCTGCTGTCGGGCATGGTGCTGAAGTGGATGGTTATCATCGTGGGACTGGTCACCATCCTGGGTCAATACAAACTGCCGCCACTGGCCGCTTTGACAGGGCTGGTGGCTGCCTACGCGATAAATCTGCTGGCGTTTCGATTCAAGGGTTGAGGCATGGCTACCGAGCCGCAAGGCGGTCTAACCGAATACATCCAGCACCATCTGCATCACAACACGGTGCAGCTGGGCGACAGTCCGTTCATGAGCATCCACCTCGATTCGCTGGTGGTGTCGTTTGTGCTGGGCGTGCTGTTCTGCCTGTGGTTCTGGCTGAAGGCACGCAAGGCGACCTCGGGCGTGCCGTCCAAGGGGCAGGCGTTCGTCGAGCTGATCGTGGAGTTCGTCGACACCCAGGTGAAGGACACCTTCCACGGCGACCGCCGCACGGTGACGCCGCTGGCGCTGTCGATCTTCATGTGGGTCACCTTCATGAACACGATGGACCTGCTGCCGCTCGACGCGCCGGGGATGGCCGTCAAGACCATGGGCGGCGCGGAGATGGCGCACCACACCTTCTTCCGCTGGGTGCCCACGGCCGATATCAACACCACTATCGGCCTAGCGCTGTGCGTGTTCTTCATCGTGATCGGTCACGGCATGAAGGCCAAGGGCACGTTGGGCTTCGGCAAGGAGCTGGTGACGGCGCCGTTCCACGCGCACAACCCCATCGTCAAGCTGGTCTTGGTGCCCGCCAACCTCGGCCTCAACGTCATCGAATACCTGTCTAAGCCGGTGTCGCTGGCCATGCGACTGTTCGGCAATATGTACGGCGGCGAGCTGGTCTTCATGCTGATCGCCGGACTGTTCGCGGGCTGGATCAGCTTCCTCCCCGGCGTGCTGTTCAACACGGCGTGGGCGATCTTCCACATCCTGATCATCCTGCTCCAGGCGTTCATTTTCATGATGCTCACCATCGTGTACATCGCGACGGCGCACGAGCATCACTGACGCTTTTCCGCTTTCCACAGTTCGTTTCGTCTTTACCTTTACGATTCACAGGAGAACACCATGAACCTCGCTGAACTCATTTCCCATGTGCAGGGCCAGACCGCGATCGCCATCGGCATCATCATCGGCCTCGGCGCGCTCGGTGCCTGTCTGGGCATCGCGATCATGGGTTCGAAGTTCCTTGAGTCCGCTGCCCGTCAGCCGGAGCTGGTTCCGCTGCTGCAGGGCCGCATGTTCCTGCTCGCCGGCCTGATCGACGCGGCGTTCATCATCGGCTTGGCCGTGGCGCTGCTGTTCGCCTTCTCGAACCCGCTGACCGCCCAGGTCATCCAAAACTTCGCGAAGTAACAGTCCCCCGTTGATGATCGCCGTGGCTTCATGCCGCGGCGGTCAGGCGGCCCCCCGCGTTACGGAGTCAACGGAAAGCTCATGGATATCAATCTGACTTTCCTGGGCCAGATGGTGTCGTTCGCCATCCTGGTCTGGTTCACCACCAAGTTCATCTGGCCGCAACTCAACGCGGCCATCGAAGAGCGCCAGAAGAAGGTCGCCGAAGGCCTGGCGGCTGCCGAGCGCGCGCGCGCCGAATTGAAGGACGCCGACGCCAAGGCGGCGGTCGAAATCAAGCAGGCGCGTCAGCAGGCGGCCGAGATCGTCGAGCGTGCCCAGCAGCAGGCCAACCAGATTGTCGACAAGGCTCGCGCCGAGGCGCTGGTCGAGGCGGCACGCGTGAAGGCCGCGGCGACGGAAGAAGTCGCCAGCATGCAGCAGCGCGCCCGCGAAGAGCTGCGTGGTTGGGTCGGTCGCCTGGCGGTCCAGGGCGCCGAGAAGATCGTCCAGCGCGAGATCGACGCATCGGCGCACAAGGCCATGCTCGACCAGCTCGCTGCCGAGATCTGATCCATGAGCCAAGCCATCACTCTCGCTCGACCCTACGCACGCGCTGCCTTCGAGGTGGCGCGTGCGGCTGGCGACACCGGCACGTGGTCGCACGCGCTGGCGCTCGCCGCCATGGTCGCCAACGACGCACGGGTGAGCGATCTGGCCGGTGATCCGCGGGTGCAGCCGGCGCAGCTGGTTGCCCTGCATCTGCCGCGCGACATGGCGGCAGACGCACCGTTCGGCCGTTTCCTGGCCGAGCTGGCCGAGCACCGCCGACTGGCGTTGCTGCCGGAAATCGCTGCCCTGTACGAGACCTACAAGCGCGAAGCCGAGTCGCAGCTGCTGGTGAAGGTGACCAGCGCGATGGCTCTGGACGCTGCGCAGACGGAACAACTGAAGGCTTCGCTGAAGCGCCGCTTCAAGCGCGAGATCGAACTGGAAACCCAGGTCGACGCCTCGCTGCTGGCGGGCGTGGTGATCGACACCGGTAGCGAAGTGATCGATGGCTCGGCGCGCGGTCGTCTCGACCGGCTCGCCAGCGCCCTCACGCACTGACACACGTTTCAAAAATCATCGGGTGCCGTTGACTCGGCGCGAACCCAAGGATAACGACCTATGTCCAGCACCACTCTCAACCCGTCCGAGATCAGTGAGCTGATCAAGAGCCGCATCGAGCAGTTCAAGCTCGGCGCGGAGGCTCGCAACGAGGGCACCATCATCAGCGTGTCCGACGGCATCGTGCGCATCCACGGTCTGGCGGACGTGATGCAGGGCGAAATGATCGAGCTGCCGGGCAGCGCGTATGCCCTGGCGCTCAACCTCGAGCGCGACTCCGTCGGCGCCGTGGTGCTGGGTGAGTACCAGCACCTGCGCGAGGGCGACACCGCCAAGACCACCGGTCGCATCCTCGAGGTGCCGGTCGGTCCGGAGCTGCTCGGCCGCGTCGTCGACGCACTGGGCAACCCGATCGATGGCAAGGGTCCGCTCAACGCCAAGATCAATGCGCCGATCGAGAAGGTTGCGCCGGGCGTGATCTGGCGCAAGTCGGTCGACCAGCCGCTGCAGACCGGCTACAAGTCGGTCGACGCGATGATCCCGGTCGGCCGCGGTCAGCGCGAGCTGATCATCGGCGACCGCCAGACCGGCAAGACCGCGCTGGCGATCGACGCGATCATCGCGCAGAAGGATTCGGGCATTAAGTGCATCTACGTCGCGATCGGCCAGAAGCGCTCGTCGATCGCCAACGTGGTGCGCAAGCTGGAAGAGAACGGCGCGCTGGCCAACACCATCATCGTGGTGGCCTCGGCCTCCGAGTCGGCCGCGCTGCAGTACGTGGCGCCGTATTCGGGCTGCGCGATGGGCGAGTACTTCCGCGACCGCGGCGAAGACGCGCTGATCGTGTACGACGACCTGTCCAAGCAGGCCGTAGCCTACCGCCAGATCTCGCTGCTGCTGAAGCGCCCGCCGGGTCGCGAGGCCTACCCGGGCGACGTGTTCTATCTCCACTCGCGTCTGCTCGAGCGCGCCGCGCGCGTGTCGGAGGAGTACGTGGAGAAGTTCACCAACGGCGAAGTGAAGGGCAAGACCGGCTCGCTCACCGCGCTGCCGATCATCGAGACCCAGGGCGGCGACGTGTCGGCATTCGTGCCGACCAACGTGATCTCGATCACCGACGGCCAGATCTTCCTGGAAACCGACCTGTTCAACGCCGGCATCCGTCCGGCCGTGAACGCCGGTATCTCGGTATCGCGCGTGGGCGGTGCCGCGCAGACCAAGATCGTCAAGAAGCTGTCCGGCGGCGTGAAGCTCGCCCTGGCGCAGTACCGTGAGCTGGCCGCGTTCGCGCAGTTCGCCTCGGACCTCGATCCGGCCACCCGCGCCCAGCTGGACCGCGGCCAGCGCGTGACCGAGCTGATGAAGCAGGCGCAGTACGCGCCGCTGTCGATCGCCGAGCTGGCGCTGTCGGTGTATGCGGCCGAGAAGGGCTACCTCGACGACCTGTCGGTGAACAAGGTGCTGGCGTTCGAAAAGGGCCTGCACGCGTTCTTCCACCAGAACCACGGCGAGCTGATGAAGAAGCTGGTCGCCACCGGTGACTGGAACGGCGAGATCGAGGGCACCTTCAAGGCCGGCCTGGACGAGTACAAGAAGACCGGCAGCTGGTAACCAGCAGCCTGCGCGGCGGTTGCCCGGCAACTGCCGCGTTCTCCGGTGACGCACCGGGATCGCAATAACCCACAAGGTTGAGGCAAACGTGGCAAGCGGACGCGAAATCAAAACCAAGATCAAGAGCACGCAGAACATGCGCAAGGTGACGCGTGCGCTGGAGATGGTCTCGGCCTCGAAGATCCGCCGCGCGCAGGACCTGATGAAGGCCTCGCGTCCCTACGCCCGGCAGATGCGCAAGGTGATCGCGCACGTGGCCCAGGCCAGCACCGACGTCGCCCATCCGTTCCTGGTGGAGCGCGAGAAGGTGGCGCGGGTGGGTTACATCGTCGTCAGCACCGATCGCGGTCTGTGCGGTGGCCTGAACTCCAACCTGTTCCGCCGCCTGCTGCCGGCGATCCGCGAGTGGCAGGATCAGGGTGTCGAGGTCGACGTCGTCGCAATCGGCCAGAAGGCGGTGCAGTTCTTCCGCCGGCTGAAGGGCGTGAACCTGGTCGGCAGCGTCACCCATCTCGGCGAGAAGCCCAAGCTCGAACAGCTGGTGGGCGTGATCAAGGTGGTGCTGGACGCCTACACCGACGGCAAGCTCGATCGCGTCGTCCTGGCGTACAACGACTTCGTCAACACCATGACGCAGAAGCCGACGCTGGACGCGCTGCTGCCGCTGCCGGTGGTCGCCGCCGAGCTGGAAGCGCACCAGGCGGCGGGCGAGTCGGCCTACGCCGGCATCAAGCTCGAACAGACGCACGACTGGGACTACATCTACGAGCCCGACGCGGCCACGGTGCTGGTCCACGTGCTGAACCGCTACATCGAGTCGGTGGTGTACCAGGCGGTGCTGGAGAACCTCGCCAGCGAGCACGCCGCGCGCATGGTCGCCATGAAGAGCGCGTCGGACAACGCCAACAAGGTGATCGGCGAACTCACGCTGATCTACAACAAGGCGCGTCAGGCGGCGATCACTCAGGAAATCTCGGAAATCGTCGGCGGCGCCGCGGCTGTATAAGTGCAGGCATCCCTGCCTGCAAGAGCAGATCAAGAGCGTCCATCCATGGACGCACTATTCAAAAGAGCTGGCGACTGTTACCGGGCGCCGTGGTTTGACCAGACACTGAAAGATCCATTCGGAGCACACCCATGAGCCAGGGCAAAGTTGTACAGATCATCGGCGCGGTCATCGACGTGGAGTTCGCACGCGATCAGGTGCCGCAGGTTTACGACGCGCTGAAGATCGACGGCACCGACATCACGCTGGAAGTGCAGCAGGTGCTCGGCGACGGCATCGTGCGCACCATCGCGCTCGGTTCGACCGACGGCCTCAAGCGCGGCCTCGTGGCCCGCAACACCGGGGAAGGCATCAAGGTGCCGGTCGGCAAGGCCACCCTCGGCCGCATCATGGACGTGCTCGGCAACCCGATCGACGAAGCCGGCCCGGTCGGTGAGCAGGATCGCTGGGTGATTCACCGCGAGGCGCCGAGCTACGCCGACCAGGCGGCCGCGACCGACCTGCTGGAAACCGGCATCAAGGTAATCGACCTGATCTGCCCGTTCGCCAAGGGCGGCAAGGTCGGCCTGTTCGGCGGCGCCGGCGTGGGCAAGACCGTGAACATGATGGAGCTGATCAACAACATCGCCAAGGCGCACTCGGGTCTGTCCGTGTTCGCCGGCGTGGGCGAGCGTACCCGCGAGGGCAACGACTTCTACCACGAGATGAAGGACTCCAACGTGCTCGACAAGGTGGCCATGGTGTACGGCCAGATGAACGAGCCGCCGGGCAACCGTCTGCGCGTGGCGCTGACCGGCCTGACCATGGCCGAGTACTTCCGCGACGAGAAGGACGAGACCGGCAAGGGCAAGGACGTGCTGCTGTTCGTCGACAACATCTACCGCTACACCCTGGCCGGTACCGAGGTGTCCGCACTGCTCGGCCGTATGCCGTCGGCGGTGGGCTACCAGCCGACCCTGGCCGAGGAAATGGGCGTGCTGCAGGAGCGCATCACCTCGACCAAGACCGGCTCGATCACCTCGATCCAGGCCGTGTACGTGCCCGCGGACGACCTGACCGACCCGTCGCCGGCCACCACCTTCGCCCACCTGGACGCGACCGTGGTGCTGAGCCGCAACATCGCCTCGCTGGGTATCTATCCGGCCGTGGATCCGCTCGATTCCACCAGCCGCCAGCTCGACCCGAACGTGATCGGCCAGGAGCACTACGACGTCGCCCGCCGTGTGCAGGGCACGCTGCAGCGCTACAAGGAGCTCAAGGACATCATCGCGATCCTGGGCATGGACGAGCTGTCCGAAGAGGACAAGCAGGCCGTGGCCCGCGCGCGCAAGTGCGAGCGCTTCTTCTCGCAGCCGTTCCACGTGGCCGAGGTGTTCACCGGCTCGCCGGGCAAGTACGTGTCGCTGAAGGAAACCATCCGCGGCTTCAAGATGATCGTCGACGGCGACGTGGACCACCTGCCGGAGCAGGCGTTCTACATGGTCGGCGGCATCGACGAGGCGATCAAGAAGGCCGAGGAGATGGGCGCCAAGAAGGCCGCCTGATCCCACGGGGCGGGTAAATCCGCCCCCAGCCTTACGCATCCGGAAGATCATCCATGACCCACACCATCCGCGTCGACGTCGTCAGTGCCGAAGCCGAGATCTACTCGGGCGAGGCGACGATGGTTGTTGCCACCGGCGAGCTGGGCGAGCTGGGCATCACCCCGCGCCACGCGCCGCTGATCACCCGCCTCAAGCCTGGCAAGGTCGTCGTGACCGAAGCCAGCGGCGAGAAGGTGGACATCTCCATCACCGGCGGCGGCATCCTCGAAGTGCAGCCCCAGGTGGTCACCGTGCTGGCCGACAGCGCGATCCGCTCGGCGGACATCGATGAGGCGGCGGCGATCGAGGCCAAGCGTCAGGCCGAGGAAGCGCTGGCCAACCGCACCGACGCGATGGAGATCGCCGAGGCGCAAGCCAAGCTGGCCGAGGCGATCACCCAGCTGCAGGCGCTGGAGCGCCTGCGCCGCACGCTCAAGCACTGAGCTGACTCTATTGGAGTCCCTGCAAACGCCGGCCTCGTGCCGGCGTTTTTGCATCTGTCCGCCATTGCGTCGGCGCGGGCCCGGGCCGGCCCGCTGATATTCTTGCGCATCGTTTCGCTCCCACTGGTGTTCCATGGAAGACTCCGCCCTGCACGTCATCGTCCTCGCCGCCGGCGAGGGCAAGCGCATGAAATCCCGGCGCGCCAAGGTGCTGATGCCGCTGGCCGGTCGGCCGCTGCTCGGCCATGTGCTGGCGGCCGCGCGCACCTTGCATCCGGCGGCGATCCACGTGGTCTACGGCCACTGCGGTGATCAGGTGCAGGGCGCGTTTGCCGACCAGCCGGACCTCGACTGGGTAGAGCAGACCGAGCGCCTGGGTACCGGTCACGCCGTCGGCTACGCACTGGCACGAGTGCCGGACGGCGCGCGGGTACTGGTGCTCTACGGTGACGTGCCGCTGACCCGGCCGCAGACGCTGCAGGCCCTGGTCGCCACGCCGGACAAGCTCGCCCTGCTCACGACGCGGCTGGCCGATCCGTTCGGCTACGGTCGCGTGCTGTGCAACGAAGGAAAGGTACAGGCCGTGGTAGAGGAGAAGGACGCCGATGCCGCGCAGCGCACGGTCACCCTGATCAACACCGGCATCCTCGCCGCCGATGCCACCGACCTGCGCCGCTGGATCGGTCGGCTCGACCGCAACAATGCGCAGGGCGAGTACTACCTCACGGACATCTTCGCGATGGCGGCGGCTGAAGGCACCCCGGCGCGTTCGGTGGAATGCGCCGACCCGGTGGAAGCCGCCGGCGCCAACAATCCGCTGCAACTGGCCGAACTCGAAGCGCAGTATCGCCAGCGTCGAGCCCATGAGCTGATGCTGGCGGGCGTGCGCCTGGCCGATCCGGCGCGCTTCGACGCGCGCGGCAGCGTCGTGGCGGGCAGCGACGTGGAGATCGATGTCGACGTGATTCTCGAGGGCGAGGTAATGCTGGGCGACGACGTGCGCGTGGGTGCCTTCACCCGCCTGCGCGACGTGCGCCTCGCCGCCGGCACCGTGGTGCTTCCCCACTGCGATCTGGATGGCGTGGTCACGCACGGGCCCTGCACGATCGGTCCGTTCGCGCGTCTGCGCCCCGGCACGGAGCTGGCTGGCGGTGTGCACGTGGGCAACTTCGTCGAGATCAAGAAGGCGACGCTGGGCGCCGGCAGCAAGGCCAACCACCTCAGCTACATCGGCGATGCGCAGATCGGCGCCGGCGTGAACATTGGCGCCGGCACCATCACCTGCAACTACGACGGCGTGAACAAGCACCTCACGCGCATCGACGACGGCGCGTTCATCGGCTCCAACAGCGCGCTGGTGGCGCCGGTGCGTATCGGCGCCGGCGCGACCATCGGTGCCGGTTCGGTGATCACCAAGGATGCGCCGGACGGTGAGCTCACCGTGGCGCGAGGCCGGCAGCAGACGTTGGCTGGCTGGCAGCGCCCGACCAAGCAAAAGTAGTCCGCAGCGCGATCAGACAGGCCCACCGTGACGCCTGCTTGGCGGGCGTTACGCGTAACGCCAGCCGTCGATCTCCACCAGCAACTCGCTGCGACAGATGTCGCCGTGCAGCAGCAGCGCCGGCACGCCCGGCAGGCGCTGGCGGAAGAAGTCGCGCACTGCGCGGGCATCGGCGGGGTGGCGCACGTAGGCCTTGAGCGGCGAATGCGTATCGAAGCCGGCCGGCATATCGGCGCTGGAGAGCAGCGCTTCCAGATTCGCCAGCGTTTCTTCCAGCTGCGCCTGCAGGTCGTCGTGATGCGCCGAGGCGTGGCCGATCACCGCCGCGGTGCCGGAAATGGCCAGTGCGTCGCTGCCGGGCAGGCGCATCGCCCGCGCGAAACTTGGCGGCGTGGGGCCGTACTGCCGCGGGTAGCGCCATGCGCTCACCTGACGCGGATTCTCCACGCGCAGACCCGGTTGCGTACTGGCCAGCAGGTAGACCTGCAGCAGCGGTCGGCGATCGAGGTGGCCGATGGCGGTGGCGGCGGGAAAGCCTTCGCCGAAGGCGTTCCCCATGCCGCGCGCGCGGCCGTTGCAGAAGCGCTTGTAGCGCTCGGCATCGCCCTCGCCATCGTTGATCGCGGTGAGGTAGTTCCACACCCGCAGCACATGCTGCTCGGGCTGCTCGGCGACGAATCCGGCCAGCGCGCGGTAGGCGCGTTCGGCGGTGGATTCCACGTCGCCGTTCTCGGTCTCGTCGAGGCTGATCGAGGCGAACAGCCAGCCGCCGCCACGCGACCAGTGAATGGCCCCGGCGTGCCCAGCCACTACCTCGCCCTCGACCGTCCAGCACTCCAGCGGCGCGGGGGCGTCGAACGGCTCCAGGGCGAGCGCGAGCCAGCGCGGATCGTCCGCCTCGGCCCGGCCGGCGCCAAACCCGATCACCGCCAGCATGCCCGGTTCGGCCAGGGCTGCGGCGGCCTCCATGTTGCGATACGACACCTGCGGCGCGCGGCGATGGGCTGCCTGCGACGCCACCATTTCACATCCCTGAACCATGCGATCTACCGAGAACGACAAGGGCCCCATGGTACACTCCACGCCCACTGCCACCGGGGGGAGGCAATGATTTTGGGGTACGGAAACGAGCATGGCAGAGCAGACCGCTGCACAACACGAACTGGCCATCCTGGTCATCGAGAGCCTCAACCTGGAGGCCGTCACCCCCGAACAGATCGATCCGGATGCGCCGCTCTTTGGCGGCGAGCTGGGGCTCGATTCCATCGACGCGCTGGAGATCTCGCTGGCCGTGTCCAAGCGCTACGGGTTCCAGCTGCGCTCGGACAATCCGGACAACCGCCGCATTTTCTCCAGCCTGCGCGCGCTGTCGGACCACATCGAGCAGCATCGCGCGGGCTGAGTCCGCGCCGGCCGCCGCGGCATCAGGCCGGTCCGGCCCGCAGTGCTCACCGCCAGGACGGTCTGCGTGCATGAGTGATGGTGTGATGCCAGTGCGATACCTGCCGCTGCGGCGCGTCACCCTCGCGCTGCTGCCGCTGTATCCGGTGTTGGCGATCGGTGGCGCGGTGACCCACCGCCCGGCGCTCGCGCTGGCCGCCTTGCTGCTGCTGGTCACGTTGTGGATGCTGCCGCGCCTGCTCGCTGGCGCCGCGCGCGCATGGCTCGGCTGGGGTGCGGCGATACTGGTGATGCTCGGCATGGCCTCGATCGGCCTGGCCGGTGGCCTGCTCGATGCCGTTCCCCTGATCATTCTTGCCGGGCTGGCGCTGTGGTTCGGCAGCACGCTGCGCGCCGGGCGCGAGCCGCGTGTGGCGCGCTTCATCGGCGTGCTCGAGGGCGAGACGCAACTGGCACAGCCCGGCGTCGCCCGCTACGCACGCGGCGTCACCGTGTTCTGGACGGCTCTGCTTACGCTGCAGGCGCTGGTGCTGGCCGGCCTGCTCGCCCACCGGCTGCTGCTGGTCGGCCCGCTGCCGCCTTGGGCGCTGATCTACCAGCACGTGGGCGGTTACCTGCTGATCCCGCTGGCGTTCGGCATGGAGTACGCGTTCCGCCGCTGGCACCTGCGCCACATCCACCACAGCGGGCTGCGCGCCCAGGCCCTGCAGATGATGCAGCGCTGGCCCCAATTGCTGCACGACACGGACCGTCATCCATGAGCGTCGCCTACCAGACCACCTTCTCGATCCCGCCGACGCACCCCGCCCTGCCGGGACATTTCCCCGGCTATCCGCTGGTGCCCGGGGTAGTGCTGCTGGAGCAGGTCGCGCTCGCGCTGCGGGCATGGCGCGACCAGCGCCTGCAGCGCGTGGCCGAAGCCAAGTTCGTCGCGCCGCTGTTTCCCGGCGAGCTGGCCGAGCTCACCCTGAGCGACGCCGGTGCCCGCGCCCGTTTCGAGATTCGTCGCGGCAGCGAGCTGCTGGCCCGGGGCCTGATCGAGGGAGCCGGCGCATGAGCGGGCACTGGCAGAGTCGGCCCGAGGGCGGTGGACGCTTCGCGCTGTGGCTGATCCGCTCCATCGCGCTGCTGTGCGGCCGCCGCTGCGCACGCGCGTTCCTGTACCCGATCACCGCCTATTTCTATCTGCGTCGCGCGCCCGAGCGGCGGGCCTCGCATCAGTACCTCAGCCGCGTGCTGGGACGGCCGGCGACCCGTCGCGAGGTGTTCCGCCACCTGCACTGCTTCGCCGCGATCACCATGGATCGCGTGTATCTGCTTGCCTATGGCGACCGTGCGTTCGAGATCGAGACGCAGGGGCTGGACCTGCTCGATGCACAGATCGCCAACGGCCGCGGCGTGCTGCTGCTGGGTTCGCACCATGGCAGTTTCGAAGCGCTGCGGGCGATCGGCGCACGCCGACCCGACGTACCGCTGCGCGTGGTGCTGGACAAGCAGAAGACCCCGGCGATGACCGAGCTGCTCGAGGCGCTCGCGCCGGAGGTGGGCGCCAGCGTGATCGACGCCTCGCAGGACGGCACCTCGATCACCCTGGCGCTGGCCGAAGCCTGCCAGCGCGGCGCCATGGTCGCCCTGCTGGCCGATCGCGGTCGCGACCACGAGACCCTGCGCCATGCGCCGTTCCTCGGCCGGCCGGCACCGTTCCCGGTCGGCCCGTGGCTGCTCGCGCACGCGCTGCAGGTGCCGGTGATGCTGTGCTTCGGCCTGTACCTGGGCGGCAAGCGCTATCGGCTGGTGTTCGAGCCGGTGGCCGAACGGGTCGTGATCCCGCGCAACCAGCGCGGCCCGGCGCTGGATGCGCTCATCGCCCATTACGCCGCGCGGCTCGACCATTACGCCCATCTCGCTCCCTACAACTGGTTCAACTTCTATGATTTCTGGCAGCAAGATCTGCGCGCTCCTGCTGAGCCTGAGCCTGCCGTCGTGGGCCAGCGCGTCAGCGTCTGACGCGCAGGCGCTGATCGCCTCGCTCGGCCGCCCCGCGCCCGCCCGCACGGCGTTCGCCGAGGCGCGCTTCATGAAGGTGCTCGACCGCCCGCTGGTGGTCTCCGGCGAGCTGGCCTGGCTAGGAGGGGACCGCCTGCAGCGCACCGTCACCGCACCGCGCGCCGAGCGCTTCACCATTGCCGCGGGCGAAGTCACGCAGGAACGCGCGGGCCGCTCGCCGCGACATTTCTCGCTCAAGCACGCGCCGCAACTGCAGGGACTGCTCGACAGCTTTGTCGCCTTGCTCAGTGGCGATCCGGGCCGCCTCGCCGAGGCGTTCCAGATCGAGCGCAGCGGTGATGATGCCGCCCGCTGGGCGCTCACCCTGACCCCGCGCGATGCGCGCGTGGCGAAGAAGGTGGCCAGCATCCGCATCGATGGCCAAGCGAACGAACCGCGCTGCATGGTGATGCAGGAGGCCGACGGCGACGTGGCGATCGACCTGCTCGGTCCGCTCGCCGCGAAGATGCCCGCTGCGCCCACCCGCGACGCGCTCGTGGCGCTGTGCCAGCAGCCGGCGTCTTGAGCGGCAACGCGCGCGGCATGCGTCCGGGCGCGCGGCTCGCGCTGCTGGCGTGCTGGCTGATCGCGCTGGGCGGCCTGGGTGCACTGGTGGCGTGGCGGCTGCAGGTCAGCACCGACCTGCGCAGCTTCATGCCGGCACCGACCACACCCGACCAGCGCCTGCTGATGGAACAGGTAGGCGACGGCCCGGGCTCGCGGCTGCTGCTGCTGGCGATCGAGGCGCGTTGCGCGGCGCCGGCCGCTTGCGCCAAGTCGGCGCAACGCGATACCACGCTGGCCGCGCTCAGCCAGGGGCTTGCCGCTGCGCTGAAGCAGGACCCGCGCTACAGCCAGGTGCTCAACGGCAGCTTCGATCTCGGCGCACTCGATCCGGCGCTGCTACCGTATCGCTACCTGCTCTCGCCCACGCTGGACTCCCAGCCGCTGGATGAGGCCTACCTCGCCGATCAGCTCGAGCAGCGGCTGGACGACCTGTCCTCGCCGGCCGCGGTGCTGCTGAAGGATCTGCTGCCGCGCGATCCCACGTTGGAAGTGCTCAAGCTGGCGCAGCGCTGGTCGCCGCCCAAATCCCCCGACACGCGTGAAGGCGTGTGGTTTTCGCCGCAGAACGAGGCGCTGCTGCTGGTGCAGACGCAGGCGGCCGGGTTTGATCCGGACGCCCAGCAGCAGGCCATCGACGGCATCCGCGCGGCCTTTGCGCGCCTGCCGCAGCACGGGGCGGCCACGCTCACGCTGAGCGGTCCGGGCTACTTCAGCGTGGTGGTGAATGCGCAGACCCGCGCGCAGGCGGACTGGATTGGGCGCATCTCCACCGTCGGCTTCATTGCCCTGCTGCTGCTTGCCTACCGCAGCGTGCGCTCGCTGCTGCTGGGCGCGCTGCCGGTGGCCAGCGCCGCGCTGGCCGGCATGGCCGCGCTGGTGCTGGTGTATCCGCAGGTGCACGGCATCACGCTGGCGTTCGGCTTCACCCTGCTGGGCGTGGCGCAGGAATACCCGATTCGCCTGCTCAGCCATCGCCGCGCCGGCGAGGATGCGCTGGCCAGCGCGCGCCAGCTGTGGCCGCTGCTGCTCACCGCAATCGCCTCGGCCTGCATCGCCTATCTCGCGTTCTATGCCTCGGGCGTGAACGGGCTGAAGCAACTGGCGGTATTCACCATCACCGGCCTGCTGGTGGCCGGCTTCAGCACGCGCTACCTGCTGCCGCACCTGCTGCCCGTGCAGGTGCGCGACGTGGCTGGCATGCCGTGGCTGGTGAAGGCACGCCACCTGGTCGACCGCCTGCCGCGTCCGCGCTGGGTGCCCATGCTGGTCGTCGTCGCCACCGTGCTGATGCTCGCCTTCGCACCCGGCCCGTTCTGGCAGAACAACCTCGCCGCGCTCACGCCGCTACCGAACGACCTGCTGCTGCGCGACGCGCGCCTGCGCGAGGCGCTGGGCGCGCCGGACGTGCGCTACCTGCTGCTGATCCAGGCACCGACCGAGCAGGATGTGCTCGAAGCTTCCGAGCATCTGGAGCCGGCGATCGACGCACTGGTCGCCCGCCACGCGGTGGATGCGATCGAGCTGCCGTCCAAGTATCTGCCCAGCGAGGCGACCCAGCGCGTGCGCCAGGCGCGCTTGCCCGATCGCGCCACGCTGCGGGCGTCCCTGGGCAAGGCGCTGGATGGCCTGCCGTTCCGCCAGGATCTGTTCGCGCCGTTCGTGGACGACGTGGAGACCGCCCGCAGCGCGCCGCTGCTCACGCCGGAGCGTTATGCGCAAAGCCCGCTGGGCCAGCGCCTGGCCGCCATGCTGATGCACCGCGGCGACCACTGGCTGGGCCTGGGCACAGTGAGCGGCGTGCACGACGTGGCCGCCATCGAGGCGATGGCCGCCGCGCAGGGCGGCGGCGTGCGCCTGCTCGACATGAAGGGCGCCGCCGAATCACTGGTGGCGGCGTATCGCGTGCGCATCCTGCAGGCGCTGGGTGTGGCGACGCTGTTGCTGGTGCTGACCATCACGCTCTCGCTGCGCAGTGTGCGACGTGCCTGGCACGTGCTGGCGCCGATGACGCTGGCCACCTTCCTGGTGCTGGCGGTGGAGCGCATGGCCGGCATCGAGATCTCGCTGTTCCACCTGATCGCGCTGATCCTCGCCGGCGGCCTGGGCCTGCACTACGCGCTGTTCTTCGAACGCGAGACCGGCGATCCCGCCGAGCAGCGCCGCACCCTGCATGCCACGCTGGTATGCGTGGCCTCCGCGCTGCTGGTGTTCGGCATGCTCGCGTGGGCGAGCATCCCGGTGCTCCGCGCAATCGGCCTCACCGTGAGCCTGGGCGTGGCCTTCCATTTCTGCCTCTCGATCCTGATGGCGCCGCATGCTCGACAAGACTGAGTTCGCCCCGCTGATTCCCCATGCCGGCCGCATGTGCCTGCTCGACGGCGTGCTGGCGTGGGATGCGACAACCGTCCACGCGGTAAGCGAAAGCCACGCGCGTGCCGACAACCCGTTGCGTGGCCCCGAAGGCCTGCATGCCGTGCACTTGGCCGAATACGGCGCGCAGGCGATGGCCGTGCACGGTGCGCTGCGCGATCGCGCAAACGGCGCCACGGCGGTGAAGCCAGGGCGGCTGGTGAGCCTGCGCGACGTGCAGCTGGCGGTCGACTACGTCGATAAGGATGGCGGCCGTCTGGACGTCCATGCCGAGTGCCTGTTCGCCGATGACGCCGGCGCCCAGTACGCGTTCCGCGTCGAGCAGGGCGGGTGTCTGCTGGCCAGCGGGCGCGCCGCCGTGATCCATCCCCAGGAGCCCAGCCATGACTGATGCCAAGCCTGTTCGCCGCGCGCTCGTCACGGGCGGCAGCGGTGACCTCGGCGGTGCGATCTGCCGTGCGCTGGCCGACACCGGCTATCACGTGATCGTGCACGCCAACCGCGGCCTCGATCGCGCCGAGGCGGTGGCCGCGGCGATCCGCGACGCGGGCGGCCAGGCGCAGGCGGTGGCCTTCGACGTGGCCGACGCGGCAGCCACCCGCGCCGCGCTGGAGGCGCTGCTGGCCGAGGGCACGATCCACGCCGTGGTCAACAACGCCGGCGTGCACGAGGACATGCCCATGGCCGGCATGACCGACGACGCCTGGCACCGGGTGATCGACGTGTCGCTGCACGGCTTTTTCCACGTCACCCAGCCGCTGCTGCTGCCGATGGCGCGCGCGCGTTTTGGTCGCGTAGTGTCGATCAGCTCGGTGGCGGCGGTGGTCGGCAACCGTGGGCAGACCAACTACGCGGCGGCCAAGGCCGCGCTGCACGGCGCCAGCAAGTCGCTGGCGCGCGAGATGGCCTCGCGCGGCATCACCGCCAACGTGGTGGCGCCGGGCATCATCGCGGGCAAGATGATCGGCGAGGATTTTCCGCCCGAACGCATCCGCGAGATGGTGCCCGCGCAGCGCGCCGGCAAGCCGGAGGAAGTGGCCGCGCTGGTCGCCTTCCTGTGTTCGAACGCTGCTGGCTACATCAATGGGCAGGTGATCGGCATCAACGGCGGCATGGGCTGAGTCGTCAGCTACGGCATACTTGACGACGGGACCAAGGGGGTCCCGTACAGGGAGTCATCATGCGTTACCTCATTCTTTCCGCCGCCTTGTTCTGCGGCGCGGTGTCGGTCGCCCACGCGGCGGACGCGGTCACGGTGCAGCGGCCCGTGCCGTACGCCGATGGCGCGCTGGTGGCCGGAGCCGTCAAGCGCGAGTGCAAGCTGACCGAACAGCTTCCGGACTTCGTGCGTGAGTACGCTCGCGAAAACCATACCGACGTCGTATTCGCGCCCCAGGCCAGTGCGTCATCGCCCGGCCGGGTGCTGGTGATGGAGATCGTCGATGCGTCGTCCGATGGCAACGCCTTCATCGGGCACCACAAGTCGGTCACCGTGCGCGGCAAGCTCTATCAGGACGGCAAGGAAATCGGCGACTTCACCGGTCGGCGCAATTCGATGGGTGGCGCCTTCGGCGGCTTCAAGGGCTCCTGCTCGGTGCTTGGACGCACGGTCAAGGCGTTGGGCAAGGATGTCGCCCAGTGGCTCGTGCAGCCGGCCCAGGGCAGCCAGCTCGGCGACCTGCAGTAAGACACCCCGTTGCACAAGCGGCCGACGCGGTCGGCCGCGTTCAGGCGGCCCGGAACAGTTCGGGCCGCTGCTTTGAAAGCGCCAGATCGGCCATGGCGGCGCGCAGCGCCTCGCCGCCGTCTGCCACGGCGCGTTCCACGATGGTGAGCGCCAAGCCCTGCAGCAAAGCCACGTTCTCGCGCAGGCGCTGGCGCACGCCCGCGTCGTCGAGCGCGTCGTGCAGGGTGGCGTTCATCGCGGCGAACCATGCCAGCTCGCCCTGGTCGAGCATGGCGCGCGGGTTGCGCGCCTGCGACTGCGCATGCCAGCGGCCGAAGAACGCCTGCATGCGCTCGTTGAGCGCGCGTGCGGCGTCGAGTTCGTCCGCCAGCTCGGCGAACAGCGCCGCGTCGGTCAGCCTCTGCTGGAACACCAGCTGGCACAGCACGCCCCAGTAGTAGGCGTAGTCCCAGATCACCTTGATCGGCATGACCTCGGCGTTGCCCAGCAGCGGGTACTGGTGGCGGTAGAGCGCCAGCGTGCTCTCGTAGAACGAGCCGAACAGCCTCTCGTACAGCCGCGCGTACGGCGCCACCGGCTCGCCGGCGCGATCGTGCCGGATCAGCTCGGTGATGTAGGTGTTGGTGATCGCGATGAAGTCGGTGCCGGGCGAGTAGAACGGATCGAGGAATGCGCCGGCCTCGCCGGTGAGCGCCCAGCGGTCGGCGCTGAACATGCGCGCGCAGCCGTAGGAGTAGTCGCGGAAGAAGGCGAAGTCGAGCAGCTTGTCCTGCCGCTGCGCCACCTCGCGCGCCAGCGCGGGCTGGTGCGTGGCCAGCCACGCCTGCGCGCGTTCGAAAGTATTCATCGATTCGATCGGATGCATTGCCGCATCCGCCACGATGCCCACCGAATGTGCGCCCGACGACAGCGGAATCAGCCAGGTCCAGTAGCCGGGACCGCACAGATGGTTGGTGGAGCGCCAGCGCTCGCGCGGCGTGCAGCGATCCTGCCATTCGGCGTCGTCGCACCAGCCGTCGATGGCGAGGCGGTCGTCCAGCCGGAACCACACGGCGTTGGCGTGGTGGCCGTTGTCGCGGGTGAGCTCGAGCTTGCGCCGAATCATGCCGGCGCGGCCGGACGCATCGAGCAGCCAGCGCGCGGTGAGCGTGCGTTCGCCGCCACCGTCATCGGCGACGCGCACCTGATGCGCATCGCCCTGCTTGCCCAGCGTGAAGCCGGTCACGCGCACGCCGTCGCGAAAATCGATGCCGCGCCGCCGTGCCTCGTCGCCCAGAAAATTCTCGAAGATGCCGCGATCGATCTGGTAGCTGGGCGTGGGCAGCACCTTGCGCACGCCCAGCTCGGTGACATCCTCGAGGTCGCTGCGACCGTCGCTGAAGAAGAAGCGGAAGCCGAACTTGCGGATGTGCGCGCTTTCCAGATGCTCGCGCAGGCCCAGCGTGTGGGCGAGGTAGTGCGCGCCGATCTCCACGGTGGATTCGCCCACCTTGTGCGCGGCTTCCGGCAGCGGATGCGCGCGGCGCTCCAGCACCACGATGTCCAGCTCGGGGAAGGCATCGCGCAGCTGCAGCGCCAAGCACAGCCCGGCCAGCCCGCCACCGAGGATCACCGCATCATGCGTCGTCTCGCCCATGTCCATCCCGTCCCGGAGTCCGTTCCGATTGTGCACGCATGCGCGCGCCGCTGCAGCCGGTGCGGTGTGAAGACGGAAGCGTGACGGCTAGACGTCGTGCAGCACGGTGGGCGCGCGGCGCGAGCGGCGATAACTCGCAACGATGGCGCCGTAGTGGACGACCCGGCCGATGGTGTAGGTGGTGATGCGTGTGACGTCGCGCACGGGCTTGAAGTGGCTGAGCCGGAACGTGCCGTGGTAACGCGAGGCGATCGGCACCGAGACCATGCCCAGGCCTTTCTCGCGCGCTGCGGCGATCAGGATCGCCGCCTCGAACACGAAGTTTTCCGCCGGCAGGTCGACCAGCTCCAGCGCCTTGCGCGGGTACCAGCGCTGGCCGCTCTGGGTGTCCGCCACCGGCTGCGCGCAGGCCCAGGAGATACCCCAGTCGGCCACGCCGTTGGCGCGGCGGCGGCCCTTGGGTTGCTGCGCGCGATCGAGCAGGCGTGCGCCGATCACGATGTGGTTGGGACAGCGCTGCGCTGCGGCGAGCAGGCGCGGGATGTCGCTGGCCAGGTGCTGGCCGTCGCCGTCCATCGTCAGCACCGCCTCGTAGCCCTGCCGCAGCGCCTCGCGAAAGCCGCTGCGCAGCGCCTCGCCCTTGCCCCGTCGCGTGGCGTGGCGGATCAGCGTGACCGGCAGCTGCGCCACCAGCTCGGGCGTGCGGTCATCCGAGCCGTCGTCGATCACGATCACCGGCGCCTCGAGCGCCAGCACCGCGCCCACCACGGCCTCGATCGCCGCCTCCTCGTTGAGGCAGGGAATCAGCACGCACCATCGGGGCAGATCGTTCAACCGGGATACTCCATGTCCAGATGCAACTCCATCGAAGGCGAGGCCGCGACGTGCGCGTGCGCTTCGCGTCGCAGCAGGGGTACAAGCAGGTCGAGCGCGCGCGCGGCGGGATTGCCGGCACGCCAGGTCGCCAGCGGCTCGGGCAGCGACGCCGCGGTCAAATCGCCCGCCGGCGACAGCTGCAGCGAGAGTGTGGCCAGTGCCGTGTCGACCGCGGCTGGCGCGAGCACCATCGCCGCGCCGAACGAGTGCGTGCAGCCGGTGACTTCGGCCAGCGGACCGCTGCCGGCGATGTCGCTGCACACCAGCAGTATGGGCCGTTGGTCGGCCAGCACCAGGCTGACCGCCTCCAGCAGTCCGGCGCCGAAGGAATGCGTGTGCGCGCATACGGCGGTGGAGGCGGCGTGGCAGCCGGTCGCGATGGTCCAGTAACCGACCGGCGCGTTGTGCACCGAATTGTGGAACTTGGTCGGCGACAGCTCGGTGGGGGTGGCCGCCAAGGTGGCGCACATGTAATCGGTGATCGCCTGGTCGCCGTGGCTGGAGGTGAACACGCAGGCCAGTTCGCTCGCCGCGCGGCCGCTCATGGCCACCGCCTGGTCGGCCACTTCGGTAGCCAGCAGCACGCTCTCCGGTGCGCGGCGGCGCTCGTTCGGCGGCAGCGTGGCCGCGCCCGGGCGTGCCGGCGGCGCGCTTACCGCCTCGCCGGCAAGCAGCGCACGCAGCGCATCCACGTTGCCCAGTTGCGGCGTCCACACGCCCAGGCCTTGTACCGCGACGCGCAGCGCACTCATGCGGCGACTTCCGCGCGGGCGAAGGCGAGGCAGGCGTTGTTGCCGCCGAAGCCGAACGAGTTGCTCAGCGCGATGCGCAGCGGCCGGTGCTCGTTGTGCCAGGCGAACTGCGGGCCGCAGCCGGGATCGGGAGTGTTGCCACCCAGGTTGCCAGGCACCAGGCCTTCACGCAGCGCGAGCAGGGTGATCGCCGCTTCGACGATGCCGGCGGCGCCCAGCGTGTGCCCGGTGAACCCCTTGGTGGAGCTGGCGCGCGTGTGCGGCCCGAAGCTGCGGCTGACCAGCGCGGCCTCCACCTCGTCGTTTTTCTGGCTCGCCGTGCCGTGCAGATTGATGTAGTCGACCTGGCCGGCGGTGATGCCGGCGCGAGCCAACGCATCGCGCAGGGCAAGCTCTGCGCCCAACCCTTCCGGATGCGGCGTGGACATGTGGTGCGCGTCGGTGGACTCGCCATAGCCGATCAGGCGCGGTGCATCGGGGGCGGCGCCGACGCGCTCCAGCAGCGAGAAGCCCGCGGCCTCGCCGATCGAGATGCCGCGGCGGTCCGCGTCAAACGGCGTGCACGGCTCGGGCGACACCAGCTCCAGCGCGTTGAAGCCGAACAGCACGCTGTCGCACAGCGTGTCCACGCCGCCGACCACGGCCGCATCGACCAGCCCGAGCCGGATCAGCCGCTCGGCGTTGGCAAACACCTTGGCGCTGGACGAGCATGCGGTGGATACGGTCAGGCACGGGCCTTCCAGCCCCAGCGCAGCCGCCACGAACGCGCACAGCGAGTGCGGCGCGTGGATCGCCGGGCGCAGCAGGTCGTCGGGCAGGCCGCCGTCGGCATCGAGCCGGCGATAGCCCTCCTCGGTGGCTCCGATGCTGGCGGTGGAGGTGCCCAGCATTAGCGCGATGCGACCGGCGCCGTAGCGAGCACGCGCCGCCGCCACGCGGTCGAGGAAGCCGTCCTGGTTCAGGCCCAGCCAGGCCAGCCGGTTGTTGCGGCATTCCCACGCCATCAGCGATGCGGGCAGCGGCGCGTCCTCCACGCCGTCCACCTGGCCGATCCAGCACGGCAGCGGTGCGCTGGAAAACGCGTTGGGGCGCAGGCCACCGCGTTCCGCGAGCAGGGCATCGAGATGTGCCTGCAGGCCGTGACCGAGGGCGGAGGTGGCGGTGTAGGCGCTGACAGCGAGAGGGACGATCGGATCGGGCATCGGGAAAGCCTAGCCGCGCCATCCGGACTTGCCTAGGGACAATGAAACGCTGCGGTCAGCCCGCGGTAGCGAACTGCGGCATGATCGCGCACGGATTGCCCGGGTACGCCGCAGTGCCCACACTGTTTCCGTTAGCCACCCTGGATCACCACGCTTGCCTGCCACCGCCACGCCTTCCCGCTTGCAGCGTTACCTGGCCGACCTGGATGTCTGGCATGCGGCTTTGATAAGCGTGCTCGCGCTGCTGCTCAGCGGCGGCCTGGTGTTCGCGGGGTATCTCGCGCACGTGCTGCGCATGGCCTGGCGCAGCCCGCTGCGCCCGCCGGCGCCGATGGTGGTGCTGGTGTTCGGTCGGCGGCTCGAGCGCGACGAGCCCGAGGCCGATTACCGCCATCGGCTCGGTCGCGCGCTGGCGCTGACGCGCGAGGCGCTGGCCGAGCAGTTGCTGCTGCTTGGCGGGATGAGCGGCAGCTCGGTCAGCGAGGCGGCGGCCGGGCATCGCTGGCTGCTGCGCGAGGGATTGCCGCAGGAGGTGGCGGTGCGGCTGGAGCACGAGTCCACCGATTCGCTGGAGAACCTGCGCCAGGCGCGTGGCCTGCTGCGCGGTGCCGATGCCAGTGCGCCACTGCCGCCGGTGGCGCTGGTGACCAGTCGCTATCACCTGGCGCGCTGCCAGCTGCTGGCGCGGCGGCTGGGATTCGCCTGCGTGCCGATCGCCGCCGAACCACGCCTGCAACTCACCCCGCGCGCGCTGCGCCTGCTGCTGCTGGAGTCGGCGTACCTGATGTGGATCGACCTGGGCGTGCGCTGGGCCACGCTGATCGGTCACACCCGGATGGCGTCGCGCATCGGCTGAGGGCCACCGCTGCGCTTGTGCCGCATCGTGGGCCGGGGCAGACTCCGCGCGCCGCATTCCGTCGGCGCTTTGACAGGGGAAGTCTCGTGTTCCGATCCCGTTACCTGCTCGTCCTGCTGCTTCCGTTGCTGCTGTTGACCATGGCGTTCCGCCAGTCGCCGCTGGTCGATCCGCCACCGATCAGCGTTCCCTCGGGCCTCAATGCCGTGCAGGTGGGCAAGGCGGTGAAGGCGGCGCTGATCGGCCGCGGCTGGACCGTGACCGGGCAGCAGGATGGCAGCGTCAGTGCCAGCCTCAGTCGCGACGAATGGGTCGCCAAGATCCGCGTGGACTACAGCGTGGAGAAGGTGCAGATTCGCTACGTCGACAGCACCAACCTCAAGTACGAGGTCAAGCGCGACGGCACCCGTCTGATCCACAGCAACTATATGGGCTGGATGAAGTTCCTGTCCGGCGACATCGGCCGCAATCTCGAGCTGATCTCCGCCACCGCCAGCTGAGGCCAGGCACTCCGCGCCGACGCACCGCAGCGTCGGCGCAGGACTGCTTGCTAAGCTTGGCGGCACTCTTCCGCAGCCGATCACCGATGAGCCAGCAAGCCGACCAGGCCGAATCTTTCCTGCGCGAACTGCAGGACCGCATCTGCAGCGCCGTCGAGCAAGCCGATGGCGGCGCGCGTTTCGTCGAGGATGCGTGGACGCGCGAGGCCGGCGGCGGTGGCCGCACGCGTGTGCTGCGCGAGGGCGCCGTGTTCGAACAGGCCGGGGTGAATTTCTCCCGCGTCTCGGGCCATACGCTGCCACCGAGCGCCACCGCGCACCGGCCGGAGCTGGCTGGCGGCAGCTTCGTCGCCACCGGGGTGTCGCTGGTGCTGCATCCGCGCAACCCGCACGTGCCGACCACCCACGCCAACGTGCGCTACTTCGAGGCGAGCAAGGAGGGCGTGGAGCCGGTGTGGTGGTTCGGCGGCGGCTTCGACCTCACCCCGTTCTATCCGGTGGACGAGGACGTGGTGCACTGGCATCGCGTGGCGCACGATCTCTGCGCGCCGTTCGGTGACGACATCTACGCCCGCTACAAGCGCTGGTGCGACGAGTATTTCTACCTCAAGCACCGTGGCGAGACGCGCGGTGTGGGTGGCCTGTTCTACGACGATCTCAACGAGGGCGGCTTCGAACGCTGCTTCGCACTGACGCAGGCGGTGGGGCAGGGCTTCCTCGACGCCTACCTGCCGATCGTCGAGCGCCGTCGGGACACGCCGTACGGCGAACGCGAGCGCGAGTTCCAGTTGTACCGGCGCGGCCGCTACGTGGAGTTCAACCTGGTGTGGGATCGCGGCACGCTGTTCGGGCTGCAATCGGGCGGGCGCACCGAATCGATCCTGATGAGCCTGCCGCCGCGCGTGCGTTTTGAATACGGCTATACGCCCGAGCCGGGCAGCGCCGAGGCGAAGCTGGCCGAGTACCTGGTGCCGCGCGACTGGCTGTAGGAGCGCACCCTGCGCGCGACGCTCTTGGCTACGTGACCGAGAGCCTTCGCGCACGGCGCGCTCCTGAGGGTGGCTACGGCGTGTCGCCGTGGAACGTGACCGGCGTGGCGCCCTTCACCGGGCCAATCTGCGCGCTGTCGCTGACTTCGAGCACCACCTCGCGACGAAACTCCAGCGTGCCCTGCACCACGGCGTGCGGCCCGATCACCACGTGCGGCGGGCGCTGCTGACCCCAGTGGAACCAGCCGCCGGGCTTGTCCACCAGGATGCCGCCCTCGACCCGCGAGTTGGCGCCGACGGTGATGTCGCCGCCCACCGTGCCCAGTCCGCCGGCCACGTGCGCGGCGTCGAGCGTGATCGCCCCGTTGACGTTGGAGGCGCGACCGCCGATCTCGGCGCCCCGATCGAGCCGGATACTGCCGTTCACGGCCTCCACCTTGCCGCTGACGCGGGCGCCCTCGCCCAGCGACACGGCGCCGTTCACCGTGCCGATCTCGCGGGCCTGCGCCTTGTCGCCCAGTTCCACCGCGCCGTTGACCGTGCTCGCCTTGCGCACGGTGGCGCCGTCTTCCACATGCACCGCGCCGTTGACGGTGCTGGCATCGCCCACCTGCTGGCCAGCTTCGACATGGACCGAGCCGTTGACCTTGTCGATGTCGTCCTGCGCGGCGGCGGCCAATGGGTGGATGGCGAGGATCAGAGCGAAAGCGAGCACGGTGCGGCGCATGGGAATCTCCTTGGCATGGCGTGGCGGCGGACGCATCGGCGGCCGGCCGTGAGGGACACAACGCCACCATAGATGCGGCCGGGACGGCGACGGTTTACGTGACCTCCGGCACGGTGCGATTTGACGCCCGGCCCGGCGCCATTCACCATTTTCGCTTTCCTCCTGCGCTGCCATCCCATGCACAAGCTCGTCCTGATCCGCCACGGCCAGTCCCAGTGGAACCTCGACAACCGGTTCAGCGGTTGGGCCGACATCGACCTCACCGCGCAGGGCATCGCCGAGGCAAAAGAGGCAGGCGCCGCCCTGAAGCAGTCCGGCTACCAGTTCGACGTGGCGCACACCTCGGTGCTCAAGCGCTGCGTGCGCACGCTGTGGGGCGTGCAGGAAGCGCTGGACCAGATGTGGATCCCGGTGCTCACCGACTGGCGCCTCAACGAGCGCCACTACGGCGCGTTGACCGGCCTCAACAAGGCTGAGACCGCCGCCAAGTACGGCGAGGATCAGGTGAAGATCTGGCGCCGCAGCTACGACACGCCGCCGCCGCCGCTGGAACGCAGCGCCAACGAGGCGTTGCACGATCCGCGCTATGCAGGGCTCGACCCGGCGCAGATTCCGGACACCGAATGCCTCAAGGACACCGTCGCCCGCGTGCTGCCGTACTGGCACGAGGTGCTGGCGCCGGCCATCCGCAGCGGCCAGCGCGTGCTGGTGGTGGCGCACGGCAACTCGATGCGCGCGCTGGTGAAGTACCTGGACGGCATTTCCGACGAGGACATCGTCGAGTTCAATATCCCCAACGGCATTCCGCTGGTCTACGAGTTCGACGCCGAGCTGAAGCCGATCCGCCGCGAATACCTGGGCGATGCCGAGGCGATCGCCGCCAAGATGGCCGCGGTAGCCAACCAGGGCAAGGCGAAGTGACATTTCGGCGGGCCGGGTGACAGCCGTCACCTGCGATGCCTGGCAGCCGGCCCTGCGCGGTCGCGCCGAGGGGCGTTAGCCTGACGCCTTCAAACGGAGGGGATTCCACGTCATGACACCGCACCTCGCTTCACTCGCTGTGATGGTTCCGGTCATGGGGCTGCTGGTCTGGCGCCGCGTGCGCAGCCAGTTCGGGCGTCAGCCGATCCGGCGCGGGCGCATGCTGGTCCGTATCGCGATCTTCGCGTTGCTGGGCGTCTTGATGGCGCTGTTCGGCCTGCGGCACCCGCCGCTGCTCGAAGGCCTGTTCGGTGGTGCGGTGGTGGGCATCGTGCTCGGCATGGTGGGCCTGCGGCTCACCCGCTTCGAGCGGCGCGCGGACGGCGGCGATGGCTACATCCCCAATCCATGGATCGGCGCCGTGCTCACGGCGTTGCTGGTCGGTCGGCTGGCGTGGCGCTTTGCCGTGGTGATGCCGCAGATGACTGCCGTGGAACCCGGCATCTCAGGGGCTCCTACACTCGGTTACAGCCCGCTCACCATGCTCGTGTTCGGCCTGCTGGTGGGCTACTACGTGGCCTACTTCAGCGGCCTGCTGGTGCATCACCGCCGCTTCGAGCGTGCGCAGGCCGCGCCGGGTGGCGGCGCCTAAAGCGCGTCGTTGTCCAGTTCGCCGGTACGGATGCGGATCACCTGATCCAGCGGGCTGACGAAGATCTTGCCGTCGCCGATCTTGCCGGTGCGGGCGGCGTTCTGGATCGCATCCACCACACGCTCGAGCTGGTCGTCGGCCACCGCCACTTCCAGTTTGATCTTGGGCAGGAAGTCCACCACGTATTCCGCGCCGCGATAGAGCTCGGTGTGTCCCTTCTGCCGGCCAAAGCCCTTCACCTCGGTCACCGTGATGCCCTGCACGCCGGCTTCGGCCAGCGCTTCGCGCACATCGTCCAGTTTGAACGGCTTGATGACCGCCGATACCAGCTTCATGGGGGCTCCTCGTCGTGGACGTCGGCTGGCGGCCGACGTGGAACCGGCATTTTGCGCTGTCGCGGCTTCGCTGTCGCCTCGCCCCCTCGTGTAGGACAATTCCTACAACCCATGGCGGAGCCCACCGATGGCGGTCACAAAGCGCGTTTATCTAGACTTCAGTTCGACGAGTTCGAGGTGCTATCCATGATGGATAGGCAGGATATCGATCAACTTGCCCTGCGACTTGTTTCGTTGGTGCCGCCAGGATTGGCTCAAGCGCATCAGGATTTGCGAACCAACTTTCACGATGTCCTGGCGCACGGATTGCGCCGCCTTGATCTGGTCACCCGCGAAGAGTTCGATGTCCAGACGCAGCTTTTGGCGCGCACGCGCGCCAAGGTTGATGAGCTGGAAAAGCGCATCGCCGATCTGGAGACGATGGCCGCTGCTCGCGGTTCCTAAGCTGTAAGCCGTCTCCCGGGAGCCGCCCCCGACCTGTCACCTCACCCCGAGAATGGTCGGGGGCGGTTATTTATGCCCCACTGACCGGAGCTGCTGCATGAGTGCGTTTCTCCGCGGCCGTCTCCCCACCGGTCGCCCGCCCCGTCCATGAGCCTGGCCGTCACGCTCAGTCGCGCCCAGGAAGGGGTGACCGCGCCGCAGGTGATGGTGGAAGTTCACCTGTCCGGCGGCCTGCCCGGCACCAATATTGTCGGCTTGCCCGAGGCGGCCGTGCGCGAGGCGCGCGATCGCGTCCGCGTGGCGATCCAGAACACCGCGTTCAGTTATCCGGACCGCAAGGTCACGGTGAATCTGGCCCCGGCCGAGCTGCCCAAGGACGGCGGGCGTTTCGACCTGGCCATCGCGCTGGGCATCCTGGCTGCGGGCGGTCAGGTGCCGCGGGAAAAGCTCGACGACTGCGAATTCCTGGGCGAGCTGGCGCTGTCCGGCGCCATCCGCGGTGTTTCCGGCGTGCTGCCGGCGCTGCTGCGCGCGCGGGCGCGCGGGCGTCGCGTGGTCGTGCCGCGGGCGAACGCAGCAGAGGCGGCCCTGGTGTCCGACGTGGATGTGATGGTGGCCGACAGCCTGGCCGAAGTCTGCGGCTGGCTGCACGACGCCTCGCCGCTCGCGGCGCCCGGGCGTTGCAGCGAGGGCGAGGCGCGATCGTTCCCGGACATGAGCGACGTACGCGGCCAACTGCAGGCGCGCCGGGCGCTGGAGATTGCCGCTGTCGGCGGCCACCACCTGCTGATGGTCGGGCCGCCGGGCACCGGCAAGACCATGCTGGCCGAGCGCCTGCCGGGCATCCTGCCGCCGCTGACCGAAGCCGAGGCGCTGGAAACCTGCGCCGTGCTCTCGGTGACCGGGCAGCCGGTCGATCCGGCGCAGTGGCGCCATCGGCCGTTCCGCGCTCCGCACCACACCGCCTCCGCGGTGGCTCTGGTTGGCGGCGGCTCCTATCCGCGACCGGGCGAAATTTCGCTGGCGCACAATGGCGTGTTGTTCCTCGACGAGCTGCCCGAATTCAGCCGCCACGTGCTCGACGTGCTGCGTGAACCGTTGGAATCGGGACAGATCATGATCTCCCGCGCCGCGCGACAGTCCAGTTTCCCGGCCCAGTTCCAGCTGGTGGCGGCGATGAATCCCTGCCCCTGCGGCTATGCCGGCGACCCCCGCCAGCGTTGCCAATGCACGCCGGACCAGATGCAGCGCTACCGCGCGCGCATCTCCGGGCCACTGCTCGACCGTATCGACCTCAGCGTGGAAGTGCCGCGTGTGCCGCTGGCCGAGCTGGGCGCGCCGCGCAGCGAGCATGACGAGGATTCGGCCACGGTCCGGCGGCGAGTGATCCGCGCCCGCGATTACGCCTTGCAGCGGGCGGGGCGCCCCAACGCCGAAATCAGCACCCGCGAGCTCGAGCGCGACTGCGCGCTCGGACCGGCCGAGCGGCGCTGGTTCGAGGCCGCGCTCGAGCGTCTGGGCCTGTCCGCCCGCGCCTATCACCGCACCTTGCGGGTCGCGCGCACCATCGCCGACCTGGACGGCGGCGCAGGCCTGCTGGACCGCGCCCATCTGGCCGAGGCCCTGCAATATCGGCGGTTCTGAGGGCCTGCGACATTTTGTGTACCGATCAGTATTGACTTGCACGCGGCGGCCGGTATTATCTGCACCCGTCGGTTCGCAAATGTCCCGACCCCCGCGCCCCGGCATCGGCTCCCCCTCCCTCCCTCCGATGCCGGGGCCACCTTTTCTCCCGCTCCACCGTCTTGCGCGTCCCGGCAGCCCCGGCTGGACGCGCCTTCGTGTGCGTGCTCCGATGGCCGGCGAACCTTGTACCCGGAGCATGCATGCATCTTGAGCTTGGACTCCTGCTGACCGCCCTGCTTGGCATCGGTTTCGCGGCGCAGTGGCTGGCCTGGCGGGTGAAGTTGCCGGCGATCCTGTTCCTGCTGATCGCCGGCATCGCGCTGGGCCCGGTCACCGGGCTGGTGCAGCCGGATCGCCTGTTGGGCCCGCTGCTGTTTCCCATGGTGTCGCTGTCGGTGGCGCTGATCCTGTTCGAGGGCAGCCTGAGCCTGCGGTTCGGCGAGTTGCGCGAGATCGGTCGGGCGGTGCGCGGCCTGGTGAGCTACGGCGCGGTGGCCGGCCTGTTGATGCTGGCGGCGGCGGCGCACCTGCTCGCCGGCCTGACCTGGGACGTGGCGCTGCTGTTCGGTGCGCTCACCTGCGTCACCGGGCCGACGGTGATTGCGCCGATGCTGCGCACGCTGCGGCCGAATGCCCGTATCGCCAACACCCTGCGCTGGGAAGGGATCGTGATCGATCCGCTCGGTGCGCTGTTCGCCGTGCTGATCTACGAGGCGATCGTCTCGCGCCAGCAGGGGCATACGATCGGCGTCTTCGTCGGCACCATCCTCTGTGGTGCGCTGGCCGGGGCGGTGGCGGCGTGGGTGCTTGCCAGCCTGCTGCGGCGGCAGATGATTCCCGAGTACCTGCAGAACTTCGGCACGCTGGCGGCGGTGCTGCTGGCCTTCAGCCTGTCGAATGCGGTGGCCCACGAGTCGGGCCTGCTCGCCGTCACCGTCATGGGCATCGCGCTGGGCAACATGCGCGGCGTGCACGTGGACGACATTCTCGACTTCAAGGAGCACCTCACCACGCTGCTGGTGTCGAGCCTGTTCATCCTGCTCGCGGCGCGGCTGACGTGGCCTTTGCCGCCCGGCATGCTGATGGCCGGCGTCGGGATCCTGCTGGCGTCGCAGCTGCTGATCCGCCCGTTGACGGTGGCGCTGGCTACCGCCGGCAGTTCACTCACCTGGCGTGAGCGTGCGCTGATTGCCTGGGTGGCGCCGCGCGGCATCGTGGCGGCGGCGGTTTCGGCGCTGTTCGCGCTGCGGCTCGGTGCGCTGGGACTGGCTGGGGCCCAGGCGCTGGTCCCGCTGGTGTTTATCCTGATCATCGGTACCGTGGTGCTGCAGAGCGCCACGGCCCGCCCGCTGGCGCGCTGGCTCAAGGTGGCCGAGCCGGAGCCGCGCGGCGTGCTGGTGTTCGGTTCGGGCACGGTGCCGCGCGCGGTGGCCAAGGCGCTGCATGACGCCGGCATTCCGGTGCTGCTCGCCGATGATGACTGGGACGGTATCCGTCTGGCCCGCATGGACGGTCTGCCGACCTTCTTCGGCAATCCGGCTTCAAACCATGCCGAGCGCCACCTCGACCTCACCGGCATTGGCCGCCTGCTGGCGATGTCCACTCATCGCGAGCGCAACTCGCTGGCGTGCCTGCACTATCGCGAGGAATTCGGTCGCGGCAGGGTCTATCGGCTGCGCAACCTGGGACCGGAGCAGACCACCGACCGCGCCGCCCTCGCCGACAGCCTGCTCGCGCCGCCGCTGTTCGACGAGGCGATGACGCACGGCCGCTTCGCCGACCTGCTCACGCAGGGTTGGCGGATCAAGTCCACCCGTCTCACGGCCACCTTCGACTGGCCGCACTTCATCGAACAGTACGGCTCGCCTTCGATCCTGCTGTTCGGCGTGGAAGAGAAGGGCGCGCTGCGGGTGGCGTCGACCAAGCGCGAGCTGGAACCGAGGCCGGGTTGGCTGGTGATCGCGCTGGTGCCGCCGCCGCGGGATGAGTCACGCTCCTGAGTCCGGCCTCGAGACGCGGTTAGGATCGCCGAACAATGTCCGCACGGTCCGGACCGCACCGCCGACCGCGCTTGCAAGGGCGTGATGTCGTGACATCACGCCCTCCGCCGATTACGCCGCCGCGTGGTGGAACTGCGCTTCCTCGGTCGAGCCCGTCAACGCGGTCGTCGAGGACTGCCCCTGCTGGATCGCCTGGGTCACCTGGTCAAAGTAGCCGGTGCCGACCTCGCGCTGGTGCTTTACCGCGGTGAAGCCGCGCTCGGCGGCGGCGAACTCCTTCTCCTGCAGCTCGACGAAGGCGCTCATCTGGCGACGCGCGTAGCCGTGGGCCAGATCGAACATGCCGTAGTTGAGGCTGTGGAAGCCGGCCAGCGTGATGAACTGGAACTTGTAGCCCATCGCGCCCAGCTCCTTCTGGAACTTGGCAATGGTGGCGTCGTCCAGGTTCTTCCTCCAGTTGAAGCTGGGCGAGCAGTTGTAGGCCAGCAGCTTGCCCGGGAACTTGGCGTGGATCGCTTCGGCGAAGCGGCGCGCATCGTCCAGGTTAGGCTTGCTGGTTTCGCACCAGATCAGGTCGGCGTACGGCGCGTAGGCGAGGCCGCGGCTGATCGCCTGGTCCAGCCCCGGCCTGACCCGGAAGAAGCCTTCGACGGTGCGTTCGCCGGTGATGAACGGCTGGTCGTTCGGGTCGATGTCCGAGGTGAGCAGGTCGGCGGCGTCGGCATCGGTGCGCGCGACGATCAGCGTCGTCACGCCCATCACGTCGGCGGCCAGCCGCGCGGCGTTGAGCTTGTCGACCGCCTCGCGGGTCGGCACCAGCACCTTGCCGCCCATGTGGCCGCACTTCTTTACCGAGGCGAGCTGGTCCTCGAAGTGCACGCCGGCGGCGCCGGCCTCGATCATCGCCTTCATCAGCTCGAACGCGTTGAGCACGCCGCCGAAGCCGGCCTCGGCGTCGGCCACGATCGGCACCAGCCAGTCGGTGGCGTCGTTGCCTTCGGCGTGGTGCAGCTGGTCGGCGCGCAGCAGCGTGTTGTTGATCCGCTTGACCACCAGCGGCACCGAGTTGGCCGGGTACAGCGACTGATCCGGGTACATCTCGCCGGCCACGTTGGCGTCGGCGGCGACCTGCCAGCCCGAGAGATAGATCGCCTGCAGCCCGGCCTTCACCTGCTGCATCGCCTGGTTGCCGGTGAGCGCACCCAGCGCATTGACGAAATCCTCCTTGTGCAGCGACTTCCACAACCGCTCGGCACCGCGCTTGGCCAGCGTGTGCTCGACGCCGACGGTGCCGCGCAGGCGCACCACGTCGTCGGCGCTGTAGTTGCGCTGGATACCGCTCCAGCGAGGGTTGTTGCTCCACTCCATCGTGAGCTGGTCGGCGGTGGGCAAGGTGTTCTTCATGATTTGGCTCCGTGGAAACGCAAAGGCGTGGGGGTGTGGCGCAGCTCAGGCGAGCTGCTGGTAGGCGGGCAGGGTGAGAAAGTCGGCGAGCTGGTCGTCATGGGTGAGTGCCGACAGCAGGGCGGCGGCGGCATCGGCCTTGGCCGCGCCGGGATGCAGGCTGTCGCGCAGCTTGTGCGTGTGGGCGGCCAGCGCCTGGTCGAACAGCGCGAAGTCGATCGGCGCGTGGTCGGTGAACTCCACGCCGCCGTGGTGCAGCCACTGCCACAGCTGCGCGCGGGCGATCTCGGCGGTGGCGGCGTCCTCCATCAGGTGATGGATCGGCACGCAGCCCAGCCCGTCCAGCCAGGCGGCGGTGTAGCGCAGCGCCACTTCCACGTTGTTGTCGAAGCCGGAGCGGCTGATCGAGCCGGCGCACGGGGCGAGCAGCTGCTCGCGCGTCACGCAGACGTCCTCGCGCAGCCGCTCGAGCTGGTTCGGCGCGGGCATGTGTTCATCGAAGATCGCCTGCGCCACCGGCACCAGCGCCGGGTGGGCGACCCAGGTACCGTCGTGGCCGGCCTGCACCTCGCGCAGCTTGTCGGCGCGCACCTTGGCCATCGCCGCCTCATTGGCGGCCTCGTCGCCCTTGATCGGGATCTGCGCGGCCATGCCGCCCATCGCGAAGGCGCCGCGGCGATGGCAGGTCTGGATCAAGAGCTCCGAATACGCCTTCAGGAACGGCACCGTCATCTGCACTTGGCCGCGCTCGGGGAGCAGGCGGTCGCGGTGTCCGCGCAGGGTCTTAAGGTAGGAAAAGATGTAGTCCCAGCGGCCGCAGTTGAGGCCCACCGCGCGACGACGCAGCGCGTGCAGGATCTCGTGCATCTGGAACACCGCCGGCAACGTCTCGATCAGCACGGTGGCCTTCATGCAGCCGGCCGGCAGATCCAGCTCGTTCTCGGTCAGCGCCATCACGTCGTCCCACAGCGCCGCTTCCTCCATCGCCTCGAGCTTGGGCAGGTAGAAGAACGGGCCGCGCTGGTGCGCGTGCAGCAGATGCGCGTTGTGGAAGGCGAACAGGCCGAAGTCGACCAGCGCACCGGCCATCACTTCGCCGTCCACCAGCACATGCCGCTCGGGCAGGTGCCAGCCGCGCGGGCGTACCACCAGCACCGCGGTCTGCTCCGCCAGCTGGTAGCGCTTGCCCTCGGGCGAGGTATGGGCGATCGAGCCATGCGCAGCGTCGCGCAGGTTGATCTGGCCATCGAGCTGGTTGCGGAAGCTCGGCGCCGAGGAATCCTCGAAATCGGCCATGAACACCTTCGCGCCAGAGTTCAGCGCGTTGATGATCATCTTGCGCTCCACCGGCCCGGTGATCTCCACGCGGCGGTCCTGCAGGGCGGCGGGAATCGGCGCCACGCGCCAGTCGCCCTCGCGAATGGCGGCGGTGTCGGCGCGGAAGTTCGGCAGGGCGCCGGCGTCGTAACGGGCCTGACGATCGCGCCGGGCCTGCAGCAGCTGCTGGCGGCGCGGCTCGGCAAACCGGTGCAGGCGCGCCAGGAAACCCAGCGCCTCGGGCGTCAGGATGGCTTCGTAGCCGCGGGTATCGGCCAGGATCTGGACCTGCGCGATCGGCAGACGTTGCTGGGGTACGGCCATGGTGTTCGCTCCGCCTCGGGGTGGAGCTCCAAACTAGGCCTTTCAAAATCGCTTTGACAAAGCAAATGTTTCAATTTTTGCTATTGTCTAATTTAATGTATCAGGCAAAGTATTGATTTTATGGCCACTAAAGCCCGTCACGACGCTGAAAAAAAGCCGAAAAAAGCCGCGTCGAACGTGCTGCGTCGCCGCAAAGGCGCCGCGGGTGAGGCGGCCGATCCGGCGCGGTTCTACTACAAGGGCAGCCGCCAGAAGCAGCTGCGGGCATTCGTGGCCACGGTGAAACTGGGCACGCTGACGCGCGCCGCCGAGGCGCTGTTCCTGTCCCAGCCGTCGGTGAGCCTGCAGCTGCAGGCGCTGGAGCGGGAACTCGGGGTGACGTTGATGGAGCGCAGCCGCCGCCGCATCAACCTCACCGACGCGGGCGAGGCGCTGTACGAGCTGGCCCGCCCGCTGGTGGAGGGCTGGGAAAACCTCGACCGCGACTTCCAGGCCAAGGTGAAGGGCTTGCAGGCCGGCAAGCTGGTGATCGCGGCGGGCACCTCGACCATCCAGTACCTGCTGCCGGAGCTGGTGCGCCGCTACCGCGAGCGCTATCCGGCCGTGCAACTGCAGCTGGCCAACGTCACCGGCAAGGACGGCATGGCCATGCTGCGCGAGGACAAGGCGGACTTCGCCGTGGGCTCCATGCTCGACGTGCCCAACGACATTGCCTGGGCGCCGATCTACCACTACGACCCGATGCTGATCATGCCGCCGGATCACCCGCTGGCGGCCAAGGCCACCGTGACGCTGGAAGACCTCTCGCCCTACGGCCTGATCCTGCCACCGCAGCGGCTGTCCACCTACCGGCTGGTCGACCTGGTGTTCCAGCAGCGCCAGGTGCCGTACCACGTGGCGATCGAGGTGGGCGGCTGGGACGTGATCAAGGAATACGTGGCGATGGGGCTGGGCATCTCGGTGGTCACCGGCATCTGCATCACCGAGGCCGACCGCTCACGGCTGGCCGTGCGCAACATGAAGCAGTACTTCCCGCAGCGCGCGTATGGCGTAGTGATGCGCAAGGGCAAGTTTCTCAGCACCGAGGCGCGCGCCTTCATCGACCTGATCCGCCCGGGCCTGCTGACCCACCGGGACTACGACGAGTCGGGCCACTCCGAGCGCTGAGCCGCGCCGGGGCGGGCGGCGCCTCAGTCCACGTCGTGATGCTTGCCGCGGTAGCCCTTGAACAGTGCGCGGATGCGCGCCATGGCGTCCTCGTCACGTTCGTCCGCGCCCAGGTACACCGGCGCCCCCAGCGTGAAACTCTTGCTCGGGTAGTCGATGAAGACCGGCAGGATCGGCACGTGCGCGGCCCGCGCGATGCGCAGGAAGCCGCTCTTCCAGTGCGTCACCCGCTTGCGCGTGCCCTCGGGCGTGATGCCCAGCCACATGCGCTCGTGCCGGGCGAAGCGCGCGGCCATCTGCTGCACGATGTCGGTGGCGGCGCCGCGATCGATCGGAATCAGCCCGAGCGGACGCAGGATGATGCCGAGCGGGCTGGCCAACACCTCGCGCTTGATCATGATCGAGATGTCGATCCCCAGCCCGACCTTCATCAGCAGGCCCCACACGCCGTCCCAGTTGGTCGAGTGCGGCGCGCCGATCACGATCAACTTGGGCAGGTCGGGAAGCTCGCCCTTGAGCCGCCAGCCGCCCAGCCGCAGCAGGCCGCGGCAAAACCAGGGCCAGAAGCGATTGCGGATGCGCGGCGCCTGCGGCGGCAGCGGCGGAACCACCGGCCTCACTCGAAGCTCCCCGGCTTGCCGCGGCCCTGCTTGATCTTGCTGCGCTGCTGCTTGCCCGCCAGGCGGCGCTCCTTCGAGGCGCGGGTGGGCTTGGTCGCCACGCGCTTTTTCGGCGGCACCAGCGCGCCGCGGATGATCTCGGCCAGCCGCTCGCGCACGTCGTCGCGATTGCGGCCCTGATCGCGGAAGCGACGGCCCTGGATCACCAGCACGCCGTCGTCGGTGAGACGGCGGTCGCGTCGGGTCAGCAGCCGCTCGCGCACGGCGTCGGGCAGCGACGGTGACCGCGCCACGTCGAAACGCAGTTCCACCGCGCTCTCGGTACGGTTCACGTGCTGCCCGCCGGGACCGTCCGCGCGCAGGAAGCGCTCGACCAGCTCGGTGTCGGGAATGGCGAGGGTGCGGCTGATCGTCAACATGGCGCGCAGTGTAGGCGACCGGCGCAGCGCGGCGAAGGCGCACCGCGTCATGGCGTATGCGCGTCTGGACACGCGATCAAAGCCCGTCGATCGACCAGCCGAAACGTGCGAGCAGCGCGTTGAACGCCCCGTCCAGCGGCGCCTCTATCACCAGCGGCGCACCGCTCACCGGGTGGCGCAGCGTGATCCGCCGCGCGTGCAGCAGCATGCGATGGCAGCCGAAGTACTGCTTGTACAGGCGGTTGTGGTCGCCGCGACCGTGCTGGCAGTCGCCGATGATCGGGTGGTGGATGTGCGCCATGTGCTTGCGGATCTGCCGGAAGCGCCCGGTTTCCGGCGCCGCCTCCACCAGCGCGTAGCGCTGCTGCGGATAGCGGCCGAGCGCGATCGGCACCTCCACCGTGGCCAGCCGGCGGTAGTGCGTGCGCGCCTCGCGCCGCGGACCGGTCTCGCGCGAACCGGGCAGCGGGTAGTCGATCAGCGCTTCGACCGGCTCCGGCCAACCGCGCACCACGGCGAGGTACTGCTTGTGCACGTCGCGGCCCATGAACTGTTCGCCGAGCGCGCTGGCCACTTCGCTGGAGCGGGCGATCAGCAGCACGCCGCTGGTGGCGCGATCGAGCCGGTGCGCCAGGTACACGTTGCCGCCCACCTGCTCGCGCAGCAGGTCGATCAGGAACTCCTCCGCGTTGCCGACCATCTTCGAGCGGTGCACGGCCAGGCCCGCGGGCTTGTTCACCGCGATCAGCGCGTCGTCCTGGTGCAGTATCTCGATCATGGTGTTCACGGTGTTGCGGTAGGAGCCCGCTCGCGGGCGATGCTCTTGGCTTTGATGTGCATCAGAACCGAAAGAGCATCGCCCGGGAGCGGGCTCCTACACGGAGGTCAGCGGCGGCGGGGCCAGGTGATGGCGAAGGCGAGCAATCCGGCAACGCCTGCGACCAGCGGTGGCCACACGCCTTGCTGCGGCGCCAGCGTCCACAGCAGCGCAGCGACAATCAGCAGGCTGCCGCCGAGCAGTGCTCCGCCCAGCACGCGCTGCTGGCGGCGGGCCAGCTCCGCCTGCTGCAGCAGGGCCAGCGGATCGCTCACGTTGCGCACTTCGCCACGGGCGGCCTGCTTGAGCGCATCGCGCACCAGCTCGGGCAGCTGCGGTGCCGCGTGGATCCATTCGGGCAGCCGCTTGCGCGTTTCCTTCAGCGTGCGGCGCAGGCTGTAGCGCTCGCGCAAAATGCGTTCGAGCACCGGGTGTGCCACCGCCCAGATGTCGATGTCCGGATCGAGCATGCGCCCGACGCCCTCGATGTTGAGCAGGGTCTTCTGCAGCAGGATCAGCTGCGGCTGCAGCGTGAGCTCGAACTTCTGCGCGGTGCGGAACAGCTTCACCACCAGCTCGGCCAGCGAGATCTGCGACAGCGGGCGGGTGAAGTACGGCTCGCACACCGTGCGCACGGCGGCAGCCAGCTCGTCCACGCGCAGATGCGGCGGCATCCAGCCCGCGTCGATGTGCAGTTGGGCGATGCGCTGGTAGTCGCGCTCGAATAGCGCGATGAAGTTCTGCGCCAGCCAGTACTGGTCGGCCTCGGGCAGCGAACCCATGATGCCGAAATCCAGCGCGATGAAACGCGGATCGTCCCTGCGCGCAAGATCCACCCAGACGTTGCCCGGGTGCGCGTCGGCGTGGAAGAAGTTGTCGCGGAACACCTGCTCGTAGAACACACGCACGCCCTTCACGGCGAGCGCCTTGCGGTCGATGCCGGCCGCGTCGATCGCCGCCACGTCGTCGCAGCTCACGCCGTACACGCGCTCGAGCGTGAGCACACCCTCGGTGGTGTAGTCCCACTCTACCGCGGGCACGTACATGTCCACGCCGCTGGCGAAGTTGCGCCGGAGCAGGCTGGCGCTGGCGCCTTCGCGCTGCAGGTCGAGCTCGTTCTCGAGCATTTTTTCGACCTCGGCCACCACTTCCAGCGGGCGGATCTTGTCGGCGTTCGGGTGCCAGCGGTTCACCAGCTCGCCCAGCGAGCGCAGCAAGGCCACGTCGTTGGCGATGCGCTTGCCGATGCCCGGGCGCAGCACTTTCACCACCACCTCGCGGCCGTCGCGCAGCGTGGCGGCATGTACCTGGGCGATCGAGGCGGAGGCCAGCGCAACCTCGTCGAAGCGGGCGAACAGCGTGGTCACCGGCTGCTTCAGCTCGCGCTCGACGATCGCGCGCGCCTCGGCACCGGGGAACGGCGGTACCTGGTCCTGCAACAGGGCGAGTTCGTCGGCGATGTCGGCGGGAATCAGGTCGCGGCGGGTGGAGAGCACCTGGCCGGCCTTGACGAAGATCGGCCCCAGCTCGGTCATCGCGCCGCGCAGGCGGGCGCCGCGCGAGAGCGTGTCGACATCGGGGCGCGGCGTGCCGAAAAACGGGCGCACCAGCTTGAGCGGGCGAAACAGGTGCGCTGTCTCGACGATCTCGTCCAGCCGCCACGCCAGCAGCACCGAAGCGACCCGCAGCAGACGCGGAAACACCGTGAGCGACCTCATGCGCCGCGGCCCTGCAGGCGCTGCTGCAAGCGGGCCAGTCGCGCTTCCAGGCGTTCGCTGCGCTCGCGCAAGGTGTCCACGCCGTCGAGGAAGCCGTCCACTTCACCCGGTCCCATCACTAGCTGGGCTTCGTCACGCACCCAGTCGGCGCCGTCTTCGGTGAGGTGGGTGGCCGTGTCCTTCGCATGGGCGAGCCCCGCGCGGATCGCGCGCGCCAGCGGCACGCCAAGCACGTCGCCGAAGGTGCGCGCAAACGCCTCCTCGAAATCGGGCGCGAAGGTGCTGGCCAGCTTCTCCAGCCGGCGCGCGAGATCGGCGTCACCGGCGATCTCCACCTTGCCCGGCGCCACGCCGTCATCGCCGCGGCGCATCAGCATGCCGAGCAGGCTGCCCGGCGAGGCGGCCACGCGCAGCTGGCTGTCCTCGGCCGGCGGCCCCACCCGCAGCTGGCCCTGCTCCACCGTCACCGCCAGGGCGAGCTCCGGTCCGCGCAGGTGCAGCTGTACGCGCCGGCCATCGAGCGCGGCGAGCTTGTGCTGGGTATCCGGATCGAGCGAGAGCGTGTGGTTGAGTGCGCTTTCCAGCGCACGGCCGGCGAGCTTGCGCAGCGGCTGCGGCAGCCAGGCATTGGGAGTCGAGGCGGTCATCCGGCGATTGTAGCGGTCGCGACCCGAGCCCCGGCAGCCAAGCGCGACAAAGCTTCCGCCACCGGCTAGGTAGGAGCCCGCTCGCGGGCGATGCTTTTCGCTTTGGATGTGGATCAAAGCCAAGAGCATCGCCCGCGAGCGGGCTCCTACCCTCGGGGTGAGGGTTTCGGGCGAACCTTCCGCGGCGAGGCCGCATGCAGGGCGCGGGTCTACGACAGTGCCGCGGCGCCCTCGAAGCCGAACTGACGCCAGGCCTCGAACACGGCCACCGCCACGCTGTTGGACAAGTTGAGGCTGCGGCTGTCCGGGCGCATGGGCAGGCGCAGGCGCTGCGGCGCGGGGATCGCGTCGAGCACCTCGCCGGGCAGCCCGGCGGTTTCGCAGCCGAACAGCAGGGCGTCGCCGCGTTGGAACGCGGCATCCACATGGGCCACCCGACCACGGGTGGAGAAGGCGAATACGCGCGGGTGGCCGATCGCGTCGAGGCAGGCGTCGAGGCTGTCGTGCACGGCCAGCGCCGCGTATTCGTGGTAGTCCAGGCCGGCGCGGCGCAGCCGCGCGTCGTCGAGCTCGAAACCCAGCGGCCGGATCAGGTGCAGCGCGGCGCCGGTGTTGGCGCACAGGCGGATCACGTTGCCGGTGTTGGGCGGGATTTCGGGGCGGAACAGGATGACGTGGAGCATCCGGCGATTATCGCCGCGAACGCGCGGCGCTGTCGTCCAGATCAGTTCAGCGAGATCAGATCAGCGCGATCAGCTGGCCTGGCGCGGGCACACCACGCCGTCGGGCGGCAGGGCGCAACCGGTCGCCGGCATCAGCATGCCGACCACCGGGGCGGCACTGCTGCCGGCCAGGCGCACGGCAGGCGGGGTCTGTACCAGCATGGCGCCGACGATCAGGCCGCAGACGGTGAGGCAGGCAACGAACAGGCCGCGCAGCAGAAGCGATTCGAGTTTCATGGGGTGTCTCCTTTCAATGACCGGGCGAAGGTGTCCGTGCCGCTACTCTCGCAAGGGCCGTGCCAGCGCGGCAGTCGCAGATAAACCATTGATGCGCTGACATTTGTCATGGCGTGCCGGCGGCGCATCGACTGTCCGCGGACAGCGCCCGTCCGGCAGCGGACAACGCAGCGGACACGCTGTCCCACCCCTGCCATTCGTCATTTGCAGCGCCCGGGCGCGCGCCGCTACCGTCGGCCGGTTACCCGTGAGAAGGAGTTTCACCGTGTCGAAGAAACCGCTTGCCCTGCTCATTGCCGGCCTGCTCACCCTGGGCGCTGGCGGCCTGTCCACGGCGGTCGCCGCCGACAGCACGCCGACCGCCGCGGCGATGGCGCAGTCCATCCCGAATCTGGCCTACCAGCGCTTCACCCTGCCCAACGGGCTCACCGTGGTGGTGCACGAGGACCACAAGGCGCCCGTCGTCGCCGTGAGCATCTGGTACCACGTGGGCTCGTCCTACGAGCCGAAGGGCAAGACCGGCTTCGCGCACTTGTTCGAGCACCTGATGTTCCAGGGCTCGGAGAACCACGCCGACGAATACTTCAAGCCGTTCGAGCTGGCTGGCGCCACCGACCAGAACGGCACCACCTGGCTGGACCGCACCAACTACTTCGAAACCGTGCCGACCACCGCGCTGGACATGGCGCTGTGGATGGAGTCCGACCGCATGGGTCACCTGCTCGGCGCGATCGGCCAGCCGCAGCTCGACGAGCAGCGCGGCGTGGTGCAGAACGAGAAGCGCCAGGGCGAGAACCAGCCCTACGGCCGCGTCGGCGAGCTGATCCAGGCCGAGGCCTTCCCGGCCAACCACCCCTACCACCACGACACCATCGGCTCGATGGCGGATCTCAACGCCGCCTCGCTGGGCGACGTGAAGCAGTGGTTCCGCGATTACTACGGCGCGGCCAATACCGTGCTGGTGCTGTCCGGCGACATCACCGTGGCGCAGGCCAAGGAAAAGGCGCTGAAGTACTTCGGCGACATCGCCGCCGGCCCGCAGGTACCGCGCCCACAGCCGTGGGTGGCACCGCGCAGCAAGTCCACCCGCGGCACGATGACCGACAACGTGGCGCAGACGCGCATCTACCGCGAGTGGAACGTGCCTTCGCGCACCAGCGACGACCTCACCCGCCTGAGCCTGGCCGCGGCCGTGCTCGGCGGCGGCAAGACCTCGCGGCTTTACCAGCGCCTGGTCTACCAGGACAAGCTCGCCGACGACGTGTCGGTGGACATCGAGCAGCACGTGCTGGCCAGCCTGTTCCAGTTGCAGGTGGACGTGAAGAAGGGCGTCGACCCGGCCAAGGTGGAAGCGGCGGTGGCCGACGAATGGCAGAAATTCCTCAAGGACGGCCCCACCGCCGACGAGCTGGCCCGCGTGAAGACCGAGGTGCGCGCCTCGTTCGTGCGCGGCCTGGAGCGGGTCAACACGCAGGCCTCGATCCTCGCCGAGGGCCAGCTGTATTCGAACGATCCGGGCCAGTACCTGAAGGACTTCAAGGTGCTGATGGCAGCCACGCCAGCCAGCGTCAAGGCAGTGGCCGACCAGTGGATCGCCAAGGGCGACTACACGCTCACCGTGGTGCCGGGCAAGGTCGAGAACACCGACATGGCTACCGTGGCCGGGCGCCCGGCCGAGCCGGGCGCGCCCAAGCCGGTGCTCAGCGCCAAGGGCGACTACCGCACGGTGAAGAGCGACGTCGATCGCAGCAAGGGCGTGCCGGTGGTCGACCGCTTCCCGGATCTCACCTTCCCGGCGATCCAGCGCGGCAAGCTCGCCAACGGCATCGAAGTGGTGCTGGCCGAGCGCCACGCAGTACCGGCGGTGCAGGTGCAGCTGATGTTCAACGCCGGCTTCGCCGCCGACCAGGGACGCAAGCTGGGCACCTCGAGCTTCACCATGGCGATGCTCGATGAGGGCACCAAGCGCCTCGATTCGGTGCAGATCGCCAAGACCGAGCAGCGCCTGGGCGCCGAGATCGGCAGCGGCTGCGGGCTGGACGCCTGCAACGTATCGCTCAACGCGCTGGACGATCAGCTCAAGCCCTCGTTGGCGCTGTTTGGGGACATCGTGCGCAACCCGGCGTTCCGCGATGCCGACGTGGCGCGCGTGCGCGGCCAGTGGCTGGCGCGTATCGCACAGGAGAAGAGCCAGCCGGTGGGCATCGCGCTGCGCACGCTGCCGCCGCTGCTGTACGGCGAAGGCAACGCGTACGCCATCCCGTTCACCGGCTCAGGCACCGAGGCGTCGATCAGCTCGCTCACCACGCAGGACATGCGCCAGTTCATGGGCGACTTCATCCGCCCGGACAACGTGAAGATCCTGGTGGCCGGCGACACCACGCTGGCCAAGATCATCCCCGAGCTCAACGCGGTGTTCGGTGACTGGAAGGCCAGCGGCAAGGTGCCCGCCAAGCTGCTGGCCAAGGTCGCGCCACCGGCGAACCCGCGGGTGTACCTGGTCAACCGGCCGGGCGCGCAGCAGAGCCTGATCCTGGCCGGCATCGTGGCGCCGTCCACCGAGGCGCCGAACAACCTGCCCATCGAGACGATGAACGGCGCGTTTGGCGGCACCTTCACCTCGCGCCTCAACATGAACCTGCGCGAGAACAAGCACTGGGCCTACGGCGCCTTCAGTTTCCTGCGACCGGCCCAGGGCCAGCGCCCGTTCATGCTGTATGCCCCGGTGCAGACCGACAAGACCGCCGAGTCGGTGGCCGAGATGCTGAAGGAGGCCAAGGGCGTGGTCGGCGACAAGCCGCTCTCCGCCCAGGAGATCAGCAAGATCAAGGACGGCGACGTGCGCTCCATGCCGGGCAGCTACCAGACCACCAGCGCGGTGATGGGTGCGCTGCAGGGTATCGTGCTGTACCACCGCCCCGACGACTACGTGCAGACCCTCAAGGCGCGCACCGAAGCGCAGACCGATGCCGAGGTCAATGCCGCGGCCAAGGAGATCATCCGCCCGAACCAGCTCACCTGGGTGATCGTGGGTGACCTGTCCAAGATCGAGCAGCCGCTGAAGAAGCTCGACCTGGGCGCGATGCAGGTGCTCGATGCCGACGGCAAGCCGGTGGCACCCGCCAAGTAAGCCGCCGTTGGGAAACGCCGCGGCCTTCCCGCGGTACGATGAGGGGCCGGGCGGGCGACTGCCCGGCCCCTCATGCCATCCAGCCCATCCATTGCGGAGTCCTCCATGCGCAAGACCCTGTTGCTCGTCCCCGTCGTGCTGCTCAGCGCCTGTTCGTGGGGGATCAAGCTGGACGACGCCGGCAAGGCCGTGCGTACCGCCTGGAGTGGCGACGTGTCGCAGTGTCAGGAGCTGGGCAAGGTCACCGTGTCGGTGATGGACCGCATGGGTCCGGTCGACCGCAACCAGATCAAGGTGCGCGACGAGCTGGAAGTGATGGCGCGCAACGAGGCGGCGAAGATGAATGCCGACACGATCAAGCCGCTGGCCGAGCCGACCGACGGCTCGCAGCCGTGGGGCGCCTACCGCTGCGGCAGCCAGCGTCTGCCCGCCAGCGGTACGGCGCCGGCCAGCAGCGGCAGCAGCGCGCCGGCCACGGTGCCGTCGGCCGGCTTCCAGTCCTACCCGATCAAGGGCGGCTGAGGTCCGCGTTCACCCACTACGAAAGCTTCTCCACGGGCGCCGCAGGGCGCCCGTTCTTTTTGGGCGGCCAACCGTGGCTTTCATTCACAAATAAATAGTACACATATGTAATAATTGCCGGCATCCCACGCACCGGATGCCTGCCATGAGCAGCTTTGCCCCCACCGAACAGCGCCTCGCCGTTACCTGCCAGCGCCACCCGCCGTTCCCGCGCGAACCGGCGGTGCTGGTGCGGCTGGTCAAGCACATCCACAAGCGCCTGCACGATCAGGCGAACGCGGCGCTCAAGCCGTTCGGCCTCAACCATCCCGAATACAACCTGCTGATGATGCTCTACGGCACCGCCGGCGACGGCGGGCTGTGCCCGTCCGACCTGGCCGACGCGGCGGGCGAGAAGTCGGCCAACATCACCCGCCTCACCAACGGCCTGTGCGAGCGCGGCCTGATCGCCCGCAGCGTCAGCGACGCCGATCGCCGCAAGCTCACGCTCACCCTCACGCCGAAGGGCGAGGCGCTGATCCACGCCCTGCTGCCGGACATCTGCGATCTGCTGCAGCTGCAGGTGACCCACCTGAGCGCGGCCGAGCAGACCCAGCTCGAGCGGCTGCTCAAGAAGATGCTGGCGGGACTGGGCGACGAATGAGCGCCGTGCACGCCAGTGCCGTTGCTGCCGCGCCGTCGCCGGTGCGTGCGCTGCTGCGCGAAGAGGGCGAGGTGTGGCTGTTCGTGCTGCGCACGCTGCTGGCGTTCTTTCTCACCGGCTGGGTCGCCATGCGCCTGTCGCTGCCGCAGCCGTCCACCGCGATGCTCACCGCGATCATCGTGGCGAACCGGCAGTCCGGCATGGTGCTGGCCAAGAGCTTCTACCGCGCGCTGGGCACCCTCGCCGGCGCGCTGGCGGCATTCGCGATCGTGGCGGCGTTTCCGCAGCAGCGCGAACTGTTCCTGCTGGCGCTGGCCCTGTGGATCGGCCTGTGTGCCGGCGGCGCCACGCTGTACCGCAACTTCACCGCCTACGCCTTCGTGCTCGGCGGCTACACCGCGGCGATCATCGCCATTCCGGTGATCAACGACCCGCCGGCGGTGTTCGACTCCGCCACTGCGCGCATCAGCGAGGTGCTGCTGGGCCTGTTGGTGAGTGGCGCGGTCAGCGACACCGTGTTTCCCAGCCGCCTGCGCAACGTGCTGCGCAAGACCGCGCGCGGGCAGTTCGCGCACTTCCTCGACTTCGTGCGGGCGAGCACCGGCGGCGCCCTTGCGCGGTCGGCGATGGAGCGTGCGCACCTGCGCTTCGTGCGCGACGCGGTGGCGCTGGAAGATCTGCGCAGCTCGGTGGTGTTCGAGGACGCCGAAGCGCGCGCCCGCAGCGCGCACCTGCGCCTGTTCAACCAGCGCTTCATGGCGGCGTCGACCAGCTTCCAGTCGGTGCATCACCTGATCAACCGCCTGATGCGCGCCGGTCACGACCGCGCGGCGCAGATCCTCATCGACCTCTACGCGCCGCTGGCGGAGGCGCTCGCCGCGCCGCATGAGGCCGGCGCGCCGGCAGCCACGCTGCTGCCGCGCCTGACCCAGGCACGTGCCGCCATGGACCGCCGTGCGGCACGCTGCGTCGACACGCTGGACGATCCGCAGGACCGCCGCGACGTCGCCACCGGCGTCACCCTGCTCGAACGCTTCGCCGACGAACTGCACGCCTACGTCAGCAGCGCAGCTGATCTGCAGGCGCCGCGGCTGGGCGGCGGCGCGCCGGAGTCGGTGCGCTTCGCGCGTTCCAACGATCTGGCCGGCGCCGCCCTGGCGACGCTCCGCACCACGCTGGTGATGCTGGCGCTGGGCGCGTTCTGGATCGCCAGCGCCTGGCCGCTGGGCGCCAGCGCGATGTTGATCGCCACCATCTTCGCCGGCCTGTTCGCCACCATGCCCGATGCGGGGCGCGCCACCGGCGTGGTGATGGTCGGCTATGCGATCGGCATGGCCGCGGCGTTCGCCTGTGTGTTCTTCGTGCTCACCGTGATGGACGGCTATGTGCTGATGGTCGCGGGCATCGTGCCGTTCCTGCTGCCGGGCCTGGTGCTGATGGCCGGTGGCCGCTACGCCAGCTACGGGCTGGGCTACACGATGGGCTTTGTGTACATCCTGGCCGTGCGCAATCCGATGGCGTTCGATCCGGTGCATTTTCTCAACGACGCGGTGGCGCAACTGGCGGGCTTGTCGGCCGCGGCCATCGCCTTCGTGTTCATCCCCTCGACCATCGGCACCGGCTGGCTGCGCCGCCGCCAGCTGGCTCGGCTGCGCGCCCAGGTGGCGTTGGCGGCGCAGGCGCCGCTGCGCGGACTGCGCCACCGTTTCGAGAGCGTGAACCGCGATCTGTTCGGTCAGATCGTGGCGCAGACCGAACCGGGCAGCGACGCCTCGCGCAGCCTGCTGGCCTGGGCGTTGTCGGTGCACGAAACCGGCCGCGCGGTGATCGAGCTGCGGCGTGCGCTGGACGAAAACACGCACGCTTCGCCGCGCACCGGCATCGATGCCGCGCTCGCCGCGCTCGCACGCTTCTACCAACACCCGGACGCCGACGGCTACGCGCGGGTGCGCGCGCAGTTCGCCGATGTCATCGGCGAGGCGGAAGCGCAGCCCTCGGCGAGCGCACTGCTCGACCACCTCTACCTGATCCGGCTGGCGCTGCTCGATCGCGAGTCCGCGCTTGCCCCCTACATGCCGCCGGAGCGAGCTGCGCCGGCGTCTGCGGAGTCTCCCCATGCCTCGTGAAATCGCCCTCGGCGACGCGCTGGTACCCGGCGTGCTGCTGCTGTTCCTCGCCGCGCTGGGCTTGCTGTGGCTGCTCGACTGGCTGGCCGGCCGCTACGGCCTGTACCGCTTCGTGTGGCATCCGCCGCTGTTCCGGCTGGCCGCGTTTGTCTGCGTATTCGGCGCCTGTGCGCTGATCCTGTTCTGAGTGATCGCCATGAAAATCCAAGCCCTTGTCCGTTTTGCCATTACCGCCACCGTCGTGCTCGTCGCCGCGCTGGCTGCCCACACGCTGTGGCTGCACTACATGGATGCCCCGTGGACCCGCGACGGCCGCGTGCGTGCCGACGTGGTGCGCGTCGCGCCTGACGTGGCAGGGCTGGTTACCCGCGTTGCCGTGGTCGACAACCAGGCGGTGCACCGCGGCGAACTGCTGTTCGTGCTCGACCAGGCCCGCTACCGCAACGCGCTGGCGCAGGCGCAGGCCAACCTGGACGCCGCCAAGGCCGCTGCCCACGCCGCCGGCGCCAGCGTCGGCGCGGCCGATGCCGCGGCGGCGCAGAGCCGCTCCAGCTACGCGATGTACGCCGCGCAGTCGGAGCGTCGCGAGAAGCTGGCCGGCAACATCATTTCCGCCGAAGACCTGGCCAACGTGCGCGCCTCCGCCGAGGTCGCCCGCGCCGGCTGGCAGCGCGCCCAGGCTGGACGCCAGCAGGCCAGCGCCGCCGCGCAGCAGGCGCTGGCTGCAGTGGCCGAGGCGCAGGTGGCGCTGGACCAGGCGCAGCTCAATCTGGATCGCACCGAAGTGCGCGCGCCGGTGGACGGCTACGTCACCAACCTCGATGTGCGCGCCGGCGACTACGCCAGCGCCGGGGCGGCGCGGCTGGCGGTGATCGATCGCCACTCGTACTGGATCAACGGCTACTTCGAGGAAACCAAGCTGCCGCGCGTGCACGTGGGCGATCCGGTGGAGATCCGCCTGATGAGTGGCGGCATCGAGCTGCACGGCACCGTGCAGAGCATCGCCCACGGCATCACGGATGCCGACAACCCCACCGGCAGCGACCTGCTGGCCAACGTCAACCCCACCTTCAACTGGGTGCGGCTGGCCCAGCGCGTGCCGGTGCGCGTAGCGATCGACGCCGACCACCTGCCGGCCGGCACCGTGCTCGCCGCCGGCATGACCGCCACGCTGGTGGTCCGCCCGGCCCCCGCCGTGGCTGGTGCGGCCGTGGCCGTCGCGGGGCGTTGAGCGCACGGGCGCGCGGTCGCCCGTGCGGGTGCGGCATCTTCCCCCGATCGGTCGCGCCGGGCATGCTCGACACTTTGTGACGACGTCTGCGGCGGCACCCTTGCCCGACATGAAACGACTGACCCGCCTTCCCGCCCGCGTGGCGAGCCGACTGCTGCCGTTCCGCCGCGCCGCACGGCGACAGCCGCAGCTCGATGCGCTGCCGGCCTTTGCCGTGCCCGCGTCCACGATCGAGACGCTGCCGGACCCGGCGGCCTATCGCGAGCGCTTGCTGGCGGCGATCGCCGCCGCCGAGCGGCGCATCGTGATCGTGGCGCTGTACCTGGAAGACGACGACGGCGGCCGCGAGGTGCTCGATGCGCTGTACGCGGCCAAGGCGCGCCGGCCGGCGCTGGAGATTGCCGTGTTCGTGGACTGGCACCGCGCCCAGCGCGGCCTGATCGGCAAGGCACGCAGCGAGGGCAACGCCGGCATGTACCGCGCCTGGGCGCGCGAGCGCGGCGACGGCGTGGCGATCTACGGCGTGCCGGTACAGAACCGCGAATTGTTCGGCGTGCTGCACCTGAAGGGCATGGTGATCGACGACACCGTGCTCTATTCCGGCGCCAGCCTCAACGACGTCTACCTGGCCCGCCACGGGCGCTACCGGCTGGACCGCTATCACCTGCTGCGCCACGCGCCGCTAGCCGATGCGATGGCCGGCTTCGTGCAGCGCCATCTCATGGATCAACCGGCGGTGCCACGCCTGAACGTACCCGAGGTGCCGACCACCGCCAGCCTGCTGCCGGCGATCCGCGCGCTGCGCCAGCAACTGGCCGAGGCGCGCTACGAGGTGACGCCGGAGCCGCCCGGCGAAGATACCGTGGCGGTGACGCCGCTGGCCGGCTTCGGCCGCACCGGCAACGCCCTCAACGACACCCTGCTGGCGCTGCTCGCCAGCGCGCGCGAGCGGGTGGTGCTGCTCACGCCGTACTTCAACCTGCCGCGGCCGGTGCGCGCCGCCATCGGCCAGCTGCTGCGGCGCGGCTGCACGGTGGAGATCATGGTCGGCGACAAGGTCGCCAACGACTTCTACATCCCGCCGGGCCAGCCGTTCCGCACCATCGGCGTGCTGCCCTATCTCTACGAGAGCAACCTGCGCCGCTTTGCGCGCGTGCACCGCAAGCATCTGGCCAGCGGCCAGCTGGCGCTGCACCTGTGGAAGCACGCCGACAACAGCTACCACCTCAAGGGGCTGTTCATCGACCACGACGTGGCCGTGCTCACTGGCAACAATCTCAACCCGCGCGCCTGGGCGCTGGATCTGGAAAACGCCCTGGTGCTGCGTGATCCGCACAGCCACCTGCGTGCCCAGCACGCTGCCGAGTGGGCGGCGCTCAAGCGCCACGCCAAGCGCCTGCGCGATCACCACGCACTGGACACCGCGCGCGACTACCCCGCGCCCGTGCGCAAGCTGCTGCGCCGTCTCAAGGGCGTCCGCCTCGACCGCCTGGCCAACCGTCTGCTGTAGGAGTCCGCTCGCGGTCGCTGCTATTGGCGCTGATGCGGTATCAAAGCGGAAAGGCATCGCCCGCGAGCGGGCTCCTACGATGGCGCGCGTCAGGTGCGGGTGAGGCGTTTCTGGCGCATCGCCAGCCAGCGTCGAGGGTGTCGATCCCGCTCGTGAGAGATGGCTCCAGCGGCGACTGAAGCGAGCCAGCCAACCGCTTTCTTGTAGGAGCACGCTCGCGGGCGATGCTCCTGGCTCTGATGCTGCATCAAAGCGGAAAGCCATCGCCCGCGAGCGGGCTCCTACGATGGCGCGCCAGGTGCGGGTGAGGCGTTCGTGGCGCATCGCGAGCCAGCGTCGAGGGCGTCGGTCCCGCTCGTGAGAGATGGCTCCCGCGGCGACTGAAGCGAGCCAGCCAACCGCCTTTTGTAGGAGCCCGCTCGCGGGCGATGCTCTTGCTCTGATGCCATTTCAAAGCGAAAGCCATCGCCCGCGAGCGGGCTCCTACGACAGCGGCGGCGGGTTCAGGCGGCGGTGAGGCGTTGCAGGCGCATTGCGAGCCAGCGCTGCACGTCGGGCCACTCGCCGGCGAGGATCGAGTAACACACGGTGTCGCGCAGCGTGCCGTCCGGGCGGCGCTTGTGGGCGCGCAGCACGCCATCGCGATGCGCGCCCAGGCGTTCGATCGCGCGCTGCGAGTCGAGGTTGCGGTGGTCGGTGTGGAATTCCACCGCTACGCAGTCCAGCGCGGTGAAGGCGTGCCTGAGCAGCAGGCGTTTGCAGGCGGTGTTGAGGTGGCTCTTCTGCCAGCGCTTGGCGTACCAGGTGTAGCCGATGGCGATGCGCGGCAGCGCCGGGTCGAAATCGTAGTAGCGGGTGGTGCCGACGATCTCGCCGTAGCGTTTCTCGCGCACCGCGAACGCCAGCATGCGCCCGGTCGCCTGGCCGGCGAGAGCGGCGGCGACGTAGTCGACCGCGGTGCCCGGCGGCGGCGCGCTGGTGAACCACAGCTTCCACAGCTCGCCATCGGCGGCGGCCGCTTCCAGTGCCGGCGCGTGATCGGCGTGCAGCGGTTCGAGCAGCACGTGGTCGTCTTCCAGGTGCACCGGGGCGAGCGTCATGCGGAGCCCTCAGGCATCGAGATCGGGAATCTGCTTGCTTTCCAGCCGCGCGATCGCGTCCTTCAGCAGCAGCTTGCGCTTCTTCATGCGGGTGATCTGCAGCTCGTCGCGTGAGCCGGCGGCGATCATCTCGGCCACCTGCGTGTCCAGCGCGCGGTGTTCGCGCCGCAATTCGGCCAGCGTCTGGGCGATCGAGGGCAGGTCCGGGGCCGTCATGGCGGGCGCGTGTGGAAGAAAGGCCGCAGTGTACGCTCCCGGACCGGCCCGGGTCAGCCCGCTACAATGGCCGTCTCCCGCTCGCTACCGCCGCCCATGTCCGCCTCGCCCGACCCCTCCCGCAAGCACAGCTACGAAGCCGGCAAGTTGGCCAAGCGCCTGCGCCACCAGGTGGGCCAGGCGATCGCCGACTTCAACATGATCGAGGACGGCGATACCGTGATGGTATGCCTGTCCGGCGGCAAGGATTCCTACACCCTGCTGGACATGTTGCTGTCGCTGCAGGCCAAGGCGCCGGTGCGCTTCAAGCTGGTGGCGGTGAACCTCGACCAGAAGCAGCCGGGCTTTCCCGCCCACGTGCTGCCGGACTACCTCACCGCGCGCAGCGTGCCGTTCCACATCATCGAGCAGGACACCTACAGCACGGTGACCCGGGTGATCCCTGCCGGCAAGACCATGTGCAGCCTGTGCTCGCGCCTGCGCCGCGGCGCGCTGTACCAGTGGGCGGCGGAAAACGGCATCAGCAAGATCGCGCTGGGCCACCATCGCGACGACATCCTGGGCACGTTCTTCCTCAACCTGTTCTACCAGGCCCAGCTCAAGGCGATGCCGCCGAAGCTGCGCTCGGACGATGGCCGCCACGTGGTGATCCGTCCGCTGGCCTATTGCAAGGAAAGCGACATCGCCGCGTACGCCGCCGAGCGCGCCTTTCCGATCATCCCGTGCAATCTGTGCGGCTCGCAGGAGAACCTGCAGCGCAAGGCCGTGGGCCAGATGCTGGCCGAGTGGGAGAGGCTCCAGCCCGGACGCAGCGAAAACATCTTCCGCGCGCTGGGCAGCGTGTCGCCCTCGCAGCTGGCTGACCGCAAGCTGTTCGATTTCGCCTCGTTGGGAGCGGCCGAGGGTGCGGCGCGCGCCGATGCGCATGCGTAGCTGGCCGGTTATGCTGGCGAGCCGGCCGCCGATGAAATCGTTTAGCCGTCCATACTTCCAATTACTTTCTTTCGAGTACCGTCATGTCCATCTTTGCATTCGTTGAAATGGCCCCGGGCGATCCGATCCTCGGCCTCACCGAGGCGTTCGTCGCCGACCCGCGATCGAACAAGGTGAACCTGGGCGTGGGCATCTACACCGACGAACAGGGCCGCGTGCCGGTGCTTAAGGCCGTGCAGCAGGTGGAACAGGCGCTGGCGCGCGATACGCAGCCGCGCGGTTACCTGCCGATCGACGGCCTGCCGGCGTACAACAAGCTCAGCCAGGAGCTGCTGTTCGGCGAGGGCTCGCCGCTGCTCGAAGCCGGCCGCGTGGCCACCGCACAGACCATCGGCGGCAGCGGCGCGCTGCGCGTGGCGGCGGACCTGCTCAAGCAGGTGGCCGGCGACCAGGCGCGCATCGCGATCAGCAACCCGAGCTGGGGCAACCATCACGTGGTGTTCCGCACCGCCGGCTTCCAGCTGCAGGATTACCGCTACTACGACGACGCCACCCGCGGTCTGGACTTCGCGGGCATGCTGGAGGATCTGGGCAAGCTTCAGCCCGGCACCGTGGTGCTGCTGCACGCGTGCTGCCACAACCCCACCGGCGTGGACCTCAACCCCGACCAGTGGGCGCAAGTGGTGGAGCTGGTGAAGGAGCGCGGCCTGCTGCCCTTCGTCGACATGGCCTACCAGGGTTTCGATCAGGGCATCGACGCCGATGCCACCGCGGTGCGCATGTTCGCCGAGTCGGGCATCGAGGCGTTCGTGGTGGCCAGCTCGTATTCCAAATCGTTCTCGCTGTACGGCGAGCGCGTGGGCGTGCTGTCGATGATCGGCGCCGACCGCGACGAGGCCGCGCGCCTGCGCTCGAAGATCAAACAGACCATCCGCGCCAACTACTCTAGCCCGGCGGCGCACGGCGGCCAGCTGGTCGCCGGCGTGCTGGCCAGCACCGAGCTGCGCGCGCTGTGGGAGAGCGAACTGGGCGCGATGCGCGAGCGCATCCATGCGATGCGCGCCGGGCTGGTGCAGAAGCTGGCCGCGCACGGCCACGAGTTCGGATTCATCCAGCGCCAGGCGGGCATGTTTTCCTACTCGGGCCTGAGCAAGGCGCAGGTCGAACGGCTGCGTGAGGAGTTCGCCATCTACGCGCTCGGCACCGGGCGCATCTGCGTGGCGGCGTTGAATACCCAGAACCTCGGTTACGTCGCCGACGCGATCGCTAAGGTGGTGGGCTGAGGCGGCTGTCGCAGCCGCTGATCCACAAACGCATCAACCTCCACGGTCATCCTCCCTGCACCTGTCCCTTCGGCGGGGTTCGCCGGGAGGACGGTGAGGAGGTCCGGGCGAACGGCGTGCGTGTCCACAGCACCGGCCTGCACCCTTCGCCCCTGTTATCCCGCGCAGCCGCCCGCTCACGCGGCCTGCCGCGCCCCAACCCGGACACCGCATGTTTTTTCGCAATCTCACCCTGTTCCGCTTTTCCCCCGCCGTCGCTACTGACCTGGACCGGCTCGACGATGCCCTCGCCGAGCACCGCCTGCGCCCCTGCGGCCCCATGGAAATGTTCACCAAGGGCTTCGTGCCGCCGGTGGGTCGCGGCGAGGAGGCCGCGCTCACCCATGTCGTGAACGCCTGCACCATGGTCACCGTGGGCGGTGAGGACAAGCTGCTGCCGGCCGCCGTGATCAACGACGAGCTGCAGCGCAAGGTGCAGAAGATCGCCGAGGAAGAGGGGCGCAAGGTCGGCGGCCGCGAGCGCAAGCGGATCAAGGAAGACCTGCTCACCGAGCTGCTGCCGCGCGCCTTCGTGCGCACCTCGCGGTTGTCCGCCTACGTCGACAAGAGGCACGGCTGGCTGGTGCTCGATACCTCCAGCCGCAAGTCGGCCGAGAACGCGCTCACCCAGATCCGCGAGGCGCTGGGCAGCTTCCCCGCCGTGCCGCTGGCGCCGGAGGAGGGCCCGCGCGTGCTGATGACCGACTGGCTCGCCAACGGCACGCTGCCGGCCGGTCTGGCGCTGGGCGACGAAGTGGAGCTGCGCGATCCGGCCAGCGCCACCGGCGCCATCGCCAAGTGCCGCCGGCAGGATCTGGACAGCGAGGAGATCAAGGAGCACCTGCGCAACGGCAAGCAGGTGTTTCAGCTCGGGCTGGTGTTCGACGACCGCATGAGCTTCGTGCTCGGCGAGGACCTGATCGTGCGCAAGCTGAAGTTTCTCGACGTGGTGCTCGACGAGATGGGCGACAGCCACCAGGACGCCGCCGCCGAGGCCGACGCCAGCTTCGCCCTGCTCACGTTGGAGCTGGAGCGCCTGCTGGCCAAGCTGGAGGAATGGTTTGGCCTGCCGCGGCCGGCCGACGCCTGACATACGCCGGCGCATGGTGCGCGCCACGAGAGCCGTGGCCGCACCCCGTTGAAACATCACGTGCGCGTCGCCAAACCCTGCCAGAATCCAGATCGACACCCCCCGGGCGCGCAGTGCCGCCGCCCGTGTCCCGGTTCGACCCACAGGCAGACGGCAGCATGGCGCAGCAACTCGAAGGCGACTGGCTGGAACTGGCGACCGCCGGCGGCAGCACGATCCGCGTGCTGAAGGCGGCGCACCCGCGCGCCCGCCGTCTGCGCCTCACCGTGACGCCCAAGGGCGCGCGCGTCACCTACCCGCACGGCACCCATCCGGCCCAGGTCAGCGCCTTCCTGCGCAGCCACGCGGACTGGCTGGAGCAAAAGCTCGACGAGCTCAACCTGCTGGTGAAGCCGCTGCCGCCGCTGCGCGTGGGCTACGCCACCGAGATCCCGGTGCGTGGCGAACGCGTGCAGCTGGACTGGGCCGAAGGCCCGTACCCGCGCATCGAGACGGCCGAGGCCGGCATCACCTTGATCATCCCGCGCCCGCACACGCGGGCGCTGCCAGTGGCGCGCGGCCTGCTCGCCTCGCATTTCGAATCGCTGATCCGCCGTGACGTGTCGCGCTGGCTGGCCAGCTACGTGCCGCAGCTCGGCCTGGCGCCCACCGCGCTGAAGATCCGCCCGCTGAAAAGCCTGTGGGGCAGCCTGGACACCCGCGACCGCATCAATCTCGATCTCGCCCTCGCGCTGGCCCCGCCGGCGGCGCTGCGCTACGTGCTCGCCCACGAGCTGTGCCACCTCAAGGTGCGCAACCACTCGCCGCGCTTCTGGGCCCAGGTCGAAACGCTGTTTCCCAGCTGGCGCGAGCAGCGCGACTGGCTGCGCCAGAACGGCTCGCTGCTGAAGGCCGAGCTGGATCGCCTGGTGGCTGACGTCGCCGACTGATGTCGCTGCAAGCATCGCGCACGTACGTCATGCCAGCGCGCGACACGCCGATCATCGAGCCGCCGTTGCGCAAGTGACACCGCGGCGCTGAGGCTCTCGCCGGCGCTACTCGAGCCGCACCGGCCTCTCAGCGTTCCCCCGTCGCGCCCCGCTTCGGGCGCCGCACGGCGCGCAGCTTGCCGCTGCTGCCGCCGCCGCAGAAGAACGTGTCGGCCCCGTCCGAATCCAGCCCCGACACCACGATACCCGGCGGCATCTCCAGGCTTTCCAGCACCTCGCCGGTGTCGGCATCGAGGTGCCGCAATTCGCTCTGCTCGTCTTCCCAGGTGGCATGCCACAGCTCGCCGTCGACCCAGGTGACGCCGGTGACGAAGCGATTCGACTCGATGGTGCGCAGCACCGCGCCGGTCTGCGGATCCACCTGGTGGATCTTGCGCCCGCGGTATTGCCCCACCCACAGCGTGCCCTCGGCCCAGGCCAGGCCGGAGTCGCCGCCGCCACCGGGGGCGGGAATCGAGGCGAGCACCTCGCCGCTGTGCGGATCAATCCGGTGGATGCGGTCTTCGGCAATCTGGAACAGGTGGCGGCCATCGAACGCCGTGCCGGCGTGCGCGGGCACGGCGAGCGCGCCCAGCGTTTCGCCGCTGGCCGGGTCGATGGCGCGCAGGCGGTCGCCCGTGGCCATCCATACCCGCTGACCGTCGTAGGTTACGCCGCCAACGTTGTCGGCCTCGGGGTAGGGGCCGTGCTCGCGCACGATCTCGGCGGTTGCTCGCTTCATGGTTCCATCCCGTGCAGAGGGTGAGCGCATCCTAGTCGCCGGACAGCGGCGCGGGGAGTAACAAGGCGGTCGCGAATCCCGGCAGCGGCGGCGTCATCCAGCGCCGCGCGCGGCCGCGTCCGATCGGCTGGATCGCGCCGGCCACCGCCAGCGCATCGAGCGCGCGCTGCACGGTGCGCTGGCTGTCGCCCAGGGCCAGCGCCAGCGCCGAGCTCGACCACGCTTCGCCATCGGCGAGCAGGGCGAGCACTGCGGCGTGCTTCTCCTCGACCGGCCGCGTCAGCACCGCCGCGGCGCGTCCATCGCGCGGCATCAGTGCGTAACCGTGCCGGGTGGCTTGCACCTCGGCCAGCGCGCGCAGCGCCGTGCGCAGCCGGCCCATCTCCACGCGCAGCCGCGCGCGGTGCGACTCGTCGATCGCCCGGGCCCGGAACGCGCGGGCGATCAAAACGTTTCTCGGCACGTCCTGCGGCCACGCCTCGCCCAGCAGGCGGGCCAGCGTGAACAGCACTGGGCGGCGGGCCAGCGCCACCACGGTGTCGCCCGCGCGCACGGCGTGCCGGCAGCCATCGATCAACAGCTGGTCCGCGGCCAGCAACGCCTCGACCTCATCGAGCCGCAGCATCCGCTCCTCGCCGGCAGCGAGCAGTCGCGCCGCCGGTGCGCGCCAGGCGGCCATGGCCTGCTCGACCTCGGCAAGCAGCGAGGGAATCCCGGCGCGATGCGCCGCGCGGACGGCGGCATCGAGCGCCGCACGCGCGGCTCCCGCACGCAGCCACCGCGTGGCGATACCCGCGCGCGCCAGTGCGTCGATCGTCTGCAGGGCCGGCGGCAGCGAGGCGGGATCGCATACGTCGAGCATCGGTTCGGCTTCGTCGAGGCGGCCGAGCAGCAGCAGTCGGCGGATCGCCAGATAGCGCGCGTGCGCGGCGTTCGCGCGGTCGCCGTGCGCCTCCAGCGTGGCGCGGGCCGCGTCCAGCGTCTTTGCCGGCCAGCCCAGCTCGCGTGAGGCCAACGCCACCTCCGCCTCGGCCACCACACAGCGCGCGCGTGCCACGGCGGCGTGCGCACCGAAGGCGCGCGCGGCCCGCCGCAGCAGCAGCCTAGAGCGGGCGAAATCGCCCAGCTGCGCCATCGCGATGCCGCGCAGCGCCAGGGCGGGCGCGTCGTCGCGCAGCGCCACGCGCTTGAGCGCGCCGAGCGGGTCGCCGCCCGCCAGCGCGCGCGCCGCCGCGGTGATCAGCGAATCCATCGCCGCCGCCTCGTTCGCAATCGCGCCACGGTTGTCACTCCCTTCGTTCGCTCGGCCGAACCTAGCCTATCCGCTCGGTCGGCACATCCGGCTACGGCGCCGCGAGCCGCGGCTCGATCCACTGCATGAGGAACGCATCATGGACCAAATCGTCGTCTGGGGATTTCGCTGGGCGCCACCGTTCGCGCAAGGCCTGGTGCGCGACCTGCGCGTGCGCTGGGCGCTGGAGGAGGCCGGCCTTACGCATGAGGTACGGCTGATCGATTTCGACGAGCGTCACGCCAGCGCCTACCGCCGGCATCAGCCGTTCGGCATGGTGCCGGCGTTCGAGGCGGACGGCCGCGGGCTGTTCGAATCGGCCGCCATCGTGCATCGCATCGCCGCGGAGTCGGCGGCGCTGATGCCGGCGGAGGCGACCGCACAGGCCGAGGTGCTCAGCTGGATGTTCGCCGCGGTGAACACGGTCGAGCCGCCGGTGCAGCAGTTGCTGGAGATGGACCTGCTGCACGCGGGTGAAGCGTGGGTGGCGCTGCGTCGCCCCGCCGTGATCGACACGGTGAAGGCGCGGCTGGCCGCACTGGATCGCCGGCTCGGCGCGCGCGACTACCTGCTCGATCGCTTCACCGCCGCCGACATCCTGATGGCCACGGTGCTGCGCTTCCTGCGCCATACCGATCTGGTGGAGGGCTTTCCGACGCTGGCTGCCTACGTCGAGCGCTGCGAGGCGCGCCCCGCCTTCCACAAGGCGCTGACCGCGCAACTGGCGGATTACGCCCGGCACACGCCGGTCGCCGCCTGAACTTTCTGCCCCACCCCGAAAGGAGACCGCCATGACGACGCATGCCGTAGGCACCCGCGAGCAATGGCTCGAGCAACGACTGGAACTGCTCGCCGCCGAAAAGGAACACACCCGGCGCAGCGATGAGCTGGCGCAGCAGCGTCAGGCGCTGCCCTGGGTGCGCATCGACAAGCCGTACCGTTTCGACACCGACGATGGCGAGGCCACGTTGGCGCAGCTGTTCCGCGGCCGTTCGCAGCTGCTGATCTACCACTTCATGTTCGGGCCGGACTACCGCGCCGGCTGCCCCTCATGTTCGGCGATCGCCGACGGTTTCGACGGCTTCGCGGTGCACCTGGCGAATCACGACGTCACGCTGATGGCGGTGTCGCTTGCGCCGCTGGCGACACTGCAGGCGTACAAGCAGCGGCTGGGCTGGCGCTTCCCGTGGGCGTCCTCGCAGGACAGCGACTTCAATTTCGATTTCAGCACCTCGATCACCGAGGCGCAGCAGCGCGCGGGCGCCGTCGAGTACAACTACCGGCGCGGCGGCCATCCGATCGCGGCGACGCAATTCCCCGAGCCGGTGGTGCAGTTCGCCGCCTCCTGCGGCACCGACGCGCCAACCTACGTGCGCGACCGACCGGGCATGAGCGCTTTCGTGCTGGAAGACGGCGTGGTCTATCACTGCTACTCCACCTACGCGCGCGGGCTGGACGGGCTGTGGGGCATGTACCAGTGGCTGGACCGGGCGCCGAAGGGGCGAAACGAGTCCGGCATCTGGTGGAAGCGGCACGATGAGTACGGCGCGCCCTGAGCGGGTGGGACGACTATTCGGCGCGTGTGATCCTGCGGACGCTGCGCCACAGCGCGCGTTCGCGCTCGGTTGCGTCGTGCTTTTCGTCGTCTGTGCCGCGGTCACCGTCAGCGCCGGCGCCTCGATGTCGGCAATGGCGGCGCTGCCGATGCGCGGGGGCTGGAGCCTGTCGATGCACTGGCTGGCTATGTGCGGGCTGGGCGCCCCGACGCAACTGGCTGCCTGGCTCGGCATGTGGTCGACGATGATGGTGGCGATGATGCTGCCCGCGATCGCGCCGAACCTGTGGCGCTATCGCTGCGCGTCGGTACACGCGGGCGTTACGCACCCCACGGCACTGACTGTCTGCGTGGGCGGCGGCTACCTGCTGGTGTGGATCGGCTTGGGTGCCGTGATCTCGGTAACGGGCACGGCACTGGCCGCCGGCTTGCTGGAGCGGCCCACACTCGCCCGCGCGACGCCGCTTGCGATGGGCGCCGTGCTGATGCTTGCCGGCGCGCTCCAGTGCACGGCATGGAAGGCGCGCCAGCTTGCGCATTGTCGGCACTGGCCCGCCGGTGTCGACGTCCCGCCCTCGCACTCCTTCCGCGCCTGGCGAGCCGGCCTGCGCCTGGGGTGCCACTGCGTGGCCAGCTGCGCCGGGCCGACGGCGATCCTGCTGGTCGGCGGAGTGATGGACCTGCGCGTGATGGCCGTGGTCACCGCCGCGATCGCCGGGGAGCGGCTGTCGCTTCATGGCGACCGTGTGGCCCGGGCGATCGGTGTGCTCGCGCTGGTCGCCGGTCTGTGGCGGATGGCCGTGGCCATTACCGCTGCTGGGTGAGCAACCGCTTCACGTGCCGGCGCACGCCTGGCGCATGACAGCTGCAACTTGCTGCCCCGGGTGCCGCGCGAGCACGCTGCGATCCGTACGGACTCCTCAAGTCCATCGACCGGATCACCTCATGCATCTGCCCATCGTCTGGCTCATCAACCTCGGCTGGTTCGTCTTCCTCGCGTACTGGGCGATCCAGTCGCGGGCGGTGAAATCGACGGCGCGCAGCGAGCCGTTCGCGGCCCGGTTCCTGAAGTACTGGCTGCCGCTGATCGTCGGCACCGCGCTGGTGTTGCCGTGGCGCGGAGGCGAAGACACCCTGCTGCGCGCGCGCTTCGCGCCATCCAACCCGTGGCTGCCCCTGCTCGGCGTGCTGCTGCTGTGGGCCGGGGTGGCCTTCGCGATCTGGGCGCGGACCACGCTGGGGCGCAACTGGAGTGCGGTGGTGCAGGTGAAGCGGGATCACGAGCTGATCGAGCGCGGCCCGTACCGCTGGGTGCGCCACCCGATCTACACCGGCCTGCTGATGGCCTACCTCGGCACCAGCTTCGCGCTGGGCGAGTGGCGTGGCCTGCTCGGCACGGCCATCGTCGCCGGCTCGTTTTGGTTCAAGCTGCGGCTGGAAGAGCGCTGGATGCGCGAGCAGTTCGGCGCGCGCTACGAGGACTACATGCGGCGGGTGAAGGCGCTAGTGCCGGGGGTACTGTGAGGTAGATGACACGTCCGCGCCTCGGGTGGCTCGCGGACACGAGGTACCGAGATCAGCCGGTGGCCATCTTGGCTATCACCAGAGCGCCGATGAACATAACCACGCCGCTGATCAGGCCGATCGCCAGCCCTTTGAGAAACGTCGTCTTCAGCACCAGTTGGTAGATCAGAGCACTCGCCACAAGGGATACGATGGACTGCAAGAAAATGCCGCCCCAGTGCAGCGCATCGAGCAGTTTGGAAAGAATCGCCAGTAGCACCAGCGAGCCCAGCACCGGGCCGATCGTGGTGCGCTGGGCACCGAGTGCACGGGCCGCGTACATCACCGGTGCGATGAAAAGTGCTACCACCGCTACCAGCACGAAGACTACTTTCAGAAAGTCCATTTCCCGTCCACGCACTCTGCCAAGGTAAATAGGGCGAGGAGTGTCGCGGCGGATCCTTTCGGCGTAAAGACCTAAGGTCAGTGCGACAGCTCGAACGCGGTGAGCACCTGCACGGTCTGCTCGGGCTTTTCCAGCATCGGCATGTGGTTGCAGCCGCTGAGTGTGGTGGTGCTGATCGCGGCGGCGTTGATCAGGCCGTTGCGCAGGCTGTCCAGCGCTGAGACGTCGATGATCTTGTCGTCGCGGCACCACAGGCCCATCACCGGCATGGTGAGCTTGTCCAGGCGTTGCTGCACGGCCAGATATTGCGAGGGCTGGCGCAGCTCGTTGAAGGTCTTGTTGAGGAACGCGCGGTCGCGCTGGTTGCGCTGGATCAGCACGTCGATGAAGCGCCCGGGCAGGTCCGGTACGGTCTCGAACGCGAGCGACTCGGCCTTCTGGAAGCCGGCGCGGTCGTCGTAGATGAAGGGGTTGGTGCCGGCGAGCGAGCGGCGGGCGAAGTCGTTCTCCTTCGAGGTCAGGCCGAAGGAGTCCATCAGCACCAGCCGATTGACCACCTGCGGATGCTCGGCCGCGTAGACGCCGGCGATCGCTCCGCCCATCGAGTGCCCCACCACGGTGACGCTGCGTAGACCCAGTGCCTGGGCGAATGCATCGAGGCGTGCGGCCTGCGCGTCGATGTCGTAGCTGGCGCTGTCGTTGCGCGAGGAATCGCCCCAGCCGGGCAGATCCGGAATGATCAGGTGGAAGTGCGGCGTGAGTTCCTTCGCTACCTCCAGCCATACCTCCTTGCTGGAGTCGTAGCCGTGCAGCAGCACCAGCGTGGGGCCTTCGCCACCCTCGTAGTACGACCAGCGCGTGTCGCCGGCCTGCACGGTCTTGCTCTCCAGGTGCGCGGCCATCGCCTGGCGCGCGATGTCAGCACGCAGCAGCCACTGCGGAGCAAACAGGTAGCTGCCGCCCAGCGCCAGCGCGAGGATCACGATGACGCCGAGCAGGAACTTCAGCCGTCGCAGCAGCAGGCGCTGCCACAGGGGACGTGCGGTGGCGGGTGTCGTGGCGGGCGTGGAAGACATGGCCTGAGCCTGTGCAGAAAGAGGGGAGGGTACGGCGCGGATGTGTCAGCGCATCGACGTGGCAAGGTGGGGACGCCGGCCGCGTTCCCCACCCCGCCCGCGCTTACTTCGTCGGCTTGGCCTTCGCCTTGGCGAAGATGCCCTCGATCACCTGCTGGGTCAGCGGGTGATAGCCATCCTTGGTCTTGGCGTAGGACGCCTCGGCGTAGGCCAGGCCCTCGGGCGTGGCAGCAAAGGCGCGATACACCGGCGTGGTGAGGTAGATGCGGCCAATGCGGCTCATGTGCTCGCGCGCGGCCGGCCACACGTCCTTGTCGCCCGCGGCGATGGCGTGGATGTACCAGCGCATGCCGATCTCGGCGTTGGGCGTGCCGGTGAGGTGCCAGGCCGCATCCAGCGCCTGCATCTGATCGAGCTGGGGCGCGTCGGGCAGGCGGTCGAGGAAGTACATCCACTCCTGCGTGTTCCAGCCCTTGGCGTCGAGGTGGTCGGCGCTCAGCGTGCCGGCGGTGAAGGCCTTCACCTTGGCGTCGATCATGTCGAAGCGCGCCGAGGTCGGCAGCGGTGCGTCCTTGGGGATGCCGGTGCCGTAGACCCAGTCCTTCACCTCGGCCTCGCTCATCTTGCCGGGGTACTTGTCGAGCAGGTTCGCCTTGAGGAAGGCCAGCATCTGCTCGGTGGTGATGCTCTGGAAGGCGAAGTGGTCGAAGTAGCTCTTCAGGTACGGGTCGAACGCGGCACGGCCGAAGCGCTGCTCCAGCGTGCGCAGGAACCACGAGCCCTTGTCGTAGGCCACGTCGGAGAGCGCGTCATCGGCATCCACGTCGCCCGGCACCGGCGCCAGCTTCTGGCTGTTGGCGGGCATGCTGCCGATGTTCTTTTCCAGCGCGCGAGCCGACAGCAGCGCCTCCTCGTCGGCCAGCGACTTGCCGTACACCGCCTCGGTGATGCGGCCCTGCACGTAGGTGGTGAAACCCTCGTTGAGCCAGCCATCGCGCCAGGTGGCGTTGGTCACCAGGTTGCCCGACCAGCTGTGCGCCAGCTCGTGCGAGATCACCGAGGCCAGGCTCTTGTCGCCCACGACAATCGTCGGCGTGGCGAAGGTCATGTTGGGGTTTTCCATGCCACCGAACGGGAACGACGGCGGCAGCACGATCAGGTCGTAGCGGCCCCAGCGGTAGGGACCGTAGAGCTGCTCGGTGGTGGCGATCATCTTCTCCGTGTCGTCGAACTCGCGTGCCGCCTTGTGCACCATCGACGGCTCGGCGTACACCGCGCTGCGCGGGCCGGTGGCCTCGGCGGCGATGTCGCCGGCGGCGATCGCCAGCAGGTAGGACGGGATCGCGTGCGGCTGGTCGAACGAGAAGTCGCCATTGAGCGGATGCTTGGCGTCGTTGAGCGCGCTCATCACCACGCGCACGCCCTTTGGCGCGCTCACATGGGCGGAGTACGTGATGCGGATGGCCGGCGAATCCTGCAGAGGTACCCACGAGCGCGCGTGGATGGATTCGGACTGCGAGAACATGAAGGGAAGCTTCTTGTCGGCGGTCTGCGCCTGGCTCAGCCACTGCAGGCCGCTGGCCTTGGGCGAGGTGTCGTAGACGATGCGCACCTTGGCCGGATGCGTCGGCGCGGCGATGGTGAGCTTGCTGCCGAGCTGCTTGTCGCGCGGCGCCAGGGCGTAGGTGAGCGCACTGGCGTGGCCCTTGGCGTCGATGCCCTCGATGCGAGCGATCTTCAGGTCGCGCGTGTCCAGCACCAGCGAGGCCGCGGTCGGGTTGACCCAGTCCAGGCTCAGCGTGGCGCGGCCGTGCAGCTGCTTGTGCGGGAAGTCCACCGTGAGGTCGAGGTCGAGATGGCGGACCTTCACCTGATCGGGCTGCGCGTACGAATACGGGTCGGCCGCGTGGGCGGCCAGCGGCAGCAGCAGGGCGCTCGCGGCGAGCGTGGGCAACAGGCGCATCGGGCAACTCCATGAAGGGAAGACGCCGAGTATGCCATCGCGCCGCAGGCGCCCGGACGTGACACAAGGCCTGCCCGGCCAGCGTCGACCGGGCACTCACGGCACGGCTGCGCATACTGCCGCCGTTTGCCACCGGGAACGCCGATGCGACTCTTGCCCAAGCCGCTGCGCTGGACCCTGCGCGCGCTTGCCGCCAGTTACCTGCTGTACCTGCTCGCCGGCAACGTGTTCATCAACACGGCGCTGGGCGAGCGGGTGGTCAACCAGCGGCCGGCGGGGTTCCGCATGCAGTGGTCCTGGGGCGTGACGCCGTGGCCGGGCTGGGTGTACCTGCGCCACCCCGCTCTGGCGGGGCATGCGCGCTGGAAGCAGTGGTCGGTGACTGGCCGCGGTGCGTATGGGCGCATCGCCCTGCTGCCGCTGCTGCAACGCCGATTGAGCTTTGATGGCGTGCATGCCGACGCGGTCCGCGTGCGCGTGGTGCGTGCCGACCACGAGCGGCGGCCGCCGCCCTGGTCGCCGCAGGCGTGGACGGTGAGCCTGCGCGGCCTGCGTACCGATTCGCTGCGCCACGTGCGCTGGTTCGCCCTGAGCTTCGACGGACGGGCGAGCGCCGACGTCGGCTTTTCCCACCAGCTGCGCGGTGGCCCCACGCAGGTGTTTCCTTCGTCGCTGCACGTCACCGAGGGCCGGCTGGCCTACCGCGACCAGCCGTTGTTGACGGCCATGACGCTGGACATGCGCGGCACGGTGGCGCCGTTCCGGCACGACCAGCCGGCCGGCCTGCAGAAGTTCGACCTGCTCCAGGCCACGCTGCAGCTGGACGCCACGACGCCGGCGCTGTCGCCGCCGCAACCGGGCGATCCCATGCACTGGCTGGGCGGCGACGATCCCGATGCACACGGCCGCCTGCATGCCGCCGTGTCGTTCGATCGCGGTCGCCTGGGGGAGGGCGGCGTGCTGCGCTGGGACGGACCGCTGGCGATCGGCACGCCGGCGCATCGCGTGCACGTGGTGCCGGCACAGATGCTGGTACAGGCCCACGCCGACGAACTGCAACTGCGTGCTCGCGCGGTGTCCTCGCCCGGCGACGACGAACGCCGCGCGCAGCTCGAGCTGCGCTATGCGGGCCGGCACCTGCGCCGCCTGGCCAGCGCCGATGCGTGGTCGCATCTGGACGGATCGCTCCAGCTGCACTGGCACTTCGCCTCGCTCGACTGGCTCGGGCCGCTGCTGGCCAAGGACTGGCTGCGCCTGCAGGGGGCAGGCGAACTGGATGCCGACGTGCGCCTGAGCCAAGGCGTGCTGCAGCCCGGTAGCCACGCGGAACTGCCGGGGGTCAACCTGCGTGCGGGCGTGTTCGACAACGAGTTCGCCGGGCACGCCCGCGCCAAGGCCCGCGTCGAGGGCCAGGGCGAGCACCCGGTGACGCTGTCGATCGCCGCCGACCGCTATACGCTCGCCGCGGCGGCACAGCCCGACGCGGTGTACCTGCACGGTAACGACCTGGCGATCGACCTGCACTCGAGTGCCATGCTCAGCCGCTTCGCCGAGCAGGCGCGCGGCCGGTTGCACTTCCGCGATGCGCGCATTCCCGACCTGCGCACCTACAACCGCTATCTGCCGGGCGAGAGCGTGCGCATCCTCGGCGGCCATGGCCGCAGCAGCGCCGATCTCGTGCTCGGCGGCGGGGGCGTGGTCACCGCCGGCCAGCTCCACCTCGACGGCCAAGGCTTGGACGTCGCGCTGGGCGTGGCGCGCCTGCATACCGACCTCAACATGGACGCCTCGCTCGACCACGCGCAGCAAACCGCGCCGCGTCGCTATGCGCTGTCGTCATTCGGCGTGGCGCTGAGCCACGTGCGGCTGGACGATGCGGACGATCGCGCGTGGTGGGCCAAGGCGACCCTGCAGCACGGCGTACTGGACTGGAACGAACCGTTCCGCCTGCGCGGTGATGCGAAGCTGCGGATGAAGGACGCCAGCGTGCTGCTGGCGCTGTTCGCCAAGCGGCACGCCTTTCCGGCCTGGATCGCGCGCATCGTCGACGTCGGCGAGCTGGACGCCACCGGCCAGCTGCTGGTGGGCAAGCGCAAGGATGATCGCGCGCAGTTCGTGCTCGACGACGTGCGCGCGCATAACCGCCGGGTGGATCTCGATGCGCGGCTGCGCATCCTCGACGGCAAGCCCGACGGCGTGCTCTACGCGCGCTGGGGCGTGCTCGGACTCGGCGTGGCGCTGGGCCAGGGCCAGGGCCAGCGGGATTTCCACCTGGTCGGTGCGTCGAAGTGGTACGAGGCGCAGCCGCCGCTGCTGCAGGGAACCCCGCCGCAGTCGCCGTGATCGCGGTGCGCCGGCCGCTGGGTCAGGGCAGCTCGCCGCTGGAATGCGGATCGAGCCGGTACGGATGCATCTCGGCGAGATGACCGGGCTGCGCCGCCACGCGGGCGATCCATGCGCGCAGCTGCGGGTAGGCATCCAGCGACAGGCCCGCTTCCTCGGCGCGGCTGCCGTAGGCGAACACGGCGATGTCGGCGATGGTGTAGGCGTCACCAGCGAGGAACGGCCGCAAGCTCAATTCGCGTTCGAGGATCGCCAGCGTGCGCTGCGCCGCGGCCTGCTTGGCCTCGACGATCGCCGGCGCGCGCCGGGCGAGCTTGCCGGTGAGCGTCCAGTGGCGCAGCGCGCCGATCACCGACTCCACCCGCTCCTGCTCGAAGCTCAGCCACTGCCACACCTTGGCGCGGCCGAACGCGTCGTCGGGAAGGTAGGGCGTGTCCTGCGCCAGGTACATCAGGATCGCGTTGGACTCGGCCAGCGCGCGCCCATCCTCCAGCTGGATCGCCGGCACCGTGCCGGTGGGGCTGATGCGCAGGTAATCCGCGCGCTGGCCTTCGCCCTCGAAGATGCTCACCTCGACCGTGCGATACGGCCGCTGCAGGTGCTGCAGCAATTGGCGCACTTTCCAGGCGTTCTGCGAGGGCAGGTAGTCGAACAGGGTCAGCATGGGCGCACTCCGGTGGGGAGCGCGCAGTGTCGCTGGGGTTCGCCGCGCCGGCCATCCGCTTCTTGCGCGGATGGCGGCGAGCCGCCCGAAAGCTACGGCTTGACGCTGGACGCCGCGGCGGGCACGCCTTTGCGCTGCAGCGAGGCGACGTAAGCCTTCACGTCATCCACCGAGACGGCGCCGCGATGCTCGCGGTCGATCGCGTCGAAGTGTGCGCGGATGAACGGCACCGGGCCTTTCTGCGCCTCGTCGCGACTGATCAGGCCGTCCTTGTTGCGGTCGGCGATCTTCATGTTCTTCAGCGCCATGGAGGCGTCGCTGGAGAGGCTGCCCATGCCGTGCTGCGCGTGGGCCGGCGCGAGCGCGCCGAGGGCGAGGCTGCTGATCAGGGCAAGACGTGCGTAATGCATGGGCGTTCTCCTGATGGACCGGATCAGTATGGCACCGCGCTCAGCCGTAGCGGTCGGCCAGCGCGTCGGTGGCGCTGACCAGGGCGTCGACGATCGCCGGGTCGGCCGCGCTGTGACCGGCCAGCACCACGCGCAGCTCGGCCTCGGGCCAGGCCTGGCTGAGATCCCAAGCGCTCTTCATCGGGCAGATGATGTCGTAGCGGCCGTGCACGATGGTCGCGGGGATGTGGCGGATGCGATCGATGTCGCGCAGCAGCTGGTTGTCTTCCAGGAACAGGCGGTGGCGGAAGTAGTGCGCCTCCATCAGCGCCAGGCTCACCGCGCGGTGCGGGTCCTCGAAGTCGCCGCCGGCGTCGGGCTCGTGCACCAGCGTGGTGCTGCCGCCTTCCCAGGCGCTCCAGGCCTGCGCGGCGGCGAGCCGGGTGCGTTCGTCGTCGCTGCTGAGGCGGCGCCAGTAGGCCTCCAGCATCGAGTCGCGCTCGGCCTCGGGGATGTGCCCCACGAAGCGCGCCCACCGCTCGGGAAAGATCAGCCGCGCGCCGCCGTCGGTTTCGTTGAACCAGCGCAGCTCCTCCTCGCGGCCCAGAAAGATGCCGCGCAGCACCAGCCCCAGTACGCGCTCGGCATGCGCCTGCGCGTAGGCCAGCGCCAGCGTGGAGCCCCACGAGCCGCCGAACACCACCCAGCGCTCGATGCCCAGATGCGTGCGGATCGCCTCGATGTCGGCCACCAGGTGCCAGGTGCTGTTGTCGGTGAGTTCGGCGAACGGCGTGGAGCGGCCCGCGCCGCGCTGGTCGAACAGCACGATGCGATAGCGCGCGGGGTCGAAGAAGCGCCGGTGATAGTCCGACAGGCCCGCGCCGGGACCGCCGTGCAGGAAGATCACCGGCAGGCCATCCGGGTTGCCGCACTGCTCAACGTGGAGCGTGTGTAGCGCGTCGACCGCCAGCGCCTCGACGGCAAACGGAGTGATCTCGGGATAAAGCGTGCGCATGGGGAGCGTCCGGGTGGCGGAAAGGGTCGAGGCTACTCGGTCGGCAGCGCGCTGGCCGCGTTCCACATCGCGCGCGTGATCGGGCGATTGGCGTGCGGCGTCTGCAGTACCACCAGGGTGGTGGTGCTGATGCTCGGGTGAATCTTCAGCAGGCGGTCGAGCACGGTTTCCAGGTGGCCGATCGACATCGCCACCAGGTGCAGCAGGGCGGAGTCCTCGCCGGCCAGGCGGCGGCAGTCGAGCACTTCGGGGATGTCCTGCACGATCGCGCCGATGCGCGCGCAGATGCCGCCGTCGCAGCGCAGGCGCACCATCGCGTCGATGCTGTAGCCCAGGCGCTTGGGGTCGATCACCGCGCGGTAGCCTCGGATCACACCGGCCTCCTCCAGCCGTTTCACGCGTTCGGCCACGGCGGGCGCGGACAGGCGCACCAGCCGGCCCAGTTCGGCATAGCCCAGACGCGCGTCGGCCTGCAGGGCCTCGAGCAGCTGCCAGTCGCGGGCGTCGAGTTCAGCTTTGGATTCCATGGCGAATCTTCCGGATGAATGTTTCTTTCGATGGCGAAATACCCGCTGGCGGGTCGCATCCATTATTCCCGGCCACGGGCGCCGCCGATAGCATGCGCAGCTTCTGATCGTTGTTTTTTGCTCCTCCCCGCCCCCACCCGGACACCTCCCCATGGCAAGCCCCGATCGTCTCGATGCCCGCGCACTAGCCTGCGTCGGTGTCGCCCTCGTCACCTGGTCGTCGGCGTACGCGTCGATCGCCTATGCGCTGGCCGCCTTCACCCCAGGCGAAGTGGCGCTGGCGCGCCTGAGCATCGCCTCGTTGTGCTTCGCGCTGCTGCTGGCGGTGAAGCGGGTGCCGCTGCCGGCGCGGCGCGACTGGCCGCAGCTGGCGCTGCTGGGCGTGATCGGCCTCACCGTCTATCACCTGTGCCTGAACTACGCCGAGACGCGTATCGCCAGCGGCACGGCGTCGATCCTGATCTCGCTGGTGCCGGCGGCGACGGCGGCGTGGTCGGCGATCTGGCTGCGCGAGCGGCTGTCAGCGCGCACGCTGATGGGGCTGGGCGTGGCCCTGCTCGGCGTGGTGCTGGTGGTGCTGGCCAGCGGCAAGCAGGTGCGCTTCGAACCGATGGCGGCGCTGGTGCTGCTGAGCGTGCTGGCCTCGGCGATCTATTTCGTCGGGCTCAAGCCGCTGTTCGCGCGAAACAGCATGCTGGGGGTCACCGCGTTCGGCTTCTTCGCCGGCACGCTGGGCTCGCTGCCGTTCGGTCTGCACCTGCCGCAGGCGGTGGCGGCGGCGCCGTGGCCGGCGATCGCCGCGCTCTTGTGGCTGGGGATCGCGCCGACGTTCATCGGCTACATCGCCTGGAACGTGGCGATCCATCGCAGCTCGGCCTCGCAGGTGTCCAGCTTCATCTACTTCTCGCCGCCGATCGCGGTGCTGATCGGCTGGGTCTGGCTGGGCGAGCGGCCGGGGCCGCTGACCCTGGTCGGCGGCGTGGTCACCGTGGCCGGCGTGGTGCTGGCGAACACGAAACGGCGCGCGCGCCCGACGCCGCCGGCCGCGGTGCCGTGCGAGTCCTGAGTGTTGCCTGCGCGTGATGCCTGTCCAGCACGAGCAACCATCGCGGTGCCCGGCGCAGTGGTAGGAGCCCACCCTGTGGGCGGCCGCTTTTACGAACAGCCCGCACGGGTCGCACCGACCATGCACACCGCGACAGCGGCCACATCAACCAGCGCGTTTCGCCTGACTGAAATCCAGCGCGGCGGTGAGGTCGCCTGGCGGCGGGCCGCCGGCAGCGACCATCGCGTGTTCGCGCAGCGCCAGCCCGGGCAGTTTCTCCAGCCCGAAGCGTCGGGTGATGAAGCGGGCGATCGAGCCGGTGTCGTAGACGGTGTGGTCCACGTGGCCCCGCTTCGCCCACGGCGAGACGATGATCGCCGGGATGCGCGTGCCCGGCCCCCAGCGGTCGCCCTTGGGCGGCGCCACGTGATCCCACCAGCCGCCGTTCTCGTCGACGGTGATCACGATCAGCATCTTCTTCCACAGCGGGCTGCGCTGCAGCGCCTGCACCACGCGCGCCAGGTGCCGGTCACCGGCCTCCACGTCGGAGTAGCCGGCGTGCAGGTTGAGGTCGCCCTGCGGCTTGTAGAACGTCACCGGCGGCAGCTTGCCGGCAATGGCATCGGCAAGAAACTTGTTGCGCGGAGCCGTCTCGCCCAGCCCGCCGTCGCGCAGGTGCTTCGCCCGCGCGGCGGTGCCGGGGGCGAGCGAGGCGAAATAGTTGAACGGCTGGTGGTGCACCTGGAAGTTGGGGCGGTCCGGGAATTCGCCCTCGGGGCCGTCGCCGTGGCCGTCCAGCGCCGCCTGCCACGCGCCGCCGTACCAGGCCCAGTCGACGCCCTTGGCCGAGAGCATGTCGCCGATGTGCTTGTGCTGCTGCGGCGGCAGCGTGTTCGGGCTGGCCGGGTCGGCGCGGGTCGGGTCGCTTGGATCCTGGGTGAAGGCCGGGGCGTAGGCCGGGCCGATGGTGTTCACTGCCCAGAAGTCCGGGGTCAGGGTGGAGCGACCTTCGAACTTCGGCTTGCCGTCCATCGCGCTGGCCGGCGAGTCGTGGGCGAGCTTGAGCCGGGTGTCGTCGGCCCGGCCGCTCTCGGTGACGGCGATGTTGTACTGCGCCGGGCTGGTGTCCGCGTGCGGATAGAACGGCGGCTGCGCGGCGACGAGGTACTGGTGGTTGAGGAACGAGCCGCCGAAAGCGCCCATGAAGAAGTTGTCGCACAGCGTGAATTGTTCGGCGAGGCGCCACAGGCGCAGGTTCACCGCGTTGTCGCCGTAGTGGCCCATGACCAGCGCACCGGAGTCGCCCCAGGCGACGAAGCCGTCGTTGCGGCCGCCGTTGATCTGCATCTGGTTCTGGTAGAACGCGTGGATCAGGTCGCGCGTCACCACGCCCTGCGGCAGTGGTTCGCCGTCCGGCGTGTGCAGGGCGAACGGCGCGTTGGGCAGGCCGGTGAGATCCTCTTCCTGGATGTGGTAGCGGCGATGGTTGACCACTTGCGCGTGCGGTACCAGGCCGTGCCAGATCGGCGGCAGGGTCTTGAGCGGAGTGCCGTCGCGGTCGAGCTGGCGCGTGGCCTCGGGCGAGACCGCCTCCAGCGGGTGCTGCAGGCCGGGAAAGCCGGCGAACAGGTTGTTGAAGCTGCGGTTCTCCGCGAACAGCACCACCAAGTGGTCGATGTGTTCGCGCAGCAGCGCGTCCATCGCGGCGTCGTCGGCGGCCGTGCTGCCGCCACGTTCACTCGCGGCCATCGCCGCACGCGCCGCCTCGCCACCCAGCGCCAGGCCGGCACCGGCCACGGCCAGCCCGCCGAGCAGGCGCCGCCGCTGCGGATCGCGCGGAGCGTCGGAGTGGGCGGCGGTCGAGTCGTCGTGCGGTGGTTCTTTGCGGGTCATGGCGGATCGGTCGGGAGCGGCGTGGGGAGTCCAGAGCATACGCACGCCGTACGCTTCGATCCATGCGCCATCCGGCCCGGGCGCTGCATCCCCATCCGTCCCATCCGTTGCCGAAGAGGAAGCATCCCGTGATCACCCTGCACATCGCCAACAAAAACTATTCGTCCTGGTCGCTGCGACCGTGGGTGCTGCTGCACGAGCTGGGCATCGCCTTCGACGAGCAGATGCACCCGTTTGCGCCGGGCTCCAACTGGGAGGCCTTCCGCGCGTTCTCGCCGAACGGCCGCGTGCCGTGCCTGCGCGACGGCGACACGGTGGTGTGGGATTCGCTGGCCATCGCCGAATACCTCGCCGAGCGTCATCCCGCCTGGCCGCAGGACGCTGCCGCGCGCACCTGGGCCCGCTGCGCCGCGGCGGAGATGCATTCCGGCTTCGGCGCGCTGCGCCAGCAGTGCTCGATGAGCTGCGGCCTGCGCATTCGCCTGCATGAGATCGGGCCGGCGCTGGCCGCCGACGTGGCGCGCATCGATGAGCTCTGGCGCGAAGGCCTGCAGCGCTTCGGTGGTCCGTTCCTGGCGGGCGACCGCTTTACCGCGGTGGATGCGTTCTACGCGCCGGTGGCGTTCCGCGTGCAGACCTACGAGCTGCCGCTTTCGCCCGAGGCGATGGGCTGGGTCGAGCGCATGCTGGCGCGCCCGTCGATGCGGCGCTGGTACGACGAGGCGCTGGCCGAAACCTGGCGCGACACCCCGCACGACGTGGAGTCGGCCCAGGTCGGCACGATCACCGCCGACCTGCGCGCCCGCTGACGGGCTTGCCACGCGGGCGCGGCGAGCCCCCCGCGTCAGGCCGTCGCTGCCGCCAGGCGGCGGCGTGCCAGGCGCGGAAGCAGCCGCGCCAGCAGCGGAATCAGCAGCAGCACGAAATTGTTGTATGCCGGCGCCACCCAGGCCAGCGCAAACGCCAGCGCCGCCGCCGTGGGCAAAGCCCAGCTGCGCGCACGCACCGCGACCACGTCGGCGGGCGCCACGTCACGTCGCAGATAGGGCGCGCGCAACGCCTTCCCGAACAGCCAGCGCTGCAGCAGCCCGGCGGTCAGCAGGGTGCCGGCATAGAACAGCTCCGGCACGCGGGCCAGCGGGTTCGCACTCATCAACGCCGTGGCGAACGGCATGAAGGCGATCACCATGAGCAGCAGCAGATTCGGCATCACCAGCCCGCTGTCGTAGTCCGCCAGCAGGCCGAACACCCGATGGTGCGCGGCCCACAGCGCACCGATCACCAGGAAGCTCAGGATGAAGCCCATGAAGCTGGGCATCAGCTCGTGCAGGGCGGCCAGATACGCCTGATCGTCCGCCACGCCCAGCCGCGGCACATGGATCTCGATCACCAGCAAGGTGATGGCGATGGCGAACACCGCATCGGAGAAGAAGGTCAGCCGTTCAAGCTGGGAGGCGTGCGTGCTCATGGTCCATCACTCGGCGGGGGCTCGGCGGGCATGCTGCGCGAGGGTCCGGCGGCTGTCCAGCGCGCCGCGGCGGATCAGAACTTGTACGCCTTGTGGATCGCCACGATGCCGTTGGTGAGGTTGCGCACCTCCACCTTGCCGAAGCCCGCGCGCTCCATCATGCCCTTGAGAGTCTGCTGGTCCGGATGCTTGCGGATCGACTCGGCCAGGTACTGGTAGCTGTCGGCGTCGCCCGCGAACAGCTTGCCGAGCTTGGGCAGGATGTTGAACGAGTGGAAGTCGTAGAGCTTGCCGAACGCCTCGTTTTGCACCTTGGAGAACTCCAGCACCAGCAGCCGGCCACCGGGCTTGAGTACGCGGCAGATGTCGGCGAGCGCCTTGTCCTTGTCGGTGACGTTGCGCAGGCCGAAGGCCATGGTCACTGCATCGAAGCTGTTGTCCGGGAACGGCAGCGCCTCGGCGTTGAGCTGGGTCCAGCGCAGGCCGTCGACCAGGCCGCGGTCGGTGAGGCGGTCACGGCCCACCTGCAGCATGGCGGCGTTGATGTCGCCCACGATCACTTCGCCGTCCTTGCCCACCACCGGCTTGAGCAGCGCGGCGATGTCGCCGGTACCGCCGGCCAGATCCAGCACGCGGTCGCCGCGACGCACGCCGCTGATCGCCACGAAGTGGCGCTTCCACAGTCGGTGCACGCCGAACGACATCAGGTCGTTCATCAGGTCGTAGCTGCGCGCGACCGAGGTGAACACCTGGCCGACCAGCTTCTGCTTCTCGCCCACCGGCACGTCGCGAAAGCCGAAGTGGGTGGTCGATTCCGGGGCGGATTTGGGCTGCTCGTTCATCCGCACAATGCTACAGGATCGGCCGGGCGCGCTCGCGGTGGGCAGGGCGCGAGCGGCCGGACCTCCTACAGGGAGTCGGCGACCGGGTGGCCGCCCTGCTTGTAGACCACGCCGTCCTTCATCACGAAGTTCACCTTCTGCATCAGCGTGATGTCCTCCAGCGGGTTGCCCGGCACGGCGACCACGTCGCCGACGAAGCCCGGTGCCAGCTGGCCGAGCTTGCCGGACTGGTGCAGCAGCTCGGCGGCGTGGGTGGTGGCGGCCTGCAGCACGTAGATCGGCGGCATGCCGGCGTCGACCATGTACTTGAACTCCTTGGCGTTCTGCCCGTGCGGATAGACCGCCGCGTCGGTGCCGAAGGCGATCTTCACGCCGGCCCGGTACGCCTTGCCCGCGGTGGCCTGGATGATCGGCCCCACCTTCATCGCCTTGGCGGCCACCTGTGGCGGGTAGTAGCCGGGCTTGGCGGCCATCTCCTGCACGTACTTGCCCGCGATGATGGTGGGCACGTACCAGGTGCCGTGCTCCTTCATCAGCTTCATGTCCTCGTCGTTCATGAAGGTGCCGTGCTCGATCGAATCGACGCCGCCGAGCACCGCGCGGCGGATGCCCTCGGCGCCGTGCGCGTGGGCGGCCACGGTGTAGCCGTAGTCGTGTGCAGCGGCGACCACGGCCTTGATCTCCTCCAGCGTCATCTGCGGGTTGTCGGCGCTGGCGCTTTCGTCCAGCACGCCGCCGGAGGGCATGATCTTGATCAGGTCGTCGCCAGCCTTGTAGTGCTCGCGCACGGCCTTCCAGGCGTCCTGCGGGCTGTTGATGATGCCGTTGGCCGGGCCCGGATCGCCGGCCAGGTCCTGGCGGTAGCCGTCGGTGGGATCGGCGTGGCCGCCGGTGGAGCCGATCGGCACGCCGGCGGTGTAGATGCGCGGCCCGGGCACCACGCCCGCGTTGATCGCGTTGCGCAGCGCCGCCGACTCGTTGTGGCCGTCGCCCAGGTTGCGCACGCTGGTGAAGCCGGCCAGCAAAGTGCGTTTGGCGTAGACGGTGGAGCGGATCGCGTAGTCCGCCACGTTCCAGCGGAACTGGTCCGAGTAGCCGGTGGGGCTGGTTTCGTCGGTGAGGTGGGTGTGCGCGTCGATCAGGCCGGGCAGGCAGGTGGAGGTGGGCAGCGCGGTCGCCTGAAACCGCTTGCCGGCGGCCTGCGCCTGGTCGCCCATGGCCTTCAGGTCGACCATGCCTGGGTGCACCTCGCGGATGACACCGTCCTCGACGATCACCGTGGTTTCGCCCAGCAGCTTGCCGGCGGCGGTGTCGATGGCGTGGCCGCAGGTGACCACCGCGAGGCTGCCCTTAGCGGGTGCGTCGGCGGCGGTGTCCGCCTGCAGCACGGTGGGCAGGGCGAGCGCCGCGACGAGGGCGAGCGTGACGGGACGAACGGACATGGCGACGCTCCGCATCAAGGAAGCGCCATCTTAGGCGGCCATCTCGACCGCCAGCCAGTGGCGAGCGGTCGGTACGCTCAGTCGGAGCGTCGTTCGTCGCGCGAGGTGCCCGGCTCGGCCGGAGCCACCGGTTCCACCGGCTCGTGCACGTGCACGCGATGGGCCGCCTCGACGTGGCGCGCGTGCAGGTCGGCCGGCGACGCGTCCGGCGGCGTGGCTTCGGCGGCGGGGCCGATGCGCATTGCCTTGTCGTCGTCCCGGTCCAACTCGTGGCGGTCGTCGTGGCCGCCCGGGGTGATCTTCAGGATGGAATGGCGCACCTCGCGTGCCAGGATCACCCGTGCGTCGCGCACCATGTCGTCCAGCGCGCTGTCGTAGTCGAGCTTGCCGGCCTCGTCGGTCCACACGATCTTGCGCTCGCGCAGCTTCTGGATGAAGCCGCGGAACAGCGCCTTGTCGAAGAACTCCGGCGCGGCCTGCTCGCTGAGCAGCGAGAGGCGCTGGGCAGTGAGCGTGCAGGCGTTTTCCAGCTCGCCGGCGGTGAGCACGTGCGGGCCGTTCTTGGCCAGCGCGGCGAGCGTGATGTAGTAGCGCTCGAACGCCTGAATCAGGCTGCGTCCGATCACCTTGAGCTGATACGCCGCGTCGTCCTGGCCCGGGCCGCGCTCCAGCACGCGGCCTTCGCCGGTGGATTCGAGCAGGCCGCGGCGCACGAAGAAGTCGATTGTCGCCTGCAACTGCTGGCCGAAGCCCTCGCTGTCCCATGGCAGGAACAACTCGCCCTGGATGAACGGGTAGATGATCTTGCCCAGCCGGATCACCGAGTTGCGCGACATGCGCCGGTTGTTGAGGAAGCAACACGCCACCCACGCCGCGGTGGCGGTGAGGTGCAGCACGTTGTTGCGGAAGTACGACAGCAGCACCGCCTGCTCGTCGTCGGCCACCAGCACGTCGCCGAGCGGATGCGCCACGCGGCGTATCCAGCCCATCTGCTCGCCGTAGGCGACGATCGCGGCCGGGTCCAGCGGGGTCAGGGTGACGCGGTCCGAGTACGGCAGCGCCTCCAGCAGGGCCTTGCTCAGCTCCAGCTGGGCGAGCAGGTCGGCCTCGGCCATCGCGTGCTTGGGCGTGGCCAGCAGGGCCAGCGCCAGCAGGTTGATCGGGTTCACGTCCGCGGCGCGGTTGATGTTCACCTGGATCTGCTGGGCGAGGCGGTCGACCACGCCGCCCAGCCACTCCGGCTTGGCGTCCGGATCGCCGCTGGCCTCGCGCCACTGCGCGCTGGCCGCATCGAGCAGCGGGGTGAGCTCGATCGGCTCGCCGAAATTGAGCGCCACGTGGCCGTAGCGCTGGCGCAGCACCTTGAGACCCTTGATCAGGCCGATCAGCGATTCCTTTTCCTTCGGCTTGCCGCTGAGCTCGCCCGCGTAGGACTTGCCCTCCATCAGCTTCTCGTAACCGATGTACACCGGCTGGAACAGCACCGGCCGGCGCGGCGCGCGCAGGAACGCGCGCACGGTCATCGCCAGCATGCCGGCGCGCGGCGCCAGCAGGCGTCCTGTGCGCGAGCGGCCGCCCTCGATGAAGTACTCCATCGGCACGCCGCGGTCGATCAGTTGCGCCACGTACTCGTTGAACACCACCGAATACAGCGCGTTGCCCTTGAAGCTGCGGCGCAGGAAGAACGCGCCGCCGCGGCGCAGGATCGGTCCGATCACCGGCAGGTTGAGGTTGGCGCCCGCCGCGATATGCGGCACCACCACGCCGGAGTGATGCAGCTGGTAGCTCATCAGCAGGTAGTCGGCGTGGCTGCGGTGACTGGGCACGTACACCACTTCATAGCCCGGCGCGGCGGCACGGGCCTTGTCGAAGTGGTGCATGGCGATGCCGTCGTAGAGCTTGTTCCAGAAGTTCGACAGCACGAACGAGGCCGAGCGCACCACCGGGTGCGAATAGTCGGCCGCGATCTCCAGCATGATCTTCTGCGCCCGGCGCCAGGCCTTGGCGTAGGTGATCTTTTCCTTGCTGGCGGTGGCGGCGATCGCCGCGCGTACCGGCTCGGCGTTGAGCACGGCGTCGACCACCGTGCGCTTGTGCGAGAGATCCGGCCCGATCACCGCGGCGCGGATGCGGCGGAAGTGCACGCGCAGCACGCGGGCAATCTTGCGCGCGAAGCGCTCCGGCGGCATCGCGCCGGCTTCGGCCAGCGCCTCGCGCAGCGACACCGGGGCGGAGAACTGCACCACCGTGTCGCGGCCGTTGAGCAGCAGCGCCAGCAGGCGGCGGAAGTGGCCCACCATCACCCAGTTTTCCGAGAACAGCACGCGGAACCAGCCGGTGTCGCGGCTGGGCGCGCGGCCCACGTAGATCGACACGGGCACGATCTGCACGTCGCGATCGGGGTCGTCCTCCAGCGCGCGGGCGAGCTGGCCCAGCGTGTCCTTGGGCGAGCGCTGGCGATTGCGGCCCCACAGCAGGCCGTCGCTGCGGCCCAGCGCGAACACCGAGCGGCGCCGGCGGGTGCCGGGCAGCGGCTGCATCGGCGAGGGCAGGCCGGCCTCGCGGCAGGCGCGCTCCAGGATCAGCGCGTCGGACAAGCCGTCGCGCTCGATCACGTAGCACACCGGCACGCCGGCCGTGAGCAGGGCAGCGGGCTCGGCCGGATCGCGGCGCAACTTCAGCCACGGCTCCAGCAGGTGGCCGGTGAGGTTGAACCACCACGGCGCGCGGCGATTGGGGGACGTGTCCATCGAAGGGGTCATGGGCATCCGCCTATTGTACCGGGGATGCGCTCATGTCCCGGCCCGTGGTGGAGCGGTTGGGACGGCCCCCAATTGGCGCCCACCAGCCGCCCCAGTCCGGTGGCGCGAGGTTGCGGGCGATCTGGCCCAGCGCGGGGGGGTACCAGCGCCCATCCAGCGCCTGCATCTTCACCACCACCTGCTGCGGCTGGTCTTTCAGGCGGTAATCGATGCGTACGTGGGCGATGTCGGCGTGCTGCGACACCAGCGTTACCGTCGCCGAGTCCAGCACGGCATCCAGCGACAGGCCGTACGGCGCCAGGGCCTGCTTGGCGCCGGCCCACAGGCGGGAGGCCTTGGCCATGGCGTCGGCAAAGTCCAGCGCGCGCAGGTCGGCAAGGGTCGCCAGCCGGAGCGACCGGGCGGTGTCCACCGCTATCGCGGCGGTCTGCCCGGCACGCCCACCGTCCAGCCAGGGCGCGCGTTGGGCCCAGGCCATCACGGGGGCGAGCAGGTCCGCCAGGCCCTGTTCCTGGCGCGGAGTCAGCGCAAGATCCGTCACCACTGTCCGTCTGGACAGGGCGCCGCCGATCGCGATGAGCACGGGGATCTGGTCACCGTAGCGACGGTCGATCCGGCGAGCTTGCTGCTGCAGGCGCTGCGCGAGGGCCTGGCGGGCGCCGGCGCCGGTCATCGAGCCCATCCACTGGCGATAGCCCCGGCGCGCCGCGTCGGTCGGGACCTGCGCCGCCTGGCCGCTGGCCCATCGTGCGACCAGCGCGGCGTGCTCGGCCGGGGGCAGGCCGTGCTGCCAGAACGCGACGAGATCGTCGTGGCGCAGGTCGTCGATCAGCTGGCGCGCGGCAGCGGTGGGCGAGTCGCCGCCCGGCGCCGGGGAATCCTCGGTCGCGCGCTGGCAGCCCGCCAGCATCAGCATGGCCGCGGCGAGCAGGCCGGTCAGGCGCGGCAGGAAGCGAAGCGATCGGGGCATCGGACTCGGGCCCGGGCGGCGGAAGGGCCGGAGCCTAGCAGCCCGGCCATCGACAGGAGGTCGGGGAGCGTGTCGCTCGCCGGCTCGGCCCACCGTTCGGCCCAGAAAAAGAAAACCCCGCCGGCGTGAGCCTCGCGGGGTCAGTCCCGGCAGAGCCGGAAGGGAAATGGCCTTGCCTGCAGAATCTGTAGTCAGCAGCAGGTGTCGGCGGAGCCATGGTAGCGGCTCGCAGAAGTTAAGGCAATGGATTTGTTTTGTGATGCAAGTGTTTGATTTTATGCATCACTTCATGCGTAGCGCGGCTTCCTTCTGGCGCCGGCGCTCGTTGCGCGGCAGCGTCCAGTCGTTGTTGAACAGGGCCGGCTCCCAGCTGCCGTAGGTGGCGTTCGGCAGGATGAACCAGCGCGTGCCGATCCACTTGAGGTAGGGCGCCATCGCCTGCTGGCGGCCTTCGGCATTGTTGGCGATGACGTCGGCGAAGTCGCCGATCTGGTCGCCCACCTGCATCAGCACGCGGTACTTGCGGCTGATCAGCTGGCGGCGGCAGCCCTTCTCGGTGCCGATCTGCTCGCAGCCCTCGACGAAGGTGCCCAGGCCGAGGAAGGCATCCGGCCCGGAGACCGGGAAGCCGACCTGGCGCAGGTTGTCCAGCGTCACCGAATCCAGATCCTTGGCGCGGTTGGAAATGAAGATCACCGCGATGCCGTGCTTGGCCGCGAATTGGGTGAACTCCACCGCGCCGGGCAGCGCGCGGGCGGCTTCTTCCTTGCACCACGCGGCCCAGTCGGCCTCGTTGTACTCGCCGCCGCTCTTGATCAGGCGCGCCTGGTAGGGCGAGTTGTCCAATGCGGTTTCGTCCACGTCCAGCACCACGGCAGGCTTGAGGCCCTTCAGCGGGGCGACGCGGTCGTCCTTGCTCAGCGCGTCCCAGCGTGGATCCTTCAGCGCCTTGAGCAGCTGCATCTGCGCGTCGCGGTAGGTCTGCACGTAGAGCAGGTCGTGCTCGATCGCCGTCTGCGACCACGCCACGGCGTTGAGGTTGTCGTCCGCCGCGGGGCCGGCCGGTGCCGGTGCGACGGACGCCGCCACGGGGGCAGAGGCGGCGACGGGCTCGTGACGGGTGGGCGAGGTGCTGCAGCCGGCGAGCAGGGCCAGGGCCGCCAGCAGGGCGGGAACACGTGAGCGCATGGGTAACCTTGGTGATGACATCGGATCGACAAGCATCCGGTCAGTTTACGACAGCGTCATGTCGCCCGGGCCGGACTGGCGGGCGCCGGGCCCGACTGACAGACTGCCCTCCCCTTGCCAAGGAAGTCGCCGCCGATGGCGTCCATCCCCTCTTTCCAGCCCGGCCCTCGACGGCTCGCCGCGATGGACTACGCCAGCTACCTGCTGGCTGCCGTGGCGCTGTTCCTGGTGCTGAAGCTGCATCTGTTGCCGGCGCTGCTGGCCGGACTGCTGGTGTACGAACTGGTGTACTCGATCAGCCCGCTGCTGGGCCGGCGCATCCCCAGTGATCGCGCACGCATGCTGGTGGTGGCGCTGATCGGCGTGCTGGTGGTGGGCCTGTTGTTGCTGCTGGTGTTGGGCATCGTGAGCCTGCTGCGCAGCGAGATCGGCAACCCCGACGTGCTCTGGCAGGAGCAGCTGATGCCGCTGGTGGAAAAGGCGCGCCAGCAGTTGCCGCCCACGCTCACCACCTGGATGCCCGACAGCGTCGACGAGCTGCGCGTGATGGCGGTGGAGCTGACCCGCAAGCACGCCGGCAGCCTGCAGCTGGCCGGCAAGGAAACCGCGCGGGTGATCCTGCACATCATCATCGGCCTGGTGTTGGGCGCCATCGTGGCGCTGGGCCGCACGCGTCCGGCGCACCTGTCCGGCCCGCTCTCGCTGGCGCTCTCCGCCCGCTGTCAGAAGCTCGCCGAGGCGTTTCACAACATCGTCTTCGCGCAGATCAAGATCTCGCTGATCAATACCGTGTTCACCGCGATTTTCCTGCTTGGCGCACTGCCGCTGTTCGGCATCCACGTGCCGTTCGCCAAGACGCTGGTGGTGATCACCTTCCTGATGGGCCTGCTGCCGGTGATCGGCAACCTGATCTCCAACACCGCGGTGACCATTGCCGGGCTGTCCGTCTCGCTCGGCGTCGGCGTGGCCGCACTGGCGTTCCTGGTGCTAATCCACAAGCTGGAGTACTTCCTCAACGCACGCATCGTCGGCACGCAGATCCGCTCGCGCGCGTGGGAGCTGCTGATCGCCATGCTGGTGATGGAAGCGGCCTTCGGCCTCGCCGGCCTGGTCGCCGCACCGATCTACTACGCCTACCTGAAGCGCGAGCTGGAAGTGCGCGATTTGATCTGAGGCGGGCTCAGCCGGCGAGCATCGCGGCGATCTTAGCCATGTGCGATTCGGCGGTCTCGCGGACGGCTTCCTTGTCGGCTTCCGGGTCCTTGCCTTGCCAGTGCAGGTCGTCCTGCGGCAGCTCGTGCAGGAAGCGGCTGGGCTGGTTGTTGTGGATCTCGCCGTAGCGCTTGGTGCGGGCCGACCAGGAAAGCGTGAGCACTTCCTTGGCGCGGGTGATGCCGACGTACATCAGGCGGCGCTCCTCGTCGATGCGGCCCTCGTCGATGGCGCCCTCGTGCGGCAGCGTGCCCTCTTCGCAGCCGACGATGAAGACGAAGCGAAACTCCAGGCCCTTGGCGGCATGCATGGTCATCATGCGCACGGCGTTGCCCGGGTCGTCGCGGTCGGCGTGGCTGAGCAGCGCCAGCTGCGAGGCGAGATCGCCGGCGCTGTTGTTGCCCTTCTGCATGGCGCGGAACCAGTCGGTGAGTTCCTTCAGATTGCCGAGCTTCCGATCGCGCACGGTGGCGTCCGGCGTGCTGGCGGTAATGTGGGTGGCATAGCTGGTGCGGCTGAGGATGCGCTCGACCAGATCCGCCGCGCTCTCGTGCAGCGAGGCGCTGCGCAGTTCGTCGAGCAGGGTGGAGAACGACGCCAGTGCGGCGGCCGGGCGCGGCGTGAGCTGGCGCAGCACGGCGTCGCTGCGGGTGGCTTCGAGCAGCGAGCAGTGCTTCGACTGCGCCATCTGGCCGAGCTTTTCCAGCGTGGTCGAACCGATCTCGCGTTTCGGCACGTTCACCACGCGCAGGAAAGCGGCGTCGTCGCTGGGGTTGGCCAGCAGCCGCAGGTAGCAGAGCAGGTCCTTCACTTCGGCGCGGTCGAGGAAGCTCAGGGCGCCGGTGAGGTGATAGGGCACGCGCGCGAGGCGCAGCGCCTTTTCCAGCGGACGCGCCTGGAAGTTGCCGCGGTAGAGGATGGCCATGTCCTCCCAGCGCGCCTTGTGCTTCTCGGCCAGCGTGGTGGCGATCGCGGCGATCTTCTCGGCCTCGTGCTCGGCGTCCTTGCACTCGAGCACGCGGATTGGCATGCCTTCGGGGTGCTCGCTCCAGAGCTTTTTCTCGTGCACGTGTGGGTTGTTGGCGATGAGCTTGTTCGCCGCACGCAGGATGCGCTTGCCGCAGCGGTAGTTCTGCTCGAGCTTGATCACCTTGAGATTCGGCCAGTCGCGGCCGAGTTGGTCGAGGTTCTCCGGATTGGCACCGCGCCAGGCGTAGATCGATTGGTCGTCGTCGCCCACGCAGGTGATGTGGCCCTTCGGTCCGGTCAGCGCCTTGAGCAGGCGGTACTGCGCGTCGTTGGTGTCCTGGTATTCGTCCACCAGCAGGTAGCGCAGGCGCTCGCGCCAGCCGTCGCGGCATGCGGCGTCCGATTCCAGGATGCGCAGCGGCAGGCGGATCAGGTCGTCGAAATCCACCGCGTTGAACGCGGCCAGCCGCTGCTGGTAGAGGTCGTAGATGGTCGCCGCTTCCAGCTCGCGCGGTGTGCGCGCGGCGGCCAACGCCTCTTCCGGCGAAAGGCCCGCATTCTTGGCGCGGCTGAGCAGGTTGCGGATGCCCCACAGCACATCCGGCTTGGCGCCCTTCGGTGCCAGCTCCTTGACGATGCCCTCGCTGTCGTCCGCATCGAGCACCGAGAAGCCGCGACGCAAGCCCGCGCGCTCGTGCTCGATCTGCAGAAACTTCAGGCCCAGTGCGTGGAAGGTGCACACGGTCAGCGCGGCGGCATCCTCACTGCTGACCAGCTTGCCGACACGCTCGCGCATCTCGCGCGCGGCCTTGTTGGTGAAGGTGATCGCGGCGATCTTGGAGGCGGCCAGCTTCCGCCGCTGGATCAGGTGGGCGATCTTCTGGGTGATCACCGAGGTCTTTCCCGAGCCGGCGCCAGCGAGCACGAGCAGCGGGCCGTCGCAGTATTCGACAGCAGCCAATTGTTGCGGGTTGAGCATGGATCGAGAGGCGGCGTGAGGCGACGGCCGATGGTAGCAGAGCCCCCTGGCGTGCCGGGCTCGCTGCGCGATAATCGGGTGCTCGCGGCAGCGGCCGCTCTCACCAGGGGATCCAGGGATGGAAGCAATGGACACGATGCTGGACGGGCCATACGACGTGGCGGTAATCGGCGGCGGCCCGGGCGGCAGCACGGCTGCCGCGCTGCTGGCACGGCGCGGCTATCGCGTCGTGGCGCTGGAGAAGGCGCATCATCCACGCTTCCACATCGGCGAGTCGCTGCTACCGATGAACCTGCCGTTGTTCGAACGCCTCGGGGTGCTGGACCAAGTACAGGCGCTGGGCGTGTTCAAGCCCGGTGCGGATTTCGAGGCGGACAACGAGAGCGGCTACAACACCTACGCCTTCGACCGCGCCATCGGCGACAGCCCGCCGCACGCCTACCAGGTGTGGCGGCAGGACTTCGACAAGATGCTGTTCGAGCACACCGCACGCTGCGGCGCGCAGACCCGCGAGGGGCACGAGGTCGTTGGGGTGGAGCAGTCGGGGCCGCGTGAGAGCCGCCTCGAAGTGAAGGTTGACGATGGCCGCCGGTACCAGCTGCTGGCCCGCTACGTGATCGATGCCAGCGGACGCGACGCGCTGCTGGCGACCCGGCGCCGGCTGCGGCGCAAGAATGCCAAGCACCAGAGCGCGGCGATCTTCGGCCACTTCCGCGGCGCCACCTGCCGCGCCGGAGCAGACGCCGGCAACATCAGCATCTACACCTTCGCGCACGGCTGGATGTGGATGATCCCGCTGCCTGACGGCGTGATGAGCGTGGGCGCGGTCTGCCGGCCGGCCTATCTCAAGCAGCGCAAGGGCTCGCCGCTGGCTTTCCTGCTGGAAACGCTGAAGCTGAACCCAGCGCTGTGGCAGCGCCTGGAGCACGCCGAGCTGATCGACCAGGAAGTGCGCGTCACCGGCAACTATTCCTACGACTCTACGCAGATGGGCGGGCCTGGCTGGGTGATGGTGGGCGATGCGTTCGCTTTTCTCGACCCGGTGTTTTCCTCCGGCGTGTATCTGGCGATGAGTGGCGCCGAGCAGGCGGCGGAAATGGTCGACCAGGCGCTGCGTGAGCCGTCCCGCGAACGAGCCCTGCTGCGCCAACTGGAGCGACGCCAGCGCAAGGGCATGGCGCGGTTTTCCTTCTTCATCGAGCGCTTCAACGGGCCGGTGATGCGCCAGATGTTCCGCGCCCCACGCAATACCTGGCAGCTGGAGCAGGGGGTGATCTCGATGCTGGCCGGCGACCTGTTCGATACGCCGCGGGTTCTATGGCGCCTAAAGGTGTTCAAGCTGGTCTATGCGATTTGCGCCCTGCGCGACGCGCGTCGCTGGTGGTCCGAGCGGCGCTATCGGCGAGCGCAGGCGAAGCTGCAGTTCGCCGAGGCGGGCAGTCCGGCGGATCGGGCCTGAGCGGCCCTTGAGCTCGACGCCCCGCGGGCGACGGCCTAGCCGCGTTACCATGCGCGGCAACGACCCGACCGCATGACCATGGCCAAGCTCTACTTCTATTACTCGGCAATGAATGCCGGCAAGACCACCACGCTGCTGCAGAGCGCGTACAACTACCACGAGCGCGGCATGCGCACGCTGATCCTCACGCCGGCGCTGGACAACCGCTTCGGTGAAGGCGTGGTGGCCTCGCGCATCGGGCTGAAGGCCAACGCGCGTCGTTTCAGCGGCGAGGAAAATCTGCTGACGATGGTGGAGCGCGACATCGAGACGCGCGGTGCGCTGCACTGCGTGTTCGTCGACGAGGCACAGTTCCTGTCCAAGGCGCAGGTGTGGCAGATCAGCGACGTGGTCGATCGGCTCAACATCCCGGTGCTCGCCTACGGTCTGCGTACCGATTTTCGCGGTGAGCTGTTCGAGGGCAGTCGCTATCTGCTGGCCTGGGCTGACAACCTCGAAGAGATCAAGACGATCTGCCATACCGGGCGCAAGGCCACCATGGTGGTGCGCGTGGACGCAAGCGGGCGCGCGGTGACCGAAGGGCCGCAGGTGGAGATCGGCGGCAACGACCGCTATGTCTCGGTCAGCCGCGCCGAGTTCAAGCACATCACCGAGGGGCGCGGCAGCATCGAACTGCAGCAGAGCGTGCTGCCGCTGGGCGAATAGCCGTTCGCGCAGCAGCCACATCCTTCCTTTCAAACTCGCGCATTTTCCGCCAAGGACTTCCGATGACTTCGCCGATTCCCCTGACCGCCTGGGAGCGCCCGTACTGGCAGCCGAACGACGAGGAGATCGTCCTGCAGTTCTACGTGTTCGGCGAGTTCGAGGCCGTGCGCGTGCCGTCCCAGCCCTACGGCAGCCCCGGCCTGCCGGCGGGCATCACTTCGACCAATCACTACCATCACGCGCTGCGCAGCTGGGAGGGCTACCCGCTGAAGGGCTCGCTGGGCAAGCTGTTCAAGGACGAGTCGCCCAAGGCTTACCAGCGCGCGGTGGATGCGCCGCAGGTGCTGGTGGTACGCGGCACGATCAAGGACACCGCCGACACCGGCTACCTGCGCGACGTAATGGGCGTGCTGGCCGGGCTGCTGGACATCGGCGGCGTGGCGATTCTCGATCCGCAGATCCTCACCCTGCTCGATGCCGACGGCTGGCGCCGCCGCTATCTGGTGCGCGAGGGGGCGCCGATCCGCAGTCATCTGCTGATCCTGCGCGACGGCGAGTCCGAGCCTGGCCGCAACTGGATCCACACCCGCGGCATGCGCAAGTTCGGTCGCCCCGACTTCAGCCTGCGCGGCGTGCCGGACGACCAGGTAAACCTCGCCGGCAGCCTGTGCGAGCGACTGGTGGAACTCGAAGCCCTCGGCGGGCACTTTCGGGACGGACAGCAGGTGGAGATCCCCGGCCTGCCCGACGACCTCACCGGCCGCCTCGGCGGCAGCCTGGAGCACCCAGATTTCCACAACACCTTCGTGGAGTTCCGCTGGCCGGTGTGATGATGGCGACCTCCGCCCCGTAGGAGCCCGCTCGCGGGCGATGCTTCTGTTCCTGATCCACATCGAAGCAAGAGCATCGCCCGCGAGCGGGCTCCTACAAAGGCAGCGTCATTTTTGGCAGCGCGGGCACCAGAAGGTGGAGCGTTGCCCCAGCGTGGCCTGGCGGATCGTGGCGCCGCAGGATTTGCACGGCTCGCCGGCGCGGCCGTAGACGAACAGTTCGCGGAAGAAGTAGCCCGGCGCACCGTCCGGGTTGAGGAAGTCGCGCAGCGTGGTGCCGCCGCGTTCGATCGCCCAGGCGAGGATGCGCTTGATCTCCCCGGCGAGCCGCGCATAGCGGGCGCGCGAGATGCTGCCGGCCGGTTTGCGTGGGTCGATGCCGGCGGCGAACAGCGCTTCGCTGGCGTAGATGTTGCCCACGCCGACCACTACCGCGTTGTCCATGATGAACAGCTTCACCGCGGCGCTGCGGCCGCGCGAGAGCTGCCACAGGAGGTCGCCGTCGAAGTCGTCGGTGAGCGGCTCCGGTCCCAGCGTGGCGAGCAGGTTGTGGGTCTCGCCCGGCCATTGCCACAGCAGGCAGCCGAAGCGGCGCGGGTCGGTGAAGCGCAGCACGCGGGCCGGCTTGTTCGGCGCCGCGTCGATGGCGATGTCGACGTGGTCGTGCGTGTTCACCGGCGTGTCTGGCGGGAGCACGCGCAGCACGCCGCTCATGCCCAGGTGCAGCAGGGCGCTGCCGATCTCGGTGCGCAGCAGCAGGTACTTTGCGCGCCGCTCCACGGACTCGATCACCTGACCCGGCAGCAGCTCGGCCACCTCGCGCGGAATCGGCCAGCGCAGGTCCGGCCGGCGCAGCGTCACCGCGCCGATGCGTCGGCCGACCAGGTGCGGGGCGATGCCGCGGCGGGTGGTTTCGACTTCGGGGAGTTCAGGCATGGGGCGAGGTGTGAGTGCTGACGGGTAGGAGCGCACCCTGTGCGCGAACGTTTTTGCTCTCGATCTACATCAACGCCGGAAGCATTCGCGCACAGGGTGCGCTCCTACGGGGTCAATTCCAGTCCGCGTGGGAGCTGCCGTCGCGGTCGATGCGCTCGAACGTGTGCGCCCCGAACAGGTCGCGCTGCGCCTGGATCAGATTGGCCGGCAGGCGCTCGCTGCGGTAGCCGTCGAAGTAGGCGATGGCCGAGGCCAGGCCCGGCACCGGCACGCCGGCCTGCACCGCGGTGGTCACGACCTCGCGCAGCGCGGCCTGGTAGTCGGTGGCGACCTTGGCGAAGGTCGGCGCCAGCAGCAGGTTGGCCAGCGATGCGTCGGCGGCGAAGGCGCGGGTGATGTCCTCGAGGAAGCGCGCGCGAATGATGCAGCCGCCGCGCCAGATGCTGGCGATGGTGCCGTAGTCGAGGTTCCAGTCGTATTCGGAGGACGCGGCGCGCAGCTGGGCGAAGCCCTGCGCGTAGGAGATCAGCTTGGCCAGGTACAGCGCGCGGCGCACCGACTCGGTGAAGGCGGCGCGGTCGCCGGCGAACGCCTGCTTCTCCGGTCCGGCCAATTGCTTGCTCGCCGCCACGCGCTCGCTCTTCAGCGAGGACAGCACGCGGGCGAACACCGATTCGGTGATCAGCGGCAGCGGCACGCCGAGGTCGAGCGCGCTCTGGCTGGTCCACTTGCCGGTGCCTTTCTGCGCGGCACGGTCGAGGATCACGTCGACCAGCGCCTGGCCGGTGGTCTCGTCCTGCTTGCCGAAGATCTGCGCGGTGATCTGGATCAGGTAGCTGTCCAGCTCGCCGGCGTTCCAGTCCGCATAGACCTTCGCCAGCTCGGCGTTGGACAGGCCGAGCACGCCCTTGAGCAGGGCATAGCTCTCGGCGATCAACTGCATGTCGCCGTACTCGATGCCGTTGTGCACCATCTTCACGTAGTGGCCGGCGCCGCTGGGGCCCATGTACGCCACGCAGGGCGTGCCGTCCGGCGCGCGGGCGGCGATCTCTTTCAGGATCGGCGCGACCAGATCGTAGGCGTCGCGCGGGCCGCCCGGCATGATCGACGGACCCTTCAGCGCGCCTTCCTCGCCGCCGGAGACGCCGGTGCCGATGAAGTGCAGTCCCGCTTCGGACAATTCCTTGGCGCGGCGCATCGTATCGGTGAACAACGTGTTGCCGCCGTCGATGAGGATGTCGCCCTCGGCCAGCAGCGGCTTCAGCGTGGCGATGGTGTCGTCGGTGGGCTTGCCGGCCTTGACCATCAGCAGGATGCGGCGCGGGCTTTCCAGCGAGTCGACGAACTCCTGCGGCGAATAGGTGGGCACCAGGCCAGCGTCCGGATATTCGGCGACGACCTCGTCAGTCTTCTCGCGGCTGCGGTTGTAGACCGATACCGCGTGGCCGCGACTGGCGATGTTCAGCGCCAGGTTGCGACCCATCACGGCCATGCCGACGACGCCGATGGACTGCTTGCTCATGGTGGGGCTCCGGAGAAGGAATTCCGTCGATATGGGGCGCACCGCCGGGCAGGCAAGCGCCGACTAATCCGCCTGGATGGCATCGCGCCGCGCGGGGCGGGGCGTATAGCGTACCGAGACCAGCGCCACGCGGTTGCCGACCTGCACGTAGCGCAACGGGCCCGTGGCCGAGGTGTCGCCGAAGCGCAGCGTCTGGTCGTCCAGCACCAGCGTGGCCATCGGCTTGGCCAAGCCGACGCGAGTCGGGTCGAAGTCGCCCAGCGGACGCCAGCTCGCCACGGGAGCGGCGGCGATCTCGGTGAGTTCGTCCAGCCGGCCATCGTCGGCGCGCATCGGCGTGCCGTCGGTGCGCCACCAGTGACCGTCGCGTTTGGCGTAGTGCTCCGCGGCGCCGCCCTGCAAGGTGAGCGCCACCCGGCTCACGGCGGCGGGATCGAGACCGGTCAGCGCACCCGGCGCCTCGGCCGCTTCACGTTGCCATTGCCACGCGGCCAGTGCCACCAGCGCGGCGGCGGCGAACAGCAGGATCAGGCGATGACGTGTGGCACGGCGCATGCTCAGCGGCGCCTGCGTCGCCACACGATCCACCCGCCGATTGCCAGCAGCAGCAGCGGCAGGATTGCGAGGAAGCCGAGGCTCACCGCGTTCAACTGGCCCTGCGACAACTGCAGGAAGCGGTCCGGCGCGCCGCGCGGCGGCAGGTTCACCAGTGCGTCGTCGCCGAGCAGCCAGTCGAAGATACGCTCGCCCAGCGCGCGGTTGCCGCCGTTGCCCAGATAGGTGTTGGAGAGGAAGTCGCCGTCGCCGATCACCGCAGCGCGCTGCTGCCCCTTGTCGGGGCTGGGTGAGAGGCGGGTCAGCGCAAAGCCGAACTCCAGCGGCCGGCCCGGCAGGGTGGTGTCGGCCTCGCTGCCGGTGTCGATGCGACCCTGCGGGCCGCTCCGCAAAAACGGCGTGCTCGACCAGTCGCTACTACCCGCGACGGGTGCGAGTGCCGCGACCTCGGGGAACAGCGTGGTGAGCGTGAAGCCGCGGGTGATCGCCTGGGCCGGGTAGTCGCCCAGCGCGATCATGTGCGGGTTGGCCAACCCCAGCGCCGCGCCGGAGGCGTCGCTGAGCACGCCGGGCAGTACGCTGATGCCGAGCGCGTCGGCCAGCGGCTGCAGGCCCAGATCGTCGACGAGCGGTGCGCCGGCCGCGCGCGGTTCGGTGAGCCACAGCAGGTTGCCGCCGTCGCGCACGTAGTTCACCAGCGCCTGCACGCCGCCCGGCGGCAGCGGTGCGGTGGGGCTGGCCAGCACCACCAGGTCGGTGTGCTGCGGCACCGCGCTCACCTGCGCAAAGTTCAGCGGCACCGCGCGCATGCCGCGGCCTTCCAGCTGGGTCATGAAGGTGCCCAGGTCGGCATTGGCCTGGCCGTCCGGGCGACGCTCGCCGTCGCCGCTGACGAAGGCGACGATGCGCTCGCCGCCGCGGGCGAGGCGCTCCAGCGCGTTGGTCATCGGGCCTTCGGAGGAGAGGTCGTCCAGCCGCTGCTCGTGGCCGCGGTAGTGGATCACCAGCTCGCCGTCGATGGTGATACCCAGTTCGCGCATCGCGCCGGGGTCGAGCTGCGGGTCGACGAAGCGCAGCGAGATGTCCGGCTTCACCTGCTGGTAGCGCTGCACGAAGCTGGCGATGGTCTGGCGCAGATTGCCCTGCGGGTTGGCGTAGCTGACGATCTCGACCGGACCGCTCAGCCGGGCCAGCACCGCGCGGCTCTCCTTCGACAGGCTGGCGCGCCCGCCGTGGGTCCAGTCGGCGACATATCCGTAGCGGGTGGAGAGATAGCCCGCCGCGCCCACGGCGATGAGCGCCAGCAGCGCGAACAGCCAGCCGTCGAGCCGGCGCAGGGTGCGATTCATGCGCATCAGCCGCGCTCCCGATCCGAACCAAGACGGCGAATCGCCAGCGCCAGCGCCAGCGCCGCCAGCAGCACGAACCACAGCACGTCGTCGGTGGCCACCAGGCCGCGCAGCAGCGGTTCGAGATGCGTGCCCAGCGCCAGCCAGTGGATCGCGCCGTTGTCCACGCCGGCGGCCTGCGCGCCCAGGTTCACGCAGCACAGCGTGAGCGTGATCACCAGGCTGGCGGTGGCGGCGATGGCCGGATGCGAGGCGAAGGTGGAGCAGGCCAGCCCGATCGCCGCCAGCAGCGCGAGCAACAGGGCCAGCCCCAGCGCGGCGGCGGCCAGCTTGCCCCAGTCCAGCGTGGTGCCATGGGCCAGCGAGAGCGGCATGGCCAGCGCCAGCGCCAGCCACAGCGCGAGCCAGCCCAGCACCGCCAGGTATTTGCCCAGCACGATGCGCGTGGGTGAGAGCCCACTGGCCAGCAGCAGCGGCAGCGTGCCGTTGCTGCGTTCACCGGCGATGCTGGACATGGTCAGCAGCGCCACCACCAGCAGCGCGAGCTCGGCGAGCCCGAACGGCACCAGTCCGCCGGTGAACAGGCTGCTGAGCAGCGGCACCGCGACCAGGTCGGTGTAGCCCGGGCCGGCCGGCAGCGCAGCGAGCTTCACCTGCGCGGCGAGAAAGTTGCCCAGCAGCAGCACGAAACGCCACGCCAGTTCGCCCAGCGTCAGCGCGCCGAGTACCCAGGCCAGTGGACGGACGAACAATCGGCGCGATTCCAGCCGCACCATCGCCAGTGCGCTCATGCGGCCTGGCTCCGGCCGTTCATCGCGATGTCGAAGAAGCGCCGCTCCAGCGCCTGCACGTCGTTGGCGTCCACCGCGCCCTCGTGACGCAGCTGCCCTTCGTGCAGGATCGCCACCCGTCCGCAGACGGCCGTGACCTCGGCCAGCAGGTGGGTGGACAGGATCACCGCCGTGCCGCGCGCGGCTTCCTCGCGGATCAGCTGGCGCAGGCTCGCCACCTGCACCGGATCGAGCGCGTTGGCCGGCTCGTCGAGAATCAACAGCGCCGGGCGGTGCAGCAGCGCGCAGGCCAGGCCGAGGCGTTGACGCTGGCCCTGTGACAGCACGCCGGCGGGGCGGCGCGCGAGCGGACCGAGTTCGAGCCGCGCCAGCATCGCGTCGGCTGCCTGACGCAACGCGGCGCCGTTCAGCCCATGCAGCCGTCCGTGCGCCTGCAGGTGCTCGCTCACCGTCAATTCCTGCCACAGCGGGGCACGCTCCGGCAGCCAGCCGATCAGCTGCCGACCCAGTGCCGGGTGCTCAAGGAAGTCCTCGCCGTTCAGGTGGATCGTGCCGCCATCGGGGCGCAAGGCGCCCGCAATCATGCTCAACGTCGTCGATTTGCCGGCACCGTTGACGCCCAGCAGGCCGAGCACCTCGCCACGATCCACGTCGAGGCACAGATCCTGCACGGCTCTGCGGCCGGCGCGTTGGCGGGATAGCCGGTCGATCCGGAGCAGGGGTTGCGCTTTGTTCATTGCATGATTGTCACGGCGCCCCCACTTTCAGACAACCGGCACGTTGTTTCGAATGCGTCACGCTATCGGCGTGAACGCCCGAGCCATGCTGGTGGGTACGGAGACCCTGCACTAGACTGCCTTTCAACTACTTAGAGATGTATCCGCGATGCTGGACTCCGTACTCAACTTCCTGACCACGGGTCTGACCCACATGTCCTGGGTTGGCATGCTGGTCTACATGCTGGTCGTCACTCAGCTCACCATCTTCACGGTGACGATCTACTACCACCGCTGCCAGACGCATCGCGGTGTGGACCTGCATCCGATCATCCAGCACTTCTTCCGCTTCTGGGGCTGGCTGACCACGGGCATGGTGACCAAGGAGTGGGTGGCCATTCACCGCAAGCATCACGCCAAGGTCGAGACGGCGGAAGATCCGCACAGCCCGATGATCTACGGCATCAAGAAGGTGTTCTGGGACGGCGTGTCGCTGTACCGCGACGCCTGCGACAACAAGCAGGACATGGAGCAGTACGGCCGCGGCACCCCGGACGACTGGATCGAGCGCAAGCTCTACGGCGGCCACCCGTATTGGGGTCCGACCCTGATGCTGCTGATCAGCTTCGCGCTGTTCGGCGTGATCGGCGTGGCGATGTGGGCGGTGCAGATGATCTGGATCCCGTTCTGGGCCGCCGGCTTCGTCAACGGCATCGGCCACTGGGCGGGCTACCGCAACTTCGAGAGCGCCGACACGGCGCGCAACCTGATTCCGTGGGGTTTCTGGATCGGTGGCGAAGAGCTGCACAACAACCATCACGCGTTCCCCAGCTCGGCCAAGTTCGCGCTGCGCAAGTGGGAGTTCGACATCGGCTGGGCGGTAATCTGCGGCCTGCGCGCGGTGGGCCTGGCCAAGGTGCTGCGCGTGGCGCCCACCCTGGACGTGCGTCCCAACGTGAACCTGCCGGACGCCGAAACGCTGAAGGCCGTGCTCACCCACCGCTTCCAGGCGATGACCGACTACTACCGCGGTGTGATCGTGCCGACCCTGCGCGACGAGGCACAGCATGCCGGGGAGAGCATCAAGGCGATGCCGCGACGCGTGCGCCGTGCCCTGGCCGACGGTGGCCGGTGGCTGGATGGCGAAAGTCACGACAAGCTGCAGGCTGTGCTGGCCAAGCGCCCGACCCTGCGCACCGTGGTCGACTTCCGCACCCGCCTGGCCGCCCTGATGGAGCAGCGCGGTGCCGACCAGGCGCTCAAGGGCCTGCAGCAGTGGATCCACGAGGCCGAACAGAGCGGTATCCGCGCCCTGCAGGAGTTCGCGGCCAAGCTGAAGGGCTACGCGATCGCCAGCTGATCGGCTGGCCGATCGATTCACCTAAAAAAGCCCGCCTCAACGGCGGGCTTTTTGTTTGGCATTCGCGCAGCGGATCAGAGCTTGTCGGGCCCGTTACGCAGCCAGCGGTCGATCATTCGTTTTTCGTAGCGCAGGCTGTCGTCCCTCGCGGCCGCCGTGTCGCTGGTGAGGAAGCCGAGGTCTCGCAGCGTACGCGTGCCCTCGCGGATCACCTTGCCCTGCGCATCGAGCAGCTTGAAGCTGAGATTGATGCGCGGCGGGTAGATGTCCTTGATGATCCGCACCTCGCTCAGCCTGGGCCCGCGCCATGGTTCGAACGAACCGGCGCGGTCGACGTCGGTGATCACCACGTCCAGGTGCTGCCCGGCGGGCAGCATCTTGGCGCCGCGCTTTTCGATATAGGTCTTGAGGGTGGCCAGGTAATCGTTGCTGGCACGGCTTGGCGCCAGCGCCTTTTCCTCCCGGGTCTCGGTAAAACGTTCCGGATGGTCGTAGGTCACCGTTACGGTCTGCGCCGGGAGCTCCGCGGCACGCGCCGTCGGGCAGGGCGACAGGCCGGCAGCGGCAAGTACGCCGAACAGGGCAATCCGCATGCTCATGGCAGTTCTCCTGGTCGTTATGGGGAGCACCTCACAGGGCTGACAATAGCCTGAGCGCAGCGGTTCGGCGCATCGACACGGAAGGGAGGCGGCATGGCGTTCAGGGTGGTGCTGTTGGGCCGGGGGGGCTTCGATGAGTGTCTCCCTCCGTAGCGGCGGACCGGGTGATACGCCCGATGGCGGCGTGACCACATTGGGGGTGCGGCTGGTGCCGCCGCTCGGGGTCCAGAAGGCGATAGCCGGGCGTGCTTGAGCGAGGGTATGACTGTCGCGGCCGACTCATGCACCGCTCTTCCTGGTCTAGCCAACGGCGCTGACGCGGTCGCCGGGGCCGGCGCGCGCCAAGCAGATGCCAAAAAAAACCCGCCACGGTGGGCGGGTTTCGTCTGAAGGCGGCGATCGATTACTTGATCTTGCCTTCCTTGTAGATCACGTGCTTGCGCACGACCGGATCGTACTTCTTGAACTCGAACTTTTCCGGGGTGTTCTTCTTGTTCTTCTGCGTGGTGTAGAAGTGGCCGGTACCGGCCGACGAGATCAGACGGATCTTGTCCTGGGTCTTGTTCGCCATGGTCTAGCTCCTCAGATCTTCTCGCCGCGGGCACGCAGCTCGGCAATCACGGCCTCGATGCCATTCTTGTCGATGGTGCGCAGGGCGTGGTTGGAAACACGCAGCTTGACCCAGCGGTTCTCGCTGGGGACCCAGAAGCGACGCTCATGCAGGTTGGGCAACCAGCGGCGACGGGTCTTGTTGTTTGCGTGCGAGACGTTGTTGCCGGTCCGCACACCCTTTCCGGTGACTTGGCATACACGGGCCATGATGACCTCCGTATTTGTGGTGTAACGCCCGTTGGCCAGGGCGACTTCGGCCCAGCGACGCCTTGGCGCCACGCGATGCTGGAGGGTGCAGCTTTCGAGCACTGCCGTGAGGTCCGCATCGCGTCGCGGACGGCCCGAGTGGTGGGGCGGCATGGATCGAGCCGCGCATTATCGCGGAAATTCCGTCGGTTGCGCAATCCTTGACCAGCGGGCGCCCCAGCGCCGAGTGACGCTGTGCGGGCATGTATGGAACAATCGCGCTCTTTGCGCTTTGTGCCGAGCGCCCGCCTGGGGCCGGCGCTTCATTCAACGAGGACACCTCATGGCAGACGTCACCACCAACGGCCAGGCCAACGGCCAGGCGAACCAGCCGCAGCTCGCGCTGCAGAAGATCTATGTGAAGGACGTCTCCTTCGAGGCGCCCAATGCCCCGCAGATGTTCCAGGAAATCAGCGAAACGGGTGACCAGCCGCAGGTGCAGCTGAACCTGGGGCAGCGCGCCACCGACCTGGGCGACGACCTGTACGAAGTGGTGCTCAGCCTCACCCTGACCTGCACCGTGGGCGAGCGCACCGCCTACCTGGCCGAAGTGCACCAGGCGGGCCTGTTCGGCATTGCCGGCTTCAGCCCGGAAGACCACGCCGGCATCGTCGGCAGCTACTGCCCGAACCTGCTGTTCCCGTATGCGCGCCAGGTGATCTCCTCGCTGGTGCTCGAGGGCGGCTTCCCGCCGTTCCTGCTGCAGCCGATCAATTTCGACGCGCTGTACGCCGAACAGCTGCGTCGCAGCGCGATGGGCGGTGGCGAGGCCGCGCCGACGCTCAACAGCTGATCCACCGATGAGCACCCGACCGACCCTGGCGGTCCTCGGCGCCGGTTCCTGGGGCACGGCACTGGCGGCGCTCGCCGCGCGCAACGGCGTCCCTACCCGACTGTGGGGGCGCGACGCGCAGGCGTTGGCGGCGATGGCGCAGAGCCATCGCAACCAGCGCTACCTGCCCGATCTCGAACTGCCCGCCGAGCTCCACTACGAGAGTGACCTCGCCACAGCGCTGCGTGGCGCCAAGGTCGTGCTGATCGTGGTGCCCAGCCACGCGTTCGCGTCGATGCTGGACGAGATCGCCCCGCTGCTCGATGCCGACGCGGCGATCGCCTGGGCCAGCAAGGGCTTCGAGCCTGGCACCGGTCGCTTCCTGCACGAGCTGGTCGCCGAGAAACTGCCGGGTCGCCCGGCCGCGGTGGTCACCGGCCCGTCGTTCGCCAAGGAAGTGGCCGCCGGCCTGCCCAGCGCGGTCACCGTGCATTCCGATGACGAGCCGTTTGCCCGCGAAGTCGCCGGCATGCTGCACGCGCCGAACTTCCGCGCCTACACCGGCAGCGACGTGCTGGGCGCCGAGCTCGGCGGCGCGATGAAGAACGTGCTGGCAGTCGCCACCGGCGTCGCCGACGGCATGCAGCTGGGTCTCAATGCCCGTGCCGGCCTGATCACCCGCGGCATGAACGAGATGCTGCGGCTGGGCCTGGCGCTCGGCGCCAAGCCCGAGACGCTGATGGGCCTGTCCGGCCTGGGTGACCTGGTGCTCACCTGCACCGGGGATCTCTCGCGCAACCGCCGGCTCGGCCTGGCGCTGGGCAAGGGCATCGCGCTGGACGAGGCGGTGCGCCAGATCGGCCAGGTAGTGGAAAGCGTGCTCACCGCCGACGAAGTGGCCCGGCTGGCCGCCAAGCACGGCCTGGATCTGCCCATCGCCAACGGCGTGCGTGCCGTGCTGCATGGCGAAGTCACGCCAGTCGAGGGCCTGCGTGCGCTGATGGCGCGCGAGCAGAAGCCGGAGTATCCGCAGGGCCTGTTCCCCGGTACCTGAGCGGCGCCGTCGGCAGTTCATGAAGCGGGGCGCCGCCGCCGTGTGCATGCGCGGCCGGGCTTGCTAAGCTCAGGGTTTTGATCGCCCAGCGGACGCATGCCCATGCAGCAACCGGACGACCGAAAGCCAGGCGATCCCCCCGTCGCGCGCACCGTGGCCGAGCCCGCGCTGCCGCCGGTGTGGCGCCGCGTGCTGGAGCCGCCGCTGCCGGCCGCGCCGACGGAGCGCGGCGTGCTGGGCTTCTTTCTCGACGTGGTGCACGAAGACGGCAGCAGTGCCGGCCGGCTCGACGTGGCGCCGGCGGTGCTGGCCGTGGCCGAACATGGCCGCTTCGCGCGGCCCGCCCCGCTGGACAGCAAGCATCTGGTGCACGCCCAGCTCGAGCCGCACGAACAGCGCCTGGCCGCCACCGTGCTCGGCCTGCCGCAGACGCTGCGCAAGAGCCGCAGCTACGCGCGACTGAGCGGTCACGTCGGCGACGCCCTGCTGGCGGAAATCCTCGACACCGCGCCGTGCTTCCTCGGCGGGCTGGGCGGGCTGCGCCTGTCGCGCGGCAAATCGCACCAGCTCAACTGGCACTGGCAGCTCGAAGGCGATGGCAGCCAGCGGCTGCTCCCGGCGCTGCCCACGGGCCAGCGCCTGCTGCGCGTCGACGGCCTGTGGTACCTGGACGCCGAGCGCGCCGAGCTGGGGCATCTGGAAGCGCCCGCCGAGGAAACCGCCTGGCTCGACCTGCCGGCGCTCAAGCACGACGACAGCCATCGCCTGCGCGCCGCGCTGCCGCACAGCCGGCTGGCCCATCGTGTGCCGCTGCCGCAGGTGTTCGACGACCTGCGCCGCGAGGATCTGGCCCCCCGGCCCGTGCTGACTCTGCACGCGCTCACCCGTCACGCCCGACTGGCTGCCGGCACGCCGCCGCTGGCCTACGCGAGGCTGGCCTTCGATTACGCCGGCGAGCGCCTGCCCGGCCGCGGCGGCGAGCCGCTGGTGCGCCGCGTGCGCAACGGCCAGCTGGTGGAAATCGTGCGCCGCCGCGCCGATGAACTGGCGGCGATGGAGCAGCTCGAACGCGCCGGCCTCACGCCCGGCGTGGATACCGAAGGCCTGCCGTGGGACCTGGCCGACACGCTGCCCGAGGACGCCTGGCTGTTCCCCGGCAAGGGCTACGCCGGCGCGCTGGAGGTGAACACGCCGGCGCGCTGGCTGGCGCTGCGCGCCAAGCTGGAAACCGAAGGCTACGTGGTGGAGTACGCGCCGAGCTTTCCGTTCGAGGTGCTGGAAGGCCCGGTGCGTTGGTACGGCAACGCCACCGAGGACGCCGACGACCACGCCTTCGACCTGGAGATCGGCATCGAGGTGGAGGGCAAGCGGCACAACCTGCTGCCTGCCGTGGCGCAGGCGCTGGCCGAGCATCAGCTCAACCTCAGCCCGGTGCCGAACGAACCCGAAGACGCCGTGTGGTACGCGCCGGTGGACGACCGCCGCCGCGTGCCGGTGAAGCTGAAGGAGCTGCGCGGCCTGCTCGCGCCGCTGGCTGAGTACCTGGAAAAGCCGAAGAAGCGGCTGCATCTGCCGCGCGTGCAGGCCGGTCGGCTGGAAGAGCTGGTCGACGCGCTGCCGGCCGGCGGCGAGCTGCAGGCGCCCGAGCAGCTGCGCGGCTTCACCGCGCGCCTGCGCGACGCCGCCGACCGCGCGAGCGACGCGGTGCCCGAAGGCCTTACGGTGGAACTGCGGCCGTACCAGCGCGAAGGCCTGCGCTGGTTGAACGCGCTGGCCGAAGCCGGCGTGGGTGGTGTGCTCGCCGACGACATGGGCTTGGGTAAGACGCTGCAGCTGATCACCCACCTGCTCGCGCTGAAGGAGCGCGGTGCGCTGGCGCAGCCGGCGCTGATCGTGGTGCCGACCAGCCTGATCCCGAACTGGCAGGCCGAGTGCGCGCGCTTCGCACCCTCACTGAAAGTGCTGGCCTTGCACGGACCACAGCGCGGCGGCGACTTTTCCCAGCTCGGCGCGCAGGACATCGTGCTCACCAGCTACGCGCTGCTGCCGCGCGACGTGGTGACGCTGCGCAAGCAGCCGTTCGCGCTGATCGCGCTGGATGAGGCGCAGCAGGTAAAGAACCCACGCACCCAGGCGCGCCGCGCCGTGCTCAGCCTGCGTGCGCCACGTTGCATCTGCCTCACCGGCACGCCGCTGGAAAACCATCTGGGCGAGCTGTGGTCGCAGGTCGACCTCGCCGTGCCGGGCCTGCTCGGTGACGAGGGCGCGTTCCGTCGCCACTACCGCGGCCCGATCGAAAAGCAGCGCGACGAGGAGTGCCAGGCCCGCCTCAACCGCCGCCTCGCCCCGTTCATCCTGCGCCGGACCAAGAGCCAGGTGGCGTCCGAACTGCCGCCGAAGACCGAGATCACCCGCCGCGTGGTGCTCGACGGCCGCCAGCGCGAGCTGTACGAGAGCCTGCGCCTGTCGCTGGCCGACGAACTGCGCCAGGTGATCGCCCAGCGCGGCATCGCGCACTCGGGCATCGTGGTGCTCGATGCGCTGCTCAAGTTGCGCCAGGTCTGCTGCGATCCGCGACTGGTGAAGCTGGAAGCGGCGCGCGGAGTGCGCGATTCGGCCAAGTTCGAGCTGCTGATGGACATGCTGCCTGCGCTACTGGCCGAAGGCCGCAAGGTGCTGCTGTTCTCGCAGTTCACCGAGATGCTCAAGCTGATCGCCAACGAGCTCGATCGCCGGCGTATTCCCTACGTCACGCTCACCGGCGAGACGCGCGATCGCGCCGAGCCGGTGAAGCAGTTCCAGGAAGGCGACGTGCCGCTGTTCCTGCTCTCGCTGAAGGCCGGCGGCGTGGGCCTCAACCTCACCGCCGCCGACACGGTGATCCACTACGACCCGTGGTGGAATCCCGCCGCCGAGGCGCAGGCCTCGGACCGCGCGCACCGCATCGGCCAGGACAAGCCGGTGTTCGTGTTCCGCCTGATCACCTCCAACACGGTGGAAGAGCGCATCGAGGAGCTCAAGCTGCGCAAGGCCGAGCTCGCTGACGCCGTGCTCGAAGGCGGCGGCACGCGCGAAAAACTCAGCTTTGATCAGGGCGATCTCGACGCGCTGCTCGCGCCGGGCTGAAGCGCCGGCTTCTCAGGGCCCGGTAGCGCGCGTGCGCAACAGGGCGTCAACCGCCTGCTGCCATTCGGGCGAGCCGGGCGCGGCTTGCGGTGCCTCCTGCCCGAGCTGGTGCTGCACGGCCGCATTCCATTCCGCCGAGCCGCGGTCGGGGCCGTGACCGTCGTCGGTGATGCCCAGCGTGCGATCGACCCAGGCGTACCACTCCGGCGAGCCCAGCGCGGGGTTCGCCGGCGCCTGGGCTTGCGCGCGCGGCGTGGGAGCGTCGCGCGAGGGCGGCGGCTCGGACGGCGAGCAGGCGGCGAGGGCGCAGGCCAGCGTGGCGGCAAACATCGTGTGGGTCAGCAGGTGGCGCATGCGAATGTCCGGACGGAGCGCTGGGCGGAGCGCTTCAGGCTAGCTCGGCCGCGTTCAGTCGGTGTCAGTGGCGCGCAAAAATCCTGTTGGCGGTTCAGTCGCGCGCGGCCACTTCGTCCACGTGGGCGAGCAGGTCGGCCGGGTCGTCGTACACGCGCAGCGCGCCGGCCTGCTGCAGCTCCTCGCGACCGTAGCCGCCGGCGAGCAGGCCGATGCCGATAGCGCGGGCGCGCTGGGCGGCGAGCATGTCCCACACGCTGTCACCGACCACCAGCGCATGACGGATGTCGAAACCCAGCCGCGCCGCCGCGGTGAGGAACAGATCCGGATCGGGCTTGGCGTGGCGCACCTGGTCGCGCGTCACTACTGGCACTTTCGACGGATCGACGCCCAGCGCTTCCAGGTTGTGCGCGGCGGTTTCCATGCGGCCGCTGGTGGCGATCGCCCACGGAATCTGCTGGTCGGTGAGGAAGGCCAGCAGTTCGCGAGCGCCGGGCAGCGGTTTCACCGAGCCCTGCGTGTGCTGGCGATTGAACGCTTCGGCGTGCCGGCGACGCAGCCGCTCCAGCCGGTCTTCGGTGATGTCCAGCGCGGTCTCGCGTAGCAGCATGTTGGCGAACAGCCCGCCGCTCATGCCGATCTTGCGGTGGATGCGCCACACCGACAGCTCCACGCCTTCGGCATCCAGCGCCTCCTTCCACGCCAGCACGTGCTGGTAGACGCTGTCGACGAGGGTGCCGTCGAGATCGAACAGGAAGGCGGTATCGCTGCGGGGCATGCGGGTTCTCCGGTGACGCCGGGAACGGTGCCACCGGCCGCGTGACGGCCGCGCCTGCGCGCGGCGAGGAAGCTCAGCGTCCGAGCAGGGGGCGGCCCGATTCCATCACGGCCAGCGCGGCGGCGCCGAGCAGGCCGGGTTCGGGATTCATGATCGCCTGGGTGGGCACCTTCTGCATGATGTCGCGGAAGCGGCCCTTGGCCTCGAAGCGCTCGCGGAAGCGCCCGCGCTCCAGCCACGGCAGCAGGATCGGGATCAGTCCGCCGGTGAGGTAGACGCCGTTCCATGCGCCCAGCGTGAGCACCAGATCACCGGCCACGCTGCCGAAGATGCCGGCGAAGGTTTCCACCGTACGCGTGCACAGCGGGCAACTGCCGTCCTTCGCGCGGGCGGTGATGTCCTCGGGCTTGAGCGGCTGCGCGGTGGCGCCGACCATGTGGCAGATCGCATCGTAGAGATTGACCAGGCCCTGGCCGCAGATCAGCCGCTCGTTGGAGACGCGGCCGTACTTGTGGTTGAGGTAGTCGAGGATGGCGATGTCCTCGGGCGAATGGGCGGCGAAGCCGGCATGGCCGCCTTCGGTCTGCAGCACGCTGCAATGGCCCTGGCGCACCAGCAGGCCGCCCACGCCCAGCCCGGTGCCGGGGCCGACGATGGCGAAGGTCTGCTCCTCGTCCTCGCCGATCACCGGCAGCGGCAGCTCGCCCACGCGCACCAGGTCGTCGCCCTTGAGCAGGGTCACCGCCATGCTCTGTGCGGCGAAGTCGTTGACCAGATGCACGGCGTCCAGATCCAGCGCCGCGGCGGTCTGGTGCGCGGAAATCGCCCACGGGTTGTTGGTGACCTTGACCGTCTCGCCGTCCTCGATGCGTCCGGCGGCGGCGACGATGGCGCGCTTCACCTTGAGGCCGGTATCGGCCAGGTACTGCTTCGCGGTCGCCACCAGCGACTCGTGCTCGGCCACCCGGTAGCGGCGGATGCTGTCTTTCAGCAGCGGATCGGCGCGCGACGGATCGGCCACGCCGAAGCGCACGTTGGTGCCGCCAAGGTCGACCAGCAGGGTGGGAACGGAAGCGTGAGCGTCAGCCGACATGCGAAAACCTTCAGCACAAGCGAATAGATAAGGGTGCCCTGCACCCGGGCGCGCGTCCAGTGGTCAGCCGAGCGCCGCACCGCCGCTGGCGATCACCTGCGCGTAGAACCTTGCGCTCGCCTTGGGGGTGCGCTTCTGCGTGGCGAAATCCACGTGGACCAGGCCGAAGCGCTTGGCGAAGCCCAGCGACCATTCCAGATTGTCCAGCAGCGACCAGGCGTAATAGCCCTTCACGTTGGCGCCATCGGCCATCGCGGTATGCAGCGCGCGCAGGTGGCGCCGCAGGTAGTCCACCCGCAGCGGATCGTCCAGCGTGTCGCCCTCGACCACCGGTGGGTCGTAGAAGGCGGCACCGTTTTCGGTGATGTAGAGCGGGGTATTGCCGTAGCGCTGCGCGAATGCGGCGAGCGTGTCGATCAGCCCCTGCTCGTACACTTCCCAGCCGGTCTCGGTGTGGGTGCGGTTCGGCTGGTGCACGGGCGAGGCGCGCAGCGGTGACTGTGCCGGATCGTCGCGCACCACGGCGCGCGTGTAGTAGTTGATACCGACGAAGTCGACCTTCTGCCGGGTCAGGCCGAAGTCACTGGCGGGGAAGTCGGGCCAGGCATCGCCGAAGCATTCCTTGAGCTGCGGCGGATAGGAGCCCAGCAGCGCCGGATCGGCGAACTGCTGGTTCATGTAGGCGTGGGCGCGGGCCGTGGCTGCGACATCCTCGGCGCGCTCGCTGGCCGGGTACTTCGGCTCGATGTTGAACACCACGCCGACCCGGTGCCGACCCACGCCGCGGTACGCCTGGATCGCCGCGCCGCTGGCGCGCATCAGGTTGTGCGCGGCGATCGGCGCCTCGTACAAATTGCGATGGCCGGGGGCGAGCGTGCCGTGCAGGTAGCCGCCGTCGGTCACCACCCACGGCTCGTTGAGCGTGGCCCACATCGGCACGCGGTCGTCCAGCGCCTTGAAGACGACCTCGGCGTACTCAGCGAACCAGTGCGCGCTGTCGCGATTGAGCCAGCCGCCGCGATCGTCCAGCGCCGCGGGCAGGTCCCAGTGGAACAGCGTGGCGTTGGGCACGATGCCGTGCTCGAGCAGTGTGTCGACCAGCTGCGAGTAGAAGTCCAGCCCCGCCGGATTGATGCGTCCGGTGCCTTCGGGCAGCACGCGCGCCCAGTTGATGCTGAAGCGGTAGCTCTTGAGGCCCAGCGCCTTCATCAGCTGCACGTCGGAGCGATAGCGCCGGTAGTGATCGCAGGCCACGTCGCCGTGGTCGCCGTTGGCCATCATTCCCGGCGTGTGCGCGTAGCGCTGCCAGATGCTCGGGCCAGCGCCGTCGGCCAGCGGCGAGCCTTCGATCTGGTAGGCGGAAGTGGCGGCACCCCAGACGAAATCCGTCGGGAAGAGAAAGCGTCCTGTCATCGCGGGATGTCCGGTTGCCGCAGCGCGGCTTGATGTAAACGATTACATCGCGAGAATAGCCGAATGCTCTCCTTCGATGCACCATCGCGCATGATGGCGCGGGGACGGGTGCGCCCCTCACGCGGAGGTCTCGATGGCGGTGGTTCGGCTGGACGCGCTGCGCAAGGTCTATCCCAACGGATATGTCGCCGTGGCCGATGCCAGCATCGAGATCGCCAGCGGCGAACTGCTGGTGCTGGTGGGGCCGTCCGGCTGTGGCAAAACCACCTTGCTGCGCATGATCGCGGGGCTCGAATCGATCAGCGCCGGCAGGCTGCGCATCGACGAGCGCGTGGTCAACGAGCTGCCGCCGAAAGATCGGGACATCGCCATGGTGTTCCAGAACTACGCGCTGTACCCGCACATGTCGGTGGCGGAAAACCTCGGCTTCGGCCTGCGTCTGCGCGGCATGGATCGCGCCGCGGTGGACGCACGCGTACGCGAGGTGGCGCAGCTGCTGGAGCTGGAGCCGCTGCTGGACGCGCGCCCCGGCGCGATGTCCGGCGGCCAGCAGCAGCGCGTGGCGCTGGGCCGCGCGCTGGTGCGCGATCCGAAGGTGTTCCTGCTCGACGAGCCGCTGTCCAACCTCGATGCGCGCCTGCGCCTGCACATGCGCGTGGAGATCGCCCGGCTGCATCGTCGGCTGGGCGCCACGATGATCTACGTCACCCACGACCAGATCGAGGCGATGACGCTGGGCCAGCGCATCGTGGTGATGGATCGCGGCGTGATCCAGCAGATCGACACGCCGATGAATCTCTACCGCCGTCCGGCCAACCGTTTCGTCGCCGGCTTCCTGGGCAGCCCGGCGATGAATTTCCTGGCCGGCAGCGTGCGCATCGGCACGACGGCCGAACTGGTTGGTCCGCACGGCACGCTCGCATTGCCCGGCGTGGCGTGGCCGGAGGGCTGGCACGGACGCGAGGTAGTGATCGGTGTGCGCCCGGAAGACCTGCATCCGGTCGACGCCGCCGACCCCGCCGCGTTGAGCGCGCGGGTCGACGTGGTCGAGCCGGTCGGCAACGAGGTCTTCCTCAATCTGCGCAGCGGCGAGAAACCGCTGGTGGTGCGCCTGCCGCCGCGGGTGGTGCCGCTGCCGGGCGACCTCATTCACCTGGTGCCTGATCCGGCGATGCTGCACGTGTTCGATGCGGGCAGCGGGGAGCGTCTGGAGCCGTAGGCAAGCGGCACCGATCGCCGCAGTGGGGCAGGCGGTTGCGGGGTCGCGGCGTACAATCACGGGCTGAACTTCATTGCCGGACCAACCATGAGCTACCCCGCCATACGCCCCCGCCGCATGCGCCGCGATGCGTTCTCCCGCGCGTTGATGCGCGAGCACACCCTGCTGGCGAGCGACCTGATCATGGTGGCCTTCGTGGTCGAGGGCGAGAACCGGCGGGTGGATGTGCCCTCGATGCCCGGCGTGCAGCGGCTGTCGATCGACCTGTTGCTCGAGTTGGCCGGTGAGTGCGTGCGGCTGGGCATTCCCGCGCTGGCGCTGTTTCCGATCACCGACGCGCCCAAGACCGAAGATGCCGCCGAGGCGTGGAATCCGGAGGGCCTGATGCAGCGCGCGGCGCGCGCGCTCAAGGCGAAGTATCCCGAGCTCGGCCTGATCGGTGACGTAGCACTGGACCCTTACACCATCCACGGCCAGGACGGCTTGATCGACGAGCACGGCTACGTGATGAACGAGCCGACCATCGAGGCGCTGGTGAAGATGTCGCTGGCGCAGGCCGAAGCCGGCATGGATTTCGTGGCGCCCTCGGACATGATGGACGGCCGCGTCGGCGCGATCCGCGAGGCGCTGGAGGAGGCCGGCCATATCCACACGCGCATCCTCGCCTACTCGGCCAAGTACGCCTCGAGCTTCTACGGCCCGTTCCGCGATGCGGTGGGTTCCTCGGCCAACCTCGGCAAGGGCAACAAGCACACTTACCAGATGGATGTGGGCAACTCGGATGAAGCCCTGCGCGAGGTGGAGCTGGATATCCACGAAGGCGCCGACGCGGTGATGGTCAAGCCGGGCCTGCCATACCTGGACGTGCTGCGCCGGGTGAAGGACGCCTTCGGCATGCCGACCTTCGTGTACCAGGTGTCGGGCGAGTACGCGATGCTCAAGGCCGCCTGCCAGAACGGCTGGCTGGACGAGAAGGCGGTGGTGCTGGAAACGCTCACCGCGTTCAAGCGCGCTGGCGCGGACGCCATCCTCACCTATTTTGCGATCGACGCCGCGCGCTGGCTGCGCGGCGAATAAGTCGGGCATCGCGCCCGCGACATTCCCTCAGCGCCGCCGCCCCACGCCCGAAGCGCCCGGCACGATGGGCAGCCCGGGCGCAGCCCGGCTCTTCAACCCGATCGCGCGGCGGTCCCGCCGCCGCCATGGAGCAGTGGCATGAAATGCTGGGCGACCTTGCTGTGCCTGATGATGGCGTGCACGTGCGCGTGCGTGCACGCGGCGGGTCCGCTGCGCGGACAAACCCCACGGTGGCAGCCGGCAGCAGGCTTGAAGCAGATGCCGATCTGGCCGGCCACACCACCCGATGCGCAACCGATGCCCGGGCCGGAGACGATGGTCGTCCGTTCCGAGCGGGTTGGGCGCAGGCCGTGGCACGCCGTGACCAATGTCGATACGCCGACGATGACCGTGTATCCGCCGAAGGGCCGTAACACCGGCGCGGCCGTCGTGGTGTTCCCTGGCGGCGGCTTCGAGGTGCTGGCGATCGACCTGGAAGGCAGCGAGATCTGCGACTGGTTGACCGCCCGCGGCATCACCTGCGTGCTGCTCAAGTACCGCGTGCCCAGCGTCACCTACGACTGGCACTGCCGCTGTCGTCCGCATAACTTCGCGCTGTCCGTGCCGTCGCTGCAGGACGCGCAGCGCACGCTACGGCTGGTGCGCTTCCACGCGCGCGACTGGCATGTCGACCCGCACCGGGTTGGCGTGATCGGCTTCTCGGCGGGCGGCTACCTGGTCGCCGAGGCCAGCACCAACTACCGGAAAACGCTCTACCCGGCTACGGACGCCGCCGACCGCGAAAGCGCGCGGCCGGACTTCGCGCTGGCGATCTACCCGGGTCACCTGACCCGCGGCGACGGCAAGCTCAACCCCAACGTGCCCGTCACCGCCGACACGCCGCCCACCTTCATCCTGCAGGCCAGCGACGACGACGTCGACGGCGTGCAGCAGGCGCTGACCTACTACGCCGCGTTACAGGCCGCGAAGGTCCCGACGGAACTGCACATCTACGCCCATGGCGGACACGCCTTCGGCCTGCGCCGCACCGGCGAGCCGATCACCGCATGGACCGATCTGGCCGACACATGGCTGCACACGATGGGGATATTGCCGCGCTGACAGCGCGGACCTTTGGCCGGGTTTGGATTCCGTGGGCCCTCTTGGCGTACGACAGGATGCGGCGTGTTGCCGCACCGCAGCGATAACGTAATCGTTTGCCACCGGTCGGGATCGGGCCTCTCGGCCGTGTCGGCGAAGGCCGCGACGTGCCTGGCCGAGTGGGCCAGCGCGGGCCATTCTTGGTACGCTTGTGCAGTGCCGCAGTCAACGCTGCGCCACTCGCTCGAATCAGGGAACAGGGACAATGAAAAGGACCTTCCGCGGCCGCCCGGTGCGAGCCGTGTCGGCGCGCGCAGCCTTCGTCTGGGCATGCCTGCTCGCGGTGCCGACCATCGCACACACGCAGTCGCTGCCAGCCCAACAGGAGCAGCGGCAGCGTTCGCAGCAGCAAGCCAGGCAGCGCGAAGCGCTTCGGGACGCCCCGGACGTCCGTTTGCCGCAGGGCGCAGCCGGCGACTACAGCCAGACGACGCTCCCTACCGAAAAACCCTGCTTCGTGCTCTCGGCGATTTCGCTCGAGGGTGCGCATGCCGCGCAATTCGGCTTCATCCGCCGCTATCTCGAAAAGTACCGGGGGCGCTGCGCTGGCCAGCAGGGGCTGGCCCTGCTGGCGCACCGGGCATCGGACCTGCTGATTGCCCGTGGCTTCGTCACCAGTCGCTTGGTAATTCCGCCGCAGAACCTGCGCCAGGGCGAGCTTCGTGTCGTGCTGATCGCCGGGACACTCGGCCGGGTGCGACTCGCGCCGGGTTCCAGCGCGGTCGATTGGCGCAGCGCCATTCCCTTGCGCCCGGGCGACGTGATCAACCTGCGTGCCATCGAACAGGGTCTTGAACAGCTCAAGCGGGTGCCGTCGCAGGACGTGAAGATCGACATTGCGCCCGGACAGTCGGCCGGTACCTCCGATCTCGTATTGACCGCGGTGCGGAGCAAGCCCTGGCGGGTCACGCTGAACATGGACGACGCCGGCTCCAACGCGACGGGCAAGGAGCAGGGTGGCGTGACGCTGGCGCTCGACCAACCGCTCGGCATCAATGACCTGCTGAGCGTGGGCGTCAGCAATACGGTGGGCGGCTATCGCGGCGAAAAGGGGACGCGTGGCAACCACATGTCCTACAGCCTGCCCCGAGGCAACTGGACGTTCTCGCTAGACGCATCGAAGTATGGCTACCGCCAGCCAGTGACCGGCTCGCTGCAGACGTTCAGCTTCACCGGCACCTCGCAAAGCACCTCGTTCTCCGCCACGCGCCTGCTGCAGCGGGATGCACGCGGCAAAACCTCCATCGAGCTGGACGTCGGCGTGCGCGACGCGCGGAGCTATGTCGATGGCGTCGAGATCGCGACCCAGCGACGCCTTACCTCCAGCGCCGAGCTCGCCTTGGTGCATCGCCGCTACCTCGGCCATGCACAGCTCGATGCGCGGCTCGCCTATCGCCGGGGCACGCCCTGGTTCGGCGCGCAGTGGCAAGGCGCCCTCGATGGCGGGCCGACCCACCGCTACGGGCTGACGACGCTGGACGCCAGCCTCAGTCTGCCGTTTCAGCTCGGTTCCCGAGCCCTGTTCTGGCTCAGCGAGCTGCACGCGCAGGCCACGGGCGATCACCTCTACGTGGAAGACGACCTGGCCATCGGCAATCGCTACAGCGTGCGTGGCTTCGATGGCAACGCCACGCTCGGTGGCGAGCACGGTGCCTACTGGCGCAACACGCTCAACCTGCCGCTGGCCGACGGCGCCACGTCGATCTATGGCGGTCTCGACACCGGCCGCGTCGACGGCAATACGGCACCGGGTCTTTCCAGCCATCGGCTGTCGGGCGCGGTGTTCGGTTGCCGCGGCACGCGCTGGGGACTGAGCTGGGACCTGTTCATGGGCTGGGCGCTGCAAACGCCACGTGGCTTCCAGACCCGCCGGCCCACCGCCGGTATGCAGTGGATCTTCACCCTGTAGCACGACGAAACCAGGAACCACGGGCCGATACCGCAGTGCCCGTAGAAGGACAATCGAGGACCGATGTCATGATGGAAAAGATCGCCCGCCAGGATGCATCGCCGGCCACTGCGTCGCGCCGCGCCCGTCCGCTGAACCAGCGTCTGCGACGTCAGGCGCTCGCGCTGGCCGTCACCATGGCGTTGGGTCTGCCGCAGGTGCAGGCCCAGGCCGTGCCCGATGGGGCGACGCATACCTCGACACAAACCGCCGCCAATGGTGTGCCCGTCGTCAACATCGCCGCACCGAATCAGGCCGGGCTGTCACACAACACCTACGGACAGTTCGACGTCGGCAAGCAGGGGCTGATTCTCAATAACAGCGGCACGCTCTCCTCGACGCAGCTGGCCGGCTACGTCACCGGCAATCCCAATCTGTCGGCCGGGCAGTCCGCCCGGCTGATCCTCAACGAGGTCACCTCCACGCGGGCCAGCCAACTGGCCGGCGCCATGGAGGTCGCCGGCACTCCCGCCGAGGTCGTGGTTGCCAATCCCAACGGCATCAGCTGCACTGGCTGCGGTTTTATCAACACGCCGCATGCGGTGTTGACCACCGGCCGGCCGGCGTTTGGACAGGACGGTGGACTGAGCGGGTTCCGCGTCACCGGCGGAACGCTTTCGGTATCCGGCGGCGGGCTCGATGGCAGCCTGGTCGACCAGGTGGACCTGATCGCGCGCGCGGTATCCATCAACGCCGGCGTCTGGGCCAAACACCTCAACGTGATTACCGGCGCCAACCAGGTCGATGCGGCCAGCCTCGCTGCGCAGCCGATCGCCGGTACCGGCAGCGCGCCGGTGGTAGCGCTGGACGTCTCGGCAATCGGCGGCATGTATGCGGGCGTGATCCGATTGATTGGCACCGAGGCTGGTCTGGGCGTGAATAGCCAGGGCCAGATCGCCGCGCAGAGTGGCAATCTCAGCCTGACCAGCGCCGGCGACGTGGTGCTGGGCGGCAAGACCATCGCCACCGGCAATCTCTCCCTGCAGAGCAGCGGCGCGATCGAGCAATCCGGCACGCTTGCGGCCGGAAACGCACTGTCGCTCACTGCCGCCGGTTCGCTGGCCAACCGTGGCCTGATCCAGGCGCAGGGCGGTGCCATCACGCTGCAGGCGGGCGGCGCGCTGAGCAACGCCGCGGCTGCGACCGTGCAGGGGAACGGCGCGCTGCAGCTCCGCGCCGCTTCGCTGGACAACGCCGGCAAGCTGTATGCGCTCGGCGGCGCGTGGAGCGCGATCCTCGACGGCGCCGCCGTCAACCGCGCCAGCGGCGACATCTACGCCAACCAGGGCATCACGCTGTCGGCCGGCTCGCTCGGCAACGACGGCGCGATCGAAGCGGCCGCCAATGCGAGCCTGACCGTGACCGGCGCACTCGCCAACGTCGGACATGTGCAGTCCGACCAGGGCGGCGTGACCCTGCGAGCCGATTCGCTCGACAACCGCGGCGCGGTGAGCGCGCAACACGCGCTCACCATGCAGTTGTCGGCACTCGCGCAGAACAGCGGCACACTTGTCGCCGGAAGTACCGTTGGCATCACCGCTGGCCAGTTCAGCAACACGGTAACCGGCCAACTGCAGAGCGGCGCTGACCTGAGCCTCTCGGCCGCGATGCTCGACAACGCTGGCAACCTCTACGCCAAGGGCAACGCCGTGCTCAGCGGCGTAAGCCTGGGCAACGTCGCCGGAGCGCAGCTGATCGCCGATGGATCGCTGGTGATCGACGATACCGGCGACATCGTCAACGCCGGTCTGCTGCAGGCCGGCACCGACCTGCGCCTGCAGCGCGCGACCTCGCTGAGCAACGCCGCTGACTCGACAATCTACGCCGGCGGCAGCTTCACCCTCGGGCTCACGCAGGCGCTGGACAATCGCGGCCTGATGTACGGCGCGCACGTGTTCAACCTCGCCGCCGGCAGCGTAGACAACGACGGCATCCTGCGCAGCGGCAGCGACTTGTCGCTCGACAGCGCGGGCGCCCTGCAGAACGCCGGCGCGATCCAGGCACAGCAGAGCCTGCATCTCAGCGGTGATGCGCTCACCAACGCGGGCAAGCTCTACGCGATCGACGGCAACCTGGACGGCCAGGTCGCCGGCGGCTTCGAATCCACCGCCACCGGCGACATCTACAGCGGCGGCCACGTCACGTTGACGCTCGGCAGCTTTGCGCATGCCGGCGTACTGGAAGCCGGCCAAGGCTCGACCATCGCCGTCCAGGGCGCGCTCGATAACACGGGCACGATCCAGGTCGATCAAGGCAATCTCGACGCGACCGCCGTGCGGCTCACCAACGACGGCGCGCTCAGTGCCGCCGGCAACCTCTCGCTTGCCGGCACCGGCCAGCTACACAACCAGGGCCAGGTCGTTGCCGGCCAGGCGTTGACCCTGGCTTCGGCCAGTGCGGCCAACAGCGGCCAGACACAGAGCGGCTCGGGCACGACGCTTGCCATCGCCTCGTTCACCAACAGCGGACGCGTGCAGGCCGGCACCGACCTCGTCATCAGCGGCAGCCACGACCTCACCAACACGAGTACCGGGCAATTGCTCGCAACCGGCGATCTCGGCGCCGACACCGCCGCGCTGCTGGACAATGCCGGCGTGCTGCAGGCGGGTGGTGCGCTCTCCGTGCTGGGCGCGGGCGCGATCCGCAACCAGGGCAGCGGCATGCTCTACGGCGGCGGGTTCACCACCGTGCATCTGGGTGGCGCGCTGGATAACGCGGGCACGCTCTACGGCGCGCAGGGTCTGGATCTCACCGCGCTCAGCCTGGACAACAGTGGCAGCCTGCGCAGCGATGCTGCCTTGGCTGTCAGCGTGCTGGGCGGCGCGCAATCTGCCGGTACGGCCTACGCCGTCGGTGATGCGCAGTGGAACGTCAGCGGCGCGCTCGTCGACAGCGGCACGCTCGCAGCCGGTGGCGACGTCGATATCACCGCCGCCAGCCTGGATGGCGACGGCACGCTGGCCGCCGGTTTGATGGACGACGGCTCGCTGGGGGCGAGCGGTAACTTGCACGTCCTCACCAGTGGCGCACTGGCAGCGCACGGTCGCGCGCTGGCTGGCAACGATCTCGTGTTGGCGGGCGGCGCGATCGATCTTTCCGGCAGCCAGGCGCGTGCCGGTAGCGACATCACTCTCACCGCGCTCCAGGGCGACGTGTCGAACCAGGGCGGCGACCTCGCGGCCAACGATCGACTCACCATCACGGCCGCGGGCGCATTGGTCAATGGTGGCAACAGTGCCGTGCTGGGCGGCCATTTCGCCGCGCAGACGCTGGCGCTGCAGGCGGCCAGCCTGGACAACGGCTACGGCACGCTCACCCAGAGCGGCAGCGACGATCTCGCTTTGAGCTTCGTCGGCGCGTTCGCCAACGCGCACGGCACGCTCGCCACCAACGCCGGCGACCTCAGCATCTCGGCGGCCTCGCTGGACAACGACGGCGGCGCCATCCAGCACGCCGGCACCGGCCTGCTGACCCTTTCCACAACCGGCGCGTTGACCAACGTCGGCGGCAGCATCGCCGGCAACGGTGCCGCGACGATCCACGCCGGTGGCACGTTCGCCGGCAGCGGCGGCAACCTCGGTGTAGCCAGCGACCTGCAGCTCGACGCCGATGCGCTGGACAACAGTGGCGGCTCGCTGGTCGCCGACCACGTCACTCTTACCGTCGGCCACGCGCTCACCAACACCGGTGGCACCGTGCAGTCGACGCATGCCATGACCGTGCATGCCGGCTCGCTCGGCAACACCGGCGGCTTCCTCAAGGTCACCGGTACCGACGCGCTCACCCTGGTCGCGGGTGGCGCGTTCGGCAATGCGTCGTCGGCCGGTGCCGGCGGGTTCATCGGCGGCAATGGCGACGTGTCGATCCAGGCTGCCAGCCTGACGAACACAGCGCAGGTCTATGCCGGCGGCGCGCTCGACGTCACCACCACCCAAGGGCCGTTCATCAATAACGGCGGTGTGCTGCAGGCATTGTCTTCGGTGCAGCTCGACAGCGCCGGTGCGCTGAGCAATCGCGGCGGAAGCATCGAAGCGGGCGCGGGCGACACCGACGCCACGCTGGTACTGCACGCCACCAGCCTGGACAACACCGGCGGCCGCATCGCCGACTCGGGCAGTGGCGCGGTCACGTTCGGCATCGGCGGCAATCTTGTCAATCAGGGCGGCACGCTGGGCGGACAGGGCGCCGTGACGCTCACCGCCGCTTCGCTGAGCAACACGCAGGGCGCGCATCTGGTTGCCGGCGACGATCTCGGCCTCACGCTCGGCGGTATGGACAATAGCGCCGGCACCATCTATGCCGCCGGTGACATCCACTGGAGCAACAGCGGCGCGTCGCTGACCAACACCAGCGGCAACCTCGGCGCCGGCGGCACGCTCGCGCTCGTCCTCGGCAGCGTCGGCAACGGCTCCGGCGCGCTGGCGGCGACCGGCGATGCGACGCTGCAGTTCAGCAGCCTGAGCGGCAATGGCCGCGTCGTCGCCGGTCGCGATCTCAGCCTCACCTTGCCCGGCGGCTTCACCAACGGTGCCGGCAACACGCTCAAGGCCAACCGCGACCTCAGCCTCCATCTCGGCGGCAACTTCGCAAATGCCAATGGCGCGCTTTTGTCCGCGGTACGCAACCTCACCCTGACGGCCGCCGCCATCGACAACGCCTCCGGCGCGCGCATCGATGCTTCCGGCACCACGCTCACCGCCAGCGGCAACTTCACCAACGAAGGCCGCATCGAGGGCGACGACATCACCCTCTCGGCCGGCTCGCTCACCAACACTGCCACGATCATCGGTGGCGCGATCGATATCACAGCCAACACCCTCACCAACGGCATCGACCTCGGCACCGCCACCGACAACGCGGCTTATCAAAGCGCGCTGATCGCCGCGACCGACGGCATCGACCTGTGGGTGCGCGGCACCCTGCTCAATCGCGACGCGACCATCTTCACGGTGGGCGACCTGCGCATCGGCGCTGCCAGCAACGGCACGCGGAGCCAGGCGGTGATCAACCGCTCCGGCGACATCGAGGCCGACGGCAGCGTGCGCATCGATGCACAGCAGTTCACCAATCAGCGGCGGGTTTTTCAGACCGGTAGCTACGCGCTGAGCGCGAGCGAGCAGGCGCAGAGCACGTACATCAGTGGCCCGGTCGCTGTGTATCGCTATGACGACCCGAATCCTCTGCACCACCCGCCGTACGTCGACGCCAGCCAGGTGCTGGATGAGCAACAAGTCGCGGCGCTCGAAGCGTTCTGCGGCACGCAGGGCACGCCTGGTCAAGACGGCGACCATTGGTGCAACGGCGTGACCATGCCGGGGCAGAGCGATCCGCACAACATCCTGCATAACGATCTGCAGTCGATCACCACCAGCGTGCTTACCACCGTGCAACGGCTGACCGCGGCCAGCGCCGAGAGCCGTCTCCTGGCCGGCGGCAACATCACGCTCAACGGCTCGGTACTGAACGACAAATCAACCATCTCAGCGGGCAACAACCTCGTCATCAACGGCCAGAATGGCAATGGTGGCGGCGGCAGCACAGGCAACGAGACTGTGCAGAACGTCGCGTGGGCGCCGACAGGCACCGTGCAGCAAAGCATCGTCGAGCAAACCGGCATTGAGTACGTCAGCTTCGATGGCCATCGCCATTGGGCTTTGGCAGGCTACGACCCCTGGGGCTACTACTACCCAACCGTGCAGCTGGCGCTCGGCGCCAGCCGGCCGGGCTGGATCAGTTACAACGCTGGCTCCGGGCTGGCCGCCACGATGAGTGCGGGCCATACCGTCTCGATCACTGCGCACAATATCGACAACACGGTTGTTGGTGCCGATGGCCAACCGGTGCATGCGGTGATCGGTCTTGGCCAGAACGCCGGGGCGCGTGCCGTGAACGGCAGCGGTGCGGGCACCGTCGGCAGCGTGCAGGGCGGCCACAGCGGGTCCGGCACGGTGGCATTGGGCCATGCGCCGGCCACCACTGCTGGCGGTTCGCTCGATCAGCCTCCGTCGCGCACGAGTACCAGCAGTGGCAGCGCCCGGCCTGCGTCACCGCAGGTGGTGTCCGGCTTGGGCGGTCCGCATCCCACAGTCTCGCTGCCGCAGTCGGGCCTGTACACGGTGCACACCAGCCCGAGCAGTCCCTACCTGGTGGAGACCGACCCGCGCTTCACCGACTACGCCCAGTTCATCAGCAGCGACTACATGACGGACAAGCTGGGCATCGACCCGGCCGCGGTCGGCAAGCGCCTCGGCGATGGTTTCTACGAGCAGCGCACCGTGCTCGACCAGATCGCCTCGCTCACCGGCCGACGCTTCCTGAGCGACGACACCGACGCCCTTTCCCAATACCGCTCGCTCATGGACGCCGGCGTGCAGACGGCGCAACGGTTCGACTTGAGCGTGGGCGTGGCGCTCACACCCGAGCAGATGGCCAACCTCACCCAGGACATGGTGTGGCTTGTCAGCGCTACCGTGGACGGCCAGCAGGTGCTGGTGCCGGTGGTGTACCTGTCGGCCGAGCACGCCCGTACGCTGGCCGCCGGCGGCGCCACCATCGCCGGTAGTACAGTGGTGCTCAACGCCAGCGGCGACGTCAATAACAACGGTGCCATCAAGGCGAGCCAGGACGCCCAGCTGAAGGCGGCCAACCTGCTCAACAGCGGCACGCTGAGTGCCGGCAGCGATCTCAGCATCAGCGCAGCGCAGGACATCCTCAACGGCGGCAGCATCCGCGCCGGCGGCAACGTCAGCCTGGTGGCTGGCGATGATGTGCGCAGCGGGCTGGCGGCGGCCACTGCGCTGGGCGCAGTAAACCTGTCCGACCTCGGTGCTCCGGTGAGTTCGGTCGCGCTCGGCGACCTGAGCCAGCCCGGCAGCATCCGTGCCGGCGGCAACCTGGCTATCAGCGCAGGACGCGACCTCAGCCTCGATGCGGCACCTGTCGCCGCCGGCGGTAACCTGGCTCTCGCGGCCGGTCGCGACCTCACCGCGACCGCCACCGCCATCAGCGCCGGTGGCGATGCGCAGCTGCTCGCCGGCCGCGACCTGAGCTTGCTGGCGACCGGCCACACCGTACGCCAGGGCACGTTGAGTAGTGGTGTGGAAACCAGCACCCACACGGTGAGCACCGTCGATGCCGGTGGCAGTCTGCTGGTGGCAGCGGGCCGCGATCTAGGCAGCCAGGCAGCATCGCTCACCGCGGGCAATCAGCTCGGTGTCAGCGCCGGCCGCGACTTGAACCTGTCCGCCGTCACCGACACGCAGACGCAGACCAGCCACACCCTCCAGGGCCGCACGCAGATTATCGCCACGCAAAGCGACGACACCCTGCGCGGCAGCAGCCTGAGCGGCGCTAATGGCGTGATCGTCAGCGCCGGTCGAGACCTCACCGCCACCGCCGGCAGCATCAGCAGCAGCGCCGGTGCCGTGGCGCTCGGTGCCGGCCACGACCTCACCCTCAACGCCGGCATCGAGAACCACGACACCAGCACGCAGACCTACACCAAGAAGAGCGGCCTGCTCTCCAGCACCACCACGACCACGCTCGACACCACCCACCAGGGCCTTGCCATCGGCACGGTGATCAGCGGCGACAGTGTCAGCCTGGGTGCGGGCCACGACCTCACCACGCAGGGCGCACAGCTCACCGCGATCAACGATGTCGCCGTGTCGGCCGGCCACGACGTGCTGCTCGGCGCGGCACAGGACACCTACAGTGAGGAACACGACCGCAGCAAGGTCAAGCGTGGCGGTGGTCTCGGCGTGCTGGTGGGTACATCCAAGGGCGACCTGTTCACTCGCACCCATACCGTGCAGCAGGACAGCAGCAGCGACACCGTCGCCGTCGGCAGCGTGCTCAGCGGCGATCACGTCACCGTGGCGGCCGGGCATGACCTGACCACCCAGGCCGCGCAGATCGCCGGCACTCATGACGTGGTGCTGGCGGCCGGCCACAACCTCACCATCGGCACCGCCGACAACACGCATAGCGAGGATCACAGCCTCAAGGTCGCCACCTACGGCGCCCAGCGTAGCGGACTGCACGGCATGTTCGGCGTGGCCAAGGCCAAGCAGACCGCCAGCGAGACCGACACCACACCCACCGGCAGCCTGATCGGCAGCACCGATGGCGCCGTCACGCTCAGTGCCGGACAGGGCGTGCACATCACCGGCAGCGACGTGCTCAGCCAGACCGGCACCGCGATCGTCGGCCAGAACGTCACCATCGATGCTGCCGTCGGCACCGCCGACAGCCACCAGACCCAGTCCCTGCACACCGGCGGCATCATGGCCGGCCTCACCGGCGGCGCGGCCTCCTCAGCGGAGCAGGCCTACGCCTCGGGCCAGCGCGCCGGGCAGGTGAGCGACAAACGGTTGAAGGCGCTTTACGCAGCGCAGGCGGCCTATGGGGCTTATGACGCCTATCGAGGCGGCTCTGCGGGCGCAGCGGGTGCCGGTGGCGCGGCCGTGGGCGGCAACGTCGCCGTGGACAGCCAGGGACACCCGATCATGGGGACTGACGGCCAACCGCAAAGCGCTGCCAGCGGTAGCAAGGGTGCCGCAAACGCCAGCGGTGTCAGCTTGCGCATCGGCATCGGCGCCAGCAGCGCCTCGGCGCACAGCGACACCCACGACGACATCGCCTACGCCAGCCACATCCAAAGCACTGGCGACGTCACCATCGCCGCGACCAACGGCGATCTCAACGTGATCGGCAGCCAGGTCAGCGGCGACAACGTCGCGCTGGCCGCCAGCCATGACCTCAACCTGCTTAGCCAGGCCGAGCAGCACACTCAGAGCGACCACAGCGCCAACGCGCGAGGCGAGCTGGGCTTCAGCATCGGCAGCCAGACCGGCTTCTACGCCACCGCCGACGGCGGCAAGGGCGTGGCTCATGGCAACGGCACGACCTACGCCGACACCAGCGTCACCGCCAGCGACACCTTGAGCCTCGTCGCCGGTAACGACGCCAACATCATCGGGGCCCAAGCCAAGGGCAGCACCGTGTTGGCCAGCATCGGCCACGACCTGACCGTTGAGAGCCAGCAGACTACCGATGACTACGCCAGCCACACGTGGCAGGCCGGCGGCACCTACGTCTACGGTTCGGGCAGCGAAGTGCATGCCAGTGCCGGCATGGTCGACAGCAGCTACAAGAGCGTAGACCGAGACAGTGGCATCGGTGCCGGCGACGGCGGCTTCCAGGTGCACGTGGGCGGCCACACCGATCTTACGGGCGCCGTGATCGCCAGCACCGCCGATCCGTCCCTGAATCTACTCGACACCGGCACCCTGAGCTTCAGCGACCTGAAGAACCAGGCCAGCTACAGCGCGATGAGCGCCGGCATCAGCATCGGCTCAGGCAGTGGCGGAACCAGCGCCTCACCAAGCATCGGCGTGCCGCAGTTTGGCGACAAGAGCACCACCACCCGGGCCGGCATCGCGCAGGGCACGATCATCACTCGCGACGAGCCTGCCACTGATCTCAGCGGGCTGGATCGCGCGCCGGATATCGACGCTGCGGGCCTCAAGCCGATCTTCGACCAGCAGAAGGTGGCCGAGCAGCAGGAGTTGGGCAATGCCGCCGGGCAAGTCGGCATGCGCGCCGCCGGCGATATCGCGAGCTACGAGGCCAACCACGCGACCACCGAAGAGGAGCAGAAGTCCTGGCAGGACGGCGGCGCCAACAAGGTTCTGCTGCACGGTCTCGTTGGCGCAGCGACGGCGGCGCTGGGCGGCGGCGACGGATTGCAGGGTGCGTTGGGTGCCGCCGCCAGCGAGAAGGCCAGTGGCGCAATGGCGGACTATCTGGTCGATCACCACATTGACCCGAACTCGAGCAAGGGCCGCACGTTGATGCAGTTAGGAAGTGCGGCCGTCGGCGCTGTGGCGGGTGGCGGCGCAGGCGCCGCCACAGCTCTGCAAGGGGAGCAGTTCAATCGACAACTACATCCGAGCGAGAAGCAGCTCGCGCAAAGCTTGGCGGCCCAAAGCAATGGCCGCTATACCACCCAACAGATCGAAGATGCATTGCGTATTAGCGGCTACACCTCAACATCTAAAAGCACCATATCCGCTGAGAGTGTCCAGACAGGGATGCTTGTAGATGTCAATCAATCGGGGTCGATATACGATGTGAATGCTAGCTGGCTACTGATATCCGGGCCAAGCGATTCGCTATATCTGATGCAGCAAATGCCTGCACAGATATCTCCCGACTTGGCATCCTACATCGCCTCCAATACTGGTGGCGCATCATCTCCCTACGCATGGACTAATGAGCAACAGGGCTTGTCTGCGCGTCAAGAACCTTATATTCCCTATTTAGCGGTTATCCCAGACTACGTAGTGATGAATGGGTCTGGGTTTAGTGGCGGTGGTAGCGTTGCGCTCAATATGCACACAGGCCAAATATACGGGGGCGGCTCGGGTAACATTCCAGTTCGGCCGGGTGCCAATTTATCCTTGGGATATCTTCCGACAAATTTAGGGGCAAGTAGCAACGCGGCGGGAATCAATACGGCAAACTTGCTCACCGGTGCTGGAATTAACGGCTCGGCTTGCTATGTTCTTTGCGTCGGTCTTAATCATTCTTATGGCGGCGATACTGCCATCGAGGTGGGGGCCGGAATTGGCACGCCTGCTAAGGGCGGGTCTGGTTCTACTAGTGTTATGAAGCCCTTGTTCAGTCTACCTTTCACCAATGGTGATAAGCCGCCTAATCACTGAGGTGCTAATAGATGATTGCCTGGATAAAAAAGTTTGGTCCCTACATTGCTGCACTATATGCGGTGATTGCAATTCCATATGTGCTCATTACAACACCATCTCTGTCCCAGTCAAGAAGTCGGCTCGGTGTTATGGAGGGTGATTTGCGCGAAATGTTCAAAAATGGAGGAAGAATTATAAACAGGAGAGAGGTTGATAAGTATGGTGTGGCGTCGTTGTCTGTCGAGGTTGTGGGCGAATTGCTAAGCGACGAGGACCTGGTCCGTCTTGGATGGACTTCTATCGGCTTATCTGGCGGCGGATACTGTAAGGATGGCATATTTTTGAGCGTCCGCATTTCTCCTCAAATTTTCCTAGGGCAAAAAGTTTTGGACTTGGATTTTAGGTATACATCACAAACCATTGCTACGTGTTATGGGCATCGGTCGGCCACCCATAAAGAAAGCGGCAACAGCCGAAGTGGAAGCAATTGATGTTCGTAGACTGGCTCATGCTTCAAATGGTTGCGTCGCGCCCAAAACAGACCTGTCAGAATAGTCAGGGTGATTCAATTATTTGCAAGCACTCCATTGGTTTGTCGTCGAGTGGGGTGTATTCAACTTCACGCGCGAAATAAGTGAACTTGGTGCAGCCAGTTAACGATCGCGATTTCTTCAACCTGAAAAATGACACTTTATGTAAGGAGCAAGACGGATGAAGTCGTGTCTAGCTGCTTTTTTGGTGCTGTCGTTGACAGCTGGCCCACTCTTGGCAGAGGGCGTGGGTGCCTGGAAACCATTGAAGGCTATACCCGGGCACACGGCGTGCGAGCCGGGAAAGATTGTGATTTCGGATCGCTCAGTTCAATTGAGCCTGTGCGTAACGCAAGGAAGTATGGCGCACGACCGTTACGTTCTTGAGATTGCTGGCGAAGAAGTGCTGTCGGGTATTGACGACGAGACAAGCAGGGGGCTCTCGGGACACTACCAAGGCGCGCCGATCAGTATGGTGTGCAAGCCCGAGCATAAGGCGCCAGCTGACGATGATCCTATGGTTGCCTCTCTGGCTAAAGGGTTCATGTCACATCCCGGCACGTCCGCGGAACAGGCTCACAAGATGGCCGTCCTAATGCTCACCACGGAGATAGGCCGTCAGTGCGTGGTAAGGCAAGGTGAGCAGATTCTGATGACAGTTCCGGTCTGCTTCGATTGAGCACAATCTTTAAATTTGAAGATTGCAAATTAGCCGCCGGGTTAATGGGTTCGGCTGATTAGTCTGGATTGATGGAGGCGTTGTCAGATAATATTTTTGTATGTTTCGATAATCGACAAAAATACGAATGAGATTTCGATATTCGACGCAAGTAAATAAATTCTTGCATTGGCCTCGCTTGATAGGTGCGGCCGCCACGTTTAGATCAAGTGTCCAGCTTAGTCTGGATGTTTAACTGTTTGCGAAGGGCTATAGATGTTCTACACCTCCATGAGACGCACTTTCATTGCTTGCGCTTTTACATCCCTCGCTGGATGCAGCTTCTTCGCTACGTATCAGGAGCCGGTGTCGGGGCCGATTGCACGCATTCGCCTCGTCGGCAGCCAACCCAAAATCTATACCGGACATTGTCCGGCCGATGAGTCGCGAGGGGTCGCTGAGTGGGGGACTAAGGCGCACGACCTAGGTATGCCCAAGCAGTCCCATGTACCAGCTGATCGTCTTGTCACCGAGTATCGAGTGATTGCAGACAGACCGCTGACACTGACGTTTGCAGATCCGGAGTTTGCTGCACCTAAGGGATTCCGCATGGTGTATGGCGCGGGTTTTTGCCCTTACTCGACCACGGCCTTCATCCCAAAAGACGGGCACGATTATGTGGTTCGGGAAAACGGTCATGGCTATTGCAAGGCGAGCGTGTCCGAACTCGTCAAGACTCCTGAAGGCTTAGTGCGGGAAACAGCTGTTGAGACGTTGCCGCCCTGCGGTTGACTCTAAAGCGGACTTGCGCAAGTGGATGCCGGCCGTAAAGGGGCGAACGGCCCAACGTCCAGTACTGCTTGAGAAAAGTCGCCTGCGTGCCTTCAGGTTCCGCCTGAGACCGGAGCGCAATCTTCACCGCTCGCACGGATCAATTGACAGCGTCAGCCAGATAGCCCGACTTGATGCGTGTGGCATCGGCCCGGACTGAGCCTGCAACGCGTCGTCCGCTGCGCGCCGGCGCGCTGACCAGGCCTACTTTTTGGGCGACGTAAGCTTGATCTCGTAGATCTTCGGCCAGCGCTTGCCTGTGACGAACAGGCGCTGGCCCTTGGCGTCCCAGGCGATGCCGTTGAGGACGTCGTTGGCGGGGTCGGCGGTTTCCTCGGGTTTGGGGCCGAGGCCGGTGAGGTCGATCCAGCCCATCACGTTGCCGCTGGCCGGGTCGATGCGTGCGATGCGCGAGGTTAGCCACACATTGGCGTAGAGCTGGCCTTTCACCCACTCCAGCTCGTTGAGGTTCTGCACGGGGGTGCCGTCGGCGGTGACGAAGATCGCCGAGACCTGGCTCAGGGTCTGTGGATCGAGCACGCGGATGGTCGGCGTGCCGTCGCTCATGTAGATGTGCCGGTCGTCGGCGGTCAGCGCCCAGCCTTCGCCCGGATAGCGAAAGCTTCCGGTGGGGCGGAAGCTGTCCAGGTCGTAGGTGTAGCCCTTCTGCGATTGCCACGTCAGCTCGACCAGCTGGTTGCGCCAGGCCACGATGCCCTCGCCGTAATCCGGCGGCGGCAGCTCGCGCTGCTGCAGTACCTGGCCGGTGGCGAGGTCGACCTTGCGGATGGTCGATGCGCCCACATTGCCGGTGCTCTCGTACAGAAAGCCGTCGCGGTAGAACAGGCCCTCGGTGTAGGCGCTGGTGTCGTGCGGGTAGCTGTGCACCACGCGATAGCCATACACCGGCACCGCGGCGCGCGAGGCGCAGGCGGGCAGGCTCAGGGCGAGCAGCAGCGGGGCGATCAGGGCAGGCAGGGTGGGCAGTTTCATCCAGCGATGATTCCACAGTTGCCGGCCGCATGGCATCGGTCACGGTGGCGCCGAGGTCGCGTGACATAATCGCGCCGACCCCCACGGAGCGCCCCGCTTGGACAGCCCGCACTTCCTGCAGACCGCGCTGGTCTTCCTGGTCGCCACGGTGATCGCCGTGCCGCTGACCAAGCGCTTCCGGCTGGGCGCGGTGCTGGGCTACCTCGGCGCCGGCGTAGTGATCGGGCCGCAGCTGCTGGGGCTGGTGAGCGATACGCACGGCGTGGCCACCATCTCCGAATTCGGCGTGGTGCTGATGCTATTCGTGATCGGCCTGGAGCTCTCGCCGCAGCGGCTGTGGGTGATGCGCCGCTCGGTGTTCGGCACCGGTGCGCTGCAGGTGATCGCCAGTGCGCTGGTGATCGGCGCGGTGGCGTATCTGCTGGTCGGGCTGCCGGGCAAGGCGGCGGTGATCGTCGGCGGCAGCCTGGCGCTGTCGTCCACCGCGTTCGGACTGCAGATTCTGGCCGAGCGCAAGGAGGCCGGTTCGGCCTACGGGCGGCAGGCGTTTTCCATTTTGCTGTTCCAGGATCTGGCAGCAATCCCGCTGATCGCGATGGTGCCGCTGCTGGCTACCTCCTCCTCGCGCCATGGTGTGGACCTGGTCGGCATCGCCCGCACGGTGGGCATCATCGTGGTGGTGATGGTGGGCGGGCGCTTCCTGCTGCGGCCGGTGTTCCGCTTCGTGGCCAAGGCCAACGCGGTGGAAGTGTCCACCGCCACCGCGCTGCTGGTGGTGATGGGCACGGCGTGGCTGATGGAGGAGGTCGGCGTGTCGACCACGCTGGGCGCCTTCCTCGCCGGCGTGCTGCTGGCCGATTCGGAATACCGGCACGAACTGGAATCGCACATCGAGCCGTTCAAGGGCCTGCTGCTGGGGCTGTTCTTCATCAGCGTGGGCATGTCGATGGATCTGGGCCTGCTGCGGCACATGCCGCTGCTGGTAGGCGGGCTGGTGGCTGCGCTGCTGCTCGCCAAGGGCCTGCTGCTGTGGCCGCTGGGGCGCACGCTCGGCGGGCTGGACGGCAACGATGCGCTGCGCCTGGCGGTGCTGCTGGCCTGCGGCGGCGAGTTCGCTTTCGTGGTGCTCAAGCAGGCGGCCGACCAGCAGCTGCTCAGCGAGACGGTGCATGGCGTGTTGGTGCTGGTGATCACGCTGTCGATGGCGCTCACGCCGTTGCTGGTGGTGCTGGCCGCGAAGCTGCTCGACGTGCAGGCGAAGAAGCCCGAGCGCGAGTACGACACCATCACGCCGGATGCGCCGCCGCGGGTGATCATCGCCGGCTTCGGCCGCATGGGGCAGATCGTCGGGCGCATGCTGCGCGCGCAGAACATCCCGTTCGTGGCGCTGGAATCCTCGGTGGAGCAGATGGACACGCTGCGCCGCTTCTCCAACACCTCACTGTTCTTCGGCGACCCGGCGCGGCCGGATCTGCTGCGCGCGGCACAGGCGGACAAGGCCGAGGTGTTTGTGCTGGCCACCGACGACCCGCAGGCCAACCTGCGCATCGCGCGGCTGGTGCGTCGCCAGTTTCCGCACCTCAAGCTGGTGGCCCGCGCGCGCAACCGCCAGCACGCCTTCCGCCTGATGGACCTGGGCGTGGACGAGCCGGTGCGCGAGACCTTCCACTCCAGCCTGAAGATGACCCGCAAGACGCTCGAGGCGCTGGGCATGCCGCACGAGCAGGCGGTGGATCGGGTGGAGCGCTTCCGTCGCCACGACGAGAAGCTGCTGAAGACCCAGTACCTGGTCTACGACGACGAGACCCGGCTGGTGCAGACCTCGATCGAAGCCCTGAGCGACCTGCAGAAGCTGCTCGACGCCGACATGTCGCCGGAGGCGGCGCAGGAGCGCCAGAGCGCGGCGCCGGTGGCGGCGGCCGATCCGGACTGAGCGACGAGGCGTCTGGGGCTGGCGGCACCGGCCGCTGACGCGCTTATTCGCAACATCAAGCGACTAGCACGATGCAGTGCTAGCCCCCTGGAACTGGACGGCTCGCCGCCGCGCGCCCCAATTACCCTTCGCGTGAATTGCCGATGCGGCCTTGTTGCATCGGCTGGGTGACGTGCCCTGCACTTACTCCGACGGCTGCGCCGGCTGGCGCAGCGTCTGCCGCACGCTGGGAATGGCCGCGCCGCTGCGCGCCGCCAGTTCGTGCGCGATGTCGACGTAGCCCAGGTGGCGGGCCACGTCGGCGGCGGTACGGCCGAAGCCATCGGCCGCGTGCCGGTCGGCGCCGCGCGCCAGCAGCACGCGGGCGGGCGGTAGCAGCGCGTGCATGGCGCAGGCGTGCAGCGCCGTGACGCCGCGCTGGTCGGCGTGCTCCAGCCGCGCGCCCGCCTCGAGCAGCACCGGCACCAGCGCGCCGATGTGGGTGGCGTCGCACTCGCTGCCCGGGCGCAGCTGGGCGCCCAGCAGCATCAGCAGCGGCGTCTTGCCCTCGTTGTCGGCGTGGTTCACGTCGGCGTCGCGCTTGAGCAGGGCGTCGAACAGGCGCCGCGCGCGCAGGCTGTCCTGGCTCTCGAAACCGAACTGCGCCGCCGCGTGCAGTGCGCTGCGGCCGCGGGCGTCGGTGGCGTTCACCGCGGCGCCGGCATCCAGCAGGCGCTCGACGATTTCCGGGTAACCCATCGCCGCGGCCACCATCAGCGCGGTGCTCTCGCCGGGCAGGCGTTGGTCGACCGGTGCCTGATGTTCCAGCAACAGCGTGACCAGTGCCTCGCGGCGTGCCGCGACGGCGGCGGCCAGTGCGGTCATGCCGCTCTGCGCGGTGAGCGAGATGTCCGCGCCCGCATCGAGCAGGCGCTGCGCCACCTCGCGCTGGCCGGCGCCGCAGGCATGCAGCAAGGCGCTGGCGCCCTGGGCGTCGCGCGTGTCCACCGGCATGCCCAGTTCCAGCAGCCGCTCCACCGCGACCACGGCGCCGGTCGCGGCGGCGGCCGGCAGGTCGCTGGCGCGCAGCGCGCGGGCCGGGCGCGGCCAGTGGCCCCATTCGAGCCAGTGCTTGAGTTCGGGATGCTCCATCGCCAGGCCCAGCGGCGTTTCGCCGTTGGCGTCGCTGGCTTCCGGGTCGGCGCCGTGCGCGACCAGTGCACGCACCACGTCGGTCGCCTGCGCGCCGCATTCCAGTGCAGCGAACAGCGGCGTGCGGCCGCTGGCGTCGCGCACGTTGGGATTGCAGCCGCGCGCCAGCAGGGCTGCGACCAGCGCGAGTTGTCCGTGCGCGGCGGCCAGATGCAGCGGCGTGCGCAGGCGCTCGTCCGGTCCGAACGGATCGGCGCCACGCTCGAGCAGGGCCAGCGGCAGGGCGACGCTCTGGGCATCGCCATCTAGATGATTGAGCGCCCGCGCCAGCAGGCCGGCGCCGGCCGGCGTGGCGCCGGCCTGCAGCAGATCATCGATGGCTTCGGTGGCCGCGGGCAGGTGATCGAGCAGGGCGTCGAACAGGCGCGGCCCACGACCGCCGTCCTCACCCTGCAGATGCGCTTCGGCGGAGAGGCCGTGTTCGAGCAGCCAGCGCCGTGCCGCGCCCAGGCCGGGCGCGGCAAGCTCCACGTAGAGCCGCGCCAGCTCCGCCGGCGTCCACTCGCGCACGCGCTGGTTGAACGTGGAGACGACCGCCCAGTGACCGAAGCGCAGCGCATCGAGCAGGTGACCGGGGGTGTCTTCACCGGCGGCCAGCGCGTCCACGCTGAGGCTCGCCGGCAGCGGCGTGTCCGGATCGAGCAGGGCGACCAGGTCCCAGCGGCCGGCGGCGGCGGCGTGGTCCAGTGCGCTGCGGCCATCGCTGCCGCTGGCCTTGGGGTCGGCGCCGAGGCCGAGCAGGGCGCGCACCGTATCGGCATGCGCGCGCGGCGATTGGCACGCCAGGGTGAGCGCGTCGCGGCCGTGCTGGTCGCGAAGGGTGGCATCGGGCTCGGCCTGGGCGAGCAACTGCACGATGCCCACCGCACCGGCGCGGGCCGCTTCCATCAGGGCGGTGCTGCCGTGCTGATCGACCAGGTTCACCTCGGCGCCCGCGGCGCGCAGCGCGCGCGCGATCTCTTCGTGACCTTCGGCGGCCGCGGTCATCAGGGCGCTGCGCTGGCGCGCGTCCACCGCGTTGATCGCGGCGCGGTGCTTGAGCAGCAGACGGACGCCTTGCGGATCGTCGTCGGCGAGGCTGGCCGCGGCGACCAGCGCCGGCTCGGTGTCGGCCAGCTGGGTCTTGGCGCCGCGTTCGAGCAGGAACTTCGCCAGCGTCCAGTTGGCCGCGCGGCAGGCGGTGGCCAGCGGCGTGAGACCGGCGCGGTTGACGGCGTTGAGGTCGGCGCCAGCGTCGAGCAGCATCGCCGCCACGATCGGTTCGTCGCTGAGCACGGCGCCGTGCAGCGCGGTGTTGCCCTCGGCGTCGGTCACCAGCGGATTGGCGCCGTTGGAGATCAGCGTCATCACCGCCTCGGCGCGGCCTTGCAGGCTGTCGCGCGTGGCGGCGAGCAGGGCGGTGAGCCCGCCTGCGCTGCGATTGACGTCGGCGCCGCGGGCGATCAGTGCGCGCAGCAGACGGGTGTCCGGCAGCAGCGCGGCCAGCAGCAAGGCGGGGCGCTGGTCGCGATCGTCCGGCTGCGGGGCGGTATTCGGATCGGCGCCGGCTTCGACCAGGGCCAGCGCCCTCTCCACATCGGCCTCGCGGATCGCTGCCAGCAGCGCGGCGGCCTGCTCCGGCGTGCCGGCGGTGCGCTCGGCCTCGGTCAACGGCGCGGCGGGCGGACGCGCGACGGAGCTGCCACCGTTGCCCAGGCGCGGCCGATGCCGCTCGCACAGCAGGGCGCGCAGGGTGCGGTTGGCGATCACCAGGCAACCCAGCGGCATCAGCACCAGCCCATACAGCCCCATCGCGGCGGTGCGCATCTCCTGCGGCAGCACGCCATACAGGCCGGTGAGGGCGAGTGCGACGAAGGCCAGCACCAGCAGCGAAAATGCCGCCGGCAGGAAGTGGGTGAAGAAGCGCTCCTCGCGCGACAGGTGACGCCCGAACGCAATGCTGCGCGCGGTGGCGGTGAAGATCCACGAACCGTCGCTCTGCGCCGGATAGGCGTCATCCCAAACGAACACCAGCCCGAACGCCGGCCACAGCCGCCACAGCAGGGTGAGCGCGATCACCAGCGCCGCGGCCAGCAGCAGCGCGCCGCTCAGACTGGGGGCTTGGCTCAGGCGCAGCAGCGGCCAGGCGATCAATACGAACACCACTGCCACGTACGTGCTGAACATCACCAGGTGCGCGGCGCCCCGGCGCAGCACGGTGCGGCCGAAGCGCGGTTCGGGATCGAAGCCGATGGCGTGGCAGACCGCGGCCATGGTGAGCGCATTGGCCAGCAGCAGCGGAATCAGCACCAGCGGGTGCGTGCTGGCGGCGGCAATTGCGACGGCGACCCATCCGGGAACGAACCAGGCCAGTGCTTGCAGGAGGGGAGGCGGGCGGCGACGCAGTTTGGGCTCGGTCATGGGGCGAGTATAGAAATCGGAGAAGAAGCAGACGGTAACCCGGCGTTAACCGGCGCTTTTTTCGGAGCGCGCGCTCAGCGCGCCTGGCCGTCGCTGGGGGCGTGGCCGTAGGCGAGATGGTTGGCGCTCGCCAGGCGCTGGGCCGGAGGCAACTGCAGGTGCCAGCCGCGGCTGCGCAGATGCTCGAGCACTTGCGCGGCATCCTCATGCGGCAGCTTGCGATGCGCTTCCAGCTCGAGCTCCATCGCCAGGCGCAGCGGCCCGAGCAGCTCGGTCAGCTCGGCGGGCAGGCTGGCGAAGGCGTCGCGCTCGGCCAGCCACAGGTAGCTGTCGGCTTTGCGCAGGCTGGCGTAGATGTAGCAATGCATCGATCGACCGTGGTGCGGGATGGGAATGCCGCGCGTGGCGGCGGGGGAAGCTTATCAGCGTGTCCCACCGCGGCCAGCCGTGCCGCTCGCCGTTCGGGTAGCACACGGATGTTTATTTTTTGCTGCAACCGCACTTGCAATGGCCGGCGACCAGTCGGCACAGTGCCGCGCGGGGACATCAAACGCGCGTATGAAAACAACCACGCCGGGTGTCTCCGCTACTCGTCCCGAGCCGCATTCACGACCAGCAGGAGCCACCGATGCAGATGTCCATCCGTCCCTTCAAGGCAGCCGCCCGGCCGCTCGCGTTTGGCGCGCTGAGCCTGGCCATTGCCGGCGCCCTGGTGGCGCCCAACGCCGCTCACGCCAGTGCGTTCCAGCTCAAGGAAAACAGCGCCAAGGGCCTGGGCCGCGCCTACGCCGGTTCGGCGACCGCTGGCGGCGACGTCTCGGTGGTGGCGAACAACCCGGCCGCTATGAGCGAGCTGGATGGCACGTATTTCCAGGCGGATGTCACCGCCATCAACTTCAGCGCCAAGTTCCACGGCAGCGCACACGACGCGATCCAACGCCCGATCAGCGGTGGCAACGGCGGCGACGCCGGCACCACGCTGCCGGTACCCGCGCTGTTCTTCGCCACCAAGGTGTCGGACAAGGTGCACATCGGCGCCGGCTTCTCGGTGCCGTTCGGTTTCCAGACCGAATACGACCGTGACTGGGTCGGCCGCTACAACGGCATCAAGTCCAAGTTCCAGTCGCTCGACGCCACGCTGTCGGCGTCGTTCGACGTCAGCGACAACTTCGCCCTGGGCGTGAGCGCGATTGCCCAGCGCACCTCGGCCGAGCTAACCAGCGCGATCAACTTCAACGCGGTTGGCCTGCAGGTGCAGCAGGGTATCGGCGCGCAGACTGCTGCGGGCGTGGCGCAGATCCAGGCGGCCATCGCTGCCGGTCAGATTCCGCCGGCGCAGGGTGCGGCGATGATCCAGGCTGCCGTGCAGCAGGGTCAGGCCGCGGCCGCCGGCGTGGCTGCTCTGACGCCGCAGGGCGTCGACGGCTATGCCCGCATCAAGGGCGACGACTGGGGTTACGGCTACCAGGTCGGTGGTTTCTGGAAGCTCACGCCGAACGACAAGTTCGCGCTGAACTACCGCTCCAAGATCAGCCACAAGCTCAGCGGCACCGGCAACTTCACCACCACCGCCGGCTACGACTTGCTGCTGCAGTCAAACCCGACTCTGGCCCAACAGCTGCCGTTCTCCAACACCACCGGCACCGCCAACTTCACCACCCCGGCGGTGATCAGCGCCAGCTACTGGCATCAGGCGGAGAAGTTTGGCCTGGGCATCGACTTCGCCTACACCAAGTGGGACGTGTTCAAGGAGCTGCGCGTGAAGTACGGCAACACGCAGCCGGACAGCGTCGAGGAGTTCAACTGGCGCAACACGGTTTACGCCTCGATCGGCGGCGACTACTACCTCAATGACAAGGTCACCCTGCGCGCCGGTATCGCGGTGGACACCTCGCCGACCTACAACAGCGTGCGCGACGTGCGCGTGCCCGACTCCACCCGCAAGCTGGCCACCGTGGGCATCGGCTACAAGGCGAGCGAGCACTTCGAGATCAACGCCTCGTATGCGCACATCTTCGTGAACCAGGCGCACATCAACAGCACCAGCTCCACGGGCGACGTAGTCACCGGCAATTTCGACGACTACGGCAACCTGCTGAGCCTCTCGGCGGTCTACAAGTTCTAAGCCGCCGCCGGCGCCGCAACACAAGAACCTCCCCGCGCGAGCGGGGAGGTTTTTTTGTGCCTGGCGATCGGTTGATCAGGCGCGCTGCAGGAGCAGGTCGAGCAGCCGGCGGAAACGCGCGCCGTAGGGCGGATTGAGCAGGCCGGTGCCGTTGAGGCGCGCCTGTCGGAACACCGGCTTGAGATGCGAGAACGTGCGAAAGCCGGCTTCCCCGTGGTACCCGCCGCTGCCCGACGGCCCCACGCCGCCGAACGGCAGATGGTGCTGGGCGATGTGGTACAGCGTGTCATTCACCGTCACGCCACCGGCGATGGTGCGGGTGAGCACTTTCTCGACCGCGCCGCGGTCGCGCTCGAACAGGTACAGCGCCAGCGGATGGGGCCGCGCCGAGACGTAGGCGATCGCGTCGTCGAGCGTGTCGTAGGTGACCACCGGCAGCAGCGGGCCGAAGATCTCCTCCTGCATCACCGCCATGTCGTCGCGCACGCCGGTGAGCAAGGTCGGCAGCAGCCGCCGCGGCTGCTTGGGATCGCTGCCATTGCCCAGCACCTCGGCGCGCGCGCCGGCGGCGATCGCCTGGTCGCGCAAGGCGCATAGCCGCTCGTGCTGGCGATCGGAAATGATGCTGGCGTACTGGCCGTTGCCGGCGATATCGGGGTAGAAGCGCGCCACCGCGGCGCGCGCGGCGCTGGTGAAATCGCCCACGCGATTGCGCGGCAGCAGCACGTAGTCCGGCGCGATGCAGGTCTGTCCGGCGTTGACCAGCTTGCCGAACACGATGCGCTCGACGGCGCGCGGGAAATCCGCGTTCGGCCCGATGATCGCCGGCGACTTGCCGCCGAGCTCCAGCGTCACCGGGGTGAGATTGGCCGACGCTGCACGCATCACGTGCCGGCCCACGGCGGTGGAGCCGGTGAACAGCAGGTGGTCGAACGGCAGCGCGGAGAACGCCTGCGCCACTTCCGCGTCGCCGTTGATCACGGCCACCTCCTCGCGCGGGAAGTGGCGGGCGACCAGATCGGCGAACAGGCTGGAGAACCGCGGCGTGTACTCGCTCATCTTCACCATGGCGCGGTTGCCCGCCGCCAGGGCGTCCACCAGCGGGCCCACGGCCAGGTAAAGCGGGTAGTTCCACGGCACGATGATGCCCACCACGCCCAGCGGCTGCGGCCGCAGCTCGGTGCGTGCGGGCAAGAAGGCCAGATCGGCGAGCCGGTGCCGCGGGCGCATCCAGCGCTTGCCATGGGCCAATGCGTGGCGGATCGCCGACAGGCTGGGAAACACCTCCAGCAGGTCGGTTTCCTCGCGCGGGCGGCAGCCGAAGTCGGCGTGGATAGCGTCGGCGATCTCGCCGCGGTGCTGACGGATCAGCGTGTCGAGTGCGCGCAGTCGCGCAGCGCGGACGGGCCAGGCCGACATCGGGTCCTGGCCGTGCGCCTCGCGCTGGCGCACGAGCAGATCGGAGAGGTCGCTGGCTGAGGTCATGCTTACCCCCGGACGCGTCGTGGGTCGAAAACGTCCGGCGATGGTGGCACAGCTCAGCGTTCGTGCGCGCGGGCGGCGGCATCCCGCCGCCCGGCCCTGGGGCCGATTTACTCGCCGATGGTCAGCAGCGAGGCGTTGCCGCCGGCGGCGGTGGTGTTGATGGTCAGCGTGCGCTCGCCGGCGAAACGCAGCAGGTAGTGCGGACCGCCGGCCTTCGGGCCGGTGCCGGACAGGCCTTCACCGCCGAACGGCTGCACGCCGACCACCGCGCCGATCTGGTTGCGGTTGACGTAGCAGTTGCCCACCCGCGCATTGCGGCTGATGTAGTCGATGGTGGCGTCGATACGGCTGTGGATGCCCAGCGTGAGGCCGTAGCCTGTGGCGTTGATCGCGTCGATCACCCGGTCCAGCTCACTGGCCTTCCAGCGGATCACGTGCAGCACCGGGCCGAAGATCTCGCGGGTGAGCACCGACAGCGAGGGGATCTCGTAGGCGCGCGGCGCGAAGAACGTGCCGTGGCCGGTGGCCGCCGTATCCATCGGCACTTCGCCGATCTTCTTCGCTTCGGCATCCATGCGCGCGGCGTGCTCGACCAGGATCGCCTTGGCGTCCTCGTCGATCACCGGGCCCACGTCGGTGGAGAGCAGGCCCGGATCGCCCACCTTCAGCTCCTTCATGGCGCCGGCCAGCATGGTGACCACCTTGTCGGCGATATCGTCCTGCACGTAGAGCACGCGCGCGGCCGAGCAGCGCTGGCCGGCGGACTGGAACGCCGAGGCGATCACGTCCTTGACGATCTGTTCGGGCAGTGCCGAGGAGTCGGCAATCATCGCGTTCTGACCGCCGGTCTCGGCGATCAGGGCGGCGATCTGCGCGTTGCGCGCGGCCAGCGCGCGGTTGATCGCCCAGGCGGTTTCGGTGGAGCCGGTGAACACCACGCCGGCCACGCGCGGGTCGCGGGTCAGCGCGGCGCCCACGGTGGCGCCGTCACCCGGCACGAACTGCAGCACGTCTTCCGGCACGCCGGCCTCGTGCAGCAGGCGGGTGGCGAGGTAGCCGATCAGGCTGGTCTGCTCGGCCGGTTTGGCGATCACCGGATTGCCGGCGGCCAGCGCGGCGCTGACCTGGCCGACGAAGATCGCCAGCGGGAAGTTCCACGGGCTGATGCCGACGAACACGCCGCGGCCCTGCAGGAAAAGCCGATTGCTCTCGCCGGTGGGGCCGGGCAGCACTTCCGGTTCGGCGAACAGTCGGCGCGCCATGGTGGCGTAGTAGCGCAGGAAGTCGGCCGCCTCGCGGATCTCGGCGATCGCGTCGGGCAGCGTCTTGCCGGCCTCGCGCACGCACAGCGCGATGAACTCGCCGCGACGCGCCTCGAGCTGCTCGGCGGCGTACTCGAGCATCGCCGCGCGGTTGGCCACCGGCAGGTTGCTCCAGCGTTCGCGCGCGCCGTGCGCGTTGGCCAGGGCCTTTTCCACGGTGGCGTCGTCGGCGGCGAGGTACTGGCCGATGCGGCGACGACGGTCGGCCGGATCGGTGACCTCTACCAGCGCGCCCTTGCTCGCGGCGCCGGGCACCAGTGGGCCGGCGGTCCACGGACCGGTGTGGGCGTTCACCGCCTCGGCGAGCGCGATCAGTTCGTTGTCGTTGGCAAAGTTGACGCCCATGGAATTCTTCCGAAGTTCACCGTAGAGATTGGCCGGCAGCGGGATGCGCGGATGGGGGATGGAGTCGAACGCGCGCACCGTTTCGCACGGGTCGGCGACGAGCTCGCGCGCCGGCATGTCCTCGTCCACCACGCGGTTGACGAAGCTGGTGTTGGCGCCGTTTTCCAGCAGGCGGCGCACCAGGTAGGGCAGCAGGTCTTCGTGCGTGCCGACCGGCGCGTAGACGCGGCAGGGCACGTTGAAATCCTTCGGGCCGATCACCTCGGCGTAGAGATCGGTGCCCATGCCGTGCAGGCGCTGGAACTCGAACGGCCGACCCTGCGCGATGTGATGCACGGCCGCGATGGTGTGCGCATTGTGCGTGGCGAACTGCGGGTAGACCAGGTGGCTGCCGGCGGCGAACAGGCGGCGCGCACAGGCGAGATACGACACGTCGGTGTTCGGCTTGCGCGTGTACACCGGGTAGCCGGACAGGCCCTGCTCCTGCGCCTTCTTCACCTCGGCGTCCCAGTAGGCGCCCTTGACCAGGCGCACGTACCAGCGCCGGTTGTGCGCCAGCGCCATCTCGACCACCCAGTCGATCACGAACGGGGTGCGCTTGGCGTAGGCCTGCACCACGATGCCCAGCCCGTTCCAGCCTTCCAGCGACGGGTGCGCGAACACCTCGCCGATGATGTCCAGCGACAGCTCCAGGCGGTCGGCTTCCTCGGCGTCCACGGACAACGCGATGCCGGCCTTCATCGACAACTGGGCCAGTTCCAGCAGCTTCTCGACCAGCGCCTTGCGGGCGCGCTCGCGTTGCGCCAGTTCGTAGCGCGGGAACAGCGCGGAGAGCTTGACCGAGATCGAGGGCGCTTCGGTGTGGCTGGCGAACGGTCCGCGTCGGCCGAGCGCGGCGATCGCATCGCGGTAGGCCTGCTGGTAACGCTCGGCATCGGCGGCGGTGAGTGCGGCTTCGCCGAGCATGTCGAAGGAGTAGCGATAGGCCGCGTTCTCTTTCTTCACCGAGCGGTCCAGAGCCTCGTCGATGGTCTGCCCCATCACGAACTGGTGACCCATGATGCGCATGGCCTGGCGCACCGCCACGCGGATCGTCGGTTCACCGATGCGCGCCACCAACCGGCGCAGCGCGCCGGTGAAATCGTTGCGCGTGCTGTCGGCCAGGTTCACCAGCTGGCCGGTGAGCAGCAAACCCCAGGTGGAGGCGTTGACCAGCAGCGACTCGCTGCGGCCCAGGTGCTTGCGCCAGTTCGCGTCGCCGAGCTTGTCGCGGATCAGCATGTCGGCGGTGCGCGTGTCCGGGATGCGCAGCAGCGCCTCGGCCACGCACATCAGCAGCACGCCTTCCTCGCTGGACAGGTCGTACTGGCGCATGAAGGACTCGACCACGCTCTGGTCCTTGGCGCGCGCCCGCACGCGGGTGACCAGCGCGGCGGCGCGGTCGACCACCTGCTCGCGTTCGTCGTCGGGCAGGCTGGCCTGGTCGAGCAGGTCGAGCACGGCCTCGGTTTCGTCGCGCAGCCAGGCGGCGGCAATGCGCGCACGTGCCGGCGCGATGCTGGGGGGGAGTTCGGGACTCAGGATAGCGTCGGTCACGGGTCGTTCGATCCGGGCGGGAGGCGGGCGGGGGAGGGGAGAGCGGCGCATTGTACGCGTGCGCTGGCACCCACCCAACCAGCAATCAGCCAGCCATCAGCACGTGCGCGCGGGTATGGCGCCGTCGCGCCCCTTCGGCCGCCATCGGCGCGCGGTTGCGGTCGCTTGGGCCCCGGGCAAAGTGTCGCAACCGCCGATGGGTCGGTCGACACGTCGCGTCGTCGCGCCCGCGCGCGAGGCCTCGCCAGCGGTGCCTCGACGCCTTATCGCAAAGCGTTGCGAAGCGTGCTGATGGGGGTCATGCACCTGCGTCATTCTTGCCCGTTGCGCTGGTGCGGCCTATCATTCCGCTGTTCCAGGCACGCCGGATCCCCATGATCGTGCTTCGACCCGCTGCCGATGGTCTGCCGTGCGCGCTGTGGCTTCGCCCCAACCGTGTACTCAGCCGCAAGGGGCTTCGTCGACTGATCATGGTGCTGGCAGCGCTGGCGCTGACAACCGCCGGTCTGGGTGCGTGGCAGGGGAATGTGTTCGCCCCGCTATTTGCCCTGGTCGAATCCGTCGCCATGGCGATCGCGCTGAGCGTGGCCTGGCGGGCGGGCGACCGCGGTGAGCGCATCACCCTCGACGAAACGTCGCTGGAGGTGCGCGCCCTGCCCGGGCAGCGGCGCATCCACTTCCAGTCCCACTGGGTGCGGGTGAAGCTGGCGCCAGGCAAGGGGCGCCAGCGGCTGATGCTGTCATCGCATGGTCGCGAGCTGGAGATCGGAGCCTTCCTCGCCGACGAGGAGCGCGCCGAGCTGTCGAGGAAACTCATGGTGCTGCTGGCCGACCTCAAGGGTCCGTGGCGCAAGTAGGTTCAACAAAGGTGCAAGACATGACATCTGGCGGCATCAAGCCTCACGGTATCAAGCGCGCGGTGTTGGCTGGCCTCGCCGGCGCGCTCGCCCTGTTCGGCGGCGCGGCGACGGCCAACCCGAAGGAATGGCAGCTCAACATGACGCGCGGCGCCAGCGAATGGTCGTCCGAGCCCTACTTCCTCAACAACGTGTCGCTCGGCGTGTGCGTCGTGATCGGCATCCTGGTGTTCGGCGCGATGTTCATCGCCATGTTCCGCTTCCGCAAATCGCGCGGCGCGGTGGCGGAGAAGTGGTCGCACAACACCATGCTCGAAGTGGTGTGGACCACGATCCCGGTGATCATCCTGATCGTCCTCGCCTACCTGGCCACGGGCGGCCTCACCTCGTTCGCCAACACCACCGGCTCGCAGATGACCGTGAAGGTCACCGGCTACCAGTGGAAGTGGCGCTACGACTACGTCGACTACAAGGGCAAGGCGATCGACAAGGTCGGCTTCATGTCCAAGCTCGACGACGCCAGCAACGAGACCCGCCAGCTCGGCTCCGGCATGGACCCGAAGGCGGTGCAGGTGAACGGCGAGAACACCTACCTGCTCGACGTCGACAAGCCGCTGGTGGTGCCGGTGGGCACCAAGATCCGCTTCGTGATCACCGCCGGCGACGTGATCCACTCGTGGTGGGTGCCTGCGCTGGGCTGGAAGATGGATGCCATCCCCGGCATCGTCAACGCGGCCTGGACCAACATCAAGGAGCCGGGCATCTACCGCGGCCAGTGCGCCGAGCTGTGCGGCCAGGATCACGGCTTCATGCCGATCGTGGTCAAGGCGCTGCCGAAGGCCGAGTTCGAGCAGTGGCTGGCCCAGCAGCAGGCGGCTAGTGCACCGAAGCCGGCGGCTCCCGCCGCTGCTCCGGCCACCGCGCAGGTCAAGACCCCCGCCCCGGGCAACCAGGGCTGATTTTCCGGAGGGCCGCCTTCCGGCGGTCCCACGCAATTACGCATTAGGCAGAGGTTCAAGGCCATGGCCCACGCAGCCACCCACGACCACCACGATCATCACGGCGCGCCGTCGAATTTCTTCACGCGCTGGTTCATGTCCACCAACCACAAGGACATCGGCACGCTGTACCTGGTGTTCGCGCTGGTGATGTTCTTCATCGGCGGCAGCTTCGCGATGGTGATTCGCGCCGAGCTGTTCAAGCCGGGCCTGCAGCTGGTGCAGCCGTACTTCTTCAACCAGATGACCACCATGCACGCGCTGGTGATGATCTTCGGCGCGGTGATGCCGGCCTTCGTGGGCCTGGGTAACTGGATGATCCCGTTGATGATCGGCGCGCCGGACATGGCGCTGCCGCGCATGAACAACCTGTCGTTCTGGATCATGCCGTTCGCCTTCGCGCTGCTGCTGTCCACGCTGTTCACCGCGGGCGGCGCCCCGGCCGGCGGCTGGACGATGTACCCGCCGCTGGCGCTGCAGGGCGGTTCGGTCGCCTCGATGGTGTTCGCGGTGCACCTGATGGGTATCAGCTCGATCATGGGCTCGATCAACATCATCGCCACGATCCTCAACATGCGTGCGCCGGGCATGGACCTCTTGAAGATGCCGGTGTTCGTGTGGAGCTGGCTGATCACCGCGTTCCTGCTGATCGCCGTCATGCCGGTGCTCGCGGGCGCCGTGACGATGCTGCTGACCGACAAGTACTTCGGCACCAGCTTCTTCAATGCCGCCGGCGGCGGTGACCCGGTGCTGTTCCAGCACATCTTCTGGTTCTTCGGGCACCCCGAGGTCTACATCATGATCCTGCCGGCGTTCGGCGTGATCTCGGAGATCATCCCCACCTTCGCCCGCAAGCCGATCTTCGGCTACAAGGCGATGGTGTTCGCGATCGCCTCGATCGCCTTCCTGTCGTTCATCGTGTGGGCGCACCACATGTTCGCCGTCGGCCTGCCGCTGGGCGCCGAGGTGTTCTTCATGTACGCCACCATGCTGATCGCGGTGCCCACCGGCGTGAAGGTGTTCAACTGGGTCAGCACCATGTGGGGCGGCTCGATGACGTTCGAGACGCCGATGCTGTTCGCCGTCGCCTTCGTCATCCTGTTCACCATCGGTGGCTTCTCCGGCCTGATGCTGGCGCTGGCTCCGGCCGACTTCCAGTACCACGACACCTACTTCGTGGTGGCGCACTTCCACTACGTGCTGGTGACCGGCGCGGTGTTCTCGATCATCGCCGCCACCTACTACTGGCTGCCGAAGTGGACTGGCCGGATGTACTCGGAGTTCTGGGGCAAGATGCACTTCTGGAACTCGGTGATCTGGGTCAACGTGCTGTTCTTCCCGCAGCACTTCCTGGGCCTGGCCGGCATGCCGCGCCGCATCCCGGACTACAACGTCGCGTTCGCCAACTTCAACATGATCAGCTCGATCGGCGGCTTCCTGTTCGGCGCCTCGCAGCTGATCTTCGTGGGCGTGCTGATCCACGCGGTGTGGGGCTCGAAGAAGAAGGCCACCGACCGCGTGTGGGAAGGCGCCAAGGGCCTGGAGTGGACCGTGCCGTCGCCGGCGCCGTTCCACACCTTCGAAGTGCCGCCGGTCATCAACGACGACGAGCTGGCCCACGGCCATACCGACCACTGATAAAGTTGCACGCCACCGCGCAGGCGGTGGCGTGACGGGGCAGCAGACATGCATGAATCACCGCACGCCATGATGGAAACGCGTCGTCGCGCCGCCCGGCGCACCGCGCTGATCATGGGCGGTGTGGCGCTGGTGGTGTTCGCGCTGTCGCTGTTCCAGATGGTGCGATAACGCCGGCGCGGGCAGCGTGCCAGCAGAAACAGAGCAGTTCCCCGCGCGACGTGGCGGGGCCGATGTCAGAAAGAGATATCCACGGGAACCTTCACGATGGGTCAGCAGCAAGGCGCTTACTTCGTTCCAACCAAGAGCTCGTGGCCGATCGTCGCCGCCGTGGTGATGTTCGTCACCGTGTTCGGTGCCAGCCACTGGCTGAGCGCCCAGCCGGGTGACACCAGCTTCGGCAAGACGGTGCTGACCGTCGGCATCCTGGGCGTGCTGGGCATGTTCTTCGGCTGGTTCCGCTCGGTGATCCGCGAGTCGCTCGCCGGCAACTACAACAGCCAGGTGGACCGTTCGTTCCGCATGGGCATGCTGTGGTTCATCTTCTCCGAAGTGATGTTCTTCGGCGCCTTCTTCGGCGCGCTGTTCTACGCGCGCATGTTCTCGGTGCCGTGGCTGGCCGGCGAGGGCCATGGCGTACTGACCAACCAGTTCCTGCACCCGGCCTACACCGGTGGCTGGGGCGCGGCAGGCGGCAACGGCCCGGACCGCATCGGCGGCAGCTTCCAGACCGTCGCCGCGTGGGGCCTGCCGCTGCTCAACACGCTGATCCTGCTGACCTCCAGCGTGACCGTGACCATCGCGCACCACGCGCTGAGGTCGGCCCACCGTGGCAGGGTGCTGGTGTTCCTCGGCCTCACCGTGCTGCTCGGTGCAGTGTTCCTGTACTGCCAGGCGCACGAGTACATGGAGGCCTACAAGGAGCTGAACCTCACGCTGCACTCGGGCGTGTACGGCTCGACCTTCTTCATGCTCACCGGCTTCCACGGCATGCACGTGACGCTGGGCACGATCATGCTGGCGGTGATCTGGTTCCGCGTGGCGAGGGGCCATTTCAATAAGGAACACCACTTCGGCTTCGAGGCTGTGGCTTGGTACTGGCACTTCGTCGACGTGGTCTGGCTCGGCCTGTTCATGTTCGTCTACATCCTCTGAGCGAGCGCGCTGCGCGCTTCGACCAGCAAAGAAAAAGCCCGCCGTGAGGCGGGCTTTTTCATGCGGCGATGGGATCAGCGCGCCCCGGTTCGGAGCACTTCATCACGGGCGCAATGACGCAGCGAAGATGCCCGTTCGAGCCGCCCGCTAGAATGGGCGGCCAACGCTCAGTGGTTGACGTCGTGCGGGTGCAGCCAGCCCATCCAGATGCCGAACATCACCATCAGGATCAACAGCACCGACAGGCCGATGCGTCGCGTCAGCGCCCACACGGTGCGTTTGCTGCCTTCCTTGTCGGTCATCATGAAGTACAGCGCCTGCCCGAGGTTGAACAACACCACGAACAGCATGATGACCAGTGCGTATTTGTAGACGGTTTCCACGTGACTGACTCGAACAACGACGATTTGGCCAGTATAGCCGCCGCCCGCGGAGCGGCCGCGTGAGCGCGTTCCGTCGTCCGGCGTGGTGGTCTGTCGCACTGACCGTCGCCGGTGCGCTGCTTTTTGTGCGCCTGGGCTTGTGGCAGCTGCATCGGGCCGACGAGAAGGAGGCACTTCTGCGGCGCTATGCCACATCGGCCACGGCACCGCTGCAGCGCTTCGATGAGGTGGCCGATGCCCCGTCGGAAAACGCCTATCCGCGGGTGCACCTGAGCGGACGCTACCTGCCCGGACGGGTCTATCTGCTGGACAACCCGAAGCACGACGCGTTGGGCGGCGTGGAGGCCTACGCACCGATGCAGCTGGCCGGCCATGAGCGGCTGCTGCTGGTCGACCTCGGCTTCCTGCCCGGCAACGGCACCGACCGCGCACCGCAGCTGCCTGCGCTGCCCAGCGGCGAGGTCACTGTGCAGGGCCTGTACGTGCCGCCGCCCGGCGTGGCGCTGGAGATGGGCGGCGACGCGCTGGCGCAGCAGTCGGCGTATCCGAAGAAGACCATCTATCTGGACCCCGCGCAGGTGGCGCGCGACCTGGGTCGGCCGTTGTTCCCCCGCCTGCTCGCGCTGGACGCCGATCCGGCGGCGGTTTACGTGCGCAAGCACACGCTCGATTTCTCCGCGATGCCGCCGTCCCGGCATCGCGCCTACGCGTTCCAGTGGTTCACCTTCGCCGTGGCGGCGGTGGTGATCTTCCTGGTGCTCCACCGCAAGCGCCTTCCACGGGCGCGTTCTAGCACGAGTCGCAAGCCATGAATGTCCCTGCTCCCGATCGCGCCCAGCGCGCCAGCCGCGCCAAGCTGCTGTTGATTGCCGCGGTATTCGCCGCACCGATCATCGCCGCGGCCATCCTCACCGCCTCGGGCTGGCAGCCGCAGGGCAAGGGCAACGGCCTGCCGATCACGCCGCAGCGCAACTTCGTCGCCGAGCCGGTGACGGTGAAGCTGGCCGACGGCAGCACCTACGCGTGGCGCGACACGCAGCCGCGACTCACCCTGATCGCCCTGGTCGGGCCGCAGTGTGCCGCGCGCTGCGTCGACACGCTGACCAAGATGGCCGCCGCGCGGGTCACCCTGTCGCGCAACATGCCGCGGCTGCGCCTGCTGCTGCTCGGCACGCCGCCGGCGGGCGAGCCGGTGAAGGACGGCCGCGTGGCGCTGGGCGCCAATCCGGACGCCTCGTTCCTGCTCGGCAGCGACGTCGACGGCAAGCTCGCCAGCTACGCGCCCTCCACGCCCGACAGCGTCAGCGCCGTTCTGGTGGAATCGAACGGCACCGCGCTGTCGCTGTATCCGGCCGGCTTCGACACCACCGGCTTGCGCAAGGACCTGCAGAAGGTGATCCGCTGATGACCGCCCGTTCCACTACTTTGCTCCGTCGCCTGGCGCTGCTGGCCGCGCTGTTCGCCTTCGGCCTGGTGATGTTCGGCGCCTTCGTGCGCCTGTCCAACGCCGGACTGTCCTGTCCGGACTGGCCCACCTGCTACGGCAAGGCCACCTGGCCGACCCAGGCGCATGAAGTGGCGCACGCCGACGCGGCGTTCCCCGACCGCCCATTCGAGGATTCCAAGGCCTGGCGCGAGCAAGTGCACCGCATGCTGGCCGGCACGCTGGGCTTTGCCGTGCTCGCGATGGCCTTGATCGCCGCCTGGCGCCAGCGTTGGAACGCGGTGGCCGTGCTGGTGGGCGCTGCCCTCGCGGTACTGGGCGTGGCGTTGTACATGCGGCATGCCTACGTCGCCTCGTCGGTGATTTCCGTCTTGGCGATTGGCCTGCCGCTGGTCGCGGCGCTCACCCTGCGCCGTCCCGGCGCGTGGCGCGTCAGCGTGCTGGCGCTGGCGGTGATCATCTTCCAGGCGATGCTCGGCATGTGGACGGTGACCTTGCTGCTCAAGCCCATCGTGGTGATGGGGCATCTGCTCGGCGGCCTCACCACCTTCTCGCTGCTGGCCTGGTCGGCGCTGCGCTACGCTGGCGTCGGCGCAGACGACGACCGTTACGCGCCGCTGCGCAAGGCGGTGATCTTCGGCGTGGTGCTGCTGGCGTGCCAGATCGCCCTGGGTGGCTGGACCTCGTCGAACTACGCCGCGCTGGCCTGCGGTACCGATTTCCCCAAGTGCCTGGGCCAGTGGATGCCGGCCACCGACTTCAAGGAAGGATTCGTGCTCTGGCGCGGCGTGGGCGTGAACTACGAGGGCGGCGTGCTCGACATGGCGGCGCGCAGCGCGATCCAGATCGCCCACCGCATCGGTGCGCTGGTGGTGTTCTGCTACCTCGGCTGGCTGTCGCACAAGACGGCGCGCGCCGGGCTGCGTGGGCTGGGCATCGCGATCGGCGTGGCGCTGGTGGTGCAGGTGTTGCTGGGCATCAGCAACGTGCACTTCGGCCTGCCGCTGTGGGTCGCCACCGCGCACAACGGCGTGGCTGCCGCGCTGCTGTTTACCCTGCTCGCCACCCTCGCGCGCACCCAGCGCCGCCGGCCGGACGGCCTGCCGCTGGTAGAATCGCGCGGATGAGTGCCCACGTCCGCGAATACCTGCAACTGACCAAGCCACGCGTCGTCGCGCTGCTGGTGTTCTGTGCCGTGATCGGCATGTTCCTGGCCGTGCCGGGCGTGCCGCCGTGGCGCGCGCTGGTGTTCGGCACGCTGGGCATCTGGATGGCGTCCGGTTCGGCGGCCGCGTTCAACCACCTGATCGACGAGCGCATCGACAAGCTGATGGCGCGCACCGCCCGCCGTCCGCTGGCCACCGGCGCGCTGAGCGTGCGTCAGGTGCTGGTGTTTGCGGTGTTGCTGGGCGTAGCCTCGATGCTGGTGCTGGCGCTGCTGGTGAACCTGCTCACCGCCGTGCTCACCTTCGGCGGGCTGATCGGCTACGCGCTGGTCTACACCGCCTACCTCAAGCGCGCCACGCCGCAGAACATCGTGATTGGCGGCCTGGCCGGCGCGATTCCGCCGGTGCTGGGCTGGACCGCGGTCACCGGCGAGCTGCACGCCTTCGCGCTGCAGCTGTGCCTGATCATCTTCGTGTGGACGCCGCCGCACTTCTGGGCGCTGGCGATCTTCCGCCGCGACGACTACGCCCGCGCCCAGGTGCCGATGCTGCCGGTGACCCACGGCGTGGTCTACACGCGCTGGCACGTGCTGTTCTACACCGTGCTGCTGGTGCTGGTGACCCTGCTGCCGGCGATCACCGGCTACACCGGGCTGGTCTACCTGGGCGGCGCCATCGTGCTCGACGCGGTGTTCCTGTACTACGCGATCCGCCTGCTGAACCCGCCCGACGACTTCTTCCCGATGCGCGTGTTCAACTACTCCATCGTCTACCTGATGGCGCTGTTCGCGTTCCTGCTCGCCGATCATTGGCTGCTGCCGCCGGCCTCGCCCTCGGGGCTGATGTTCCAGCCGGTGGGCTGAGCGAAGCGCTGCGGGGGCGGCCGTGCGGATACTGATCGCCGAGGACTCGCCCACGCTCGGTCGCGACCTGCGCGATGCGCTGGTGCGCGATGGCCACGTGGTCGACGTCGCCACCGACGGCGAGCAGGCCATGCATTTCCTGGCCAGCTTCAGCTACGACGTGGTCACGCTCGACCTGATGATGCCGCGCATGGACGGCTGGACGGTGCTGCGCCAGCTGCGTGACCGGCCGGAGCGGCCGCGCGTGCTGGTGTTGTCCGCGCGCGGGCAGGTGGAGGATCGCGTCGAGGTGCTCAACCTCGGCGCCGACGATTTCATGGTCAAGCCGTTCGCCTACGCCGAGCTGCTGGCGCGTCTGCACGCGCTGATGCGCCGCGGCGACAACGCGCCGGTGCTGCTGGAGGCCGGGCGCCTGGTGGTGGATCCGCGCGCGCGCGTCGCCCACGTCGATGGCGCGCCGCTGGCGCTGTCGCCGAAGGAATACGCGCTGCTGGCGATGCTGCTGGCGCACCGTGGCCGGGTGTTCTCGCGCGCGGCGCTGTTCGAGGGCCTGTACGACGCGCGCAGCGAAGCGTCGGACAAGGTGATCGAGGTGCTGGTGAGCACCCTGCGCACCAAGCTGGCGCAGGCCGGCGTGGAGGATCTGATCGAAACGCGGCGAGGCTTCGGCTATGTCGTGGCCGCGTAAGCCGCTGTTCGGCTCGATCCGCGCACGGCTGCTACTGCTGTTGCTCGGTGGTCTGGGCACGCTGATGCTCGCGCTGTTCCTGCTGCTGGATTTCAGCATCGACCGGCAGATCTTCGGCCGGCTCGACGCCACCCTGCTCGGCCGCGCGCGGAGCGTGGTGGTGCTGCTGGAGTCGCATCCGCGCGATGACGCCTGGCAGGAGCTGCACGAGCTGGTGCCGGAATACGCCACCGGCGGCCACACTGACTTCGTGCAGATCTGGGACGCCGCCGGACGCACCCTGCTCAGCTCGGCCAGCAATGCGGCGAGCAACCTGCAGCCCCCGCCGGCGCCGGTGCCGGCCAACGCGCCGCTGTTCTACGACCTGCGCCTGCCCGACGGCCACCGCGGCCGCGCCGTCGGCCTGCGCTTCGCCATGCCCGGGCGCGCCGACGAGGCCGTGCTGGTGGTCGCCGAGGAGCGCGAACAGGTCGACCAGCTCGAGCGCCGCGTGCACGTGGCGCTGGTGATGGGCGTGGTCGGCATGGGCTTGCTCGCCGCGCTGCTGTCGGTGTTGGCCGTACGCGGCGGACTGCGCCCGCTGCTCGCCTTCGCCGCCGGTACCGGGCTGGACGGGGCGCCGCGGGTAGAGCCACTGCCGGTGGCGCGCATGCCCAGCGAACTGCGCCCCTTCGCCGATGCGCTCAATGCCGCATTCGCCCGGCTGCAAGCGGCGCTGGGCCGCGAGCGACGTTTCGCCCGCGACGTGGCGCACGAGCTGCGCACGCCGCTGGCCGAGACCCGCATGGCGGTCGAGCTGGCCACGCGCGGCGCCCCGTCGGCGCAGGTGCTGGCGGGGGCGCTGGCGTCGATCGACCGCATGCAGCGCTGCATCGATGGTCTGCTGGCGCTGTCGCGCTACGAGGCGGGCATCGAACAGGCGCAGGTCGAGCCGCTGGAGCTGGTCGATCTGCTGCGCCGCTCGCTGGCGCTGGCCGCCACGCCGGCCGGCAAGCGCGAGGTGACCCTCGCCGCCTCGCTGCCGGACGAATGCTGGGTGATGTCCGATCCGGCGCTGCTCGAGCGCATCGTCGACAACCTGCTGCTCAACGCGGCCGAGTACGCCCCGGCGGACAGCACGGTGCAGTTGGCGCTGATCACGTCGGACGAGGGCTTCACCCTGCGCCTGGGCAACGCCGCGCCGCAGCTGACGCAGGACGACGTGGAGCGACTCGGCGAGCGCTTCTGGCGCAAGTCCGCCGCGCGCGAGGCCAGCCAGCACGGCGGCCTGGGACTGGCGCTGGCCGGCACGCTGGCCGGCCTGCTCGGTCTACGCCTGTACTTTGCGCTGGAACACGGCGTGCTGTGGGCCGAGCTCGGCCCCCTGCGACCGATTGCCCTGCCGGAAAGCCCGGCGTCTTAAGCATCCCTGAAGTTTCGCGCTCCACGCTTGGCGAACGAATCGTCCTGCCCTGGAGTGCGCCATGTCCCGTCGGCTGCTGCCGTTGCTGATCTTCCTGCCTGCGCTGGCCTGGCGGCCGGTCGCGGCGGCCGAAACGCTGAAGACGCTGACCCCGACGCAAAAGCAGGCGCTGGACATCCGCACCGGCCAGGCGCAGCGCGCCGAACACGTGCCGCTGGACGGCCTGCCGGCCCGGGTCAGCGTGCCGTTGACCGGTAGCGCGGTGGTAACCGCTCCCTACGAAGGTGTGGTGGTCGAGCTGCTCGCGCGCGAGGGCCAGACGGTCAAACAAGGCCAGCCGCTGGCGCGTATCCGCAGCCGCGAGGCGATGACGCTGGGCGCCGATCTCGCCGCCGCGCAGGGCGAGTTCCGCGTGGCCAGCGCGCAGGCCGAGCGCGATCGCCAGCTGCTCGCCGAGGGCATCATCCCGGCGGCGCGGGCGCAGGCCGACGAGGCCCGAAGCGCCGCCGCCGCGGCCCGTCTGCGCGAGCTGCAGGCTGCGCGCGCGATGGCGCCCGCCGGCGCCGCGCCCGGTACCTACGAGCTGCACGCGCCGATCGCCGGCCGCGTGCTGGAGCGATCGTTGCAGCTGGGTGAGCCGGTGGCGATGTTCGCCAAGGCCTACGTGCTGGCCGCGGGTAGCCAGGTGATGCTGGAAATGCAGGTGCCCGCACGCGACGCGGGCACCCTGCGCGCCGGCCTGCCGGTGCGGGTGGCTGGCGGCGGCGAGGGCCAGGTCAGCGAGATCGGCGGCGCGGTCGATCCGTCCAGCCAGACCGTGCGCGTGCGCGCCGAGGTCGACGGTGGCCGCCTGCTGGTCGGCCAGCAGGTGCGCGCGAGCTTGCTGCTGCCGGCGCCGGCCGGCGCGGTGCGGGTGCCGTCCGAGGCGGTGGTCGAGCGCGAAGGGCAGACCCGCGTGTACGTGGCCCGCGGCGGCGGTTTCGTCGCCGTGCCGGTGCAGCGCCTGGCGCAGACCACCACCGGTGAGAGCGTGATCACCGGCCCGATCGCCGCCGGCAGCGAGCTGGTGGTGCGTGGCGCGGCGCGGCTGGACGCGATGCCGGCCGGAGGCCAGTGACATGCTGCGCCGGCTGATCGAATTCTCGCTGTCGCAGCGCCTGCTGGTGCTGCTCGCCGCGCTGGCCCTGGCCGGCGGCGGCGTGTGGGCCTTCATGCGCCTGCCGATCGACGCCTATCCGAACATCGCGCCGACCCAGGTGAAGTTGATCCTGAAAGCGCCGGGCATGACCCCGGAGGAAGTGGAGGCGCGCGTGGTCACGCCGCTGGAGATGGAGCTGCTCGGCATCCCCGACGCGGTGATGCTGCGCTCCACCGCCAAGTACGCGATCGCCGACGTCACCCTCGACTTCCGCGACGGCACCGACATCTACTGGGCGCGCCAGCAGGTCGCCGAGCGTTTCGCTGCGGCCTCCGGCTCGCTGCCGCCGGACATCTCCGGCGGCCTCGCACCGATCGCCACGCCGCTGTCGGACATGTTCATGTTCACCATCGAGGGCGGCGGCCTGAGCCTGGCCGAGCGGCGCACCCTGCTGGACTGGACCATCCGCCCGGCGCTGCGCACGATCCCCGGCGTGGCCGACCTCAACGCGCTCGGCGGCCAGGTGCGCAGCTTCCTGGTCGAACCCGATCGCGCACGGCTGTCGGCCACCGGCCTGCACTTCAAGGACGTGATCGACGCGCTCCAGCGCAACAACCGCAACGACGGCGCCGGCCGCCTGCGCGACGGCGACTACGCGCTGATCGTGCGCGCCGAGGGCGCGCTGCGCACGCTCGAGGACGTGCGCGAGGTGGTGGTGGCCAGCCGCGACGGGGTGCCGGTGCGCGTGGGCGACGTGGCCGAGGTGCGCTACGGCGCGCTCACCCGCTACGGCGCGGTCACCCGCGACGGCGAGGGCGAGGCGGTCGAGGGCCTGGTGGTCGGGCTGCGCGGCGCCGACGCGCAGCGCGTGGTCGGGCAGGTGCAGGCGAAGTTGGCCGAGCTGCAGGCCAGCTTCCCTTCCGGCGTGACGATCGAGCCATTTTACAACCGCAGCGCCTTGATCGAGCGCGCGGTGGGCACGGTGAAGGACGCGCTGATCGAGGCTACCGTGCTGGTGGTGATCCTGCTGCTGCTGTTCCTCGGCGACGTGCGCGCCGCGCTGGTGGTGTCGCTCACGCTGCCGATGGCCGCGCTGTGCACCTTCATGCTGATGCAGTTGTTCGGCATGAGCGCCAACCTGATGAGCTTGGGCGGCCTGGCGATCGCCATCGGCATGCTGGTGGACGCGGCCGTGGTGGTGGTGGAGAACACCGTCAGCCAGCTCGCTCCGGCCAGCGGTGCGACCCAGCTGCCGCGCTTGCACCGCATCTACCGCGCCGTGGTCGAGGTGGCCAAGCCGGTCACCGCCGGCATCGTGATCATCTGCCTGGTGTTCGTGCCGCTGCTCACCCTGCAGGGGCTGGAGGGCAAGCTGTTCGGGCCGGTGGCGCTGACCATCGTGTTTGCGCTGGCCTCCTCGCTGGCGCTGTCGATGACGGTGATCCCGGTGCTGTGCTCGCTGCTGCTGCGCGAACACACGCACGGCGAGCCGTGGCTGATGCGCCAGATCGAGCGCGGCTACCGGCCGCTGCTGGACTGGTCGCTGGGCCACGGCCGCGCAATGGGCATCGGCGCTGGCGTGGTGCTGCTGCTCGGCGTGGGCGCCTACCTGGGCACCGGCAAGACCTTCATGCCGACCATGGACGAGGGCGACATGCTGGTGCAGCTGGTCAAGCAGCCGTCGATCAGCCTGGAGGCCTCGCGCGACCAGGACCTGGCGATCGAACGGGCGATCAAGGCGAAGCTGCCCGAGGTGGAGCACGTCATCGCGCGGCTGGGTTCGGACGAGCTGGGCCTGGATCCGATGGGCCTCAACGAGACCGACATGTTCCTGCAGCTCAAGCCCAAGTCGCAGTGGCGCGAGCCGAGCAACGCTTGGCTGGAGGAGCAACTGCGTGCGGTGATGGCCGACTTCCCCGGCATCGAGTACGGCTTCACCCAGCCGATCCAGATGCGCGTGTCCGAGATGCTCACCGGCAGCCGCGGCGACGTGGCGGTGAAGGTGTTCGGCCCCGAGCTGTCCACGCTCAATCAGCTGGCCAACCGCATCGCCGCGATCATGCAGCAGACCCAGGGCAGCCAGGACGTGATCGCGCAGACGCAGGAAGGCGTGCGCTACTTGCGCGTGCGCGTGGACCGCATGCTCGCCGGCCGCTACGGGCTGGACGTATCCGCCGTGCAGGACGAGCTGCGCGGTCAGCTAGAAGGGCAGGGCGCCGGCGTGGTGCTGGAACAGCAGCGGCGCACGCCCTTGCTGGTGCGCGGCGCGCCGTGGGTGGCGCAGACGCCGGCGCAGTTCGAGCGCCTGAGCCTGGCCCGCGGCGACGCCGGCGAGGTGCCGCTGGACCAGCTGGCGACGATCGAGCCCGGCACCGGACCGGTGCAGGTGCGCCGGGAGAACGGCTCGCGCTTCGCGCTGGTGCAGGCCAACGTGGCCGGGCGCGACCTGGTCGGCTTCGTCGAGGAGGCGCGCCAGCGCGTGCAGCAGCAGGTGCACCTGCCGGCCGGCTACTCGGTGACCTGGGGCGGCCAGTTCGAGAACCAGCAGCGCGCCGCCGCGCGGCTCGCGGTGGTGGTGCCGATCGCGCTGGGGCTGATCTCCCTGGTGCTGTTCTCCACCTTCGGCTCGGTGCGCCAGGCGGTGCTGATCCTGTGCAACGTGCCGTTCGCGCTGGTCGGCGGCGTGATCACCCTGTGGCTCACCGGGCAGTACCTGTCGGTGCCCGCGTCGGTGGGTTTCATCGCGCTGCTCGGCATTGCCGTGCTCAACGGCCTGGTGCTGGTGACCCACTTCAACCAGCTGCGCGCCACCGGCATGGCGCTGGCCGAGGCGGTGCACGAAGGCGCGCTGCGCCGGCTGCGGCCGGTGATGATGACCGCCTCGATCACCGCGCTGGGCCTGGTGCCGCTGCTGTTCGCCAGCGGTCCCGGCTCGGAGGTGCAGCGGCCGCTGGCGATCGTGGTGATCGGCGGCCTGGTCACCTGCACCGCGCTCACCCTGCTGCTGCTGCCGGTGCTGTTCCGCCGCTACGGCGAGTCCAAGGCCTGACCGGGCCGCTAGGAGATTCCCATGACGCTCATCCTCAAGCGGCTGACCCTGCTCGCCGCGCGTGAACTGGAAGAGACCCTGGTCGAAGCCCTGCTCGACCTGCAGCCGGCCTTGCCCGGCTTCACCACCGCGCTCGTCGCCGGTCACGGCGAGGGCTTCGCGCGCGCCTCGGTGCAGGAAAGCGTGCGCGGCCGCATCGACCGCCTGCAACTGTGGATCGTGCTGCCGGAGGGCGACGTCAAGCGTGTGCTCGACCTGCTCGCGGCGCGCTTCGCGCACAGCCGGCTGCGCTGGTGGGTCGAGCCGGTCGAAGCGATGGGAGAGCTGGCATGAAGCGCCTGCTGCTTGCCCTTGCGCTGGCCAGTGCGCTGACCGCACCGGCGACGTTCGCGCAGTCGGTCGCCGCGGGCAACGCGCTCGCGGATACCTCGTTGCCGCCGCAGGAGCTGGTGCTGAAGGTAATCCAGGGCACTCCCGAGGTGCAGGCGGCGCAGGCGCGGCTGGGCCGTGCCGAGGCGGAAGCGCGCATGCGCCAGGTCGGCCCGCACGAGCCGCAGCTGTCGCTGATCCCGCAGACCCGCCGCATCGACGGCGACCGCCGCTACCGAGAGTGGGAAGTCGATCTCTCCCGCGGCGTGCGCTGGCCGGGCAAGGCGCGGCTGGATCGCGAGATCGGAGCGGCTGGTCGCGAGGCGGCCAGCCTCGCGTTCGAGGATGCGCACCATGCGGCGGCGCGCCGGCTGCTCGCGCTGTGGTCGGACTGGCAGCGCGCGGCCGCCGCCACAGCGCTCCACGAAGCCCAACTGGCGGCGTGGCAGCGCGAGCGCAGCGCCGTCGCGCGTCGCGTGCAGCTGGGCGACGCGGCGGCGCGCGACCGGATCACGCTCGACGCCGCGGTGGCGCAGGCCGAGGCGGCGGTGGCGCAGGCGCAGGCCGACGCGGATACCGCGAAGCTGGCGCTGTCCTCTGCCTTTCCCGTTCTGCCGCTGCCGACAACGGTGCATCTGCCGGCCGCGCCGACCGCGCTGGATGGCAGCGATACCGCGTGGGTCGAACTCATCCAGCAGCGCAGCCACGAGATCGGCACCGCCGCGGCGATCGCCCGCAAGAAGGACGCCGAGGCGCGCCGCGCGCGCGCCGACCGCCTGCCCGATCCTCAGATCGGCCTGCGCATGGTCAGCGACCGCGGCGGTCGCGAGCAGGCGTTCGGGGTCACCGTGACGATGCCGCTGGGCGTGTCCTACCGCGCCGCGGAAGCGGCCGCCGCCGGCGCCGATGCGATGGGCGCCGAGGCCGATCTGGCGATGACTCGCCGCGACGTCGGCCGCGACGCGCGTCAGGTGGTGACGCTGGCCCGCGCGCGCTACACCATTTGGCAGCGCCAGCAGCAGGCCGCTGCGGCCACCGCGAGCAGCGCCGACAAGGCCGAACGCGGCTACGCGCTCGGCGAGCTGGGGCTGGATGAAATGCTGATCGCGCGCCGCGCCGCTCAAGAGGCGGCGCTGGCGGCCAGCCGCGCCGAGATCGACGCGATCGAGGCGGTCACCCGGGTCAAGGTCGACGCACACGCGGTGTGGCACCGCCACGATCCGGGCGATCACGACGAGGATGCGCCGGCCGCCGGCGCCGCGGCGAACGCCTCGCTCAACCCGCCGCTGCCGGCGTTGCCGTCCGGCGGTTGAGTGGCGCAGGAACTTTCGTCGTCGCAGGCATTGACAGCGCCCTGCTGCAGCACAACAATCCGCGCGCCGTCCGGCGCGCCGCGCCGTTACGGCACCTCAAGTCCACCAACCAAGGCATATGGACGTCTACCCTAGTCGCAACGTCGACACCCGCGAGCATCGGGTGCCGGCGACGCATCACAAGTCGAACGCCTGCGGCGACCGCCTGCGGTCGGCCGACGCTTTCCGCTAGGAAACGTCCGGCCCACTCCTGACGGTGCGCCACAGGCACCGTTACCCGAGGAGATGGGCCCATGAAGCTCCTTCGCGATTCCCTCCGCTGGCGCGTGCTGCGTCCCCAGCTGTTCGGCGTGCGTGCGTGTTCCGAGCGCCGCTACACCGTGACCGTACCGGCCCCGCGCAACGTCTCGACGCGCGTCGCCGAGCGCGCCGCGATCACCCCGTCCGCGATGCCGGGCCTGCACTGATGCGCTGCTGCTTCATCCGCAGGGGCTGGCCTCCGCCAGGCTCTCGACCGCCGCGATCGCTCAGGCGATCGCGGCCGAGCCCTCTCGTGCCGGCGGCCAGCTGATCTTTCTCATGGGCTTCCGGCGTAGCGCAGACTCGCAACCACGGAAGCCTCTCCATGACCCGGCAGCCCCCCCTCCACGCGGCACGCAAGACCGCGGGCAAGACCTCCCCCCTGCCGACCACCGTCGCCGCTGCCGCCGAGGCGTGGCGCCCGGTGGACGCGCTGTTCGCCAGCTTTGCCACCGGCCATGACGGCCTCGACGAAGAGGCGATCCAGGCGCGCCTGCAGGCCGATGGCCCCAACGAGGTATCGCACGAAAAGCCGCCGCACTGGTCGCGCCAGCTGCTGCACGCCTTCCTCAACCCGTTCATCATCGTGCTGCTGTCGCTGGCGGTGGTGCAGCTGGCCACCGACGCCAGCGACCTCACCGGTCCGCTGATCGTGATGGTGATGGTGGCGATCAGCGTGCTGCTGAGCTTCACCCAGGAATACCGCTCCTCGCAGGCGGCGGAAAAGCTCAAGGCGATGGTGCGCAACACTGCCAGCGTCACCCGCCGCGCCTCCGATGGCCACAGCGAGCGCATCGAGGTGCCGGTGGTCGAGCTGGTGCCCGGCGACATCGTGCACCTGGCCGCCGGCGACATGGTGCCGGCGGACCTGCGCCTGCTCAGCGCCAAGGATCTGTTCATCAGCCAGGCGATCCTCACCGGCGAATCGCTGCCGGTGGAGAAGGCCGCGCCCAGCGGCCGCGACCTGCTCGATGCCGGCAGCGCCAACCCGCTGGATCTCTCCAGCGTCTGCTACATGGGCACCAACGTGATCAGCGGCACCGCCAGCGCGCTGGTGGTGGCTACCGGCAGCCGCACCTATCTCGGCTCGATCTCGCGCAGCCTCACCGGCCAGCGCGTGCAGACCAGCTTCGACCGCGGCGTGAAGTCGGTCAGCTGGCTGCTGATCCGCTTCATGGCGGTGATGGTGCCGATCGTGTTCGCGCTGAACTGGTGGGACAAGGGCAACTTCTTCGAGGCGCTGCTGTTTGCACTGTCGGTGGCGGTGGGCCTGACCCCGGAGATGCTGCCGCTGATCGTCACCGCCAACCTGGGCAAGGGCGCGATGGCGATGTCCAAGCGCAAGGTGGTGGTCAAGCGCCTCAACGCGATCCAGAACTTCGGCGCGATGGACGTGCTGTGCACCGACAAGACCGGCACGCTGACGCTGGACAAGATCGTGCTCGAGCGTCACCTCGACCTGGACGGCGAGGAGTCCGACGAGGCGCTGGAGTTCGGCTACCTCAATAGCCGCTTCCAGACCGGCCTGAAGAACCTGATGGACAAGGCGGTGCTGGAGCATCGCGATCTGGAGCCCGCCGCCAGCATGTACCGGCTGGTGGACGAGATCCCGTTCGACTTCCAGCGCCGGCGCATGTCGGTGGTGCTGGGCGACGCCGGCGGCGAGCACCTGCTGGTGTGTAAGGGTGCGGTGGAGGAGATGCTGGCGATCTGCGATCACGCGCGCATCGGCGGCGAGCTGGTGCCGATGACGGCCGAGCGCCGCACCGCGATCAAGGACATGACGCGCGAGCTCAACCACGACGGCCTGCGCGTGCTGGTGGTGGCGATCCGTCAGCAGCCGGCGACCGGCCGTCCCTACGGCGTGGCCGACGAGGCCGGGCTGACCGCGGTCGGCTGCCTGGCCTTCCTCGACCCGCCGAAGGATTCGGCTGCCACCGCGATCCGTGCGCTCAACCAGCACGGCGTGGCAGTGAAGGTGATCACCGGCGACAACGAGGCGGTGACGCGCAAGATCTGCCGCGAAGTGGGGCTGGACGTGGAGCACTCCGCGCAGGGGCGCGATATCGAATCGCTGGACGACGCGGCGCTGGACGCGCTGGTCGCGCGCACCACCGTGTTCGCCAAGATGTCGCCGCTGCAGAAGGCGCGGGTGGTGAAGTCGCTGCAGCGCCAGGGCCACACCGTGGGCTTCCTCGGCGACGGCATCAACGACGCGCCGGCGCTGCGTGAGGCGGACGTGGGCATCTCGGTGGATACCGCCACCGACATCGCCAAGGAGTCGGCCGACATCATTCTCCTGGAAAAGAACCTGATGGTGCTGGAGGAGGGCGTGATCGAGGGACGGATCACCTTCGGCAACATCATGAAGTACATCAAGATGACCGCCAGCTCGAACTTCGGCAACGTGTTCAGCGTGCTGGTGGCCAGCGCGTTCCTGCCGTTCCTGCCGATGCTGCCGCTGCAGATCCTGGTGCAGAACCTCTTGTACGACATCTCGCAGCTGTCGATCCCGTTCGACCGGCTCGACGAGGAGTACCTGCGTCGCCCACGCAAGTGGGACGCCAGTGACATCGGCCGCTTCATGGCCTGGATCGGGCCGATCAGCTCGATCTTCGACATCACCACATTCTGGCTGATGTGGCACGTGTTCGGCGCGAACTCGCCGGCGCACCAGTCGCTGTTCCAGTCCGGCTGGTTCATCGAGGGCCTGCTGTCGCAGACGCTGATCGTGCACATGATCCGCACCCGGCGCATCCCGTTCCTGCAGAGCATGGCTTCGGCGCCGGTGCTGGCGCTCACCGCCGCGATCATCACGCTGGGGCTGGTGATTCCTTTCACCGCGATCGGCGCCAAGCTCGGCATGGTGCCGCTGCCGCCGGCCTACTTCGGCTGGCTGGTGCTCACCCTGGTCAGCTACAGCGTGCTGACCCAGCTGGTGAAGCGGCTGTACATCCGGCGCTTCGGGCGCTGGCTGTGACGATGGTCGGGGGAACCGATCATGCGCCGCCTCGCCGGTACGCTCGTACTGGCATCCGCCCTGCTGCCGTCGCTGGCGGCACGGGCCGGTGCCAGCCTGCTGGTCGACGACGCCGGGACGACGCCGGACGGCCACTGCCAGCTGGAATCCTGGCTGCGCCTGGCACCGACCGGCGCTGCTGACGCCAGCGCCGTCCCGGCCTGTGCGCTGGGCGGCGTCGAATACAGCCTTGGCGGATCGGTGGCGTCCACGGCGACGCCTGCCGAGCTGAGCTTCGGTCTGAAACACACGCTGCGCGACGTGGGCGAGGCTACGCCCGGCTTCGCGGTCTCCGTAGGCTCGGCCTGGAGCGGTCATGCGGGCACGCCGGGCGCGGCGGTCGCCAACCTGATCGCCAGCGTGCCGGTGCCGGGCCTTGGGCTGGCCCACCTCAATGCCGGCTGGAGCGTGGCGCGAGGACACGCTCCCGCACCGACCTTCGGCACGGGCCTGGAACACCCGCTGGGTTCGCATTGGCTGCTGCTCGCCGAAGGCTATGTCCAGCGCGGCGCCAGCCCGGCGTGGCAAGCCGGCCTGCGGCGCATGCTGGGGCGCAGCGTGACGGCCGATCTGCTGATGGGGACGGACCCGCACGGCCGCTGGCTGACGCTCGGCCTCAACTATTCGCCCGGCGAAGGCTGAGCGCCTTCGGGCGGCTGCCTGTTCGCCGGTAGGAGCGCACCCTGTGCGCGACGCTTTCCGTCACGTGACGAAGAGCATTCGCGCACAGGGTGCGCTCCTACATGGAGGCGATGTTGGTGCCCCGCGCCAAGCGCCGCGCGATCACCGCGCAGACCATCAGCTGCAGTTGGTGGAAGATCATCAGCGGCAGCACGATGCCGCCGAGCCCGCCGGGCAGGGCGACGAACAGCAGCTTGGCCATCGGCACGCCGGTGGCGAGGCTCTTCTTGGAGCCGCAGAAGAAGATCGTGATGCGGTCTTCGCGCGCGAACTTCAGTGCGCCGGAGCCGAACCAGGCCACGAGCATCACCAGCGCCAGCAGCAGCGCGTCGGCGCCGAGCGTGGCCAGCAGCGCCAGCGGCGGCGTGGTTTTCCACAGGCCTTCCACCACCGCCGCGCTGAAGGCGGTGTAGACCACCAGCAGGATCGTGCCCTGGTCGGTGTAGCGCAGCAGCGGTCGATGGCGGTCCACCCAGGCGCCAATCCACGGGCGCAACAGATGCCCCGCTACGAACGGCAACAGCAGCAGGGTGAGGATCTGTTCCACCGCGTGCCACGAGAAGCCGTGTCCGCTGCCGTGCGTGGCCACCGTCAGTCCCACCAGCAGCGGCGTCAGCACGGTGCCGACCAGGCTGGAGGTGGAGGCGCTGACCACCGCCGCCGGCACGTTGCCGCCGGCCATCGAGGTGAAGGCGATCGACGACTGCACCGTGGAAGGCAGGGTGCACACGTAGAGCACGCCCAGCAGCAGCGCGGGCGTCAGCATGGCGCCAAGCAGCGGCCGCAGTACCCAGCCCAGCAGCGGAAACAGCACGAAGGTGCAGGCGAACACGCAGGCATGCAGGCGCCAGTGGGTCATGCCGTGCAGCACCGCCGCGCGCGAGAGCTTGGCGCCGTGCAGGAAGAACAGCAGCGCGATGGCCGCATCGGTGATGCGATCGAAGGCGACGGCCCACGCGTCGCGGCACGGCAGCAGCGACGCCAATGCGACGGTGACCAGCAGGGCCTGGGTGAACGGATCGATGGGCAGGCGGCGCATGCGCTCGTGATGCGTTTGGCAAAACCGCAAGTCTATCCGGCCGCCGGTGCAGTGCGCGGACCGCGCGCTGACGCCAAAGCGCAAACCCTTGCGCGAGTCCTAGGAACTTTGGTCATACCCGCGCCACGTAGGCCTGCCATATAACGCCGCGGGGGAAATTCTTACATTGACGTAGGGGAACGGGAGTCATGCAGAAGAAATCATGGATAGCCGGCAGCCTCGTGCTGGCCGGTGCGGTGTTCTGTACCCCGGTGCTGGCGACGATGCCGCTGCCGGATCACCAGGAATTCGGCGTGGCGTTGCAGGTGCCGTTCGCGGCCACCGCCACACGCCCGATCGTCTTGCACTTCGAATATCCCGGCGCCGCGCCGGGCACGCCGATCGCCTGGGAAGTGGACGTGCTCGACGCCAGCGGCCAGGTGCGCCGCCACTGGCAGGGCAGCACCACCCTGGCCAAGGCACGGGACAGCCTGGTGCGGATGAACTGGGATGGCCGCGATGCCCAGCGCGCCGCGCTGGCGCCCGGCTACTACACGGTGCGGCTGCGCGCGTTGGCGTTGGACGACACGGTGATCGGCCGCATCGGCTCGGGCCTGGCCAATCAGGCGCTGGCATTGGCTCAGAGCAAGGCCCCCGAACTGATCGAGCAGCAGCGCTACGACGTGATGGTGGGCAGCGTGGCCAAGCCGGCGATGCCGAGCTTCCACGCGCTGCCGATGCATCGTTCGACGACGCAGGGAGTGACTACCCAGGCGGCCACCATGCAGTCGGTGAGCACCACCGGCGGCCTGCCGTACACGATCTACTACGGCAACCTGCACAGCCAGACCAACCACAGCGACGGTGGCGGCGTGGTGTCCACCTGCAAGGATGCGCAGGCCCCGCAGAGTGCGCCGTACGGCCCGGCCGATGCCTACCAGTACGCGATGAACGAAGGCCTGGACTTCCTGATGACGTCCGAGCACAACCACATGTACGACGGCTCGACCGGCACCAACAGCTCGGCCAGCCCGACCACTGCGCACAACCTTTACCAGTCGGGCCTGCAGGCGGCCAGCACGTTCAATGCCGCGCACGCCAACTTCCTCGCCATCTACGGCCTGGAGTGGGGCGTGATCAGCAACGGCGGGCACATGAATATCTTCAACACGCCGAGCCTGCTGGAGTGGGAATACAACAGCTCCAACCAGCTGATCGGTGACGTGTTCACCGCCAAGAGCGATTACGCCTCGCTGTACACCTTGATGCACACAAATGGCTGGATCGGCCAGTTCAACCATCCGGCGAGCTCGGGCCAGTTCCTGGTCAACGGAACGAACTTCGGCTACACCGCCGACGGCGATGCCGTGATGGTGCTGGCCGAGGTGCTCAACAGCTCGGCGTTCTCCAGCAACACCACCGAAACCGAGACCAGCCGCAGCAGCTACGAGACGGCCTTCAACACCATCCTTGAGCGCGGTTACCACGTCGCGCCCAGCTCGGATCAAGACAACCACTGCGCCAACTGGGGTGCGAGCTTCACCAATCGCACCGGCGTGCTGCTGCCCAGCGGCACCGCGCTGAACTCGTCGAACTTCCTCGATGCGCTACGCGCCCGCCGCGTGTTCGCCACCGAGGACAAGACCGCGCAGATCGTGCTCACGGCCAACGGCCACGTGATGGGTGAGCGCTTCAGCAACAGCGGTCCGCTCACGCTCACCGTGAACTACGCCAGCAGCACCGGCCACACCGCGCAGCGCGTGCAGGTGTTCCAGGGCGTGCCGGGCAGCAACGGCACGGTGAGCACGCTGTCGGAGACGGCGACCACCACCACCACGCCCAGCGCCGGCGACCACTTCTACTACGCCAAGATCACCCAGGACGACGGTCTGCGTCTATGGTCGGCGCCTGTGTGGGTGACCGAGGGCTCGGGCGGCGGCGGTGGCGACACCACGCCGCCCACGGTGAGTGCCAGCGAGAGCGGCACCAGCGGCACGATCAGCTTCAGTGCGAGCGCCAGCGACAACGTGGGCGTGAGCAAGGTGGAGTTCTACGTCGACGGCGCGCTCAAGGCCAACGACACCGCCTCGCCGTACAGCGCCAGCCTCGACTCCACCACGCTGGCCGACGGCTCGCACAGCCTGGTCGCCAAGGCCTATGACGCGGCTGGCAACGTCGGCACCAGCAGCACGGTGAGCTTCAGCGTGTCCAACGGCTCAGGCGGCGGCTCGGGCGGCGGCAGCACCGAGCTGATCGGCAACGGCGGCTTCGAAAGCGGCGCGACGGTGTGGACGCAGACCAGCGGCGTGATCAACAGCGACACCAGCGAGGCGGCGCACGCCGGCAGCTGGAAGGCGTGGCTGGACGGTTACGGCTCGGCCCACACCGACTACGTGCGCCAGAGCGTGACGATTCCCGCGTCGGTCGCCTCGGCCACGCTGAGCTTCTACCTGCACGTGGACACCGCCGAGTCCGGCAGCACCGCGTACGACACGCTCAAGGTGCAGCTGATCACCGCCGCCGGCAGCTACGTCACGCTCGCTACCTACTCCAACACCAACGCGTCCAGCGGCTACGTGCTGCGCACGATCGACCTGGGGGCGTACAAGGGGCAGACGGTGCAGGTGAACTTCTACGGCGTGGAAGATGGCTCGCTGCAGACCTCGTTCGTCATCGACGACGTCAGCGTAAAGACGCAGTAAGCGATCCAGGTGCGGGAGGCATCTCGCCTCCCGCATGTTTCAGCAGCGCTCGTCGCACTGCCGGCGGCGGTGGCGCCACCACAGGCCGGCGGCGATCACCACCAGGGCGCCGCCGACGACCCACAGGCCACCCTGGCCGCGATGGATCCAGGTGGCCAGCCAGTCGCGGTTGTCCGCGCCCAGGTAACCCAGGTACACCCACAGCGGCACGCTGATCAGCGCGGCCAGCCCATCGAGCAGGATGAAGCGCCAGAACGACACCCGATGGGTGGCGCCGGCGGTGATGAACACGGCCGTGCGCATGCCGGGCAGGAAGCGCGCCACGAACATCATGCGGTTACCGTAGCGCTCGAACTTGCGCTGCACCTTGGCGTAGCGCGCCGGCGGCAGCAGCCAGGCAAACAGCCGCAGGCGCAGGATGCGCGCACCGAAGTGGTGGCCGAGCAGGAACATCGACGCGTCGCCCACCAGCACGCCCACCATGGTCACGCCTACCATCACGTGCACGTTGGCGTAGCCGAGGCCGGCGATGACGCCGCCGGCGACCAGGGTGATGTCCTCCGGCAGCGGCACGCCCGCGCCGCACAGCAGCAGCGCGATAAACACCGACACGTAGCCGTGTTCGGCGAAGATGCCGATCAGGCGCTCAAGCAGATCCATCGGCACCCCCTTGTCGATGCCGCATGCTCACTCCCGGGTCACTCGGCCGCCGCGGTGGGCGCACGCTTGGCCGCCAGCAGTTCGCGCAGCTCGGTTTTCTCCGCATCGCTCAGCGCGCCTTCGCGACTCTTGGCCACCAGCGCATCGCGGCGCTGCGCCACGGCCTGCTGCTCCATCCGCGCCAGGGCTTCGAAGAACTCCACCTGCTGCGCCTCGGGTTCGCCCACGGCCGCGGCGGCCATCAGTTTCTGCAGCGCGGGATACTCCGGGCGCTCGGTGTAGTGCTCCACCAGCGAAGCCGGATTGATGCCGGGACGCGAGCGGGCCAGGTCGATCAGTTCGGCAAGCAGTTCGACGCCGGGCTTGTCCAGGCGCAGGAATCCGTAGGGGCGCTCCACCCGCTCGGCCAGACTGGGCTGCGCCAGCAGCAGTGCGATCGCGCTGCGCACCAGCGAGCGCTGCACTGCCACCGGCCGCTGCACGGCGCGCTGTGCGGCCGGTGCCTCGAACGTGGCGCGCGCGCCGCTGCGCTTCTCCAGCTCCTGCGCCATCAGGTCGCGGAAGGCACCGTCGGGCAATTTCGCGATCAGCGGGCGCGCGCGCTCGGCCAGCCGCGCGCGGCCATCGAGGCTGCTCATGTTGACGTCGTGCGACAGCTCGCCGAAGAAGTAGTCCGACAGCGGCGTGGCCTCGCGGATACGCTTCTCGAAGCCGTCCTTGCCTTCCTTGCGCACCAGCGAATCGGGATCCTCACCGTCGGGCAGGAACAAGAAGTACGCCTGGCGGCCGTCGCGCAGCCGCGGCAGCGCCGACTCCAGCGCCTTCCACGCCGCGGCGCGGCCGGCGCGGTCGCCGTCGAAACAGAACACCACGTCGGGTGCGGCGCGGAACAGCACCTCGGTATGCTCCGGCGTGGTCGCCGTGCCCAGCGTGGCCACCGCGATCGGCAGGCCGGCCTGGTGCAGGGCGATCACGTCCATGTAGCCCTCGACCACCACGATGCGCTCGAGCTTGGTGTTGGCCTGCTTCACCTGCCACAGCGCAAACAGCTCGCGGCCCTTGTGGAACAGCGGCGTCTCGGGCGAGTTGAGGTATTTGGGGCCGTCATTTTTGCGCGCGTCCTGCGCGCGAGGATCAAGAACCGGCGATCCATCGCCGGACTTTTCAAGGATTCTTCCTCCGAAGGCGATGACTCTTCCGCGGCGATCGAGGATCGGGAACATCAGCCGCTCGCGGAAGCGGTCGTACTTGTTGCCGCGCTCGTTGCTGGCGACCATGCCCGCTTCGTTGAGCAGCTGCAGGCGCTTGTCGTTGGTGCCCAGCGCCTTGATCACGCCATCGAAGCCGGCCGGCGCCCAGCCGAGGCGGAAGCGCGCGATGGTGTCGGCGTCGAGCCCGCGCTTCTTGCAGTAGGCCTGTGCGTCAGGGCTCTTCGGCAACTGCTGCTGGTACCAGCCAGCGGCGGCGTCGAGCAGGGCGTAGAGATCAGTCTTGTCCTCGCGCGGGCGCTCGTCACGACCGCCCTCGCGCGGGACGGTGAGGCCGACCGACTGGGCCAGCTCCTCCACCGCGTCGGGAAACTCCAGCCGCTCGTACTCCATCAGGAACTTCACCGCGCTGCCGTGCACGCCGCAGCCGAAGCAGTGATAGAACTGCTTGGCCGGGCTGACGTAGAACGAGGGCGAGCGCTCGTCGTGGAACGGGCAGCAGGCGGTCCATTCGCGCCCGGCCTTCTTCAACGGCACGCGCCGCTCGATCACGTCGACGATGTCGACGCGGGCAAGCAGTTCATCGATGAAGCTGTCGGGAATACGGCCGCGCATGGGCTTGCTAGTCTAGCCGCTGGAAAGGCGGATGGCCGCCGGATGGAGCGAGGGGATAGTGATGCAGGGACGCTGGCTGATCGAGGGGCTCACTCTGCTGGTGTTAGCCAGCGGGTTGCGGGCGCAGGAGGTCGGCAAGACGCCGGCCCAGCGCTATGCGCACGTGCAGGATCTCAACAACCGCGCGGCGGTCGTCTTGCGCCCTCCAAAGGAAGGTTTGCCCAGCGAGGAGGCATTGCTGGCCCTGCAACTGGCCAGGCAGGCGCAGGCCGAGTTGGACACGCTGGAATCTGGTCTGCGCGATGATGCAGGGATGCTGGACCGTGCGGAGGACCGACGCTTCGACGCGGTGCTACGCCAGGCGGCCGCCGAGGCGGCGCTGGGTGATCACGCCGCTGCACTGGATGCGCTGGAACGTCTGCGCAGGTTACGCATGTATGCCCAGGACGCGGATTTCCTGCTGAAGATCCCCGGCTTGAGACCGCTGCAGGGCGAGCCGCGCTTCCGGGCCCTGGTCGCTGACCTACGGCGGATCGATCGGCGCTGGAAGGCTTCTGCGCTGATGCCGCTGCCCGCCTCCGGCCTGACCGAGGCCCAGCGCGTGGCCGGGCTGTCGCTGTTCTGGTCGGAGGCTCGCTACAACTTCGTCTATTTCGACCATGTCCCGGAGCTGGATTGGAACCAGGCTTATCTGGATTTCCTGCCCCGGGTGATCGCTGCCAGGACGCTGCACGACTACTACGACGTGATGATGCGCTTTGCTCCGCTGCTGCACGATGGCCACACCGACATCTATCCCCCGGACGCGATCGCCAACGAGTTCTTAGCCCAGCCGCCGATACGCACGACCCTGCTCGATGGTGGGCAGGTAGCCGTGACCTGGGTGGGAAGTCCAGCGATGGACGCCAAAGGCATCCGGGTAGGTGACGAGCTGCTCGAAGTGGACGGCGAGCCGGTGCGGCAGTATGCCCGCCAACACGTCGCGCCCTACGTCAGCAGTTCCACGTCGCAGGACCGTCACGTGCGGATGTACGACTATCAGTTGCTCGACGGTGACCACCGCAAGCCCGTCCGATTGAAGCTGCGGCATGGCGACGGGACCACCTATGCAGTGGATCTCTCGCGTGAGCCAGACGCCGCTGTCCGTATTCGACCGAAGGTGGAATGGCGCATGCTGCCCGGCGGCATCGCATACCTTGCCGTCAACGAGTTCGAGGATGACGCCGGGCCACGGGCATTCGCCGAGCACCTGCCTCAGATTCTCGCCGCGAAGGGCCTGATCCTCGATGTGAGGCACAACGGCGGAGGCTCTGCCTCCTACGGCCTGGATATTCTCTCCTACCTCTCCGACCAATCAATCCAGGAGGAGGCGCGCCGTTCGCTCGAGTACGTCCCAGTATTCCGCGCCTGGAACGGCTCCTATGTCGCCTGGCGGACCCTGGCGTCGAGGTCGTTCGAAAGGCCGCATGAGGCGCATTTTCGGGGCCCGGTGGCCGTGCTGGCCGGCCCGCGGACGTTCTCCGCCGGCGAGGACTTCGTGGTTTCGTTCAAGCTGATGAGGCGCGGTCTGTTGATCGGCGAGGCCACCGGTGGCAGCACCGGTCAGCCGCTTCAGTTCGAGCTGCCGGGGGGCGGGCATGCACGGATCTGCGCAAAGCGCGACACCTGGCCCGACGGGACCGAGTTCGTCGGGCAGGGGATCGCACCAAGCCTGCGGGTGGCGCCCACCATTGGTGATGCCCGCGCGGGCCGTGATCCGGTGGTCGAGCGCGCCGCTGCCGCCCTACGGGCCGATGTCGGGCGATGAACGCAGCGCCAGAAGCAAAAGAAAAGGCGCCGTCGGCGCCTTTTCTTTTTTCCCACGTTAGTGCTGGCGTCAGAGTATGTGGAATACGCCAATGACGGCGAGCAGAGCAATCAGGAACAGGATCACGAAGATCGCGAACAGCACCTTGGCGATGGTGGCGGTGGCGCCGGACACGCCGCGGAAACCGAGGATGCCGGTGACCAGCGAGATGATGGCGAAGATGATGGCCCACTTGAGCATGTGACACTCCCTGGATGGGTGGCCGCCGGGCGGCACGGAATCAGTGAGCGTCGTTGTACGGGGTCGGCCGTGAAGGTCGTGCATCAGGAGGGTGCACGCTCCGCTCGCTTCAGCCACCCAGGCGCGCCTTGATGCGGGCCGAGGCCACGCCCATGTCGGCGCGGCCGGCGGCCTTCGTTTTCACCACGCCGACCACCTTGCCCATGTCGCGGGCCGAGCTGGCGCCGGTCTCGGCGATGGCCGCCTCGATCAGCGCGTCGAGTTCGGCGTCGGAAAGCTTGCTGGGCAGGTAAGTCTCGATCACTGTGATCTCGGCGCGCTCGACCTCGGCCAGATCCTCACGTCCGGCGGCGACGTACTGGCTGATCGAGTCCTTGCGCTGCTTGAGCATCTTCTCCAGCACGGCCAGCACCTGGGCCTCGTCCAGCTCCACGCGCTCGTCCACCTCGCGCTGCTTGACCGCGGCGAGCATCAGCCGGACCACGCCCAGCTTGTGCTTGTCGCCGCCGCGCATGGCGGCCTTCATGTCCTCGGTGAGCTGCTGTTTGGTCGACATGGCGGTAGGCTCCTGGTGCGGCGGTGGGAGAGACACAAACGCACAAGGCCGGCGCTGCGCGGGGCAGCGTCGGCCAGTGTTTGAAGCGTAGCGCAGTGGCGGCGGATCAACGCGCCAGCTGCCGAGGGATCGTGATCGACGCGGGGCGTCGCGATCCGGGCGTCCGCGAGGTGCGGACGCGCCTGACTCAGTACAGCCGGGTGCGGCGCGTGGTGTCGCGCGACAGGCGGCGCAGGTGACGCTTCACCGCGGCGGCGCGCTTGCGCTTGCGCTCCTGGGTGGGCTTTTCATAGAACTCGCGCTTGCGGGTTTCGGCAAGCACACCGGCCTTCTCGCAGGTACGCTTGAAACGGCGCAGAGCAAGCTCGAACGGCTCGTTCTCGCGAACTTTAACGTTGGGCATGGAATCTCCGGGTGGTAATCTTGCCCGTCTGATCGGGCGAGCCGCGAAGTATAACGTGGGTACCACAGAATTTTCAAAGGTGGCTGCGGGGCACGCCGTCACCGGCCCGGTGCTCGGCATCGAGACCTCCTGCGACGAGACCGGCGTGGCCTTGCTGCGCTGGCAGCCGCAGGCGCCCGGCGAGGGCCTGCTGGCCCACACCCTGTACAGCCAGATCAAGCTGCATGCGGACTACGGCGGCGTGGTGCCCGAGCTGGCCAGCCGCGACCACGTGCGCAAGCTGCTGCCACTGGTGCGCGAGACCCTGGCCGAAGCCGGGCTGACCCCGCAGGACCTCGGTGGCGTGGCCTACACCGCCGGTCCCGGCCTCGCCGGGGCGCTGCTGGTCGGTGCCTCGGCGGCGCGGGCAATGGCCTGGGCGCTGGGCGTGCCGGCGATCGGCGTGCACCACATGGAGGGCCACCTGCTGGCGCCGCTGCTGGAGGCCGACCCGCCCGAGCCGCCGTTCGTGGCGTTGCTGGTGTCCGGTGGCCACTCGATGCTGGTGGAAGTGGCAGCGATCGGCGACTACCGCATTCTCGGCGACACCCTGGACGATGCCGCCGGCGAGGCGTTCGACAAGACCGCCAAGCTGATGGGCCTGCCGTATCCCGGCGGCCCGGCGCTGGCGGCGCTGGCCGGGCAGGGACGAGCGGGCGCGTTCCGCTTCTCCCGTCCGATGACCGATCGCCCCGGCCTGGATTTCAGCTTTTCCGGCCTGAAGACCCAGGTGCTGCTGGCCTGGCAGGGCAGCGACCAGAGCGAGCAGACCCGCGCCGACATCGCCCGCGCGTTCGAGGAGGCGATCGTCGACACGCTGGTGATCAAGTGCCGCCGCGCGCTGGAGGCGACCGGCGCCGCGCGGCTGGTGATCGCCGGCGGCGTGGGCGCCAACCGCCGCCTGCGTGCCGAACTGGCGGCGGCCGGCGAGAAGGACGGTTTCCGCACCTACTTCCCGCGACTGGATTTCTGCACCGACAACGGCGCGATGATCGCGCTGGCCGGCGCGATCCGGCTGGCCCACGGCCAGCATCAGGACATCACCGTGCAGGTGTTCCCGCGCTGGGACCTGGAGAGCCTGCCACCGGCGGCGTAGGAGCCCGCTCACGGGCGATGCTTTTGGTTTTGATGTCGAATCAGAGCGAAGAGCATCGCCCGCGAGCGGGCTCCTACCGCTGCGGCAGCAGGCCGCTTGCGCCGCTGCGCGCGGTGCCCGACGCTTACGCGATGGATATCGTCTTTATCGAAGATCTGCGCATCGACACCGTCATCGGCATCTATGACTGGGAGCGGCGGGTGCGCCAGACGCTGTCGTTCGACATCGAGATGGCGTTCGACAACATGCGCCCGGCCGCCAGCGACGACATCGCCGACACGCTCAACTACAAGGACGTGTCCAAGCGGCTGATGGCCTACGTGGGCGAGTCGAGCTTCGGTCTGGTGGAAACGCTGGCCGAGCGTTGCGCGGCGATCATCCGCGAGGAGTTCGGTGTGGCCTGGGTGCGGCTGAAGCTGTCCAAGCCCGGCGCCGTGCGTGGCGCGAAGGCGGTCGGCGTGCGCATCGAGCGGGGCGTTCGGCCGCAGTAGGGCAGACTGTTAGCATGCAAGGCTGCCGCGCGCGCTGAGGCCGAGCCTCGCGCGCTTGTCCGCGACTGCCGCTGCGCCATGCGCCCCCGGGCCCCGGCGCGGCCTGCACGAGGAGACCCTTCGTTTTGGATTCCCTGCCCGACTGGGCCCGCACGCCCGTGATGCATACCGCCATCGCCACCGTCGCTCTGCTGCTGGTGGCATGGCTGGCCGGCCTGCTGGCGCGGCTGATCCTGTTCCGCGTGGTGCGGGCGATGGCCGTGCGTACGGCGTGGAAGTGGGATGACGAGTTGTTCCGCGCGGGCGTGTTCCGCTGGATCGCGCGGCTGGTGCCCGCGGTGGTGGTGCAGTTCGGCCTGCCCCTGGTGCCGGATCTGCCACCGGAGGTGGAGCGCCTGGTCGGCAACCTGGCGCTGGGGCTGATGGTGCTGTTCCTGGTGCTGGCGCTCAGCGCCTCGCTCACGGCGATGGAAACCATGTACCGCGCCACGCCGGGCAGCGCGCAGCGGCCGATCAAGGGCGTGATCCAGCTGGGCAAGCTGCTGCTGTTCATCGTCGGCGTGCTGGTGATCATCGGTACCGTGACCGACAAGAAGATCGGTCTGCTGCTGTCGGGCCTGGGCGCCATGTCGGCGGTGCTGATCCTGGTGTTCAAGGACACCATCCTGGGTTTCGTCGCCGGCATCCAGCTCGCTTCCAACGACATGCTGCGGGTCGGCGACTGGATCACCATGCCCGGTGCGGGCGCCGATGGCGACGTCATCGACATCACGCTGTACACGGTGAAGGTGCGCAACTTCGACCGCACCATCGTCACCATTCCGACCTGGAAGCTGATCTCCGAGAGCTACCAGAACTGGCGCGGCATGGCCGAGTCGGGCGGGCGGCGGATCAAGCGCGCGCTGCTGATCGACGCGGCCACCGTGCATTTCCTCGATGCCGAGGGGCTCGAGCGGCTGGGCCGCTTCCGCCTGCTGCGCGAGTACCTGGGCGCCAAGCACACCGAGCTGGCCGAGTGGAACCGCAGCCTGGGCGAGGCCGGCGAGCAGGCGGTGAACCGGCGCCGGCTGACCAACCTGGGCAGCTTCCGCGCCTACGTCACCGCTTACTTGAGCGAGCACCCGCGGGTCCATCACCAGATGACCTGCATGGTGCGCCAGCTGGAAAGCCACGCGCAGGGCATCCCGCTGGAGCTGTACTGCTTCACCAACACCACCGAGTGGACCGCGTACGAAGGCATCCAGAGCGACATCTTCGACCACCTCTACGCGCTGCTGCCCGAGTTCGGGCTGGCGCTGTACCAGCCGCCGACCGGGAACGACCTGCGCGTGGGGCTGGGCGCGGCGCGGCGGGGCAGCGATCATCCGCTACCCGCCCTAGCCCGAGACTGATTCATGGCCCGTGTCTACCTGAGCCTCGGCTCCAACGTCGAGCCGCGGCGTCATCTGACTGCCGCGCTGGACGAGCTGCGGGCGCGTTTCGGCGCGCTGGCGGTGTCGCCGGCGTACCGCACCAAGTCGGTAGGCTTCGACGGCGCGGATTTCGTGAACCTCGCGGTCGGCCTGGATACCGACCTGTCACCGGCCGAGCTCAACGACTGGCTGCACGCGCTGGAAGATCGCCAGGGCCGCCGCCGCGACGTGCCGCGGTTTTCCGACCGCACGCTGGACCTGGACATCGTTTTCTACGACCGCCTCGTCACCGAAGGCCCCGGCCACCTGCAGATTCCGCGCGATGAGCTGAAGCACGCTTTCGTCCTGCGGCCCATCGCCGATATCGCACCGCATTTCGTGCACCCGGTGACCGGCCGCACGATGGCCGAGCTGTGGGCGGCGTTTTCGGCCGAGGGCGAGTCGATGACGGTCGAGTCGTGGCTGGAGCCGTCCGCCGGCTGATCTTCCCTGTGCGCCCGGCCTGCGCCACCATGGCGGCTCCAACCGGGGAGGGGAATCCATGGGCAAGTTTGCGCGCAGCTGGGAACTGATGAAGGCCAGCGCCGGGGTGTTGCGGTCAGACAAGTCGCTGCTGGTGTTTCCGCTGCTGTCGGGCATCTGCAGCCTGGTGGTGATGGCCAGCTTCCTGATCCCGGTGGCGGCGATGACGATCGAGGGCGAGCGGCTGGGCGTGCACTACCAGCACGGTCTGTCGACGGCGTCGTGGACGCTGCTGTTTTTCTTTTACCTCGTGCAGTACTTCGTGATCTTCTTCTTCAACACGGCGCTGGCCGGCGTGGCGCTCAAGCGCCTGCGCGGCGAGGCGGCCGGCGTCAGCGACGGCCTGGCGCTGGCCGGTTCGCGCTTCGGCGCCATCCTCGGCTACGCGCTGATCGCCGCCACCGTGGGCCTGCTGCTGCGCATGGTGCAGGAGCGGCTGGGGCTGATCGGTCGTTTCATCGTGGGCCTGATCGGCCTGGCCTGGACCGTGGCCACCTTCCTGGTGGTGCCGGTGCTGGCCGGCGAGGGCGTGGGGCCGGTGGATGCGGTGAAGCGTTCGGTCGAGCTGCTGCGTCGCACCTGGGGCGAAAACCTGATCGGCAACGCCGGGCTCAGCGTGGTGTTTGGCGTGATCGGATTCGTGTTCGTGCTGGTGTCCGTCGTGCTGGTGGGCGGCGCGTTTTCCACGCACTCCATCGCGGCCGTGGTGACGGCGGTCGGCATCGTGGTGCTGGGCTTCATCACGCTGGCGCTGGTGCAGTCCTCGCTGCAGGGCATCTATGCCGCGGCGCTGTATCGCTATGCGGAGGAAGGCGAGGCCGGCGCGGGCTTCCCGCCGGCCCTGCTGGAGCAGGCGTTCCGCACCAAGGGCTGAGCGTCACACCGAGAGCGTGCGGCCGCGGGGCGGACGCACGAGCGGCCAGCCACAGGCACCGGCGAGGCGGCGGCGATCACACCAGTCACGATGGTGCCCACCGCCGCAGCGCCGAGGCCAACGATCATCGATGGAGCGGTTGAGCGCCTTCTGCGGATGCCCGGCCGCCGGTGGCTGAAGGCGGATAGGAGGGCGCGGTAAGGCAGCGCGAGAGCCAATCTGGATCCTCGTCGCCGGTATCCAGATCCGGATCCACCTCCAACCGCGGTCCGTCGCCATAGCCGGACTGGAACTGCTCTGTCGTCGGGCGGGTGTTCCACGCCTGGAGCCGATCGGCATCGTCGTCGGGGCAGCTTTTGTCGCTGCCACCGAAATCACAGGTGGCCACTGGTTTGAGATGGCCGTTCTCCACGCGGCCTACGGCACGCGTTGTCACGGCGGTATAGCTGGCGAAATCCTCGCTCTGCGAGCAAACCCGGTCGCCTTGCTGGTAGGCGTGGCTGCCGAAGCAGCTGTAGGACATCTTGCGATGATCGTACGGGTCGGGGATGAATTCGCAGGACGCCAGGTATCCGGCAAAGGGGCCGCCGGAGTAGGCGCTGGCCGCAGCCCGTTGCCGCTGCGCGATCGCCACGAACTCCGGCTGATTTCCCTTGCGCGCCTGCAGGTCGCGGGTGCGCTGACGCGTCACCGCAAGCAGGACGCTGCGCTGCGTTCGCCGGTCGAAGCCATCGGCCTGATCCAGTTCCCCCAGATTGCTCTCGCGTGCCGCCAGCCAGCGGCGCTGGCTGGCGACCAGGCTGCTGCGGATGGATGGATCGTCGATCGCATGCAGCAGCTTGAAGTAGGCGTCCGCCATGGCCCGGTCGGTGGCAGCGAGCTTCTCGTCGCTGCAGAGCGTCTTCTCAAGCGGGGTGCTGGCCCGGGCACATTGCATGGCCGCGGCGGGCGTGGCGGTCATCCACAGGCAAAAAATCGCCGTCGAAACGCGTTCCTTCATGGTGTCGCTCCTTGAGTTGTCCCGGCACGGCAGTTGTGCCGAGGCAACAAACCTATCCGCTCGGGCGGCAAGAGGCGAGCGGGTCATCCGTGGTGATGGGCACGCGCCGGCCGCAAGGAGTCGTGGTACTCCGGTCCGGGCACTACACCGAGAGCGTACGGCCGCCGTCGATGCGGATCACCTGGCCGGTGACGAACGGGGCGTCGCGCAGCAGCCACAGCACGGCGCTGGCGACGTCCTCCGGAGCGCCGGCGCGCTTGAGCGGCGTGCGTTCGAGCATCGCCTGCTTGTCGTCGTAGGGCTTGCCTTCGCTGGGCCACATCACCGCGCCGGGCGCTACCGCGTTGACCCGCACCTGCGGGCCCAGATCCAGCGCCAGCGCGCGGGTCATTGCCAGCAGCGCCGCCTTGGCCATGCAGTAGATCGGGTGGTTGGCCAGCGGCCGTTCGGCGTAGATGTCGACCAGGTTGACGATCGTCCCGCCGGCCCGGCGCAGCGCCGGGGTGGCTGCCTGGGCGAGGAAGAACGGCGCCTGCGCGTTGGAGGCGAACAGCTCGTTCCATTGCGCGGGTGTGGCGCTGCCGACCGGAGTGGGGTAGAACGCCGAGGCGTTGTTGACCAGCGCATCGAGTCGGCCGAAGCGGGCCAGCACGCTGCCGACCAGCCCCGGCAAGGCATCGAGCTCGGCCAGCTCGGCGTGCACAAGGGTCGTGCTGTCGGCGCGCTGCTGCTCCAGCTCGTCGGCGAGGCTCTGCGCCGCGTCGGCCGAATGGCGGTAGTGCAGGGCGAGGTCGTAACCGGCGCCGTGCAGGGTGCGGGCGATCACCGCCCCCACGCGACGGCCGGCACCGGTGATCAGGGCGACGGGACGCGGATGCGACGGGCTCATGGGCGGTTCCGTGGGCGAATGGACGCTCCAGCTTGCCGCAACATCGGTGACAGGTCATCGGGGTGCGGCAGCGGCGCCGCTCTCAATCCGACGACGGCGGCGCCTTGCGCTTGCGCGTGGCCTTGCGCTCGCCGGCCGCATCGGCCGCCTTGGCCACGCCGCGGACGGTCTTGGCCACCGCCTTGTCGATCGCAGCACCGGCGGCCTTGCGCGCGGCCCGGACCGGATTTCTGGCCGGCGCGGCCGGTGGCGCGCCCGCTTCGTCTACGACTTCGCCGCTGAAGAGCTCGATGGCCGTGGCGGCGACCTGCCCGGTGTCGTAGTACGCATACGCGCCCACGCCCAGCGCACCGACCACCGGCAGCCAGCGCGCCAGCCCCTTGCCGGCGGCACGCTGGCCGATCTTCACGCCGACCTGCTTGGCGATGCGCTCCACCACCGCATAGGACACGCGCCGGAACAGCAGGCGGTCGCCCATCCGCACCACCAGGTCGCGAAACGCCTGCGCCGCCGTATGCCGGAACAGGCACCACAGCATCTGTTCGCGTCCCAGCGTGGCCTGCTTGCCGTAGGCGGCGGCGATGTCGCTGACCATCTGCGCCTGGATGCGCCAGATCGCGATCAGCTCCGGCAACACGGTGAGCCAGCCCAGCGGGCCCGGCGGCAGCGCCAGCGATCCGGCGGTCAGCGCCGCGCGCTGCGCCGCCCGTTGCCCGAGCTGACGCGCCTCGGCGTGCGGGTCGGTGCTGCTGCCCACCTTGCTCGCCGGGATCTGGCTGACGAAATCGAGGATCGCCTGGGTGACCCGGCTGTGATCGACCGGTGCGATCACGGCCGGCACCTGGGTGCTGCCGGGCGCCGTGGAGGACGTCTTGCGCGAGGAAGCCATGGGCGCGGACCTGTGCGACGGAGGGCACCCGAGTCTAGAACCCGGCCGTGAAAGCCGGCTCAAGGAGGCGCTGGTGTGACTTCTGGCCTACGACGCTCGGGGATTCGCTCTAGTAATGTTATAACATATCAATCACGCCACCTTTCCCCGCACCGGATCCCCCGATGAAGCCCAACCTGCTCGCCGCCAGCCTCGTACTGGCCCTCGCCGCAACGCCGACGCTCGCCGCCACCGCCGCCGATGCCCCCGCCCCGGCGGAGGCCGACACCGCCCAGCACGCCAGGCCGGTCAAGGATCTGGGCGCGGTCTCGGTGTCCGCGGCGCTCGACCAGGCGCGCAACGCGTTGTCGCCCGACACGGGCTCGAGCCAGTACGTGATCGATAAGAAGGCCATCGCGCAGCTGCCGCTGGGCGACGCCACGCCGGTAAACCAGGTGCTGCTGCAAGCGCCTGGCGTGGTGCAGGATTCCTACGGCGGCCTGCACGTGCGCGGCGACCACGCCAACCTGCAGTACCGCATCAACGGCGTGATCATCCCCGAGTCGATCTCCGGCTTCGGCCAGACGCTGGACACGCGCACCATCAACACCGTCAAGCTGCTCGACGGCGCGCTGCCGGCGCAGTACGGCCTGCGCACGGCGGCCGTGGTGGACATCACCACCCGCAGCGGCCACGAGCTCGGCAACGGCGGCAGCGTGGGCGTCACCGGCGGCTCGTTTGGCACGCTGAATCCGAACGCCTCGATCTGGGGCAGCACCGATCGCTGGAGCTGGTTCCTCACCGCCAATTACCTGGAGAACGACGTCGGCGTGGAGAACCCCACCGCCAGCCGCAAGCCGATCCACGACCACACCAACCAGGTCAAGGCATTCGGCGACATCTCCTACCTGATCAACAACGACACGCGCCTGAGCTTCCTGTTCGGCGCGGCGAACAGCCGCTTCCAGATTCCCAACAATCCCGGCCAGCCGCCGAGCTTCGGTTATCTCGACACGGTGGACTTCAACTCGGCCCTGCTCGACGAGCGCCAGCGCGAGACCACCCGCTTCGGCGTGCTGTCACTGCAGGGCAAGGCCGGATCGACCGATTACCAGGTGTCGCTGGGCCAGCGCTATTCCAGCCTGAACTTCCTGCCGGACCCCATCGGCGACCTGATGTTCAACGGCGTCGCCTCGACCATCGATCGCAGCAACCGCGCCAGCACGCTGCAGGCCGACTTCGCCACGCCGCTGGGCGATCGCCACACCCTGCGCTACGGCGTGTACGGCAGCTTCGAGCGCGCGCCCAGCAGCAACAACGCGTACGTGTTTCCGGCCGATGCCGACGGCAACCAGACCAGCACCACGCCGATCGCCATCCTCGACGGCAATCGCCTGACCGCGAAAACTTGGTCGGCCTACGTGCAGGACGAATGGAGCATCGGTGACAAGCTCACCGTGAACTACGGTCTGCGCGGCGACCAGTACAAGGCCTTCCGCACCGAGAGCCAGCTCAGCCCGCGCCTGGGCGCGGTGTACCAGGCCACCGACTCCACCGTGCTGCATGCCGGCTACTCGCGCTACTTCACGCCGCCGGCGACCGAGGCGATCACCACCTCCAACATCGCCAAGTTCGACGGCACCACCAACGCGCTGCCGGACAACGGCAACAACACGCCGCTGGCCGAGCGCAGCGACTACTTCGACGTGGGTGTGTCGCAGAACGTGGGGCCGAACCTCACGCTGGGCGTGGACGCCTACTACCGCAAGGTGCAGCGCCTGCAGGACGAGGGCCAGTTCGGCGCCGCGCTGGTGTATTCCACCTTCAACTACGCCCGTGGCCGCATCAAGGGCGTGGAGTTCACCGCCAACTATGCCAACGGCCCGCTCAGCGCGTACTTCAACCTCTCGGCCAGCCGCGCGATCGGCAACCGGGTGATCACCAGCCAGTACAACTTCGCGGCGGACGACCTGGCCTACGTGGCCGACCACTGGATCTTCCTCGACCACGACCAGGCGTACTCCTCCTCCGGCGGCATCAGCTATGCGCTCGACGAGGGCACCCGGGTGGGCGCCGACTACCTGTTCGGCAGCGGCCTGCGCAAGGACGGCAGCGTGCCGAACGGCGCCTCGCTGCCGGCGTACTTCCAGCTCAACCTCAGCCTGTCGCACGACTTCGAGTTCGACACCACCGGCACGTTGCACACGCAGCTGGCGCTGATCAACGCGCTCGACCGCACGTACCAGATCCGCGACGGCAGCGGCATCGGCGTGGGCGCGCCGCAATTTGGTCCGCGCCGCGGTGTGTACCTCACTGTGCAGAAGGATTTCTGATCCCCCCGGCTTGCCGCGTCACGACGACTGGCTCCTCCCCCCGGCCGTCGTGACGTGGGCAAGCACCTCTATCGCCCTTGGCGTGTCGCCATCCGGTCAGCTAAGGCGCACGGCGCCGCCCGCCCGAGCCGCTATCCTTGCGCGCGTTCTCCCCGAGCGACGAGCGCATGCACAACCGACTTCCCGAACCGTCCGCCGACGAACGCGCGCACTCCGAGCGCCTGCTCGCCCAGCTGCGCGAGCACATCGCCGCGCATGGGCCGATGCCGTTCGCGCAATACATGGAGCGCTGCCTGTACACACCCGGGCTGGGCTACTACAGCGCGGGCGCCACCAAGTTTGGCGCGGCCGGCGACTTCATCACCGCGCCGGAACTGGGCGAGCTGTTCGCGCGCTGCGTGGTGCAAGCGGTGCAGGGCACCCTCGCCCAGCTGGGTGACGCGGCCGAGTTCCTCGAGCTCGGCGCCGGCAGCGGCGCCTTCGCCGAAGCCGCCTTGCGCGCCATGCACGAAGCCGGCACGCTGCCGCGCCGCTACGCCATCCTCGAATCCAGTGCGGATCTGCGCGAGCGTCAGCGCGAACGTCTGGTCGCCGCGCTTCCACCGGATGTCGCCGCGCGCGTGCACTGGCTCGACCGGCCGCCGACGGATCAGTGGCGCGGGGTGCTGTTCGCCAACGAGGTGATCGACGCGCTGCCCGCCACCCGCTTCGCGATCCACGATGGCGCGGTGTGGGAAGAGTGCGTGGGCCTGGGCGACGACGGCCGCCTGGCGCGCGAGGATCGCCCGGCCGACACCGCCCTGGTCCACGCCGTGCGCCAGCTCGAACGCGAACTGGGTGTACCGTTCGACGACGGTTACCGCTCCGAGCTGTTGCCGCAGCTGGCCGCGTGGCTGCAGGCGATCGCCGGCACGCTGGAGGCCGGGCTGATGCTGTTCGTCGACTACGGCTACACCCGCCGCGAGTTCTATCTGCCCGAACGCCGCGACGGCACGCTGATGGCGCACTACCGCCACCGCAGCCACGCCGATCCGCTGTACCTGCCCGGCCTCAATGACCTCACCGCCTCGGTGGATTTCAGTGCGCTGGCCGAGGCCGGCGTGCGCGCTGGCTTCCGGCTCGCCAGCTACCTGCCGCAGTCGGCGTTCCTGATCGGTGCCGGCCTGCCGCAGGCGTTCGAGGCGGCCTACGCGAACGCGCCGGATGAAGCGGCGCGCTACCGCCTCGCCCAGCAGGTAAAGCGGCTCACCCTGCCCGAGCAGATGGGCGAGCGCTTCCAGGCGATGCTGTTCGCCCGCGGCCTGGACCCGCTGCCGCTGCCGGCCGACCTTATCGACGGCGACCACGCCGCGCGTCTGTGATCGCCACTTCCAGCCGCCTGCAGTTCCATCGCACCTGGGTGGCGCTGGGCGTGCTGGTGATGGCGTGGACGCTGTGGATGGCGCTGCGCCCGGACCCGGACATCACGCTGGCGGTGCCGGACGGCGACAAGCTGCTGCACGCGTTCGCCTTCACCTGCCTGATGGGCTGGTGGGGCAACGTCTACGCCGATCGCCGCCGCCGCATCGGCGCGGCGCTGGTCTGCCTGGTGTTCGGCGTATTCATCGAGTTTGCGCAGTGGCTCGATCCACCGCGCGACGCCGATCCGTTCGATGTGCTCGCCGACGCGGTCGGCATTGCCCAGGCGGGGTTGCTGCTGCGCACGCCGCTCGCCCGTGTGCTGGCGAGCGGCGAGGCGTGGTTACGGCGTCGGCGCGGCGGCTGAGCTGGCCGGCGCGGGTGCCGCGCTGCTGCTCGCCGCTGCCGGCGCGGACTCGGCGGGGCTCACCGGCGTGGAGTCTTCCGGCCGGCGCGCCAGCTCGCCGTGCTTGAACAGGTTCGCGGCCACCTGGTAGTAGGCGATCGCATCGTTCACCAGCGCGTTGTTCACCGGCGAGGCGGGCTTGGCGTCGCCCGTGTCGAAGTCGGGAATCAGCTGCTCCATCTTGCGGCCCGGCTCCAGCGCGGTGAGCACGTTGTGGCGCAGGTAGCCGAGCTTCTCGTAGGTGGCCGGGAACGCGCGCTCGCGCCCGGGTTCGAGCTGGAACACGTCGTAGCCGAAGAAGCGGCTGCGATAGCTGAAGTGGAGCAGGCCGAGCAGGGTCGGCGGGATGTCGATCTGCGCGGTGAGGCGCTCGACCTTGCGCGGTGCGATGTGCGCCGGCGCATAGATCCACAGCGGGATGTGGTAGCGGTTGATCGGGATGCTCGACTTGCCCGCGCTGGCCGCATCGTGGTCGGCGGTGATCACGAACACGGTGTCGTTGAAGTACGGCTTGTCCTTGGCGCGCTTGAGGAAGTCGCCGATCGACCAGTCGGTGTACGCCACCGCGCCGGCACGCGAGCCCTGCGGGAACTTCACCCGGCCTTCGGGGAAGGTGTACGGGCGGTGGTTGGAGGTGGTCATGATGTGCAGGAAGAACGGCTTGCCCTGCGCATGCACCTGGTCCATCTGCGCCAGCGCCATGGTGAACAGATCTTCGTCGGACACGCCCCACACGTTTTCGTGATGGATGGTCGCGCCCTTGGGGAAATCCTTGCGGTCCACCGCCAGGTAGCCGTTGTGGCTGAAGAAGTAGTTCATGTTGTCGAAGTAGCCGTAGCCACCGTAGACAAACTCCGACACGTAGCCGCGATCGTTGAAGATGTCCGCTAGCGAGAACAGGTTCTCGTTGTTCTTCATCTTGATCACCGAGTCGCCCGGCGTCGGCGGCACCGACAGCGACAGCGCCTCGAGCCCGCGGACGGTGCGCGTGCCGTTGGCGTAGACGTTCTCGAAGAACAGGCTGTTGTTGGACAGCGCATCCAGCTGCGGGGTGAGGCCTTCCTTGTTGCCGAACACGCCCAGGTAGTCGGCCGAGAGGCTTTCCACGCTGATCAGCACCACGTTGAGGTGCTGCTCCGGGCCGGCATGGCGGATGGCGCGGGTGAGATCGTGCGGGTTGTCGCTGAGGTAGGTCGCCTCGGGCGTCTTCAACAGCTCGCGCACGCGGGTGTAGGCCTCGGTTTCCGGCAGGGTGCGGTAGAACTTCGCGTAGTCGAGGTGGCTGGAGCGGAACGCGGCGAAGAACTGGAAGATGCCGTTGCCGGCCAGCTCGTTGACGTAGTTGTTGGACGTGCGGTCCTTCATATCGGCGGTGATGCCGGCGGTCACCGCCACGCTCAGCACCAGCCACACCGCGGCCAGCGCGCTGCGCTGGGCGAAGCGGGTGCCGGCATCGCGCTGGTGCACGCGCCGGCGCGTGGCCCACAGCACGATCACCGCCACCGCCGCCAGCAGCGCCAGCCAGGTACCGATCGGATACGACTCGCGGATGTTGCCGATCACCTCGGTGGTGTAGACGAGGTAGTCCACCGCGATGAAATTGAAGCGCACGCCGAACTCCTGCCAGAACACCAGCTCCGAGGCCGCCACGAACAACAGTCCGAACAGCAGCGCCAGGCACAGCCCGTACAGGTAGCCGCGACCGCTGCGGCGGTTGTACGCCAGCGCGGGCAGCGGCAGCAGGTAGATCACCACGATCGCCAGCGGCCACACCTCGTGCAGGCTGGCCTTCCAGATCAGGTGCAGCACGCCCCAGCACAGCGCGAAGCCGGCCAGCAGCGCGCCGATCCATGCCAGCCAGCGGCCGGGCGCGCGTACCAGCGGCCGGTCGGTGGGCACGATCCACAGGAACAGCACCAGCGGCCAGGCCACGTAGACGAAGGTGAGCAGATCCGAGATCGCGCCGACGCCGAACGCGTACAGGTAGTTGAGCGGGTTGGGCGACACGCCGCTGCCGGTCATCACCAGCAGGGCGATGCGGGTGACTACGCCGATCAGCAGATAGGCACCGGCCAGCCAGCCGAGGGGGCGCAACCGCTGGCGCAGCGGCGAGGGCGAACGGAAGCTCAGGGACACGGGCAACTCCGGCAGATCAGGGGGCGGCGGCCGAAGGCGGCGCCGCGGGAAAGGGCTAGATGCTAGCGAGTTTCACGTTAGCAATGGCTTTGACGCGGGCCGCCTCCATCGCGGCGCCGACCGCCGGACCCTTGAGCCCGTCGGCGATGAACGGTGCGGCCTGCACCGCCGCGGCCGCCGCGCAGGCGCGGCGCAGGTAATCCGCCGGCGGATAGTCGTCCTCGGCGTGGCCGAGCCGGCCACGCTTGTCGGCCCAGCAGGCGGCCAGGAACGTCTCCAGCCGCGCCGGCCGGCGCAGCGCGTCCAGCGCGCTCAGCAGCTTCATCACGGTGGCCGGCTTGAGCTCCAGCGCGCGGTGCGCGTTGAGGTGCTCGCGGCACACCAGTTCGGCCAGCGCCGCGTGCTCGGTGGGCACCTTCAGCCGCGCCGACAGCGCGCGCACGCGCGGCACGCCGGCATGCTCGTGACCAATGTGGCGCGGCAGCGCGTCGGCCGGCGTCAGCGCCTTGCCGAGGTCGTGGCACAGCGCGCAGTAGCCCACCAGCTCGTCGCCCGGCGCGATCGTGGCGGCGGCGTCGAGCACCAGCTCCATGTGCGTGCCGGTGTCGATTTCCGGATGGAACTCGGCGCGCTGCGGCACGCCGTACAGCGCGTCGATCTCGGGAAACAGCACCGCCAGCGCGCCGCTCTCGCGCAGCACGCGCAGGAACGCCGAGGGCTGCGCCTCGCTCAGCGCCTTGCGCGTTTCGGCCCACACGCGTTCGGGCACCAGGTGATCCACCTCGCCGTCCGCCACCATCTGCCGCATCAGCGCCATCGTCTCCGGCGCCACGGTGAAGCCCAGCGGTGCGAAGCGCGCGGCGAAACGCGCCACGCGCAGCAGGCGGACGGGATCCTCGACGAACGCCGGCGACACGTGGCGCAGCACGCGCGCCTCGAGATCGCGCACGCCGCCGTAGGGGTCGACCAGCGCGCCGGCCTCGTCCTGCGCGATGGCGTTGATGGTGAGGTCGCGGCGGGCCAGATCCTCCTCCAGCGTCACCTCCGGCTCGGCGTGGAAGGCAAAGCCGTGGTAGCCGCGCCCGGTCTTGCGCTCGGTGCGCGCCAGCGCGTATTCCTCGCCGGTCTGCGGATGCAGGAACACCGGGAAATCCTTGCCCACCGGACGATAGCCCAGCGCCAGCAGCTCGTCCGGACGCGCGCCGACCACCACGTGATCGCGGTCGACCACGGGGCGGCCGAGCAGGTGATCGCGGACGGCGCCGCCGACGAGGTAACAGTGCATCGGGCCATTCTGCCATGCGCGCCTTTCACGTCTCTGCCACAGCGGGCCCGGCGCGGCGGGGTTATGCTCGCGTGGGTCCGTCGCCACCATTGAAGGTTCCCCGCGATGATCCGTCTGCTCCGTTCCGTTCTCGCCTTCGCCCTGTTCGCTTCCGCGTCGGCCGGCTCGCTGGCCGGCACCCAGGCGGCCGATCCGGCGCGCACCCGCGCGTACATCGACCACGCCTGGACCACGCTCACCCGCGCCACCGACGACTGCGCCTCGCTGGTCGATCCCAAGGTGGCCACCGAGCCGGTGCTGTATCTGCCGGCCGACGTGCCGATGCCCGCCGCGCTCGCCGCCACCCAGCAGCGCTGCAAGGTGGACGTGCGTCGCCTGCCGCAGCCGGTCACCGCGCTGGGCCAGATCGACGCGCGCACACTGCCGGCGCAGGGCCTGCTCTACCTGCCGCATCCCTACGTGGTGCCCGGCGGCATGTTCAACGAGATGTACGGCTGGGACAGCTACTTCATCGTGCTCGGTCTGGTGGCCGATCACCGCGAAGATCTGGCGCGCGGCATGGTGGAGAACTTCCTGTACGAGATCGACCACTACGGCGGCGTGCTCAACGCCAACCGCACCTACTACTTCAGCCGCTCGCAGCCGCCGTTCCTCACCGCGATGATGCGGGCGGTGCTGGATGACCGCGCCAGTTTTCCTGATGCCGATGCCGCCGCCGCATGGCTGCGCAAGGCCTATCCGCAGGCCGTGAAGGACCACGCGATCTGGACCAGCGCCGCGCACCGCGCCGGCGACACCGGCCTGGCCCGCTACATGGACCTGGGCGCCGGCCCGGTGCTGGAGATGCGCGACGCCGGTTATCTCAAGGGTGTGATCCGCTATCTGCGCAAGCACCCGGAGCAGAACCGCGACTACCTGGTGAAGTCCGCCGAGCACCCCGATCCGGCCGAAACGGCCCGGCTGAAGAAGATCAGCTGCGACCTGGCAGCCTCACGCGTGTGCGCCGATGCCTGGGCCGATGGCTACCGGCTCAGCGCCGACTACTACGCGGGCGACCGCGCCATGCGCGAGTCCGGCTTCGACACCAACTTCCACTTCGGTCCGTACGGCGCCGCCACCCATCATTACGCGGCGGTGGGCCTCAACAGCCTGCTGTACCGCTACGAGCGCGACCTGCACGATTTCGCGCTGCGGCTGGGCAAGCCGGACGAGGCGGCGCACTGGGCGAAGCTGGCCGCGGCGCGCAAGGCCGCCATCAACAAATACCTGTGGCGCGCCGACCGCGGCCTGTTCATGGACTACGACACCACCACCGGCAAGCCGTCCGCCGAGCCGTACCTCACCACCTTCTATCCGTTGTGGGCTGGCCTCGCCACGCCGGCGCAGGGCAAGGCGGTGCGCGACCACCTGGCGCTGTTCGAGCGCAAGGGCGGCCTGGCGATGAGTGGCGACGCCAGCGGCGCGCAGTGGGACGAACCATTCGGCTGGGCGCCGACCAACTGGCTGGCGGTGAAGGGACTGGACGACTACGGCTTCCACGACGACGCGCGTCGCCTTGCCGGCAAGTTCACCGGCACGGTGGACCGCAGCCTCGCTGCCGATGGCACCATCCGCGAGAAATACAACATGGTCAGCGGCAATGCGGACGTCAAGATCACCGCCGGCTATACCGACAACGTGATCGGCTTCGGCTGGACCAACGGTGTGTACCTCAAGCTCCGCGAGCTGCTCGCGAAGCCTGCCGCAGCGGGGACAAAAAAAGACGCCGCGGAGGCCGCGGCGCATTGATCCAATGGCCTGGGCGGCTCGATCAGCGGCGCAGCGTGCGCGCGTGATCGAGCCGGCGCTGGCGCGGCAGGCCGTGGATCAGCCGCTCCAGCCATGGCGTGAATGGCTGCGGCACGATGCCCAGCGCGGCGTAGCCGTCGACCTTGCCCACCGAGTCGGTGCGCAGTGAGCGGAAGTTGTCCAGCGAGAACGGCTTGCCCGGCAGCAGCTCGGCGAACTGCGCCTGCAGCCGGCCCAGCGCATCGGGCAGCGGCAGGATGCGCGTGCGCAGGCCGGCGGCGTCGCGGATCGCCGCGACGATCTCGCCCAGAGTCAGCACCTGCGGCCCGTACAGCTCGAAGCTGCGGTTGAGCGAGCGCTTGTCGTCGGTCACGCAGCGGGCGATGGCTTCCACCACGTCGCCAACGTAGGTGGGTGCGAGCCTGGACTGCGTGCGCGCCAGCGGTAGCACCGGCGTCAGCTTGAGGATCCTGGCGAATCGCCCGACCAGGCCGTCGCCGTCGCCGAAGATCACGCTGGGCTGGTACAGCGTCCAGCGCAGGCCGGACTGGCGCACCAGCCCCTCGGCCTCGCCGCGCGTCTTGAGGTACTGGCTGAGGCCCTGGCCGGCCTTGAGCGAGCTCATCTGGTGCAGGCGCGGCACGCCGGCCGCCTTGCACGCCTCGATCACCTGCCGGGTCAGCTCCACATGCACGCGCTGGAATGTCTCGTGTCCAGCGTTGTTGAGGATGCCGATCAGGTTGATCACCGCGTCGGCGCCTTCGAACGCCGCACGCAGCTGCGTCGGATCGTGCACATCCACACTCTTCAGCCGCACGCCAGGGATCACCCCGATCGCGCGGTGCTTCTCGCGGTTGCGGGTGAGCACGGTGAGCTGGTGGCCGTCGCGAGCGAGTCGGTTGAGCAGATGGCCGCCGACGAAGCCAGTGCCACCAAGGATGACGAGACGCAGGGGAATCATGGTGATCGATCTCGCGCGGTTTGGAATCTAAGGGGCGGAGGCCGCCGCGGCCGGAATGGTGCCCGGCTCGGCAGGCGCCGTCTGCGCGGCCCCGTCATCGGCCGGACAACGCACCGCCTTGCGCACCGTGCCCGCGGCGGGTGGAACGTACATGGTGCCGATCGGCGTCAGCCGCTTGTCCAGCGGCACGGCGCTGCCGGACAGGCGCCAGTCGTAGATCACGCTGAAGGCCATCACCCGCGCCACGTATTCGCGCGTCTCCTTGTATGGGATGGCGGCGGTGAACACGTCCGGCGGCAGCGTGCCGCGCGCGGCCAGCCATTGGTCCACCTTGATCGGGCCGGCGTTGTAGGCCGCGCTGGCCAGCCATGGCGCGCCGTTGTAGCGCTGCGCCATCTGCGCCAGGTAGCGCGTGCCCAGCTGCACGTTCACTACCGGGTCGTACAGCGTGTCTCCGCCGCCCCACGGCAGGCCGTAGCTGCGCGCGACCTGCGCGCCGGTGCCCGGCAGCAACTGCATCAGGCCGCGTGCATCGGCGCCGGAATGTGCGTCGCTCATCCAGGCGCTCTCGGCGCGGGCGATCGCATAGGCCCAGGCCGGGTCGATGCCGGCCTGCTGCGCCTGCGGCACCACGCCGTCTTGGCTGGCCAGCGGGAAGCGCTGCTCGTACAGGCGCAGCGCGTCGCCACTGGAGAAGGTGAACACGGCGCGGTCGTACCAGCCGCGCTGGTAGGCGAGCAGGGCGGCCTCGCGCCGGGTCGCTTCGTCGCTGCCGCGCAGGGCGCGCACCCATTCGCGTCGTGCCTCACGCGGCAGGTCCACCGCGTACAGCTCAAACGCCCGCTGCATGCCCAGGTCGGCCAGCAGCGAGCGGGCGCGCGCGTCGTCCGGCGCCAGCGTCCACGGGCACAGCGCGTAAGGCGCGTCGGCGCGGTCGGCGGCGAGAAAGCCGAAGAAGGTCGGTTCGCTCGCCAGCGCGGTGTACTGTTGCTGCGCCTGCGCCGGCTTGCCCAGTTCGGCCAGCGCCCGCGCGCGGAAGTAGCGCCACTCGCCGTCGCGCTGCTGCTCGGTGCTGAGCGCATCGATCGCGCTCAGCACGGCGCGCCAGTTCTGCTCGGCCAGCGCCACGCGCACCCGCCACTCGCGCGTGGCGTCGGTCTGCGCCGCGGCCGGCAGTTCGGCCAGCCGCTGCAGCGCGTGGTCGTCGAAATCGGTGGCGTGGAACAGCGCTAGCGCGTTGAGCACGTCGTTGCGCTGCTCCTCGCTGAAGTGGAAGCGCTTGCGCAAGGTGAGCCACGCCTGGTCGGCGGCGCTGGATTGCCGCCGCGCCAGCCGCTGCAGTGCGATCGCCGCGGCCTGCCGATGATGCGGCGTATCCGGCCAGTGCTCGGCCTGCGCCGTGGCTTCGGCCGGATCGCGCAGGGCCAGCGCGAGGCGTTGCGCCGCCTCCGCGTCGCGCACCGGCAGCCAGGCGGCGAGCGCGGCGACGGTGCCGCCAGCGCCGGCCGCGACAGCGCGGTCGATACGCGCCCACAACCGCGTCGGCGTCAGCAGGCCTGCATCATGCGCAGCGCTCTGCACCGGATCGCAGGCGCTTGGCAACGAGGGCTTCTGCCACAGCGCGGCGAGGTCGCGGTCGAAGTTCAGCGGCTGGCCTTGCGCCATGCGTGCCTGCAGCGCATCGCAGGTGAGCGCGTCGCCGAGGCCGTCCTGGTAGAGCGCGAGGAAGCCGGTCCAGTCCTGTCGCCGCGCCAGCTCGCCGAGGAACGCGCGGCGCAGGGCGTCGGCGGGAAGCAGGCCGGGATGGGCAGCCAGATACCCCTGCACGCGCGCCAGGTCGAGCGTGGCCAGGTCATGCCGCAGCGCGGCCGCTTCGAGGTAGGGGTAGAGCACGTAGTCGTGCAATCCCTGCGCCTGCGCGCGCCAGGCGTCGCCGCCCTGCTGCTGCGCGGTGGCGTAGGCCTGCTTGAACGCCGCGCGCTGCGCGTCGGTCGCGGCGGCGGTGGCAGCCGACATCGGCCGCACCAGCGACAGCGCGACGATCGCCATGCCGACGAGACAGCGCGCAATCGGGGATGAAAGACGGCGGGGGGAGGGGCGGAAAACGGGCATCGTGCCTCCTGGCTTGCTTGAGCGGCCAGTGTAGCGGATGGCCCTTGAACGGCCGGCCCGCCAGCGTGCCGTCGCAGTGCGACGAGGGCCCGCGGCGCGCTGATAGACTGACGCGCTCGCCATTCCCGGGAACCCCATGACGCCTGCGTCCACGCCCACCACGCGATCGCCTTGGCCGGTGTGGCTGGGACTGTTGCTCGCCGCGTTCGCAGGGCTGTCCTGGTGGTGGGCGGCGGGGCGACCGGTCGACCTGCCCGACGCGCCTTCGGTGCGCATCGCCTGCGTGTCCTACGCGCCGTACCGCCACGAAGGACAGACGCCGTACGATCCGGCCACCTTCATCTCGCCGCCGCAGATCGACGCCGATCTCAAGGCGCTGTCGCGCCGCTTCGACTGCGTGCGCACCTATTCGCAGGGGCAGGGGCTGGATGCCGTGCCGGCGATCGCCGGACGCTACGGCATGAAGGTGTTGATGGGCGTGTGGATCGGTCGTGACGCGGCCGCGAACGCGCGCGAGATCGCGCTGGCCGCGGCCACCGCGCGGGCGCATCCACAGGTGCTGCGCGGCGTGGTCGTGGGCAACGAGGTGTTGCTGCGTGGCGAGCAGTCGCCCGCGGCGCTGGCCGGCTACCTGCGCCAGGCGCGCGCGGTGCTGCCGCCGACGGTGCCGATCACCTATGCCGACGTGTGGGAGTTCTGGCTGCGTCACCCGGAACTGGCCGGGTCGGTCGACTACGTCACCGTGCACGTGCTGCCGTACTGGGAGGACGATCCGGTGCCGCCCGGGCGTGCCGTGCAGCACGTGGCCGATGTCTATGCGCGGGTGCGCGCGGCGTTTCCTGGCAAGCCGGTGATGATCGGCGAGACCGGCTGGCCCAGCGCGGGACGCCCGCGCCAGGGCGCCACCGCGAGCGTGGTGAACGAGGCGCGCTACCTGCGCGAATTCCTGCGCTACGCCGCCACCGTGCAAATGCCGTACAACGTGATCGAGGCCTTCGACCAGGGTTGGAAGCGCGCGCAGGAGGGCACGGTGGGTGGCTACTGGGGCATCTTCGATGCGCAGGCGCAGCCGAAATTTCCCATGCAGGGGCCGGTGACCGAAGTGCCGCGCTGGTGGCTGGGCTGGCTGGCCGCGGCGCTGGGCAGCGGGTTGTTCGTGCTGCTCGGGCGACCGCGCGGCGCCCGTGCCGCCGCCGCACTGGGGTTGGCCGGCATCGCCAGCGGTGCGGCGCTGGCATGGCAGGTGCGGCAGATGCTGTACGCCTGCGGCCCGTGGTGGGAATGGCTGCTCAGCGGTGCCGCCTGTGCGGCCGCGCTGGTCACCGCGCTGGTGCTCTCGCGGGCGCTGGCGGCGGCGATGCAGCGCGTCGACGTGGCGCCGCCGTCGCGCTCGTGGCGCTTTGCCTGGCTGTTCGCGCTGGCCTATTACGGCTTGCTGCTGGTGTTCGACGGACGCTATCGCGATTTCCCGCTGGGCCTGTTCGCGTTGCCCGCTGTGGGCTATGCGCTGGTGGCGCTGGCCGGGATCGGCGTGGCCGGGGCACGGCGACGCGAGGATGTGCTTCTCGCGGTGGCGATCATCCTGCTCGCCGCGCTGGTGCTGATACAGGAGCGGGGCATCAACCCGGTGGCGTGGCTATGGCTGGGGCTGAGCGTGCTGCTCGGCGCGGCCGTGCTGCTCCCGCCGCGTCGCGTCGCGCACCAGCAGCACGGCACCGGCCAGTAGCGCCAGCGCACCGGACTGGTAGCAGTACAGCTCCAGCGCGAACGCGCCGAGCGCCGCGGCCAGCCAAGCCGTCCACAGCCGCTGGCGCAGCCAGGCGAGTGCGGTGGCGGCGAGCGCGAGATAGCCGAAGCTGTTGTTGAGGAAGCCCTCGACCACCCGCGTGCGCAACGCGCACCAGGCAGGCGGGTCGATCGCCGCGGCACAGCGCTCGGCCAGGGCCGGCGGCTCTACCAGCTGGTAGCGCAGCCAAGCCGCCAGCGCGCCGGCGAGCAGCACGCCGGCCCACGCCAGCACCAATGCGCCACGGCGCCGCTCGCTCATCGACGGTGCACCTTGTGCAGGCGCGGCGCCACGTGCGCCGGCATGCGGATCTCGGCGGCCAGCGGCAGATGGTCGGAGAACGCCTGCGGCAGCGTCCACACCTTGTCCAGCTGGATATCGGCCGAAGTGAGGATGTGGTCCAGCGCGCGCCGCGGCTTCCAGCTGGGGAAGGTGGGCGTGGGCTGGTCCGGCGGTTGCAGCCGGCATTTGGCGAACAGGTGGCGCATCTCGCTGCTGTGCGCCTCGGTGTTGAGGTCGCCCATCAGCACGGCATGCGGAAAATCCGCCAGCACCTCGCCGATGAAGGCCAGCTGCTTGGCGCGCGCCGGTGCGCTGAGCGAAAGGTGGGCGATCATCACCGCTAGCGCGTCGTCGCCCTCGCCGAAACGCGCCAGCATCGCGCCGCGACCGGGGATGCGGCTGGGCAGCGGGTAATCGAGCACGCTGTGCGGCTCCAGGCGGCTGATCAGGCCGTTGGCCGAGTGCGCCAGCCGCGCCATCGGCCGGTTCGGCTGGTGGCTCCAGAACGGCATGCCCGCGGTTTCGGCGAGGTAGCGCGTCTGGTTGAGAAAGCCCGAGCGCAGGCTGCCGGCATCGGCTTCCTGCAGGCCGACCACGTCGAACTGCGGCAGCAGTTCGGCGAGGCGGTCGAGGTTGTCCATCTTGCTGCGCCCGGGCAGCACGCCGTGCAGGCTGCGCGTGACGTACTCGTGGTAACGCTGCACGCTGCCGCCGGCCAGGATGTTGCAGCTGAGCAGCCGCAGGCGGCGCTCGGGAACGTTGGCAGGGGCGGGGGCGGCGCGGCTCATGGGCTCAGGCGGCGAAGGAGCTGAAACGGGAGCGCCCAGCATGCCGCGCGGCGCGTGAACGCCGCGACAGCCGCACTGGCCGCTGCCTTGGCCGGCCTTACTTGCCGGCCAGCTCGCGCTTGGCCAGCCACTGGGTCATCGCGGAGAGCTGGTCGAACGTGTGCACTTCGCCGCTGCGGTACTTGCCGTCCACCACGATCGTCGGCGTGCCGGTGACGCCCCACTTCTGGATCAGCGCCAGGTCGCTCTTCATCTGCGCGGTGACCGCGTCCGACGTGGCGATGCGCATGAACTCGGCGCGATCCACGCCCTGGCGGGCGTAGAAATCGGCCAGCTCGTCGAGCGTGTTGAGCGGATAGTTCTGCTCGAACTTCTCCTTGAACAGCTCCAGGTGCGTGCGGTCGACCACACCGAGCTTCTTCGCCGCGTAGTAGGCGCGGGCGAACGGCAGCCACTCGGCGCTGAACGGCGCCGGCACCAGCTTGAACACCACGCCCTTGGGCAGCGCGGCGCGCAGCTTCTCGGCGATGGGCGCGAAATGTGCACAGTGGATGCAGCCGTAGGAGAACACCTCGACCACTTCCACCTTGCCCTCGGCGCTGTAGCGCTGGGCCGGGCCGGGCAGGGTGACGTAATCGGTGCCCTCGGTGTACGGCGCGGTCGCATCGTTGCCGGTACCGGCGGTGCATGCGGTGGCAAGCAGGAGCCCGCCGAGCAGGGCGAACAGGCGCAGGCGGGAGAGGTGCTTCAGCATGGATCGACTCCGGAGCGGATGAGGGCGAAAAGGCAAGACCGCGGCGGGCGGCAAAGGTGCCGCCGGCGACGTTTACTTGCCGGCGGCTTCCTTGGCCGCAAGGTACTTGGCGAGCTCCACCATCTGCGCATAACCGCCGGCTGCGCGCAGGTCGATGCGGTATTTGCCGTCGATCACGATGGTCGGCGTGCCTTCCACGCCATAGGCCTTCACCAGCTGGTCGGCGCGCTTGACCTGGGTGTTGATGCTGAAGGAGTTGGCGACCGCCACGAACTCCTTCGGATCGGCGCCGAACTTGGCGTAGACCTTGGCCGCATCCTCGAGCTTGGGCAGGTCGGACATCGGCTTCAGGCCCTGGCCGTCGGCGCGCTCGGAGCTCAGCTCCTTGCTCTTCCACACCGCGTCATACATCGCGTCGTTGGCCTTCTCGGCCACGCCCAGCGCCTGCGCGGTGAGGTAGGCACGCTGGAACATCGGGAAGTTTTCCTGCGGCATGAACGACACCGGCAGGTAGGCCATCACCGCATACGACGGCAGGGTCTTCGCCAACTGGTCGACCATCGGGTGGAAAGCGTTACACGAGGGGCAGGCGTAGGAGAACACCTCGGCCACCTCAACCTTGTCGGTGTTGGACACCTTCGGCTGCGCCGGCTCGATGCGGAAGTAGTTCTTGCCCTCGACCCATTTCGGATCCTCGACGAAGGCGGGCACATCGGCGGGCGCCGCTGCCGCAGCCGTGGTGATCGCGGTCGCCGGCGTGGCGGCCGTCGATGCCGGTGCCGCGCTGGTGGTCGCCGCAGCGGCCGTGCTGGCGGCGGCCGGTGCGGCGGCCGGAGCCTGCGCGGGCGCGCTCGCGGTGGACGAGGGAGCGGAAGCGGTCGGCGCCGGGCTGTTGCTGTCGTGGCTGCACGCGGTGAGGGCGAGCAGGGCGAAACACAGGATCGGCAGGCGCTTCAGCATGGGGATGTCCTTGGGGTGTCGACAGCGGGAGTTACGAACGCACAGGGTAAAACGACAACGCCGACCCGGAGGTCGGCGTGTGGGTCGATCAGGGCGCCGCGGTAGCGGTGTCGCCGCTGTCGGCCGAGTGCAGGCCCTCGATGTAGCTGGCCAGCGCGGTGATGTCCTTGGCATCGAGCTTCTTGGCGATCGCCGGCATGATCTGCGCGTGGGCGTCGTCGCCCCACACGGTGCCATCGTGCCAGGACTTCAGCGTGGCCTCGATGTACTGCGCGTGCTGGCCGGCGAGCTGCGGGTAGATCGCGCCCGGATTGCCGCGGCCGTCGGTGAGGTGACAGGCCATGCAGGCCGGAATGCCGCGCTCCACGTCGCCCTCGCGGTAGAGCTTCTGGCCGTGCTCGACCAGCGCCTCGTCGGCGACGCCCGGACGCGACACCTTGGTGGCGAAGTAGGCGCCGATGTCGTGCATGTCCTGCTCGGACAGCGGGGAGGCCATGCCGAGCATGATCGGGTTCTGCCGCTTGGCGGCCTTGAAGTTGGTCAGCTGGCGGGCGATGTACGCCTCGTGCTGGCCGGCGAGCTTCGGATACTGCGGATCGGCCGAGTTGCCGTCGATGCCGTGGCAGGCACCGCACACGGCCGCCTTGCCCTGGCCGGCGGTGGCATCACCGGGCTTGACCGCCGCAGTCGCCGCAGTCGCCGCTTCGGCGGGCGCTGCTGCCGCAGGCGCCGCTGCGCTGCCGGCCGCTGCCGGCGCCGCGCTGGAAGCAGCGGCGGGCTTGGCGTCCTGGGCCATCACCGCGCCGGCGGACAGCGCGAAGGTGAGGGCGACAGCCGCCCCAAGCACAGCGTGCCGAAAATCGGCGGGCCGAAAACTCATACACTTGTCTCCTGAAAGACTGCAGATACTGCCGTGAAGCCGCCGCGCGGCTTGCCTTGGGCAGAAACCGCAGAATTATCGCCGTGCCACCCTGACCGGTCAAACCATTCCCATGTCTTCCAATCCGCTCCAGGGCGCGCAGTTCGTGCTCGCTGCCCATCGCATCAGCCAGCTGCCCGCCGACCAGGGAGCGGAGGTGGCGTTCGCCGGCCGCTCCAACGCCGGCAAGTCCAGTGCGCTGAACGCGCTCACCGGCCATCGTGGTCTGGCGCGCACTTCCAAGACGCCGGGTCGCACCCAGCAGATGGTGGCGTTTTCGCTGCCGCCGTTGCCGCCGGTGGAGGGCGAGGCGCCGTTCGATGCGCGCCTGATCGACCTGCCCGGCTACGGCTACGCCAAGGTGCCGGAAGATCTGCGCGCACACTGGAAGACCGAGATCGACGCCTATCTGCACCAGCGCCGCAGCCTGCGCGGCGTGGTGCTGATCGCGGACATCCGTCATCCGCTGAAGGAGTTCGACCGGATGATGCTGGACTTCTGCTTCGCCACCGCGCTGCCCTGCCACCTGCTGCTGACCAAGGCCGACAAACTCTCGCGCAGCCAGGCGATGCAGACGGTGGCGGCGATGCGCCGGCAGTTCGTCAACGAGGGGCGCCAGGCCACCGTGCAGGGGTTTTCTTCCAGCGCGCCGACCGGCGTCGACGAGGCGCGCGCACGCGTGCTCGAACTGCTGCGGCAGCCGCGCGCGGGCTGATTCGCAAGAATCCTTGCGACACTATGCCGCTGCGCGGTCGCGGGTGATCAGGCGGCCTCGACTGCCCGCATGAACACGGCGCACAGCGCCTCCATGCCGGCGCGGTCCTCGTCGTCGAAGCGACCGGCGAGCGGGCTGTCCACGTCCCATACTCCGAGCAGCGAGCCGTCGGCCTTCACCAGCGGCACCACGATCTCCGAGTTGGATGCGGCATCGCAGGCGATGTGCCCCTCGAACGCGTGCACGTCCATTACCAGCTGGGTCTGGCGCGTCTGCGCGGCCGTGCCGCACACGCCGCGGCCCAGCGCGATGCGGATGCACGCCGGCTTGCCCTGGAACGGGCCGACCACCAGCTCGCTGCCGTCGTAGAAATAGAAGCCGGCCCAGTTGAGGTCCGGCAGGCTGTGGAACAGCAGGGCGCTGAAATTGGCGGCATTGGCGATCAGGTCGCGCTCGCCGGCCAGCAGGCCCTGCGCCAGTTCGGCGATTTCGGCGTAGAGCTCGCGCTTGCCGGCATGCGGGTTGGAAGCGACGTGGAACATGGGTGGTCCCGGAGGGCGAAGCGCCTATTATGCGCCGGGAACCCCGCTGCCCGCCGTGCCCCATCGCTGGACGAGGATTGCCGTGCCCGCTGCCACCCGCATCGATGACGAGCTCGCCGGTTTGCTGCAGGGCGCGGTGTCGATCATCGCCGCCACCCGCAACGCCGAGCATCGCCCGGCGCTGGTGCGCGCGCAGGGCTGCCGGGTCGATCCCGGCGGTGCACGCCTGGCGGTGCTGGTGGTGGCCTGCCAGGCGGACGAGCTGCTCGAGGACATCCGCGACAACCGCCGCGTGGCGGTGGTGTTCACCCGGCCGAGCACGCATCGCTCGGTGCAGATCAAGGGCGAGGACGCGCAGGTCGTGCCGATCGCCGGCGACGATCTCGCGCTGGCCGCCGCCTACCGCGACGCGATGGTCGCCGAGCTGGCCCTGATCGGCGTGCCCGAGGCGCGCGTGCGCGCCCTGCTGGCGGCGGTGGGCGAACTGGTGGCGATCACTTTCTCGCCGTCGTCGGCGTTCGTGCAGACGCCCGGACCGGACGCCGGCCGGGCGCTGGAGATGGCCCCGTGACGCCGGGGCTGGACGCGATCCGCGACTGCCTGGACGGCAGCCTGCCGGGCGTGATGGCCACCTGCGCGCCGGACGGCACGCCCAACGTCGCCTACCTCTCGCAGGTGGAATACATCGACCCGCGCCACCTCGCGCTGTCGTTCCAGTTCTTCAACAAGACCCGGCAGAACATCCTGGCCAACCCGCAGGCGCGACTGCTGCTGATGCACCCGCAGAGCTCGGCGATGTACCGCCTCACCCTGCGCTACCTGCGCACCGAATCGGCCGGGCCGCTGTTCGAGCGCATGCGCGCCAAGCTCGCCGGCATCGCCTCGCACACCGGCATGAGCGGGGTGTTCCAGCTCAAGGGTTCGGACGTCTACCGGGTCGATGCGATCGAGGCGGTGCCGGGGCTGCCGACGCCGGCGCCGCTGCCGCGGCGCAACCTGCTGGAGGCGACGCGGGCGGTGGCGCTGCGGCTGGCCGACGCGGTGGATCTCGATGCGGCGCTGGAGGCGCTGCTCGCCGGCCTGCGGCAGGATTTCGACATCCACCATGCGATGGTGCTGCTGCTCGACGGCAGCGGGCAGAAGCTGTTCACCGTGGCCAGTTGCGGCTACGGCGAATCGGGCGTCGGTTCGGAGATCGCCATGGGAGACGGGGTGATCGGCGTGGCCGCGCGCGAGCGCACGCCGATTCGCATCGCCCACATGACCGGCGAGTACGCCTACGGCCGCGCCGTGCGCGAAGCGGCCGCGGCCGGCGGCCTGGCCGACCGGCTGGAGACCGCGATCCCGCTGCCCGGGCTGCCCGAGTCGCGCAGCCAGCTGGCGGTGCCGATCGTCGGCGCAGGCCGGCTGGCCGGTGTGCTGTACGTGGAAAGCCCGCGCGACCTGCGATTTGGCTATGACGACGAGGATGCGCTGGTCACGCTCGGCGCCCAGCTCGGCCTGGCGCTTTGCGCGCTGCGCGCGGACGCGACCGGCGAGCCATCGCCGGCCGAGCTGGTGGCGCCGCCGCCGCAAGGCGCGCCGGTGCTGATCCGTCACCATCCGGCCACCGGCAGCGTGTTCATCGGGGATGACTACCTGATCAAGGGCGTGGCCGGCGCGATTCTGTGGACGCTGCTGCGCGACCACGCCGAGCACGGCCGCACCGTGTTCGCCAACCGCGAGCTGCGGCTGGACCCGCGCATCCGCCTGCCCGAGCTCAGCGACAACCTGGAAGCGCGGCTGATCCTGCTCACCCGGCGGCTGGCCGAGCGCGAGGCGTGCATCCGCATCGAGAAGGCCGGTCGCGGGCGCCTGCGCCTGTGCGTGCTGCGGCCGCTGGAGCTGGTCGAGATGCCGAACGAACGGGCGGGCTGATCAGGCCGCCACGGCCGCCGGCTGCAGGGCGCTTTCGAGTTTCTGCCGGTCGCGCTGGCCGAGCAGGCTGCGCGCCAGCGCGAGCGCGCCTTCGAACGCGGGGGCTGGCGCATGGGCGCGCATGCCCTCGAGCAGACGCAGCCGTTCGCTGTGGTCGAGCGCGCCGAGCATCAGTCGCAGCCCCTGCGCGCGCTCCGCGGGCGACAGCGCGGCATGCAGCTGCGCTTCGATGCCGAACAGCTCGGCATCGCTGTAGTGCGCCCACAGCACGGCGTTGTGTTCGCTCTCCTCGTAATCCATGTGTTCGAAGTTGATGCCGACGAAGACCGCGAGCTGCCGATACAGCCGGGTCGCCGCGGCGCTGCGGGCGGCGCCGCCGGGTGCCAGCACCAGCGCATCGGCCAGCGCGTCGAGCGCATCGATGTCGGCCTCGTGATGAACGTGCTCGCTGGCCACCTGCATGCTCGATCCCGGCGCGCGCGCCTCGAGCGCCGGGTGCACGAAGCGGTCCTCATGCGCCAGGTGGTGACGGCACAGGTCGAGCAGTTCGCGCAGCTGGCCGAGCCCGGCCTCCACGTCGGCGTCGTCATTCGCATCCAGGCGGCCGATGCGCACCAGGGTGTCGGCCATGAAGGCTCGCATCGCCTTATGGATGAAGGCGTACATGTTGTAGCGGGGCGTGGCGGCGGGGACGGCCGCGTGATCGGTCGAGTGCATGCTTGCGTATTCCTGCGGGAGGTGGGGTGGCAGGCATGTTAGAAAGCGCGGACGCGCGCCGTTGCTAAATCCTTGCTCCGCGTTTCCAAATTTCTTGCTAAGCGCCGGCGCTTGCCCGGCCGGCGTCGCATCGCCACCATGCACACCCCGTGCGCTCTACCAGGACCCGTTCGATGACCCGCCTCGACCGCGTATTCATTGCCGGCACCGATACCGGTATCGGCAAGACCCATGCCTCGTGCGCGCTGCTGCACGCGCTACGTGGGGCAGGGCACGATGCGGTGGGCATGAAGCCGGTGGCCAGCGGCTGCGAGGAGACGCCCGAGGGCCTGCGCAACGAGGATGCGCTGGCCCTGCAGGCGGCCGGCCCGGCCGGCGTGGCCTACGCGGCGATCAATCCGGTCAGCCTGCGCGCGCCGCTGTCGCCGCACCTGGCAGCCGCGCGCGACGGCGTGACGGTCGCGCTGCCGCCGCTCACCGAAGCGTTCGAGCGGCTGCGCGCGCACCATGCGCCGGTGGTGGTGGAGGGTGTCGGCGGCTGGCTGGTGCCGCTGGCCCCCGGCTTGATGGCCTCGGCGTTGGCACAGGCGTGGGAGCTGCCGGTGATCCTGGTGGTCGGCCTGCGGCTGGGCTGCCTCAACCACGCGCTGCTCAGCGCGCGCGCGATCGCCGCGGACGGTTGCCGGCTGCTGGGCTGGATCGGCAATCGCATCGACCCGGCGATGGCGGCCGTGGAGGAAAATCTGACCACCTTGCGCGAGCTGCTGCCGGGCCCGTGCTTGGGCGTGCTGCCGCACGGCGAGCCGCCGCAGCATGCCGCGCGGCATCTCGGCGCCGCGGTCGAGGCGCTGGGCTGAGCCGTCGTGCCGGCCTTCACGCGCCGTGCCGGCCGTCGATGCTCTGATCCGCGCCTTTGATGTTTCCCACGGAGAGGCCCATGCCGCAACGCAACCACTACTACCTCGGCATCGATGACCTTGCGCAGGCGCGTGGCCCGATCGCGTCGCTGCGCTACGACGGCGCCGGCCCGAACGACTTCGCCGCCGCGCTCACCGAGGCGATGCGCAGCCCGCAACTGTTCGAACACTGGCGCGCGCTGCAGGAGGAACCGGACGAGGTCGACCCGGCGCTCGGCGTCACCGATGCGTCCGCCGAGGCGCGCGCCTCGGTGGATGACATGCAGCGCGTGGACGTCGACCTGGTCACGTCGCTGCCGATGAGCGTGGTGCGCCACCGGCTGAATCTGCTGATCGGCAAGCACTGGAGCCTGCGCGACATGCGCGCCGCCTGAGCGCGTCGATGGCGCGCTGCGGCTTGGAAGCGGGGGCATCGAATCGTTAGAGTCGCGGGCTTGCCGTATCCAAGCGCCCGGTGGTCGGGCGCGCCTCCAAGGGAACCCGCATGCTCCGACTCCGTACTCTCGTGATCGCCACCTCGATCGCCCTGGCCGCCTGCTCGCAGCAGGCCAGTGACGACGCTGCCAAGCCAGCCGCAGCACCGGCGAGCAGCGCGCCGGCCCCGGCTCCGGCCGGTAGCGTGGCGGGTGTCGCCTTCAATGTTGCCAACCCGTTCGCCCAGGCCAGCACGCTGGATTTCCAGGCGCCGCCGTTCGACAAGATCACCGACGCCGATTACCAGCCGGCGATCGAAGAGGGCATGCGCCAGCACCTGGCGGAGATCGAGAAGATCGCCGACAACCCGGAGCCGGCCACCTTCGACAACACCTTCGTGGCGATGGAGAAATCCGGTGCACTGCTCAACCGGGTGATGGCGGTGTTCAACGGCGTCACCGGCGCCAACACCGACGACACGCTGCAGAAGGTGCAGGAGGACGAGGCGCCGAAGCTCGCCGCGCACGAAGATGCGATCTATCTCAACAGCAAGCTGTTTGCGCGGGTCGAGTCGGTCTACAACCAGCGCGCCTCGCTCAAGCTCGATCCCGAGTCGCTGCGCCTGGTCGAGGTGGTCTATCGCGACTTCGTGCACCACGGCGCCAAGCTGTCCGACGCCGACAAGGCCAAGCTGAAGGACCTCAACAAAGAGGAGTCGACCCTCAGCACCAAGTTCACCAACACCCTGCTCGCCGCCACCAAGGACGGTGCGCTGGTGGTGGACGACAAGGCCAAGCTGGCCGGCCTCTCCGACGGCGACATCGCCGCCGCGGCAGCCGCGGCCAAGGAGCGCAAGCTCGACGGCAAGTACGTCATCAGCCTGCAGAACACCACGCAGCAGCCGGCCCTGCAGGGGCTGGATGACCGCGCCACCCGCGAAGCGTTGTTCAAGGCATCGTGGAACCGCGCCGAGAAGGGCGACGCCAACGACACCCGCGCGACCATCGAGCGCATCGCGCAGATTCGTGCCGCGCAGGCCAAGCTGCTGGGTTTCCCCAACTACGCGGCATGGAAGCTGGAAGACCAGATGGCTAAGACGCCGACCGCGGCGATCAAATTCATGCAGGACCTGGTACCTGCGGCCACCGCCCGCGCCGCGCGCGAGGGGAAGGACATCCAGGACGTGATCGACGCCCAGAAGGGCGGCTTCAAGGTCGCGGCCTGGGACTGGCAGCACTACGCCGAACAGGTGCGCAAGGCCAAGTACGACCTGGACGAGAACCAGATCAAGCCGTACTTCGAGCTGGACAACGTGCTGCAGAACGGCGTGTTCTACGCGGCCAACCAGCTCTACGGGCTGACCTTCAAGGAGCGTAAGGATTTGCCGGTGTATCAGCCGGATGTGCGCGTGTTCGAGGTGTTCGACAAGGACGGCAAGTCGCTGGCGCTGTTCTACTGCGACTACTTCAAGCGCGACAACAAGGGTGGCGGCGCGTGGATGGACAACTTCGTCGGTCAGTCCAAGCTGCTGGGCACCAAGCCGGTGGTCTACAACGTCGCCAACTTCACCAAGCCGGTGGCGGGTCAGCCGGCGTTGCTGTCCTTCGACGACGTGATCACGATGTTCCACGAGTTCGGCCACGCCCTGCACGGCATGTTCGCCGACGAGCAGTACCCGACGCTCTCCGGCACGGCTACCGCGCGTGACTTCGTCGAGTTTCCCTCGCAGTTCAACGAACACTGGGCGACCGATCCGAAGGTGTTCGCACACTACGCGAAGAACTACAAAACCGGCGAGGCGATGCCGCAGGCGCTGGTGGACAAGCTCAAGAAGGCGACCAGCTTCAACAAGGGCTATGACATGACCGAGCTGGTCTCTGCGGCGTTGCTGGACATGGGCTGGCACACGCTGGGTGCCGACGCGCCCAAGCAGGATGCCGATGCGTTCGAGGCCAAGACGCTCAAGGACGACAAGATCGACCTCAGCTACGTGCCGCCGCGCTACCGCTCCAGCTACTTCCAGCACATCTGGGGCAACGGCTATGCCGCCGGCTACTACGCCTACCTGTGGACCGAGATGCTGGCCGACGACGGCTTCGAGTGGTTCAAGGAACACGGTGGCCTGACCCGTGCCAACGGCGACCGCTTCCGCGCCATGGTGCTCTCGCGCGGCAACACCGAGGACCTGGAGAAGATGTACGAAACCTGGCGCGGCAAGGCGCCCAGCGTCGAGCCGATGCTGATCGACCGCGGCCTGAAGGAAGCGCCCAAGGGCAAATAAGCACCGCGTGCGTATCAAAGAAAAAGGCCGGCGCAAGCCGGCCTTTTTCTTATCGGCACCGCCCCCCCGTAGGAGCCCGCTCGCGGGCGATGCTCTTGGCTTCGATGTGGATCAGGAGCAGAAGCATCGCCCGCGAGCGGGCTCCTACGACAACCGGTCAGTAGGCGAACTCGCGGAACACCGGATCGACGCTGCCTCCCCAGGCGCCGTGGAACAGTTCGAGCTTGCGCTCGGCTGGGGTTTGGTTCGCCTCCACGATCTCGATCAGCGGCTGCAGGAAGATGCTCTCGTCGGCGCCGCTGGCGTTGGTGCAGGCGCGGCGCTTGAGGCCGTGCGTGGCGATCTTCAGCGCCTCGCGCGCCAGATCGCGCACCGTGCCGCCGCGGAACGGCAGCTTTAGCGCGTGCTTGGGCACGCCGTCGCGCAGCGCGTGGCGCTCGGCCATGGAGAAATCCTTGACCAAGTCCCACGCCGCATCCAGCGCTTCGTCGTCGTACAGCAGGCCGACCCACAGCGCCGGCAGTGCGCACAGGCGACCCCACGGGCCACCGTCGGCGCCGCGCATTTCCAGGTACTGCTTGAGCCGCACTTCGGGGAAGGCGGTGGTGAGGTGGTCGGCCCAGTCCTTCATGGTGGCCTTCGTGCCTGGAATGGCCGCCAGCTCGCCGGCCATGAAGCGCTTGAAGTCGTGGCCGGCCAGGTCGATGTACTTGCCGTCCTGGTAACTGAAGTACATCGGCACGTCGAGGATGTAGTCGACGTAGCGCTCGTAGCCGAAGCCGTCGGCGAACACGAAGTCGAGCATGCCGGTGCGGTCGGCATCGGTGTCGGTCCACACCTGGGAGCGGAAGGACTGATAGCCGTTGGGCTGGCCGTCGGTGAACGGCGAATCGGCGAACAGCGCCGTGGCGATCGGCTGCAGGGCCAGACTGGTGCGGAACTTCTTCACCATGTCCGCTTCGGAAGAGAAATCCAGGTTCACCTGCACGGTGCAGGTGCGGGTCATCATGTCCAGGCCGAGCGAGCCGACCTTGGGCATGTACTCGCGCATGATTTTGTAACGGCCCTTGGGCATCCATGGCATCTCGTCGCGACGCCACTTCGGCTGGAAGCCCATGCCGAGGAAGCCCAGCCCCAGGCCTTCGGCTATCGAGCGCACCTCGGCCAAGTGTGCATTCACTTCGCGGCAGGTCTCGTGGATGGTCGCCAGCGGCGCGCCGGACAACTCCAGCTGGCCGGCCGGCTCCAGCGTGATCGAGGCCTTGTCGCGCGCCAGCGCCACCGGCAGCTCGCCCTCGCGGGCGATCTCCCAGCCGTAGCGCGCGGCCAACTGCTCCAGCAGCACGCGGATGCCGCGCTCGCCCTCATAGGTCGGCGGGCGCAGATCGTCGGTGCGAAAGCCGAATTTCTCGTGCTCGGTGCCGATACGCCACGCCTCGCGCGGCTTCTCGCCGGCCGCAAGGTAGTCGACGAGCTGCTGGCGACCCGCGATCGGGGTGCTCTTGACGGCACTGGGGATGGACACGGTGCAAGCCTTTGCGGTGGAAACGGCGGTTATGGGGACGGCGCGCGGCGGCCCAAGGGGTGCGCGAAAAATAATTGTACGCGAGAGTTCAGAAGCGACGCACATGCCGCGACGCCTCGCCGCCACGGCCGGTGGCGGGCAGTAGGTGCGGCCTGGTATCGAGGCGGCGGCCAAGAAAAAGCCGGCCAGCGGCCGGCTTTTTCCGTATCACCTTGGCGCCCGGGATCAGCGCTTCATCGAGTTGAAGAACTCGTCGTTGGACTTGGTGCTCTTCATCTTGTCGAGCATGAACTCCATCGCGGCCAGCTCGTCCATCGGGTGCAGCAGTTTGCGCAGGATCCAGATCTTTGCCAGCAGGTCCGGGTCGATCAGCAGGTCTTCGCGGCGGGTGCCGGAGCGGTTGATGTCGATCGCCGGGTAGACGCGCTTCTCGGAGATGCGGCGGGACAGGTGCACTTCCATGTTGCCGGTGCCCTTGAACTCCTCGTAGATCACCTCGTCCATCTTGCTGCCCGTGTCGGTCAGCGCGGTGGCGATGATGGTCAGGCTGCCGCCTTCCTCGACGTTGCGCGCGGCGCCGAAGAAGCGCTTGGGACGCTGCAGCGCGTTGGCGTCGACGCCGCCGGTGAGCACCTTGCCGGAGCTGGGCACCACGGTGTTGTAGGCGCGCGCCAGGCGGGTGATCGAGTCGAGCAGGATCACCACGTCCTTCTTGTGCTCGACCAGGCGCTTGGCCCGCTCGATCACCATCTCGGCCACCTGCACGTGGCGCACGGCCGGTTCGTCGAAGGTGGAGCTGATGACCTCGGCGCGCACGGTGCGGGCGATCTCGGTCACTTCCTCCGGGCGCTCGTCGATCAGCAGCATGATCAGGTGCGCGTCGGGATGGTTGTAGGTGATCGCCTGGGCGATGTTCTGCAGCATCATCGTCTTGCCCGACTTGGGCTGGGAGACGATCAGGCCGCGCTGGCCGCGGCCGATGGGCGCGATCAGGTCCAGGATGCGGCCGGTGATGTCCTCGCTCGACCCGTTGCCGCGCTCGAGCTTGAACGCCTTGCGCGGGAACAGCGGCGTGAGGTTCTCGAACAGCATCTTGTTCTTCGACGCTTCCGGCGGATCGCCGTTGATGTCGTCGACGCGCAGCATGGCGAAGTAGCGCTCGCCTTCCTTCGGATGGCGCACGCGCCCGGTGATGTAGTCGCCGGTGCGCAGGTTGAAGCGGCGGATCTGGCTGGGACTGACGTAGATGTCGTCGGGGCCGGCCAGGTAGCTCTCGTCGGCCGAACGCAGGAAGCCGAAGCCGTCTTGCAGGATCTCCAGCACGCCCTCGGCCCAGATGCCGCCGCCGGAACGGGCGTGCGCCTTGAGGATGTTGAAGATCACGTCCTGCTTGCGCTGGCGCGCCACGCCCTCCTGGATGCCCAGCGACTCGGCGAAGGCCAGCAGCTGCGGCGCCTTCATGCGCTTGAGTTCGGTGAGGTTGATCAGGCGGTCGTTGCTGCCGACGTCGCCGGTCTCGTCATCATCCATCGGCAGCCCGTTCGGGTTGCGCTGGCCGCCACCACCACCGCCCTGGTTGCCGCGCTGGCCACGCTCGTGCCGACGGCGGCGGCCGCGATCGTTGCGGTCATTGCGATCGTTGCGACGGGGCTCGCCGTTGCCGCCGCCCTGGCCGCCCTGATTCTGGGCCCCTTGGTTCTGGCCGCCCTGACCGCTCTGGTTGCCATTCTGCGGCGCCGGATTGCCGCCGCCCGTCTGCCCACTGGAGGAATTGCCCTCGCGGGCTTCGGGGGCGGGACGGCTGTTGCCGTCCGCCGCCGGGGCGGGGCGCTCGGCCGGCGCGCGCTCGTTGCCGCGGTCCACTGGCAGGCTGCCCTGCTCGGGTACCGGCGCGGTGCGGGGCGCTTCGCTTGAGGCCGGAGCCGCCGCCGCAGGCTTGTCCGTCTTGGCGGCGGACTTGCGTGGCGCACGCTGGCGCGTTTCACCCGCAGGCCGGGACTCGGCGCTCGATGCGTCGTTGGGTTCTTTGCTTTCGATATCGGACACGGGCAAACCTCGTGGGGGCGCCGTTGGTATAGGAGGGAGGAAGGACACGTTGCGCAGAACGCGCGGCGGAACAGGACTGTTCCGAACAGGGGAGGAATCTAGCACCCGCCGCGCGGCGCCGTAAAGCGCGGCGGCGGGTACCGGAGCGCGTCAGAGCGCCTTGTCGATCATCTGGGTCAGCTGACCCTTGCCGACGGCGCCGATCTGGGTCGCCTCGACCTTGCCGTTCTTGAACATCATCAGCGTCGGAATGCCGCGTACGCCGTAGGTGCGCGGGGTCTGCTGGTTCTGGTCGATATTGATCTTGACCACGCGCAGCTTGCCCTCGTACTGCTTGGCCAGCTCGTCCAGCACCGGCGCGATGGCCTTGCACGGGCCGCACCATTCGGCCCAGAAATCGAGCAGTACGGGGGTATCGGACTTCAGCACTTCCTGCTCGAAGGCCGCGTCGCTTACGTGGGTAATGAGGTCGCTCACCGGGGTTCTCCGAGGGTAGGCGGTGGGATGGGGGCGACCGCGCGGACGGCATCGGCTACACTGCGGTGCCCATGAAACGCGGGTCGTACCGGACTTGGGGAAGCGCGATCGCCGTTGCGGCGCCCGTGCATTCCAGCCTAACTCGGGGCGCGATTCAAGCGATTCAAGGGGCCGGCCAGCGGGTGGTTCCGTTGACATAGGCAAGGCTTCTGCGCAGTGGTGTTCCTGCCAACCGCCTTGCCTATGCCAGCGGAACCGCCGGTTCGGGCCGTTCCACCCCGGCGCCCGTCACGGCTGTCGGCAGCCGCGCCAAGCCCTCGGGGCGGGGCGGCGCCCACGCCACTCCCTAGCGCCGCCTCACCCACCTGTCCCAAGGCCACCCGGCGGCGGGACCGGGCGAGCCGCCTTGCGCCGCCCGCAGCGAAACTGGCCTCCCATGTCCGAAACCGTTCTCACCGATACCTTCTTTGCCAACTTCGACCTGCACCCGCTGCTCAAGCAGGGTCTGGACGCCGCCGGCTTCACCCGTTGCACCCCGATCCAGGAGCTGACCCTGCCGATCGCGCTGGCCGGCCGGGATGTCGCCGGCCAGGCGCAGACCGGCACGGGCAAGACCTGCGCCTTCCTGGTCGCCATGATGAACCGCCTGCTGACCCAGCCGGCGGCCGCCGACCGCAAGGACTCGGACCCGCGCGCACTGGTGATCGCGCCGACCCGCGAGCTGGCGATCCAGATCGACAAGGATGCCCAGTCGATCGGCCGCCACACCGGTCTGCGCACCGCGCTGATCTACGGCGGCGTCGACTACGACAAGCAGCGCCAGCAGCTCAAGGACGGCTGCGACATCATCATCGCCACGCCCGGCCGCCTGCTCGACTACTACAAGCAGAACGTGTTTGGACTCAACAGCGTCGAGGTGATGGTGATCGACGAGGCGGACCGCATGTTCGATCTCGGCTTCATCAAGGACGTGCGTTTCATCTTCCGCCGCCTGCCGGCGCGCGAGCAGCGCCAGGTGCTGCTGTTCTCCGCCACCTTGAGCCACCGCGTGCTGGAGCTGGCCTACGAGCACATGCACGAGGCCGAGAAGCTGGTGGTGGAGACCGACAACGTCACCGCCGACCGCGTGCGCCAGGTCGTCTACTTCCCGGCCAAGGAAGAAAAGATGCCGCTGCTGCTGAACCTGCTCGAACGCACGCAGGCCGAGCGCAGCATCATCTTCGTCAACACCAAGGCCGCCGCCGAGCGCATCACCGACCGGCTCAAGCGCCAGGGCTACCGCGTGGGCGCGCTGTCCGGCGACGTGCCGCAGCTGAAGCGCCAGAAGCTGCTGCAGCGTTTCCAGGAAGGCCAGCTCGACATGCTGGTGTGCACCGACGTGGCCGCCCGCGGCCTGCACATTCCCGCGGTCAGCCACGTCTTCAACTACGACCTGCCGCAGGATGCCGAGGACTACGTGCACCGCATCGGCCGCACCGCGCGCCTCGGTGCCGAGGGCGATGCGATCAGCTTCGCCTGTGATCTCTACGCGATGAGTCTGCCGGAGATCGAGACCTACATCGGGCAGAAGATCCCGGTCGCCTCGGTCGATCCGGAGATGCTGGTGATGCCCAAGCCGAAGGCGATCGACGCGCAGTACGCCGCCGACGCCGCGGCTGACAGCGCCGCCTTCGGCGACCGCGTCGAGCCGCGCGAGGGCGACAAGGGCGCGCGCGGCAGCCGCAGCGGCAGCCGCAGCGGCAGCCGCGACGGCAAGCGCGATGGGCGCGGCCCACGTCCGCCGCGTTCGGCCGAGGCGCGCCCGCCGCGCGCCGCCGTCGCCGAGGCGGCCGTGGCTGCAGTGGCCGAGGCCGCCGCGCCGAATCCGGCCACCGCACCGGACGGCACTCCCACCGACGCCAGCGGCGTGCCACGCAAGCGCCGCCGCCGTGGCGGTCGCGGCCGCAACCGCCGCGACGGCGCAGCGGCTTCGGCCGAAGCGGGTGCCGCGGCGACCAGCCGGCCGGCGGCCGAGAACAATGCCCCTCGCGGCGAGCGTCGTCCCCCGCGCGAGCGCCGTGCGGGCAACGAGGCGGCTGCGGGCCGGCCGTCGCGCCAGGTAGCGGTGCAGTCGGGCGTGCCGGCCGAGGCGTCGGTGCCGAAAAAGCCCGGCTTCTTCCGGCGCCTGACGCGGCTTTTCACCGGACGCTGAGCGTTTGCCGACGGTGAGCCTCCGCGCGCGGCGCAGGGGCTCACCTGGCTGCGTGCATCCCGTATCCTTGCCGCTGGTTGGGACGGCAAGGTCGGGGAACGCGGTGATCCGCTTTGATCAGGTAAGCAAGCGCTATGACGGGGGCCACGAGGCGATCTCGCAGCTGTCGTTCGAAGTGGGCGATGGCGAGATGGCCTTCGTCACCGGCCATTCCGGGGCCGGCAAGAGCACGCTGCTCAAGCTGCTGGCGCTGATCGAGCGACCCTCGCACGGGCATATCCATCTAGATCACCTCAACCTGGCGAAGGTCGGTCGGCGCGGCATTCCCGGTTTGCGCCGGCGCATCGGCATGGTGTTCCAGGATCATCGGCTGCTGATGGACCGCAGCGTGTTCGCCAACGTCGAGCTGCCGCTGGTGATCGGCGCGTTGGCCCCGGCCGAACGCGCCAAGCGCGTGCGCGCGGCGCTGGAGAAGGTCGGTCTGCTTGCCTACGAACGGCAGTTGCCGGACACCTTGTCCACCGGCGAGCAGCAGCGCGTGGGCATCGCTCGCGCCATCGTGGCGCGGCCGAGCCTGCTGATCGCCGACGAACCCACCGGCAACCTCGACCCGCAGCTGGCGGTGGAAATCATGGGCCTGTTCGCCGAGTTCCAGCAGGTCGGTACCACCGTGCTGGTGGCCAGTCACGACCTGCCGCTGATCAAGCGCATGCGCAAGCGGGTGATCGTGCTCGATCACGGCCGCCTGGTGGCCGATGTGGCTGCGCAGGAGGTGCTGTGAGCACGCGTCCCGAGCAACCGGCCGCCGACGATGCCGCCGGCCAGCGCGGCAGCCGCCGCAGCGAATCGCGCCGCGTCGCCAGCTGGAGCGAGCACCATCGCTGGAGCGCGGCGGCCAGCCTGCGCCGCCTGCTGGCGCGCCCGTTCGGCACCTCGATGACGGTGGCCGTGATCGGCCTGGCGCTGGCGCTGCCGCTGGCGTTCTACCTGCTGCTCGGCAACGTGCAGCGCATGGGCGATGCGCTGGGCCAGCGGCAGGCGATCAGCGTGTTCCTGCAGCCGGGCCAGAGTGCGCCGGCGGCCCAGCTCATGGCGACCAGCCTACGCGAACGCGCCGACGTGGCCGCGGTGACGGTGAAGACCCCGCAGCAGGGCATGGACGAGCTGGCCACGATGCAGGGCTTCAGCGGCGCGGTGCATGCGCTGGACGACAACCCGCTGCCCTACGTGCTCGACGTGCAGCCGAAGGACGCGCTCAATGCTGCCGCCGTGCAGGATCTGGTCACCCAGCTGCGCGATCTGCGCGGGGTGGACATGGTGCAGGACAGTGGCACCTGGCGGCAGCGGCTGGACGCATTGCTTGGCCTGGGCAACCGCATCGTCGCGGTGCTGGCGCTGCTGCTTTCGCTCGCTGCCCTGCTGGTGGTGGGCAACACGGTGCGGGTGGACATCGCCAGCCGGGTCGAGGAGATCGGCGTGCTGATGCTGATCGGAGCCAGCGGTCCGTTCGTGCGTCGGCCTTATCTCTACGCGGGTATCTGGTACGGCCTGTTCGGTGGTGTGCTGGCCTCGCTGCTGGCGGTGGCGATCGAGCTGTCGCTGGTGGCGCCGGTGGAGCAGCTCAACGCGGCTTATGCCGGACAGCTCGAACTCGGCGCGTTGCCGCTGTGGCTGCTGCTGGCGACCCCGCTGGCGGCCGCGTTGCTCGGCTGGCTGGGCGCGCGGCTGGTAAGCGCGTGGCAGCTGCGGCGGGCGACGGTCTGATGCGCCGCATCCATGCATTGGTGATGGTGATCGCAGGCACGGTGGCGTGCGACGTTGCAAGATCGACGATTCCGGCGGAGCGCCGGGAATCGGGGTGGGAGAGGCAGTGATCGACGTGCGGACCTTGGCGGCAGCCGCCATGCGGGAAGTGAAACGATGAGCGGCGGCAGCATCAGCGGCCGCAGCGTAGGCGAGTCGCCGCGCGTGCTCGTGGTCGATGGCTCCAAGGTGGTGCGTCAGCTGATCACGCGCGTGCTGGCCAGCGACCTGCCGGCAGCCGAGGTGGTGGGCTGCGCGACCGGCGAAGAGGCGCAGCGTGAGCTGCAGGCCGGCGCGTTCGACTTCATCACCGTGGCGCTGCGCCTGCCCGACATGGACGGGCTGGAGCTGGCCCGCTACGTGCGCGAGTCCGCGCCGCAGGCCTACGTACCCATCGTGGTTGTCTCCGGCGACGTGGACGACCGCCTGCACCGGCGCGCGCTGGGCGAGCACGTCACCGACTATTTCGACAAGTCGCTGGGCTTTCCGGCGCTGGGCGCGTTCATTCGCGGCTACGTTAGCCCGCAGGAAACCGCCTCCGGCACGGTGCTCTACGTCGAAGACAGCCGGGTGGTGGCGCTGGCGACCCGCCGCATGATGGAAAAGATCGGCCTCACCGTACGCCACATGGTGAGCGTGGAGGATGCCCTGGCACTGCTGGAGGCGGACCGTGAACTGGGCTGGGTCGGCGCCGATGTGGTGCTCACCGACGTCAGCCTGAAGGGCGAGCTGACCGGCGGCGATCTGCTCGAGCGCATCCGCACCGAGTTCGGTTACAGCAAGGGCCGGCTGCCGGTGCTGGTGATGACCGGCGACGAAAACCCGGCCAACCAGGCGGCCCTGCTCAAGGCGGGCGCCAACGACCTGGTCGAGAAGCCGGTCGAGGAACACCTGCTGATCACCAAGCTGCTGTTCCAGCTGCGCGTGTCGCAGCACCTGCGCTCGCTCAACCAGCCGCCGTCCGCATGAGCGGCGAGCGCGTTCGGCTGGAGCCGGGCTGGAAGGCCCGCATCGGCGACTACCTCGAGCGCCCGGAGATGCGCGCCCTGGCCGACTTCCTGCGCGCAGAAAAGCGGGCAGGCAAGGAAATCTATCCGCCGGGGCCGGAGATCTTCGCCGCGTTCGATCACACCCCGTTCGAGGCGGTGCGGGTGGTGATCCTCGGGCAGGACCCGTATCACGGCCCGGGCCAGGCACACGGCCTGTGCTTCTCGGTGCGTCCGGGCGTGCCGGTGCCGCCGTCGCTGGACAACATCTTCAAGGAAATTACCCGTGACCTGGGGGTTCCCCGGCCCGATCACGGCTGCCTCACGCCCTGGGCCGATCGCGGCGTGCTGCTGCTCAACGCGGTGCTGACCGTGGAGCGCGGCCAGGCCGGCTCGCATCAGGGCAAGGGCTGGGAGGGCTTCACCGATGCGGCGATCGAGGCGCTCAACCGCGAGCGCGAGGGCATCGTGTTCCTGCTCTGGGGCAGCTACGCCCAGCGCAAGGGCCGCCTGATCGACACCCAGCGCCACCATGTGCTCACCGCGGTGCATCCGTCGCCGCTATCCGCTTATCGCGGCTTCATCGGCTGCGGGCACTTCTCCGCGGCCAACGCGTGGCTGCAGCGGGAAGGGATGGCGCCGATCGACTGGTCGCTGCCGCCGCGCGCGGCGCTGGCGGATTGACCCCATTAGCTGGCTACTTCCGCCCACATCCTAAGCAGGTTTGCGTGCGAGCGGCTCACGGCGTCGAAGGCACGGCTCTTTCCCTCGCGGCTGAAGAGGTCGCGTTTCGCGTTTTCCAGATCCCATAGCAGCTCGCGGCGTGCTGGATCGCGCACCATGCTCTGTACCCAAATAATGGCCGCATCGCGCGCGCCACGGGTTACAGGGCTGACGTGGTGCAGAGTGTTGGCCGGGTAGGCGATGGCGGCGCCGGCTTCCAGCTTGAATTTGTACTCGATGCCGCCGCTAGCGTGTGTCACCAGTTCTCCGCCGTCGTATCTGTCTGGATCGGAGAGAAATACTGTGATCGCGATGTCGCTCCGCACAGCGCCCCCCATGGTGCCCATGACCGGGGCATCGACGTGTGCTCCGTACTCCATGCCGCCGACGTAGCGGTTAAACAGTGGCCGCGTGTTCGCCGCAGGGAGGAGTGCCGCCTGCAGCAGACCGTTGCGGTGGAAGGCGGCGCGCACGATATCGGCCATCCGCTCGTAGCCCGCGCTGTCAGGGTCGATCTGCTGGTTCTTCTTAACGGTACGTGCCGACCAGCCGGCCGTGCTGGAGCCATCGACGAAGGGCGCAGATTGCAAGTCGGCGCGCAATGCTGCCAGCTCCTGTGCGGTCAGCACGTCGGGTACACAGATGATCACGCAGAATTTCCTTGGATACGTATGCCGGCATTGTAGTGAGCGCGAATGCCGTTCCGCGACCGATTTAGGCTCGCTCAAGCGAGGCTGCCTCCGGCATCTCCGTCCCCCGCGGCCGCGAGTTCGGCAGGATCCGAGGCGTGCAGAGACATCTGTTAAGGGCGCCCCGCGAGGATGGGATAGACAAGGCGACTTCATTTCTGTACTATTAGGTTCAATAAAGGCCGTGAACCAATCACTGCCTTAGCACTCTAATCATCCGAGTGCTAACCTGATGCTCTTGTACCGGAGGCTTATAATGTCCAAGACCTTGGCAACCGTCCCCTCAATGCTGCCCAGCGTAGTAGGCAGCTTGGATGCCTACATTTCGGCCGTGCACCGCATTCCGGTATTGACCCAGGAAGAAGAGCAGGCGCTGTCGCGCCGCTACCTCGAAGACAACGATCTGTCGTCGGCCAAGAAGCTGGTGATGTCGCACCTGCGTTTCGTGGTTCACGTGGCGCGCGGTTATTCCGGCTACGGCCTGCAGCTCGGCGACCTGATCCAGGAAGGCAACATCGGCCTGATGAAGGCGGTGAAGCGTTTCGATCCGGATCAGGGTGTGCGCTTGGTGAGCTTCGCCGTGCACTGGATCCGCGCCGAGATGCACGAGTTCATCCTCAAGAACTGGCGCATCGTGAAGGTCGCCACCACCAAGGCGCAGCGCAAACTGTTCTTCAACCTGCGCAAGAGCAAGAAGCGCCTGGGCTGGATGAACGCCGAGGAAGTGCGCACGGTGGCGAAGGATCTGGGCGTGCCGGAAGCAACTGTCCGCGAGATGGAGTCGCGTCTGTCCGGCCGCGACGTGGGCTTCGAGGCGCCCACCGACGCCGACGAGGACGCCAAGCCGGCGCCGGCCGCGTTCCTGGTGGACGACGGCGCCGATCCGTACGACTCGGTGTCCGACGCCGACCAGAGCGACAACCAACTGGAAACGCTGTCGGCCGCTCTTCAGAAGCTGGATGACCGCTCGCGCGACATCATCCAGCGTCGCTGGCTCAACGACGACAAGGCCACGCTGCAGGATCTGGCCGACGAGTACGGTGTGTCGGCCGAGCGCATCCGCCAGGTCGAGGCCAACGCGATGAAGAAGATGCGCGGGTTGTTCGCCGCCGCGGCGTGACCGCCGGCCACAACGCGCAACGCAAAACGGCCCCGTGAGGGGCCGTTTTCGTTGGTGCGTGTGGCTGCTGGGTGTCGTTAGAGCTTGGCGGCCAGCAGCTTTTCCAGCTTCACCTGGTCGGCGGCGAACTTGCGGATGCCGTCGGCCAGCTTGTCGGTGGCCATCGCGTCCTCGTTGTGACCCCAGCGGAAGGCCGGCTCGCTGATCGGTTCCGGAGGCGGCGCGCGGGTGCCGGCGTCCTCCAGCGCACGCGGCAGCGGTTCGTTGCTGGCGTCGAGTTTCTCCAGCAGGTCCGGGCTGATCGTGAGGCGATCGCAACCGGCCAGCGCGCGGATCTGCCCCGCATTGCGGAAGCTTGCGCCCATCACCACCGTCTCGAAACCGTGGCGCTTGTACCAGTCGTAGATGCGCCGCACCGACTGCACGCCTGGATCGAGCTCGGGCTCGAACGACTTGGCGTCGGTGTTGGCCACGTACCAGTCCATGATGCGGCCGACGAACGGCGAGATCAGGTAGACGCCCGCCTCAGCACAGGCCACCGCCTGCTCGAAAGAGAACAGCAGGGTGAGGTTGCACTGGATGCCGCGCCGTTCCAGCTGCTCGGCGGCGCGGATGCCGGCCCAGGTGGAGGCGATCTTGATCAGGATGCGGTCACGCTTCACACCGGCGTCTTCGTACAGCCCGATCAGGCGTTCGGCCTTGGCAATGGTGGCGTCGGTGTCGAACGAAAGCCGCGCATCGACCTCGGTGGACACGCGCCCGGGCACCAGGTCGAGGATCTTGCGCCCGACCGCGACGGCGAGGTGGTCGCCGGCATCGACGATCTGCTGCTCGCGGCCGTTACCGCGCGACTTGGCCCAGCTCACCGCTTCGTCCAGCAGCGGCGCATACGCCGGGATGCCGGCGGCCTTCAGCAGCAGTGACGGGTTGGTGGTGGCATCGACCGGCTTGTAGCGGGCGATCGCTTCGATGTCCCCGGTGTCGGCGACCACGGTGGTGTACTGGCGAAGTTGTTCGAGCTGCGATGCCATCGGGACCTCCTGAACGTCAGCCGCCAAGTATACGAGGCGGGGGTGGCGATCCCGTGAGCAAAGCGCCTTAGTAGAGGTCGATCGGATCCACATCGAGCGACCAGCGCACGCGTCGCGCGGCGGGCAGCTTGCCGAGTGCGCGCTGCCACGGCCGCGCCACGGCATGCAGCTGGGCGCGGCTGGCGGCCTCAAGCAGCAACTGGCCGCGATGGCGCCCCGCGCGCAGCGCCATCGGCGCCGCCATCGGCCCGGCCAGCTGCAGGGTGTGACCGTCCGGCAGCGCGGCGGCAGCGGCCGCAAGAAAGGCGTCCACGGCGCCACGCTCGTGCGCATCGGCGCGCAGCAGGATCTGATGGCTGAAGGGCGGCAGCGCCGCCTGTTCGCGCTCGGCCAGCAAGCTGACGGCCGCCGCGCCATAGCCCTTGGCGAGCAGGGTGCGCAACAGCGGATGGTCCGGATGATGGGTCTGCAGCAGCACCCGCCCCGGCTTGGCTGCTCTTCCGGCGCGACCGGCCACCTGCACCACCAGCTGCGCCAGCCGCTCGGCGGCGCGGAAGTCGATGCTGTGCAGACCCTCGTCCACCCCCACGATGGCGACCAGGGTGAGGTTGGGCAGGTCGTGGCCCTTGGCCAGCATCTGGGTGCCGACCAGGATCGCGGGGGCGTCCGCGCGCAGGCCGTCGATCAGGTGCTCGAAGGCGTCGCGGCGGCGGGTCGTCTCCCGGTCGATGCGCAGCACTGGCACGTCGGGAAACAGCGCGGTGAGCGCTTCCTCCAGCCGCTCGGTGCCCTGGCCCTGCGGCCACAGCGCACCGGCGCCGCAGGCTGGGCACGTCGCCGGCACCTTGCTGCGGTAGTCGCAGTGGTGGCAGCGCAGCTGGCGCTGTCCCGCGTGCAGGGTCAGCGGGCGCTCGCAGCGCGGACAATCGGCATGCCAGCCGCAGGCGTGACACAGCAGTACCGGCGCGTAGCCGCGGCGGTTGCGGAACACCAGCGCCTGCTCGCCGCGCGCCACCGTCTCGCGCACCGCCGCCTGCAGCGCGGGCGAGAGGCCGTGATCGAGGTGCTGCGAACGCACGTCGACGATCTGCACCTGCGGCGGATGGACGGCCGCCGGGCGCGCGCGCAGGGCCAGCGGGCGGTAACGCCCGGCCGCCACGTTCGCCAGCGATTCCAGCGACGGCGTCGCGCTGCCCAGCACGATCGGCACGCCGAGTGCGCGGGCGCGCACCAGGGCCAGGTCCCGCGCGTGGTAGCGAAAGCCTTCCTGCTGCTTGTAGGCCGCGTCGTGCTCCTCGTCGACCACGATCAATCCGGCCTGCGGCAGCGGCGTGAACACCGCCGAGCGGGTGCCCAGGATCACCTTTGCCTCGCCGCTGCGCGCGCGCAGCCAGGCGCGTGCGCGCTCCCCCTCGGCCAGGTTGGAGTGCAGCACCTCCACCGCCACGCCCAGGCGTTCGCGCAGCCGGCGCAGGGTCTGCGGTGCCAGGCCGATCTCCGGCACCAGCAGTAGGCTTTGCCGTCCCTCGGCCAACGCCTGCTCGATCAGCGTCAGGTACACCTCGGTCTTGCCGCTGCCGGTGACGCCGTCGAGCAGAAACGGCTGGAACCGGTGGCCTTCGGCCGCGACTGCGGCCACAGCCTGTTGCTGCTCGTCACTGAGCGGCAACGGCGCACCCGCGGGCGTGGTGACGGCCGCGGCGGTATGGCGCTCGATCAGGCCAGCCGGGGCGAGGCGGCGGGCGGCGGCCCGCCACGACGGCAGTTGCTCGCCCAGCACGTCGGCGCGCTGCGGGCCCGGCGCCAACAACTGCAGCAATTGCTGGCTGGCGCCGCGGCGGCTGCCGGCATCCAGCGCGCTGCGACCGGCGGCGGTGAGTTGCCAGTACTCGTCACGGGTATCCGGCCACGGCCGCGGCTCGCGCAAGGCCAGCGGCAACGCATTGGCGTAGGCCTCGCCCGGAGCCGCGAGCCAGTAGTCGGCGGCCCAGGCCAGCGTCTGCATCAACTCGGTATCCAGCAACGGGGCCGGGTCGAGCACCTCGATGACCGCTTTGAGCCGGTCGCCGGCCACGCTCGCGCTGGCGGCCGGGTCGACCACGATCCCCGCCTTGCTGCCGCGTCCGAACGGCACTCGCACGCGACTGCCCGCCTGCCAGTGGCCCTCGGCGGGCGGCAGGTAGTCGAACAGGGTGGGCAGGGGCACCGGCAGGGCGACGCGGACGACGGTGGGCATGGTTACCTCGTGGGCAGACCAGTGTAACGGGCCACACGCCATGTCCCGCCGGGTCGCTCCGTCGCATCTTCCCGTCGCTCCCGCGGCGCCGCGCGCCTTTGCCCTTTCTTGCTGCGCCGGACTCTAGAAAAAGGGGGTAAGTGGCGCCTCCCCGGCCCTTTTTGCGCTTATCCACAGTTGCTGTGGATAACTCTGTGGATGCGGCGGGGAAGGGGGCGCCTCAGCCCCGTCGTGACGCCTTTCCCGACGGGATGGGCAAGTTTTAGCCATGATAAATTATGCATTTTTATCAATGACTTGCGATTGGCAGTCAGGTGGGCTTCACCTGACTGCAACAGCACGTGTGACTGGGTTGACACTCTCGTGACGCTGTGCAAAACCCTTGCGCCGATCGGCGCGGACCCCGCCTGTGGGCGGGAATTGTGTGATCCAGTTCTCAGTGCGAAAGCGTCAGCACGGCACCCAGCACCAGCGCCAAAACCAGCAGCCAGACGTAACACCAGCCCACCGCAAGATATTTCAGGATGGTCATCGGCCAGCCCTGTCGGTAGATGCGCTTCTGCATCAGCAGCAGGTAGGTCGGCGCCCAGATCACCAGCGCCCATTCCAGCAGACGCACCGGACGCGTGGCCCATCCGGCGAACCCGGCCAGCCACCCCTCCAGCAGCACCAAGCCCACGCCCAGCAGCAGCGCCAGGAACAGGAAGGCGTGGCTGTGCAGGGCGACGATCATGTGCTCCACGTAGAGCCGCCGCTTGAACACGTAGAACAGCTTCAATAGCAGGGCGAACAGCGGCAGCATCAGGAACAGCGCCTGCGGCAACGAGGCGAACAGCTGGGCGGTGATGCGCTCCTGGGCCAGCGTCCCGGCTTCGCCGCTGGAGAACAGCGCATCGACATTTGCGTGCATGTGTTCCAGCGACTGGGTGAGGCGGCGATTGGCAAACGCCGGCAGCCAGCGCAGGTGCACGGGGTAGGCCTTGGAATCCCAGGCGCTGTTGAACGGGTTGCTGGCGCTGGCATCGGTGTGGTCGCCGCTGTCAGCCTCCCTGGTCTTGTCGCCACCGGTCGGGTGCTGCTCTTTCCTCAGCTCGGCCAACCGATTTGCCGCTTCGGTTCGCAGACGCGCCTCGCTGGCAGCGGCAGCGGCGATGCCCACCGCATTGGCGCCTGCGGCCTTGCGCGCAGCCTCCACCTTGACCAGCTCGTTATCCAAGGCGCGTTGCACGCTGTCCGGCGAGTCGGCATGTTCGAACGGCGTCGACAGCACCACGGCGTGGCGCGGCAGGTCCTCGCCCCCTTCCATCGCGAAGTGACACACCGCGAAGGCCAACAGGCACAACACGAACATCAGCCGGAACGGCGCGATGTAGCGCACCCGTCGGCCGGCGAAGTATTCGAGCGTGAGGAAGCCAGGCTTGAGCAGCAGCGGCGGCAGCGTGTGCAGGATGCGTCCGTCCACGTGCAGCACCATGTCCAGCGTGTCCTCCACCATGTGGTGCACGGGCTTGAGTACGCTGTGGATCGACTGCCCGCAGTGGTGACAGAACTCACCCTGCATCGGTGTGCCGCAGTTGGCGCAGCGCACCTGGCTGACGTGGTCCAGCTCGTTCATGGATCGGCCCCTTGCCCCTGGAAGCGGCCGATGGTGTCACAAGCGCGCGAAACGATCAGCCGCGCCGTGCGCCTCGGCTAGAATGCGCGGCCCTGTCGACCGTTTCTGCCATGAACACCTTTCGCCCCGATCGCGCCAGGGTCGCCCACGAACTGGCCGCCACCGTGCGCCTCGCCCTGCCGCTGGTCGCCGCCCAGCTGGCGGCGATCGGTTCCAACGTGATCGATGCGCTGCTGTCGGGCCACTACAGCACCCACGTGCTCGGCGCCGTCGCGGTGGGGGCGAACGTGTGGTCGCTGGCGATCGTCAGCGGCATCGGCCTGATGATGGCGGTGCCGCCCTCGGTGGCGCAGCTCGATGGCGCCGGCCGGCGTCACGCGATCGGCCCGGTGTTCCGCCAGGCGCTGTGGCTGGCGCTGATCGCCGGCACGGTGCTTTGGTTCGCCGCGCGCCATGCCAGCCCCATGTTTGTGTGGATCGGCGTGGCGCCGGACCTGCGCGAGGACGTGGTCGCCTTTCTCGGCGCGATCAGCTGGGGCGCGCCAGCGCTCACCTGCTACTTCACCCTGCGCGGCTTGTCCGAAGGCCTGTCGCTGACCCGGCCGTCGATGTTCTTCAGCCTGGGCGGCCTGGTGCTGCTGGTGCCGCTGGGCTACGTGTTCATGTACGGCAAGCTCGGCCTGCCGCCGCAGGGCGCGCGCGGTTGCGGCATGGCCACGGCGCTGGTGCTGTGGTTGGAGCTGATCGCGTTCGCGATCTACGTGCTGCGCCATCGCAACTATCGCGGGCTCGGGCTGCTCGACCATTTCGAAGGTCCCGACTGGCGACGCATCGGCGAGCTGCTGCATGTCGGCGTGCCGATGGCGGTGAGCCTGCTGGCCGAGGCCGGGCTGTTCGTCGCGGTCGCCTTGGGCATCAGCCGGCTCGGCGACGAGGTAGTGGCCAGTCATCAGGTCGCGCTCAACGTGGCGTCGCTGTTCTTCATGATCCCGCTGGGACTGGCGATGGCGATCACCGTGCGGGTAGGCAACGCGGTCGGCCGCGGCGACGCGCGCGGCGTCCGCTACGCGGGGTTCTGCGGCATCGGGCTGAGCCTGGTCACCCAGCTGGTGTCGGCGGCCGTGATGTTCGGCGCGCCGCACTGGATCGCCGGACTGTATACCCATGAGGCGAAGGTGGTGGATCTGGCCGCGCAGCTCCTGCTGCTGGCCGGGGTGTTCCAGTTTTCCGACGGCATCCAGGTCGCCTCCAACGGCGCGCTGCGTGGCCTGAAGGACACCCGCGTGCCGATGGCGATCACCCTGTTCGCCTACTGGGTGGTCGGCATGCCGACCGGGTGGTGGCTGGCATTCCATCAGGGGCTGGGCGCGCGCGGCATGTGGATGGGCCTGATCGCCGGCCTGAGCGTGTCGGCGGTGATGTTGTTCACCCGCTTCTGGCGCAGCGCCTGGCGCCAGCGCTGGGTCAAGACGACGCAGCCTGACGACCCACACATGACCGCGCCGGTGCAAGCCGGTACGCTGCCGATCGATCCTTAATCCTCCGCCTCTGCTCAGGATGGCTGCATGACCGCTTCGCGCCCCAACGGCTTCTGGGCCTTCCTCCGCGTCTTCGGGCGCGGGCTGAACGTGCTGCGGCTGGTCATCATCAACACGGTGTTCTTCGGCCTGCTGTTCATCGTGCTGCTGCTGGTGGCCGGCCTGTTCGCCGGGCGCCACGCCGGGCTGGGGCTGCAGGCCGATTCGGTGCTGGTGATCAAGCCGGAGGGGCGGCTGGTGGAGCAGTACAGCATCGCGCCGCTGCAGCGCGTGGTGTCGGGCCTGTCCGGCAACCAGCCTAAGGAAGTGCAGGTGCGCGACCTGGTGCGCGCGATCGACGCGGCCGCCACCGACGAGCACATCACCCGCATCCTGCTGCTGCCCGACCAGCTGCAGGCTGGCGGCTTCGCCGCGCTGCGCGAGGTGGGCGCAGCGCTCGACCGCTTCCGCGCCGCTGGCAAGCCGGTGATCGCCTGGGGCGTGAACTACGACCAGGGCCAGTACTACCTGGCGTCGCACGCCGACCGCCTGCTGGTCGATCCGCAGGGCGGCGTGATGATCACCGGCCTGGCCAACTACCGGCTGTTCTACAAGGACCTGCTGGACAAGCTCGGCGTGCAGGTGCACCTGTTCCGCGTGGGCCAGTTCAAGAGCGCGGCCGAGCCGTACATCCTCGACCACGCTTCGCCCGAGTCGAAGGAAGCCGACAGCTACTGGATGGGCGGGCTGTGGGACAACTACCTGGCCAGCGTTGCCAAGCGGCGCAAGCTGGACCCGGCCACCCTGCGCAACGACATCGACCAGCTGCCGGACAACATCGGCCGCACTCATGGCAACCTCGCCCAGCTCTCGCTGGACGAGCATCTGGTCGACGGGCTCGCCACCGAGACCGATGTCGAGACGATGATGCGTCGCGAAGGCGTGCCGGCCGGCAAGCAGGGGCGCGGCTTCCGTGCCGTCAACCTGGCCGCTTATGTGGCGCAGCTGCCGGACGATACCGACGCGCTGTTCAAGCCCGGCGTGGCGGTGGTGGTGGCCGAGGGCGAGATCGCCGGCGGCAAGCAGCCCCAGGGCGAGATCGGTGGCGAATCCACCGCCGCACTGATCCGCGCCGCGCGCGAGGACAAGAAGACCAAGGCGCTGGTGCTCAGGGTGAACTCGCCCGGTGGCGAGGTGTATGCCGCCGAGCAGATCCGCCGCGAAGTGGAGCTGACCCGCAAGGCCGGTATTCCGGTGATCGTCTCGATGGGCGACGTGGCGGCCAGCGGCGGCTACTGGATCTCGATGAACGCCGATCGCATCTTCGCCGAGCCGAACACCATCACCGGCTCGATCGGCATCTTCGGCATGTACTACTCGATCCCCGACACGCTGGCCAAGCTCGGCGTGCAGAGCGACGGCGTCGCGACGGGGCCGATGGCCGGCGCGTTCGACATCACCCGGCCGCTGGATCCGCGCGTGGGGCAGGTGATCCAGGCAATCATCGACAAGGGCTACCACGACTTCGTCGGCGGCGTGGCCAAGGCGCGCGGCAAGGACTACGACACGATCGACGCGATCGCCCAGGGCCGCGTGTGGACCGGCCAGCAGGCGCTGGACCGGGGGCTGGTCGACCAGCTCGGCGGGCTCGACAGCGCCATCGCCTACGCCGCGCAGCAGGCGAAGCTGGCCAAGGGTTTCCCGGTGCGCTACGTGGAGCAGCCGCTGGGCGGCTTCGAGCAGTTCGTTGTGGGCCTCAACCAGAGCGCCACGGTGCGCATCGCGCAGAGCTACGGCCTGCGCCTGCCCAGCTGGATGGCCGAGCTGCCGCGCGCCATGCCGGAGCTCAAGCTGCTGCGCAACGCCCGCGCCGGGCGGCCCAACGTGTACGCCTATTGCTTCTGCGCGCCGCGCTGAGCGCGCCGTTTCGGCTCAGTCCGGCGCCAGCGTGGCGCGGTACCACCCGCCACGCTGCTCCACCGTCACCGGCGCGTCGAACGCGGCGCTGAGCGGGCCATCGGCAAGGATCCGCTCGCGCGGGCCGTCGGCCAGCACCTGGCCGCGACACAGCAGCACCACGCGGCCGATCTCCGGCAGGATCTCCTCCACGTGATGGGTCACCAGCAGCAGGGTGGTACCGGCGCGGGCCAGTGCGCGCAGCTGTTCGAGGAAGCTGCGCTGGGCGGTCATGTCCAGTCCTGCGCAGGGTTCGTCCAGCAGCAATGCCTGCGGACGGTGCACCAGCGCACGGGCGATCAGCACGCGCCTGGCCTCCCCGGTCGACAGACTGGCCAGCGGGCGACCGGCCAGCTCCGACGCGCCGGCCCGCGCCAGCGCCTCGGCGGCGCGCTGGCGCATGGGCGCGGTCAGGGTGCGGTTCCAACTGTCGTGCGCCGCGAAGAAGGCCGACACCACCGCATCGCTGACCTCGACCCGCGCCTCACCGCCCAATTGCTGCTGCAGGGCCGGCGACACGATGCCGAGCCGGCCGCGCAGGCCGGCGATGTTCCAGCGTTCCTGGCCGAACACGCGCACCGGTGGCGAATCGGGCCGGGCCAGCGCATGCAGCTCGCGGGCGACCAGCTTCACCAGGGTCGATTTGCCCGAGCCGTTGCGACCGAGGATCGCGGTGTGTTCGCCGCGGGCCACGCGCAGGCTGAGCTGGTCGAGCGCGGGTCGTCCATCGCGCAGCACGGTCGCCCGGTCAATCTCCAGCAGCGCCTCGGCGCCGTCCGCCGATGGAGCATCGTGCGAAGCGCTCACTGCTCGGCGGCGTCCAGTTGCTTGCGCTGCTCGGCGGCCTGCTGATCGACGGTCTTCTGCACGTCCTTGGCGCGCTGCTCGTCCTTCTTCATGTCGTCCCACGGGGTGGCCACGCGCGCCGGCTTGGTCCCGGCCTGCGGGGCGGGCGGCTTGCCCGAGCATGCGGCAAGCAACAGGGCGGAGACGAGGGAGATCAACGCGGCGCGTGGCGACATGGCAGGAGGTCCGGAAGGGGCAGGGCCAGAGTGTCCCGCCGCGCGGTCGGTCGGGGCAAGGTGGCTGGCCCGGGTCCGCGCGGCCGTCTAAGCTCGGCGCATGAATACACGCATCGATGCATGGCAACTGCAGGGGCACACCGCGCTGGTGACCGGCGCCAGCAAGGGCATCGGCTACGCCACCGCGCGCGAGCTGGCCGGGCTGGGCGCCGATCTGCTGCTGGTGGCGCGCGACGAGGACTACCTGGAGCAGGTGCGCACCGAACTGGCCGACGACTTTCCCGGCATCGAGGTGCTGGCCTTCGGCGCCGACCTCACCGAGCCGGAGGAGCGCCTGGCGGTGTTCGATTGGATCGCGGATCTCGGCGCGCCGCTCTCGCTGCTGGTCAACAACGCCGGCGGCAACCAGCCGATGGCCACGCTCGACTACGCCGAGGACGACTATCGCGCGATCTTCGAGCAGAACCTGTTCTCCGCCTTCGAGATGTGCCGCCTGGCTCACCCGCAGCTGGTGCAGCACGCCCACGCGGCGATCGTGAACGTGGGCTCGGTGTCCGGCATCACCCACGTGCGCACCGGTTCGCCCTATGGAATGACCAAAGCCGCGCTGCACCAGCTCACCCGCAACCTCGCTGCCGAGTGGGCGGTCGATGGCATCCGTGTGAACGCGGTGGCGCCGTGGTACATCCGCACGCAGCGCACCGATGGCGCGCTGGCCGATCCGGATTACCTGGACGAAGTGCTCGACCACACCCCGCTGCGCCGCATCGGCGAGCCGGAGGAAGTGGCCGCGGCAATCGCCTTCCTGTGCCTGCCTGCGGCCAGCTACATCACCGGCCAGGTGCTGGCGGTGGATGGCGGCTTCGTCAACTACGGATTCTGAGCCCGGGGTTTGTCCACAGCGGCTGTGGATAGCTCGCGGACAAGTCTGTGGAGCGATGTCGCAAGCCCGCGCCGCGCCAGCGTTTTCACCGGATTGATGACGCCCTCGCCAGCGGGCGCCGAGTTATCCCGCGTCGCCGGGGATGACCTGTGGACAAGCCTGTGGGTGAGTGGTCGTCGCGGCTGCGGTGGCGGCCACTTGCATCACTTTGCGCACATTTTGCGCAGTGCGCTCAGCCGCCGCAGTTGCGCAGTTGCGCCTGCAGCTCTGCCTCGCGTTTCTCGAACGGCGCCTGTTCGCTCTTGAACGCCTGCTTCAGCTTGTGCTCGTTCTCGTCGTATTCGTCCTGCAGCGCCTCGCAGGTTTCCTCCGGGCCGAGCGCGCGGCACACGTCCTGCACCCACACGTAATTGTTGGCCACCAGACCGCTGGTCACCTTGCCGCGATTGAGCTCGGGCGCGGAGGCGCCACCGCCGCCGCCGGGGCCATACACCGAGGCGAGCGGCGTCTGCACCGCACCGAGCACACCGAAGGGCACCTGGTAGGGCTGCGGATCGCCGTTGCTACTGAGGTAGGTCTTGCCGTCGGTGGCGCGCTGGCACTGGTACAGCACCGGCAGGGGCGCCGCAGGGGCGGCGGCGGCGCGCGGTGCGGTGGCGACATCGGCGGCAGCAGGCGCAGGTGCCGGCGGCTCCGCCGGGGTGGGAGCGGGTTGCCTATCCACCAGGTGGATCGACTGCTGCTTCTGCGCCCGCGGGCAGGGCGCATCCTGATAGGTAACCGCGCCATTCGCGCCGGTGCACTTGTAGACGGTCTCGCCGATCGCCGGCGTGGTGCCGGTAAACAGCAGGCAACCGACGATCAGGGTGCGCAGGGAGGTCATGGGTGGTTGCGGTGGGTCCGGACCGTCGCTCAGAACTCGGCCACGTGCTCTTCGGCGGCAAAGCCCACGGTGAGTGCGCCCTCGCCCACGTTGACCATGCCGGTGATGCTCATCGGGGCGAGCATCAAGTCGACCTTGCACTCCTCGCAGGCGTCACGCAGTGCCTCATAACCCGGGAGCTTCGGCACTTCAGCCAGGTCGCCGCCGTAGCTCAGGCACACGGCCGGCACCAGCAGGCCGGCGTGCACGCGTTTGATCACGTAGTCGAACAGCACCTCCACGCCATGCTCGAAGCCGCGCACCTTGCCCACCGGTCCGGTCTCGCCGCGGTAGGCGCGCAGCAGCGGCTTGATGTCCAGCGCCGATCCCATCACCGCGCTGAACAGGCCCACGCTGCGGTCGCCCTTGGTCTTGGCGCGCGCGCGCAGGTAGTAGAGGTCGCGCGGCAGCATGTAGCCGTAGGAGTTGTTGGCGATGTAGGTGAGCCGCTCGCGGATCGCCGCGGGCGTCTGGCCGGTCTTGAACAGCCGTGCGGCCTCCACGATCACCGGCGCGGAACCGGCGAATATCGAGCGCGTATCGATTACCCGCATCAGGAACGGGCCGGGCATCGTGGTCTGGTCGCGCACGTCGCGGTAGTGCTTGAGCACCGCGAAGCTGGCCTTGATCACGTGGTCGTTGATCGGGCTGCGCGTGGCGGTGATGGTGAGGCAGAACACGCAGTCCTTCTCGAGGACGAGCTTTTCCAGAAACAGCTTCTGCACGTCTTCCACCGAGCACGGCTCAGTGGACGCGGAGTGGCTGCGGCTGCCCATCTTCAGGTCGAAGAAGCGCTGGATTTCCGCCGGGTCGCGGTTGTCCTTGAACACGTCCTTGTCGATCTTCACGGCGATCGGCATCACCGCGATATCGTGCTCCTCGATGAAGGCCTGCGGCAGGTCGCAGGAGGCATCAATGGCCAGGCCCATTCGCATACGTGTCACCCTCCGGAAGGCGCGCCGAACATAACACGGGCCGTGATGCCGTGAACCAGCCCGCAAAGCGGCGTGCCGGCGACTTCCCGTTCCTCGGTTGTCGGCCATCGGTGGACGGGCCTTGAGCGCCCCCGCACCGCTGGCTGGCGGCGCCTCGTGGGCGCCCCTAGAATGGCGCACCGACTTTGGCATCGTGCCGGCGTGGCGTCGCCGGTAACGCGCGGCGGACCCGTCGCGCCGACCCGCAGAGGTCCCATGAAGAACAAGCAAGAGATCGTCTCCAACTGGCTGCCGCGCTACACCGGCACGCCGCTGGAGCAGTTCGGCCAGCACATCCTGCTGACCAATTTCGGCCATTACGTGGAGCTGTTCGCGCAGTGGCACGGGGTGGAAGTGCAGGGCCGCGACCGGCCCATGCCCAACGCCACCGCCGATGGCATCACGTTGATCAACTTCGGCATGGGCAGCCCCAACGCGGCCACCGTGATGGACCTGCTCAGCGCGATCGAGCCCAAGGCGGCGCTGTTCCTGGGCAAGTGCGGCGGCCTCAAGAAGAAGAACGCGATCGGTGACCTGGTGCTGCCGATCGCCGCGATCCGCGGCGAGGGCACCTCCAACGACTACCTGCTGCCGGAAGTGCCGGCCTTGCCGGCGTTCCAGCTGCAGCGCGGCGTGTCCACGATGATCCGCGACCTCGGCTACGACTACTGGACCGGCACGGTGTACACCACCAACCGCCGCGTGTGGGAGCACGACGAGGCGTTCAAGGATTACCTGCGCCGCACCCGCTGCATGGCGGTGGACATGGAAACCGCCACCATCTTCGCCGCCGGCTTCGCCAACAAGATTCCCTGCGGCGCGCTGCTGCTGGTGTCCGACCAGCCGATGATCCCCGAAGGGGTGAAGACCGAGGCCAGCGACAAGCAGGTCACCGGCCAGTTCGTCGAGCGGCACATCCGCATCGGCATCGAGGCGCTCAAGCTGGTGCGCCGCCACGGCCGCAGCGTGAAGCACCTGCGGTTCGAGGAGGAGATCGAGTAGCCGCCGGCGGTGCTGGCCCCTGAACGAAAAAGGCCACCGTGACGGTGGCCTTTTTTCTGTCCGCGTCGGCGGGCGATCGATCAGTAGCGCGGCACGCTCGGATCGATCTGCTCCGCCCAGGCGTCCATGCCGCCTTCCACGTTGTGCACGTTGCTGAAGCCGTGCGAGGCAAAGCGCTCGGCCACGCCGCGGCTGGACACGCCGTGGTGGCAGATGAAGGCGAGCGCGGTGTCCTTGGGCAACGCGGCCAGCGCGTCATAGCCCTCTTCCTCCAGCACGCGGGCCTGCGCCAGCGGCGCGGCCTGCGCGCGGCCGCTGGCCGGACGCACGTCGATCAGGGTGATGTCGCCGGCCGCCAGGCGCTGCTGCAGCTCCTGCACGGTGAGCGACTTGATCTCCTGCGCGCCCGGGAACTTCAGGCTGAGGCCCTCGCCCTGCACCGTGGAAACCCAGTCGATCACGATGCCCTTGGCGCGCTGCGCGCTGGCCGGGTCGAAGTGGATCTCCAGCCCGTTCGACACCGCGACGATGTCGTGGTCGCCGGCCGGCGCCAGCTGGAAGCCGGCGCTGTGGTCCGGGCCGATCTCCAGGTGGATCGCCACGCCCTGCGCGTTGGCGGTGCCCTGGCGGATCATCTCGGCGGCCTTGTCGGTGATGGTGATTTCCGGCGGGGTGCGGTCCGGCGGCGCGGCGCCAAACAGGGTGTGCAGCTCGCCGCTGGTGTACATCTGGCGAATGATGTCCGAGCCGCCGACCAGCTCGCCGTCCACGTACAACTGCGGGATGGTGGGCCACTCGCCGTAGATCTTGATGCCTTCGCGGATCTCCGGATCTTCCAGCACGTTGACCGTGTGGTAGTCGCTCAGCAGCTCGTTGAGCGTGTTGGTGGCCGCGGCGGAAAAGCCGCACATCGGCTGCTGGCGGTTGCCCTTCATGAACAGCACGACGCGGTGCGCGTTGAGCAGGGACTGGATGCGGTCGCGGGTCGCGGGTGCAAGAGACATGCTGGTGTTCCGTGGGAAGGCGGGAGAGCGCTACATGGTAGCGCGGCGGCCCGGAGGCAAGCCTCTGTTGAAAAGTGACCATGAGTCATTTATAAATGACCCATGGTCATCAAAAAGCTCGCCCCGCTCGCCCCGCTCGGCCCGCGCCGCCGCGCCGTCAGCGTCGACATGAAGGCGCAGCGTCGCGACGAGATTCTCGCCGCTGCGCTGCGCCTGCTCGAACGCCAGCCCTACGAGACGATCACGATGAGTGCCGTGGCCGCCGCCGCCGGCGTGGCCAAGGGCACCACGTATCTGTATTTCCCCACGCGTGAGGCCTTGTTTCTCACGCTGTTGGGCGAGCACTACCAGCGCTGGTTCGATGCGCTGGATGCCCGCTGCGCGCTGCCCGTGCGCGGTGCGCACGAATGGGCCGGCTGGGCGGCGCGCGAACTGGCGGCGCGGCCGCTGTTCCTGCGTCTGGTGGCGGTGCTGCACACGGTGCTGGAGACCAACGTGCCGGTGGCCGAGGTGCTCGCCTTCAAACGCGCGCTGGCCGAGCGCGTGGAGCGCAGCGGTGCGGCCCTGGAGCAATCGCTGGGCCTGCCAGGCGGCGATGGCGCGCGCCTGCTGCTGTGGCTGCAGGCGGTGGTGCCGGGGCTGGCGCAGATGGCCGCGCCGCCGGCCCCGCTGCACGCCGCCCTGCGCAGCGATGCCGCGCTGTCCGGCTTCCTCATCGATTTCACCACCGAGCTGCAGGCCCTGCTGGCGACGGTGGTCCGTGGCATGCAGGGCGCTATGGAGTCGTCCCCATGAGTGGTTCCCTCACCGGGCGCACCGCGCTCGTCACCGGCGCGTCGAGCGGGCTGGGTATCGAGTTCGCCCGCGATCTGGCCAGGCGGGGCGCCGCGGTGGTGCTGGTCGCACGCAGCGAGGCGCCGATGCAGGCGCTGGCGAGCGAACTGCGCGCCACCGGCGCCACCGTGCACGTGCGCTGCGTCGATCTCGCCGACGCCGCGGCGCGCACCGCGCTGGCCGCTCAGCTCGAGGCCGAGGGCCTGGCCATCGACATGCTGGTGAACAACGCCGGCTTCGGTGTGTTCGGTGCCTTCGCGGACACCGAGTGGGAGCGCCTGGACGCGATGCTGGCGGTGGACGTGGTGGCGCTGACCCACCTCACCCGGCTGCTCGTGCCGGCGATGCGGGCGCGCGGTTTCGGTCGCGTGCTCCAAGTGGCATCCACCGGGGCGTTCCAGCCCACGCCCAGCTACGCGGCCTATGCCGCCGCCAAGAGCTATGTGCTGGCCTTCTCGCACGCGCTGGACGTGGAGCTGCGCGGCAGCGGCGTGCGTTGCACGGTGGTGTCGCCCGGGGTGACCGCCACGCAGTTCCTCGCCGTTTCTGGCCAGCGCGCGACCTGGTACCAGCGCCTCACCCGCATGCAGGCGCCCGCGGTGGCGCGGCAGGGCGTGGAGGCCATGCTGGCCGGCCGCAGCGGCGTCATCACTGGTTGGGTCAATGCGCTGATGGCGCACGGTACGCGGCTGATGCCCCGCAACGTCGCCGCTCGGGTGGCCGGCGTGCTGATGCGCAACTGATCAGGCCGCCGGCCGCAGTTCGCCCAGGTCACGCCGGCGGCGCGCCAGCGGCGCCAGCGCCAGCGCGGCGGCCGGCGAGGGCAGCACCAGTTCGCGGCTGGCGCGGCCCAGTGCGGTGGGCTGTTCGCTCCAGTGGATCAGTTCCATCGCGCCGGTGTGGTCTTCCATCAGCGCGGTGCAGTGCTCCACCCAGTCGCCGTCGTTGAGGTAGAGCACGCCGTCCACGTCGCGCACCTGGCCGAAATGGATGTGCCCGCAGATATGGCCGTCAAAGCCGCGCTCGCGCGCGTCGTCGGCCACGCGCTGCTCGTAGGCGCGGATGTACGCCAGCGCCTTGCGCACGTGCGATTTCACGATGATCGACAGCGGCAGGTAGGGCATGTCCATGCGCCGGCGCCATGCGTTGACGCGGCGATTGCTCCAGCAGATGAAGCGGTGCATCGCCTCGCCCAGATGCAGCATCCAGCCGCGGCCGATCTGCTCGGGATCGAACTCGTCGCCGTGGCTGACCCGGTAGCGACGTCCGTCGGCGCCCTCGTGCACCGCATCCAGCTCAATCCGCACGCCGCCGAAATCCTGCCCTACCAGCCCGCGCAGCGCCGAGTCGTGGTTGCCCGGGATGTAGGTCACCTCGACGCCGCGGCGGGCCATGTCGAGCACTTCGGCAATCACCGCGCCGTGGTCGGCGTGCCACCACATGCGCTTGCCCAGCGCTTCCAGGTCGATGATGTCGCCCACCAGGTACAGCCGCTCGCAGCGCAGCTGGCGCAGGAAGTCGAGCAGGTAGCGCGCCTTGCAGTCGGGCGTGCCCAGGTGGACGTCGGAGATGAAGGCGCTGCGGCAGCGAACGGTAGCCATGGCGGCGGGTCCCGGTGGTGATCCGGGGCACCAGTGTCGGCACGGCGGATCACCGCGCGATGGCGGCGAGGTTGCAGTGCGGTTGCCGCCGCCTCAGCCGAGCGCGCGGCGCGCGACCGGCGCGATCCGCTCGACCCAGCGCGTGTACTGCCGGGCGTCCGGATGCAGGCCGTCGTCGGTCAGCTCGTCCGGATAGGCGCGCGAGAGGTCGGTGATGTCGACGAAGGCGGCGCCGGCCGCCTCGGCGGCTGCGCGCGCCAGTAAGTTGAAACGATCCAGCGTCGCACCGATCGCCGCGGCGTCGTGCCCGTGCTCGCGGGCGAAGCGGGTGACGCCCCAGTCGGGAATCGACACCACCAGCACGTGCCCGGGCCGGTCGCCCGCCAGCGTGACCGCGCGCGCCAGCAATTGGCCGAACTGGGCGATGTATTCCTCGGCGCTGCGGCCGCGGTACTGGTTGTTCACGCCGATCAGCAGGCTGACCAGGTCGAACGGCGGCGCCAGCTGCGCCTCGTCCATGCCGGCGGCGAGTTCGTCGGTGGTCCAGCCGGTGGTGGCGACGATGCGCGGTGGTGCCAGCGTGATGCCTTCCGCGATCAGCCGCTGCGCCAGTTGCACCGGCCAGCGGCCGGCCTCCGGCACGCCCTCGCCGATGGTGTAGGAGTCGCCCAGCGCAAGATGGCGCAGCGGATGCTCCGCCTGATCGGATGCACTCATGCCAGTGGACGCTCAGCCCGCCGCGACGGCGCGCGACGATGCCTGCTCGGCGGCCATCTGGGCCAGCACGCGCTCGATCCGCACGAACACCTCGCGCAGTTCGTGCGGCTGCGGCAGCAGGGTGAGCCGGAACTGCCGGCTGGCGGGCACGTTGAAACTGGCGCCGGGCACCACGAGCACCGACTCGCGCTCGAGCAGGCGCAGGGCGAAGTCGCCGTCGTCGAACACCGGCAGGCGATCAGCCCGCACCTCGGGGAAGGCGTACAGCGCACCCTCGGGCGCGGCCAGTTGCAGGTAATCGCTCGCCGCCACGCCCTCGATCACCGCCCGTCGCGCCTCATGCAGGCGGCCGCCGGGGGAGGTCAGCGCGTGGATGGTTGGCGCGCTCTCCAGCGCCGGCGCCACCGCCCACTGCGCGGTGGCGTTGGGGCACAGGCGCAGGGCGGCCAGCAGCTGCAGCGCGTCGCGGTAGCCGGCGGTGCGCGACGGCTCGCCGGACAGGCTCATCCAGCCGATGCGGTAGCCGCAGGCGCGATGTACCTTCGACAGCCCGCCGAAGCTCAGGCAGGGCACGTCGCCGGCCACCTCGGCCAACGGCTGGAACACCGCGCCGTCGTAGAGAATCTCGTCGTAGATCTCGTCGCACAGCAGCAGCAACCGGTGCCGCGCGGCAATCGCCACCAGCTGCTCGAGTAGTGCCCGCGGGTACACCGCGCCGGTGGGATTGTTCGGGTTGATCAGCACCAGCGCGCGGGTGCGCGGCGTGACCAGGGCCTCGATCTCAGCCGGGTCCGGCTGATGGCCGTTCTCCGGCAGGCAGCGGTAATAGCGTGGCTTGCCGCCGTTGAGGATGGTGGCGGCGCTCCACAGCGGGTAGTCCGGGCTGGGCAGCAGCACTTCGTCGCCCGGCTGCAGCAGCGCGCGCAGGCTGATGTCGATCAGCTCACTGACGCCGTTGCCGATGAAAATGCGTTCGGCATCCACGCCTTGCGCGCCGCGTGCGCGCTGCTGGGCGGTAATGGCGGCGCGGGCCTCTTCCAGGCCCTGCTCGTGGCCGTAGGCCTCGCTGTCGCCCAGGTGCGTTGCGATCGCCTCGCGCAGATGGGCGGGCGTCTCGAATCCGTAGCGGGCCGGGTTGCCGATGTTGAGCTTGATGATCGGCCGACCCTCGGCCTCGAGCTCACGCGCACGGCGAGTCAGTGCGCCGCGGATTTCGTAGCGCACGTTTGCCAGGTGCGTGCTGGGTTTGATCGGGGCCAACGACGGGATTCCTTCGCTTTGCTGCACCAGCGCTTGCGGCCGGCAGTCGCAGCATGCTAGCAGCGTCGATGGCGCTCGTGGGGCCGATTCCGGGCGAGATATCGGCCGGCGCCGGGGCAGGGCATAATCGGGCAACCATGAGCGATGCCCTGATCATCGAACGCTTGCGCCGCATCGGTTGGCGCGGGAGCCGTCTGCCCGCCGACGGCCTGCGGCTCGCCCGCGTGGTGGCCCAGCACCGGGCCGGCTACGAACTGCACGATGGCGAGCACCTGTTCGGTGCGCAGCCGGCCGGCCATTTCCTCAAGCGCGGCCTGGATCCCTCGGCGCGCCCGGCAGTGGGTGACTTCGTGGAATTCGAGCCGGGCGCCCCGCCGCACATCCAGCAGGTGCTGGAGCGGCGCACGGTGCTGTCGCGCGCCGCCGCTGGCGAGCGCTACGAGCGGCAGATCATCGCCACCAACATCGACTACGTGCTGGTGCTCACCGGCCTGGACGGCGACTTCAACCCCGCGCGCATCGAGCGCTACCTCTCGCTGGTGGAGGATTCCGGCGCCCAGCCGGTGGTGCTGCTGAGCAAGCTCGACCTGCTCGACGACGCGGCCGAACGCCTGGCCGAGCTGCGCGCGCGCCTGCCGGGCACCACGCCGATCCACGCCCTGAACGGCAAGAGTCGCGACAGCGTCGAGCTGCTGTCGCCGTACCTGAAGCCGGGCGACAGCGCGGTGCTGGTGGGGTCCTCGGGCGCCGGCAAGTCCACGCTCACCAACACCCTGCTCGGCACCGACAAGCTGGCCACCGGCGCCGTACGCGCACACGATAGCCGCGGTCGCCACACCACCACCCATCGCGCCCTGCTGCAGCTGCCCACCGGCGGCTGCTTGATCGACACCCCCGGCATGCGCGAGCTCAAGCTCACCGGCGAGGAAAACCTCGACCTGTTCGCCGACATCGACGAGCTGGCCGAAACCTGCCGCTTCGCCGACTGTGGCCACGGCAGCGAACCAGGCTGCGCCGTGCAGCGCGCGCTGGACAGCGGTGATCTTGCCCCCGAGCGCTGGCGCAACTACCTCAAGCTGCGCGACGAGCGTGAGGACCAGGCCGCCACGCTCGAGGCACGCCTGCGCCGCCAGCGCGGCGGACGCCCGATCGACCGCCCGCACGGCCATCGCGGCCAGCGCGAGCGGGACTGATTCTAGGAAAGCGAGGCGGGGTCGCCTCTCGTTAGGGATTCGGTGATATGGGGCAATCTTCAGCAAGGGCAGTGAGGACCAAGGAGCTGTGGTTTGGGGTGATCTTCGCCTTGATGACGCTATGCCTAGCCGTAGGCACATGGGCAGTGATCTGGCACCACGGAGCTATCATCCAAGTGATCGCGCCGGCGGGCGCATTGACGTCGCTGATTCCATGGGTGGTCGGCCGTAGACCTCGTCGGAAAGACCGCTGAACGCCACGCCTACCATCGACCTGCAGCGCTACGCCGCGCTCGACCAGCGGCTGCTAGCCGCGGTGCGGCCGATCCGCATCCTGCCCACGGTGGCCTGGCCGGCGTCGCTGGAGGGCCGCATGATCGACGCCTACGCGACCGGTCGCCTGAGCCTGCCGGAGGTGTCGTACCTGTCGCCGGACCTGTCCGCGGCGCGCGCCGAGCTGGCCGCGATCGAGCGCGAGGCCGGGCATGACGATCCGCTGGGCGAGTACCTCTGTCGCACCGCCGAATCCTGGCGGATCGCCGCGGAAATGCTCGAGGCGGTGGGCACGGCCGGGGTCACCGCGCCGTCGATCGTGCTGTACGGCCATCCGGGCGACCTCATTCCCGGCAGCAGCAAGAGCAACCTCGACGCGGCGCGTTACTTCGTGGAGCTGGCCGACGAACTGGGCGCCGACTTGCTGGCCGACGACGTCGCCGCCGATATCCCCGCCGAGGTCCTGCGCGCCGACCTGGCGCAGACGCTGGACAGCTTCTTCGGGCCCGGCCTGATTGCGGTGGAAGTCGACGCTGAGCTCACCGCCAAGGCGGCTGCCGGCGCCACCCGCATCCGCCTGCGCGGCGGCACCGCCTTCAGCGACTACGACCGCCATCAGCTTCTTGCGCACGAGGCCTTCGTGCACTCGCTGACCGCCCTCAACGGCCGCGCGCAGCCGCTGCTCGCCTCCCTGGCGCGCACCTCGCCGCGGGTCACCGCCACCCAGGAAGGGCTGGCCGTGTTTGCCGAGCTGATGTCCGGCGCTATCGACATTTCGCGCCTCAAGCGCATCAGCCTGCGCATCCTGGCGATCGACATGGCCCTGCGCGGGGCGGACTTCGTCGAGGTCTACCGGTTCTTCCTGGAGCGCGGACAGAGCGTGGCGGACAGCTTCCACTCGGCGCAGCGGGTGTTCCGCGGCGTGCCGCTGACCGGCGGCGCGGTGTTCGCCAAGGACAACGTGTATCTGGCCGGTCTGCTGGCCGTGCACACGTTCTTTCGCTGGGCGCTGAAGCAGCGGCGGATGGACCTGCTGCGCCATCTGTTTGCCGGCAAGCTGACGCTGCACGACGTGGTGGCGCTGGAGCCGCATTTCGCCTCCGGCGCCATTGCGCCGCCGCGCTGGCTGCCGCCGTGGATGCAGCACGTGCACGGGCTGGCCGGCAAGCTCGCGTTCTCGCTGTTCGCCAACCGCATCCACATGGGCCGGGTGCAGGCCGAGGAGCTCTCGCTGGGCCTGTGAAGCGGCGCGGCAATGTAGCGCCGGACAGCGGTCGGTGCGGTGCGCGGTGCTACCATTTGACCTCTTCGCAGCTCCGGATCATCGACTCGTCCCATGGCCAATCCCCCCGAGGAACTCAAGCACGCCGCGCTCGAATACCACCGGCTGTGCCCGCCCGGCAAAATCAAGGTCAGCGCGACCAAGCCGATGGTCACCCAGCGCGACCTGGCACTGGCCTACTCGCCCGGCGTGGCCTACGCCTGCGAGGCGATCGTGGAGGATCCGCACGCGGCCAGCGAGCTCACCGCCCGCGGCAATCTGGTGGCGGTGATCACCAACGGTACCGCGGTGCTCGGCCTGGGCGACATCGGCCCGCTGGCCGGCAAGCCGGTGATGGAAGGCAAGGGCGTGCTGTTCCAGAAGTTCGCCGGCATCGACGTGTTCGACATCGAGCTCAACGAGCGCGACCCGGACAAGCTGGTCGACATCATCGCCGCGATGGAACCGACCTTCGGCGGCATCAACCTCGAGGACATCAAGGCGCCCGAGTGCTTCATCGTCGAGCGCAAGCTGCGCGAGCGGATGAAGATCCCGGTGTTCCACGACGACCAGCACGGCACGGCGATCATCGTGGGCGCCGCGGTGCTCAACGCGCTGGAAGTGGTCGGCAAGAAGATCGAGGATGTCAAGCTCGCCACCGCCGGTGCCGGTGCGGCGGGCATTGCCTGCCTGGACATGCTCGTAGCGCTGGGGCTGAAGCCGGAGAACATCCTCGCCTTCGACCGCGACGGCGTGATCTACACCGGGCGCGAGCACCTGGACCCGGACAAGGCGCGCTACGCGCGGGACACCGACAAGCGCACGCTGGCCGAGATCGTCGCCGGTGCGGACGTATTCCTGGGCCTCTCGGCCGGCGGCATCCTCAAGCCGGAGATGGTCGCCACCATGGCGGACAAGCCGGTGATCCTGGCGCTGGCCAATCCGAACCCGGAGATTTCCCCGGCCGACGCCAAGGCCGTGCGTCCGGACTGCATCATCGCCACCGGCCGGTCGGACTACCCGAACCAGGTCAACAACGCGCTGTGCTTCCCGTACATCTTCCGCGGCGCGCTGGACGTGGGCGCCACCGGCATCAACGAGGCGATGAAGCTGGCCTGCGTGCGCGCGATCGCCCAGCTGGCACGCGAGGAGGCGGCGGATCTGGCCGGTGCGTATGGCGAGGAGATTCCCTCATTCGGCGCGGAGTACCTGATCCCGCGCCCGTTCGATCCGCGCCTGCTGGTGATGCTGGCGCCGGCGGTGGCGCAGGCGGCGATGGAATCGGGCGTGGCCACGCGGCCGATCGCCGATATGGACGCCTACCGCGAGAAGCTCGGCCAGTTCATCTATCGCACCAGCCTGCTGATGAAGCCGGTGTACGAGCGCGCGCGCGGCGACTGCAAGCGCGTGGCCTATGCCGAGGGCGAGGAAGAAGTGGTGCTGCGTGCGGTGCAGACGGTGGTGGACGAGCGCCTGGCGTTCCCGATCCTGATCGGTCGCCCGGACGTGATCCACACCCGCATCCAGCGCCTCGGCCTGCGCCTGCGCGAGGGCGTGGATTTCGAGCTCACCAACATCAACGACGATCCGCGCTTCAACGATTACTGGCAGCAGTACCACGCGCTCACCGAGCGCCGCGGTGTGTCGCCGGCGGCGGCGAAGAACCTGCTTCGTTCGCGCTCCACCCTGATCGCTGCGCTGATGGTCGAACGCGGCGAGGCCGATGCGCTGATCTGTGGCCTGGTGGGGCGCTTCCACAAGAAGCTCGGCTACCTGCGCAGCGTGTTCGATCTCGACCCGGGCGTGCAGTGCACCTCGGCGATGACCGGCGTGATCAACGATCGCGGCGCCTGGTTCTTCGTCGACACCCATGTGCAGGTCGATCCCAGCGCCGAGCAGATCGCCGAGGCCACGCTGCAGGCCAGCTACCGCCTGAAGCTTTTCGGCATCGAGCCGAAGGTGGCGCTGCTGTCGCACTCCAACTACGGCAGCCACGACAACCCCAGCGCGGCCAAGATGCGCAAGGTCTACCAGATCCTCAAGGCGCGCTATCCCAAACTCGAGGTGGACGGCGAGATGCAGGCCGACACCGCCTGGGACGAGACGCTGCGCCAGCGCATGTTCCCGCATACCACGCTCACCGGCCGCGCCAACCTGTTCGTGATGCCCAACCTGGACGCCGCCAACATCACCTACAACATGGTGCGGGTGATGACCGACGGCGTCGCGATCGGCCCGATCCTGATGGGCGTGGACAAGAGCGCGCACATCCTCACCCCGGCCTCCACCGCCCGCCGCGTGGTCAACATGACCGCCGTGGCCGCGGTGGATGCGCAGATCCGTGCTGCGCAGAGCGAGCGGCGCGGCTGATCGATGCGGCGGCGCGGCTGGCCTGCGCCGCTGCCGCCAGGGACGGCGGGATGAGCCCATGCGCGAGCGCATGGCCGTCCATTTGGCGGCCGCCTCGCGCGGCCGCTAAACTCGAACATTGCTGCACCGCACCCCCGGCGATGCATCCCCCTTTCAGGCGCGCCTCCCCGGCGCCGCGGAGACCTTCATGGATCAGCTCGACGACATCCTCCACCAGGACATCGACCCCACCGAAACCAAAGAGTGGATCGAATCGCTTAATGCGGTGATCAGCCACGATGGCACCGAGCGCGCGCATTACCTGCTGGAGAAGATGGTCGACTCGACGCGGCGCGCCGGCGGCTACCTGCCGTTCGACCCGACCACCGAGTACGTCAACACCATCGCGCCGCAGAACGAGGCGAAGATGCCGGGCGACGCCACCATGGAATGGCGCATCCGCAGCCTGATCCGCTGGAACGCGATGGCGATGGTGGTGCGCGCCAACCGCAAGCCGGGCGAGCTGGGCGGCCACATCGCCAGCTTCGCCTCTTCGGCCACGCTGTACGACGTGGGCTTCAACCACTTCTGGCGCGCCCCCAGCGCCGACCACCCCGGTGACCTGGTGTTCCACCAGGGCCATTCCAGCCCGGGCGTGTATGCGCGTTCCTTCCTCGAAGGTCGTATCGCCGAAGAGCAGATGGACCTGTTCCGCATGGAAGTGGCGGGCAAGGGCCGCGGCCTGTCGTCCTACCCGCACCCGTGGCTGATGCCGGACTACTGGCAGGTGCCGACGGTGTCGATGGGCCTGGGTCCGATCCAGGCGATCTACCAGGCGCAGTTCTGGAAGTATCTCGAGCACCGCGGCCTGATCCCCAAGAGCGACCGCAAGATCTGGTGCTTCATGGGCGACGGCGAGACCGACGAGCCGGAGAGCCTGGGCGCGATCTCGCTGGCCGGCCGTGAGGGCCTGGACAACCTGATCTTCGTGATCAACTGCAACCTGCAGCGCCTGGACGGCCCGGTGCGCGGCAACGGCAAGATCATCCAGGAGCTCGAAGGCGTGTTCCGCGGCGCCGGCTGGAACGCCATCAAGGTGGTCTGGGGCAGCTACTGGGATCCGCTCCTGGCACGCGACACCTCCGGCACCCTGCGCAAGCTGATGATGGAAACCGTCGACGGCGAGTACCAGGCGTGCAAGGCGTTCGGCGGCAAGTACACGCGCGAGCACTTCTTCAACAAGTATCCGGAAACCGCGCAGCTGGTCGCCAACCTGTCCGACGACGACATCTGGCGCCTCAACCGCGGCGGCCACGACCCGCACAAGGTCTACGCCGCCTATCACTCGGCGGTGAACACCAAGGGCATGCCCACGGTGATCCTGGCCAAGACGGTCAAGGGCTACGGCATGGGCGCGGCCGGCGAGTCGCAGAACCCGACCCACCAGCAGAAGAAGCTCGACGCCGACGCGGTGCGCCACTTCCGTGACCGCTTCAACATTCCCGTGTCGGACGACAAGCTCGGCGACGTGCCGTACTTCCATCCGGGCAAGGATTCTCCGGAAGTGCAGTACATGCTCGAGCGCCGTGCCGCGCTGGGCGGTTCGCTGCCGCAGCGTCGCCGCAAGGCCGATGCGAAGCTCAAGGCGCCGGAGCTGTCCGCGTTCGAGCAGATCACCAAGGGCACCGGCGAGCGCGAGATCTCCACCACCATGGCGCTGGTGCGCGGAATGAACCTGCTGCTGCGCGACAAGCAGCTGGGTGAGCGCGTGGTGCCGATCGTCGCCGACGAGGCGCGCACGTTCGGTATGGAAGGCATGTTCCGCCAGATCGGCATCTACGCGCCGTTCGGCCAGAAGTACCGCCCGCAGGATGCCGACCAGCTGCTGTACTACCGCGAAGACCAGAAGGGCCAGGTGCTGCAGGAAGGCATCTCGGAGGCCGGCGGCATGGGCGCGTGGATGGCGGCGGCCACCAGCTACAGCATCTCCAACGTGGCGATGCTGCCGTTCTTCATCTACTACTCGATGTTCGGCTTCCAGCGCATCGGCGACCTGTGCTGGGCGGCGGGCGACATGCGCGCACGCGGCTTCCTGGTGGGCGGCACCGCCGGGCGCACCACGCTCAACGGCGAGGGCCTGCAGCACGAGGACGGCCACTCGCACCTGATGTCCGGTGCGATCCCCAACGTGAAGTCCTACGACCCCACCTTCTCCTACGAGGTCGCGGTGATCCTGCAGGACGGCACGCGCCGGATGATGCAGGAGCAGGAAGACATCTATTACTACCTGACCGTGATGAACGAGAACTACCAGCACCCGGACATGCCGGCCGGTTGCGAGGAAGGGATCATCAAGGGCATGTACCTGTTCCGCGACTGCGGCGTGCCGACCAACGGGAACGGCAAGGGCAAGGGCAAGGCGAAGGCGCCGTGCGTGCAGCTGCTGGGCTCGGGCACGATCCTGCGCGAGGTGATCGCCGCCGCCGAGCTGCTGGAGAAGGATTTCGGCGTGCATGCCGACATCTGGTCGTGCCCCAGCTTCATTGAGCTGCGTCGCGACGGCTTCGATGCCGAGCGCTGGAACCGCCTGCATCCGGAAGCCGAGCAGCGCGTGCCGTACGTCACCGGCCTGCTGCAGGATCGCTCCGGTCCGGTCATCGCCGCCACCGACTACGTGCGCGAGTTCGCCGACCAGATCCGCGCGTTCATTCCCGAGGGCAAGCGCTACACGGTGCTCGGTACCGACGGCTTCGGCCGTTCGGACACCCGCGCCCACCTGCGTGATTTCTTCGAGGTGGACCGCTACTGGATCGCCCACGCCGCGCTGGCGTCGCTGGCGAAGGACGGCCTGGTCAACGCCAAGGACGTGGCGCGGGCGATCAAGGAGTACAAACTCGATCCGGAGAAGCCAAACCCGCTCACCGTCTGAGCGGTGTGGTCGCTTCAGCACAAAAAAAGCCCGCCGTATGGCGGGCTTTTTTATCCCAAGCAGTCTGGAGAGACCGGCCGCGGCGTCAGTCTTCGTCGCGGCCGCCGAACGCCCTGCGCAGCAGCAGGAAGGCGCCGATGGTGCCGGCCACGATCGCCACCGTGGCGGCCGGGTGGCGATTCACCTGACGCCGCAGACGGCGGTACTGGTAGTTCGCCTCGTCCGCGAAATCCTCGGCCGCCCGGCCGATCTGGCGACGGTAGCTGTCGCTGTGCTTGCCGAAACGGCTGGTGGCGCGGCGGCCGCGCTCGACCAGGTCGTGGGCGGTGCCTGCGGCGCCGTTGGCCACCTGGCGCATGTGGTCACCAACGCGCTCGGTGGTTTCGTGCAGGCTGCGTTCGATGTCGCGGGTACGGCTCATGGCGGTGAACTCCTTGCATGGCGCGGCCCGCGCTGCGGGCCTGTCGACGGGTCGTTGGGCGAATACTGTGCCCCGCGATGCGTGACAACTGCGTCGAAGGGCGCTGCCCCCGCAGCCATGCATTCAGCTGGCAGCTCAGCCCAGCCGGTAATCGCCGCCGGCCGCCAGCGCGCGCTGGTACGCCGGGCGGGCATGGATGCGCGCGAGGAAGTCCACCAGCCGCGGGTGCCGCTGGGCGCTCAGCCCGCCGCGCGCGGCGGCCGCTTCCAGCGGAAAGCTGAGCTGGATGTCCGCGGCGCTGAACTCCTCGCCGCCGAACCATCCGCGCGCGCCCAGCTCGCCTTCCAGGTAGTCCAGGTGCAGCGCAATCTGCGGATCGACAAAGCGCGCCTGCACCTTGGTCGCGATGCTTCGGGCCACCGGCCGGGCGAAGAACGGCGCCGGCGTACGGGCCACCCGCTGGAACACCAGCTTGAGCAGTAGCGGCGGCATCGCCGAGCCCTCGGCGTAGTGCAGCCAGTAGCTCTGCCGCAGGCGCTCGGGCGTACCGTGCGGGGCGAGCAGGTCGCCGTGGCCATAGCGGTCGGCGAGGTACTCGACGATCGCGCCGGACTCGGCCACGGTCAGCCCGTCGTCGGTGATCACCGGCGACTTGCCCAGCGGGTGGACGGCGCGCAGCTCCGGCGGCGCCAGCATGGTCTTCGCGTCGCGCTGGTAGCGCTTGATCTGGTAGGGCACGCCTAGTTCTTCGAGCAGCCAGAGGATGCGCTGCGAGCGCGAGTTGTTGAGGTGGTGGAGGGTGATCATGTGTGCGATCAGAGCGGATCGCGCGTCGGGTCGCAAGGCTGGATAAGCTCAAGCAACTGGCTTGATTGGTCTACGCCGTCGGAATGTGCGACTCCTTCAGCACGCAGAAACCTCAAACGCCGTCATTCCCGCGAAAGCGGGAATCCATTGGGCTCTGGTGCGAAGATCAAGGTGGATTCCCGCTCTCGCGAGAATGACGGCTCGTGCGATTGGGAGGCTTGCCAGCCACCGGCGAGGGGACTCCGCGCAAGGAATCCGTGTCCGGAGCGATGGTGGCGAATTCCGGAATACCCTGACAACGGATCGCCCATAGGCCGAGTTCCTGCGCTAAGGCTCCAGCGTGATCGTGCGCGACAGCTTCGACACCCCGCGCTCGTCGAACGCCTCCACCGCCACCACGTAGCGCACGCCTTTGTTCAGCGCGCGCAGTTGCAGCGTGGTCGGCTGGTCGGCGAAGCGCTGGTAGGTTTCGTGCAGGCGGTCGGCGGTGAGGCCCCAGCGCACGTTGTAGCCCACCGCGCCGGGCACCGGCTTCCAGCGGATGGTGGCGTTGCGGGTGTCCTGGTCGCGGGTAGCCGAGAGCAGCTCCGGCGCGGGCGGCGGCGGGCCGTCCTGGTGGCCGAACACGCGCAGGTCGGAAATCGCCAGGTGCCTGGCGCCCACGTGCTGGTGCACGTAGCGCACGTAGCGGATATGTGCCGGCGCATCGAGTTCGACGTAGGCGTTGGCGTGGTCGCGGGTCTCGTGCGAGAGGTCGGCCAGGGTCTGCCAGTGGCTGCCATCGGTCGAGCCTTCCAGCATGAACTGGGTGACCAGGTCGGGTGCGTCGCCGTAGCGGTCGGAGCGGTCGTCGGCGTAGTTCACCTGGATCGAGTTCACCGTGCGCGGACCGCCGAGATCGAGCGTGAGCGTCTGCCCGGGCGTGTTGGACGCAGCGCCCCAGAACGTACGCGGATTCTCGTCGGTGACTTGGTCGGGACCGTGGCCGGGAATCTGTGACGAAGCGGTGGCGTGCTTGTGCCAGGACAAGAGCATCCAGCCGGTAAACGTGCTCTCGCCGGGCTGGAGCTTGTGGTCGGGCATGCGCTGGGGGAAATCGCCGAAGCGGGTGTCTACCCACATCTGGCCGTCGTCGTGGAAGCCGGCCGGATAGAGATCGATGCGCCGCTCGAAGTTCCAGTTCAGGCCGATCCAGTTGGTGCCGGTGTTCCACACGTTGCCGTAGGCGTCCTCGAAGGTGGAGCCGTGGCCGGCGCCCTCGACGAAGCCGCCCGGCTTGTAGCCGACCGGGTTGTACGGCGCGTAGGTGAACGGCCCCAACGGATGCTCGCCGACATACACGCCGGTGGCGTAGGCGTTGTATTCGGTGCCCGGCGCGGCGTACTGCAGGTAATAGCGGTCGCCGTGGCGGTTCATCCAGGCGCCTTCCATGAAGGGCAGGGTCTTCTCGTCACGGTGGTCGCGGCCGAAGCGCTCCCAGCCGTGCTGGTCCGGGTGCAGCCGCAGCAGGGTGGCCGTCTCACCGACGTAGGCCAGCCGCTTGCCTTCGCCTTGCGCCCCGTCGCTCAGCTTGAGGTCGATCTGCTGGCCGTACATCGGGTAGACGTTGGACGAGCCCCAGTACATGTACACCTTGCCGTCGTTGTCCTGGAACAGACCCGGGTCCCACGGCCCTGGCGGCAGCTGGCCCGGCTTGATCTTGTACTCGGTGGAGGAGGTCACCGCGTTCGGCAGCGGCGGCATCAGCCGGGTCCAGAACTTCCAGTGGCCGTGCGCGGGATCGGTGGAATAAAGCAATGGCTCCTGGTCGGTGGTGGAGCGCAGCAGGAACAATTTGCCGTCGGCAACGAGCGTGGCCGGTGCCACTTCGCTGTCGAACGGCCACTTGTCTGGCGTGACGAAATCCCAGTGCACCAGATCGATGGAGTGCCAGTAGCCGTCGGCCAGGGTCTGGAACAGGTAGTACGCATCGCCGTAGCGCACCACCGCGGGGTCCGCGCCGGTGCGGTAGGAGATGCCCTGGTTCATCTGCTCGAAGTTGTAGCGGTAGTCCACGTCCATCGGGTTGGCCCAGGTGCGCGCGTGCGGATTCACCGCCGCGCTGGCGACCTGGGTGGCGAGCGCGGCGGCGAGCGCCAGGGCGAGACGGAGACGTGGATGAAAGCGTGCTGACATGGCATGGGTCCGGAGATGGCCTGACGGACGTTCCGTGCCCGGGCGTGGCGTGGCTTCGATGGCGGCGACGTTGCTCCTGCCCGTCGCCAGCGGATCGCCGTCGGCAGCCCGGGGCTGCCACGGAGAAGGGGCTGTCGCTTCAGTAGATCCAGGCGGCCTCGCCCTTGGGCGCGTGCTTCTGCATGAAGCGGGTCATGGTGTCGTAGAGCACTTCGCCGGGCGGGCCCCAGCAGTGCGGCGCCATCGGCTGATAGGTGATGGAGCCCTGGAAGCTCGGATTGGTCGCCGTCTTCAGGAACGCGTCCATCGCGCGCACGCCCATGTTGAGGTTGTAGGTGTCCGCATCACCCACGTAGATGTGCAGCTTGTCGGTCACCAGCGGGCCCAGCGTGGCCCAGTTCTTCTCAAGCAGGTAACGCAGGTCGAAGTGCTGCTTCCAGTATTCGGCCACCTGGTGGTCGATGGCGCCGCTGCGCTTGTCCCAGATGCGCTGCGGATAGCCGTCCGCGCCGATCGGCCCCCAGGCCGCTTCCCAGATGTCCCACTGGCCGCCCGAGCGCGAGTGGTCGCCCACTGCCAGCTCGTAGTGGTTCTCGTCCTTCATCATCGCGTCGACGTTGCCGTCGGGCTGGCGCGTGTCCACACGCTCGACTTTCACCCAGCCTTTGTCGACGGTGTAGGCGTTGGCGTCGTCGTAAATGTTCACCACCTGGTGATGGCGGAAGTCCAGCGAGTCCGGACACATCGCGAAGCTGCCGCCGTAGAACTTTGGATGAAACAACTGCTGCGCCACCGCGATCCAGCCACCGGTGGAACCGCCGGTGAGGATGCGCGCCCACGGCTGCTCGATGGTGCGAAAGCGCCGCGCGATCTCCGGGTAGAGCTCCTGGTGGATGGCGTCGTCGAACGGGCCCTCGTTGGGCGAATTCACCGCATAGGAGTCGTCGTAGTACGGCGAGGGATGCTGCAGCGTCACCACGATCACCCGCGGCTTCTTCGCGCTATCGAGCCAGAACGCGCGCAGCTTCGATTTGTCATTCTCGAAGCCGAACGGCGCGTCGGTGGAAAAGTGGCCCTGGTCGTAGACCACCGGGTAGCGCACGTTGGGGTGCTGCTCGTAGCCCTCGGGCAGCAGCACGGTGGCGCCCAGGTAGATCGGGTGGCCCCAGAACTTCGTCAGCAGCTTGCTCTGGATGCGGAAGCGCTTGACGTATTCGCTGTCCTTCGGGAACGGGATCGGCGCAATCACCTGGTCGGCGACGAGCCGGATCGGCGTGGTCGCCGCCGGGTCGTAGTGCACCTTCACCGGCTTGCCGTAGAGGTTGCCCGGCGAGTGCTTCCAGTCCTGGCCTTCCCACTGGTCCATGTGCATCCACAGCGTGTGGCCGTCGGCGCGCTTGAACTCGGTATAGACGTTGACGAAGGGCTGCATCCAGTAGTCGCCGGCGGGCAGATCACGCAGGCTGGCCAGCGGCGCACCGTAATCGTTTACATCGATAGCCGCGAACTGGCCGGCCTTGAGGCCGGTGACGTCGTGCCCGAACAGCGGCACGCCGGTGATGTCGGTCTGCTCGATCGGCGGCTTCGCACCGTCGCGGCTCACCGCCACGTAGACGCGGCCGGTAATCGGCTGCGCGTGCGCCGCCGCAGCAAAGCTCACCTCGATGCGCGGCGACGCGGCCGCTGCCTCGTTGGCATGCAGGTGGAAGGGCGCGGCGGCCAGGCAGGCGGCGGCGAGCGTCAGAAGCAGGCGATGGGCGGGAGTCATCCCCCGATGCTAGCGGTCACCGCCCTGCGGGCGCCACTGTCGCCGCGGCGCGGCGCTCAGAGCGTCTGGTCGGCCGGCTCGGATACGGGTTCGGGCTCGTTGTGCAGCCGCTGGCGCCGGCGCAGGGTGGGGAACATCGCCATCCACAGCCCCACCACCAGCAGCGTCCCGACGCCGCCGATCAACGTGGCCGGCACGGCGCCCACCCACGCGGCGAGCAGGCCGGACTCGAACTCGCCCAGCTGGTTGGAGGTGTTGATGAAGATCGCGTTGACCGCGCTCACCCGGCCGCGCATGTCGTCCGGCGTGTCCAGCTGCACCAGCGCGCCGCGGATCACCATGCTCACCATGTCGAACGCACCCAGCGCAAACAGCGCGGCCATCGACAGCCACAGCGTGGTCGACAGCGCGAACACCAACGTGGCCACGCCGAAGCCGGCCACCGAGGCGAACATCGTCATGCCCACGCGCCGCTGCATGGTGTGGCGCGCCAGCCACAGCGACATCAGCAGCGCGCCCACCGCCGGTGCCGCGCGCAGCAGGCCCAGGCCCCACGGGCCGGTGTGCAGGATGTTCTTGGCGAAGATCGGCAGCAGCGCGGTGGCGCCGCCGAGCAGCACGGCGAACAGATCCAGCGAGATCACGCCCAGCACGTCCGGCCGCTGGCGGATGAAGTGCACGCCGGCGAACACCGTCTTCAGCGTGGCCGGCTCGCGCCGCGGCGGCGCGCTCTCGTAGCGCAGCCTGGCCATCAACACCACGGATGCGAGGTACAGCGCGCCGGCGATCACATAGACCACGCCCGGCCCGGCGACGTACAGAAAGCCGCCCAGCGCCGGGCCCATGATCATTGCCGCCTGGCCAGCCGAGGCGTTCACCGCCATGGCGCGCGGCAAGATCGGCGCGGGCACCAGCGCCGGCAGCATCGACTGCATCGCCGGAAACTCGAACGCCTTGGCCACGCCAATCACGAACACCAGCGCGAGGATGCCGGCCTCGTGGATGTCATGCATCAGCGTGAGCGCGGCCAGCAGCGCGATCGCCACCCACTCCACCACCTGCCCCAGCAGCACGATGCGGCGGCGCTCGAACTGATCGGCCACGTGGCCGGCGGGCAGCGCCAGCAGCACCGAGGGAATGAACTGCGCCAGACCGATCAGGCCCAGGTCCAGCGCGCGGCCGGTGATCGCGTAGATCTGCCAGCCCACGGCCACCGAGAGCATCTGGAAACCGAAACTCGAGGCGATGCGGGCAAACCAGAAGGCGACGAAGGCGCGATGCCGGAACAGCGCGTCGGCGGGGGCGGTGGGAGAGGGGCGCATCGTGGGTCCTTGCGTGGACCGCGATTATCGAATCCCTGCCGCGCCCGGCCAAGCGGCCGGGCGGCAAGCGAACGATGTTGCGATCGGGCGACGCTGCGCCGGCGGTTGCGCCGTGCGCGGACCTCGTTCCACTCTAGGCATCTGTTTCCTGCCGTGGATGTTCGCCATGTTGCCTGTGCCTACCCGTTCCCTGGCCCTGATGCTCGGTCTCGCGCTGCTCGCGACCGGCTGTTCGCAGAGCGGCGGCAGTTCGTCGTCCGGCGCGGGCAAGCCGGCGGGGCAGGCCGCCGCCAGCGATGCGGCCGCGGCGCAGGACCTGGACACCTACCGCCAGCTGGTGCGCATCCACAATGACGAGATGGCCACCACCTTCGGCGAGAAGATCGTGCACGACTACCCCGGCAGCGCCGCGGCGAAGGAAGTGCAGGAAAGCCTGCCTGAGATCAGCAAGCGCTATCACGAGAACGCCGAGAAGAATCGCCTGGCTGGCCTGTGGCTGTACCAGGTGGCGCCGATGGCCGGCGGCACCCAGTCCACCGCGGTGATCTACAACAGCCAGCCGGTCGACGCCGGGAAGGTGCGCATGGTGCTGCGTCGGCACACGCAGTGGGGCCAGAACGCCTTCCTGTTCGGCAGTGGCAAGGGTTTTGTCTGCAAGGCCACCTGCACGCTGCCGGCGGTAGTGGATGGCAAGGCGATGGGCATCAAGGCGTTCGCGCCGCCCAGCGGCGAGCCGGCGTTGATGATCAGCGACGACAAGGCGTTCATCGCGCTCTTGAAGAAGGCGCAGAAGATCAGCCTCACCGTGACTCCCAAGGACAGCGGGCGCAGTGAGGAACTGGTGTACGAGGTGGGCGGTTTCGACCCGGCGAAGTGGTTGCCGCTGCCTAAGGCGAAGAAATAGCGCGCAGGCGTGGCCGGCGCGTCACTGGCGAGAGGAGAGCGAGCATGGTCCTGCAACGTGTGATCGGATGCCTCACCCTGGCGGCGGCGCTGGCCGGCTGCGCGAGCTGGCCCAGTGCCGAACGCGAGGTGCAGCGACGCGCCGATTACGAAGCCGCCGCTGGCCCCAGCCAGCGCAGCTTTCGCTTCTTCGGCAATCTGTGGTCGTGGGAGCCGCTGGGAAAAGATCTGCTGGTGGTCTACACCCGCCCCAACGAGGCCTGGCTGCTCACCACGGGCGGCTGCATCAACCTCGAATACACCAATGCGATCGGGCTGACCTCGAACCTGCACGAGGTAAGCGTGGGCTTCGACAAGGTGCTTACGGGGCGGCGCGATTTCCCCTGCACCATCACCGGCATCCGCCCGGTGAACGTCAAGCAGCTCAAGGCGAGCCAGGCCGAGCGGCGCACGATCGAGGAGAAACCACGCGAAGCCACGCCCGCCGCGGGCGGTTGAGCGGCCGCAGCGTGGGGCTCAGTGCAGGAACAGCTTCTCGGCGATCTTCGCCAGCGGCTTTTCCAGTGCGTTCTGCACGCGCATCGGCAGATCCAGCGGCTTGAGTAGCATCTTCACCGTCATCTCGGCCGGAATGTTCCGCCGCAGCAGGCCCTGCGCGCGGTTGCTGATCTGGCGGAACTGCGTGTCGCTGCCGTCGGGATAGCACTGGTTGAAGACGTGGCGCAGGGCGATGTCGCTGTCCTCGCTCTTGATCTCGTTGACCCGGCGCAGGATCGCGCGGAACACCTTGGTGCGACCGAAGCCTTCGCGTTCCCGGTAGAGCCGGTAGTGCTGGTAGAAGTGCTTGTAGTGGCGCACTTCGTCGCTCTTGATGTGGTTGGTGAGCTGCTTGAGCACCGGCTCGTCGGTGATGTCGTTGAGCGCGCGGTAGAGACTGGCGGTGCCGGTCTCCACCACGCAGCGCGCGGCCAGCTCCAGGCCGCGTGAAGGCTCCAGCTGTTCGGCGGTGCACACCGCGCCGTACTCGTCCCAGAACGCCTTGAAGCCGGCCTCCCAGTCGAATTCCGGCCACACCGTGCGCACGTAGGTGGCCAAAGCGCGGCCATGCTGCAGTTCCTCATGCTCCCAGTGCTGGCTGAGCCAGGTCTGCAGCGCCTCGTCGCCGGCGAAATGGTTCACCAGGTTGTGCGTGTACAGATCCGAGCCGCTCTCGACGAAGGACGAACTGCACAGCAGGAAGAACAGATCCTCGTTGTGGCGGATGCGCGCCTTGTCGATGCGGGAAAAGTCGATGCTTTCCAGCGTCCAGGGCAGCGTGTGGCTGTCGTAGCTCAACGGGTGGGTTCCTTGTCGCAAAGACGTGCGCGCGCCATGGCGCGCGCGAGGTGACAAATCAATGACACAAGCATACGGCGTTGGCCGCGCATTGGAATTAACCGCGGCCGACCCCACACCCTCCGGTTGCCCCGGCTGCGCCACCGTGGCGTGCCGTTTCCCATCGATGGAGCTCCCATGATTCCCACTTTCAGCTATGCCGCCCCCGCCGCCCGCGCTCCGCTGGCGCCGTACCGCTTCGAGCGCCGCGAGCCACGCGACACCGACGTGGTGATCGAGATCCTCTACTGCGGCGTGTGCCACTCCGACCTGCACACCGTGCGCGACGAGTGGGGTACCGGCGAGTACCCGATCGTGCCCGGCCACGAGATCGTCGGCCGCGTGCTGCGCACGGGCAAGGCGGTGACCAAGTTCAAGCAGGGTGACCTCGCCGGCGTCGGCTGCATGGTCGATTCCTGCCGCGAGTGCGCCAACTGCCAGGACGATCTGGAGCAGTTCTGCCTCAAGGGCGCCACCTTCACCTACGCCGGCAAGGACCGCGTCGACGGCACGCCGACCCAGGGCGGCTACTCCACCCACATCGTGGTGGACGAGGCGTTCGTGCTGCGCGTGTCCGACAAGCTCGACCTCGCCGCCGTGGCACCGCTGCTGTGTGCAGGCATCACCACGTATTCGCCGCTCAAGCACTGGAAGGTCGGCAAGGGTTCCAAGGTCGGCGTGATCGGCCTGGGCGGTCTGGGCCACATGGCGTTGAAGTTCGCCCACGCGTTCGGCGCCCAGGTGGTGCAGTTCACCACCTCACCCTCCAAGCGCGAGGATGCGCTGCGGCTGGGTGCCGACGAGGTGGTGCTGTCCAACGATGCCGAGCAGATGAAGCAGCACGCCGGCAGCTTCGATTTCATCCTCGATACGGTGTCGGCGCCGCACGACCTCAACGAATACCTGCGCATGCTCAAGCGCGACGGCACGATGGTGCTGGTCGGCCTGCCCGACACGCCGCCCACCGTGCACGGCGGTTCGCTCATCTTCGGTCGCCACTCGCTGGCCGGCTCGCTGATCGGCGGCATCGCCGAGACGCAGGAAATGCTCGATTTCTGCGCCGAGCACGGCATCGTCTCGGACATCGAGCAGATCCGCATGCAGGACATCAACGAGGCCTATGAGCGCATGCTCAAGAGCGACGTGAAGTACCGCTTCGTGATCGACATGGCCTCGCTGCGCGACGCCGCCTAACCTTGCGGGAAGTGACGGTGGTGCCTAGCGCACCACCGTCACCGGTACGTGGGCGCGCGCCAGCACGTCGCCGGATACCGAGCCCAGCAGGAAGCGCGCCAGCGCCCCGCGCTCGGTGTGACCGATCACGATGTGGTCGCAGCCATGCTGCTCGAGCTGGTTGATCAGCACGTCGCCCGGGCTGCCGTGGGTCAGCTCCACATCCACCAGCGCCTCGGCGTCCGGTTCCAGCGCCTTGAGCTCTTCCAGCAGCTCGCGCGCCCGCGCGGTGCCGGAGTCGGCCATCATCAACGCGCAAGCGTCGGCGCCGGCCTCGGTCACCTGCAGCACCGACACCACGCGGACTCGCCCGTGATTAAGGCGCGCCAGCGCCATGGCCAGCTCGAAGCCCCGCCTGGACGTGTCCGAACCGTCATAGCCGACCAGTGAATACTTGAACATCGGGCACCTCCGCGGCCTGCGTGATCTGCAGAGGGATCATGCCACGCAGACCGCGAAAGCGATGGCAGTGCGACCCGCGCAACGTCAGTCGTCGACCCAGTGGCAACGGCGCTCGATGTGGGTGCCGGCGTTCTTATCCTGGTGGTGCTCCTGCACCTTCTTGCCGGCGTAGCCGCCAGCGACGGCGCCACCGATGGTGGCAAGCGTCTTGCCCTTGCCGCCGCCGACCTGATGGCCGAGCAGGCCGCCGGCTACCGCGCCGACCGCCGTGCCGGCGATCTGGTGCTTGTCCTTGGCCGGCGCGTTGGCCACACGCACGTCTTCACACACCTGGTGCCGGCCGCGATGCTGGGCGTGCACATCGGGCACCCCGGCCGCGAGCGTGAGGGCGGCGAGGGCAGGGAGCAGGAATCGACGGGACATGATGGCCTCCGGGAGTGGGTGGGAACACGGCCGCAGTGTCCGGCCGGCGCCGTGAGCTCGCAGTGCATCGCGCGTAATCAGGCCGTGTCCGCGCCGCGTCGCCGGACCACCGCATGCGCGCGCGGCACGATCGGCCGCCCACCCACCTCGGCCACCGATTGGGTGAGCTCGGCACCCAGCAGCAGGATCAGGGCGGAGTAGTAGACCCACACCAGCAGCACCACCACGCCCCCGGCCGAGCCGTAGGCGCCGCCCACGTTGCTGCGGGCGAGGTACAGGCCGATCGCAAACTTGCCCGCGGCGAACAGCACCGCGGTCAGCGCGGCGCCGACCACGGCATCCGGCCAGGCGATGGTGGCATCGGGCAGCACCTTGAAGATCGCCGCGAAGACTGCGGTGAACACGCTGAGGCTGATTAGTGCCTCCAGTACCTGCCAGGCCAGCGTGTCGCCGCGCACGAACACCGCGATCAACGCGCTGGCGGCGAACGAGACCACCATCAGGAACGCCAGCGACAGCAGCAGACCCAGCGCCAGCATGCGGGCACGCAGCCAGTCCAGCACCGCGCCGCCCGGTCGCGGCGCGAGATTCCACACGCGGTTGATCGCGCCCTGCAGCTGGGCGAATACCGCCGATGCACCGACCAGCGTGACGCCCAGCCCGAACAGCCCCGCCCAGCTGCCCACGCCGGGGCGCTCGCGGGCGTTGTCCAGCACCAGGGTGACCGCATCGGCGGCGCGCGGCCCCAGCAGATGCTGCAGCGAGACGACGAGTTGCTGCTGCCAGGCCGGCTCCAGCGACGTCACCACCCACAGCAGCAGCACAAGCAGCGGCGCAAAGGACAGCGCCGAATAGAACGCCAGCGCCGCCGCCCGCGTGGTCAGTTCGTCGTGCGCAAAACCCTGCGCCGTGCGCTGCACGATCGCCCAACCCTTGTGCAGGACACGATGCGTTCGCGACATCGGGACGTCGGGATCTGGCACGGGACGGCTCCGTTGGGGAGGGACGCCACGATGATGGCTGCTGCGCGGCCCGAATGTGAACGGTTGGCCGACGACAGCGCGGCGTGGACGCCCGGCCCACGCGCACTCACTGAATCCTCGCCCGCGGTGCACGAAGTCCTCACGCCGCCGTGCCGATGCTGCGCCCCACCACTCGGGACCCTGGCCGCGCCGCGGTCGGTCCCGTGGCTCCCGGTTCAACCCGGCACAGCACGTTCATCCACAAGGAGTTCACCATGATCAAGCGCAATCACGCTCTCGCCGCCCTCCTGCTGGCTACGGCCGGCGCGATGGGCGCCACCGGTGCCAAGGCCGCCGAGGCCACCGTCAAGTGCGACCTGACGTACAACCTGTCGGGCTGGTCGATCCTCTACAAGCATGCCGAGGGCACCGGCATGGTGACCTGCGACAACGGCCAGTCGGCCCGCGTGAAGATCGCGGTGGTCGGCGGTGGTCTCACCGCCGGCAAGTACCACATCGACAACGGCAAGGGCGAAATCAGCAAGGTGCACGGCATCGACGAGGTGTTCGGCGATTACGCCCAGGCCGGCGCCGAGGCCGGCGTGGTCAAGAGCAGCACGGCCCAGGTGCTGACCAAGGGCACCACCTCGCTGGCGCTCGCCGGCACGGGTGAGGGCGTGAACCTCGGCATCTCGGTGGGCAAGTTCACCATCAGCCGCCAGTAATTCCGGCTCCGCCGGCATATGCCGGCACGACGGTTTGCCAAGGGCGCCTGCGGGCGCCCTTGTGCATGGGCAGCGCTAAACTGCGCCGTTCCGCCACCGATACGGAGCTGCCTCGATGCGTCGCCTCTTGCTGTTGCTAGCGCTTGCGCTGCTGTGCGGCACCACGATCTCCGCGCACGCCGCCATCCCGCAGCCCGGCGCCACCGCGCCCGATTTCCGCCTGCAGGACCAGAACGGCCACTGGCGCACTCTGGCCGATTACCGTGGGCACTGGCTGGTGATGTACTTCTATCCGAAGGACTTCACTCCCGGCTGCACCACCGAGGTCTGCACTTTTCGCGATGACATCGCCAAGCTGCGCAAGGCCGGTGCCGACGTGATCGGGGTGAGCCTGGACGACGTGGCGTCGCACGCGAAATTCGCGCAGAAGTACCGCGTTCCGTTTCCTTTGCTCGCCGACAGCGCGCATCAAATGTCCACCGCCTATGGCGTGCTCTCGTCCACGGTGGGATTCCACTACGCGCGCCGCACCACGTTCCTGATCGATCCGCAAGGCAAGGTGGCGAAGGTTTATGAGGATGTCGATCCGGAGAAGAACTCTGCGCAGGTGCTGCGCGACCTCGCGTCGCTGAAGGCGGGGGGCTGACCGTGGCCAACGACAACGCGGCGACTTATCCGCGATTCGCGTTATGGCGCCTCGGCCTGTGGGTGATCCTGTTGCTGGCCGCCTTCGGCGCCATGCAGTACGGCGTGCACGGTCAGCGCGTGTGGTCGGTGCTGGGAAGCACGACGCTCGACGCCGAAGGGCGCGCCGCACTGCACGCCATGCTGGGCTGGGATGCGGCCTACTTCATCGCAGCGGCGGCGCTGGTGGTGTTCTGCGCCGCCGGCATCCTGCGCCAGGGTTGGGCGCGGCCGGTGTTGCGGGTGGCGCTCGCCCTGCTTGCGCTCGGCCTGCTGCTGAGCGGCGTGCTGCTGTACCGCCACTGGCTGGACTGGAGCGGCCAGACGCACGGCATGGCCGACGCCGCGGCGCTGGTGGCGCAGGAGGCGCGCCGGGTGCATCTCTCGCTCGCCTTCGACGCGGTCGGGATCGTGGTGTTGTGCTGGCTGGTGTGGCGGCTCGGCCAGCCGGCGGTGCGCGCGCAGTTTCGGCGCCGGGGCTGAGTAGGCGCGCGGATTCAGCGGCGATTGGCGGCGGCGCAGGTATCGATGGCTGTCCCTATGCATCCGAGTCGCCCATGCGTTTTCTCGCTCTTGCCATCCTGTCCTCCGCGTTGTTCTTGGCCGGCCCGCTGCAGGCCCAGCAACTCGCCACCCGCTGCCAGGCCAGCAGCAGCTTCGATGTCACGGTGCAGCCGGACCGTTTGATCTTCGATCGCGCTGCGCCGGCGCCGCAGCGGCTGGTGCTCCGCGATGGTCAGCTGCAGGCCGATGGCGTGCCGGTGCGTTTGAACGCCGAAGACGAGGACCGTCTGTCGCTGTTCGAGCGGGAGTTGCGGACGCTGGTGCCGAAGGTGCGTGCGGTGGGCAAGCGCGGCGTGGATCTCGCCGTTCAGGCCCTGCGCGAGGAGGCGGCCGGCATGGCGCTCAGCGCGGCCTCGCGTGCCGAACTCGATCAACGCCTCACCGCCGACGCCGCGCAGCTGCGCCAGCGCATCGACAGCAGTCGCAGCACGCATGACTGGCAGGGTGATGCGGCGCAGGCGCTGGGCAACCAGATCGCCAGCGACCTTGCGCCCATCGTTGCCGGTGACCTGGGCCAGCAGGCGCTGCAGGCCGCCATGAGCGGGGATCTGCAGACCGCAGCGCGCCTGCGCGACCAGGCCGCCGACCTCACCACCGCGCTGCGGCCGCGGCTGGAGCGACGCATGCAGGCGCTGGCGCCGCAGGTGGACGCGCTATGCCCGTCGATCCGCCGTCTCGCCGAGCTGCAGCAGGGCGTGCGTGACGGCGCCGGGCGGCCGTTGAACCTGCTCACCGTGGGCGGGCACTGACTCGCGCGAAAGCGAACCGCAGCTAAAGCCCGCCATGCCGGGGCCGGCCGGGTTAACCCGGGGGTAAGCGGCCGGGCGCGAGCATGACCGTATTCCTCCACCGAAGGGAGGCCACGCGCCGTGTCGCTGGCATCGCAGCCGCTCTACAACGCCCTGATCCGCCGCAGCATCGATCTGCAGCGCCTGTGCCAGCAGGCGGCGCAGCAGGTGGAGGAGCCGGGCTTGCGCGTGGTGCTGCAGGAAAACGCCGCGGCCCTGGAACTGCTGATCCTCGACCTGCAGATGCAGTTGGCCGCCCAGGGAGGTCGCCCGGCGACCCACGGTCGCTGGAACACGCCCCGGCCCTGGCGGCCGGCCACCTGGTGGGTGCGCCGCATGACCTTGAGCGATGGCCAGTGGATCCGTCTGCTGGCGCGCCGCGAAGCCGCCCTCCTGGCGCAGTTCGAGCAGGTGCTGGAGCGGGCGCCCCACGAGGCGGCGAAGGAGCTCGGCCGGCTGTCCGGGCGCGTGCACGCGGTGCATCTGGACATGCACAGCCTCGCGCTGGCGGCGCGCTGATCCCATCGGAACCAAGGACCGCGCAGCCAGGGAAATCGGCCGGGAAAGCGGGCTGCTAGGCTTGGCCCGACTGCAACGGACCAAAACGGAGGTGGACCATGCGTGCTCGATGCCGATACCTGTTACTCGCTGTCCTCATGGGGCCCTGGCACGCTGCGGCCGCGGGGGACACGCTGCGCGTGGACAGCCACGTGCTGGTCGTGGGCGATACCGCCACGCGCGTGATCGAGCTGCTGGGTAAACCGGTGTACCGGGAGCCGATCAACAACGAGTACGGCGCGTGGCTGGGCGAGCGCTGGCAGTACAGCCGCGACGGCCACGTCATCACGGTCACCGTGCTGGGTGGAAAAGTGGCCAACATCGACGATCGCCGCAGCTGAGACCCGTTGTGACTGATGGCACGGCATGACGCCTGGCCCATGGTCGGGCGCATGCCACCGCGCATCCTGAGTTGGCAGGTCAGCCCTTGGGGGCTCGCCGTCACTACGGGGATACGCTCATGCGCAAGACACTCTCACTGCTGACGCTGGCCATCGGCGTCGCGTTCGGTTCGCAGGCCCAGGCGCATGACCGCCTCGTCCATGTCGATCACCAGTGCAGCTTCAGTACCGACTACAACGTGCGGGTGGACGCCGCCGGCGTCGCCTTCAGCCGCGACGACGGCGCCCCCACCAAAGTGTTCATGCATGACGGGCAGCTGCGCGTGGACGGCCGCCCGGTTGACGTGAGTGCAGCGGACGCCGTGCGCCTGCGCGACTACGAGCGCTCCGTGCGTGCGCTGCTGCCCGAAGTGGCTGGCATCGCTCGCGAAGGGCTGGATATCGGCTTCTCTGCGCTGACCGCGGTGGCCACCACGTTCGCCGAAGATGGCGACGAGCGCTCCCGCCTGCTGGCGCGCCTCAACCGCGATCACGCCAAGGCGCTCTCGCGCATCGACGCCGGGCTCGGCAGTGGCGTGTGGACCCAGCACGACCTCGGCGACACCATCGGCGACAGCGTCGAGGGTGCTGTGTCCGAGCTGGTCAGCACCGTGACCGCCGGCGCCGTGAAGGCGGCGCTGAGTGGTGACCAGACCCGCATCGCGGCGCTGGAAGCGCGCGCCGATTCGCTCGACAAGACCATCGAGAAGGAAGTGGACGCGCGCGCCGATCAACTCGAGGTGCGGGCGCAGGCGCTGTGTCCGAAGCTCGCCGCGCTCGATCAACTGCAGCAGCAGCTGGATTTCCGTCTGCCGAACGGTGCCGCTCTCCAGTTGATCGGTCGCGAGCACGACGAGGTCGACAAGGACAAGGTCGCCGCGCGCTGATCGGCCGCGTTCCTTCACGCCGCCGCACCCGTTGCGGCGGCGTTGTCTTGCCCACCTGCCGCACGCCGGCTTGGTTTCCGCGGCCGCCCCGCCTAGGCTGATCCTTTTTCGGGTTCTAAGGAGATCAGGCCATGCAGCACGCCCTCGGCGGCCGCACCGCGGCGCTCGCGCTTCCCTTTTCGCAGCAGGACCTCGCCCGCTACGGCGACCAGGCCATCCAGCTCGGCCTGCGCCTGGTTGCCGCGCTGCTGGTGGTGCTGGTGGGCATCTGGGTGGCGCGGCGGCTGGCGAACGTGGCCGAGCGCGCCTTTGGTCGCGCCCGTTTCGACGTCACGCTAGCCAGCTTCCTGCGCAATCTGCTGTACGGAATACTGATCGCCCTGCTCATCGTCACCGCACTGCAGGTGGCTGGGGTGCCGTCCGCGCCGCTGGTGGCCGCGCTGGGCGCCGGCGGCCTGGCGATCGGCCTGTCGCTGCAGGGCTCGCTGAGCAACCTGGCCTGGGGCGTGCTGCTGGCGCTGTTCCGCCCGTTCCGGGTGGGCGATTTCGTCGAAGTGGGCGGCACGATGGGCAGCGTCGATGCGATCAACCTGATGTATACGCAACTGGTGACGCCCGACGGCCGCGAGGCGATCATCCCGAACGCCAAGATCGGCGGCGACGCGATCATCAACTTCAACCGCCGCGGTACGCGCCGCTTCGAGCTCAGCGTGGGCATCGGCTACAAGGACGACATCGGTGCGGCGATGGCCGAGATCGAGAAGCTGTTCGAGGCCGATCCGCGCATCCTGAAAGATCCGGCGCCGGGCGTGTGGACCACTGCGCTGGGCGAAAGCTCGGTGGACCTGGTGATTCGCGCCTGGGCCACTTCGGCGGACTTCTGGCCAGCCCAGACCGACCTGCTGCGCGCGATCAAGGAATCCTTCGATGCCGCCGGCATCAGCATCCCGTTCCCGCAGCGCGAGCTCACGGTGATCCAGGGCAGCCTGCCTCCTGCCGCGGAGCGGCAGAGCTGAGCCGGCTGAGCGCGGGCATCACGCCCGCGCTCAGGGCTGCAGGCTGACCGCGCGCCGGTTGTCGGCCGGAATGCGGTCGATCAGCTCGTTGTACGGGTCCACGCCGGCCTCGGCCGGCCTGCCGTCGACCACCACGGTGACCGTGCTGTCGCCCTTGGGCAGCACGCGCTTTTCCAGGTACAGCGGCTTGCCGTCCACGCCGGCGCGCGTGGAGGCGGCGAACACGCCGATCTCCACCGGCACGTCCGGCACGGCAGCGGTTTCCTTGCCGGTGCCGTCCACATAGCTCTTGTCCGCGTGCACCTGCAGGGTCACCTGGTAGCGCCCGTCCGGCAGCTTCCTGGCGGTGGCTTCGGTGAGGCGGTTGTCGAAGAAGGTGATCTTCCAGAACAGGTCGTCGATCAGGCCGTGCCACTTCGGATCGACGCCGCGCTTCAACGCGTCGACGAATTCCTGCGAGGTGGTGTACGGCGGCGCCTGGAACGCCTTGTCGTGCAGGAACTGCCGCAGCACGGCGTTGACGGTGTCCTCGCCCACGTAGTCCTGCAGTGCGTAGAACACCAGCGACGCCTTCTGGTAGTGGATGTAGGTCTGGTTCTTCTCCACCTTGCCCAGCGGCTCCTCGCGCACCGGCTCGCCGGCGCGGCTGGCGAGGTAGTTGTCCAGCTCGTACTTGAGGAAGCGACGCATCTGGTCGGCGCCGTACCTGTGCTTCATCACCATCAGCGCCGAGTACTGCGCCAGCGACTCGCTGAGCAGCGTGGAGCCCTGCATGTTGGCGCCGATCACCTGATGCGCCCACCACTGGTGCGCCACCTCGTGGGCGGTGACGTAGTAGGCGTAGTCGATCTTCGACGGGTCGCGCAGGTCGGCAATGAAGCCCACCGATTCGGAGAACGGAATGGTGTTGGCGAACGACTGCGCGAAGCTGGCGTAGTTGGGAAATTCCAGGATGCGCAGCTGGCGGAACTGATAGGGCGAGAAATTCGCCTCGTAGTAGGCCAGCGAATCCTTCGCGCTCTGCAGCATGTCGTCCACGTTCCAGGCGTGCGCGGGGTTGTAATAGACCTCCAGCGCGATGTCGTGCCAGTGATCCTTCTTCACCGCGTATCGGCCGGATATCCACGAGAAGAAGTCCAGCATCGGCTTGTCCATCACGTAGTGGAACGTGCGCTTGCCGTCGGCGCGGGTCTCGCTCTGCAGATAGCCCGGCGCCATCGCGATCTGGTCGCCGGCGGTGGTGATGGTGGTGTCGAAGTGGATCCAGTCCGAGTCGTTGCTGATGTAGGTGTTGGCGCGCGCCGCCTCGTCGCCCAGGCGCGGCATGCGCGGCACGTCTTCCTTCAGGCCGAGCTTGCGGCGGGTGTTGCGGTCGGTGAGCTGGTTGTCCGGCTGGTAGCCGAAGCGCGGCAGCACGGTGCTGTTGAAGAACGTGCCGTTGTGGGCGAGGAACTGGCCCTGCGGCGCGTTGGTGAAGCCCTTGGGCGCGTAATCCAGCGTGGCGTCGAACGGCATCGAGGCGCCGGGCGCCAGCGGCGTCTTCAGTCGGTAGATCGCATAGCCGAGACGGTCGTCGACGGTCACCGCTTCGTGTGGAGCGAATGCCAGCGTGGTGGTGAAGTCGGTATCGGTGTTGACATGCAGCTCGCGGATCGGCGCGTCGTGCCGGTTCACCAGGGTCATGTGCGCCACCAGGTGCAGGCGGCGGCGCGCGAGGTCGAGGTCCACGTCGGCCTGCACCGCGGTGATGCGCGGCTGCGCCAGCCCGGCGTAGCGGGCGTATTGCTTCTCGTAGTCGGCGCGCAGGCGGTTGGCGTCGTCGCCGGTGCGGTACGCGTTGAGCACGTTGGTGTTGTAGTAGATCCAGCCACCACACAGCGCGAAGCCGGCGAGAGCGAGGATCAGCGCCAGCCGCATCGGCGGCGTGAGGCGAGCCCGCGCCTCGCGCTTGCGCTCGCGCCAGCCCTGCACGCTGCCGCGCACCCAGAACAGCGCCGCCACCACCGTCATCGCGATCGCCAGCAGCGTCCAGTAGCCGTCGAACCACAGCGCACCGGGCAGGAAATGGCCGAAGCCGTTGAGGTCGGAATACGGCGTCGCCGGCGCGGTGCCGAAGTTGTACAGGTGGTGCTCCCAGCCCAGCAGACCGAAGCCGATCAGGCTGGCGACCAGCCACACGATGGTCAGCAGGTAGCCGAGGAAGCGGTTGTTCGCGATGACCTGGAAGAACACCGCCAGCGCGGCCAGCAGCAGGTAGGGCAGAGCGTCCAGCGCCAGCATGGCCAGATACAGGCCCGGCTCCAGGTGCGTGTAGCCGTGCGCTAGCTGCCAGCCGATCGCCACGACACTGCCGGTGATGAGGAACACCCCCACCACGGTGAACAGCGCCAGCAGCTTGGCCACCAGCGGCACGCCGTCCGGGGTGGGGAAAGCGTCGCTCACCGCGGCCACGCCGGCGGCGCGTTCGCGCCACACCAGCTCGCCGGCGTAGAAGGTGAGGATGATGTAGAGCATCACCTGGAAGCCGCCTTCCACCGTCTCCACCATGCGATGGGTCACCGGGTAGGTGGCGGTGCCGTAGAGCTGGCCGGACAGCGCCAGGATCGCCAGCACATTGACCAGCGCCAGGATCAGCATCACCAGGAACGGCACGCCGGTAAGCACCGCGCGCGTGTCGAACAGCCACTGCGCGCGCAGCTGGGCCAGCGTGGCGCGCCAGCCGCGCACCAGCGTGGCATCGATGGCAGCGTTGGTGGCCGGTCGCAGCAGCGGCGGCTCGGCGCGCATCTTGCGCCGGGGCAGCGACAGGCCCTCGCGGTCGGGCCGGAACAGCGCGAACGCCACCGCGAACAGCGCCAGCCCCACGCCACCCCACAGCAACCGGTTGAACAGCAGGATCCCGCTCAGCGGCGGCAGCGCGTGGTTGAGTTCGTCGGCCGACCAGTAACGAGTGACGATCGCCAACGTGCGCCCGCCGAACGGATCGAGCAGGGCGGCCAGCCAGTGATTGTCCACGTCGCGGGTCAGCGCGCCGGTGATCACCTGCAGCACGAAGTACACGACCACGCCCACATAGGTGGCCAGCAGCGAGCGCGTGGTGGTGGCGATGAGAAACAGCAGCCCGGCGATGAACAGCATCGAGGGCGCCACCATCACCGCCAGCGACCACAGGTAGCCGATCGCGCGCGGTGGCCCCAGCCGCGCCGCATCCAGCCACGGCATCAGTCCACCGGCGGCCAGCCCCAGCGCGCATACGGCGAGGATCGCCAGGCAGGCCAGGTAGCCCGCGGCGAAGCGTCCGCCCAGGTAGGCGCGCCGGCTTACCGGCGTGGTGAACATCAGCTCGGCGGTGCGCAGATCGAAGTCGCGCAGCGCCGCGCCGGCCACGAACAGCGCCACCAGGAAGATGCTGAACACGGTGAGCACCGACATCAGCTTCACCGTCACCATCGGCGCGTTGCGCCAGACGTTGCCGGTGGCGCCGCCGAGCGCCACCGCGTCGGTGCTGGTGAGGGTGAAGGCCATCGCGGCGAACACCGCCGCGATCACCCAGAACAGCGGCGAGCGCAGCTGCTGGCGCCATTCGAAGCGGAAGATCTCGAAGAACATGGAGTCGTCCCTGCGTGGCGGCGCGGTCAGGCGGCGCGGGTCGTGGCCTGTGCCCGCAGGCGGCCGAAGTACACGTCTTCCAGGTCCGGCGCGACGGCCACGAAGCCCTCGCCCGGCGAGCTGTCGGCCAGCACGTGGATCTGCGTGCGGCCGGCCATCAGCCGGGTGGATAGGATGGTCATGCGGGCGCGGTAGCCGTCCAGTTCGTGCTTGTCGATCGTGCGTCGCCACACGCGGCCTTCGAGGCTGGCGATTGCCTCCAGTGGTTCGCCGGTGAGCAGCACCTGACCCTGGGCGAGGATCGCCATGCGCGGGCACAGGTCGGTGACGTCCTCCACGATGTGGGTGGACAGGATCACCACCGTGCGCTCGCCGATCTCCGCCAGCAGATTGAGGAAGCGGTTGCGCTCTTCCGGGTCGAGACCGGCGGTGGGCTCGTCGACGATCACCAGCCGCGGCGCGCCGATCAGCGCCTGGGCAATGCCGAAGCGCTGGCGCATGCCGCCGGAAAACGTGCCGAGCTTGCGCTTGCGCACGTCCCACAAGTTCACCTGGCGCAGCAGCGCATGCACCAGTTCGCGCCGTTCGCCGCGCACGGTGACGCCCTTGAGCACCGCGAAGTGGTCGAGCATCGCCTCGGCCGACACCTTCGGGTAGACGCCGAACTCCTGCGGCAGGTAGCCGAGCAGGCGCCGCGTGGCTGGCTTGTCGGCCAGCAAATCCTGGCCGTCTAGCGTGATGCTGCCGCGGTCCGGGTCCTGCAGTGTGGCGATGGTGCGCATCAGCGACGACTTGCCGGCCCCGTTGGGGCCAAGCAGCCCGAACATGCCGTGCGGAATGTCGAGCGTCACTTCGCGCAGCGCGCGCACGCCGTTGGCGTAGGTCTTGGACAGGTCGCGAATGGCCAGCATGGGTTCCCTCCTGCGCTGCGGATGCGGCGCCTGCGGGGTCAGCGTACGTGCCCGGGCCCGCGCCGGCATGCGCCCAAGGTCATGCCATACGTGAGCGAACGGTGGCGATGCACACGTTTTCAGTCCCGTCGCCAGCGCGCCTTGGTTATGATGGAAGTCTTGCCGTGGCCCGTTTCCCGCGGCCCGCCCCCATTCCCCCAGGAGTCCCCATGGCCGACCTCAAAGAAGCACGCGTTCCGGATATCGGCGGCGACAAGGTTCCGGTGATCGAAATCTTGATCAAGGTCGGCGACCGCGTCGAAAAAGAGCAGAGCCTGATCACGCTGGAGTCGGACAAGGCCACGATGGAGGTTCCCGCGCCGTTCGCCGGCGTAGTGAAGGAGCTCAAGGTGGCGCTGGGCGACGAGGTGGCCGAGGGCACGGTGATCGCGATGATCGAGGCCGAGGGCGCCGCTGCGGCCCCGAGCCCGGCCCCCACCCCGGCTCCGGCTCCGGCGCCTGCACCGGGCAAGGCCGAGGCGCCGGCCAAGAGCGCTCCGGCCCCGGCCCCGGCGCCGGCCGCCGCGTCCGGCGGCGTGCGCGAGGCCCGCGTGCCGGACATCGGCGGTTTCGACGGTGTGCCGGTGATCGAGATCCTGGTGCAGGTCGGCGACACGGTGAGCAAGGACCAGGGCCTGGTCACGCTGGAGTCGGACAAGGCCACGATGGAAGTGCCCGCGCCGTTCGCCGGCGTGGTGAAGGAGCTCAAGCTCAAGGTCGGCGACGAGGTGTCCGAGGGCAGCCTGATCGCGCTGATCGAGGCTGCTGGCGAGAGCGCGCCTGCCGCCGTGCCCGCCGCTGCCGGCATGCCGGTGGCGCAGGGCGGCCCGAAGGTCCAGGAGCAGCCGTCGCCGATCGCCGCTCGCGGCGTGCTGCCGGGCAACGTGCCGGAAGGCGATGTGCCGCCGCAGGCGCGCCCGCCGTTCGACGCCAAGATCGTCATGCCGGGCGATGCGCCCTACGCCAGCCCGGCGATCCGCGCGTTCGCCCGCGAGCTGGGTGTGGACGTGAGCCAGGTGAAGGGCTCGGGGCGCGGCGGCCGTATCCAGCGCGAGGATGTCAGCGCCTACGTCAAGCACGCGCTCGCTTCGGGCGCCCGCCCGGTGCAGGGCGCGCCGGTGGCGGCCGGTGGCGGGCTCAACCTGCTGCCGTGGCCGAAGGTCGACTTCGCCAAGTTTGGCGAGATCGAGGAGAAGCCGCTCTCGCGCATCCAGAAGATTTCCGGCGCCAACCTCGCGCGCAACTGGGCGATGATCCCGCACGTCACCCAGCACGAGGACGCCGACATCACCGAGCTGGAAGCCTTCCGCAAAAAGCTCGGCGAAGAGAACAAGGATCTCAAGATCACCCCGCTGGTGTTCCAGATGAAGGCGGTGGTGGCAGCGTTGAAGCAGTTCCCGCAGTTCAACGCCTCGCTCGACGAGACCGGCGAAAAGCTGGTGCTCAAGAAGTACTTCCACATCGGCATCGCGGTGGACACGCCCGACGGCCTGGTGGTGCCTGTGATCCGCGACGTCGACAAGAAGGGCCTGCTGGATCTCGCCCGCGAGCTGGGCGAGATCTCCAAGAAGGCGCGCGACAAGAAGCTCGGCCCGGCCGACATGTCCGGCGGCTGCTTCTCGATCTCCTCGCTGGGCGGCATCGGCGGCACCGCGTTCACGCCGATCGTCAACGCGCCGGAGGTGGCGATCCTTGGCGTGTCCAAGGCGGCGATGAAGCCGGTGTGGAACGGCAAGGAGTTCGCGCCGCGGCTGATGCTGCCGCTGTCGCTGTCCTACGACCACCGCGTGATCGACGGCGCGCTCGCCGCGCGCTTCGCCGCGTTCCTCGCGCAGCAGCTGGGCGACATCCGCCGCCTGCTGCTCTGACGCCCCCGTGCCTGCTCCCTGGTCGGGAGCAGGCGGGTGAGGGCCGCGTCCCGTGAGAGGCGCTTGGCCGCGAACAAGAACATCCAAGGATTCCCCCATGGCAAGCACCATCGACATCAAGGTTCCCGACATCGGCGGTCACGACAATGTGCCGGTGATCGAGGTGCTGGTGAAGGAAGGCGACACCGTCGCCAAGGACCAGAGCCTGATCACGCTGGAATCGGACAAGGCGACGATGGAGATCCCCTCCACCGCCGCTGGCGTCATCACCGCGCTCAAGCTGAAAGTGGGCGACGAAGTGTCCGAAGGCACGCTGATCGCCGTGCTGGAAAGCCACGAGGAGCAAGCCGCGGCACCGGCGCCTACAGCTTCGCCTGCGCCGACTCCGGCCGCTCCGGCGCCCGCCCCCGCGGCTGCGGCTGCTCCGCAGGCGGCCGGTGCATCCGGGCGCACCGCGGACATCACCTGCCGGATGGTGGTGCTCGGCTCCGGCCCCGGCGGCTACACGGCGGCGTTTCGCGCCGCCGATCTGGGCCTGGATACGGTGCTGGTGGAGCGCTACGACACGCTCGGCGGTGTCTGCCTCAACGTCGGCTGCATTCCGTCCAAGGCCTTGCTGCATGCCGCCGCGGTGATCGACGAGGCCGAGGCGATGGCCGCGCACGGCGTGAGCTTCGGCAAGCCGAGTATCGACATCGACAAGCTGCGCGACTTCAAGTCCAAGGTGGTCGGCAAGCTCACCGGCGGGCTGTCCGGCATGGCCAAGCAGCGCAAGGTGCGCACGGTGCAGGGCGTCGGCGCATTCGTTTCGCCGAACGAGATGGAAGTGCAGACGGCCGACGGCGTGAAGCTGATCCGCTTCGAGCAGGCGATCATCGCCGCCGGCTCGCAGTCGGTGAAGCTGGGCATGTTCCCGTGGGACGACGAGCGCGTGCTCGATTCCACCCGCGCGCTGGAGCTGAAGGACGTGCCGAAGAAGCTGCTCGTCGTAGGCGGCGGCATCATCGGCCTGGAAATGGCCACGGTGTATTCCGCGCTCGGCAGCGCGGTGACCGTGGTCGAGTTCATGGACCAGATCATCCCCGGCGCCGACGCCGACCTGATCAAGCCGCTGGCGCAGCGCCTGGGCAAGAAGCTCAAGGGCATCCACCTCAAGACCAAGGTCACCTCGGCCAAGGCCACCAAGCAGGGCATCGAGGTGAGCTACGAGGGCGAGAGCATCCCGGCTGACACGGCGTTCGACCGCGTTCTGGTGTCGGTGGGCCGCTCGCCCAACGGCGCCAAGATCGGCGCGGAAAAAGCCGGCGTGGCGGTCACCGAGCGCGGTTTCATCAACGTCGATACGCAGATGCGTACCAACGTGCCGCACATCTTCGCCATCGGCGACCTGGTCGGCCAGCCCATGCTGGCGCACAAGGCCACGCACGAGGGCAAGGTGGCCGCCGAGGCCGCCGCCGGGCAGAAGAGCCACTTCGATGCGCGGGTGATTCCGTCGGTGGCGTACACCGACCCGGAGATCGCCTGGGTCGGCGTCACCGAGCGCGAGGCCAAGGAAAAGGGCCTGAAGATCGGCGTGGGCAAGTTCCCGTGGGCGGCCAGCGGCCGCGCCATCGGCAACGACCGCACCGAGGGCTTCACCAAGCTGCTGTTCGACGAGGCGACCCATCGCGTGGTCGGCGGCGGCATCGTGGGCACCCATGCGGGCGACCTGATCAGCGAAATCGCGCTGGCGATCGAGATGGGCGCGGAAGCGGCCGACATCGGCCTGACCATCCATCCGCATCCCACGCTGGGCGAATCGGTGGGCATGGCGGCGGAGGTCTACGAAGGCACCATCACCGACCTGTACATCCCGAAGAAGAAGTGAGCCGGTCGCCGTGCCTCGGCACGGCAGCGGACTCCAGAAAAGAAAAAGCCCGCGCAAGCGCGGGCTTTTCTTTGCCTGGCGAACCAGGCGGTGGCTTAGACAGCCTGGACTTCGTCCGCCTGCAGACCCTTCGGGCCCTTGGTCACGACGAAGGTGACCTTCTGGCCTTCCTGCAGCGACTTGAAGCCGGTGCCCTGGATGGCGCGGAAGTGGACGAACAGGTCGTCACCACTTTCCGGGCTGATGAAGCCGAAGCCCTTGGCATCGTTGAACCACTTGACGGTACCGCTCTGACGATTTGACATGACGCTTTAACCTTTGACACATGGATGTATACGGCGTGGAGTGAGGCAGACTCGCCGCAGGATGACGCAGTGCAGCCGAACTCAGCCTCAAGCACTACTTCGCCAGCGTACTCTATCTGCCGCGGGCAATGCCTTATTTATTTTTGGCCGATTTTCGAAAATCAGCGTTGCCAAGCTGGAAAATCGATGGGAATGAATGGCTTGAGCGCAATCTAAGATTTTTTCCCGGCGCCGTCGTCAGCCCTGAGAAACGCCATCTTTTGCCCCTTCGGAAGCTTTTTGATCGCCGCTTCGGCGCGCGAAGCGCTGGCGCGGTCGGGGTAGGGGCGCCAGCCGAGCAGCCGGCGGGGAGGATTGGCACGCGTGTATCGGGCGCCGCGTCCGGCCGCATGGGCCGCGTAGCGGGCGGCCAGGGCGTTGCTGATGCCGGCGTACCAAGCGCCGTTGATGCACTCGATCAGATACACACACCATTGGCCGGACTCGGGCCATGGCATGTCGTGCGCATCGGGAAGCGGGCTGGCCGCGCCTGAGGTCATGCGGCCCAGTGTAGAACGCCGCCGCCGCGGCTTGGCCACGGCGGCGGTGTCCACTTCAGACCACGGTGAGGGTGACGTCGATGTTGCCGCGCGTCGCGTTGGAGTACGGGCACACTTCATGCGCCTTCGCCACCAGCGCCTCGGCGGCGCTGCGCTCCATGCCGGGCACGCTGATCGTCAGCGCCACTTCGATGCCGAAGCCGGCCGGGATCGGACCGATCCCGACGCTGCCCTCGATGCGGGTGTCGGCGGGCAGGACGATCTTCTGCTGGCCGGCGACGAACTTCATCGCCCCCAGGAAGCATGCCGAGTAGCCGGCGGCGAACAGCTGTTCCGGATTGGTGCCGGTGCCGCCGGCGCCGCCGAGCTCCTTGGGCGTGGTGAGCTTCACGTCGAGCACGTTGTCCGATGAGATGGCGCGGCCATCACGGCCGCCGGTGGCCTGGGCGTGGGCGCGATACAGAACGTTTTCGATGGACATGGGGTGTCTCCTTGGTGGTTGGTTCGGGTTGAATAGATATTGCTTGCTATTTAATAGCGCGCGATTTATTTGGTGCGGATTCGACCGAGGTCATGGCGCGCGGAGGGGTCACGGGTGCTCGGCCAGCCGGGCGCGCAGCCCGTCCAGCTGCGCCTTGAGCTCCAGCAGCTGGTCCAGTTCGCAGCCGGTGGCGCAGAACACGGCTGCGGGCACGGCGCCAGCCTTGCGCCGCAGCGCGCGGCCCTCGGCGGTCAACGAGATGACGACCTGGCGCTCGTCTTCGGCCGCGCGCCGTCGGCTCAGCAGGCCGGCGGCCTCCAGTCGCTTGAGCAGGGGCGTGAGCGTGGCCGAGTCGAGGAACAGCCGTTCGCCGATCTGCGAGACGGTGAGGCCATCGCCCTCCCACAGCACCAGCATCACCAGATACTGCGGATAGGTGAGGTCGAGGTCGGCGAGCAGCTTGCGGTAGACCTTGGTCATCGCCAGCTGCGCCGAATACAGCGAAAAGCACAGCTGCTGGTCGAGCCGCAGCGGCGCGGGTTTGGTCTCGGGGGTGCGGCGTGTGCTCATGGGACGGCAATATACATAGCGCGCTATCTAATAGCAAGCGTCTTTATTTTGAAGCCGGTGCCGCCTCAATCCGGCGAGGGCATTCCGAACAGGTCGGTCTGTGCCGCGTAGTCGTCTGCGTCGACGAAGCCGGACAACCCGACGCCTACGAGCCGGTAGCGGCTGTCGGCCGGGCGCTCCACGCGGCTGCGCAACGCGCACGCGATATCGGCCAGTTCCTCCGCCGAATGCGGGCGGCTGGCCGGGGTGAGGCTGCGGGTGAGGGTCTGGAAGTCGGCGGTCTTGAGCTTCAGCACCACCGTGCGCGCCACCCGTCCTTCCTCGCGCTGGTGGCCGGCCCAGGTCTTCTCGGCCAGGCGTCGGATGTGCGGTTCGAGTTCGTCCAGCAGCAGGTCGTGCTCGAAGGTGTCTTCCGCCGACACCTGCACGCTCGGGCGTTCCGGCTGCACCGGGTGATGGTCGATGCCGAGCGACAACTCGTGCAGGCGTCGGCCCCAGCGGCCGAAGCGCTGCTCCATTTCGGCCAGTGGCAGGGTACGCAACTGGGCCACCGTGGCGATGCCGAGCTCGGCCAGCTTCGCCTCCATCACCTTGCCCACCCCCGGCAGGCGTCCCACCTTGAGCGGCAACAGGAAGGCGTCGACCTGGTGTGGCCGCACCACGAACAAGCCGTCGGGTTTGCGGTGGTCCGACGCGATCTTGGCGAGGAACTTGTTCGGCGCCACGCCGGCCGAGGCGGTCAGGCCGGTCTCTTCGCGGATCGCCGCGCGGATCGCCTCGGCCGTCGCGGTGGCTGAACCCAGACCGCTCTTGGTCACGGTGACGTCGAGGTAGGCCTCGTCCAGCGACAGCGGTTCGATCAGGTCGGTATGCCGGGCGAAGATCTCGCGGATCTGCCGCGAGACCGCCTTGTAACGCGGGAAATCCGGCGGCACGAAGATCGCCTGCGGACACAGCCGCTCGGCACGCACGGCCGGCATCGCCGAGCGCACCCCGAATGGACGGGCCTCGTAGCTGGCCGCACACACCACCGAGCGCGCACCACGCCAGGCGACCACCACCGGCTTGCCGCGCAAGGCGGGGTCGTCGCGCTGCTCAACCGATGCGTAGAACGCATCCATGTCGATGTGGAGGATCTTGCGGATAGGGGCGGACACGGGCGAATGCGTGGGGGACACCCGGCCATTCTAGCCATCGGCCAGCGCCGGCCATTCAGCTCCAGGCAAGCGCTTTCACGCCGCCCCGTCGTCCGGCTTCGTAGCTTGCGCGGACACAGGGCCACGCCGATACGGCGGCGCCTGCTGCCGCCGCTGCTACGGAGACATCATGCAGGTCAACGTCGCTCCATCGCGCTTACCGGGCGCCGCCGCGCGCGATTGTCCGCTGGGCTCCGCGAATTCGATCGAGGCCGCCTTCCACGCCTTCATCAAGGCGGCGCCCTTTCCCTGCCTGGGGGCCAAGGCCTCGCACGCCCGCGATGAATTGCATCTGCTGCGGGCGGGCGACCTGACCCAGGCCGATGACGATGATGCGATCACTCGCCAACTACAGTCGCTGGCCGAGCCTGCCGCGGGCCCCTCGTTCATCAGCGTGGCTGTGCTGTTTCCGGCTTCGCCGACACTGGACGAGGCGGCGTTCGAGCGTGCGCTGTGGGATCGGTTGGCCGCCATCCACGCGATCGATCGCCGCCGCTACGGCTGGGACCGCCGCGTCAGCGATGATCCAGCGTCGCCGCGTTTCAGCATGAGCGTGGGCGGCAAGGCGTTCTACGTGGTGGGCCTGCATCCGGTGGCAAGCCGTCCGGCACGCCGGTTCCGCTGCCCGGTGCTGGTGTTCAACCTGCACAGCCAGTTCGAGCAGCTGCGCGCGGATGGGCGCTACGACAAATTGCGTCAGGCGATCGTGCAGCGGGACGTGGCCTATGCCGGCTCGCCTAACCCGATGCTCGCGGTGCACGGACGCAGCTCCGAGGCGCGCCAGTACAGCGGGCGCCGCGTGGGGCCGGACTGGGTCTGCCCGTTTGCCCCCGGCGGCGACGGAGAGCGGCCATGATCCAGACCATCGAGCCGCGCAGCGGCGTGGCCTTCGCGTTGCGCAAGGGCGAGCGCCTGCGGGTGATCGATCCGCAGGGCGAGCAGGTGGCCGACCTGGTGGCGTTCAATCGCCACGACCTCGGCGAGGCGATCTCCTCCGGTCGCAGCATCGACTACGCCAGTCGCATCTACCTTTCCACCGGCGATCCGATCTACTCGAACCGATCACGCGTGATGCTGCGCATCGGCGAGGACACGGTGGGGCGCCACGACTTCCTCCTCTCGCCCTGTTCGGCCGAGATGTTCCGCATCATCTACGGCGACGAGCGGCCGCATCGTGGCTGCTTCGGCAACCTCGCCGCCGCGCTGGCGCCGTACGGCGTTGTACCCGACGCGATCCCCACGGCGTTCAACGTGTTCATGAACGTGCCGGTGGATCCGCTCACCGGGACGATCCGCGTCGAGCCGCCGCTGAGCCGTGCCGGCGACTACACCGTGTTCGAAGCGCAGATGGACCTACTGATCGGGCTCACCGCGTGCTCGGCTGGTCAGTCCAACAACTTTTCCTACAAGCCGATCCACTACGAGGTGCTGCCCGGTGGCTGAGCGGGCGCTCTTCATCCGTCGCAGGCCCGTCGCATCGAGTACCGGCGTCATCGAGCGCCTTCCGAAGTGGCTCAACCTGGTGCCGATGGTGGTGCAGTGGGTATGGCTGGGCCTGCGCTATCGCAGCCTCACGTTGCCGTCGGCGGCCAACCCGGCGATCACCGCGGGCGGCTTGGTGGGCGATACCAAGTCGGAATATTTCGCCGCCATGGGCCCGCACGCGCGTTCCCGCGTGGCGCCGTTCGCGCTGTTTACGGCAGATGGCGCACGGAGCATGCCGCAAGCGCTGGCCGCCATGGCAGACGCGGGCCTCGCCTTTCCGGTGGTGGCCAAGCCGGATCTGGGCTGGTGCGGCTTCGGCGTACGTCGCCTCGATGACGACGCGGCGCTGGCGGACTATCTCGCCCGCTACCCGGCCGGTGAGGCGCTGATGTTGCAGCGCTACCTGGACGAACCGGGCGAGGCGGGCCTCTTCTACGTTCGTCGCCCGGGTGAGCCGCGCGGGCAGTTACTGGGCATCCTGCTGCGCCACTACCCGCAGGTGATCGGCGACGGTCTGCACAGCGTGGGCGAACTGGTGGCGCATGACCCGCGACTGCAACGGGCCCTGGCGCGCCCGCGCGAGCATCAATGCGCGTTCGATCCCGCGCACGTCCCCGCGGCAGGGGAGGTGGTGCGGCTTTCGCTGATCGGGTCGACGCGCGTGGGCGGCCGCTACGAGGACGGCTCGACGCTGGCCACCGATGCCCTGCTCACAGCCGTGGAGGCGGTGGCCCGCGACATGCCGCGCTTCCATGTCGGACGTTTCGACGTGCGCTTCGCGACCGTGGCCGACCTGCGCGAAGGCCGCTTCACCATCATGGAAGTGAACGGTGCCGGTTCCGAGGCAGTGCATGCGTGGGATCCCCGCTACAGCGTGCGGCAGGCCTACGCGATGGTGTTCGCCAAGCAGCGGGTGTTGTTCGAGCTCGGGGCGGCCAATCGCCGGCGCGGATTCCGGCCGGTCGGCGCGCTCGCGCTGGTGCGGCATCACCTGCGCCAGCAGCGGCTGATCCGCCGCTACCCGCCGTCGAACTGAGTCGATGCACCGCGGCGGGTGCGCCCGCCCCAGCGTTGCCTGGCCTCGAAAGCCGCCAGCGCCAGACTGCCCAGGACGAACGGCAGCAGGCTGTAGGTGAGTCGATAGCACAGCATGGCGGCGAGCAGGTCGGGCCGCTGCGCCTGGGTGAACGAGGCGAGCATGATCGATTCGAACACGCCCAACCCGCCGGGTGCATGGCTGATCAAGCCGGCGAGCACGGCACCGACGTAGATCGGCAGGAAGTCGACGAACGGCGGCGCGATGGACGCCGGCAGCAGGATGTAGAGCGCTGCGATCGCCGCGCTCATCTCCACGCCGCCGATCAACATCTGCAGCGCTGCTGCACGACCGTTGGGAAAGACCAGGGTCCAACGGAAGATCCGCAGTGAACGCGGGCGCCGGCCAAGCCAGAACAGCAGCGTCCCCAGTGCCACCAGCAGCGCCAGGCCCGGAATGCGGCCCCAGCCGCGGGCAATCGCCGGCTCCCAGCACAGCGCCCCGGTGATCACCACGGCGAAGCCCAGTCCCACGCCGAGCCCGGCCACGCCGACGATACGCGCGGTGTCACCGGCACTCAGTCCGCCGGACCGATAGATCCGGAAACGCACCGCGCTGGCGGTCAGCGCATGAAAGCCCAGCGTGTTGGCCAGCGCATTGGCCACCGTTCCGGCGAACGCTGCGCGACGCATCGACACTCGCCCCGGCACGGTCAGCGCAGCCGCCTGCATCTCGAATATGGCGAGCATGGCGAAGCTGACGCCAGCCGCTACGACCGAGCCGGCGATCCGCGTGGCTGGCAGCTGCGCCCAGGCTGCGGCAAAGGCACGCCAGGAGATCTGCGACAGGTAGCGGTGCATGAGCCAGCCAGCCACCGACAGCATCGCCACGGCCGCCGTCAGCGAGAGCCAGCGCATCCACGGCGACGCGCCGCCGGACGATTTCGACGCCGGGCTCCTGCTCACTCGCGTGCTCCCGCTTGCCGCCATGCAGGCCGAGGCGAAGCGGAGCCAGGTGGGTAAGGCGCGGGTGCGTTCGAAAGGGGGGGCGATGTGAGCATGGTCGAGCCAGAGGGCAAGGCGCGATTCTAAACGGGCGCAGCGGAGCTGGCGTGATCGGTGGCCGCGGCAGCACTTGCGGCATGTCGGTGAAAGGCGTTGCGGCGAAGCGAATGACATGACATGCGGCACATGCGCCCAACGAAGCCGGCACAACGGGCGGTCATCGTGTCAGGCTATGCGTTGGTCCTTCTCGCCAGTGACGCCCAGCGACGCCATGACGACAGCATCTTCCTCACCGACCTATCTTCGCCGCCTCGGTACCTGGGACGCTGCCGCGATCGTGATCGGCGGTGTGATCGGCGCGGGCATCTTCCGCAACCCGGCCACCGTGGCCGAGCGCACCTCGGCGGGTTGGCAGGTGCTGTTGCTGTGGGCGATCGGCGGCCTGCTCACGCTGGCCGGCGTGCTGTGCTACGCCGAACTGGGCGCGCGCCGTCCGCAAGCCGGCGGCACCTATGTCTACCTGCGCGAGGCGTTCGGCAAGTTGCCGGCGTTCCTGTTCGGCTGGACCATGGCGCTGATCAACTACCCCGGCAGCGTCGCCGCGGTGGCGACGACGTTCGCTGATTATTTCTGCGCGGCGCTGGGATTTCCCGGCAGCTTCGTCAAACCCGTCGCGGTGGGGTCGATCGCCTTCATCGTGGGCATCAACCTGTTCGGTATCCGCGCCGGCGCGTGGGTGCAGAACATCTTCACCGTGCTCAAGCTCGCCGCCATCGCCCTGCTGGTGGTGGTCGGGCTGATCCTTGCGCGCGGCCACCTGGGCAGCGCGCTGGCGGCCGATCCCGTGCACCTGGCCTCACCCGGCGACTTCCTCGGCGCGCTGCTGCCGGTGCTGTTCGCCTACGGCGGGTTCCACTATCTCAACGATCTGGCCGGGGAAGTGCGTGACCCGCAGCGCACGCTGCCGCGCGCGCTCGGGCTGGGCATGGCCGGCGTGGTGGGCAGCTATCTACTGGTGAACTTCGCCTATCTGGCCGGCTTGGGTCATGCCGGGCTGGCCGCCAGCGCGGCACCGGCGGCCGATCTGCTGCGCGATCTGCTCGGCCCGTCGGGCGCCACGATCATGGCCCTGGGCATCGCCTGCTCCACCTTCGGCTACTGCGCCATCGCCATCGCCGGCGGCGCGCGCGTGCTGCAGACCATGGGCAGCGACGGCATGTTCTTCAGTGCGGTAGGGCGGATCGATCCGACCAGCCGTGCGCCGCAGGTAGCGCTGGCCACGCTGGGCGCGTGGGCGATCGTGCTCACCCTGTCGGGCAGCTTCGGCCAGTTGCTGGACTACACCACGGTCGGCGAGTGGCTGGCGCACGCGTTCGGCATCGCCACGCTGTTCTGGTATCGCCGGCATCTGGCGCATGAGCCCTCGCCGTACCGCGTGCCGTTCTACCCGGTGCTGCCGCTGGTGTTCGTGGTGACGGTGCTGGGCGTGATCATCGCCACCTCGATCCACGCACCGCGCGATGCGGGCATGAGCCTGCTGATCATCGCTTTGGGCGTACCGGCGTTCTACGGCTGGCGCTGGCTGGAGCGCCAGGCGGCGGGCTGATTCCCCGATCCGGGCGGCCGCGCTACGCTGGCCGGGCCGCGATCGCCCGGCAAGGGGTCGGCGACGCCGGTCATTTCGCCTGAGGGGGTGTCATGGGGAGTGTCTTGGAGTGCTGGCAGGCATGAGCCTGCTGGCCATCGTGCTCGTGGTGGTGGTGGGCATCGCGATCGCTGCGCTGCTGCTGACGGTGTCGTTCCGGCTGGTGGTGGGCTCGATGCCCTCGTATCTGCGTGCGATGGGAGCGGTAGTGCTCACCGCGCTCGCCTCGGCGGTGGCGCTCGGCCTGGCGCACGCGCTGCTCGGCGGCGGCCGGCTGCTGGCCTTCGTGGTGCAGTTTCTGGTGGGCGCGGCGATGGTCAACTGGCTGCTGCTGGACGGTACCGGTCAGCGGGTCGGTTACGGCAAGGCCTGTCTGGTGCAGCTGGTCTACCTGGTGATGGAAATCGTCATCGGCGTGCTGCTGGCGATCGCCATGGCCGTGCTGTTCGGCGCGGCGGTGATGTCGATGCACCACTGAGCAGACGCATACGGCGAGGGCGCCGACGCGCCCTCGTCACTCGCGAATACGGGGTCAGGCCAGGCTAGTGGCGACGCCGAAGGCGATCGCCATCACCGCGGCCACCGCCAGGCAGGCGCTGGTGGGGCGGATGCGCCGGGCATCCACGCGCGGAATCAGCCGCCACAGCAGCGCCACGCCGACCAGCATGTCCACCACCAGCACGCCGCGTAGCGCGTTGCTGGTAAGCAGCGCGCCATAGGGCGGACGCACGTGGCCCTCGTGCACAGCCACCGCGCCGACCATCGCCATGCCGGCCATGGTCCACAGCAGGCAGGCGAGGTACACGCGGTTGAACACCACGCTGCTGCGCTCGTTCCAGCGCAGCAGCGGCCAGGCGATCAGCGAAAAGAACAGAGCGAAGATCGAGCTGTACAGCACCCACCACAGGAGGGTGCTGAGCACGGTGAGCAGGGTGGTCATGCAGAAGCCTTGAAGCCGAGCCGGCGCAGCAGCTTTTCCATCAGCCATGCCGGTCCGACCAACAGATATGAGAGGTCGGTGAGGAAGCTCGGCCGGCGCCCCTCGAACTGGTGTCCGACGAACTGGCCGATCCACGCCACCACGAACACGATCAGCGCGCTCCAGCGCAGGTTCGCCGCGCCGTAACGGTTGAACAGCAGGCCGGTCAGCAGCGCCAGCAGCGCGAAGGCCAGCAGCAGCGCGCCGCCGAGCCGGTGCGAGCGCTTCCAGTACCAGGCGAACGCCAGCACCATCGCCAGCACCGCCCATGCACCCGGCTGCAGGAAGCGCGGCGGCACCGGGATCGTCCACAGCAGCGCGATCACGCTCCACACGATCGGCGGCACGCACAGCCAGTGCAGACGCTGGTTGACCGGGTGCTGGTGATCGGCGCTGTAGCTGTCCAGCCAGTCCTGCATGGTGCGCATGGCGTGCCTCCCGCGGGGTGTTCAGTCGATGGAGATGCCGGCCAACCGCTGCAGCGCCTCGGCGTACTTGGCCGAAGTACCGGCAATGACCTCCGGCGGCACGTGCGGGCCGGGCGCGGTCTTGTTCCAGTCCAGCGTCTCCAGGTAGTCGCGCACGAACTGCTTGTCGTAGCTGGGCGGGCTGATGCCCACCTGGTAATGGTCGGCCGGCCAGTAGCGCGAGGAGTCGGGCGTGAGCATCTCGTCCATCACGTACAGCTTGCCGTCCTCGTCGGTGCCGAACTCCAGCTTGGTGTCGGCCAGGATGATCCCGCGCTCGGCGGCGTAGGCGGCGGCCCAGCGGTAGATCGCCAGCGTCGCGTCGCGCACCTTGTCGGCCAGCTCGCGGCCGACCGCATTCACCACGGCGTCGAAGCTGACGTTCTCGTCGTGGTCGCCCACGGCGGCCTTGGTCGACGGGGTGAAGATCGGCTCGGGCAGCTGCTGGGCCTGCTTGAGGCCGGCCGGCAGCGTGATGCCGCAGACCGCGCCGGTGCGCTGGTAATCCTTCCAGCCCGAGCCGATCAGGTAGCCGCGGGCGATCGCCTCCACCGGCACCGGCTTCAGGCGGCGCGTCACCACGGCGCGCTTGGCATACAGCGCCAGGTCGGTGCCGGCGGGCAGCACGTCGGCCAGCGGCACGTCCAGCAGGTGGTTCGGCACCAGGTGGGCGGTCTTGGCGAACCAGAAATTGGAGATCTGCGTGAGCATCTCGCCCTTGCCCGGGATCGGATCCGGCAGCACCACGTCGAACGCCGACAGGCGATCGGTGGCCACGATCAGCAGGCGCTGGCCGGGCAGGGCATACACATCGCGCACCTTGCCGCGGTGGATCAGCTCCAGGTCGGGCAGGTTCGATTGGGACAGGGTGGTGGGCACGATTCGGTTCCGGGTGGGGCGGGCGCGGCATAGTGTAACGGCGCGGCGCCCGGCCGGACCGGCGGCGAGGGCGCTGGTAGACTGGCGCGTCTTCCATCCCGTGTGTTGCCGATGCGAACCGTCCTGATCGCGGCGCTGTGCCTGGCCGCTTCCGCTGCGCCCCTGCGGGCCGAGATGCCCGCCCGTCCCGCCCGCCTCGGGCTCTGCGCCGCCTGCCACGGCGAGCACGGCATGGCGCAGATTCCCGGCGCACCCAACCTGGCTGGGCAGAAGCTCGATTACCTGCGCGAAGCGCTGAAGCAGTACCGCGACGGCCGCCGCAACGTGGCGCTGATGAAGGCCGCGATCGGTCCGGTCAGCGATGCCGAGCTTGACCAACTGGCGCAGTGGTACAGCGCGCAGACGCCGGTGGCGGCGCAGCCATGAGCTACACCTACACCTTCTGGCTGGCCGTGGTCGGCCTGTTCCTCGGCCATGGCCTGCCGGGCGCCATCGTCGGCGCGCTGATCGGTTTCGTGCTGGACAACATGCGCTACAGCCAGCGCCGCAGCGCGGTGCCGGAGGCCGGCGGCTTCATCCGTCCGCTGTTCGCTCTGCTTGGCGCCGTGGCCAAGAGCGACGGCCGCGTGTCGGAGGCGGAGATCGCCATCGCCGAGCGCCTGATGACGCGCATGGGCCTGGAGGCCGCGCAGCGACAGGAGGCGATTGCCAGCTTCAACCGCGGCAAGATGCCGGAATTCGACGTGTCGCCGACCATCGGCGAGCTGCGCGACTGGGTCGGCCTGCGCCGCGATCACGCCTTCCCGGTGCTCGACGTGGTGATCGAGACCGTGCTGGCCGAGGGCAACCCGCCGCCGGAGAAGATGGCGATCCTGCGTCAGCTGGCCTTCGCCATGCGCGTGAGCGACATGGAGCTGATGGCGCTGATGGCAATGAAGGGCTACGCCTGGAACGCCACCGGCAGCGGCCCGCGCAGCGGCGCCGGCAACGGCGGCGGCTACGTGCCGCCGCACCGCTCCACCGGCGGCCCAGACCCCTATGCCGTGCTCGGCGTGCAGCGCGATGCGGACGAGCGCGCCATCAAGCGCGCCTACCGCAAGCTGATCTCCGAACATCACCCTGATCGCCTCGGCGACCTGCCCGAGGACATGCGCAAGCGCGCCGAGGCGCGGGCCAGCGAGATCAATGCGGCCTACGAGCGCATCAAGGCTGAGAAGGGCTTCAAATAAAAGCCGCGTAGGAGCGCACCGACATGCGCGAAAAGCCTACGAAGAGGTAACGCCGCACATTCCGGTCGCGCACAAGGTGCGCTCCTACAGAGATCAAGCCATGAGCAAGCAGTCCCCCATCATCGCCCCGTCCATCCTCTCGGCCGACTTCGCCCGCCTCGGCGAGGACACCGCCAAGGTGCTCGCCGCCGGTGGCGACTGGGTGCACTTCGACGTGATGGACAACCACTACGTGCCCAACCTGACGATGGGCCCGATGGTGCTCAAGGCGCTGCGCGACTACGGCATCAGCGCGCACATCGACGTGCACCTGATGGTCAAGCCGGTCGACCGCATCGTGCCCGACTTCGCCAAGGCCGGCGCTAGTTCGATCAGCTTCCATCCGGAGGCTAGCGAGCACGTCGACCGCACCATCGGCCTGATCAAGGAGGCCGGCTGCCAGGCCGGGCTGGTGTTCAACCCCGCCACGCCGCTGAACTGGCTGGACCACGTGCTGGACAAGCTCGATTTCGTGCTGCTGATGTCGGTGAACCCGGGCTTCGGCGGGCAGAAGTTCATCCCCTCCGCGCTGGACAAGCTGCGCGAGGTGCGCCGACGCATCGACGAGAGCGGTCGCGCCATCCGGCTGGAAGTGGACGGTGGCGTGAGTGCCGACAACATCGGCGCCATCGCCGCAGCCGGTGCCGACACCTTCGTCGCCGGCTCGGCGATCTTCAACGCGCCGGACTACGCGGCGGCGATCGCCGCCATGCGCCGCGCGATCGGCTGATCGCCGCCGGAACACGCAAAAAGAAGTCCCGGAGCCGCAAGGCACCGGGACAAGCGTCGTCGGACGCGTCAGGGAGATCACCAGAGTGGGCGCCGCCCCGCCGCTGCACCGTGCTGGTGCCACGCGACGGGTTCCACGGCAATGGCGCGACGCCACTCAGAGGATTGGAACCGCGTCCAGCGGCGATGGTTCCCGCCTGTTCAGAATTTTCTTGCGATGAAAAAAACTCCCCTCGCGCGGAGGGGAGAAGAAACGGCCATGAAGGTCGGGGGAACAGGTCGAACGGTCGGTTTGGACAGGCTTTACAGCGGCTGCCACTCCGGATCGGGCTCCTGCGCGCCTGGCGCCGCCGCGCTTCCTTGCGCGGCGGCGACGCGGCCTTCCATGGCATCGAGTCCGGAAACGAGTGTGAAATTTTCGTGCGATGTCATCAGGCGTCCTCCTCAGTGCATGCCCATCACGAGCCCGAGCAGCAAGGCGCCGATCGCCAGCACCACGCGCAGCGGTTCGAAGCCGTGCAGTTCGGCATTGCGGTCGACGTCATCGGCGGCGGGGCGGGCCATGGGAAAGTCCTTCGGTTGCGGGCGGCGGTGTCCATCAGGCGCCTGGCACGGGCACGGCGGGCGGCATATTGCGGCCGGTGGGGCGATCGCTTGGGGCAAATCGCGGGCACAGGGCGAAACCGGCTTGCACCGCGCACCCACGCATAGCACGCTGCGCGCCATCCACTCACGGACGCGAAGGAAGTCGATCCCATGGGCCGCAGCATCGCCATCGTCGAAGACGAACCGCTGATCCGCGCCAACTACGTCGAGGCGCTGAACCGCTTCGGCTACGACACCCGCGGCTACGGCTCGCGGCAGGAGGCGTCGAGCGCGTTCGCCATGCGCCTGCCGGAACTGGTGATCATCGATATCGGGCTGGGCGACGAGCCGGAGGGCGGCTTTGACCTGTGCCGCGAGCTTCGCGCGAAGTCGCCCACGCTGCCGATCATCTTCCTCACCGCGCGCGACTCGGATTTCGACGTGATCTCCGGCCTGCGCCTGGGCGCGGACGACTACCTCAGCAAGGACACCAGCCTGCACCAGCTGGCCGCACGCATCGCCGCGCTGTTCCGCCGCATCGCCTCGATGCAGGCCCCGGCGGCCAGCGAGACGGTGATCGAGCACGGGCCGCTGAAGCTCGAATCCGAACGCATGCGGATCACCTGGAACGGCGAGGAAATCCCGCTCACCGTCACCGAGTTCTGGATGGTGCACACGCTGGTGCGCTTCCCCGGCCACGTGAAGAACCGCGACCAGCTGATGCGCGAGGCTGAGCTGGTGGTGGACGACGCCACCATCACCTCGCACATCAAGCGCATCCGCAAGAAGTTCATCGCGCTGGCGCCGGAGTTCGACGCGATCGAGACCGTGCACGGCGTCGGCTACCGGTGGAAGCCGTGAGGCGATGGCTGCTGCTGGCGCTGCTGCTCCTGCTCGCCGGCCCCGCCTGCGCCGGCCAATCCATCCTGGCCAGCGGCGCGCGCGACGGCGCCACGCCGGCATGGACCATCACGGGCGTCGGTCCGGAGGGCTGGACGGCAGATTGCTGCACCTATGCCCGCGCCATCGGCGTGGATGCGGTCGTCTATCGGGGCGAGTGGACCGGCGAACCGCAGCGCGTGATGGTGCTCAACGTGTGGCCGGCCAAGCTGCCCACGCTGGAGGCGGAGCTCGCTGCCGACCGCACGCGCTATCACCAGCATGATCCGGCCGGTCGCGACACCACGCTGGCCATTGCGCACCCGCGGATGCATTGCGCCGCCAACGTGTACGAAGGCAGCGACCATCTCGACGACATGGTCGTGTTCTGCGATCCGGGGCAGGCCAGCGGCGTGCGGCTGAGCTGGTCGATGACGCTGGCCGCCAATGAGCCGCAGCGGCGTGCGCTGCTCGATGCGCTGCTGCGCGTGGTGGCAGGCACCACCTATCGCCGCGGCGCGACCGCGCTGCCGGCCACCGCCCGGCCCTGATGCTGCGCCGTTTCGCGCCATGACCCTGCGCCGCAAGCTGCTGCTCGTTGCGCTATGCACGCTGGCGCTGCCGGTGGCCGGCTGGCTGTACGTGCGGCAGATGGAAAACCTGCTGCGCGACGGCCAGGCGCAGGCGCTTACCGCCTCGGCGCGCGCGGTCGCGCGCAGCCTCGCGGTCACCGGCGCCACGCTGCCCGAAGGTGGCGAGGGCTGGTACGTGCAGAGCGCCGACACGCCGATCACCGTCGATGGCTACGGCGACGACTGGGCGCCGCTCACGCCCTGGAGCGAGCCGGTGGGCACGCGCGGCAAGCTGCTGCTGGCGCGCGACGCCAGCTGGCTCTACCTGTGGCTGGACGTGCGTGACAGCCGCCGCACCCGCGCCGAGGTCGACGACCCGCTGGTGCTGCGTGCCGACCACGTCGTGCTGACCCTGGCCCGCGGCAGCGCGCAGCGGCGCTACCTGCTGGCCAGCGCCGCGCCCGGCCCGATCAGCGCCCGTCCGCTGGATCCGCCGGTGGACGGCCTGCCGGATCTGCTCACCGCGCAGTGGCAGGAAGACGGCAGCGGATATCGCATCGAGTTGCGCATCCCGCGCGCGGCCGGGGTTAGCGCGCTGGGCATCGGCGTGTTCGACCCCGCCGATGGCGGCGACCCGCTCGCCGTCGAGCAGCGCCCGCTGCTGGCGTACTCGCGCACGCTGTCGGACGAACTGGCCCAGCTGGCGCCGGACGACGTGCATGCCCGCGTGCTGTCGCCCGACGGCTGGCTGCTGGCGCAGAGCGGCCGGCGCGACGCGGATCGCAACCAGGGCGCTCAGCCGGGCTGGTTCGCCGCGCTGATCTATCGTTCCCTGCTGGCCGATCGCGTGCAGGCCTCGCAACCGTGGATGCAGGATGCGCCGCGCCTGCTCACGGATGAGGTGACCCAGGCCCGTCACGGCACGCTGGCCGCGGTGTGGCGCGACGGCGAGACGCGGGCCAGCGTGGTCCTCGACGCTGCCGTGCCGATCGAGCACGCCGGCAAGGTGCACGGCGTGCTGCTGCTGGAACAGGCCAGCCGGGCGGTGCCGCTGCTGGCCAATCGCGCGCTGTTCGGCCTGCTGCTCACCAGTTTCGCGGTGCTGCTGGTGGCCGGCGGCATCCTGCTCGCCTTCGCCACGCGGCTCAGCCTGCGTCTGGGCAAGCTGCGCGACGCCGCCGAGCGGGCACAGGCTGCGGATGGCCGTCTGGACGGCCTGTTCCGCCAGGGCCGCTTTCCGCTGGCCGATGCGCCGGACGAGGTCGGCGACCTCGCGCGCAGTTTCGAGAAGCTATTCGAGGCGGTGGGCGGCTACACCGATTATCTGCGCACGCTCGCGTCCAAACTGTCGCACGAACTCAACACGCCGCTGGCGATCGTGAAGTCCTCGCTGGACAACCTGGAGCACGCGCTCGATGCCGAGGGCGGCGTGCCGGCCGGCGCGGCACCGTACCTCGATCGCGCGCGCGACGGCACCGCCCGCCTCGGCATGCTGGTGCGTGCCATGAGCGAAGCCAGCCGCATGGAGCGTGCGATCGCCGCCGCCGAGCCCGAAGACGTCGACCTGCGCGACGTGGTGCGTGGCTGCGCCGACTCCTACCGCGTGCTGGCCGGTACGCGACGCTTCGACTGCGTGCTGCCCGAGGCGCCGCTGCCGTTCCACGGCGCACCCGAGTTGATTGCGCAGGCGCTGGACAAGCTGTTCGACAACGCCCTCTCATTCACGCCTGCCGATGGTTGGCTGCGGCTGGAGCTGCACGCGCTCGACGGCGGCGCGCAGATCACCCTGGCCAACCAGGGGCCGCTGCTGCCCGAGGCGATGCAGGCACGGCTGTTCGATTCGCTGGTGAGCCTGCGCGACAAGGCCACGCCCGGCGACGCGCCGCATCTGGGCCTGGGCCTGTACGTGGTGCGGCTGGTCGCCGAGCGCCACGGCGGCATGGCGCTGGCTCGCAATCTGGACGACGGCAGCGGCGTGGCGTTCACGCTGCAGCTGTTCGGTATGCCGCGTCCGCGGCTATAGCGCCGGCGAGTCGAGGTGGAAACGCACCGGCACGCTGGTGGTGGCCGTGGTGGCGCCACCGTCGGGGCGTAGCGCGCGGAAGCGCCACTGACGGGCGGAAGCTACCGCGGCGGCATCCAGCTCGGGAAATCCGCTCGATTTGGCCACCTCAACCTCGCGCGGAAGGCCGTCGGCGCCGATGGTGAGCATCAGCAACACGGTGCCCTGGTGACGTTGCCGCAGCGCCTCCTCCGGATAGCGCGGCGGCGGGCGACTGATGATCTCCACCGCCACCGGTGCGCTGGTGGCGCCATAGGCCAGCACCCAGCCGCCGTCGCCGCGCGTCAGGTGCGCCTGGTAGGTCTCCAGCTCACCGCAACCGCCGGCACGGCCATCGCAGCGGCGCAGGCTGTAGGTGAGCTGGCCCTGCCCATCGAGCGTGAAGTCGGTCAGCTGGGTGCGGCGCGGGTCGATCGGCATATCGATCGCCGTGCCGACGAACGCGCCGTGACGAAACACGTAGAGCTGCGCGGCGCTGGGCTGGCAGTGGTCATCGCGCTGCACGATCGCCTCGGCTACGTAGTCATCGCCGCTGCGCTGCGCGCGACCGGTCAGCGTGCGCTGGCCGCCGGCGAGCAGGAAGCGGTCCTCGTCGTTCTGCGCGGCGCTGCCCGCCGGACAGGTGGTCGTGCTCGCTGGGGCGGCGGCCGACAACGGCTGCAGCGGGCGTGGAACGTAGCGCACCGGCGGCGCAGTAGCCGCCGGCGTGGCGGCGCGATGCTGGTGCCACAGCAACGCCAGCACCAGCACCGCGGCGATGCCGCCGAGCCAGGCGAAAGAGCGGCCGCGGCCACGGCGGGCGCCGGGAGGCAACGGCGGTGGCATGGCGCCGGGCCCGGGCAGCGGCGGTGGTGTGGCAGCGAGCGGCAGCCGCTGCCAGCTGGCGTCGCCATCGTGGCACCAGCGATCGCCGGGGCGGGCGTACGGGTCGCGTGCCCCGGCAGGAAGCGGTCCGAGCACGCGCTCGCCGCGCAGCAGCCAGATCAGCGCCTCCTCGTCGCGATGCACGCCCGCTTCGGTGCCCAGCGCCTTCAGCTGGCTGGCCTGGTCCTGCGCCGTGGCCTGGTCGAGGCCGCGCCGGATGATCAGTGGCGCGCGCTGCCACACCTTGTCGCGAAAGGCTTCCGGCGACATGCCGAAGGCGTCAGCCAGCCGCGCATCGACGGCGCCGGTATCCGGATATGCGTACTCGCCGGTGAGGACCAAGCAGAACGTGTCCATGCGCCACGCACTCCTCGAAGGGATCGTCTGCAAGCTTACCCAAGCTCCCGCGCCGATCGTGCCGTTCGCCGCGGGTGCGCAATCAACGCGATATCAGCCGCGACAGGCCAGCGGCAGATATTGCGGCTGGATCGTGGTGTCTGGTGTGTTGCAGTTCCACTGCACCTGTCCCCGCGCGTCCCGGTATGGCACGAGCACCAGCACTCGGCCCCGTAGAGCTCGGTTCGCCTGCGGCGCGTCGTACGCGATCACCAGCTTGCCCGCCTCCACGTCGATCGACGACACGTAGCGCCCATTGATCGACGCGGTCTCGTCGATGCCGGCAGCGGCGTTGTCCTGCGGCATGTCGCCATGGTCGGCGTAGTAGGCGGCCACGGCCGTCTCGGCATCGCGAGCGACCGCAAATCCCTCGGCGACCTGTGCGCGCAGGACGTAGTCTTGGTAAGCCGGAAGGGCGATGGCGGCGAGGATCGCGATGACTCCCGGGAACAGCCACAGCAGGTAGAAGACACCTTTCGGCGGTGAAGTGTCGACTCGACCGGTCTCCTTCCACCGCGCCAGCCAGCGTAGCTGTCCCTGCAGGTAGTACATGTTGAAGAAAAACAGGGTGACCCCGCCGATGTGGACGGTCGGTGTGCCCCGCCGAAAGCGACTCTCCAGCGAGCCGGCCATCGAGAAGTACGCGACCAAGTAGAGCACCCAGTAGGCCAGCAGGAGCACCAGGCCAAGAGCTGGGAGGCCCGCCGAACCTCCCCGAGCCGGCGCCGCAGCGATGATCAGGGCGTAGCCTGTCACGAAGCAGCCGAGCGCCAGGCCGAGCAGCAGGGTGGCATGGCTGTGACGATCGATCTTGCGCACCCAGCTCGACTGCACGAACGGCCAAATCACCCCGAACAGGCCCAGCGTGAGAATGGCGAACAGCAGCACAAGTCCCCAGTGCAGCGAAGGCGGCGAGGGCAGTTCGGAGCGCCGCTGTTCGCGCGTCGTCGCTGTGCCAGAGACGTCGCCATCAGAAAAGGTTTTCGGCGGTGGAGGCGGCGCGCTGAATGGCGGCGGTGCCACCGCGGTTGCATCAGGAAAAAGCTGCGCCAGCGGCGCCCACGCCGCCATCCCCTCGCGCCAGGCCAGCGTGCCGGGGCCGAAGCGGCCCTCGCCGATCCACTGGCGCAAATTCGCCTCGGTATAGGGTCCGTACCTCTGGCCGTCTTGGCCGATCCAGATATTCGCCTCGCTACTCACTGCCACACTCCTTTGTCGTGATGACCAACTTGCCCGTGCCGCTCGTGACGAACGGATCTCTGGGGTGTGCGGGGCGCTCGCCCATATGCGCTGCCGCGACGCCATGCCGACGCCGGGCGGTCGAAGAGCGGATGTGTCGTTTCCCCTGAATTCCCCTTCGAGAAGCCTAGGTGTGGTCGTGCGCGGCCGCAATATCCGCCATCGATGCCCGCAGCGCGACGGGCTGGTATCTTGGCGCGGTTGTCTTTCCTGCCTGGATCGATCCCCCGTGATTTCCCGAGACGAATTCGACGCGCTGGTGGCCCAGGGCCACACGCGCATTCCGCTGGTGCGCGAGGTGTTTTCCGATCTCGACACACCGCTGTCGGTGTACCTGAAGCTGGCCGATGGCCCGTACACCTTCCTGTTCGAATCGGTCGAGGGCGGCGCCACCTGGGGACGCTATTCGATCATCGGTCTGCCCGCGCGCCGGGTGTACCGCCTGCGTGGCCACGAACTGGAAGTGGAGGACGCCGGCGAGGTCACCGAGCGCCGCCATCTGGACGACCCGCTGGCCGAAATCGAGAAACTCCGCCAGCAGTACGACGTGCCGCGGTTGCCGCAGTTGCCGGCCTTCTCGGGTGGCCTGGTCGGCTACTTCGGCTTCGAGACGATCGGCTACATCGAGCCGCGCCTCGCGCAGTGGGATCGCCCCGACGAGCTGGGCACGCCCGACGTGCTGCTGATGCTGGCCGAGGAAGTGGCGGTGTTCGACAACCTCAAGGGCCGGCTGTACCTGATCGTGCACGCCGATCCCTCGCAGCCGCACGCCTACGCGCAGGCGCAGCGCCGTCTCGACGCGCTGGTCTACCGCCTGCGCCAGGGCGGCGCCTCGTACCCGCAGCTCACCCAGTCGGTGGCGCTGGACGAGAGCGATTTCAAATCTTCCTTCACCAAGGCCGAGTTCGAGGCGATGGTGGAAAAGGCGAAGGAATACATCCGCGCCGGCGACATCTTCCAGGTGGTGCCGTCGCAGCGGCTCAGCGTGGGCTTCAACGCGCGCCCGGTGGACGTGTACCGCGCGCTGCGCGCGTTGAACCCGTCGCCCTACATGTACTTCGTCGATCTCGGCAACACGCAGATCGTCGGCTCCTCGCCGGAAATCCTGGCCCGGCTGAAGGACGGCAAGGTGGTGGTGCGCCCGATCGCCGGCACCCGCAAGCGTGGCGCCGACGAGGCCGAAGACGCCGCGCTCGAAGCCGAGCTTCTGGCCGATCCGAAGGAGCGCGCCGAGCACGTGATGCTGATCGATCTTGGCCGCAACGACGTGGGCCGCATTACCGAGACGGGCAGCGTGGCGGTCACCGAGTCCTTCGTGGTCGAGCGTTACTCGCACGTGATGCACATCGTCAGCCAGGTGGAGGGCGAGCTGCGCGGCGAGCTCTCGTACATGGACGTGCTCAAGGCCACTTTCCCGGCCGGCACGGTCAGCGGTGCACCGAAGATCCGCGCGCTGGAAATCATCCAGGAGCTGGAGCCGGTCAAGCGCAACATCTACGCCGGCGCGATCGGCTGGATCGGCTGGTGGGGCGACGCCGACACCGCCATCGCGATCCGCACCGCGGTGATCCAGGACGGCCGCCTGCACGTGCAGGCCGGCGCCGGCATCGTCTACGACTCCGACCCGGCGTCGGAGTGGGAGGAGACGATGAACAAGGGCCGCGCGCTGTTCCGCGCCGTGGCGCAGGCGGCGAAGGGGCTGTGAGTCGGCATGTGCGCCGCGGCGGAGTCGGCGTGTTGCTGGCCGGCGCGCTGGCCGCGGGTGTCCACGCGGACGAGCCGCCGCGGGCACCGGCCTGGCCCGACACCGCGCTGGCCCGCACCGAGGCGCTGGCGTTGCTTCAGACGCTCAACGCCGATCTGCTCAGCCACGACAGTGCCACGTTGACGCTTGAGCGCTGGTGCGCCGCGCATGGCATGGCGTCGCCGGCCAAGGTGACGGCCGAGCCTATGCAAGGTGCGTCGCGCGATCTGCCGGCCGATCTGCGTGCCGCGCTCGGCATCGGCGCGGATGAACCGGTGGCCTATCGCCGGGTGGCGCTGCGCTGCGGTGGCCGCACGCTGTCGGAGGCGGAAAACTGGTACGTGCCCGCGCGCCTCACCGCCGCCATGAACCACACCCTGGAAACCACCGACGCGCCGTTCGGCAAGGTGGTGCAGCCGCTACATTTTCGTCGGCGCACGCTGTCGGCTGAGCTGCTGTGGTCGCCGCTGCCGGCGGGCTGGGAACGCGCTGAAAGCTTGCCCGCCGATCGCCCGGGCAAGCTGGCCATGCCGCACCGGCTGCTGCAGCACCGGGCGCTGCTGGTCGATGGCGACGGCCACCCGTTCAGTGCGCTCATCGAGACCTATACCGAGCAGGTGCTGGCGTTCGATCCGCCGCGGCCCGCTCCCTAAAGCCGCCGCGGTCCGCGCCCTAAAGCCGGCGCGATTGCAGCCGCTATCGGTAGGCCTTCCGCGGAGTCTCCGCGCCGGATCGCCAGGGAACGCCATGAACGAATCAGACCTCAGCCGATTGCCATACCGCCGCCCGCCGATGACGCGAGGCATCGATCCCCAGCGCATCAACTGGCTGTGGCGGCTGATCTGTGAGTTGGGATCGGTCGACTCGCGCGAAGTGATGGAGGCGCTGCATGCCGCCCAGGTGCCGGTGGACCTGCGCCGGGTGGACAGCTGGACAGTGAGCGATCGCGAGGCCTCGTTCTTCCCGATCACGCTGGCCGAGATGGAGCGCAACCTGCGTTGCGTGCTGGCGCTGCGCCACGCCCGCGCCGAGGCCAGCAAGGAGCTGCAGCGCGCCGGCGCCGAGGCGCCCGACGCCCTCGCGAAGGAGGATGGCGCCGAGGAAGGCGGCGCGGCGGGCAGCGACGAAGGCGATCCGGCGCCGCTGGAGTGGTAATCCGGCGCTGACGAAGGGCGCGTCGCAGTCCCTGCGATGCCGGTCGGTTGTGCTGTGCGCCCGTCGCGCACCGCTATCATCCCCACGATGCACACCGCCCCCAAGGACGACCTCAGCCGCGGCCTCGTGATCTATCGCGCGAGCCGGCTCGAAGCCCTGCTCGATCCGCTGCTGACGCTGCTCGACAGCGTGCCGCCGGCGCACGTGCTGGCGCCGCAGACGGTGATCGCCGCACACCCGGGCATGCGCCACTGGCTGGCCGGCGCGCTGGCGCGCAAGCGCGGCCCGGACGGCATTGTCGCCAACCTGCGCATCTCGCTGCCCAGCAGCTGGCTCGACGAGCTGGCGCTCGCCGTGCTCGGCAGCGGCGCGGTGGCGCTCACGCCGTACCGCCGCGACCGGCTGCGCTGGCGCATCCACGAACACCTGCCGGGCATCGACGACGCCCGCGTGCAGGGCTACCTCGCCGGCGGTGACGCGGCGCGCCGCCGCTACCAGCTGGCCGACCGGCTGGCGCGGCTGTACACGCAGTACCTGGTGTACCGGCCGGACTGGCTCGACGCCTGGGAGCACGGCCGCGACGACCTGCCGGAACTCACCTTCATGGCGCCGCTGTGGCGCCAGCTGCGCGCCGATATCGGTCTGCCGCACCGCGGCGAGCGGGTGCAGGCGCTGGTGCGCGAGCTGGCGCGCGATCCGGCCCGTCACGCCAGCGACGAGCCGCTGCACCTGTTCGGCATCAGCCACCTGGCCCCGGCCGAGCTGGCACTGCTGCGCGCGGTAAGCCAGCTGCGCCCGGTGGTGCTGTACGTGCCCGATCCCTGCCGCGAGTTCTGGGCCGGCCTGCGCGGCGAGCGCGAGCAGCTGCGCGAGCTGGCCGCGCGCACCGATTTCAGCGCGGCCTCCGAGCAGCATTTCCTGCAGATGGGGCATCCGCTGCTCGCTGCCTGGGGGCGCATGGGCCAGCACTTCATGCTGAACCTGCAGCGCTTCGACGATGCGGTGGCGATGGACGTGCGCCACTGGCAGGACGAGGCGCCGCCGTCGGGCGAGAGCCCGGGCCTGCTGCCGCGCCTGCAGGAGAGCCTGCGCGCGCTCGATCCCGCGCTGATCGATCCGCTGCGAGGCGGCACCGGCGCGGCGTTGGCCGACCGCTCGCTGCGCGTGCACCTGTGCCACACCCGCCTGCGCGAGCTGGAGGTGCTGCGCGATGCCCTGCTCGCCGAGCTGGCCGCGCGGCCGGACCTGAAGCCCTCGGACATCGTTGTGATGGCGCCGGATATCGCCGCCTACGTGCCGCTGCTGCCGGCGGTGTTCGGCGAGGCCGGCCGCCACCAGGGACCGCTGCCCTACCACCTGGCCGACGTGGCCATGGCCCGCACGCATCCGCTGCTCGACGCCTTCAGCCGCCTGCTGGCGGTGCCCGAATCGCGGCTCACCGCGCCGGAACTGCTCGACCTGATGCAGGTGCCGGAAGTGGCCCGCGCGCTGGGGCTGGGCGAAGGCGACCTCGACACGCTGGCGCGCTGGCTGCGCCAGGGCCGGGTGGCCTGGGCGTTGGACGGCGCGTTCCGCGAAGGTTTCGGCGTGCCCGGCATCGACGAGCACACGTTCGCCTGGGGCATGGACCGCCTGCTCGCCGGCTACGTGCTGGGCGACGCCGACACCGGCGAGCACGGCTGGGCGCTGCCTGACGGCGAGCTGTGGCCGGTGGAGGGCGTGCACGGTCCGCAGGCGGCGATCCTCGGTGCGTTGGACCGCCTGCTGCTGGCGCTGGCCGAGCTGCATCGCGACGCGTCCGAGCCGCGCACCGCCTCGGCCTGGGCGACGCGGCTGGAACGCCTGCTCGACACGCTGTTCCACATCGATCCGCGCGACCGCGAGGCGGTGGAGGCGCTGTCGTTGCTGCGCCGCTTCCTCCAGTCGACCAAGCTGGAGACGGCCGACTGCGGACTCGATCCGCTGCTGGAATTTTCCGTGGTGCGCGAGGTGCTGCGCGAACGGCTCGCCGCCGCGCCCGAGCGCCAGCGCTTCCTGCTCGGCGGAGTCACCTTCTGCGGCATGGTTCCGCAGCGCGCGATCCCGTTCCGCGTGGTCGCCGTGCTCGGCCTCAACGACGGCGAGTTCCCGCGCGGCCCGGGCGACGCCGGGCTCGACCTGATGCAGCGCCACCGCCGCCTCGGCGACCGCGACGTGCGCAGCGACGACCGCTACCTGTTCCTGGAAACGGTGATGGCCGCGCGCGAAGTGCTGCACCTGTCTTACATCGGCGAGGGCGTGCGCGATGGCAAGCCGCGCAACCCGGCCGCGCCGCTGGCCGAGCTGCTGCAGTGCCTGAACGATCAGGCCGGCCTGCGCGGTATCGACGCCGACGAGGACGACAGGCCGCCGGCGCCGGGCGCGCCGCGCGTCATCCACCGGCCGTGGCGCATCAAGCATCCGCTGCAGCCGTTCGACCGCCGCTACTTCGACGGCAGCGATCCGCGCCTGTTCACTTTCGACGGCGGCAGTGCGGGCATGGTGCGCGGCGTACCAACCGCGCCGTTCCTCGACGGTGGCGACGATATCGCCGGCGAGGTGCCGGGACCCATCGCGCTGCGCGAGGTGCAGGCCTACTTTCGCGATCCCGCGCGGCAGTTGCTGGCGCGCCAGCTCAATATCCGGCTCGACGCGCTGGAGGACGACCGCCTGCAGGCCGACGAACCGCTGCAGCCGGGCTTCAGCGTGCTGGACCAGGTGGGGCGACGGCTGTTCTTCGACGCGCTGGGCGAAGGGAGTTTCGAGCTGCCGGAATCGCCGCCCGCCTGGCTTCGGCTGAGCGGCATGCTGCCCGGCGGCCGGCTCGGTCTGGCCGCCTGGACGGCCGAACGCGACGCGGTAAACGCGCTGCTGCGCACGGCGCAGGCGCATCCGCTGTTCGCCGGCGCGCTGCCGCAGCGCCAGCCCTACGCGCTGTCGCTCGCCGTGGGCGAACACGTGGTGGAAGGGGTGCTGGAGCGCGTGTTCGTGACCGATGACGCGCTGTGGCTGTTCGACGCGTGGCCGGGCAAGAAGGCCGAGTCGCTGACGTTCGCCCAGCGCGTGCCGCTGTTCCTGGAGTGGGCGCTGCTGCGCCTCGCCGCCGGTACCGCCACGCCGGTGCGGGTGGCGGTGTTCACCGCAGACGAGCCCGCCGATGTGGACGGACCGTTCAACGAGTGGGACGAGACCCTGCGCGCCGCGTCGCCGGACACGGCGCGCGCGATTCGCGAGGCGCTGATCGCCCGCGTTGCCGCGCTGCTGGCGATCTGGCGGCAGGCCCAGCGCCAGCCGCTGCCGTACTTCCCACGCACCAGCTGGGCCGCGCTGGACGACAAGCCCGACGCCGCGCGCCAGGCCTGGGAGGGCGGCTTCGCCACCGGCGAGCGCGACTACGCGCCCGGCTACGCGCGCCTGCTCGCTGGCGAGACGAATTTCGCCGACGGCCAGCCGCCGCACGCCGAACTGCAGGCGCTGGCGCTGCGCCTGGCGCATTTGATCGACCCGGCCACGCTGGACGAGGTGAACGCATGACCGGCACCGCCGAACGCGCCGCCGCGCTGGACTGGAGCCAGCTGCAACTGGTCGGCGACGGCCTCACACTGATCGAGGCGAGCGCCGGCACGGGCAAGACCTGGACCATTGCCGTGCTCTACCTGCGCCTGCTGCTGGAGCAGGGTTTGAGCCCACGCGCGGTGGTCGTCACCACCTTCACCGACGCCGCGGCGCAGGAGCTGCGTGAACGTTTGCGCGCCAAGCTGGTGTGGGGCGAGATGGCCGCGGCCGACTGGCAGGCCGGCATCGCCGCGCCGGACGTCGGCGCCGACCTTGCCTGGCTGCAGGCGCGCTGGCAGGACGATCCGACGCAGGCCGAGCAAGACCGTCTGCGCCTGCGCCTCGCCCAGGCCGAGCTCGACCTGGCGCCGGTGGGCACCATCCACAGCCTGTGCCGGCGCGTCCTCGGCGACTTCCCCTTCGAGAGCGGCGCCGGTTTCCAGCTGGGCGAGATGGTGTCGTCCGAGGCGCTGCTGGACGAGTGGTCGGCGGACCTGTGGCGACGGCTGCAGCAGGGCGAGGTCGCGGTCCCGGAAGCGCCCGCGTCGCTGGCCGCGCTGCGTCGCCAGCTCAAGGCCTACCTGCAGCCGGGTGTCGCCTTGTGGGCGCCCGACGCCGCGTGCCTGGAGGCCGAACTGCCGGCGGCGCAGGCCGACGCGCTGGAGGCTTTCGCCGCCGACAAGGCGAATTTCCTGCCGCGCAAGACCGCGCTGAAGACCGCGCTGCTGGCGCTGGCGCAGTGGCTGCGCCAGCGCGGCGAGCTGCCCAAGGCATCGGCCATCGCCAACCTGCTCGGCGCCGAAGGCGACGCCGGCGACCAGCTCACCGCCGAGGCGCTGGTTGCGACGAATACGCAGGCCCTGCTCGCCTTCGCCGCTCGCGCCGGCCGCCTGTTCGAATACGCCGCCAAGGCCGATGAGGTGCGCGCCTGGCAGGGCTGGCTGGCGCAGGTGCAGGCCTGGCGCGAGGAGCGACTGGCCGCGCGCGGCCAGCTCAGTTTCGACGAGCTGATCGCCCGCGTCGGCAGCGCGCTCAGGCGCGAGGACCGCGCGCTGGCCGACCGCCTGCACTCGGCCTGGCCGGTGGCGCTGGTGGACGAGTTCCAGGACACCGACGGCCAGCAGTACGACATCCTGCGCGCGATCTACAGCGACGCCGCTGGCGTGCCGCGCGGGCGGCTGGTGATGATCGGCGACCCCAAGCAGGCGATCTATCGCTTCCGCGGTGGCGACATCCACACCTACCTGCGCGCCGCCGACGGCGCCGACCAGGTGCTGCGGCTGGACACCAACCACCGTTCCTCGCTGGCGATGGTCGCCGCGCTGAACCAGTTCTACGAAGTCGCCGGCGCCGTGCTGAGTGCGGACCCGGACGCGCGCATCCGCGTCGAGCCGGTGAAAGCCAGCAGCCGACGCGACGGCGCGCCCTACACGATCGACGGCACGCCCCTGGCGCAGCCGCTGCAGCTCCACTGGCAGCCGGATTATCCGGCATCGGTCCCGGCGCGCTCGCGCGAGGCGCTGGACGCCTGCGCGCGGCAGATCGCCGGGCTGCTGGCTTCCGGTCGCCATCGCATCGGTGATCGCGCCGTGCAGCCGGGCGACATCGCCGTGCTGCTGCCCGGCAACCAGGACATCACCGAGCTGCGCACGCGCCTGCAGCGCCTCGGCGTGCCCTGCGTGGGCGCGGGCCGCTCCAGCGTGTTCGCGCTGGACGTGGCGCGCGAGCTGCAGATCCTGCTCTACGGCATCGACCACGCCAGCGACGAGGGCGCGGTGCGCGCGGCGCTGGCCACGCGGCTGTACGGACTTGGCTTCCACACGCTGAAGGCGCTGCGCGAGCAGCCGGAAGCCTGGCTCGACTACGAGCAGCAGTTCCAGCAGTGGCGAGCGCGCTGTCAGCGCGAGGGCGTGCTGGCGGTGGTGCGCGAACTGATCGAGCATGCGGCGCCTGCGCTGTTGGCGGGTGACGACGGCGAGCGCGCGCTCACCGACCTGCGCCATCTTGGCGAACTGCTGCAGGCGCAGGCCGACCAGCTGCACGGCAGCGAGCAGTTGCTGGTCTGGTTCGCCCGTCAGCGTGAAGGGGAGGCTGCCGGTGGCGACGCGGCGGACGAGCAGCAGCTGCGCATCGAGTCCGACGCGCAGCGCGTGCGCCTGATGACCCTGCACGCCAGCAAGGGCCTGGAGTTCAACCTGGTCTTCCTCCCGCTGATGTGGGACCACACCCGCAACGCCAACGACACCCTGCCGGTGATCGACGAACTGCTGTGCGGCCAGCGCGTGATCGGCTTCGGCAAGGCGGCCAAGGCGCAGTACGACCACGAAGGCCAGGACGAGCGCTTCCGAGTGCTGTACGTGGCGCTGACTCGCGCCGTGTATGCGTGTCACGTCTACGTGCTGCCGCCGGATCGCCCGGCGCGGGCCAACAGCGACAAACCGGCCAACGATCCGGAACGCGCGCCGCTGGATGTAGCCATTGAACGCCTGCTCGCCGCGCAGGCTGCCGGTCTCGATCTGGCGAAGGCGGCGCCGCAGCTCGGCTGGTGCACCGACGGCTGGCCCTGGCGCGGCGAACGCCTCGTGCCGGACGTCGTGGAGGAGGGCGATCGCGTGCCGCGCCCTGAGCCGCCGCCACATCCGGACGCGCGCGTGTACAGCTTCTCCAACCTGGTCCGTGGCGCCCACGAGGGCACGCTGGAAGATGCCGCCGCCAGCGACGAGGCGCCGGCGGCCGATGCCGCCGCCGAGGCGCTCGACGCCATGCTGCCCGCCGCCGAGCCGGCGCTGCCGCATGCGGAATTGCAGGCGCTGGCGGCGATCCGCGGTGCCGACATCGGCAACGCGCTGCACGCGATGTTCGAGCACCGCACCATCGGCGAGCCGATGACCCGCCAGCTCGGCCTGATCGACCGCGAGCTGCGCGACGCGGGCGTGCCGCTGGACGAGCGCGAGCGCCCGGCGCTGATCGAGCGCATTGCGCAGCGGCTGCAGGCCAACCTGGAAGCCGAGCTGCTGCCCGGCCTGCACCTCGGTAGCGTGCCGCCGCAGCGCCAGCTGGCCGAGATGGAATTCCACTACCTGCTCGATGGCGCTACCGTCGCCGCGCTGCGCGAGGCCTGCACGCGCCACGGCGAGCCGACGCTGGTGCCGTTCACCGCGGTCAACCAGCTGCGCGGGCGGATGACCGGCAAGATCGACCTGATCCTCGAACACGACGGCCGCTTCCACGTGCTCGACTACAAGAGCAACTACCTCGGCGACCGTCTGGACGGCTATACGCCCGACGTGCTGCGCGTGGCGATGGACGACCACCAGTACCGCTTCCAGGCGCTGCTCTACACCGTGGCGGTGGATCGCATGCTGCGCCAGCGCCTGCCGGGCTACCGCCGCGACCGGCACCTGGGCGAGGCGATCTACCTGTTCGTGCGTGCGGTGGGGCTGGCGCCGCGCTCCGGCATCTGGCGCCACCGCTTCGACGATGCGCTGGTCGAGGCGGCCGACGCGGCGCTGGCCGGGCGCCTCGAAGGAGCCGCCGCATGAGCACCTACCGCTTCGTCCCCTCTCCGCTGGAACTGGCCGACGCGCCGTGGCGCCCGCTCGACCGCGCCGTGCTGCGCTGGACGCTCGGCCACGGCGGTTCGCCGCTGCTGGCGAAGATGGCCGCCTGGGCCAGCTACGCCGACGGCGAGGGCGACACCGCGCTGCCGCTTTCCGGCGACGGTCCGGGTCGCCACGGCATGCCGCGGCCGGATGCCGAGGCGCTGGCCGCCCTGCGCGCCGAGCCGCTGGTCGGCGACGGCAGTGTGCCGACGCCGTACGTGATCGATGCCGACGACCGCTTCTACCTGTGGCGTAACCACGCGCACGAGGTCGCCGTGGCGAACGCGGTGCGCGCGCGGCGCGCGGCGGCCCTGTCCGTGGCCGTCGACGAAGCGCTGATCGACACGCTGTTCCACGGCGACCGCTCCGACGCCGTGCAGCGCCAGCGCGAGGCGGTGGCGGCAGTCGCCGGGCGCCGGCTGTTCGTGCTCACCGGCGGCCCCGGCACCGGCAAGACCACCACCGTGCTGCGCATGCTGCTGGCACTGCAGCGACAGGCCGCCGACACGACACTGCCGATCCAGGTCGCCGCGCCTACCGGAAAGGCGGCGCAGCGACTGGTGCAATCGCTGCGCCAGGGCAAGCAGGCGCTGGCGTCCCAGCTCGACGACAGCTGGAGCGCCGCGCTGGCGACGATCCCCGACAGCGAGGCGCTGACCCTGCATCGCCTGCTCGGCTACGACCCGCGCCGCAACCGCTTCACTCGCGACGCCGCGCATCCGCTCGCTGCCGACGTGGTGGTGGTGGACGAGGCCTCCATGGTCGACCTGGCGATGCTGCGCGCCCTGCTCGACGCGGTGCGGCCGCAGGCCACCCTGGTGCTGGTGGGCGATGCCGACCAGCTCACCTCGGTCGCCGCTGGTTCCGTGCTGATGGATCTGGTGAGCGCGTTCGAGGCCGATCCGCGCGGCGACCTGGTGCGGCTGGAGCACAGCTTCCGCGCCGAGCGGCAGCTGGTGCCGATCAACCAGGCGGTGCGACGGGGCGACGAAGGCGCGCTGCGCGAGGCGATGGCCGCCGCCGGCGACGACGCGCGCTGGCGTGACGTGGCCGATACCGCGACGCTGCGCCGTGCGCTGGCCGGCTGGTGCGATGCACTGGCCGCGCTGCCGATCCGTCCCGCGCTGCTTCCCCGCGACGAGGCCAACATCGAGGCGCGCGCGGCAGCGGCCGTGCAGGCGCTGCGCGCGCTGGCGCAGCGGCAGCTGCTGTCGGCGCTGCGCGAGGACGCCTTCGGCGCGCTCGCCCTCAACGGCTGGATCGAGCAGCGCCTGAAGCAACTCTGGGGCGTGCCGCCGGACCGCCACTGGTACGCGGGCCGCGCCGTGCTGGTGACCCGCAACGACTACGCAGCGCGCCTGTACAACGGCGACGTCGGCCTGTGCCTGGCCGAGCCGGACGGCTCGCTGCGCGTGTGGTTCGAGACGGTCGACGAACACGGCCGCGCCAGCGCACGCAGCTTCGCCCCCGGCACGCTGCCACCGCACGAGGGCGGCTTCGCCATCACCGTGCACAAGAGCCAGGGCTCCGAGTACGACCTCGCCGCCGTGTTGCTGCCGCCCGACCCCGAGCACCGCCTGCTGTCGCGGCAGTTGCTCTACACCGGGCTGTCTCGGGCGAAGCGGCAGGTCGAGCTGTGGGGCACCGGCGAGGCGGTCGCGGCGGCGTTGGATCGGCCGGTGCAACGCGCCGGTGGGTTGGCACCGCGGTTATCGCGGACTGGCGACGGGGGCTGAGCGCATGGTGCGCCGTGCTGCTCTGGTCGTGCAGCAGCGTGCGCACGTGACGCTGGATATCACTGGCGCGATGAAGCTCTATATCTGCGCAGAAGCCCAAGAGCTGTCATTCCCGCGAAAGCGGGAATCCATCTAGCTCTGATGCAGCGGTCACCGTGGATTCCCGCTTTTGCGGGAATGACGGCAAAGTGGGCGGTGCTTCCGGTTGGCCGCGTCCAGTTTTCCCGGGCCGGGTGAGGCGCACAGTCATTGCCATTGCCATTGCCATCGCCATCGATCACGGGAATAACGGAAAGGCGTGATGGACGCTTCTAGGGGCTACTTTCGGTCTCTCTGGCCGCAGAGGGCACACAGGCATTGCCGCCGCCATCGATCTGCTGCGCGAGGTTGTAGAGGATGCGCGCATCCTCGGCATCCAGCGTCTCGCCCTGCATCGCGCGGAAGTGGTGGTGGAACGAGCGCACCGCGCCCGGGCGGTCGTCCAGCGGATAGCCGACCACCGCCAGCGCCATCCACGGATCGAAGCCGGCGGGCGGATCGCACAGCGGCCCCTGCGGCCACAGGCCGAAGCCGGCCTGGGCCAGCGTGCTCCAGGGGAAGTACGGGCCGGGGTCGTCCTTGCGCGTGGGCGCCAGGTCTTCGTGGCCGATGATCTGCGTGGGCGGGATCTGCAGCCGCGTGGTGAGGTCGCCGAGCAGGCGCAGCAGGCTGTCGATCAACGGCTGGCTGAAGGGCTCGTGGCCGTTGTTGTCCAGCTCGATGCCGATCGAGGCGGAGTTGAGGTCGGTGATGGTGCCCCAGCGACCGCCGCCGGCATGCCAGGCGCGCAGCTGATCGCTGACCAGCTGGTAGATGTGGCCGTCCTTGCCGATCAGGTAGTGCGCACTGACCGGCCCGCCGCTGTTGCGCGTGCGCAGGGTGTCCAGCGCCTGCTGCGCCGAGTCCTCGTTGGTGAAGTGCACCACGATCAGCACCGGCCGACGGATGTCGTGGTTGGGCGACGGCACCCAGGTCGCCAGCGGATTGCGCGGCGGTGCGTGCGCGCAGGCGGCGAGCAGGGCGATGCCGGCGAGCAGGCCGAGCTGGCGGATCGTGCGGGGCAGGAGCGAACGGGACATCGGAGCAGCTTTCCTTCGGGCGTGCATGAAGTGCGTGAAGCGCAAGGTCAATCCGCGAGCCAGGGCTGCGCGATCTTCAGCACGGTCTGGTACGGCTCGGGATCGTTGCGGTTGCTGAGCAGGATCACCGTGAGGTGGCGCTTCGGCCAGCGCACGATCACGTTGCGGAACCCCATGCTCTCGCCGGAGTGCCACAGCGTGTCGCCGGTGATGCGCCAGCCGAAACCGTACTGCGCTTCGTACGGTTCGCCGGTGACCTTCACGTGCGGGCTGAAAGCGAGCTGGCGCGAGGCGGCGCTGAGCAGGCGGTCGTCGTACAGCGCGGCATCCCACTTGGCCAGGTCGTCGATCGACGCGTAGATGCCGCCGTCGCCGCGAGTGGCCGAGGTCACGCTCTGGTCGGTGCGCTGCCAGTGGCCATCGATCCGGCTGTAGCCATAGGCGCGGTTGGGCACGGCCGGGCCGCGGTGGTGTTCGTAGAGCAGGGTGTGCTCCATGTGCAGCGGCGCGAAGATGCGCGCCTTCAGGAAGGCCGGCAGGGTCATCCCCGAGGCCCGCTCGATCACCAGGCCGAGCAGCACGTAGCCGGTGTTGCTGTAGCGGTAGGCCGAGCCCGGCGGGAAGTAGCCGTTGTCGGTCTGCGCGATCAGCCGCAGCACGTCGGCATCGCTGACCTGCTCGGTCTGCGCGGGCGGGATCAGGTCTTCGTAGTCGAGCAGGCCGCCGGTGTGGTCGAGCAACTGGCGCAGCTGGATGCGGTCGGTGAAGGCCGGCAGCGTGGGCAGCCAGTGACGGATGGAGTCGTCCAGCGACAGCTTGTGGTCTTCGGCCAGCAACAGGATCGCCGCGGCGGTGAACTGCTTGCTCACCGAGGCGAGCCGGTAGTCGGTGGCGGGCGTGGCTGGCACGTGATGTTCGAGATCGGCGTAGCCGAAGCCGCGGCGCACCACCGGCTTGCCGTCCTTGAGGATCAGCAGCGAGGCACCGGGGACGTCGCCGGTGTAGGGCCGCATCAGTGCGTCCACCGTGCCCGTGGCGGTGCCCGCCATGGCAGGGCCGGAAACGAGGACGATCAACGCAAGGCTGGCAAACCATCGGTACATGACTGGCGCTTCCTGTTCGTACGCTGCATCAACGCGGCGGCTCTTGTAGGAGCCCACCCTGTGGGCGACCGCTGTTGCCCCGGTCGCGCACAGGGTGCGCTCCTACGGGTGATCCCTAGCGGATCGGCACGTCGTACATCGTGTGCGGCGTGGGTTCGGGCTGGAGGGTGTAGTGCCACCACTCCATCGGATAGTTCTTGAAGCCTTCGCGCGCCATGGCGCGCAGCAGGCGCTGGCGGTTCGCACGTTGCTCGGCAGTGACACCGGGGTTGTCGGTGTTGGCGCGCAGGCCGAACCAGTCGAACGGCGTGCCCATGTCCAGCGGCTTGCAGTGCCGGTCGTGCGCGTCGCACTGCTCCATGGTCAGGTCGGCGGTGGCGCCGCGGCTGTGGCCGGAGACCGGGGCGATGTAGTCGCCGAGCAGTTTCGACTTGTCCAGGTGGGGGTAGTGCGCGGCCTTGGTCGTTTGGTCGGACAGGTCGTGCGCCCAGCGCACGAAGTCGGCAACCGCGCGCGCCGGGCGATAGCAGTCCCATATCCGCAAACGCGCGTGCTCGCGGCGCAGGTCGTGTTCCACGCGCGCCAGCGCCTCGGCGACGGGTTGCAGCAGCAGGCACTTCGGCGCGGCGTAGCCGTCCACCGGGCGACCGACGAAGTTGTCGTGGCCGGCGTACTTGATGTCTTCGTGGATGTCCGGCACCAGCGTGCGGATATCCACCAGGTTCGCTTCCGCGGCCGTGCTCGCGGAGGAAAGCGTGACGGGCTCATCCGCGAAAGCCGGCATGGCGATCACCATGAGAACCAGCGTGATCATGTAGGAGCGCACCCTGTGCGCGACTGGCCGCAGCGGCAAGCGTGGGTCGCGCACAGGGTGCGCTCCTACAGCGGCGTATCCGCTGCGGGTGACATGCAGATTCCCATCGCTGGAGCTGACTTGGGCTGGGATCGATGCCGCTGGCGCAACCGGCCGGTCAGCGATCGCCGGCGAGGTCGATGCGCGGGAGTAGGAGCGCACCTTGTGCGCGATCGGGCGCAGCGGCAGGCACGGGCTGCGCGCAGGAATCGGGTGGGTCACGGGCAGTCTCCGGTGCGCGTGAAATGCAGGTCCTCGTAGTCGGAGCTGAAGTCGGCGAGAGCGTCGGCCTTGGCCATCGTCAGGGTCACCGGTGTGCCGGGATGCACGTCGAGCCAGGCGTCGGGGTAGACGGTGGCGTCGTCCCAGTGCACCAGCAGGCGGCCGTCGAGAAGACGCACCTCGCCGGCGAGCTTGGGCGATTTCGCCACCGCGAAGCGCACGCGGTCACCGGCGGAGCACAGCGTCATCTCACCCAGCCAGGGATCGCGGTAACGGCCGTTCCATGCGGCCGCTTCCTTGGGCGATACGGGCACGGCATGCGACGTGTCCGGCGCTGGCGTGCGACGGCTGTCGGCCTGGGCGGCGCGGTCCAGCGCAGCGGCGTACCAGGCGATGCCGCGGGTGTCGTCGGGCGCGGTGAAGTGCTTGAGCAGCAGCTCGCCCAGCACGGTGCGCGCATCGTCGGCCTCGCCGTTGATCAGGAACACGAAGCCGCTGCGCTGGTCCGGCAAAAGCATCAGCTCCGAGTACATGCCCGACAGCGTGCCGGTGTGCCACACGGTCCAGTGGCCATCGACGTCGGCCATGCGCCAGCCGTAGCCGTAGGCCATCACGTGGCTGTGATCCCACTCCCGACGCTGCTTCGATACGGGAATCAGCATGTGCGGCGACTGCAGCACGTGGCGCTGCTCTTCGGACAGCCAGGTGAGCTGCGCTGGCGTCGGCGCCAACCAGTTCTTCGCCCAGGTCAGCATGTCGGTGAGATCGCAGCGGATGCCGCCGGCCGGCGCCGAGGTGATTGCCGGAATCGTCGCGCCGTCCTCGCGGATCGGCTCGTTGCGGCCGTCGACCTGGCGATGCGGCTGCGCCAGGTCGCCCACCGCATCGCGGTTCCACTCACCCACTTGGCAGCGGCCGAGGCCGAGCGGCTGGAACACCTCGCGATGCATCAGCGTCTCGTACGGCGCACCGCCCGCGGCCGCGGCGACTTCGCCGGCCACCACGTAGAGCAGGTTGTCGTACTGGTATTTCGAGCGAAAGCTGTAGCCGGGCGCGATATAGCGCAGGCCGCGGATGATGTCCTGCCGCGTGTAGGCGTTCGGCTCCGGCCACAGCATCAGGTCGCCGCCGCCCTCGGGCAGGCCGCTGGAGTGGGTGAGCAGGTCGGCCACGCGCATGTTCTTGGTCACCCACGGATCGTGCATGGCGAAGTCGGGCAGGTACTTCGTCACCGGGTCGTCCCAGTGCAGCTTGCCCTGGTCGACCAGGCGGCCGAGCAGGGCGGTGGTCATCGCCTTGCTGTTGGAGGCGATCTTGAACAGCGTGCGGGCGTCGATCTTGTGGCCGGATCCGGCGACCGTTTCGCCGCGGGTGGCGGTGTAGACGACCTTGCCGTGTTCGATGACGCCGACGGCGATGCCGGGGAGGTGGTAGCGGGCGACGACGCTGTCGAGGATGTGGTCGTAGGTTTCCTGACGAGATGAGGCTGTCGCGGTGGATGTAGCCAGAGTGAGGACCAGGGCAAGGCAAAAACGCCCCCTCACCCCAGCCCTCTCCCCCTGCATGGCAGGGGGAGAGGGAGCACAGGCGGAGCGCGCTCTGACTCCCTCTCCCCCCGCCCCGCGGGGGGAGAGGGTTGGGGTGAGGAGGCGCGCTTGATTGATCTTCACCTCACCGCCCCGCATCACGTTCCACCTCGCTCCACACCCGCAGCAGATTCCCGCCCCAGATCTTCGCGATATCGCCATCGCTGAAGCCGGCGCGTCGCAGCGCGGCGGTGACGTTGCGGGTCTGGCTGGCGTCGGCCCAACCGGTGATGCCGCCGCCGCCGTCGAAGTCCGAGGCGATGCCGACGTGGTCGATGCCGGCCACGTCCACCATGTGGCGGATCTGCTTCACGTAGTCGTCCACCGTGGGCAGCGGGTAGGTCTTCTCGATCTCCGCCATGCCCTTGGCCATCGCCGGCAGATAGTCATGCTTGTCCGAGTCGTACTCCTTGTCGCCGGCCTCGCGCGCGACCTGCGCCTGCAGTTTTTTCTCGGCCGCCTCGCGGCCGGGGTCCTTCTTCAGGAATTCCTTGTACGCCACCGCCTGGATCACGCCGCCCTTGGCCGCGATGGCGCGCAGCAGGTCGTCTGGTAGGTTGCGCGGGTGGTCGAGCACGGCGCGCGCGCCGGAGTGCGAGGCGATGATCGGCGCGGTGGATACCGCGAGCGCGTCGCGCACGCAGCGGTCCGACGCGTGCGAGATGTCGACCATGATGCCGAGCGCGTTGGCGCGTTTGACCACCGCGCGACCAAAGTCGCTCATGCCGCGGTCGCCCGGGCTGTTCATCGCGCTCTCGCCGTGTTCGATATCGGGCAGTGAGCTGGTGCACAGGTCGTTGTTGCCGACGTGGACCAGGCCGACGTAGCGCGCGCCGCGGTCGTAGGCGGCATCGAGTCGCTTGAGGTCATGGCCGAGCGAGTAGGCGTTCTCGACGCCGATCATCGCCGACAGCAGGCCGGTCTTTCGATTGGCCAGCGCCTGCGCGGGCGTGGTGGCCAGGCGGATGCGGTCGGGGTAGGTCATCAGCATGTCGCCGATAGCGTCGTATTTCTCCTCGGCCTGCTGCACGGCTTTCGCGTAGCCGGCGGCGTCCAGTTTGTGCTGCGGCACCCAGATCACGAAGAACGCGGCGTTGAGCCCGCCGCGCTCCATTTTGCCCAGGTCGACCAGCAGCGGCGTGTCCTTGCCGACGTCGAAGCGCGACTCGTGCATGTAGGTGAAGGGGATATCGACGTGGGTGTCGAGGGTGATCGGCGGGTCGTTCTGGGCCAGCGCGGTGCCGGCAAGGGCGAAGGCGATCAGGCAGGCCAGGGGTCGGATCATCGCTCGGGTCCTCGTGCTCAGGTGGTGCGCCAGTGCCGGGCGGACTGCTCGCCGGCGATCATCTCGCTGAAGCTCTGCCGGCGGCGCACCTCGGCGTAGCGGCCGGTATCCAGCAGCACTTCGGCGGCCAGCGGGCGGGAGTTGTAGGTGGAGGCCATGGAGGCAGCATAGGCCCCGGTGCCGCGGATCATCAGCAGGTCGCCCGGCGCGCAGCGCGGCAGAGGGCGTTCGCGGGCGAAGGTGTCGCCGGTCTCGCAGACCGGGCCGACCACATCGTAGGCCTCGGCGGGAAGCGCGTTGGGCTCCGTCGGCGCGATCTCATGCCAGGCGTCGTAGAGGCTGGGGCGGAGCAGGTCGTTCATCGCCGCGTCCAGCACCAGGAACTGTCGCTGCGCGCCCGGCTTGATGCGCACCACCCGGGTCAGCAGCACGCCGGCCTCGGCCACCAGCCAGCGGCCGGGTTCCAGCAACAGCCGGCCGTCGAAGTCCGCCAGCGCCTCGCGCATCACGCCTACGTACTGGGCAGCGGTCGGCGGCCGATCGACGCCGGGGCGATAGCACACGCCCAGGCCACCGCCGACGTCGATGCTGGCGATGGCGTGGCCGGCGTCGCGCAGCTCGCGCCAGAACGCGGCCACGCGCTGTAGGGCTTCGCGGATCGGCGCCAGCTCGAGCATTTGCGAGCCGATGTGCGCATGCAGGCCGTCCAACTGCACGTGCGGAAACTGCGCCGCGTCGTCGAACCAGCGGCGCGCTTCGTCCAGGCTCACGCCGAACTTGTTTTCGGCGCGCCCAGTGGAAATCTTGGCGTGGGTGCGTGCATCCACGTCGGGGTTGATACGCACGGCGGCGCGGGCCACCACGTCCATCGACGCGGCGACCTGTTCCAGCGTCTCCAGCTCGTCGCGCGATTCGAGGTTGAAGCGGCCGATGCCGGCTTCCAGCGCCTCGGCCATCTCTGCGGTGGTCTTGCCGACGCCGGAGAAGACGATGCGCTCGGGCCGGATGCCCGCCTGCAGACTGCGCCACAGCTCGCCGGCGGAGACGATGTCGGCGCCCAATCCGCGTTCGGCCATCAGCTGCAGGATTGCCACGTTGCTGTTCGCCTTCGCCGCATAGCAGACCAGGGCGTCGAGGCCCTCCAGCGCGCTGAGCAGTTCATCGATGCGGTCGCGGATCGCGCTGGCCGAGTAGGCATGCAGCGGCGTGCCCATCTGGGCGGCGAGGGCCGCCAGATCAACGCCGTCGAACAAGCTGGCGGTGTCGTCCCTGGCGGGCGTGCCGTTCGGCGCGTGAGAGTGATCGGTAGCGGGTGTCAGCAAGCGGCCATCCGTGTTTGGGGTGTCGCGAAAAAAACGGCCCGCACCAGCGGTGCGGGCCGGCCAGGGGAGGGTGGCCTTAGAAATCCACCGCGACCGTCAGCTGCGTGAAGCGCGGGCTCTGGAAGCCGATCGGCAGTTTGAACGTGGTGTCGGTCTCGTTGGAGATCGCGCTCTGCAGGTCCTGGTTCACCTGCACGGTGCGCTGCTGATTGAGCAGGTTGTAGACCGCCAGCTTCACGCGCAGGTTGCCGCCATGATCGAACGGCAGGATGTAGGCGATGCCGGCGTTGAGCGTGTAGGTCCAGGGCAATCGGCCGTATTTGCCGCGCGGCGAGCGCTCGTACACGCGATCCTCGGATACCGGCGAGTCGCAGTTCTGAACACAAATGAAGTAGCTGTGGTAGTTGGTCGCGTCGTATGGGTTGCCCACGCCGAAGCCAGTGATCGGCCCACCGGAGTGCAGGTCCATGTCTCCGCTGAGCTGCCAGTGCGGAGTCAGCGCATAGGTGCCACGCAGCTTCAGCTGGTGGCGGCGGTCGTTCGGCAGGTAGCCATCACCGCCCAGGTTGACCCAGGGATCGTCGAAGTTCTCGGTGCGGCCGGTATCGTCGAAGTTGGTGTCGGAGTTGACCGGGCCTTCGGCATTGCCGCGGTTCCACGCCAACACATACGAGGCGTTGAACGACCACTTGTCGTCCCAGGCTCGGTCGAGCTGGAACTCCAGTGAGCTGTAAGTGCGCTTGGGCTTCACCCAGCCGCGTTGGCCCAGGTAGTTGCCGTCGGCGTCGTACAGCGCGAAGCCCTGCTTCGAGGTGTCGATGTTGATGTAGCCATCCGGGGTGCCGTCGCAGTTGGTGTCGCCATAGACGGTGAGTGTCTTGCCCGGGTTGCCCATCACGTAGCCGATGTAGCCGTCGCCGCCGCACTGTGGCGTGGCGCTGATCTCCATATCGTCGATGGCATTGTGCAGGCGGCGGTAGGTGCCGCTGACGCCCCACGACCACTTGTCGTTGATCATCGACTGGAAGCCGAGGATCGCCTCGTCCTGGTAGACCGGATCCATGTTCTTGTCCACCTCCGAGCGCAGGTCGCCGACCGAACCGTCGCCTTGCGAGGTGTCGGTGTGGCTCCCCGCGAGGGGATCACCCACGATCGGGAAGGCGTACGACACGCCGTTGATCTCGCGTGTCTCCCAACCGAGGAAACGGTGGGATGAGCGTTCGTCCAGCAGACCGCCGGCCTGCTTGATGTTGATCACGTTGGCCACCGGCAGGTAGTAGCGTCCCAGGTTGCCGAAGAGCTTGGTGCTGCCGTCGCCCTTCATGTCCCAGGAGAAGCCCAGGCGTGGCGCAATCTGCCGGCTGATCTTGATGTAGCTGCGGCCAGCGGCATCCTGGTTGTCGAAGCTGTCGTTGCGCAGGCCGGCGTTGAGGATCAGGTTCGGCGTGAGGTGCCAGTTGTCTTCCAGGTAGAACGCCGAATTCTTGGTGGCGAAGGTGCCGGCGATCTCGTACCGGCGCACACGGACCCACGCGGGGTCGCCGGCCGGCACGCGCCCGCCGCCGTCGGCATCGCCGACCTGGCCGCCGTTGGGCACTGAATAGACGTTGTAGTAGTAGCCGCCCGGGCCCGGATAGCGCCGGTTGTAGTCGGAGGTATCCACTTCGTGGTCGTAGCCGAAGCGCAGCAGATGGTCGCCCAGCGTCCATTCGAAATCGGCGCGGGCCTGCTTGCGGGTGTCCTCGCGCGAGGCGACCTGCGAGCTGGTGGTGCAACTCAGTGGGAGGTTGCCGGCCGGGAGCGGCACGCCGGCCGACACCGCGACGCGGTTGCATTCCTCATCACGCTGCGAGCTGATGTCGGCGCGCCGCTCGTTGCGGCCGTACATCAATTTCATCGAGAGATCGTTGGTCAGGTAGCTGGTCCATGTAAGCGCCCAGTTCTTGCCACCGGTATCGGTATAGACCTGGTTGGTCTTGGCCACTCGGGTATTGGTGTCGTAGTCGTAGCTGTAGACGTCGCCGACGTCATGGTTCTTGTCCGAGAACGCCATCAGCGACAGGGTGTTGCTGTCGGTGATGTTCCAGTCGATGGTGCCGCCCCAGAACCCCTGATTGGCGTTGTGGTCGGTGATCGTGCTGCCGACGTCGTCGGTGTTGTGCGGACTGGCGCCGCGCTGCTCGTACATCGCGAAGAAGAACAGCTTGTCCTTCACGATCGGGCCGGACGCCCACACGTTCGTCTTGATCAGGGAGTCCTGGTCGCGGCTGGAGGTGTAGTAGCGCTCGCCATCGAAATAGTAGTCGTGGCCGCGCGAATGCCAGTTGCCCGGCTCCATCGTGATCTCGGTGCCGCCCTTGAACTCGTTGGTACCCGAGCGCGCCACTGCGTTGACCACGCCGCCGGTGGTGCGGCCGAACTCCACCGAATAGCCGCCGGTCTTGACCTGGAACTGGTCGTAGAAGGCGAACGGCGCTTCAGAGAAGCCGTTGCGGTTGTAGAAGTCGGTGACGTTGAGGCCGTTGACGTAGAACGCGTTCTCCGCGACGGACGAGCCGCCGAAGGAGATGCCGCCGAAGCCGGCGTTGCCCTTGACCACGCCGGGAGCGAGCAGGGCCACCGAGGTAACGTTCTGGTCCACCGGCAGCCGCGCCAGTTCCGCGCGCGAGACGATGGTGGCCGACTCGGTTGAGCTGACGTCGATCACTGGTAGCACGGATCCCGTCACACTCACGGTGGACAGCTCGGTGGCATTGAGGCTGCCAAGGTCTACCGAGGTTGTTGTGCCCAACGCCACGGTGACATTGCGCGCCGGGGCGACGGCCTGACCGTCTTTGCTGGCACTGATCGTATATTGGCCCACCGGCAGGAACGGGAAACGGTAGTTGCCGCTGCCGTCGGCGGTAATCGTGCGGGTCAGCCCGGTCTCGGGATTGGTTACCGTGACCACGGCGCCGGCGCGGGTGTGGCCGGATACCGAGCCATCGTTATTCGCCGCCTGCGCGGCCGGGAACGCTGCCATCAGGCCCAGGCCCAAGGCGATACTCAATGCGGTCTTGCACATGTGCCGACTGCTGCTCATTGCCCCATCTCCCCTTGCTGCTGTCGAGCCGCCTTTGGTCGCGGCCGGTTTAGTTGTCGGAACGTCCCTGCAGTGGCAGCCGCTTCCAGGCGAAGTGGTAGTCCCACTGGTCGAAGTACAGGTTGCCGCCCTTCCACTCGACCTCGCCGCGCTGGGAGTCGACCGTCTCCGAGCGCGGGAACGTCTTGGCCGGCACGAACGGCTGGCTGTAGTCGTCGTTGAAGGCGATGCGGTAGGCGTCCAGCCCGCCGAGGTAGAACCAGCGCAGCGCCGGGTTGTCGCCCGGCTTGGGCTGCAGCTGGCCGAAGGTCACGTCCATCGGCACCCAGCCGTAGGGCGGCAGGTAGAGCTGGCCCCAGTCGTGGATGTTGTTGTAGCGGCCGTCGGAAAAGATCCAGCCCGATTGCCAGCGCGTCGGAATGCCGTTGAGGCGCAGCAGGGTCATCAGCAGCAATGTCTGTTCGCCGCAGTCGCCGTGGCCGGCGTGCAGGGTGTAGTCGCTGATGTTGCTGATGGTGGAGTACTCGCGCGCGCCGGCCCAGGGAATCTGGTCCACCGCCGCGAACAGCTTCTGCGCGATGCGGTAGGGATCTTTCTCGTCGCCCACCACCTTGCGCGAGAACGCGCGCAGGTCATCGGTGAACACGATGTGCGGCGGACGCTCGGCGACGTAGGGCGCCAGTGCCGGGGTGATCGTTTCGGCGGTGACCTTGGCCGGGTCGATCGCGTGGTACTGCGCCAGCACGGTGACGTCGTAGGTGATGGCGAACACGGTGGGCTGGCCCGCTACCGCCTTCTTCTCCAGGTACGCGGTGCGCTGGAGCGTCGACTCCGGCGCCACGCGAGCGCCAGCGGGCGAGCTCTCGACCAGGCGGATGTCTTCCTGCTGGCCCGCGATGGCGCGCGGGTAGGGAATCCACGCGCGCACCGTTTCGCCGGCCGGTACGGCGTCGGCCTCGACGGTGAGCGTCTGGGTCACCTCGACCCGGTGCGGGTCGACCCCGGTGCGACCACTGGCGAGCGCCTCGCGCAGCACGGCGCGGTGGTGGTCGTTGAGGATCTCGTTGGGGCCGTCGTCGAACGGTGCCTGCACGGCGCGGCGCGCGCGCGCCTCGGCGCTGATGCGGAACAGGTTGCCCGGCGAGCGGTTGAAGTAATAGGTGTGGCCGTCGATGGAAAGGTGCTCGAACAGGCCTTCGCGGTTCCAGCGGTCGAACTCGGCGGCGGTCAGATCGGGAATCTGCTTGCGCACGCGTGCCTGCACTTGGCTAGCGTCGAGCGAGAAATCCAGCCGCAGCCGGCGCATGCGCTCGCGCTGGAAGCCGAGCGCGTCACGCTGTTTGGCACTGAGATCGGAGGAGGCAAGCGCCCGGGTGATCGCCGCATCGGCCGCCTGGAAATGGCCGGCGTCGATCTGCGCGATGATGGCCGGCAGCGTTGTCGACGACGCCGTAGTGGCGGCGGGCGACAGCACGGGAACGGCGAGCAGGGCGGTGCACAGCAGCGGGAGCAGGCGTCGGCGCCAGTCGGTGATGACAGGCGCGGGGCAATGCGTGATGGTGTTGCGCTCGTGCTGCGCCAGCCGGCCCTTCGTCATGCGTGCTTCCCCCGACATGAACTTGCGAAACCGTTGTGTAGCACGCTTGCAAAACAGCGTCAATAATTTATGCTGCGATTGAAATTTTGTGGAATGAGATATTCCAAACGAGGGCCGGGTGCGGCCACGCGAAGGGGGTGCAGGTGATCCAGACGGTATGGCCTTTCCTAGGCCTGATGCTGGTGGTGGCGGGCTTCTTTCCGGCGCTGGAGCGGCGCACCGGCTGGCGCATCTTCGACGTGCTGCCGCCGATCGTGATGGTCTACCTGTCGATCACCGCGATGGCGATCGCCGGGGTGTGGCAGGTCACGCCGGCCATCCACCAGGCGCAGTCGCTGCTGATCGGCAATCTGGTGCCGGCGCTGCTGTTCCTGCTGATGATCAACTGCGACCTGCGCGCGATCTTTCGCCTCGGGCCTCGCGTGCTGGGTGTGTTCGCCTGCACCTCGGTCAGCCTGTTCGTCGCGTTCATCGCCACCTTCCTGATCTACCGACACTGGCTGCGCGGCGATGCCTGGCAGCCGCTGGCCGCGCTGTCCGGCAGCTGGGTCGGTGGCACCGCCAACATGATCGGCGTGAAGCAGGCGATCGGCATGTCCGACCCGCACCTGGCAATGTCGCTGCTGACGGATGCGGTGTGCTACTCAACGTGGGTGGTGGTGCTGTTTTCGGTGGCGCGACTGGCGCCCGCCTTCAACCGCTGGACCCGCGCGCGCTCCAGCGGCGAGCTGGAGGTGGCGGAAGTGGCGCCGAGCGGCCCCACCGTGCCGGAGAACGTATTGCTTTGGCTGGGCGCGGCGCTGCTGGCGACGACGCTGGCGCGGGTGGTCGCCGGCTGGTTGCCCACCTCCGAGATGGTCAGCGCCGGCACCTGGACGATCCTGCTGTCGACCCTGGCCGGGCTGGCGGTGGCGCACACGCCGGTGGCGCGCTTTCCCGGGGCGGGCAGCATCTCCGGCGCGATGCTGATCTTCGTGGTGGCGATGCTGGCCTCGCAGAGTAACTTCCACGGCCTGGGCGAGGCCCCGCTGTACATCCTGTGCGGCGTCACCGTGATCGCACTGCATGCGGTGCTGCTGGTGGGGTTTGCGCGGATCTTCCACTTCGACCTGTACCTGTGCGGCATCTCTTCGCTGGCACACATTGGCGGCGTGGCGGCGACCCCGGTACTGGCGGCGGCGTATTCGCGCGCGCTGGTGCCGGTGGGCATCCTGCTCGCCCTGCTGGGTTACATCCTCGGTACCGCCTTCGGGCTGCTGGTGGCGTCGGTGATGTCGACGCTGGCCGTGCCCTGAGCCGGTCCTTCACGACGGGAATCCGATCATGAGCATTTTATCGATCCGTGCACTGTGCCTGGGCCTGCTGGTGGCTGGCGCGGCCGCGTCGCCCTGCCTGCATGCGGAGCAAAGCCTGCCCGTGCCGCCCTCGGGCGTGCTGGGCGTAGGCCCGGCGCAGCTCACACCGGAGTTCTGGATCGGCCTTCGCCCGCAGCCCGACACGGTGCTGCTGATGCCGGCGCAGATCGCCGCGCAGAACGCCAAGCTGCTGGCCGGTGACCCCTCGATGCACGATCTGCGCAAGCTGCCGGCTACGCTGGATCGCGCGCAGGTGGATGCCTGGCTGGACACGGTGTCGACGCCGCCGACCCGGCCGCTGTACGACGTCGACGGCCAGCCGGTGGCGTTGGCGACGATCAAGGCGATCGTCGACAACGCCCACCGCGACGCGGTGCCGGCCAGTGAGCCCACCCGCTACGGCCTGGTGGTGAAGCGCGCCGCGCTGCGCAGCCTGCCCACCGACCTGCGCGTGTTCAGCCATCCCGGCGACACCGACATCGACCGTTTCCAGGAGACCGCCGAGTTCCCCGGCACGCCGGTGGTGGTGGCGCACACCAGCGCCGACGGCCACTGGCTGTTCGTAGTGAGCCCACGCTACGCCGCCTGGACGCATCGCGAGAACGTAGCGATCGGCAGCGCGAAGCAGGTCTTCGACTACGCCGGACGGACCGCGGCGCGGGTGGTCACCGGCGGCACGGTGCACACGGTCTACACGCGCGAGCAGCCGGCGGTATCGCAGCTGCAACTGGACATGGGTGAACGCGTGCCGCTGGCCACCGATCTGCCGCCAGACCAGCCGGTGAACGGGCAGACACCGTACGCCGCGCACGTGCTCGAGCTGCCGGTCCGCAACGACGACGGCACGCTGGCCTTCGCCCCCGCGCTGGTGCAGATCAACAAGGACACCTCGCCCGACTACCTGCCGCTGACCGAGGCGAACATCATCCGGCAGGCGTTCAAGTTCCTCGGCGAGCGCTACGGCTGGGGCCATGCCTACGACGGACGCGACTGCTCCGGCTTCGTCTCGGACGTGTATCGCTCGATGGGCGTGGAAATGCCGCGCAACACCAGCCGGCAGGCGATCAGCCCCGCGCTGGATCATCGCGCTTTCACCGCGCAGGACGACCATGCCGAACGGCTCAAGGCCGCCATGGCGTTGAAGACGGGCGACCTGGTCTACATCCCCGGCCACGTGATGATGGTGGTCGGCCAGTGGCAGGGCCAGCCGTGGGTGATCCACGACGTGCTGGGCATGAGCTACCGCCAGGGCGACGGCAGCATCCGCCACGTCAAGCTCAACGCGGTGTCGGTGACGCCTCTGCTGCCGATGCTCTACGGCAAGGACGGCTCCACCTTCATCGACCACATGACCAGCATCGTGCGCATCCGGCATTGAGGGGCGTGGCTGCGATGGCGTGCATCCGGAGCAACATGGATTCCCGCGTTCGCGGGAATGACGCCAGCTTGGGGATTCCCGTGTTTGGTCGCCCTTGCGGCTTTTCGATAAAGCCGTAAGCGATGAAACCCGAGTGACCGCACCCTCCGCGCCGTCATTCCCGCGAACGCGGGAATCCATTTTGATCTTGCTCTTCAACCGCCGCCCCCAAGACACACGCGCCCACGCGGGCTCCCTAAGCACCCAGGACAAGTGACAGCGAACCCATGAAGATCACAGACATCCAGTTCGGCATGCTGCGGGTGCCGCTGAAGACGCCGTTCAAGACCGCGCTGCGCACGGTGAGCCAGGTCGAGGACATCGTGGTGATGATGCACACCGACACCGGCCACGTCGGCTACGGCGAGGCGCCGGCCACCGCGGTGATCACCGGTGACACCCACGGTTCGATCGTCGATGCGATCCGCCACTACATCTCGCCGCGGCTGATCGGCCAGGAGGTAGCCGACCTCAACCGGCTGACCGGTCTGATCCAGGGTTCGATGGAAAAGAACTCCTCGGCCAAAGCGGCGGTGGAGATCGCCCTGTACGACCTCTGGGGCCAGCTCTACAACGCGCCGCTGTACCAGCTGCTCGGCGGCGGCGATCCGGTGATCACCACCGACATTACGATCAGCGTGGACTACATCGACAAGATGGTGGCCGACTCGATCAACGCGGTGGAGCGCGGCTTCGAGTCGCTGAAAATCAAGGTGGGCAAGGACATCGGCGTCGACATCGAGCGGGTGAAGGCGATCTACGCGGCGGTGGAAGGTCGCGCCCTGCTGCGGCTGGACGCCAACCAGGGCTGGACCGCCAAGCAGGCGGTCTATGCGCTGCAGACGCTGGAGGACGCCGGCATCAAGCTGGAGCTGGTCGAGCAGCCGGTGAAGGCGCGCGACCTGGCCGGCATGCGCTACGTCACCGAGCGCGTGCACACACCGGTGATGGCCGATGAGAGCGTGTTCGGGCCGATGGAGGTGATCGAGCTGATCCGCCTGCGCGCGGCCGACATCATCAACATCAAGCTGATGAAGACCGGCGGTATCTCCAACGCCATCCGCATCGCCGACATCGCCGCCATGCACGGCGTGGAATGCATGATCGGCTGCATGCTGGAGAGTTCCATCAGCGTGGCCGCCGCGGTGCACGTGGCGGTGGCCAAGGCCGACGTGATCACCAAGGTCGATCTCGACGGCCCCTCGCTGAGCCAGTTCAATCCGGTCGACGGCGGGGTACTCTTCAACGAATCGGAGATCTCGGTGACCGACGCCCCGGGTCTGGGCATCCGCGAGATCAGGGGGCTGGAGCCGGTGTCGGAGTAGGGGCGTGAGCATGTCACCGCTGGTGAAGATCCGTTCGGAGCGCGACCAGATGTCGGCGGTGGAGCGGCGCATTGCCGACTTCATCGTGGAGAACGCGCAACTGCTGCGCGACTACTCCTCGCAGCAGCTGGCCAACGCGCTGGGCATCAGCCAGTCCAGCGTGGTGAAGTTCACCCAGAAGCTAGGCTTCAAGGGTTATCCGGACCTCAAGTACTCCATCGGCGAGGCGATCGCCCGGGCCGCGCCCGGCGAGACCGCTCCGGTGTCGCCCGCACAGGGTGCGGCCAGCGAGGCGCTCGGCGACCGGCTGTGGCGGCGCAAGTGCGCGGCCGAGGAAGAGACGCGGGTGATCAACGCGCCGGCGACGATCCAGGCAGTCGCCGAGGCGATCGACCGGGCCGGGCGCAGCGGCCGCGTGTTTTTACTCGGCATGGGCGACGACGACGTGCACGTGCGCGCGTTCGCGCTGCGGCTGGCGCTGCTGGGCATTCTCACCGTGCACAGTTTCGACGTGGTGCGGATGACCTCCAACGTGGCCGCCGCGCAGGCCGGCGACGTGCTGGTGGTGATTTCCGAATTCGGCCAGCACGCCGCGCTGGGCAAGATCGCCCGGCAGTTCCGCGAGCGGCGCGGCCAGCTGGTGACGCTAACCCGGCACACCGCCAACCCGCTGCGCACGCTGGCCGACATCGCGCTGGTGGTGTCGGCGCACGACGAGCAGCCGTACATCCAGTCGCTGCTGTACCAGTCGGCGATGCAGCACCTGCTCGACAGCGTGTTCGTGCGGTTGTGCGAAAGCCATGACGATCGCCACGCACAACTGCTGGGCAACCTCGAGCGGATCCAGCACATCCTCGAACCGTAACCGCTCCGGCAGACAGGGCCATGCGATGACCTTTTCCCTCTCGTTTCTCCGGCGGGCCGCCGCGCTCGCCGCCGTCACCTTTTCCGCCCACGCGCTCGCCGCGCCGGCCACGCCGCCGTGGCAGGGCGCGCGGCAGATGGTGCTGGTGATCGTCGATGGCTGGGACGCCGCGCAGGGCGTGCTGCGCCGCTTCGTGCGCGAGGACGATCGCTGGGGCCCCGTGGGCGCGTCGTGGCCGGTGGTGATCGGCAAGGCTGGCGCGGCCTGGGGACTCGGCCTGCAACCGACGCGCGACGATGGTCCGGTCAAGCACGAGGGCGACAACCGCAGCCCGGCAGGCGTGTTCCGCATCGGTACCGCGTTCGGCTATGCGAAGACGCTGGCCACGGCGATGCCGTACCGTGCGCTCAGCGCCACCGACTGGTGCATGGATGTCAGCGGCGCGCGCTACTACAACCAGATCGTCGACTCCACGGTGGTCGGCGACGAGGCAGTGAAAGGTTCTTCGGAGCCGATGCGGCGGGACATCCACGTGCACGGCGATCAGCGCTACCGCATGGGCTTCGTGATCGACAGCAACCCGGACGCCACGCCCGGCGCCGGCAGCTGCATCTTCGGCCACCTGTGGGCCTCGCCCACCACCGGCACCGCCGGCTGCACGGCGATGACGCCCGAGTCGATGCGCAGCCTGCTCGGCTGGCTGAAGCCGGAAGACCATCCGGTGTTCGTGCTGTTGCCGAAACAGGCCTACGCGGCCGTGCGCGACGACTGGCAACTGCCGCCGCTGGAGGCCAGCCGATGAGCCCGACCGTGCGCGTGCTGCTGGGCCTGGCGCTCGGCGCAGCGGTCGGGCTGGGGCTGGCTGCGTTCGATCCGGCGCTGGCGACGAACGTTGCCGCCGTGGTGCAGCCGGCCGGCAAGCTGTGGCTGGCGGCCTTGCAGATGACCGTGGTGCCGCTGGTGCTCTCGCTGGTGGTGGTGGGCGTGAACACCGCCAGCGACGCGGCGGCGTCCGGCCGCGTGGCGCGGCGGGCGATCGTGGTGTTCCTGGTGCTGCTCACCGGCGGCGCGTTTCTCGCGGCGCTGCTGGCGCCGTGGCTGTTCCGCCTGTTCCCGCACAACCCGGCGCTGAGCGAGGCGCTGAGCCACGCCACCGTGCCGCTGTCCGCACGCACCGCGCCCACCGGCTGGGTGGAGGCGGTGACCTCGATCGTGCCGACCAATGCGATCGCCGCTGCCGCGCAGAGCGCGATGCTGCCGCTGGTGGTGTTCGCGCTGTTCCTCGGCTTTGCGCTCACCCAGATCCAGCCGGAGCGGCGCGCGATGCTGGTGGAGTTCTTCCAGTCGATCGCCGACGCGATGATCGTGATCGTGCGTTGGGTGCTGTGGGTGGCGCCGCTGGGCGTGTTCGCGCTGATCCTGGCGGTATGCGCCCGCGCCGGGCTGAGCATGCTCGGTGCGCTGGGTATCTACGTGCTGGTCGAGTGCCTGCTCTACGTCACGGTGACGCTGGTGATGCTGGTGGTGGCGGTGACCTGGGGTGGCGAGACGTGGCGGCGCTTCGTGCCCGCGCTGGTGCCGGCGCAGGCGGTGGCGCTGAGCACGCAATCTTCGCTGGCCTCGCTGCCGGCGATGCTGGAAAGCGCGAACGGCAAACTGGGCTATCCCGAGCGCGTCACCGCGCTGGTGCTGCCGATGGCGGTGTCACTGTGCCGGCTGACCAGCCCGGTGCAGTACGTGGTGTCGGCCTCGTTCATCGCCTGGGCCTACGGCATCGACTTGTCGCCCGCGGCATTGTGCGCCGGCGCCGCGCTGGCGGTGGTGATCAGCCTGGGTTCGGTGGGCCTGCCGGGGCAGGTCACCTTCATCGCCACCAACCTGCCGGTGGCGCAGGCGATGGGCGTGCCGGTGGGGCCGCTCGGCCTGATGCTGGCGGTGGACACGCTGCCGGACACGCTGGCCACGCTGGGCAACGTCACCTGCGATCTCACTGCCACCAGCGTGGTGGCGCGGCAGTCGGCGAAGGAGGGCGCATGAGCACAGAACACGCCGATGCGATCGTGATCGGCGCCGGCATGGCCGGCGCCTCGGTGGCGTATTTCCTCGCGCCGCACGCGCGGGTGATCGTGCTCGAGCGCGAGCCGTACGCCGGCATGCATTCCACCGGCCGCTCGGCCGCGCTGTTCAGCGAGACCTACGGCACGGAGCAGGTGCGCGCACTGACGCGTGCCACGCGTCCGTTCCTGGCCGCGCCGCCGGAGGGCTTCGCCGCGCATCCGATCCTCACCCCGCGCGGCGCCACGGTGATCGGCCGCGCCGAGCAGGCGGAGCAGGTGCGCGCGATGTTCGAAGCCATGCGCCGCGACACGCCCGAGCTGGAGCTGCACGACGGTTCGCGCGTTCGCGATCACGTGCCGGTGTTGCGCCCGGAAGCGGCGGCGATCGGCCTGCACGAACCGGGCGCCGCCGACATCGACGTCAACGAACTGCATCAGGGCTTCCTGCGTGGCCTGAAGACGCGCGGTGGTGCGCTGCTCGTGGATCAGGCAATCACGGCGATCGAGCGTGACGGCAGCGGCTGGACGGTGAGCGTCGGCGATCGACGCTTGCATGCGCCGCTGCTGCTGGATGCGGCCGGCGCCTGGGCCGATCAGGTCGCCGCGATGGCTGGCGTGGCGCCGCTGGGACTGGTGCCGAAACGCCGCTCGGCGTTCGTGTTCGAGCCGCCGGCCGGTCTGGCCACGGCCGACTGGCCGTTCATCTGCGACCTCGATGAAACCTTCTACTTCAAGCCGGATGCGGGCCAGCTGCTCGGCTCGGCGGCGAATGCCGATCCCACCCATCCGCACGATGTGCAGCCGGAAGAGCTCGACATCGCGCTGGGCATCCATCACATCGAGCAGGCGACCACGCTGGAAATCCGCCGCCCCACCCGGACCTGGGCCGGGCTGCGTTCGTTCGTCGCCGACGGCGACCTGGTCGGCGGCTTCGCGAGCGATGCGCCGGGCTTTTTCTGGGTCGCCGCGCAGGGCGGCTACGGCATCCAGACCTCGGCGGCGATGGGCGAGGCCTGCGCAAACCTGGCGCTCGGCCGTCCGCTGCCGGCGCGCTTGCAGGATGCCGGACTCACCGCGGCGATGCTGGCACCGGACCGGGCCCGACTGGTCCGTCAGGCGCGGTAGTCAGTGGCGGCCGCTGGCCACTGAGGGGGCGCTGCCCACGGACGCCCAGCCTTCGGCGACTCCCCGGGCAAACGGCCCGAGATTCCCCGACAGGAACAGCAGCAGCGCCGCGGCCACCAGCCAGCCGCGACGGTTGCGCCGGTAGCCGAGCACGAGCAGCACGAAGCCGGCGAGCAGCAGCGCGATTTCCACATAGTCCATCTCACGGATCCTTATGCCTGATGACGCCGGAGCATGACGCGATCGGGGGCTCCGGCGCAAAAGTGCGCGGTCCCGCGCCTGCACGAGACGGCGCCAGCTAGCTATCATGATCGCTCCACGCTCCCGGCCATGCGGCAGTCCCCATGCTCCTGATGATCGACAACTACGACAGCTTCACCTTCAACCTCGTGCAGTATCTCGGCGAGCTGGGACAGGAGGTGAAGGTGGTGCGCAACGATGCGCTGGACGTGGCCGGCGTGCGCGCGCTCAAGCCCTCTCACATCATGATCTCGCCGGGGCCGGGTACGCCCGATGATGCCGGCGTGTCGCTGGCGATCCTGCGCGAGATGGCCGGCGAGCTGCCGATCTTCGGTGTGTGCCTGGGCCATCAGGCGATCGGCCAGGCCTTCGGCGGCAAGGTGATCCGCGCCAAGCAGATCATGCACGGCAAGACCTCGCCGGTACGCCACCGCGGGCAGGGCGTATTCGCCGGGTTGCCCGATCCGTTCGAAGCCACGCGCTACCACTCGCTGGTGGTCGAGCAGGCGTCGCTGCCGGACTGTCTGGAAGTGACTGCCTGGACGGAAAACGCCGACGGCTCGATCGACGAGATCATGGGCCTGCGCCACAAGACGCTGCCGGTCGAGGGCGTGCAGTTTCATCCCGAATCGATCCTCACCCAGCACGGCCACGCGATGCTGGCCAACTTCCTCGGCCTGCCGGCGCGGAAGCTGGCGGCATGATGTCGCGCGAGATCCACATCACGCCGCAGGAAGCGCTGCAGCGCACGATCGAGCACCGCGAGATCTTCCATGACGAGATGATTGCGCTGATGCGCCAGATCATGCGCGGTGAGGTGAGTCCGCTGATGACCGCGGCGATCATCACCGGCCTGCGCGTGAAGAAGGAAACCATCGGCGAGATCACCGGCGCAGCGCGCGTGATGCGCGAGCTGTCGGCCAAGGTGGAGGCGCCGCCGCACCCGCACTTCGTCGATATCGTCGGCACCGGCGGCGACGGTGCGTCCAGCTTCAACATCTCCACCGCCTCGATGTTCGTCGCCGCGGCGGCGGGCGCGCGGGTGGCCAAGCACGGCGGGCGCAGCGTGTCGTCCAAGTCCGGCAGCGCCGACGTGCTGGAGGCGCTGGGCGCCTCGATCGACCTCAAGCCCGAGCAGGTCGCCACCTGCATGGCCGAAACCGAGATCGGCTTCATGTTCGCGCCGAACCACCATCCGGCGATGAAGGTGGTAGCGCCGGTGCGCAAGGAAATGGGCGTGCGCACCCTGTTCAACATCCTCGGGCCGCTGACCAATCCGGCCAGCGCGCCGAACATCCTGATGGGCGTGTTCCATCCGGACCTCGTCGGCATCCAGGTGCGCGTGCTGCAGCAGCTCGGCGCACAGCACGCGATGGTGGTGTGGGGCCGTGACGGCATGGACGAGATCTCGCTGGGCGCCGCCACCCTGGTCGGCGAGCTGCGCCATGGTCAGGTACGCGAGTACGAGATCGAGCCGGAGGATTTTGGCCTGGCCATGGCCTCCAGCCGCAACCTGCGGGTGGAGAGCGTGGCCGAGTCGCGCGCGATGCTGGAAGAGGCGCTGCACGGCAAGCACGGCGTGGCGCACGACATCGTCTGTCTCAATGCCGGAGCGGCGTTGTACACCGCCGACGTGGTCGACAGCATCGATGACGGCATCACGCTGGCGCGGGCCACCATCGCCAGCGGCGCCGCCCGTGCGAAAATGGCCCAGTTCGTCTCCACCACGCGACGCCTCGCCGGTACCTGACGCCCCGCCCCGGGCGCGGTGCCCCAGATCGACCGCCGCGCATGCGGCGCCCCAACGACACCACGACCATGGCCGACATCCTCAATCGCATCCTCGCCCGCAAGACGGAAGAAATCGCCGAGCGCAGCGCGCGACTGCCGCTGGACGAACTGGCCGCGCGCGTGGCCGACCTGCCGCCGACTCGCGGCTTCGCCGCCGCGCTGGAAGCGAAGATCGACGCCGGCCTGCCCGCGGTGATCGCCGAAGTGAAGAAGGCCAGCCCGAGCAAGGGCGTGATCCGCGCCGACTTCGACCCGGGCGCGATCGCGCGCAGCTACGAGGCGGCCGGCGCGGCCTGCCTGTCGGTGCTGACCGACAAGGATTTCTTCCAGGGCAGCGAGGAGTTCCTGCACCAGGCGCGCGAGGCCTGCTCGCTGCCGATCCTGCGCAAGGACTTCGTGATCGACCCGTACCAGGTGTACGAGGCGCGCGCGATCGGCGCGGACTGCATTCTGCTGATCGCCGCCGCACTGGGCGACGCGGAACTGATGAACCTCTCGCTGCTGGCCGCCGAGCTGGATCTGGACGTGCTGTGCGAAGTGCACGACGCCGAGGAGCTCGAACGCGCCCAGGCGTTGCCGGTGCCGATGATCGGCGTGAACAACCGCAACCTGCGCACCTTCGAGACCACGCTGGAAACCACGCTGGAGCTGCAGCCGCTGGTGGAGTACGACCGCATCCTGGTGGCCGAGTCCGGTATCCACACGCCCGAGCACGTGCGCCAGCTGCGCGAGGCGGGCGTGCACGCGTTCCTGGTCGGCGAGGCGTTCATGCGTGCGGTCGATCCGGGCACCGAGCTCAAGCGTCTGTTCGAAGCGGATTGAACCCATGGACGAGGTGCTGATGCCGGCGCCGGACGAGGCCGCGCCGGAGCCGGCGGCTGGACCGCGCACGGTGCTGTTCGATCTGGACGGCGTGATCACCGTGGACGACACCTTCGCCCGCTTCATGCGCGAGCGCTACGCCGGCGTCGGACGCAAGCTGTTGTTGCTGCCGGCGCTGCCCTGGCTGGCGCTGGTGCGGCCGTTCTCCTGGCGGCTGGCCGTGCGCACGCTGGTGCACGTGGGGCTGCTCGGGATCGGCGAGCGACGCTACGGCGAGCTCGCCCAGGATTTCGCCTCGCGGCTGGTGCGCCGCCCGCGCCAATTCCAGCGCGATGCGCTGCTCGCGCTGCGTCGCCATCAGGCCCAGGGCGATCGCGTGATCGTGGTGACCGGCTGTGAGCACACGCTGGCGCAGAGCCTGTTGGAGCAGCTCGGGCTGGTCGGAGTGGAATTGGTCGCTTCCCGGCTCAGGCCCGCTTGGCTCGGCATGCGCGTGGCTCATCACAACGTCGGTGCCGGCAAGCCCGTTGCCCTGGCCGCCTACGGCGTGTCCAGCTGGCAGCGGGCCTACGGCGACTCCCTGCACGACGTGCACATGCTCAAGGCTGCCGCCGAGCCCGTGCTCGTCAACGGCACGCCGAAGCTGTGCAAGCGGATCGAGCAGGCGCTCGGGCGGCCGGTGGAACGCGTGGCTTGGTATTGAGGGCCGTGGTCTCGCGCTTTTCCCTCGCCCGAGCTGCGGGGCGCACCTGGATGCAAAGAGGCACTTGAGTCACGGCGATTTTCCGGGATACGTTAGCACTTACGCATCTAACCCGTGAGCGCTCCATGTACATCGCATCCCTGGGCAAGCTGGCCCTCGGCAGCCGCCTGAAGGCACTCAGCGACCATTTCTACGGGGCGGCGGACGAGGTCTACCGCACGCTCGGCGCACCCATCGAATCGCGTTGGCTGCCGGTGTTGCGCTACCTGTGGGACGCCGGCCCCCGTTCGGTGACTGAGGTGGCGGACGCGATCGGCCAGACCCACTCGGCCGTCAGCCAGCTCACGGACAAGCTGGTGCGTGCCGGCATGGTGCGCCGCGAACGTGATCCGGAGGACGGTCGCCGGACCGTGCTCGCGCTCACCGACCGGGCGCACGCGTCGCTCGGCGGCCTGGGGCCGATCTGGTGTGCGGTGCGTCGTGGGGTCAGCGTCGCGCTGGAGGAGCAGGCGACGCATCTGCTCGAGGCCATCGCCGCGTGCGAGCGTGCCCTGGCGGAGCGCCCGGTGACGGCGGCGATTCTCGCCGAGCACGCGGCGATCGTGGCCACGCCGGTGGAAATCGTGCCGTTCGCCCCGGCTTTGCGCGAGCACTTCTACCGCTTGAATGCGCAATGGCTGGAGCGCCACTTCCGCATCGAGGATATCGACCGCGCCGTGCTGAGCGACCCCGAGCGGCACATCATCGAGCCCGGTGGCGCGATCTTCTTTGCCCGTCTGGGCGAGGAAGTGATCGGCACCTGCGCATTGCTGCAGGAATCGCCCCGGGCGTTCGAGCTGACCAAGATGGGCGTGGACGAGACCTTCCGCGGGCTCGGCGCCGGTCGGCGCCTGCTCGATGCGTGCATCGCCGAGTTCCACCGCCGCAATGGACACACGCTGTTCCTGGAGTCCAACAGCCGCCTCACGACCGCGCTGCGCATGTACGAGAAGGCAGGCTTCGTGATGCAGCCAGCCATCCGCCCGGGCTCGCACTACGAGCGGGCGGACGTCTACATGGTCTATCAGCGGGACGAGTGAGCGCCGATCGCGCGGGCGGCGGTTAGCCGCCGCGCCTCCCGTCCTGCGGGAGGCGGCGGAGCATCAGCGGGTGCCGAACACCACGATGGTCTTGCCGGACACCTGGATCATGCCCTGCTCTTCGAGCTGCTTGAGCACGCGGCCGACCATTTCGCGCGAGCAGCCGACGATGCGGCTCACTTCCTGGCGCGAGATACGGATCTGGGTGCCGTCCGGATGGGTCATCGCATCCGGCTCCTGGCACAGGTCAAGCAGGGTGCGCGAGATGCGGTTGGTGACGTCCATGAACGCCATGCGGCTGACCTGACGCGAGGTGCGCAGTAGGCGGTTGGTGAGCTGGGCGCCGATCGCGAAGAGGATCTTCGGGCACTCCTCGCGCAGCTGGCCTTCCATCAGCTGGAACAGGCGCTCGTAGCTGATCTCGGCCATCTCGCACGGGGTGCGGGTGCGCACCATCGACTCGCGCTGCGCCTGCTCCACGAACAGGCCCATCTCGCCGATGAACTGGCCGCGGCTGATGTAGGCGAGGATCAATTCGCGCCCCTGCTCGTCCTCGGTACAGACCGCCAGCGAGCCCTCGATCACGTAGTAGAGCGTGTTGGCCGGATCACCCGGGCGGATGATCGCGGTCTTGCCCGGGTAGCGGCGGCGGTGGCACAGCGCCAGGAAGCGCTCCATCGAGGCCGGATCGGGGGCGAATCCCAGCGGAGCCTGGGACCGTTCGAAAGCTTGCTGCAGCTGGTATTTGAGTTGCGCCACGATGTTTTCCGAATGAGGGTGACCCGGGCCGGCGGTCAGGCAAGGCCCTGCGTGAGCGTAAGTGTTTTTCCCCTGTCGCGCCGCATTATGGCAAACCCGCCGCCGGGGGCGCAGTTTCAGTTTTCATCCTTTTTACCGCATACTTGGCGGTCTTCCAGCACCGATGACGTGTCGCGCGTCGGTCACAAGGGTCGCGGAAGCTAGTTGTTTTCGTGCCGTACCATCCAGCGGGGACCCTTGTCGCTAACCCGCCTCTGCTGCTGGCCGCCGTGCGGCCATGGAGAGTTGCCGTGGTGAAACCACTTCCCCGTCTGCGCCTGCAGGGTTTCAACAACCTGACCAAGGCCCTGAGCTTCAACATCTACGACATCTGCTACGCGGTGTCCGAAGAGCAGCGCCAGCGCTACATCGAATACATCGATGAGCAGTACGACGCCGATCGCCTGACCCAGATCCTCACCGACGTGGCGGAGATCATCGGCGCCAACATCCTGAACATTGCGCGCCAGGACTACGATCCGCAGGGCGCCTCGGTCACCATTCTCATTTCCGAGGAGCCGGTGGTGGAGAAGCTCGGCCGCGACACCATTTCCGGTGCCGTGGTGGCGCACATGGACAAGAGCCACATCACCGTCCACACCTATCCGGAAACGCATCCGCACAACGGCATCGCGACGTTCCGCGCGGACATCGACGTGGCCACCTGCGGCGTGATCTCGCCGCTGAAGGCGCTGAACTACCTGATCGACAGCTTCGAGTCGGACATCGTGATCGCCGACTACCGCGTGCGCGGCTTCACCCGCGACGTGAAGGGCAAGAAGCACTTCATCGACCACAAGATCAACTCGGTGCAGGACTACCTGGCGCGGCACATCCGCCAGAAGTACGAGATGTTCGATGTCAACGTATACCAGGAAAACATGTTCCACACGAAGATGCACATCAAGGACTTCGACCTGGACACCTACCTGTTCGAGGCGCATGCCGACGACCTCTCGTTCAAGGAACGCCAGCGCATCGAGTCGCTGCTGCGACGCGAGATCGAGGAGCTCTTCCACGGCCGCAACCTGATGTGACAAAAAACCCGCCGGAAGGCGGGTTTTTGTTTTCCGCGGCGTTCGTTGTCTCAGGCGTATCACGCCTTTCCTGCCGCGCGGTTCCGGATAAGGCGTGAGTTTTCAGCGCCGTCATTCCCGCGCAAGCGGGAATCCATGTTGATCTCGCGCCGGAGCCAGATGGATTCCCGCTTGCGCGGGAATGACGATTTGAGGGCTCCTGCGATGGTGGAAGTCCGCGGACTGTCCAGGCCGATACCTCGCCGCCAGGCCTATCCCGGCGCCGCCTACAGGCGGTAGGCGACCTTCTTCATCACCAGCGAGGTCAGCTGCATCAGCGGCGGAATAGGAAACGGCAGCTCGATGCCGCCGCGGGCCGCCGCTTCGTCCGCGTGACGCACCTCGTCCTCTTGCATCTGCGTCAGCACGGCGCGCGAGCGTTCGTCCTGCTCGGGCAGGGTTTCCAGGTGCTCGGCCAGGTGCGCCTCGACCTGGCGCTCGGTCTCCACCACGAACCCCAGACTGACCGGATCGCCGGCCAGCGCGGCCGCTGCGCCGATCGCGTAGCTGCCCGCATACCACAGTGGATTGAGCAGGCTGGGGCGGCTGTCCAGCTCGCGCAGGCGCTCGGCGCACCAGGCTAGGTGGTCGGTTTCCTCGGCGGCGGCGTGCTGCAGGTGGCGACGGGTGTCCTCGTTGCGAGCCAGTGCGGCCTGGCCGTCGTACAGCGCCTGGGCGCACACCTCGCCGGTGTGGTTGATGCGCATCAGGCCCGCGGCATGGCGGCGCTCGCGTGAATCCAGGTCGGCCTCATCCACGCCGGCCGCTGGCGACGGCCGCGCCGCCTCGGGATCGCCGGCCACCGTTTCCAGCGCGCGTTCGAAGCCCGCGATCAGGCGGTCGAAAGGACTGAGCTGGCGTACGGACATGGGGAACTCCAGGGGCTAGGGCGTGCAACTGCGGGTATTGGACGGCATCGGCACCGCCTGCGCCAAGCCGGCAGTGCGCCGCAGGTCCGGCGCGGCGGTTCCGGGGCTTTTCAAGCGTGGGGTGGTCCATGCTAAGATTGCCGGCTCGCAGCTCGCCCACCGGTGGGCTTGTGCGATGGATGAAAGCTCCGCTATCATCCCGCACCTTTGTTTGACCCGATTTCCGTCACCGCCCCCGAGGCGGCCAACAGGTATTCCGAAATGAAAACGTTCAGCGCCAAGCCGGAAAGCGTCAAGCGCGACTGGTTCGTGATCGACGCCACGGACAAGACGCTCGGTCGTCTGTCCACCGAGATTGCGCGCCGCCTGCGCGGCAAGCACAAGCCGGAATTCACCCCGCACGTGGACACCGGCGATTATATCGTCGTGGTCAACGCGCAGAAGGTGGCCGTCACCGGTGCCAAGCTGGACGACAAGCAGTACCACCGTTTCACGGGCTACGTCGGCAACCTCAAGACCACCAACCTGCGTGATCTGCTGGCCACCCACCCCGAGCGCGTGATCGAGATCGCCGTGAAGGGCATGCTGCCGAAGAACCCGCTGGGCCGTGCGATGTACCGCAAGCTCAAGGTCTACGGCGGTGCCGAACATCCGCATACCGCCCAGCAGCCGCAGGCGCTGGAAATCTAAGGAAACCTCATGGCGATTCAGCAGAATTACGGCACCGGCCGCCGCAAGACCTCCGCCGCCCGCGTGTTCCTGCGCAAGGGCAGCGGCGCGATCGAAGTGAACGGCAAGACCCTCGAGCAGTTCTTCGGTCGCGAGACCTCGCGCATGATCGTGCGCCAGCCGCTTGAACTGACCCAGAGTGCCGATAAGTTCGACATCAAGGTCACCGTCGCCGGCGGCGGCATCACCGGCCAGGCCGGTGCGATCCGTCTGGGCATCGCCCGTGCGCTGATCGAGTACGACGAAACCCTGAAGCAGCCGCTGCGCAAGGCCGGTTTCGTCACCCGTGACGCCCGCGAAGTCGAGCGCAAGAAGATCGGTCTGCACAAGGCACGTCGCGCTACGCAGTTCTCCAAGCGCTAAACTTAGTTTCATAGCCCCGTCGCCAAGCGGTAAGGCACCTGACTCTGACTCAGGCATTCGGAGGTTCGAATCCTTCCGGGGCTGCCAAACAAGACGCCGGTCAGTGGTAGCGATCGACACAAGAAACCCGCCTCTCGGCGGGTTTTTTGTTGCCCGTGCGGGATGCGGCGCCCGAGCGGGGCGCCGCCGCGTGCGCTCAGATCTGGCGGTCGCCCACCAGCACGATATCGGCCGGGCGGCGCGCGAACAGTCCCACGCTGACGATGCCCGGCAGCTGGTTCAGATCCTGCTCCAGAGCGACCGGATCGGTGATCTGCCAGCCGTGCACGTCGATGATCCAGTTGCCGTTGTCGGTGACCACGCCATCGCGCCACACCGGATGGCCGCCGCGGCGGGCGATCTCGCGGCCGATCAGGCTGCGCGCCATCGGGATCACTTCGATCGGCAGCGGGAACTTGCCGAGCACATCGACCTGCTTGCTGGAATCGATGATGCAGACGAACTTCTCGCTGGCCTCGGCGATGATCTTCTCGCGCGTCAGCGCCGCGCCGCCGCCCTTGATCAGGCGCTTGTGCGGATCGCACTCGTCGGCGCCGTCCACGTAGAGCGCGAGCTGGCCGGTGCTGTTGAGGTCGAGCACTTCGATGCCGTGCTTCTTCAGCTGCGCGGTCGACTGCTCCGAGCTCGACACGGCGCCGCGGATGCGCTCGCGCAGATCGGCCAGGGCATCGATGAAGTAGGCCACGGTCGAGCCGGTGCCGACGCCGACGATGGCGCCGTCCTCGACGAAACGGATGGCGGCTTCACCGGCAAGTTTCTTTTCGTTGCTCATGGGCAGGGATTCCGGAACGTGAGAGGGGAGTCGAGCGCCGGGTTGACCGGCTCATTCGAGGCCGAGGATGGTCTTCCACTCGGCCGCGGTCACCGGCATCACCGAGAGCCGGTTGCCCTTGCGCACCAAAGCCATCTCGGCCAGTGATGGCAGCGCCTGCAGCTCTTTGAGCGTGATGGTGCGCTTGAGTTTGCGCACGAAGGCCACGTCCACCAGCATCCAGCGCGGGTTTTCGCGGCTGGCGCCTGGATCGAAGTAGTCGCTCTTCGGGTCGAACTGGCTGGGATCCGGGTAGGCCTCGGAAGCCACCTTGGCCAGGCCCACGATGCCCGGCTCGGCGCAGTTGGAGTGATAGAAGAGCACGCCGTCGCCCACCCGCATGCCGTCGCGCATGAAGTTGCGCGCCTGATAGTTGCGTACGCCATCCCACGGTTCGCTGCCGCGTGCCTTGAGGTCGTCGATGGAGAAGGTGTCCGGCTCGGACTTCATCAGCCAGTGGGAGATACGGGCAGGGCTCATGCGTGGGTCTCGCGTGGGCGTTCGGCGTGGCAGTCGATCAGCTCGCGGTCGGTGGCGACGAAGTCCAGCGGCACGTCCCAGCGCGCCGGCTCGATCGAATCCACTTCCTGGAAATCGTAGGCGATGCCCACCATCAGCGGTTCGGTGGGACGTGCCTGCTCGTTGAGGAAGGCAAAGCTGCGGTCGTAATAGCCGCCGCCGTAACCCAGCCGCTGGCCGCGCCGGTCGAACGCCAGCAGCGGCACCAGCACCAGGTCGAGCTGGAACGGCGCCAACGGCGCGCGCACCTGCACCGGCTCGGGAATCCCGTGACGGTTGGGCTCCACCGGCTCACCCGCGCTCCACGGCGCGAAGCGCAGCTGGCGTTCGGCGCCCAGCAGCGGCAGCAGGAACTGCTGGCCGCGGGCGAGCAGCGGCGGGATCACCAGGTTCAACGCCAGCTCGCCGTTCACCGCCCAATAGCCGGCCACCCGTGCATCGGTGTGGTATTCGGGTAACTGCTCGAGGCTGCGGCGCAGGCCCTGTGCCGCCGCAATGCGTTGCTGCGGAGTGAGCGCCTTGCGACGCTCGGTGAGGCGCTGGCGCAGCTCGCGTCGCTGGGCGATGGTATCCACGGTCGCGCGTCTCCCGGTGGGGCGCGCCGACGGGCGCTGCCGACAACATATCGGCCGGCGCCTAGGCGCCGGCCGATGCACAAAAGAGGTGGCGTCAACCGCGATGCCGCTGCCCACCAAACGACCTTGATCCACGAGGATCAGGTGGGAGGGTTGTCCAGGCTTCGAGGCTTTCCGCACGCGGCGGACATGCACAACAGCCTGAATGCAACCGACCCGGGGCCGTATTTAGGAACAAGGCAAATGTAAGAGTGTGCTGGCGCACACCGCAGAAAACGCCGAAACGAATTTTACCAGCAACGCCGCCGGCGCGCCCGTGCCGCGACGATGCGCGGCAGGTGCAGTTCAGGCCCGCGGTGCGGCCGGCTCCAGCGCGGCTTCCAGCTTGCGGCGCAACGCGGCCAGGCCGTCGGTGACGCTCTGGTCGGCGCCGGAATGTTGCTTGCGCAGGGCGAGAAACTCGTGGGTGACGCTGATCGCCGCCAGCACCGCGAGGCGGTCGAAGCCCGGCGTCTTGGCGTTGGCACGCAGCTCGCGCATCTTGCGGTCCAGGTAGCTGGCCGCCTCGAGCAGGCCCTCACGCTCTTCCGGTGCGCAGGCGATCAGAAACTCGCGGTCGATCAGCCGCAGCGCGACCGGTTCGCTGGCAGGAGTGCTCATGTCAATTGTTGCTCTCGAGGGCCTTGAGGCGCTGGATCATCGCTTCCACCCGTCCGCGCGCTTGCTCGTTGCGCGCCATCAGCCCGGCGCGCTCGTTGGCGAGCTGCTCCTGGCTGTGGCGCAGGCTGCGGTTTTCCTCGGACAGGCGGCGCACCGTGTCGATCAGCTGATCGACCTGGCGGTTCAGCGCGGCAAGTTCCTGCTGGAGATCGGACGGCGTACTCATGGGCGGAAACTATATCAGCAGGCCGGCCCAAAACTGCGGCGCACGACGCCTCCTGGCGGACGAGGCGGTAGACTGCCGCCCTGCCTTTGAAGGAGCCCGCCATGACGGCCCCCGCACCCGTCGAATACGACGATCTGGACGACCTCACCCACCGCCTGAAACTGGGCACCACGGCCAGCGAGCTGCACGGCTCGCTGAGCGGCTTCCTGGCCGGCGGCGGCCGGATCGGCCGCCAGCCGCTGCTGACGGTGCTGCACCTGGACGGCGAAGCGCCCCATCCGACACCGGCCGATGCCGCCCTGCTGGAGCGCCTGTCCCGGCAGGCGGCCGCCCAGCTTGCTGATTCGGATCTGGGCTTCGAGCCGATGCTGCCGGAGGACGACCGTCCGCTGGCCGAACGGGCCGAGGCAACGGTGGAATGGTGTCGCGGGTTCCTCGGCGGCTTCGGTCTGGCCGGCTCGGAATCCCACGCACGCCTGTCCGAGGAGGCGCAGGAAGTGCTGCGCGATCTGGGCACCATCGCCTCGTCGCAGCTCGACTTCGGCAGCGAAGACGAGGACGAGGACGCGCTGATCGAGGTGCACGAGTTCGTGCGGGTCGGCGCGATGCTGCTGCACGCCGAGTGCGCGCGCGATCCGGCCGCCGGCAACGACACCCTGCACTGACGTGCGTCGCCCTTGATCACGCCGGCCGAGTTCGCCCGCCGCCGCCGCCAGCTGATGCACCTGGCCGGCGAGGATGCCGTGGTGCTGGTAGCGGCCGCGCCCGAGCGCATGCGCAACGCCGACGCCGCCTGGCCGTACCGGCAGGATTCCGACTTCCACTATCTGTGCGGGTTCCCCGAGCCCGACGCGGTGCTGGCGTTGCTGCCGGGGCGCAAGCACGGCGAGGCCGTGCTGTTCTGCCGCGAGCACGACGACGAGCAGGCACGCTGGCACGGCGCCTCCGTCGGCACCGAGCAGGCGGTGGCCGCGTTCGGCATGGACGACGCCTTCCCGATCGACGATATCGACGACATCCTGCCCGGCATGATCGAGGGCCGCGCCCGGGTGTACTGCCACTTTGGCAGCGAGCCGCAGTTCGACGCGCAGCTGCTGGGCTGGATGCGCCGCCTGCGCCAGCTGCGCGGCGGCGGCGTGGTGCCGAAGGAGTTCGTGGCGCTGGGGCATCTGCTGCACGACCTGCGCCTGTTCAAATCACCGGCCGAACTCAAGCTGATGCGTGCCGCCGCCGCGGTCGCGGCCGACGCCCATCTCGCTGCCATGCAGGTGGCACAGCCGGGCCGGCACGAGTACGAGGTGGAGGCCGAGTTGCTGCGGGCGATTCGGCTGCACGGTGCGGTGGCGGCGTTCCCGCCCATCGTGGCCGGTGGTGCCAACGCCTGCACCATGCACTACACCGCCAACCGCGCGCGGCTTGCCGAGGGCGAGCTGCTGCTGATCGACGCGGGCGCCGAGGTGGACTGCTATGCGTCCGACATCAGCCGCAGCTTTCCGGTGAGCGGGCGCTACTCGCGCGAGCAGCGCGCCCTGTACGACATCGTGCTGACCGCTCAGCTGGCGGCGATCGACGAGGTGCGCCCGGGTCGGCCGTTCAGCGCCGCCCACACCGCGGCGGTGCAGGTGATCGCCGAAGGGCTGTGCGCGCTCGGCCTACTCAAGGGCGATGCGCAGACGGCGGTGGCCACCGGCAGCTACCGCCAGTTCTTTCCCGCCAAGACCGGCCACTGGCTCGGCCTGGACGTGCACGACGTAGGCGACTACCGCATCGACGGCGAGCCGCGCGAGCTGGAGCCGGGCATGGTGGTGACGGTGGAGCCGGGCATCTACGTGGCGCCGGACGACCGCAGCGTGCCCGAGCGCTGGCGCGGCATCGGCATCCGCATCGAGGACGACGTGGCGGTAACCCGCCGCGGCAACGAAGTGCTCACCGCAGCGGTGCCTAAAGAACCCGAAGCGATCGAGGCGCTGCTGGCCGCGCGCTGAGCGGTGCGCACCTCAGCGGTGCCGCCCGAACATCACCCACCACAGCAGGGCGGCCGCCACCGCCTTGGCCAGCAACACCGGCAGCAGCTCGACCAGCACGCGCACTGGCGCGCGTGAGTGGCCGAAACCGAACAGCCGATCGCTGATTCGCATGCGCCGCATGTCACGTCGGGAATCGTTCGCGCTCATCGGATCTCCACGCCGCGAGCGCAAGACTATGCCACCGCCTCGTCTACCGCGACCGCGACGACGCAACGCGGCCAATGGACGCACGGCGTTTCGTCGCGCGCTGCCGCTGCGCTCCGTGTGCGAGCGTATATTGCGACGCAGCACGACCTGCCAGGGTATCGATCATGTTGACGGCCGAATTTCTCTCACGACTGCAATTCGCCTTCGTCGTGTCTTTCCACATCCTGTTTCCGGCGTTCTCGATCGGGCTGGCGTCGTGGCTGGCGTTCCTCGAAGGCGTGTGGCTGGTCAAGCGCACCGACCTGTGGCGCGACCTGTACTTCTTCTGGTTGAAGATCTTCGCCGTGGCGTTCGGCATGGGCGTGGTCTCCGGCATCGTGATGAGCTTCCAGTTCGGCACCAATTGGTCGGGCTTTTCGGTGGTGGCCGGCAACGTGATCGGCCCGCTGCTGAACTACGAAGTGCTGACCGCGTTCTTCCTCGAAGCCACGTTCCTGGGCGTGATGCTGTTCGGTTGGCGCAAGGTCAGCGACCGCACGCATTTCTTCGCCACCTGCATGGTGGCGATCGGCACGCTGATCTCCGCATTCTGGATCATGTCCGCCAACAGCTGGATGCAGACGCCGACCGGCTACGTGATCAAGGACGGCGTGTTCTACCCGGATGACTGGATGAAGGTGATCTTCAACCCATCTTTCCTGGTGCGCCTGCCGCACATGGTGATGGGCGCCTTTATTTCCACTGCGATGGTGATCGGCGGCGTGTCGGCATGGTATCTGCTGAAGGGGCGGTTTGCCGACAAGTCGCGCGCCACGCTGAACCTCGCGCTGGCGTTTCTGGCGATCGTGATTCCGCTGCAGATCGTCATCGGCGACATGTCCGGTCTCGAGGTGCGCGAAAACCAGCCGGCCAAGCTCGCCGCCATCGAGGCGCGCTGGGAAACCCGCAGCGACGTGCCATTGACCCTGTTCGCCTGGCCCGACGAGCAGGCCGAGACGAACCACTATGCGGTGGACGTGCCGCGGCTGGGCAGCATCATCCTCACCCACAGCCTCCACGGCGAGGTGAAGGGCCTCAAGGACTTTCCCGCCGACCAGCGCCCACCGGTGAAGATCCCGTTCTTCTCGTTCCGCATCATGGTGGGGCTGGGCTTCGCGATGCTTGGCCTGGCACTGATCGGCCTGTGGCGCTGGCGTCGTGGCACGCTGGAAAAGCCGTGGTACCTGCGCGCATGGGTGGCGATGATTCCTTCGGGCTTCATCGCCGTGCTGACCGGTTGGTGGGTGGCCGAGGTGGGACGCCAGCCGTGGGTGGTGTACGGCGTCACGCGCACGTCCGAGGCGGTGACGCCGCTGCCGGTGGGTAGCGTGGTGGCCTCGCTGGTCACGTTCGTGGTGGTCTACCTGGGCATCTTCGGCGCGGGCCTGTACTACCTGGTGAAGCTGTTCCGCACCGGCCCGGTGGCCGGGCCGATCAAGCAGGCTGCCGCGCATCAGACACCGGCGCGTCCGCTGTCCGTGCCGCAAGAAACAATCGAGGGCTGAGCGATGGACATGGCCACCGTATTGCCCGTGGTGTGGTACTTCATCATCGGCTTCGGCGTGATGATGTACGTGCTGCTGGATGGCTTCGTGCTGGGCCTGGGCATCCTCACGCCATTCGCCGACGACGAGCACCAGCGCGACCACATGATGAACACTGCCGCGCCGATCTGGGATGGCAACGAGACCTGGCTGGTGCTCGGTGGTGCGGGGCTGCTGGCGGCGTTCCCGAAGGCCTATGCGCTGGTGCTGTCGACGCTGTACCTGCCGATCCTGCTGATGCTGATCGCGCTGATCTTTCGCGGGGTGGCGTTCGAGTTCCGCTTCAAGGCGCATACCTCGCGCTGGCTGTGGGGCGTGGCCTTCCACGTCGGCTCGCTGCTGGCGGCGTTTGCGCAGGGGGTGATCCTCGGCGCGCTGGTCGACGGCATCGTGCCGCTGGCGCCGGGGCAGACGCACGGCGCGTTCGCCTGGTTCAGTCCGTTCGCGATCATGACCGGCGTGGCGGTGGTGTGCGGCTATGCGCTGCTCGGCGCCACCTGGCTGATCCTCAAGACCGAAGGGCGGCTGCAACGCATCGCCTTCGATCTCACCCGCCCGCTGATGGTCGCGGTGATCGTGTTCATGCTGATCGTCAGCGCCTCATTGCCCACGCTGCACTCGGCGCTGATGCAGCGCTGGTTCACCGGCTCGAACTTCCTCTATCTGTCGCCGGTGCCGCTGCTCACCGCGTTCGTTGCGGTGATGCTGTGGCGCTCGGTGATCCGCCAGCGCGAGGCGCAGCCGTTCGTGTTCGCGCTGTGCTTCTTCCTGCTGGGCTTCATCGGGCTGGTGGTGGGCATCTGGCCGAACATCGTGCCGCCGGCGCTGAGCATCTGGGAGGCCGCCTCACCGCCCAGCTCGCAGGGCTTCGTGCTGGTGGGGGCGGCGTTCCTGATTCCCGCCGTGCTGGCCTACACGGTGTATTCGTACCGGGTGTTTCGCGGCAAGGTGGCGGGCGACGCGGGCTATCACTGACCCGCGTCGCGGGCGGCGTCAGGCGAGCTGGGCGAAGGCGTCGCGGGTGAGGTTTTCCGGCGCGCCGGCGGTGCACACCACATCGTCCTCGATGCGGATGCCCCCGTAAGGCTTGAGCGCTTCCACCTTGCTCCAGTCCACGTCCTTGCCGGCGGGCGTCTGGCGCACTTCGTCCAGCAGCATGTCGATGAAATACAGGCCCGGCTCGATCGTCACCACCATGCCCGGCTCAAGCTGGCGGGTCATGCGCAGGAACGGGTGGCCGTCCGGACGGGCGATGGTCTCGCCGCGGTCGTTCTTCGCGAAACCGCCCACGTCGTGCACCTGCAGGCCGATCGAATGGCCCAGGCCGTGCGGGAAGAACGCGCGGGTCACGCCGCGCTCCACCGCGCTGTCCGGGCTCATGCGGATCAGCCCGTGTGCGTGCAGCACCTCGGCCAGCTGGTGATGCGCCTGCACGTGCAGCTGCGCGTAGTCGACACCGGCTTTCACGCTGGCGACCTGCCGGCGCTGCACCGCGTCCATCGCATCGATCAGCGCCTGGAACTCGCCATGACCGTCGGCCGCGTAAGTGCGGGTGATGTCGCTGGCGTAGCCGCTGGCGCTGGCACCGGCGTCGATCAGCAGCGAGCGCGGCGGCTGGGGCGGAGTGCGGGTGAAGTCCATGTAGTGCAGCACGGCGCCGTGTTCGTTCAGCGCCACGATGCTGGAGTAGGGCAGCTCGGCGTCGGTCTGGCCGGCCGCGGCGAGGTAAGCCTGGTGGATACCCAGCTCGCTCTCGCCGGCACGGAACGCCCGCTCGGCGGCGCGATGCGCGCGGGTGCCGATGCGGCTGGCCTCGCGTATCAGCTCCAGCTCGTACGGCGTCTTGTAGGCGCGGCAGTAGTGCAGGTAGTCGAGCACCGCCTTGGGGTTGTTCGCCTCCACGCCCTCGATCGGCGGGCAGGCTTCGGCGATCACCGCGGCGTTGCGCTTGGGCAACTGCGCAATCGCCTCCTCGGCGGTGCGCACGGTGACGATCTCGAAGTGCTCGACCCAATAGCCGGTGGGCGCTTCGGGCACCACGTGCCAATAGTCGCGCGGCTGCAGGAACACCAGTTTCGGCTTCGCCCCCGGCGTGTAGGCGATCCAGCTGCCCGGCGCACCCGTCAGCGGCAGCCAGTGCTTGAACGGCGGATTGACCGCATACGGATAGTGATTGTCATCGAGGAACTTGGTGCCGGGCTGGCCGGCGGCGATCAGCAGGTGGTCGAAGCCACCGCGCGCCAGCGCCTGGTCGGCGCGTTCGCGCAGCGTGGCCAGATGCTGGGCGTAGAGCGGGGCAAGGCGATCGTTCATGCGGGAGTCCTCTCGGCGGGGCGCGCCCGGAGCGGCGGCAAGCGGAGCCGCGTTGCGGGCAACGCCGGAGTGATGCGCATCGACGCGGCGGTGCGCGGGGAGTCACGCATGATCGCAAACCCGTGCCGGATCACGCCACCCGGCGGCCGCCGAAGGCTACCTAGGTCGGCAGGGTCAGCCAGCGGTCGATCACTGCCGCGTCGTCCTTGCCGATGGCGATGATGCGGAAGCCCGCCCAGATCTGGCCGGGCGACGCCGCCTGCTCGTGCCACTGCGCCTGCACGCCCACCTCGATGTTGTGGGGTTGCGCGCCGAGACCGTGCAGCGGCATCTGCAGCTGATAGATCGCGTCGGTACGCGGCGGTTGCTGGCAGATCAGCAGCATGCCGCCGGCGGAGAGGTTGCCGAGGAAACCCATCGGCTTGCCGCTGATCACATCGGTGACCACGGCGGTGAAGTTGACGCGCTTGCGCTGGGCGCGGCGCTGTTCGCTGGAAGGGTGGGTGCTCATGGCGTCCTCAGATTCCGCCGCGGCCGGGCAGCGGTCGGCCGGTGGCTGGCCGCAGCAGGTTGCCGGTGAGGCTGCGCCAGGCACGGTCGAGCAGCGACTCCTTCACTTCGGCCAGTTCGCGCGCCCGGCCCTTGATGATCTCGTGCGCCAGCTGCGGCAGCGTCATGTCTTCGGCGCGTACGCCGCGCCGGTTGACGAACAGGGTCTGACCGGACACCGGCGAGAACCAGGCGAGCTTGCGCTGGGCGATCTTGCCGGTCTTCGGGTCGGTGAACTCGAACCAGCGCCCGAACGGCATCAGGCGCAGCTGCTCCTGCAGCTCCACTTCGCGCGGATCGAGCACCGGCTGGCTGCGCGGTGGCGGCGTGATCGACGGTCGTGCCGGCCCGGGCCGGGCCGCCGCGCCCGCCTTGCCCGGTGCGGCGGGAGCCGCGGCCGCAGCAGGCGGCTCGGCGGCGGCCTGCTGGTGCTCGCCCAGGCGCTGGTGCTGCTTGAGGCGCATCGCCAGGTCGGTGGTGCTGAGCGCCTCGCCACTGGCCGTCGGCGTGGCGCTCTCGCCGGGATTGGCCAGCCGCTGCGCGACCTGCGCGGCCTCTTCGTGGTGCATGCCGATCTGCTGCAGGCCCGTCTCTACCTCCAACTGCAGCCGGGTGCGATCGGTGACCGGCTTGCGCCCCAGCAGCTGGTCGGTGATCAGCAGCTGGCTGGTGAACGCCTCGCTGTCCTCGCCATGACGCAGGATGGTCAGCGCCAGCACGTCCGACCAGGCGCGATCGAGCAGGGCGCGCAGCAGACCGCGCGGCGGGTTCTGTGCGAAGCGTTCGCTGATCAGTGCGCTGGCGCGCTGGCGCGCCTGGTCGAGGCGTTCGCGCCCCTGCATCGCCTCGATGTGGCGACGCTCGGCGGTCTGCGCCTTGCGCGAAAGCAGCGCGAGGTGCTGCTGGATATCCGCCAGCAGTGCGGTGTAAAGGCCGGCGCTGGGTGGCTCGTGGCTGGCGCGCTCCACCAGCTGTTCGAGCTTGGCGCGCAGGCTGCGGTCCGCTTCGCTGCCGGAGTCGTCCAGCCACTCGTGCGCCACCTCAGTGACCGTGCCGAGCAGCTGGCGCGCCGGGTGCTCCTTCTGCTCGAAGAAGTTGCGGTCGGTGACCGCCATGCGCAGCACCGGCAACTGCAGGCCGCCCAGCAGGGCATGGGTTTCCTCGCCTTGCTGCAGCTGCCGTGAGAGCTGGTCGAACAGCATCGCGACCAGCTCCACCGTGTCGCCCTGCTCGGCGCTCAGGCCGGTGCGCGGAGCGCCGGCCGGCTTGCCGTGGTTGAGCTGGGCGAGCAGTTCCTCGCGCAGCAACTGGGCGCTGCGCAGCTCGCGGGTGGCCTTGTCGGTGACCTGGGACAGGTGCTGCTGCAGCGCCGACAGTGCGGTCTGCAGTTCTTCGGGCGTGGCGACCTCGGCCGTTTCGCCACCGATGGTGGTCTGCCCGCTGCGCCGGCGCGCCAGCAGTTCGCGCAGGCTGTCGAGCACGGCGATCGGTTCGTTCGGCTGCGCAGCCGCGGCACCGGCGTGCTCGGCCGGCGCGGCGGTCGGCGAGGCTCCCGCGCCCGGCACCGTCGGCGCACCGCCGCGCACCACCTGCGCCGCTTGGCGCAGCAGCGGATACGGTCGCAGCTGCGGCAGGATGCCCTCGTGCTGCAGGGCATCGTTGAGCGCGCCGAAGAATTTGGGCAGATCCGGCAGCAGCGCGCTTTCGAGGCACCGGATCAGCATCAGGTCGTGCTCGACCGGGAGCTCTACCGAACTGGCCGCCTGGCGCAGCGCCTTGGCCACCGACAGTGGCCCCATCGGCAGGTCGCTCCCCTCCAGCGGCGGCGCCGCCACCAGCACGGCGAGGCGGTAACCGAGCTCGTAGACGGCCGCGCCGCCGCGCGCTTCGCCGCGCGCGGCGAGCTTGTCCAGCGCGACGGTCATCTCGTGCTCGTCGGTGTCGACCAGGCTCAGCGGCTGGTCCAGCGGGTCGGCCGGCGCGGGCGCCGGCAGTGCGCCCAACTGGTCGAAGTTGAGGCTCAGCTGTTCCAGGAAGCGCTGTTCCAGCGTTGCGCGCTCGCGCATCAGCCGCTGGCGCACGTTGAAGTGACGCTGCTGATTGAACGGGTCGTGCGCGGTTTCCGACAGCGCGAACAGCTGGCGCTCGAGATCGTCCAGGCACACCCGCAACGGACGCACCAGCCAGTCCGCGCTCAGCGCCTGGCAGTGCTCCAGCAGCCGGCGCGCGCGCCCGGACCACCGGTCGCGCGGGCTGCCATTGCCGCCGCGCGCCGGCGGACGGCCTCGACCCTGCGGTTCTGCTTCCATGGATGACCCTATTGAACTCCCCCAGAGCGCCGAGTCTATGCTGGATGCGAAAGGCTCGCCATGGTCGTTTGGTCGAGTCGGTCGCGGTTACTTCCGCGCCGCTGGCTACACTCGGCAAGGCGCATCCGGAGCGCACCGGAGGCGATCGACGAGCGGAGGGCGTCGCGGGATGGAGCAGGGGATCGACATGATGCAGGCCGGCGCACCCGGTCGGGCGTGGCTGGCCGCCGGACGGGCGCTCGGCGGGCGACCGAGCCAGCAGGACGACCTGGTGTGCCTGGCCGACGAAGCGCAGCGCACGCATCTGCTGGTGCTGGCCGACGGCATGGGGGGCGAGGGAGCCGGCGAGCTGGCCTCGGCCGGCGTCGTGGCGGTGGCGCAGCGCTTGTGGCGCGAGGGCCGCTGGCGCGATCTGCCGGGCGCGCTGTTCCTCGAGCAACTCTGCCAGGACGCCCACCTCGAGCTGCGTCGTCGCGGCGAGGCGCTGGTCGATGCGGCGCCGCATGCGACCATCGTGGCCCTGCTGCTGAAGGGGCGCATGGCCTACTGGGCTCACGTGGGCGACAGCCGGCTGTACCGCTTTGGGCGCGGCCGCCTGCTGGGTTGCACCGAGGATCACAGCGTGGTGCAGGAGCGGGTGCGCCGCGGAGAGCTTCACGCGGATCAAGCGGGCGCCGCCGTCGACCAGCACCAGCTGCTACGCGGGTTGGGCGGGCCGATGCAGCCACGCGTCGACCACGGCTGTGCGCCGCTGCGGCGCGGCCAAGCCTTCGCCCTGTGCAGCGATGGCGTGTGGGAACACCTGTCCGTGCAGGAACTGGCCGCGTTCGCCACCCACCGCGACCCGCGCGCCGCGGTGGGCGAAGCGTTGGCGCTGGTGCTGGGCCGGGCGGGCGCAGAAGGCGACAATGCCGCGCTGATCCTGGCCGGGGCGGCGCGACCGTGGCAGCCCTGGGCACACTGGTGGCCGGCGCCGCGCCGTCCCGGCCGCTACCGCCCATCCGTTTGACCACTCAAGCCGAGCCATCGAGGCGTTTGCATGACCATGTTGTTTCGATCCCCCCGCCGCCTGCCGTCCATCGCCGTCGGCATGCCCGCTGTCGTGCTGGTGCTGCTCGTGCTGCTCGTGCTGGGCGGGTGTGCCCAGCTCGACCGGCTGCGCCATCGCGGCGACCATGCGCCGGTCACGCCGGCCGTCGCGCCGCCACCGCCGGCGCCGGCCGCTCCGGTCGAGACGCCCGCGGCGGTGCGGCCGCTGGGCGAGATCATCAACGACGACCTGCAGCACGGCCGCTACAGCGAAGGTGAGGCGGCCCTGCGCACCTATCTCGCCGCACACCCGAAAGACCGGCTGGCGCAGTCGATGCTGCGCCAGCTCACCGCCGACCCGCAGCGCACGCTGGGGCCGGTGGGCAGCACGCACGTGGTGCAGGCCGGGGAGTCCTACAGCACGCTGGCCCAGCGCTACCTGGGCGATGCCCGGCTGTTCCTGATCCTGGCGCGCTACAACCAGTCGACCCAGCCGGCGCTGCTGCGCGCGGGTGAGAAGCTCCGCCTGCCGGCTTCCGGGCGGCTGTCAGGCGATGTTGCCGCCGAAGCTGGCGGCGGTGCGGCCAAGTCGGAGCGTGCATCCGTGGAGTCGCCGGCGGCGCGTTCGCAGCGCCTGCAGCGCGAGAGCCTGCAACTGCTCGGCGCCGGCCAGGAGACCCAGGCGCTGGCCCGACTGGATGCGGCGTTGGCTACCGATCCGAGGCTCGCCTCGGACCGTAACGGCGCCGAAGCCCTGCGCCAGCGCGTGGTGGCGAGCTGCCACCAGCGGGCCATCGTGCTGTACCGCGACCAGAAGCTCGAGCCGGCGATCGCGCTGTGGGATCGGGTGCTTGCGGTGGAGCCTTCCTACGAGCCGGCATTGGCGTATCGGGCCCGGGCGCTGGAATTGCAGCGCCGGCTCAAGCAGCTCTAGCTGCGGGCCGCGTCGAGGTCGGGTGTCCGGTTGCGTGCCGGGGGCGGCCGGTCGCGTGATGGCGACGAGAGAAGTCGTCGTGCCATGCCCGCGATGCCGATGAAAGAGGCGGGCGTCGCCTGGCTCAGTCGCTGTGCGGTCGATCCGACGCGCGACGTTGCGGCACCGCCACCAGGCGGGTGGGTTGAGAGGCCGCCCCGGCCGGTTGCCCGGGGCGTGGTGGCGGCGCGGCCGGACGCCGCTGGCGCGACTGCAGCGCGCTGGCCATCAGGTTGAACGCCGCAAACAGGCGGCCAAGCTCGTCGCGGCGAGTCAGGCGGATGCGATAGCGAAGATCGCCACGCGCCACCCGCAGCATGGCGTCGCCGGCCATGCCCAGCGATGCCAGCAGTCGGCGGAACAGGACGTATGCGGCTCCGAGCACCGCCAGCAGGGTCACCAGCAGCACGGCGGCGATCGCGCCGAGCGTGGTCTTCTGCGCGGCGCGCAGCGGCGCGCGGCTGATGCCCAGGCGCAGCGTGCCCACCGTGGCGGCCTGGTAGTGGATGGGCGTGTTGAACAGCAGCAGGCCATCGCTGCCGCCATCGTCGCCGCGGTAGCTGTCGATCTCGCCGCGGCTGGCCAGGGCATGGCCGGACAGCGGCGGCAGTGCGGCCCCCACCTCCTGCGCGCGCGTGCTGGCGATCACCTCGCCGTGGCGATCGGCCACCGCCAGGTAGCGGATCTGCTGGTTGCGCGCCATGTCCTCCACCAGCGCGCGGGTGGCGGCGCGGTCGCCGAGCAGCAGGTCTTCGGCCGATTCACTCGCCACCATGCGCCCGAGCGAACTGCCGAAGTCCAGCGCCAGTCCGCTCACCGCACGGCCCTGCATGGCGTAGATCGCCGCCATGCCGGCGATCAGCACCAGCGCCAGCACGCCGCCGAGCACGGCCGACCAGCGCCAGCGCAGCGACACGATGCGGCTCACCAGGGGCTGTTCGTGCAGCCGCTCGTACTCGCGCTGCGCCATGCGCAGGTCTTCGGCCAGCTCGGCGCCGCGCTGGTAGCGCGCCGAGGCCTCCGGCGCGAGCAGGGTATGCACGATGTCGGTGAGGATCGCCGGCGCGGCGGCGTCCAGCGGTTCCAGCGGCGGAAGCGGGTGCTGCAGGCGTTCGTCCAGCAGGCGCGGCACGTCGGCGGTCTCGGTCCACGGCAGCTTGCCGGCCAGCAGCCAGTACAGCACCACACCGAGCGAGAACAGGTCGCTGCGCGCGTCGGTGGGCTCGCCGCGCAGGTGCTCGGGCGCCATGTAGGCCGGCGTGCCGCCAATCTCGTCGCGCGGCCCGCCGACCGGCCGGGTGCCGCGGCGCTCGGCGATGCCGAAATCGGCGATCTTGGCCTGCCGCCAGCCGTCGGCCAGCATGATGTTTTCCGGCTTGATATCGTGGTGGACCACGCCGTTGGCGTGGGCGTAGTCGAGCGCGCTGGCCATCTGCATGGCCAGCTCCAGCACCACCGGCAGGGGCGGCAGGCCCTCGCGCGCGACGCGGCTGGCGAGGGTGTCGCCGGGCAGCCGCTCCATGGCGAGATAGGGCTGGCCGTCGGCGGTCTCGCCCACGTCGAACAGCGTGACGATGTGCGGATGGGTCAGATGCCCGGCCGCGCGTGCCTCGACCAGAGAGCGCCGACGGTAGCCGGCATCGGCGGCGACGCCGGCATGCAGGCACTTGATCGCCACTTCGCGCTCGATCTGCGGGTCGTAGCCGGCGTAGACCACGGCCATGGCGCCGCGGCCGAGCACGCCCTCGATGCGGTAGCGGTCGATCGTGCGGGGCAGGTTGGGGTCGCGCACGTGGCGAGCGCTCAGCCCAGCAGCCACCAGCCGAGCGTGCCCAGCACCGCCAGCACCGCGACCCCGGCCGCGATTCGGCGGGTCCACAGCAGGCGAGAGGCGCGGGCATCGCGGGTGAGGAACACGAACTCCGCCTGGCCCAGCCGCACGCGGTCGCCGTGGCGCAGGATCGCTTCATGCACACGCCGGCCGTTGACGAACGTGCCGTTGGTCGAAAGCGTGTTCATGATCATCGTGTGGCCCTGCTGGTTGATGATCCAGGCGTGCGATGCGGACACGCTGATGTCGTCCACCACGATGTCGCTGTCGCGGCGTCGGCCGATCGTCTGCCGCCCGCTGCGCAGCGCGAAACGGCGCCGGTTCAGCCCGGCGCCGCGCCCTTCCAGGACCGGTTGCGCCACGCTCGCGCCTTCCTCGATCTGCGGCATCGAATCGGCGGCGTAGCGGTGCAGTTCGTCGGCGGTGAACAGGCGCGTGCCCTGCGGTCCGGACGAACGCATGCCGTGGACGATACGGGGCGAGGGAGCAGGGCCGTTCATGCGATGGAGGGATCCCGAAGTAGGAAGTTGCCGAGCTTACCCGGGGCGGTACGTGCCCCGCGTTCCGGACGTCGCTTCCTGTGACGGATCCGGGTCGTGAAACTTGAACAAGTTGCCCGTCGATCCGGCGTGACGGGGCGCACAGTCCCGCGTGCGGCTCAGTCCAGGAACAGTCCGATCACGTCGTTGAGGAAGCGCTGGCCCTGCGCGGTGGTCTGCAATCGGGCGGCATCGTCGGTCAGCCAGCCGCGGCGGCGGGCGTCCTGCAGCGGCGCTTTTAGACGCTCGGGATCGAGCCCGGTGCGCGCGGCGAAGTCGCCCATCGGCACGCCGTCGATCAGCCGCAGCGCGTTGAGCATGTACTCGAACGGCAACTCGGCGGCGTCGACCGTGCCGTCGCCGCCGATCCGCGCCGGCCCACCGGCTGCTTCCAGGTAGGCGCGGGGCAGCTTCGCCTTCCAGCGCCGATGCACCTGTCCGGTGGAGGTGTCGCTCAGCTTGCCGTGGGCGCCGGCGCCGATGCCCAGGTAGTCGCCGAACTGCCAGTAGTTGAGGTTGTGCGTGCAGCGTCGGCCCGGTCGGGCGTAGGCCGAAATCTCGTACTGGCCGTAGCCCGCGGCGGCCAGTGCGGCCTCGCAGGCTTCCTGCATCGCCCAGGCGTGGTCGTCGTCGGGCAGCGGCGGCGGATTGTCGGCGAAGGCGGTGTTCGGCTCCAGCGTGAGCTGGTAATGCGAGAGGTGCGTGGGTGCGAGCGCCACGGCGCGGGCTATGTCGGCCAGCGCGCCGTCCAGCGTCTGCTCGGGCAGGGCGTACATCAGGTCGAGATTGATGTTGGCGTAGCCGGCGTCCTGCGCCGACTTCACCGCCGCCTCGGCCTCGGCGGCGGAGTGGATGCGGCCTAGCCGGCGCAGCTTGTCGTCGTCGAAGCTCTGGATGCCGAACGAGAGCCGGTTCACTCCTGCGGCGAGGTAGCCGTCGAAGCGGCCGTGCTCGACCGTGCCGGGGTTGGTTTCCAGCGTAATCTCGGCGTTGTCGGCGAACGGCAACCGGGCGCGGGCGCCGTCGAGAAAGCGGTCGACCAGCTCGGGCGCGAACAGGCTGGGCGTGCCGCCGCCGAAGAACACGCTGACGATAGTGCGACCGCGCAGCGCGGCGCCGAAGTCGGCCAGATCGGCGTCGAGGTCGGTCAGCAGCACATCGATGTAATCGGCGTAGGGCGGCGGTGCATCGCGCAGGCCGTGCGAGTTGAAGTCGCAGTAAGGGCACTTCTTTACGCACCACGGCATGTGCACGTACAGCGACAGCGGCGGCGCGATCAGGGCCATGTCAGGCAGCGAGATCGGCCAGTCGTGCGTGCAGCTGCGCCAGCGCCTGGCCGCGGTGGCTGATGCGGTTCTTCAGCGCCTTGTCCAGCTCGGCGGCTGCCAGCGTGTGGCCGTCGGGCAGGAACAGCGGGTCGTAGCCGAAGCCGCCCTCGCCGCGTGGCGCATGCAGCACGCGGCCGTGCCAGCGGCCCTCGGCGACCAGCGGAGCCGGATCGTCGGCATGGCGCAGCAGCACCAGCACGCAGATGAAGAAGGCGCGGCGCTCGGCATCGGGGCGGCCGTCCAGTGCGCGCAGCAGCTTGGCGTTGTTCGCGGCGCTGTCGCCGTGGCCACCGGCATAGCGCGCCGAGTACAGGCCGGGCGCACCGCCGAGGGCGTCCACGCATAGGCCGGAGTCGTCGGCCAGCGATGGCAGTCCGGTCACCTGCGCGGCGTGGCGCGCCTTGAGCAGCGCGTTCTCGACAAAGGTGAGGCCGGTCTCCTCGATATCCTCCACGCCCAGCTGGCCCTGCGCGATCACCTCGAAGTCGGCGTCAGCCAACAGCTGACCGAACTCGGCGAGCTTGCCGCGGTTGCCGCTGGCCAGGACGATGCGGCCCATCGCTCAGCCTTCCGCCAATGCAGCGCGCTGGGCAGCGACCAGTTCGGCCACGCCCTTCTCGGCCAGCGCCAGCAGCGCGTCCATCTCGTCGCGGCGGAACGCGTGGCCCTCGGCGGTGCCCTGTACCTCGATGAAGCCGCCGCCGTCGTTCATCACCACGTTCATGTCGGTGTCGCAGTTCGAATCCTCGGCGTAGTCGAGGTCGAGCACGGGCACGCCCTGGTAGATGCCCACCGACACCGCCGCTACAGCGCCGATGATCGGGTTGCGCTTGAGGTTCTCGCGCGCCATCAGGTGGTTCACCGCATCGACCAGCGCCACGTAGGCGCCGGTGATCGCCGCGGTGCGAGTGCCGCCGTCGGCCTGGATCACGTCGCAGTCCAGCGTGACCACGCGTTCGCCCAGCGCCTGGCGGTTGACGCAGGCGCGCAGGCTGCGGCCGATCAGCCGCTGGATCTCCATGGTGCGCCCGCCCTGGCCGCCCTTGGCCGCCTCGCGCTGCATGCGCGTGTGGGTGGCGCGCGGCAGCATGCCGTATTCGGCGGTGACCCAGCCCTCGCCCTTGCCGCGCAGCCACGGCGGCACGCGGTCTTCGATGCTGGCGGTGCACAGCACGCGGGTGTCGCCAAAGCTCACCAGCACCGAGCCTTCGGCGTGGCGGGTGAAGCGGCGTTCGATGGTGATCGGGCGCAGCTGGTCGCTGGCGCGGCCGCTCGGGCGGCTGACGGTTTGCATGGGTCGGGGAGCCTGGTTGGGCAGGGCAGGGCCGGAAAGTTTACCATTGCGCTCTTTTTCGCATGTCCGCAAAGGCTTCCATGATCCGCAGCATGACTGCCTACGCCTCGGCCGAGCTGGCCGGACCCACCGGCACGCTCAGCTGCGAGCTGCGCACGGTTAATCATCGGTACCTGGAAATCAGCCCGCGGCTGCCGGACGAACTGCGCGGTTTCGAATCGCTGCTGCGCGAGCGCGTGGCGACCCGGCTGTCGCGCGGCAAGCTCGATCTGACGGTGCGTCTGCGCGGCGAGGATCGCGGCGAATCGTTGCGGGTCAACGCGGCCACCCTGGCGCGGCTGGGTGAACTGGCGCGGGAGCTGCAGCCGCGCTTTCCCACGATGCAGGTGGAGTTCACCGAGCTGCTGCGCTTTCCCGGCGTGCTCGATCGCGCCGAGGTCGACAACGACGCCCAGCAGGCGGCCCTGTTCGACGTGCTCGACCGCGCGCTCGATGCGCTCACCGCCACCCGCGAACGCGAGGGCGAGAAGACCGCGCAGATGCTGCGCGAACGGCTCGACGCGATCGAGCGGGTGGTCGCCGATGTGCGCGGCTGGATGCCGGAGATCCGCACTGCGCTGCGCGCCCGGCTGGAATCGCGTCTGGCCGATATCAAGCAGCCGGCCGACCCGGGCCGCTTGGAGCAGGAGCTGGTGCTGCAGATCACCCGCGCCGACGTGGACGAGGAGCTGGACCGCCTCACCACCCACATCGCCGAGGCGCGCCGCGTGCTCGGTCTGGCTGAGCCGGTGGGCCGGCGACTGGACTTCCTGATGCAGGAGTTCAACCGCGAGGCGAACACGCTGGGTTCGAAGTCGGTGGACGCGCGCAGCACCAATGCGGCGGTGGAGCTGAAGGTGCTGATCGAGCAGATGCGCGAACAGGTGCAGAACATCGAATGAGCGCGCCCGCGGCAGGAACCCTTTTCGTGGTGGCCGCGCCGTCCGGTGCGGGCAAGTCCACCCTGGTCAACGCGCTGCTGGAGGTCGAGCCGTCGATCTCGCTGTCGGTGTCGCACACCACGCGGCCGCCGCGCACGGGCGAGCAGTACGGCCGGCATTACTACTTCGTCGAGCGCGCCGAATTCGAGCGCGAGGTGGCCGAGGGCATCTTCCTCGAGCACGCCGAGGTGCACGGCAACCTCTACGGCACCTCGCGCACTACGGTGGACGGCCTGCTGGCGCAGTCGCGCGACGTGCTGCTGGAGATCGACTGGCAGGGCGCGCGGCAGATCCGCGCGAGCAAGCCGGAGTGCGTGAGCGTATTCATCCTGCCGCCCTCACGGCCGGAGCTGGAGCGGCGCCTTCGCGGCCGCGGCTCGGACGCGCCGGAGGTGATCGAGCGCCGCTTGCACAACTCGCGCGAGGAAATCGCGCACGCGCACGAATTCGATTACATCGTGGTGAATGACCGCTTCGAGGACGCGCTGGCCGACCTGCGTGCGATCGTGCGCGCGGTGCGCCTGCGCAGCACGTTGCAGTGGGCGCGCCACGAGATGCTGATCGCCGACCTGCTGGCGCCCTGACACACCGCGCGAACTTGCGCCGCCGCGGCAGAACTTGCGCCCGTGGCGGCGGTCTGCGACAGGCTGCCGCGCGATGGCGCCATACGCGGCGTTCCGTTACCTTGTTCCTCTTTGGCTTCTTCTCCCCGCCCTCATGACCGAACCCGTCCGCACGCCGACCGATGCCGAGCCGCTGGTGCGCGTCCGTGGCCTGACCACGGTGCTCAACGGCAAGACGATCTTCGACGCGCTGGACATGGACATCCCGCGCGGCAAGATCACCGCGATCATGGGTCCCAGCGGCACCGGCAAGACCACGCTGCTCAAGCACATCACCGGGCAGATGCACGGCGACCGCGGCGAGGTGTGGGTGGATGGCCAGAACGTGGCGGGCCTGCCGCGCGAGAAGCTGTTCAAGCTGCGCGAGCAGATCGGCTACCTGTTCCAGAACTCGGCGCTGCTGACCGATTTCGACGTGTTCGAGAACGTCGCCTTCCCGCTGCGCCAGCACACCGATCTGCCGGAAGAACTGATCCGCAACGTGGTGCTGCTGAAGTTGCAGTCGGTGGGCCTGCGCGGTGCCGCCGCGCTGATGCCCAGCGAGCTGTCCGGCGGCATGGCGCGGCGCGTAGCGCTGGCGCGGGCGATCGTGTTCGACCCGAAGCTGATCCTCTACGACGAGCCGTTCGTGGGCCTGGATCCGATCGCGCTGAACCAGGTGCTGAAACTGATCCGCACGCTCAACGACACGCTGGGCATCACCAGCGTGCTGGTGGCGCATGAGCTCGACGCGATCAAGCACGTGGCCGACCACGTCTACCTGATCGCCAACGGCAAGGTGGTGGCGCAGGGCGATCCGAAGACCATCGCCGACGACGGTTCGCCGTGGACGCGGCAGTTCTTCGGTGGCGAGGCCGACGGCCCGGTGCCGTTCCAGTACCCGGCGGGCGATTACGCCCAGTCGCTCGGTTTTCCGCGGAGCCAGGCATGAGCGCGCAGCCCCAACGCAACGCGGTGACCGAGGCACTGGCGCAGATCGGCGCCTGCGGCCTGTTCCTGCTGACCATCCTGGCAGCCGTGCCGCGCAGCTTCCGCCACGGTCGCGAGACCGTGCGCCAGCTGTGGTTCACCGGCGCAATGAGCCTCACCATCATCATGACCTGCGGCCTGTTCGTGGGCATGGTGCTGGGCCTGCAGCTGTACTACGTGCTGTCGATCTTCGGCGGCACTGCGGCCAGCGGCACGGTGGTGGCGATCGCGATCTACCGCGAGCTGGGTCCGGTGGTCACGGCGCTGCTGTTCGCCGGCCGCGCGGGCACCTCGATCACCGCCGAGATCGGCCTGATGCGGGCCACCGACCAGATCGCCGCGATGGAGATGATGGCGGTCGACCCGATCGCCTACGTCGCCGCGCCGCGCTTCCTCGCCGGCGTGATCGCGATGCCGCTGCTGTGCTGCGTGTTCTGCGCGCTGGGTGTGTTCGGCGGTCACCTTGTTGGCGTGACCTGGCTGGGCATCGACAACGGCACGTTCTGGTCGAACATGACCTCCACCGTCGACGTGTGGAAGGACGTGGTCAACGGCGTGATCTACAAGAGCCTGGTGTTCGGTGCGGTGGTTTCGCTGATCGCCGTGTTCCAGGGCTACACCACGGCGCCGACCAGCGAGGGCGTGGCCTACGCCACCACGCGTACCGTGGTCGCCTCGTCCATCGCCATCCTGGCGCTGGATTTCGTGCTCACCGCCTTCCTGATGTGACTCCCGTGATTTCTTCCGTCTCTTCCGCTTCGAGGATCGTGCCGTGACCCAGCGAAAATCCTATGCCGTCGGCACCGGCCTGTTCATCGTGCTCGGCTTTGCCGCACTGGCCTACCTGGCGACCCAGACCACCTCGGTCGCCAACGTGCACCAGGGGCCCAGCTATACGGTGTCCACCCATTTCGCCAACGTCGGCCAGCTCAAGGAGCGCGCGCCGGTGAAGATCGCCGGCGTACGCGTGGGCCAGGTGGAATCCATTGCGCTGGAGCCGGGCAAGGAAGTGGCCGACGTCACCCTCTCGATCGACAAGAAGTACAACCAGATCCCGATCGACTCGGTGGCCACCGTGTTCACCAGCGGCCTGCTGGGCGACCAGTACGTGGGCCTGCAGTTCGGCAGCGCGAAGAAGTTCGTGAGCGACGGCGGCACGCTGGCGCTGAGCAAGTCGACCGAGCCGCTGGAGGCGATGCTGGGCAAGTTCTTCGGCGCGGGCGCCTCGGCCGACAACCTCGGCGGCACCTACACGGTGAAGGCCCGCTTCACCAACGTCGGTGCACTGTCGCCGGGCGCCCCGGTGAAGATGGCCGGCGTGGCGATCGGCAGCGTGCAGTCGGTGCAGGCCGACCCGGTCAAGCTCGACGCGCTGGTGACCCTGGCGATCGACAAGAAGTACGACCAGATTCCGGACGATTCCTCGGCTGCGGTATTCACCAGCGGTTTGATCGGCAGCCAGTATGTTGCGGTGCAACCCGGCGGCTCCCCCGACATGCTCAAGGACGGTGACGAGATGATCCTCACCCAGTCCGCGATGCAGCTGGAGGACCTGATCGGCAAGTTCCTGGTCAACGGCTCGCCCAGCGACAAGGGCGGCAACAAGCCCGCCGACGGCGCGAAGTAACCGCGCGACCATCGACCTTCTCCCCTAGGAGTTTCCCCATGCTGCGTCCCCTGGCACTCGCTCTCGCCCTGACCCTCGGCGCTTCGCTGGCCGCCCCTGCGCTGGCGCAGGACACCGCTGCGGCGGCCTCCGCCCAGCAGACCCCCGAGCAGGTCGTGAAGACGATCGCGCACGACCTGGATACCACCATCGCCGGTCACAAAGACGAGTTGAAGAACAACCGCGAAAAACTCATCGCGGTGATCGACGACGTCTTCCTGCCGCACTTCGACATCGACTACGCCTCCATCCTGGTGCTCGGCCAGCACGCGCGCGAGGCCACGCCGGCCGAACGCGAGCGCTTCGCCAAGGCGTTCTACAACTCCATCACCAACCGCTACGCCGAGGGCCTGCTGAACTACACCAAGGGTGCCGTGGTGGTGCTGCCGTTCAACGGCGACCTCAACGACAAGCGCACCGTGGTGCGCACCCAGGTGGTGCTCGAGGACGGCAAGAAGGTGTCGGTGGACTACGCCTTCCGCAAGAGCCGCAACGGCGACTGGAAGGCCTACGACGTGATCATCGAAGGCATTTCCTACGTCACCAACTACCGCAACCAGGTGGATGCGGAGATCCGCAAGGTCGGCATCGACCAGCTGATCACCAACCTGGAGACGCGCGGCGAGGATGCGCTCAAGACGATGGAGAAGGACGGCAAGGCATCGTGAGCCAGAGCGGATTCCAGCTCGAAGCGCGCGACGACGCCACGCTGGCGGTGAGCGGTGTGCTGACCTTCGACACCGCGCATGCCGCCCTGCTGGCGCTGCGCGGGAAGCTCGCCAGCGGATCGTTCAGTGCGCTGGACCTGGCGGGCGTCGCCCGCGGCGACAGCGCAGGCCTGTCGTGCCTGCTGGTGGTGCTTGCCGAGGTGCGTGCGCGTGGGCGGGTGCTGAGCGTGCGGCATCTTCCTGCGGGCCTGCACGCCCTGGCGCAGGTTTGCGAGGTCGAGGATCTGCTCGCGGCCTGACCGCTCCGCTGGACCGCCAAGAAAAAAGGGCCCCGTGGGGCCCTTTTTTCTTGGCTGGGACGGTGCCGTAGCGCCCGCGATCAGCCCTTGCCGCCGGAGCCGTTGCTCTGATCCGGATGCTTGTTTTCCCACTGATGCTGCTCTTCGAGCAGCTGGTCGGGATCGAAGTTGTCCTGGTCCAGCCCTTGCATCTGCTCGATCAGGCTGGCCGGTGGATTGCCGTCGTAGATCTTGTAGAGACGGCGCTGGCGATAGGCGTCGCGCACGAACACATACGGGTCGTAGGCGGACTGCAGGAAACCCTCCGCATCGAACGCGCGCGAGCGCAGGTTTACCAGGTAGACCAGCTGCGGCAGGTACTGCTGGCCGTAGTGGTAGCTGTGGTTGCGCGCGTAAATCGTCAGCGGGTCGAAGAAGTAGCCGTCCACCGGCACCTGCCACACATCGCGCACCGTGGTCGGGCCGAGGAAAGGCAGCATCAGGTAATCGCCCTCGGGCACACCCCAGCGGGCGAGAGTGACGCCGAAGTCGTTGCTCTCGATCGGCAGCCCCAGCGAGCTGGCCGGATCGAACAGGCCGCCGATACCCAGCGTCAGGTTGATCAGGAACCGCCCGGTGCTCTGCAGCGCCTGCTTCGGACGCGCCTGGAGCAGGTCGTTGGCCACCGTCACCGGCATGCGCAGGTTGGTGAAGAAGTCGCCCACCGAGCGGCGCACCGGCGGATTGGTCACCTTGCGATAGCCCACCGCGACGGGGCGGATCACCGCCTTGTCGAGCGAGTCGTTGAACGCGTAAACCTTGCGGTTGTACTTCTCCAGCGGGTCGTCATTGCGCGGCTTGGCAATGGTGCAGCCGGCCAGCAGGGCGATCGCGCCGAGGACGGCCGCGCGGCGCAGCCAGGAAGGGAGTCGTGGGTGAAGCATTCGGTCTCGAATCCGTCGCTGAACCGGGGAAGGAAGAAAGTGTACTGTCTGGTTTTATATTATGCACGGGTTTCGCGGCGCTTTCGCCTCCTGGCCGCGGTGCAACCGGGCATGATACGCGCTGGTCGATTGCCAGCAAAGCGTACCCTGGATACACTGAACGACCTTCCAAGTTGCTTTACCGCCTGAGGATTTCGCATGGCACGCATTACCGTGGAAGACTGCCTTGAGGTGGTCGACAACCGTTTCGAACTGGTGCTGATGGCGACCAAGCGCGCCCGCCAGCTGTCCAAGGGCGCCGATCCGGCGGTCAACCCCGACCACGACAAGCCGACTGTGCTGGCTCTGCGCGAGATCGCTGATCGCCGCATCGACCAGGCAACCATCGACGAGATCGACAAGGCCGAGCGTGAGCGCGCCGAGCGCGAGGCGCTGGAGTGGGCGGCGGCCGAGGTGGACGACGATCTCTCCAAGGGCGGGGACGACTGAGCATGACCGTCGGCGGCCCGATGCATGAAGGCGCTGCGCGGGCTGTGGCCCGGCGCAGCGTTCGTGCGTGCGCCGGCGCCGTCGCAATGCCCGCCCCGCACGGGGTGCCTGTCTGAGCGGGCAGCGCATTCCCGCGCCCATCGCCGCGGCAGATCCTTCGGAAGCCGCGGTGTTGCCGGACTACGTGCTGGCACTCAAGGATCGACTGACTTACCTTCCGGCCGACCAGGTCGAGCGCGTGGTCCGCGCCTATCGCATTGGCGCCGTGGCGCACGCCGGCCAGGCCCGCAAGAGCGGCGAGCCGTACATCACCCATCCCATCGCGGTGGCCGGCATCCTCGCCGAGCTGGGCCTGGATGCCGAGACCATCATCGCGGCGATCCTGCACGACACGCTTGAGGACACCCAGCTCAGCCGCGCCGAGCTGGCGGGAGAGTTTGGCGAGACCGTGGCCGAGCTGGTCGACGGCGTCACCAAGCTCGACAAGATGCGCTTCAGCAATCGCCAGGAAGCCGACGCGGAAAGCTTCCGCAAAATGCTGCTGGCGATGGCGCGCGACATCCGTGTGATCCTGATCAAGCTGGCCGATCGCCTGCACAACATGCGCACGCTGGGCGCGAAGGACACCTCCTCGCGCCGGCGTATCGCGCGCGAGACGCTGGAGATCTACGCGCCGATCGCCCAGCGCCTGGGCATGAACAAGTTCAAGGCCGAGCTGCAGGACCTGGGCTTCCGCGGCCTGTATCCGGACCGCTACCGCGTGATCAGCGAGCGCATTCGCGCCGCGCTGGGCAACCGCCGCGAGGCGATGGGCAAGATCGAGGCCGCGCTGACCCAGCGGCTGGCCTCGGAGCATGTGGTGGCACGCGTGGTGGGGCGGATCAAGTCGCCGTGGAGCATCTATTCGAAGATGCGCAACGAGCACAAGACCTTCGCCCAGCTGATGGACGTCTACGGCTTCCGCGTGGTGGTCGACAGCGCCATGCAGTGCTACATGGCGCTGGGCGCGGTGCACACGCTGTACAAACCAGTGGATCGCCGCTTCAAGGACTTCATCGCGATCCCCAAGGCCAACGGTTACCAGTCGCTGCACACCGTGTTGCTGGGGCCGTTCGGCGCGCCGATCGAGGTGCAGATCCGCACCGCCGAAATGGATTCGGTGGCCGAACGCGGCGTGGCGGCGCACTGGGCCTACAAGACCGACTCGGGCCCGGCCAACAGCGCGCAGGCGCGCGCGCGCGAGTGGCTGTCCTCGCTGGCCGACAGCCAGGCCAACACTGCCTCGTCGAGCGAATTCATCGAGAACGTCAAGATCGACCTGTTCCCGGACGAGGTCTATCTGTTCACGCCGCGCGGGGACATCCTCTCGATGCCGCGCAACGCCACCGCGCTGGATTTCGCCTACGCCGTGCATACCGACGTCGGCCATCACGCGGTGGCCGCACGCGTGGACAAGAAGCTGGTGCCGCTGCGTACCCGGCTCGAATCCGGTCAGCTGGTGGAGATCATCACCGCGCCCTCGGCCGTGCCCAACCCGGCCTGGCTGGAGTCGGTGGTCACCGGCAAGGCGCGCACGGCGATCCGCCAGTTCCTCAAGCACCTGCAGCACGAGGACGCCGTGGATTTCGGCCATCGCATGCTTGATCGCGCGCTTGACGCGCTGGGCAGCAGCCTGGACGGCATCGCGCCGGCGGTGCTTGACCGCTTTCTCGCCGAGGCCAAGCTGCATCGGCTGGAGGAGTTGCTGGCCGACATCGCGCTGGGCAACCGCATGCCCGACCTGGTGGCCGCGCAGCTGGTCGCCGCGCGCGGCAAGCGCTCGCGTGCGCTCATCCCGGCGCCGAGCAGCGAGAAGATCCGCATCACCGGCGCTGAGCGCGGCGTGCTCAGCTTCGCCAACTGCTGCCACCCGTTGCCGGGCGACGACATCGTCGGCTACCTCTCCTCCGGCAAGGGCATCGTGGTCCATCGCGAGGAGTGCCCGAACGTTGCCGAGTTGCGCAAGTCGCCCGAGCGCAAGGTGTCGATCGAGTGGGATCGCGATGTGCAGGGCGACTACCGCGCCGAGCTGCGCATCGAGGTCATCAATCGCCCCGGCGTGCTGGCCACGGTCGCCGCGGCGATCGCCGACGCGGACTCCAACATCGAGAACGTGGAGTACGTCGAGCGCGATGCCGCCGCGGCCACGTTGTTGTTCACGATGGAGGTGAAGAGTCGCCGCCATCTGGCCGAGGTGATCCGTCGCGTGCGCCGCACCGGCGTGGTCAGCGGCGCGCATCGTTATCCGCTGTAGCGGTTCTGCGCTTGCCTCGCGGCGGCTTGCGTCGCACGATGCGGCGCCTTTCCCATCATCCCTGCCACGAGGTGTTTCCATGTCCCGCAGCATCATCGCCACCGAGCGTGCGCCCGCAGCCATCGGCCCGTATTCGCAGGCCGTGCGGGCCGGCAATACGGTGTATTTCTCGGGTCAGATTCCGCTCGATCCGGCTACCGGTGCGCTGATCGAGGGCGACATCCAGGCGCAGACCCGCCGCGTCTTCGACAACCTAGCCGCCGTGGCCGAGGCCGCCGGTGGCTCGCTCGCGCAGATCGTGCGCGTGGGCATCTACGTCACCGACCTGGGCCACTTCGCCGAGGTCAACGCGGTGATGGCCGAGTATTTCCAGGCGCCGTATCCGGCGCGCTCGACGATCGAAGTGTCGGCGCTGCCCAAGGGCGCGCAGGTTGAGGTCGATGCGGTGATGGCGCTGGACTGAGCCGCCCGCGCGGCAGGCGCCCACGCGCGCTGATGCCGTGGCCGCTGCAGGAGGCGCGTCGCCTCCATTAGGCTTCTCCGATGCCTGCCCGAACTGCTGCCGCCCTGCCCACCATGGACGCCCCCGGACTGCGCCCGGTGGCGAGCCTGCCCGGCGTGGGCCCGGCGCTGGCCGAGACCTTGACGCGGCTGGGACTGGAGCGGGTGCAGGACCTGTGGTTCCACCTGCCGCTGCGCTACGAGGACCGCACCCGGGTCACCCCGATCGCCGACCTGCGCCCTGGCGACCGCGCCCAGGTCGAGGGCGTGGTGGAAGCGGTCGAGCGCGGCTTTCGCTTTCGTCCGCAGCTGAAGGTGGCGATCAGCGACGACTCGCGTGAGACGCTGCAGCTGCGCTTCTTCCATTTCCACCGCGCCCAGGCGGATCTGCTCAAACCCGGTACGCGGTTGCTCTGCTACGGCGAGGTGCGGCTGGGCAATCAGGGGCTGGAGATGGTGCATCCGCAGTACGAACGGCTGGCCGGCAGCACGCCGGCGGCGATGAGCGAACTGCTGACGCCGGTGTATCCCACCACCGAGGGGCTGGGCACCAAGCGGCTGGCCAGCGTGATCGCCAAGGCGCTCGCGCTGCTGCCGCCCGAATCGGCGCTCGAACTCATTCCTCCGGCGCTGTGCGCGGCCCACGGCCTGACGTCGCTGCGCGAGGCGCTGCTCTATGTCCACCGCCCGCCGGCCGATGCGCATCTGGGGCAGCTCACGCTGGGGATTCATCCGGCCCAGCAGCGATTGGCCTTCGAGGAGCTGCTGACCCAGCATCTGAGCCTGCGTCGCATGCGTGCGGCGGTGCGCCTGCGGCGTGCCCCGATGCTCGGTGGGGCGGGCGCCCTGCGAGCCCAGCTGTTGGCGTCGTTGCCGTTCACCCTCACCGCCGCGCAGCAACGCGTGACCGAGGAAGTGATCGCCGATCTCTCGCAGAGCAAGCCGATGCTGCGCCTGGTGCAGGGCGACGTGGGGTCGGGCAAGACGGTGGTCGCCGCGCTGGCCGCGCTGGCGGCGGTGGAGGCGGGGTATCAGGTGGCGCTGATGGCGCCCACCGAGTTGCTTGCCGAGCAGCACCTGCGCAACTTCCGCCACTGGCTGGAGCCGCTCGGCATCGCAGTCGAGTGGCTGGCTGGCAAGGTGCAGGGCAAGGCGCGCCAGCAGGCGCTTAAGCGCGTGGCGGAAGGGGCGCCGGTGATGATCGGCACCCACGCGCTGATGCAGGAGGGCGTCGCATTCGGCCGGCTGGGCCTGGTGATCGTCGATGAGCAGCACCGCTTCGGCGTGCACCAGCGTCTGGCCCTGCGCGACAAAGGGCTCGAGGGCGACCAGGTGCCCCACCAGCTGGTGCTCACCGCCACGCCCATTCCCCGCACGCTGGCGATGAGCGCCTACGCCGACCTGGACGTGTCGTCCATCGACGAGCTTCCCCCGGGGCGCACGCCGGTGCAGACCATTGCCGTCTCCAATGCCCGCCGGGCGGAGGTGATCGAACGCATTGCCGGCGCCTGTGGCGAGGGGCGGCAGGTGTACTGGGTATGCACGTTGATCGAGGAGTCCGAGCAACTGCGCGCGCAGGCAGCCGAAGTGGCGCACGCGGAGCTTTCCGCGGCCCTGGTCGGCCATGGCGTTGGCCTCATCCACGGCCGCATGAAGCCGAAGGAGAAGCGGGCGGTGATGGATGCCTTCAAGGCGGGCGAATTGGCCGTGCTGGTGGCCACCACGGTGATCGAGGTGGGGGTGGACGTGCCCAACGCCAGCCTGATGGTGATCGAGAACAGCGAGCGCCTGGGGCTGGCTCAGCTGCATCAGCTGCGCGGCCGGGTCGGCCGCGGCGCCGTGGCCTCCAACTGCGTGCTGCTGTACCAGCCGCCGATCGGCCAGCTGGCGCGCGAGCGCCTGCAGGTGATGCGCGAGACCAACGACGGCTTTCGCATCGCGGAGAAGGATCTGGAGCTGCGCGGCCCTGGCGAAGTGCTGGGCACGCGGCAGACCGGGCAACTCAGCTTCCGCATCGCCGACCTGGCCCGCGACGCCCATTTGCTCGATGCCGTGCATGAAGTGGGCGAGACGATGCTGCGCGACCATGCGCAGGCGGCCGGACAGCTGATCGAGCGCTGGATCGGCGGCGCGGCGCGCTATGCGCACGCGTGATGCGTTGTTCCGGGGGCAGCGTTGCGCTTAAGCTGACCGGCTCTGCATTCGCGTGACGGACCATGAGCAAGCCCCAACTCCTGATTGATACCGACCCCGGCGTTGACGATGCGCTGGCGATCCTGATGGCCCACGCCCATGCCGACGTGCTGGGCCTCAGCGTCGCGGCCGGCAACGTCGGACTCGGCCATACGGTGCGCAATGCGCGCACCCTGGTCGATCTGGTGGGCGCATCCACCCCGGTGTTTGCCGGCTGCCCCAGTCCGCTGGTGCGCCGGCCGGAGGAAGACGCCGCCTTCGTGCACGGCAGCGACGGCTTCGGCGATGTCGGCTTTGCCGAGCCGGCCGCGTCAGCCCAGGACGAGGCCGCTGCGCTCGCCATCGTGCGGTTGACCCGCGAGCATCCCGGCCAGCTCACCCTGGTAGCGCTGGCGCCGTTGACCAATCTGGCGCTGGCGCTGCGGCTGGATCCGTCGCTGCCCACGCGCGTGGCGCGCCTGGTGGTGATGGGCGGCGCCGTGACCGGGCAGGGCAATACCGGCAAGGTCCCGGCCGAGTTCAACATCGGCTTCGATCCCGAAGCGGCGCACGTGGTGTTCGAGGCGTTCCCGCACTTCGATCTGGTCGATTGGGAGGCCACCTTGCGCTACGCCTTCGACGAGGACGAGTTCGATCGCTGGCTGGCCGCGGGCGATGCGCGAGCGGACTTCTTCGGCAAGGTGTTCGGCACCGCGCGGGCGTTCAATCGCAGTCACGGTCGGCGCGGGGTGATCGCTGCCGATGCGCTGGCGATGGCCGTGGCGATCGATCCGTCCATCGTCACCCGCAGCGAAACCCGGCATGTGGCGGTGGAGCTCGACGGCCGCCTGACCCGCGGTGCAACCGTGGTGGACTGGGCCGATCGGCTGAAGCGTCCGGCCAACGCCAACATCGTCCTGGAGCTCGACGCGGAGCGCTTCGCCGGCATGGTGCGCCGCGCCCTGGGCGCGCCCTAGCGCTGGCCGGTTGACCCGCGCAAGCGCCGCGTTGTACAATGCCGCTCTTTTCACCCACCGCTTTGAGCCTGTCATGAAGCCCGATACCCATCCGAACTACCGCCCGGTGGTGTTCCAGGACCTCTCGTCCGAGTTCGCGTTCCTGACGCGTTCGACGATTGCCACCAAGGAAACCGTCAAGTGGGAAGACGGCAACGAGTACCCGCTGGTCAAGGTGGATATCTCCAGCCATTCGCACCCGTTCTACACCGGCAAGCAGAAGACGCTGGACGTCGGCGGTCGCGTCGACAAGTTCCGTCGTCGCTACGCGCAGAAGTAAATCTTGTCGTGACCTCGGCCGGCGCATCGTCGCCTGCCGACCGGGCATCGAACACGGGGCAGGCCGCGGTCTGCCCCGTGTTTTTTTGCGCCCGACACTAGACCATCCGCTGACGGATGTCGGCGATGGGGTTGTGCGATAATGGCGAGCCCAGGTGCCACGGCGCCTGCTGCAGCGCCGGTTTCCCCGCCGCCGCTGCCCCGATTCCCTCGCCAGCCGGAGCCGTCTTGCGGCCGCGGCGGCGGTGACATACGTGAAGGAGGTTTCCGTGTCCGATGCAAAGATCGTCAAGCTGACCGACGAGTCGAACAACCGCAGCAGCGAGCTGCCCCTGGTGAGTGGCACGCTGGGCCCGTCGTGCATCGACCTGGGCACGCTGTACAAGGACACCGGCCACTTCACCTACGACCCCGGTTTCGGCAGCACCGCCAGCACCAAGAGTGCGATCACCTACATCGATGGCGACGAGGGCGTGCTGCTGTATCGCGGCTACCCGATCGAGCAGCTCGCCGAGCATTCGAACTTCCTGGAAGTATCGTACCTGCTGCTCAATGGCGAGCTGCCGAAAAAGGAAGAGTTCGCCACCTTCGAGCACCAGATCACGCATCACACGATGATGCACGAGTCGCTGAAGAACTTCTTCCAGGGCTTCCATCACAACGCCCACCCGATGGCCATGCTGGCCGCCTCGGTAGCCTCGCTGTCGGCCTTCTATCATGACGACCTCGACGTCGATAACGCGGACGACCGCAAGCTCGCCGCGATCCGCCTGATCGCCAAGATGCCGACCATCGCCGCGGCTGCGTACCGCTATTCGATCGGCTGGCCGATGCGCTATCCGCGCAACAACCTCGAGTACGTCACGCGCTTCCTGCACATGATGTTCGAGGTGCCCAGCGAGCCGCTGACGCTCAATCCGGTGGCGGCCAAGGCGCTGGATCTGCTGTTCATCCTGCACGCCGATCACGAGCAGAACGCCTCCACCTCGACCGTGCGCCTGGTCGGCTCCACCGGCGCCAACCCGTACGCCTCGATCGCCGCGGGCATCACCGCGCTGTGGGGTCCGGCGCACGGCGGCGCCAACGAGGCGGTGCTGAAGATGCTCGAGGAGATCGGCAGCCCGGACAAGGTCGAAACCGCGGTCAAGCGCGCGAAGGACAAGAACGACAACTTCCGCCTGATGGGCTTCGGCCACCGCGTCTACAAGAACTTCGATCCGCGCGCTAAGATCATCCGCGAGATGTGCCACAAGGTGCTGGCCGAGCTCGGCGTCAACGATCCGCTGCTGGACGTGGCGATGAAGTTGGAAGAGGCCGCACTGAAGGACGACTACTTCGTCGAGCGCAAGCTCTATCCGAACGTCGACTTCTACTCGGGCATCATCTACAAGGCGCTGGGTATCCCGACCGAGATGTTCACCGTGATGTTCGCCATCGCGCGCACCGCCGGCTGGATCGCGCACTGGATCGAGCAGCACGAGACCCCGGGGTCGCGTATCGGTCGTCCGCGTCAGGTCTACACCGGCGCTGCACCGCGCGACTTCGTGGCGGTCGCCAAGCGCTGAGCGCGCGGAGCGCGGCCGGGTGAACGACCCGGCCCACAAAACAACGCCCCGGCATGCCGGGGCGTTGTTGTTTTCGCCGTCGCGCTGGCTTAGCGCAGGGCCGCGAGTTTGCGTTCCAGGTCGTCGTCACCGTCTTCGAACAGCAGCTGTTCCACCGCGCTGACGCTGGCGCGCCGCATCGGTTTCTCGTCGATCCGGTCCAGCGGCGGCTGACGCAGCGAGTCGGTCGGCAGCACGGTGAGGTCGAACGGCAATCCGTCGGCGGAAAACAGCAGCACCGGATATTCCGCCGATTCGTCGCGACTCAGTCGCAGCCGGCGGGTCTGCGTTTCGAACGGCACGCCGTGCTCATCGAGAAAGCGCAGCACGTCGTCCGGATCCCCGGCAAACAGGTGCAGGCACACCGCCGAGTGCGCGTCCGCGGTGCCTTCGAGCGCGGCGCCGACCAGGCGCGGCTGGTAGGCCGCGAGAAAGCGCATCGCCTCCACCGCCGCTTCGCGACAACGGCGGACGCGCTGTGGCTGGGTGTCGGCCTGGAAGATCCGCTGATGCTCGCGTAGTGCCTGCTCGATCTCGTCGTTGCGCGGCAGGCTCTGCGTATCGAGGATGCCCAGCCTTTCGGAGGCCTTCAACTTGGCGTGGTGGAAGTCGCGGATGCCGTGCTCGCTCATCAGGCGGGCGGCTTCCTGGGCAACGCGCAAGCGATTGCGCTGCAGGCGGTCATGGGCGTGGATGCGGTGGTGCTCGCCTCGGGCCATGTCTCGCTCCTTCATCGGGTAAGCCGCCGTCCGGATAGCGACGGCGGGCGCTCCGATCCTAACCGCTACGTCAGAAAATGTCGTACGCGTGCTGCTTGTCCTGCTCCTGCTGCTGCTGCGCCGCCTGGCTGCGCAGCTTGTCCAGGTCTTCCACCTTGAACATCTCCGACATCGTGTTGGTGTCTCCGGCCGCGGCAGGCAAGCCCGTGCTGCGGTCGATGGTGAGGGTGGTGATGCCCGGCGGCATAGACAGCATGTTCACCGGCAGCCCCTTGAGGGCGCTGCCCATGTAATCCATCCAGATCGGCAGCGCAGCCTGCGCACCGAACTCGCCGACGCCGTTGGCGCGGCCCAGCGAGCTGAAGTCGTCGAAACCGACCCACACCGCCGTGGACAGGTCGCCGTTGAAGCCGACGAACCAGGCGTCGCGGTGGTCGTTGGTCGAGCCGGTCTTGCCGGCCAGGTCTTCGCGCCCGAGCTTGCGGGCGGCCGCCCCGGTACCGCGCAGGATCACGTCCTTCATCAGCGAGGTCACGAGATAGTCGTTGCGGATGTCGATCACGTGCGGGGCAAGCACCGGGGGCGCCTTCGCGTTGTCGTGCGCGTCGCTGGGCAGGACGGCGTCACCCACGGTGTCGGCGGTGCTGCTGCTGGCAGCCGGGTCGGCGCCGCTGGCGGCGACCGCTGCCGTTGCGGCGGGTGCGGTGCTCTCGGCAGGCGGCGGTCCGGGCGGGCTGGTGTCGAGCAGTCGTTCCTGGCACGAGCGGCAGGCGCGTGCGGGGTTGGCCAGGTACACCGGCTTGCCGTCGCGGTCGTCGATCTCGCGAATGAAGTAGGGCTTGACCAGATAGCCGCCGTTGGCGAACACGGCGTAGCCGCGGGCCATGCCCATCGGGGAGACCGAGGCGGTACCGAGGGCCATGGAAAGATTGGGCGGCAGCGCGTCGAGCGAGAAGCCGAAGCGGGTGGCGTATTCGCGCGCATAGCGCACGCCGATGGCATCGAGCAGCCGCACCGACACCAGGTTCTTGGACTGCACCAGCGCCTCGCGCAGGCGGATCGGGCCGTCGAACTTGTCGTCATCGTTGGCTGGCGTCCACAGCCCGCCGGGCTTGGACGGGTCGGGCAGCGCCAGCGGCGCGTCGTTGACGATCGAGGCCGGCGTGAAGCCGCGGTCGAACGCCGCCGAATAGATGTAGGGCTTGAAGCTGGAGCCGGGCTGGCGCGCCGCCATCACGGCGCGATTGAACTTGCTCCGCGCAAAGCTGAAACCGCCGACCAGGGCCTGGATCGCGCCATCTTCGGGATTCACCGACGCCAGTGCGGCCTGCGCCTTCGGCACCTGTGCCAGCTCCCATACGCCCTTGTCGTTGCGCGAGAGGCGCACGATGTCGCCCCGCTTGAGCACGCTGTCCACCTGTTTGGGGGTGGCCCCCACCCGCGAATCGCTGATGTACGGGCGGGCCCAGCTCACCGCGGCCAGGTCGAGCGTGGCGCTGTCGTGGCTGGCCAGGTAGACGGTGGCCTCGGTCGGAGACACCGCCGTCACGACGCCCGGCTGCATGCCCGAGATACTGCTGTAGCTCGCCAGCAGCTCATCGAGATTAGCGGTGCTGGCGCTGCTGGCCAGGTCGGTGTGGGCTTCGGGGCCGCGCCAGCCGTGGCGGCGGTCGTAGGCGATCAGGCCGTTGCGCAGGGCATCCACGGCGGCCGTCTGTCGGCTGCTCTGCACCGTGGTCTTCACCACGTAGCCTTCGGTGAGCGCGTCGTTGCCCAGGCGGTCGAGCACCTGGCGGCGGACCATTTCGGCCAGGTAGGGTGCATCGACCTCGATCGGCTGTTCGTGCGCGAAGGCGCCGTTGGGTTCCTTGACGGCCTGCTCGTACTCCACCTTGCTGATGTAGCGGTGCTCCAGCATCTGTCCCAGCACCCAGTTGCGCCGCGCCAGCATGCGCGCCGGGTTGTTGATGGGATTGACCGCCGAGGGCAACTGGAAGGTGGAGGCGATGGTGGCGCACTCGGCGATCGTGAGCTGGTCGAGCGTCTTGCCGTAGTAGTACTCGGCAGCGGCCGCCACGCCGTAGGAGCGGTGCCCGAGGAACATCTTGTTGAGGTACAGCTCCAGGATCTGGTCCTTGGTGAGCTCGTTCTCCATCCGCACCGCGATGAAGATTTCGGTGAGCTTGCGCGAGTAGAGCTTTTCCGGGCTCAGGAAGAAATTGCGTGCCACCTGCTGGGTGATGGTGGAACCGCCGGAGCCCTTGTCGCCGCCGGAGATGATCACGTGCCATGCGGCACGAGCGATACCGTGCCAGTCGAAGCCGGGATGCGTATAGAAATCGGCGTCCTCCGCCGACAGCACCGCATGCTTGAGTCGGTCGGGCACCTTGTTGATGTCCACCGGGATGCGCCGGGTTTCGCCAAAGGTGGCGATCAACTTGCCGTCGGCGCTTTCCACCCGCAGAGGCACCTGCATGCGGTAGTCCTTCAGCTCATCGACATTGGGCAGGCGAGGGGAGATCAGCCAGTAGGCGACGCCGATGGCGGCTACGCCGAGCAGCAGTCCCGAGAAGGCCAGGATCAGTGCCCAGCGGAGCAAACGCTTCAAAATTCGCATGATGTGGAGGTAGCGAGACCTGAGTCAAAACGTGCAAGAGTATAGATGTAGCACTATCGCCTACAGGGTCGTGTGGCGCGCAGGGGCAGAAAACCGGCCAAAGAGCTGGATGACTCAAATGTGTGTCCCATCACGCCACCGAGTCGAGAAAGTGATCGTATACCGTTGCTATTGCGTTAATTTTTGGATTTAATGCCAGCGCACATCCGCCGGGAACCGGCTGGAGTGCCAGGGGAAGGGGGACAAACCGTGGGTCTTTTTACACCCAAGAAGCCGCCGCTTATTGGTGTCGACATCAGTTCGACTGCCGTCAAGCTGCTGCAGCTCAGCCAGGCCGGTGGCCGCTACCGCGTCGAGCATTACGCGGTCGAGCCGCTGCCCCCCAACGCGGTTGTCGAGAAGAACATCGTCGAGGTCGAGGCGGTCGGTGAGGCGATCCGGCGCGCGCTGGCGCGGTCGGGCTCCAAGCTCAAGCACGCCTGTGCGGCGGTGGCCGGCTCGGCGGTGATCACCCGCGTCGTGCCGATGTCCAGCGAGCTGTCCGAGGACGATCTCGAAGGACAGATCCAGGTCGAAGCCAACCAGTACATTCCCTACCCGATTGACGAGGTGAGCCTCGATTTCGAGGTGATGGGGCCGGTTCGGGACAACCCGGACATGAACAACATCCTGCTCGCTGCCTCGCGCACCGAGAACGTGGACATGCGCGTGGCCGCCCTTGATCTGGGCGGACTGACCGCCAAGGTGATCGACGTGGAGGCGTTCGCACTCGAGAACGCCTTTGCCATGCTGGCGGACCAGCTCAATGTCGGTCGCGACGCCCTGGTCGCCGTGGTCGACATCGGCGCCACCATGACCACCCTTTCTGTGCTGCGCAACCAGCGCACCATCTACTCGCGCGAACAGGTGTTCGGCGGCAAGCAGCTCACCGACGAAATCATGCGCCGGTATGGTCTGTCCTATGAGGAGGCCGGCCGCGCAAAGCGCAAGGGTGGCCTGCCGGAATCGTACGAGACCGAGGCGCTGGAGCCGTTCAAGGAGTCGCTGACCCAGCAGATCAGCCGCCTGCTGCAGTTCTTCTTCGCGGGCAGCGAATACAGCAAGGTCGATCAGGTCGTTCTGGCCGGTGGCTGTGCTTCCATCGAAGGTCTGGCGCCGATGCTGGAAGAGCAGCTCGGCATTCCCTGCGTGGTGGCCAATCCGTTGGCCCGCATGTCGCTCTCCTCGCGCGTGCAGGCCCAGGCGCTCGCCCAGGATGCCCCGGCGCTGATGATTGCCGTCGGCCTTGCGCTCAGGAGCTTCGACTGATGGCACATATCAACCTCCTCCCGTGGCGCGCGGAGCGCCGCAAGCAGCGAGAGCGCGAGTTCTTTATGCAACTGGGTGCGGCCGCCGTGGCCGCCCTGCTTTGCGTGCTGGTCTGGGCCTGGTGGATGGGCCTGCGCATCGACAACCAGAACGAACGCAACGCCTACCTGCAGACCGAGATCAAGCAGCTCGACGAGAAGATCGCCAAGATCAAGGATCTGGAGAAAGTCCGCGACCGTCTGCTGGCACGCAAGCAAATCATTGAGCAGCTGCAGGCCAACCGTTCGCAGATGGTCCATCTGTTCGACGAACTGGTGAAAACCATCCCGGCCAGTGCACGTCTGGTCGGCTTGAAGCAGAGCGGTAATTCGATGTCGCTCGATGGTGTCGCGCAATCCAACGCCAGCGTGGCCGAGTACATGCGCAACATCGAGGCGTCGCCGTGGATGGGGCATGCGGATCTGCGCAAGACCGAAAACCTCCACAAGGACCAGCGCATGCCCTACACCTTCGGGCTGAACGTTTCGCTGAGCCGCCCCAAGGATGACGCCCCCGCTGGTGACGTGATGAAGGCCCCCAACGCCGCCGCAACACCGGCGGCCACGACCGCGGGCAAGCCAGCCGCACAGCCGTCGACGGGAGGGGCCAAGCCATGAAATTTTTCGACGATCTGCGCAGCCTCGATCGGAACAACATCGGTGGCTGGCCTCAATCCATCAAGATTTTCTTTACCGCGCTGCTGTTCGTGGTGATCGGCTTCCTGGGCTGGTACCTCTACATCAGCGACCAACAGGATTCGCTGCAGACGCTGGCGGCCAAGGAAGAGAGTCTCAAGCAGGAATTCGCACAGAAGCAGGCCAAGGCGGTCAATCTCGATGCCCTGCAGCAGCAGCTCGACGAGATGCAGGACATGTTGCGCCAGCTGTTGCGTCAGCTGCCGGGCAAGACCGAGATGCCCGAGCTGCTGGTCGATATCTCGCAGACGGCCCTGTCGGCAGGCCTTGAGGTGGATCTGTTCCAGCCAGGCGCGGAAACACCGAAGGACTTCTACGCCGAAGAGCCGATTTCGCTGCGGATGACCGGTACGTACCACCAGTTCGGCACCTTCATCAGCGGTGTGGCCTCGCTGCCGCGCGTAGTGATCCTCACGCTGCATGACGTATCGCTGACCCCCAAGCAGGGCTCCGAGGGCAGCGGCCAGCTAGTGCTGCAAGGCACGGTCAAAACCTACCGTTACCTCGACGACGACGAGACGTCCGATGGCAAGGCGGCCAAGGCGAAGGGCAACAAGAGGGGGCGGAAATGAGCCAGTCTTTCGCCATGAGGCATAACCGCATGCTGCGCGTGGCCGCCCTGTGTGGCGCGCTCATTGCGCTCGCGGGCTGCACCCGCGGCATGTCCGACCTGCGCGACTGGGTCGCCAAGGAGAAGCTCAAGAAGGGCGCGCCGATCGATCCGCTGCCGGTGATCCGCACCTTCGAGACCTTCGAGTACAGCGATCAGGGCGATCGCGATCCGTTCAGCCCCAGCTCTGCCGAAACGCAGCCGACCTCGACGGCCGCTTCGACCGGGCCGCGCCCGGACGAGAACCGCGCCAAGCAGCCGCTGGAGATGTTCGCGCTCGACAGCCTCAAGATGGTCGGCACGGTGGGGACCGGTGCCAACACCGAGGTGCTGATCAAGGACCCGGGCGGTGTGATCCATCGCGTGCACAAGAACGAATACATGGGCCAGAACTACGGCCGAATCACCGCGATCAGCGACGACCACGTCGATCTCGTGGAACTGATCTCCAACGGTAATGGTGGCTGGATGGAACGTCCGGCCAGCATCGCGCTCGGCGAGAAATAGGAAACACAGGGGCTGATGCAATGAGCAACCAAACCACACCTGTTCAGGGCCGAATCATGCGCCAAGCACGCCGTTACCTGGTGATGTCCCTGCTGGCGACGAGCGCGTTCTGGGCGCAATCCGCCGCGGCCGCCACCGCCACGCTGAAAGACATCAGCTATGACGTGCTGCCCGGTGGCCGCGTCGAGCTGCATATGAATTTCGCCTCGGGCCAGGTGCCCCAGCCGAGCATCTTCACCACCGGCACGCCGCCGCGCATCGCGGTGGATTTCGCCGATACCGACAACGCGGCGCCTCGCCATCTCGACATCGGCAAGGGCTCCACTTCCGGGGTTTCGGCCGTGTCGGCCGGCGGGCGCACGCGCGTCGTCGTCGAGCTGATGCGTGAATCCACCTACACCTCGCGCGTGGATGGCAACAGCCTGGTGCTGACGGTCAACAACGGCAGTGCCGCCCAGACCACTACCACCGCGGCGACCATCGATCCGTCCAAGCGCTTGCCGTCGGCCAGCAGCGGCCCGGCCATCTCCAACGTCGATTTCCGCCGCGGGCCCAAAGGTGAAGGCCGCGTGCTGATCAATTTCAGCGGTGCCGGTGCCAATGCGAACATCCACACCGAGGGCGACAAGGTCATCGTCGATCTGGAGCATGTGAACCTGCCGCCCAGCCAGGCACAGCGACTGGACGTGACGGACTTCGCCACGCCGGTGCAGTCCATCGTCACGCGCGCCAGCGGCACCGGCGCCCGCATGGAGATCCGCACGGGCGGCAACGTCGACACCTCTTCGTACCAGTCCGGCGACCAGTACGTCGTCGAGATCGCCCCGAAGAAGGCTGCACCCGACAAGGTCGCCAAGGGTCAGGAGCCGGTCTACAACGGCAGCCGCGTCACCTTCAATTTCCAGGACATCCCGGTGCGCTCCGCGCTGCAGCTGCTGGCGGACATTTCCGGTCTGAACCTGGTGGCTTCGGATTCGGTGGGCGGCAGTGTGACGCTGCGCCTGGTGAACGTGCCGTGGGACCAGGCGCTGGACGTGGTCCTGCGTGCCAAGGGTCTGGACAAGCGCCGTAGCGGCAACGTGGTGTGGATTGCGCCCCAGGCCGAACTGGCCAAGTACGAGCAGGACGTGGCCGACGCTCGCATGAAGGCCGAAGACAACGCCGAGCTCGTAACGGACTACGTGCCGATCAGCTACGGCAAGGCTGCCGACATCGCCAAGCTGCTCACCACGGGCAGCAAGCAGGGTGGCGGCGGTGGTGGGACGGGCGGTAGCCGCGGATTCCTGTCACCGCGCGGCAGTGTCTCGTTTGACGACCGCACCAACACCCTTTTGATCAACGACAGCCCCGAGAAGATCAAGGAGTTGCGCTCACTGATTGCCGTGCTGGATCGTCCGGTGCAGCAGGTGCTGATCGAGTCCCGCATCGTGGTGGCCACTGACCAGTTCACCCGCGAGCTGGGCACCAAGTGGGGCTTGCAGGCCCTGCACACCACCAGCGGCGGCAATGTGATCACCACCTCTCCGCAAGGCGGTGCCAACGGCGCGGCGAGCCTGGCCATCGAGCGTGCGAACAACAACGCCGGCTCCGCGAATGCGAGCGGCGTGACCACCTATCAGACGGGCTCCGGTGGCTTCAACGTCAATCTCCCGGTGAGTGGCCCGGCGGGAAGCTTTGGCTTGGCCATTCTCGGTGCCAACTACCTTGTCGATCTTGAGTTGTCGGCGGCGCAGACCGAAGGTCGCGGCGAGGTGATCTCCAGTCCGCGTGTGATCACGGCCAATCAGCAGGAAGCGGTCATCCGCCAGGGTCAGCAGATCGGCTACGTGACCTACCAGAACAGCACGACCGGTGCAGCTGGCAGCGGCACCGCCACCGTGCAGTTCAAGGACGCGGTGCTGGAGCTGAAGGTCACGCCGACGATCACCGCGGACAACCGCGTCTATCTGAAGATCAACGTGAAGAAGGACGCCCTGGCGAGCTTCATCGACGCCCCGGGAAGCGGCAAGGTGCCGCAGATCGACACGCGTGAGCTCAACACCTCGGTGCTGGTCGACAATGGGCAGACCGTGGTGCTGGGTGGCATCTACGAGATCACCAAGGCGAACACCATCACCAAGGTGCCGGGCCTGGGCGACATCCCCGGCATCGGCGTGCTGTTCCGCAAGACCTCGCGCCAGAACGACAAGGCGGAGCTGCTGATCTTCGTGACGCCGCGCATCCTCAGCGACACGCTGCAGTAAGCGCTGTCACGGTAAGCAAGGAGAGGGCGGCCCATGGCCGCCCTTTCTGTTTGCGCGCGGCGTGATGTCATGACGACCGGGCTATACCCGTCGATGGCATAAAACTTCCATGATGGGGCGTGGTCCCAAGCCTGCTTCGAACATGGAAACCCGCATGACCGACACCTCGCCCGATACTCTGGCCGCTCCCCTGCAGCAGGCGTTTGCGCAACTGCGGGAGGATCTGCAGCGCTCCATCATCGGCCAGCCGCATCTCATCGACTGTCTGCTGATCGCACTGCTGGCCGACGGCCATCTGCTGGTGGAGGGCGCACCCGGGCTGGCCAAGACCACCGCGGTGAAGGCGCTGGCGGCATGCATCGATGCGGATTTCCATCGCGTGCAGTTCACCCCCGACCTGCTGCCGGCCGACCTGACCGGCACCGACGTGTTTCGCCCGCAGTCGGGCAGCTTCGAGTTCGAGCGTGGCCCGCTGTTCCACAACATCGTGCTGGCGGACGAGATCAACCGCGCGCCGGCCAAGGTGCAGTCGGCTCTGCTCGAAGCGATGGCGGAGCGCCAGATCACCGTGGGGCGCAGCACCTGGCGGCTGCCCGAGCTGTTCCTGGTGATGGCGACGCAGAATCCGATCGAGCAGGAGGGCACGTTCGCGCTGCCGGAGGCCCAGCTCGATCGCTTCGTGATGCACGTGACGATCGGTTACCCCGATGCCGCCTCGGAACTGGCCATCCTCAAGCTCGCGCGCAGCCAGGCCAGCCGTCATGCGCAGGCCCATGCCGCGCCGCACGCCCTGCTGACGCCCACCGACGTGATGCACGCGCGCGAAGCCGTGCTCCAAGTGCACATGGCGTCGGCGCTGGAGGAGTACCTGACCCAGCTCGTGCTGGCTACCCGCGATGCGGGTCGTTACGGCGCCGAGCTCAAGCGCTGGATCGCCTGGGGCGGCAGTCCTCGCGCCACCATCGCGCTGGACCGCTGCGCGCGTGCGCACGCCTGGCTGAGCGGCCGCGATTATGCGCTGCCGGAAGACGTCCACGCGGTGGCGCACGAAGTGCTGCGCCACCGCGTGCTGCTCAGCTACGAGGCGGAGGCCGAGGGCGTGCGCGCGGACCAGGTGATCGATCGCCTGCTGGACCTCGTGCCGCTGCCGTGAACGCTCCGCCTCGATTTTCCGACGGCGACGGCGCGGCGCGCGTCTCGCTGGCCGAGCTGCTCGCGCTACGTGCGCGGGTGGGCAAGGCGGCGCTGCCCGAGCAGATCAGCCGCGCCGGTCGCTCCGGCCAGCAATCCAGCCGCATGCATGGCCGCGGCATGGACTACGCCGAGTCGCGCATCTATCAGGGTGGCGACGACGTGCGCCGGCTCGACTGGCGTCTGACCGCACGCAGTGGCCGCCTGCATACCAAGCTGTTCCAGGAGGAGCGCGAGGGCCGCCTGCTGATCGTCGTCGATGGGCATGCCTCGATGCGCTTTGGCACACGCGTGCGCTTCAAGTCGGTGCAGTCGGCGCGCGCCGCGGCCTGGGCTGCCTGGTATGCGGTGAAGGCCGGCGAACGGGTGGGCTTGATGGGGTTTGGTGCGCACGACGACCTGCTCGCGCCGCGTGCCGGGCCGCGCGGGGCGCTGGCATTGTGCGGCGCGCTCGCCGCGTGGGATGCCGCGCCCGCCACGCCGCGCAGCGAGCCGCTGTCGCAGGTGCTGCAGAACATCGCGCGGGTGTTGAACGGCGCCAGCCGGGTCCTGCTGATCACCGACGGCGCGTGCAGCGACGACGCCTCGCGGCGGCACCTCGTGCAACTGGCACGGCAAACCCGGCTGGGCGTGCTGGCTGTGGCCGATCCGCTGGAGACCGCGCCCACCCCCGTGGGCCGCTATCCGCTGGAACACGACGGTGAGCGAGTGGAGTGGATCGTTGGCGGCGAACACCAACAGCAGGATCTGCCGCGTTTGCTGGGCGCGGGTCAGGCTCGCCTGCGCGCGCTGACCAAGGCCACCGGTGTCGCCTGCCGCCTCGTGAATACGGCTGAGGATCCCTTCGACGCGGTCGCCGCGCTGCTCGGCGTGCGGGGGCGCTCGTGATGCTGCCTCAGGCCCAGGCTCCCGCGGGACCGGTCCTGCGGGACATCCACTTACCACCTGCGCCCGGCTGGTGGCCACCGGCCCCGGGATGGTGGGTGCTGGCCGGATTGCTGGTACTGGTTCTTGGACTGATCGCACGTCGCTGGTGGCAGGCGCGCGAAAGGGCGCGTCGCCGCCGCGCCCTGCTGGCGATGCACGATGCCGTGGTCGCCGATCGCGCCGGATCGCCCCAGGTGCTGGCCGCCGGCCTGCACGACCTGTTGCGCCGCGCCGCGCGTCGCCTGGATGCCGGTGCCGTGACACAGCGCGGCACGGCATGGCGCACCACCCTGGCCCGCGTGCCGGTATCGCAGGCCACCCTTGACCGCCTCATGCAACTGGACGACGCCATGTACCGCCCGCAGGAGGCCACTGACATCGGCGCGATGGCGTCGGCCGTACGCGAGTGGCTGACGGCGCTTCCCGACGTGCAATCAGTGACGCGCGTGCGGCGCACGTGGCGCAACAGGAAGGTGTCCCGTGACGCTGCCTGAGCTTGCCTGGCCGTGGCTGGTGCTGGCGCTGCCGCTGCCCTGGCTGGCGCGTCGCTGGCTGCGCCCGGCGGCACCGGGGCGGGCCCTGCATCTGCCGCACCCGGGCCTGCCGTCGATGGCGACGGTGTCGCTGCGAAAAACCGGTTCGCGCGCCGGGCTGTTTGCGCTGGCGTGGCTGTGCCTGGTCGCGGCGGCGGTGCGTCCGCAGTGGGTGGGACCACCGCAGGCGCAGCAGCGCAGCGGGCGCTCGATGATGCTGGCGGTGGATCTCTCCGGCAGCATGCGCACCGACGACATGCGCCTGGCCGGCCGCCCGGTGAGCCGCTTTGGCGCGGTGGAGGCGATTGCCAGCGACTTCATCGCCCGCCGCAGCGGTGACGAGCTGGGCCTGGTGCTGTTCGGCAGCCGTGCGTTCCTGGTCACGCCGCTCACCTACGACCTCTCCGCGGTGTCCGCCCAGCTCAAGGGTGCGGCGGTGGGATTGGCCGGCACCGAGACCGCGATCGGCGACGCCGTGGCGGTGTCGGTAAAACGGCTGGCCGCGCTGCCGCAGGAGGCGCGCGTGCTGGTGCTGCTCACCGATGGCGTCAACAACGCCGGCAGCATCGCGCCGCTGGAGGCAGCGAAGGCGGCGAAGGCGGCCGGCGTGCGCATCTACACCATCGGCATCGGTGCGGACCGCATGAGCGTGCCGGACTTTTTCGGCAGTCGAACGATCAACCCCTCGGCCGATCTCGACGTGGGTATGCTCACGGCGATGGCCGAGCAGACCGGTGGCCGCTTCTTCCGCGCCACCGACACGGCCCAGCTCGCCGATGCCTATCGCACCATCGACGCGCTGGAACCAATGCCGCAGCGTGCGCCGGCGTTGCGCCCACGCCACGAGCTGTTCCGCTGGCCATTGGGTGCGGCGGTGCTTCTGTTCGGCTTCGCGCTGCTCGCGCGCAGCGGACGCCAGCGCGGGGAGCGCCCGGCATGATCACGGCGTTGCACGCGTTCCATTTCCTGCGCCCGCTGTGGCTGCTGGCGTTGCTCGCCTTGCCGCTGCTGGTATGGAGCAGCGCGCGTTCCGATGCGGGCGTGCGCGAGCTGTCGCGGCTGGTCGACCCGGCGCTGCTGCCCCACTTGTTGACCGGCCGCCCGACCAGCCGGCGCGCTTCCACCGCGCTGCTGGCGCTGGGCTGGACGCTCGCCACATTGGCCTTCGCCGGCCCCACGTGGAGCCGCCAGGCGCAGCCGTTGTACGCCGAGCGGGCGGCGCAGGTAGTGGCGATCTCGCTGTCGCCGCGTATGCTGGCCAAGGACGTGGCGCCGAGCCGTTTGGATCGCGCCAAGTACAAGGCGCGCGACCTGTTGGCCAGCAACCGTGATGGCCAGAACGCGCTGATCGCCTACGCCGGCGAGGCGTTCGTGGTGGCGCCGCTCACCTCTGACGCGAGCAGCCTGGACGAACTGCTTGACGCGCTCGCGCCGGACACCATGCCCACCGAGGGCGATAACGTCGCGCAGGCGATCGAGCAGGGCGTGAAGCTGGTGATGCAGGCCAAGGCCGGCGGTGGCTCGCTGGTGCTGATCACCGACAAGGCGGATGCGGGTGCGCAGGCCGCGGCGCGCCAGGCCCTGGCGCAAGGCGTGCGCGTGTCGGTACTGGGCATCGGCACCACCTCCGGCGGTCCGGTGCCGCTGGCCGAGGGCGGTTTTCTGCGTGACGAGCAGGGCAACCTGGAGCTGGCACGGCGCGATGACGCGGCGCTGGCCGCGCTCGCGGCGGCCGGCGGCGGCCGCTTCGTGCCGGCCACTGACGATCACAAAGACATCGACGCCCTGCACACGGAGCTGCGCGGCGGCGAGGCCACGGCCAGCGACGACGCGCGCAGCGAGCAGTGGCTCGACCGCGGCCCGTGGCTGTTGCTGCCATTGCTGCTGGTGGTGGCGTTGGGGTTCCGGCGTGGCTGGCTGCTGGCGATACCGCTGGTGCTGCTGCCGCTGCTGACTCCCACTACCGCACACGCCGATGGCTGGCGCGACCTGTGGTTGCGGCCTGACCAGCAGGCGGCACGCGCGCTGCAGCATGGGGACGTCGCCACCGCGCGCAAACTGGCGCGTGATCCGGCCCTGCGTGGGGCCGCGGCCTACCGCGGTGGCGATTACGCCAGTGCGGCGCAGGCGCTGGCGCCGCTGCCCGACGCCGACGCGCAGTACAACCTCGGCAATGCGCTGGCGAAGGAGCAGCGCTACAAGGAAGCGATCGCCGCCTACGATCGCGCGCTCGCCCGCGACCCGGGCAACGCCGATGCCAAGGCGAACAAGCAGGCCGTCGAGGATTGGCTGCGCCGCCAGCAGCAGAAGTCGCAAAACGGCGACGACAACGACAGCAAGGATCACCAGGGCAAGGATGGCCAGCAGAACGGCCAGGACGGCCAGTCGTCGTCCAAGGACAAGCCCTCCGACCAGGGCAAGCCGAAGGCCGGCGACGCCGGCCAGGGGCAATCCGGCAAGCCCGGTGATCCGTCGGACAAGAACGCCCAGGACCAGGCGCAGAAACCGGGCGATACCTCGTCGCAGGACGCCGGCAAACCGCAGACGGCCGCGCAGCGCGCCGCCGAGCAGGCGCGCGCGGAGGCCGCACGCAAGGCGCTACAGCAGCAGATGGACCAGGCGCTGGCCAAGCAGGGCAAGCCGGCCAAGGCCGATCCCGACCAGCCGCACCAGCTCGGCCTGCCCGACGACAGCGATCCGTCCTCGCACCTGCCGGCCGAGGTGCGCCAGGCGCTGCAGCGCGTGCCGGACGATCCCGGCGCGCTGCTGCGACGCAAGTTCGAACTCGAATACCGGCAGCGCCACGGCGGCGCGCCGACGGAGGATGAACAGCCGTGACCCGTCCGCTACGTTTGCTTGCCGTGGTGCTGTGCTGCTGGCTGCTGCCGTGGCTGGCGCACGCGCAGGTGCAGGCCTCGCTCGACCGCAGCACGGCCCAGCTGGGGGATACCGTCACGCTCAACCTGCGCTCGCAGAGCGCGCCGTTGGCGGCGCCGGATCTGTCACCGCTGAGCAACGATTTCGAGGTGCTGGGCAAGTCCAGCGGCAGCACCACCAGCTTCGTCAACGGCCAGCGCACGGTGGAGTATTCCTACGGCGTGGCGCTGCGCCCGCTGCACCAGGGCACGCTGCGCATTCCTCCGCTGACGGTGGGTAGTGAGACCACCGAACCGCGCACGCTGGAAGTGACCGCGCCCGACCCGGCCGCCCGCGGCGCCACCGGGCCGGTGTTCGTCGAGGCGGCGATCGATCCGACCCAGGCCTATGTTGGGCAGCAGCTCTCGCTGAGCGTCAAGCTGTTCTACACCGCCAACCTGGCCAACGCATCGCTGGGCGATCCGCGCATCGACGGTGTCGACGTCAGCCGCATCGGCGGCGACACCGACTACCAGGCCGAGCGCAACGGTCGCATCTACAACGTGATCGAACGCCGCTACGTGCTGGTGCCGCAGCGGCCCGGCGAGCTGACGATTCCGCCGATTCCGTTCCAGGGCGACCTGCTCGATCCCAACGATCCGGACAGCTTCCTCGGCATGGGGGCGCCCGTCTCGGCGCAGAGCCGCCCGCTCACCGTGACGATCCGGCCGGCGCCGGCCGACTGGGGCAGCGCGGCCTGGCTGCCGGCGCGCAAGCTCAGCCTCAGCCTCGACGGCCTGCCCGATGCCGCCACGCCGTTGCGCGTGGGCCAACCGTTCAACCTCACGCTCACGATGGAGGCTACGGGGCTACCGTTCGAAGCGCTGCCGTCACTCAGCCTGCCCATGCTCGACGGCGCCACCGCGTACCCGGACAAGCCGGTTACCGGGAATCGCGCCGATGGCCCGTGGGTGGTTGGTCGCCGCCAGCAGTCCTTCGCCATCGTGCCGGGCAAGGCCGGCACGCTGACCGTGCCGGCGATCACCGTGAAGTGGTGGAACGTACTCACCGATCACGCCGAGACCGCGACGATCCCGGCCCACCAACTGACCGTAGCGCCGGCCGCCGGCGCGGCCACGGTCTCGTCGGCCGCTCCCGCGGCGGCCGCGTCGAGTGCGCCGCCCGAGGCCTCGACGCCGGCTCCGACCAACGATCGCCACGCCGCCGCGGCTCCGCGTCAACCCTGGGTGTGGATCGCATTGGCCAGCCTGGGCTTGTGGCTGGTTACCGTGGTGGTCGGTGTCGTGTGGTGGCGTCGCCGACGGCGTTCGACACCGCTCCCCGTGGCGCCCGCGCGCACGGCGGCGATAGCGCCGCGCGAGGCGAAGCAGGCGTTCCTGCACGCGGTGCGCGAAGCGGATGTGGCGGCGCAGGCCCATCGATTGCTGGCGTGGGCGCAGGCCGAACGCCCCACGCTGCGCCACCTCGATGCGCTGTCGGCGGCGCTGTCCTCACCCGAACAGCGCGCTGCCATCGACGCGCTGCAGCGCGCGCGCTACGCCTCCGCAGCGGTTGCACCGGATCGCGAGGCGCTGGCCAGGGCGTTTGCGCCGGGGTTCGCGTGGCGCAGCGAGGAAGCGCCACCGGCCGGCGACGACCCGCTGCCGCCGCTGTATCCCTTCACCCTGCGCTGAGCGCCTCGTGCAGGATCGCCGCCATCGCGGCATCCCGCGCGCACAGCGTCACCTGCATGGTCGGCCATTGCACCAGCGCTTCGCGCACGCTGCGCACCGCCACGTCGGCGGCCGCTTCGGCCGGGTAGCCGTAGACGCCGCAGCTGATCGCCGGGAACGCCACGCTGGCCAGTCGGTACTCGGCGGCCAGCGCGAGCGAGCGCCGGTAGCAGCGCCCAAGCAGCTCCGCCTCGCCACGTTCGCCGCCGCGCCACACCGGCCCCACGGTGTGGATGATGTGCCGCGCCGCCAGCGCAAAGCCCGGGGTGATCACCGCCTCGCCAGTGGCGCAGCGCACGCCGGGCGAGTGCTCCGGCAGCGCTCGGCACGCGGCCAGCAGCGCCGGACCGGCGGCGCGGTGGATCGCCCCATCCACGCCGCCCCCGCCGAGCAGGCTCGGATTGGCCGCGTTGACGATGGCGTCCTGCGCCAGCGTGGTGAGATCAGCAACGATGATGCGCAGGGTCATGGTCTGTCCATCGGAGGGCACGTATGCTCACAGCGTTGGTTGGTCCGGAGTGCACGGCAAACATGGCGAAAACCGAAGATCTCCCGTTCGGCTACCTGCTCAACGATGTGACGCTGCTGTTCCGCAAGCACTTCGACCGCCGTGCGGTGAAGTTCGGGCTGACCCGCGCGCAGTGGCGGGCCACCAAGATGCTCCATCATCGCGAAGGGCTGCGCCAGACCGAGCTGGCCGAGAACCTGGAGATGGAGCCGATTGCGGTCGGCCGTGTGATCGATCGCCTGCAGGCGGCGGGCTTCGTCGAGCGTCGCCCCGATCCGCGTGACCGCCGCGCCTGGCGGTTGTATCCCACCGAGCAGGCACGCGCGGTGATCGGCGACATGGAGGAGATCGGTCGCGGCCTGCGCAAGGACGCCACCCAGGGCATCGACTACGACGAGCTGGCGCAGGCGCTGGCCGTGCTTGAGCGGATCAAGGACAACCTGCAGGCGCTGGACCAGGGTGCTGGCGACCCTGCCGAAAGTCACGACGAGCGCGAGTAAACCGCAGCCGTCCTGGGGCGTTTGAAACGAGGCTGTGCGCCGCGCCACGTGGCGCACACGCACACCTGGCCTGAATCCGCGCGCACAACGGTGCCGTAGGGTTCGCGACGCGCTTCCCGAGAACTCCCCTGCATGTCCCGCAAGAAAGCCCTTCTGCTGTTTGTCGTGCTCGCGCTGGTGGCGCTGGCTGCCTACCTGTTCAGCCACCGCACCCGGCAGAGCGCGCCAGCGCCGGCTGCGGGCGCAAGGTCGTCGGTACCGGTGCAGGTGAGCGCGGCCACCTGCGGCGATCTGGATCTGACGCTGACCCTGGTGGGCCGTGTGGAGGCATGGTCCACGGTGACGCTGCGTGCGCGGGTTTCCGGTCAGCTGCAGTCGCTGGGCTTCACCCCCGGCGCGCACGTGCGCAAGGGCGACGTGCTGGCGCAGATCGATCCGCGTCTGCTGAAGGCCCAGCTCGACCAGGCGCGCGGCGTGGTGGCGCGCGATCGCGCCCAGCTGCAGAAGGCCCAGGCCGACCAGCAGCGCTACACCGATCTGCTCGCCAAGGGCTTTGTGTCCAAGGCCGATTTCGACACCTATAAGGCCAACCTCGCGGTGGCGCGCGCCGCGCTGCAGAGCGACCTCGCCGCGCAGGAGCTGGCGCAGACCCAGCTCGACTACGCGCGCATCGTGGCGCCGTTCGACGGCGTGGTCGGTGCCCCGCTGGTGTGGCCGGGCGCGCAGGTCACCGCCGATGCCACCGACCTGTTCGTGCTCAATCAGGACGATCCGGTGCGCGTCACCTTCGCCATTCCGCAGGATTCCCTGCCGGCCGTGCGCACGGCCCTGGCGCGCGGTGCGGTGACCGTGCAGGCGACCGTCGCCGGTGATCACGGCCGGCCGCTGCGCGGCACGCTGGAATTCGTCGACAACGCGGTGGACGCGGCGACCAGCACGATCACGCTCAAGGCCCGCTTCGACAACGCCTCACGCCGCCTCACGCCCGGCCAGTACGTGCAGGTGAGCCTGCCCACCACGCACCTGACGGGTGTGGTCACGGTGCCGGTGCCGGCGCTGCAGAGTTCCTCCAAGGGCAGCTTCGTGTTCGTGCTGGGTGCTGACGGCACCGTGCAGCAGCGTTATGTGGAAACCGGCCCCACGCAGGGCGACCGCCAAGTGATCGACAAGGGCGTGACGCCCGGCGAGCAGGTGGTGGTGGAAGGGCAGATGCTGCTGGCCGACGGAGCCAAGGCCCATGTGGCGAAGTGATGGCGCGCGTGCCGGCAGCAACGAGGTGACGGCATGAACATTCCCGAGCTGTGCATCCGCCGCCCGGTGATGACCACGCTGCTGATGGCGGCGCTGCTGGTGTTCGGCGTCGTGGCCTATCCGCGGTTGCCGGTGAACGAGCTGCCGAACGTCGACTTCCCCACCATCAGCATCAGTGCCAGCCTGCCCGGCGCGTCGCCGGAAACCATGGCCTCGGCGGTCGCCACGCCGCTGGAAGCGCAATTGTCGACGATTGCCGGCATCGCCTCGATGAGCTCGACCAGCGCCCTGGGCTCGACCTCGATCACGCTCACCTTCGATCTCAATCGCAGCATCGACGGCGCCGCGCAGGACGTGCAGTCGGCGATCTCCGCCGCGCAGCGCCAGCTGCCGCGCGAGATGCCCACGCCGCCCACCTTCCGCAAGGTGAACCCCGCCGACGCGCCGATCCTGTTCCTCACCATGCGTTCGGACACGCTGCCGCTGTCGCAGGTAGACGAGTACGCCGAGACCGAACTGGCGCAGCGGCTGTCGATGGTCGACGGCGTGGCGCAGGTGAACGTGTACGGCGCGCAGAAGTACGCCGTGCGCATCAGCGTCGATCCGGACAAGCTCGCCGCCGCCGGCATCGGCATCGATCAGGTGCAGAGCGCGATCGCCGACGCCAACGTCAACCAGGCCACCGGGTCGCTGTACGGGCAGCGCCAGCAATTGCCGATCCGCAGCGACGGCCAGCTGATGCGCGCGGCCGCCTACAACGGCGTGGTGGTGACGTGGCGCAACGGTGCGCCCGTGCACGTAGGCGACCTCGGCGCGGCGCGCGACAGCGTGCAGAACGACCAGGCGGCCAGCTGGTACAACGGCGAGCGCGCGGTGATCCTGGCCATCTCGCGCCAGCCGGGTGCCAACACGGTCGAAACGGTCCAGCGCATCAAGGCGCTGCTGCCGGGTTTCGTCGCCACCCTGCCGCCGTCCGTGAAGCTGGCCACGCTGTACGACCGCTCCCAATCCATCCGCGAGTCGGTGGACGACGTGCAGTTCACGCTGCTGCTGGCCGGCGTGCTGGTGGTGGGCGTGATCTATCTGTTCCTGGGCAACCTCTCGGCCACGCTGATTCCCGCGGTGGCGCTGCCGATCTCGGTGGTCGGCACGTTCGGCGCGATGTCCGCACTGGGCTACAGCCTGGATAACCTGTCGCTGCTGGCGCTGACCCTGGCGGTGGGCTTCGTGGTGGACGATGCGATCGTGATGCTGGAGAACATCGTGCGCCACATCGAGGCGGGCGAGCGTCCGTACGAGGCGGCCGTGAAGGGCGCCGGCGAGATCGGCTTCACCATCTTCTCCATGACGCTGTCGCTGATCGCCGTGTTCATCCCGGTGATGTTCATGGGCGGCATCGTGGGGCGGCTGTTCCACGAGTTCGCGGTGACCATCAGCGTGGCGATCCTCATCTCCGGCGTGGTGGCGATCACGCTCACGCCGATGCTGTGCAGTCGCTTCGTCAAGGCGCACCACCACGGAAGCAAGAACTGGCTGATCGCCGGTTTCGACCGCGGCTTCAGCGCCGTACAGCGCGGTTATACCGGCAGCCTGCGCTGGTGCATGGACCGTCCGCGGCTGGTGCTGGCCGGCTTTGCCGTGAGCCTGCTGGCCACCGCCCTGCTGTTCATGGTGGCGCCGAAGGATTTCATTCCCGCCGGCGACAACGGCCTGCTGCGCGTCACCACCGAAGGCCCGCAGGACGTCTCCTTCGACGCGATGGTGGCGCGCCAGCAGCAACTGGCGGCGATCGTGGCGAAGGACCCCAATCTGGACGGCTACATGTCCAGCGTGGGCGCCGGCGGGCCGCGCAGCACGGTCAACAACGGCACCTTGCTGCTCAAGCTCAAGCCGACCCACGAGCGCCAGCTCACGCCGGACCAGATCATCCAGGAGCTGCGTAAGAAGTTCGCCGTGGTGCCGGGCATCCGCACCTACATCGCCAACCCGCCGGCGATCCAGATCGGCGGCCGGCAGAGCAAGGCGCAGTACCAGTACACCCTGCAGTCGGTCGACCTGCCGGCGCTCTACGCCTGGAGCGACAAGGTGGTCGGCGCTTTCCGCGGTCTGCCCGGCTTTCAGGACGTCACCACCGACCTGGATCTCAACAGCCCGTCGATCGCGGTGGACGTGGATCGCGACAAGCTCGCACCGCTGGGCCTCACCATGGCGCAGGTGCAGAGCGCGCTGGGGGCGGCGTTCGGCACCAACCAGGTGTCCACCATCTACGGCTCGGCCACCCAGTACTGGGTGATCCTGCAGGTGGAGCGCCGCCTGCAGAGCGATCCGGACGTGCTCTCGCGCATCTATGTCACCGCCAGCAGCGGCAAGCTGGTGCCGCTCAATGCGGTGGCCACGTTCAGGCGTCAGCCGGAGGTACTCACGGTCAACCACCAGGGTCAGTTGCCGGCGGTGACGGTGTCGTTCAACCTGGCGCCGGGCGTGTCGCTGAGCGAAGCGGTGTCGAGCATTGAGCAGGCGATGGCGGGTATCCGTCTGCCGGCGACGATCACCGGCAGCGTGCAGGGCACCGCGCAGGCGTTCCAGGATTCCATCCAGGGCATGGGCCTGCTGCTGTTGCTGGCGGTGTTCGTGATCTACCTGGTGCTGGGCATCCTGTACGAGAGCTTCATCCACCCGCTGACGATCCTCTCCGGCCTGCCGGCTGCGGCGGTCGGCGCGCTGCTCACGCTGGTGGTGTTCCAGGCCTCGCTGGACCTGTTTGCCTTCGTCGGCATCGTGATGCTGATCGGCATCGTGAAGAAGAACGCCATCATGCTGATCGACTTCGCGCTGGAGCGGCAGCGCGAGGAGGGCATGGCGCCGGCGCAGGCGATCTTCGAGGCCTGCCGCGTGCGTTTCCGCCCGATCATGATGACCACCATGGCCGCATTCGCCGGCACGCTGCCGATCGCACTGGGCATCGGCGCGGGCGCCGAGGTGCGTCGGCCGCTGGGCCTGGCGGTAGTCGGTGGCCTGCTGGTGTCGCAGGTGCTCACGCTGTACCTGACGCCGGTGATCTATCTGTATCTCGATCGCCTGCAGCATCGCGGCAAGTTGCCGGCACGGCAGACGCAGATCAGCGAGGCGTGAGCGGACGCATCGCGTTCACGCCCGGGCGGGATAAGCTGCCGCTTTCCGGCATGGGAGATGACGGCGATGCGCAATCACTACGCGACATGGATCGGCACCACCGCACTGCTGGCCCTGGCACTCGGCGCCTGCGCCAGCCGCGCAGCGACGCCCGGTCCACTCGATGACGCCGCGTTGCTGGCGTATGCGAAGCAGCCGTGGGACAAGGCCACGTTGATGCACACCACGGTCGAGCTCGGCCGGCATCACGGCCAGCGGGTGGTGGCGGAGTATCCCTGCGGCGACGTCTGCCCGCAGTACACCGCGCGCGTCATCCACTACGAGCTGGCCCCGGGCGCGACGTGCGACAGCGTCGGCGGCGTGGAGAAGGAGGTGCTGATGCCGGTGGCGATCACCGTGCGCCCGAAGACCTTCTGCTTTCCGAAGGTGCTGGTGGACGCCAAGCTGCACTACACGCGCTAGCGCTTTCCATCTGTAGGAGCCCGCTCGCGGGCGATGCTTCTCGCCCTGATGCCACATCAAAGCCAAAAGCATCGCCCGCGAGCGGGCTCCTACACGACGGGCGGGGTTACTCGCCCTGCTCGCCGGGGAAGGCGCCGGGCGCCGAGCCGAAGTCGCCCTTGGCCTGCGCCGCCATGTACGCATACGCCGCGTAGACCGCAACGTTCTGCGCCAGGTCGGCGGGGTCGATCTTGTCCAGCGTGTCCTCCGACGTGTGGTGCCAGTCGAAGTAGTAGGTGCCGTCCTGGGTGAGCGACAGCGCGGCCATGCCCTTGGCATGCATCTGCGACAGATCCGAGCCGCCGCCGCCGGGCTTGTCGGCGTCGTAGGCCACGCCGATCGGCGCCAGCACCTTGGCGATCTGCTCGATCGCGCCGCGCGCGCTCGGCTTCACGCTGGCGCTCATGCGCCAGATGCGGCCGGCGCCGAAATCCGATTCGGTGCCCAGCACGTGGTTGGCCACGTCGGCTGCGTGCTTGTCGGCGTACGCCCGACCACCGAACAGACCCATCTCCTCGTTGGCGAAGGCGATCACGCGCACGGTGCGGTCCGGTCGCTGCGGCAGGTCATGGATCAGCTTGGCCGCGCCCATGGCGATGGCCACGCCGGCGCCGTCGTCGATCGCGCCGGTGCCGGGGTCCCAGGAATCCAGGTGGCCGCCGATGTCGACGACCTGTTTCGGATACTTGCGGCCGGTGATCTCGCCGATCACGTTGGCGCCGGTGTACTGGCCGGTGATGCCGCAATCCAGCTCCATCTTCACCTGCACTGGCTGGCCGTGCGCGAGCACGCGCTCGAGCTGGTCGGCGTCGGGCTCGGCCAGCGCCGCGGCGGGAATCGTCTTGGCCGGATCGGTGAAGCCGGTGACGCCAGTGTGCGGCGCGCGGCTGTGCGGATCGGTGCCGGCCGAGCGCAGCAGGAAGCCGGCGGCGCCCTTGGCCTGGGCAATCACCGGGCCCTGGGTACGGATCGGCGAGCCGATCCCGTAGTCGCGCCCATCCTTATGACGCTGCATGCGTGCGCCGACGTAGACGATGCGCCCTTTGATGCTGGCCGGATCGGCGGCCTTGAGCGCGTCCAGCGTGGGAAAGGCCACCACCTGCGCAGTGAGCCCGCCCTTGGGCGTGGCCGGCGAATAGCCCAGCGCGGTGAGCACCAGCTTCTGCGGGAACGGTGCCACGATGGCGCCGCTCTCGCTGCGGCGCTCCCACAACGGATAGCTCACCGGCTCGGTGTAGACCTTGTCGAAGCCCAGCGCCTTCATCTTCGCCACCACCCAGTCGCGCGCGCGCTGGTCGTTGGGGCCGCCGGCGAGGCGCGGGCCGATCTCGGTGGTGAGGCCTTCGACGATGCGGTAGGCGGTGTCGTCGTGCATCGCCTTGTCGCGCAGCTGCTCGGCCGTGTGCACAGCGGCGGCGGGGATCACGGTGGGTGCATCGGCGGCGAAGGCGGATGCGGAGCTGGCCAGTACGACGCTGGCAGCGAGCAGGGACAGGCGAAGGCGGCGCATGGCGAACTCCGTGGGCAAACCCCGATTATGGCGGGGCGCCCACGGGCCGCTTAGGCCACAAGTCATGCTTGCGGCCGGAACCGGGCCTCAAGCCTGCGGGCGGTTCTTCAGCAGATCGCGAATCTCGGTCAGCAGCACCACGTCGGCCGGCGGCGCTGCCGGTGGGGCGGCCTCCTCCTGCTTGCGGCTGAGACGGTTGATCGCCTTGACCAGCAGGAAGATCGCAAAGGCGACGATCAGGAACTGGATCAGCGTGTTGATGAACATGCCGTAGTTCACCGCCACCTCGGCCACCTTGTGCGCCGGGTCGGTGTTGTCGGCGGGTTTGAGCACCCACTTCATGTCCGAGAAATCGACGCCGCCGGTGAGCAGTCCGATCGGCGGCATGATCACGTCGTTCACCAGCGAGGTGACGATCTTGCCGAACGCGCCGCCGATCACCACGCCCACGGCGAGGTCGATCACGTTGCCGCGCATGGCGAATTCCTTGAACTCCTTGAGCATGCCCATGGCTACCCCTCCCAGGGTGAGTGGATGACCGGGCGACTCTAGCAGCCTCTCGGGCTTTGGTTGGCCGGGCTGCGAATTCGGCTGTGCGGTCCATACTCCTGCCGTTTCTTTCCCCATAGAACCACTATGGGCCGGCGAATCGTCAGAAATCTGTCCTCGCACAGCCGAATTCTCGCCTCGACCACCAAAGCCCGACAGGCTGCCGGCGCAGTGGCCGGGGAGGCAACAGGCGAGCCACGCTCAAACGACGCGGCCGTCCAGTGTCGCCACGCCCACCAGTTCGGCATGGAAGCGGTTGCCGCGTTGCAGCGCCGCGACGCCGGCCGGGGTGCCGGTGAACACCAGGTCGCCGGCCTTCAGCTCGAACAGCCGCGACAGCGCGGCGAGGATCTCCGGCACGCTGTGCACCATCTCGCCCAGTGGGGTGTGCTGGCGCCGCGCGCCGTTCACCTCCAACTGCAGCACGGTAGATGCATGCACCGCGGCTGCGGTTGCCGGCACCAGCGCCGACATCGGCGCGGAGTGGTCGAACGCCTTGGCCACGTCCCACGGATGGCTCTTGGCCTTGGCGACCGCCTGCAGATCGCGGCGGGTGAGGTCCAGCCCCACGCCGTAGCCCCACACCAGCGCGGCGGCAGCTTCCGGCGACAGGTCGTGACCACCGGCGCCCAACGCCACCACCATCTCCACCTCGTGGTGCAGATCGACGGTGGCCTGCGGGTAGGGCACGTCGGCACCGTCGGTGACCAGGGCATCGGCGGGCTTGCAGAAGAACAACGGCGTGTCCTTCTCCACCACGGCGCCCATCTCGCGCGCATGGTCGGCGTAGTTGCGGCCGATGCAGAAGATGCGGCGCACCGGGAAGCGCTGGTCGCTGCCGACGATCGGCAGGCTGGGTACGGGCGGAGGCGTGATGGCGTAGGTCATGCGCGAAAGCGTAGCAGGGCCGCGCGCTGCGGCGATCGCGCCAGCGACGAGTGACAGCTGTCACGGGCGATGCCTGATGGGCGCCGCTGCCTTTCGGTGGGTGCACACTTCAGGCTTGTCGCCAGGATGCGCCGGGGTGGGCCGGCCGGGGAGTACTTGTGGACAACGCGGAACTGTTGAAGCAACTGCGCATCGATCGCAACCAGCGCGAAGAAAGCGGTGGCAGCGGCCATCGTGGTCGCTGGATCGCGCTTGGCGTGGTGCTCGTGCTGCTGCTGTGCGTGGGCGTAGGCGGATGGTGGTGGCAGGCGCATCGCCCGGTGCCGGTGCAGACGGCGGTGGCTGCCAGCCCGGGCAAGCAGGCCGAGGCCGGCGCCGTGCTCGAAGCCACCGGCTATGTCACCGCGCGGCGCCAGGCCACCGTGTCGGCGCAGATCACTGGCACGCTGACCGAAGTGCTGATCGAAGAGGGTGATCACGTGACCAAGGGCCAGGTGCTGGCGCGGCTGGAGGATAGCGGTTACCGCGCCAACCTCGACGCGGCGCGCGCCAGCGTACAGGCGACACAGGCGCAGGTGGCGCAACTGCAGGCGCAACTGGAGCAGGCGCGTGCCGACGCGGCGCGGCAGGACGCCCTGGTGGGGCGCGGGCTGGTATCCAAGCAGGCGGCCGAGCAGGCACGTACCGCAGTGGCCAGCTACCGGGCCCAACTCGAGGCGCAGCGCCGCCAGGTGGCCGCCGCGCAGGCGCAGGCCCAGGTGGCGCAGGTCAACTACGACTACACCGTGGTGCGCGCGCCGTTCGCCGGTGTGGTGACCGACAAGGCCGCCCAGGTCGGCGAGATCGTCTCGCCGCTCTCGGCCGGCGGCGGCTTCACCCGCACCGGCGTGGGCACCATCGTGGACATGGACTCGCTGGAGATCGACGTCGACGTCAACGAGGCCTACATCGGGCGCGTGCAGCCGGACATGCCGGCCGAGGCGGTGCTCGACGCCTACCCCGACTGGCGCATTCCCGCCCACGTCATCGCCATCGTGCCGGCCGCCGATCGCGGCAAGGCAACGATCAAGGTGCGCGTGGCGCTGGAGGCGAAGGACGCACGCATCGTGCCGGACATGGGCGTGCGGGTGGCCTTCCTGGAGCACAAGGAGGCCGTCGCCGCCGCGTCGCCCAAGGGCGTGCTGGTGCCGGCCGCCGCGATCACGCAGCGCGATGGCAAGCCCGTGGTGTTCGTGGTGCAGGGCGCCGTGGCGCGCCAGCGCACGGTGACACCCGCGCCGCAGACCTACGGCGACCTGCGCCTGCTGCCCGAGGCGGTGAACCCTGGGGACAGCGTCGTGATCTCGCCGCCGGCGAACCTGCGCGACGGTTCGGCCGTCCAGACGTCCACCCCACCCTGACACGCCTCATGTAGGAGCCCGCTCGCGGGCGATGCTCTTGGCTTTGATGCAGATCAGGAGCAAAAGCATCGCCCGCGAGCGGGCTCCTACAGCGGGCCACTCATCCACGCAGGAGAACGCACCATGGAAACGCTGATCGAGATCCACGACCTGGCCAAGGTCTATGAACGCGGCAAGCAGAAGGTGGAAGTGCTGCACCACGTCGACCTCTCCATCGCGCGAGGCGACTTCCTGGCACTGATGGGGCCGTCGGGTTCGGGCAAAACCACTTTGCTGAATCTGATCGGCGGCCTGGACACGCCCAGTGCCGGCAGCATCACCGTCGGCGGGCAGCGCATCGACCAGCTCGGCGCCGGCGCGCTGGCGAAATGGCGCGCGGCCAACGTGGGCTTCATCTTCCAGTTCTACAACCTGATGCCGATGCTCAGCGCGCAGCGCAACGTCGAGCTGCCGCTGCTGCTGACCAAGCTGTCGGCCGCGCAGCGCAAGAAGAACGCGGCCATCGCGCTGCAGCTGGTGGGCCTGGCTGAACGCGCCTCGCACAAGCCCAGCGAACTGTCCGGCGGCCAGCAGCAACGTGTGGCGATCGCCCGCGCCATCGTCTCCGACCCGACGTTGCTGGTGTGCGACGAGCCCACCGGCGATCTCGATCGCCAGTCCGCCGAGGATGTATTGGGCCTGTTGCGCACGCTCAACCGCGAGCACGGCAAGACCATCGTGATGGTCACCCACGATCCCAAGGCGGCCGAGTACGCCGACCACGTGCTGCACCTGGACAAGGGCTCGTTGGTCGAGCAGGCCACGGCCTGAGGAGGCGGCGATGAAATACCTGCATCTCATCTGGGCGGCGTTGTTCCGCCGCAAGACGCGCACCTTCCTCACCCTGGTGTCCATCATCACCGCGTTCCTGCTGTTCGGCATGCTCGACGCGGTGCGCACCGCCTTCGACAGCGGCAGCAAGAGCGTGGTGGGCGTGGATCGGCTGATCACCGCCTCGCGCTACTCGATCATCCAGTCGCTGCCGCAGGCGCTGCAGTCGCGCATCGCCGGCGTGCCAGGCGTGCGTGACGTGGCCTACGCCAACTGGTTCGGCGGCATCTATCAGGATCCGAAGAACTTCGTCTTCAGCTACGCGGTGAGCCCGAACTATCTGGACGTCTATCCGGAGATCCAGCTGACGCCAGAGCAGCGCAAGGCGTTCGACAGCACCCGCACCGGCGTGGTGATCGGTCCGGTGCTGGCGAAGAAATACGGCTGGAAGGTGGGCGACAAGATCCCGCTGCAGTCGACGATCTTCCCGCAGAAGAACGGCGACAAGACCTGGCAGTTCGACATCGTCGGCATCTACAGCGTCGGCAAGGGGGCCGCCAACGGCGTGGACCAGCTGTTCCTGCTGCACTGGAAGTATTTCGACGAGGCCAACCTCTACGCGCGCCACGAGATGGGCTGGTACATCGACCAACTCGCCGACCCGAACGCTGCCGACAGCGTGGCCAAGGCGATCGACGCGATCTCGGCCAATTCCGACCACGAGACCAAGACCCAGACCGAGCAGGCCTTCAGCGCCTCGTTCGCCAAGCAACTGGGCGACATCGGCCTGATCGTCACAGCGATCATGGGCGCGGTGTTCTTCACCCTGATCCTGCTGACCGGCAACACCATGGCGCAGGCGGTGCGCGAGCGTACGTCCGAACTGGCGGTGCTCAAGACGATCGGCTTTTCCAGCCACGGCGTGCTCGGCATGGTGCTGGCCGAATCGGTGCTACTGCTGGCGCTGGGCGGTGCGATCGGGCTGGGCATCGCCTCGGTGCTGGCGCCGGCGGTGAGCAAGGGCAGCGGCGGCATGGTGAATCTGCCGCCGGTCGGCGCCACCAGTTGGGCGATCGGGGTGGGGCTGATGGTGCTGATCGGCCTGGTGGTCGGCGCACTGCCGGCGATGCGCGCGATGCGCCTGAACATTGTCGACGCCCTCGCGGGCCGCTGAGGAGATTCATCATGAAAAAATTTCTCAGCTTTCTGGGCAACCTTGGCCTGCTGGTGCTGCTCGCCGCGGTGCTGGCGATCTGGACGCATCTGCCGCTGGTCGCGGTCGGCGGGCTCGCCGTGCTGCTGGTGCTCTGGCTGGTGTTGTTCCGCCGCGGGCGGCAGACGCTCTCAGTGACCCGCGTGGGCATCAGCACGCTGGGCCAGCGCATCGGCGCCTCGTCGGTGATCGTGATCGGCATCGCCGGTGTGGTCGGCGTACTGGTGGCGATGCTGGCGATGGGCGACGGTTTCGCCGCCACGCTGCAGCAGACCGGCAGCGACGACACCGCCATCGTGCTGCGCGGCGGCTCGGCAGCCGAGCTCAACTCGGTGCTGGAACGCGACAGCCTCAACGTGATCGAACAGGCGCCCGGCGTGGCGCGCGATGCCGACGGCAAGCCGGTGGCCTCGGCCGAGATCTCGGTGGTGGCGAACCTGGCCAAGAAGAACGATCCCAGCGTGGAAGCCAACGTGCAGATCCGCGGCGTCGGCGATGCGGCGTGGGCGCTGCGCCCGAACGTGCACATCACCGAGGGCCGCCGCTTCAAGCCCGGCCTGCGCGAACTGGTGGTGGGGCAGGGGGCACAGCGCCAATTCGCGGGGCTGGAAGTAGGGCACCAGATCCGCCTCGCCGGCCAGCCGTGGACCGTGGTGGGTGCGTTCGCCTCCAACGATTCGCATGACTCGGAATTGTGGGGCGACATGCAGACCGTCGCCTCGGCCTACCGGCGTGGCTCCAGTGCACAGTCGGTGACCGTGCGCCTCACCTCACCCAAGGCGTTCGACACGTTCAAGGCGGCCCTGCTCAGCGATCCGCGCATCAAGGTGGATGTCACCACCACCCGCGAGTACTTCGCCAAGCAGTCCGAAGGGCTGACCAAGTTGATCCGCATCGTCGGCCTCACCGTGGGCATCATCATGGCGATCGGCGCCGTGTTCGGCGCGCTGAACACCATGTTTGCCGCGGTCGCTGCGCGCGCCCGGGAGATCGCCACGCTGCGCGCGATCGGCTTCCGCGGCGTGCCGGTGGTGGTGTCGGTGCTGCTGGAAACGATGCTGCTGGCCCTGCTCGGCGGGCTGCTCGGTGGCTTCGTCACCTGGCTGATCTTCAACGGCTACACCGCTTCCACCCTGGGCTCCAACTTCAGCCAGGTGGTGTTCCAGTTCAAGGTATCGCCGCAGTTGCTATGGACAGGCATCAAGTGGGCGATGGCGATCGGCTTCATCGGCGGCCTGTTCCCCGCCGTGCGTGCCGCGCGCCTGCCGGTGACCACGGCGCTGCGCGAACTCTGACCGCCGCCCCCTGTAGGAGCCCGCTCGCGGGCGATGCTCTTCGCTCTGAATCGACATCAAAGCCAAGAGCATCGCCCGCGAGCGGGCTCCTACATCGGGATCACGGCATCACCGGCGGCAGGTAGGTCAGCGTCAAGCCCAGCAGCCACAACAGCCCCAGCACCAGCGGCACATGCACCAGCAGCTGCATGAAGGTGTAGCCGACCACATCGCGTGCCTTCAGGCCGAGCACGCCCAGCAGCGGCAGCATCCAGAACGGGTTGATCAGGTTGGGTAGTGCCTCGGCAGCGTTGTAGACCTGTACCGCCCAACCCAGATGCACGTGCAGGTCGTTCGCCGCCTGCATTACGTACGGCGCCTCCACCAACCACTTGCCGCCGCCGGACGGCACGAAGAAGCCCAGCACGGCGGAGTACGCGCCCATCACCGCCGGGAAACTGTCGGTGGACGCCACGCGCACGAACAGGCCGGACAGGTGGTGCGCCAGCGTCTGGCCGTCCGCGCCGGTGGCTTTGGTCAGCAGCGCGGCGATGCCGCCGTACAGCGGAAACTGGATCAACACGCCGGCCGTGCTCGGCAGCGCGCGCGCCACCGCATCGAGAAAGCTGCGCGGGCGCCAGTGCAGCAACAGGCCGAGTGTGAGGAACAGAAAGTTGTAGGTGTTGAGATCGGCCACCACGGTGATCGCCGGCTTGCTGGCGAACTGGAAACCGAGCCAGCCCAGCCCCAAAGCGCCGATCAGCACGGCCAGCAGCGGGTTGTATTCCAGCCATTCGCCGGGACGCGTGCGCGGTGGCAGCGCAGGCAGCGGGGTCTCGCTCACACCGAAATCCTGCGCCACGCGCGCGTTGGCGTCCGATGGTGCGGTGAACCAGCAGATCAGCAGCGACACGGCAATCAGCGCGGCGGTCAGCACGATCGATTGCCACAGGAAGATCGTCTGGGTGAAGGGCAGCACGCCGGTGATGTTCAGCAGTCCCGGCGGCATGCTCTTCGGGTTGGCCTGCAGCTGCGCGGCCGAGGACGACAGCCCCATCGCCCACACCGCGCCCAGGCCGAGATACGCCGCCGCGCCCGCGGCGCGATAGTCCATCCGCAGGTCGCTGCGCCGCGCCAGCGCACGCACCAGCAGGCCGCCGAACACCAGCGAGAAACCCCAGCTCGGCAACGAGGCAAGCATGCTGATCAGCCCCACGTAGACGACGGCGCCGCGCCCCGAGCGCGGCAGCTGCGCGAGGGTATCGATGAAGCGAGCGACGACCGGCGCGGTGGCCAGCACATAGCCGCCAATCACCACGAACGCCATCTGCATGGTGAACGGGATCAGGCTCCAGAAGCCGTCGCCAAACGCGTTCACCGTCGCCGTCGGCGTGCCGCCCATGCCCAGCACCGCCAGCGCCACGATCACCACGCCGAGGGCCGCAAACACCCACGCATCGGGAAACCACTTCTCCGACCACGCAGCACTGCGCAGGGCCGCGCGTGCCAGCAGACCTTCGTTCGTGGTGGACATGCCTGCGCTCCTTCGAGGGAAGCGGGCATGGTGGCGCGCGTGTACCGAGGCCGGCAAGCCGACCAAGGTGGAGCAGCGAGCCGTGGCGTCAGGCGCTGCGCTTCTGCCGCGCCAGCGTGATCACCCCCACGCCGAGCAGGATCACCGCCATGCCGGCCAGATCGAACGGGCCCACGTGCTCACCCGCGAACAGCACGCCGAACAGCACCGCGACCGGTGGATTCACGTAGGCGTAGCTGGTGGCCACGGCGGGGCGCGCGTGCTTGAGCACGTAGAGGTAGGCGCTGAAGGCGACGATGGAGCCGAACAGGGCGAGGTAGACCACGGCGGCGGTGGCGCGCACGGTGGGGTGGTCCGGCAGGTGCTCGCCGGCGGCGTAACCCACGCCGAGCAGGGCCACGCTGGCGCAGAGCATCTGCGCGGCGGTGTTCATCGGGCCGGCCGGCATGTCCTGGCGGCGGCTCCACGCCGAGCCGAAGGCCCAGCACATCGCCGCGGTGATCAGTGCGAGCGCGCCGATCCGCGAGCCGGACAACCCGCTGCCCAGGTTCAGCACGATCACGCCGGCGAAGCCGACCAGTAGGCCGATCGTTTCGCGCCGCGTGGCCCACTGCCCGTACAGGCCGGCGAACAGCGCGGCGAACAGCGGCATGCTGGCCACCGCCACGGCGGCGATGCCCGAGCTCACGCGCTGCTCGGCAAAGCACACCAAGCCGTTGCCGAAGCCCAGCAGCAGCACGCCGGTGAACGCGGCGTTGCGCCACTGCCGTGCGGTCGGGGCGGCCATGCCGCGCAGGCGCAGGAAGCCGTAGAGCAGTACGCCCGCACCGAGAAAGCGCACGCCGGCCAGCAGGAACGGTGGGTAGCTTTCCAGCGCGTAGCGGATGCCGAGATAGGTCGAGCCCCAGATCACATAGAGCGCGAGCAGGGCAAGCGGGATCAGCACGCGCTCATCGACGGGGCCGCGTGCACCGGACGCGGAAGCTGGCAGGGACATGCGTGGGGAAGTCGCGCGGGGGAGGGCGCGTCATTATCCGCGAGCGCGGCGCGCCGCACGAGGGGCACGGCTGGCATCGCGAGGCAGCGACGCGGCGCGTTCGCGGGCAAGCAACTGCACCTTGCGCTCCACGCCCCAGCGCCAGCCGCCGGGCGAGCCGTCCTCGCGCACCACGCGGTGGCAGGGCACGATCAGCGCCAGCCGGTTGCTGCCGCAGGCCTGGCCGATGGCGCGGGCCGCCTTGGGCATGCCCAGCTCGCTGGCCAGCTCGCCGTAGCTGCGCGTGCTGCCCTCCGGGATGCGCGTGAGCGCCTGCCACACACGCCACTGGAAGGCGGTGGCGGCCACGTCGATCGGCGGCAGCGCCGGCGCCTCCGCCTCGCTCCAGCCCAGCTCGTGAGCGATGCGGGCGATCACCGCGTCCAGCCATTCCTCGCGGCCGGCGTCGACGCGCTCGCGCTCGGCATGGGGAAACTCCTGCGCCAGTCGCGCTTCGAGGGCGTCGTCGCTCTCTCCCAGCGACACGGCGCACAGGCCGCGCGTGGTGGCGGCGACCAGCAACTGCCCCAGCGGCGTGGCGGTGATGGTGTAGCGGATGCTCGCGCCGGCGCCGCCAGCGCGGTAGCTGGCCGGCGTCATGCCGAGCAGGCGATCGCTGTGCTCATAGACGCGGCTGGCCGAGCCGAAGCCCGCGTCGTAGACCGCTTCGGTTACCGCGCTGCCGTCGCGCAGCGACTGGCGCAGCTGATTGAAGCGGCGGGCGCGGTGGTACTCGGCGGGGCTGACGCCGTAGCGGCGGCGAAACGCCCGCTGCAGGTGCGTCGCGCTGAGGCCGGCGGCGGCCGCCAGTTCGCTCAGGGTAGGCAGCGCGTCGCACTGCTCGATCCGCGCGCGAACGCGCTCGAGGGCGGCATCGGTGGTGGGCTTGGTCATGGCAGCATCCGGGAGAGGATGCGCCCAAGGCTACGCGGCGGGTGCGGCGCGAGCCATCCGGATCTTGCGCGTCACCGCGGTCCGGATGCGCTCAATGCGCGGTGCGGCGGCCTTCGTGCAGCACCACGAACTCGCCTTCCAGGGTCTGGGTGCGATGCGACGGACGGGCAGCGCCGCGCACGGGCGCGCCGGCGCGCAGCTTCCACTGGCGAACCGCCAGCAGCACGAGGCCGCCGACCAGCAGCACGCCGGCAACCATCAGGCCGAACACCATCAACACGCCCACCACGGCGAGGCCAATCAGCACCGACAGGGCGCGGACGAGCGGGTGGCGGGCACGACGCGGGGCAGGCAGGACGAAGCGCATGTGTTAAAAATCCGTGTGGTAAAATCAACGACTTACGCGTGCAACGATGAGGCCTGCGTGCCTCCGAGACAAGTGCCGATGGATAGAAGTGAGACCGCCCGCCCGCTCTGCCGGCTGGACGACATTCCCGATGGCGAGGCCATTGCCGTCGATGCGGCACTGCCCGACGGGCCTGAGAACCTGATCGTGCTGCGACAAGGTGCCGCCGTGCATGCGTACCTCAACATCTGCCCGCACGCGGGGCGGCGGCTGGACTGGGCGCCGGGCAAGTTCCTGATCAGCAAGGGAGCGCTGATCTGCGCCGCACATGGTGCCAGTTTCACTGCATCCACCGGCTGGTGCATCGGCGGCCCATGCCGCGGCCAGGAGCTGCGGCGGGTCGCCGTCGCCGTGGTCGATGGCGAGGTGCGCCTCGCTTCGTGAGGGCTAGAGCCGCGCGTCGGCCAGACCTGGCGGCAGCGCGCTCTTGATGTCGAACACCGCGCAGGCCTCGCGGCCCCAGGCGCGGATCGCGGCGGCATCCAGCGCGACGAACTGCTGGTGCGCCACCGCCAGCACGATCGCGTCGTAGCTGTTCGCCGCGGGCTGTTCGATCGGTCGTAGGCTGAGCTTGCGTTCGGCCTCGTCGGCGTCGGCCCAAGGGTCGTAGACGTCTACCGTGGCGTGCGCCGCCTCCAGCTCGCGCACGATCTCCACCACCCGGGTGTTGCGCAGGTCCGGGCAGTTCTCCTTGAAGGTGAGCCCCAGCACCAGGATGCGCGAGCCCACCACGTGGATGCGCTTGTTCGCCATCAGCCGCATCACCTGGTGCGCCACGTGCAGGCCCATGCGACTGTTGATGCGCCGTGCGGCGAGGATCAGCTCCGGGTGGTAGCCCAGCACCGTTGCCTTGTGGGTGAGGTAGTACGGGTCCACGCCGATGCAGTGGCCGCCGACCAGGCCGGGGCGGAACGGCAGGAAGTTCCACTTGGTACCGGCGGCGTCGAGCACGTCCTGGGTGTCGATGCCCATGGTGTCGAAGATCATCGCCAGCTCGTTGATCAGCGCGATGTTGACGTCGCGCTGGGTGTTCTCGATCACCTTGGCCGCTTCGGCCACCTTGATGCTGGGTGCCTTGTGCGTGCCGGCGGTGATGATGCGCCGGTACAGCGCGTCGACTGCATCGGCCACCTCGGGGGTCGAGCCGGAGGTGATCTTGGTGATCGTGGCGAGGCGATGCTGGCGGTCGCCCGGGTTGATCCGCTCGGGGCTGTAGCCGCAGAAGAAATCCACGTTGAAGCGCAGGCCCGACACGCGTTCCAGCACCGGCACGCACACTTCTTCGGTGGTGCCCGGGTACACGGTGGATTCGTAGATCACGATGTCGCCGCGCTTGAGCACGCCGCCGATGGTGGCGCTGGCCTGCTCCAGCGGCGTCAGGTCGGGCCGGTTCGCCTCGTCCACCGGGGTCGGCACGGTGACGATGAACACGTTGCAATCGGCCAGCGCGGAAGCATCGGCGCTGAGCTGCAGCTGGCTGGCCGCGCGCAGCTCGTCGGACGAGGTTTCGCGCGTGTGGTCGATGCCGGCGCGCAAGGCGGCGACGCGCTCGGCGCTGGTGTCGAAACCCACCGTGGGCAGCAGCCGACCGAACTCCACCGCCAGCGGCAGGCCGACATAGCCCAGGCCTACGATGCCCAGCCGAGAAGGATTCACCATGCGATTCGGTTCCGTGACTCGTCGAGCGGCAAAGGGTAGCGGACTCAGTGGAACATCAGGTTGATCACCAGCATGGTGACCAGCAGCACGGCCAGCGTCAGCGGCACGCCGACACGCAGGAAATCCTTGCCACGATAGCCGCCCGGTCCGGCCACCATCATCAGCGCCGGATGGCCGGAGCTGAGCAGGAAGGTGTTGGACGAGGACACCGCCACGATCAGCGCATACGCCGAAGGATTGCCGCCGGTGGCCACCGCCACGCTGATCGCGATGGGCACCATCATGACCGTAGCGCCCACGTTGGACATGACCTGCGAGAACAGCAGCGTGAGGATCGCCAGCGACAGTTGCAGGATCCACGGCGCGGCGTGGCCGAGGTAGGCGAGTACTTCCTGCGCCAGCCAGGCGGCGGTGCCGGTGGCGTCCATCGACCAGCCCAGCGGAATGAGGCAGGCGGTGACAAAGATCGTCTTCCAGTTGATCGCCTTGTACGCCTCATCCATGTTCAGTACGCCGGTGAGCAGCATGCCGACCGCGCCGGTCATCATCGCCACCGAGAGATCGAGGTTGGTGAACAGCGCCAGGCCCTTGGCCAGGGTGAAAAAGCCCACCGCGTGCCAGATCTTGCCGGGACGCTGCTCTTCCTTGGGGATGTCGGTGACCACCACGAGGTCCTTGTCCTCCGTGGTCTGCGCCAGCTCGCGCCAGCTCGAGTGCAGCACCAGCGTGTCGCCGGCGCGCAGGCTGATGCCGCGCACGTCGTCGCGCAGCACCTGGTCGCCGCGGTTCACCGCCAGCACCGAAATGCCGTAGCGCTTGCGCAGGCGCAGCTCGCCGATGGTCTGCTTGATGAAGCGCGAGCTCGGCGGAATCACCGCCTCGGAAATGCCGGCACGGGTCGGATTGAACAGCTCGGCGAGCTGGCGCATGCGCGGCGACAGCTTGCACAGCTGGTTGTTGGCGAACTGCGCCAGTTGCTCGCGCGGGCCGAGCACGCCGAGCACCGAGCCGACCCAGATCACCTGGTCCACCGGCGGCGCCATGCGAGCGTCGTTGCCGCTCTTGATCGCCAGGATCAGCGGCGCCTCGCGCAGTTGCTCCACCTCGCCGATGCTCATGCCGACCAGTGGGCTCTCGGCAGTGACGGTGAGCTCGGCGGTCTCGCCCACGATGCCGTAGGTGTCGGCGAAGTAGCTCTCGGTACGGCCCGGGGTGACTTTGAGCCGCTCGTCCTCACGCTCTGGCAGCAGCTTGCGGGTGAAGAAATAGAAGAACGCCACGCCCAGTACCGCCAACGCCAGGCCCACCGGGGTCACACTGAACAGGCCGAACTTGGGGATCGTGTGCGCGCCGGGCGGCAGGTTGTTGTTGGCGCTGGCGATCAGGTCGTTGAGGATGATCAGCGGCGAGTTGGCGATCAGCGTGGTGTTGGTGGCGGTGAGAATGCAGAACGCCATCGGCAGCAACAGGCGCGAGATCGGCACGCCGGTGCGCGCGGACAGGCGGCTGATCACCGGGATCATCAGGGCCGCCAGCGCCTGGCTGGGAATCACCGCGCTGAACAGGCTGGTGACCGCATTGATCACCACGCCCAGACGCGATTCCATGCCGCGCGCCATGCGCATCACGAAGTTGGCGGTGAGTGCGAGCACGCCGGCGCGATCCAGCCCGGCGCCCATGATCATGATCGCGATGATCGCGATCACCGCGTTGCCGGCGAAGCCGTTGAACACGCGGTCGGAGGGGATCAGCCCAGTCAGGCCGATCACCACCACCACCAACAGGGCGACCATGTCGGCGCGGATCCACTCCAGCACCAGCATGAGCATGGTGAAGCCGACCAGGGCCAGCACCAGGATCATTTCGGGAGTGAGGGTCAGGCCCACGGAGTGAGGTCTCGCCGGTCAGGAATTCGCACGCCGCAGGGTCGCCGGGCCAGGCCGCCATGTTGCATGCGGTGGTGCGAAGTGAACCTCACGCGGCGCCCCGTCCCTGTATCAGGCCGCAGTATATGCGGCCGGGCCGCGCGGCTGGTGAACCACGCCGCACGCAGACCTCAGCGACGGCGATAAAGCAGATCCCACACGCCATGCCCGAGCTTGAGCCCGCGCCGCTCGAAGTGGGTCTCGATGCGCCAGTCCGGTTTCTCGGCATAGGTACCCGGGGCCACCGCGTTGCGCCAGTCCGGCGCCGCTTCCATCACCTCGAGCATGTGCTCGGCATAGGGCTGCCAGTCGGTGGCCAGGTGCAGCAGACCGTCGGGCGACATACGCGAGGCGAGCAGGGCCACGAATTGCGGCTGGATGATGCGGCGCTTGTTGTGGCGCTTCTTGTGCCAGGGGTCGGGAAACCAGATGCGTGCCTCGGCCAGCGTGCCAGGGGCAATCTCGTGTTCGAGCACTTCCACCGCGTCGTGCTTGTACAGGCGCACGTTGGCGGCATCGCGGGCGGCCAGCGCGTTCATCAGCCGACCCACGCCCGGGCCGTGCACTTCCACGCCGATGAAGTCGCGCGCCTGATCGTGCTCGCTGGCCCAGGCCAGCGCCTCGCCGTTGCCGAAGCCGATCTCCAGCACAAGCGGTGCGCTACGTCCGAAAGCTGCGGTGAAGTCGCGCGGCGCGCCGCGGTAGTCCAGCCCGTAGCGCGACCAGTGCGCGTCGAACGCGCGTTGCTGCGCCGGGGTCATGCGGCCCTCGCGCAACACGAAGCTGCGGATGCGGCGCAGGTAGGCCGGGCCGTCGGCGTCCGCCGGGGGTGCGTGGTCGGGGTGGTCGGTCATGGGGAACATCCGCGGGTCATGGGCAGCGGCACTGGATGGAGCGCCCGAAAAGCAGCGGCCGGCATGCCGCGAAGCATGCCGGCCGTGGCAAGGCCGCCCATTGTATCGCCGGGGCTCAGCGATGTTGGAATCGCGCAGCGCCGGGGTGCCCGGTGTTGCTGTCCTCGTACTTGCGCGGCGGTGGGGCACGACGCGGTTCGCTCTGGGCTGGCGGTGCCGCGCGCGGTGCCGGGGCTTCGAAGCGTCGCTGCGGCATCGACATGGCCTCTCGCGGCGCCGGCATCGCCGGGCGTGCCGCCGGCGCCATCGCCTGGCGCGGTTCGAAGCGTGGCTCGAAGCGCCGTTCCACCATCGGTTCGGCGGGGCGAGGGCGCTCGCTGCGCAGCGCCTGGGGCTCGCCTTGCGCCGCACGCCAGGCGGGTGGCGGACGGCGCTCGGCCGGCACAAAGCGCGGCGTGACCGGCAGCGTCGCCGGGCGCTGCGTCTCACGGGGACGCGCGTAGCCGTAAGCGGGTGTTGGAGCCGACGCACGTGGCGGGCTCGCGGCGGGGAGTTGCTCGGCGCGGACGAAGCGCGGTACCGACGGCAGCGTGCCGGCGCGCGTCGGCGGGGCATTCGGCTCACTCAGACCGGGGCGGCCGTGGGCGAAGCGGGAGGACGGCATCGCCATCGCACGTTCACTGGTTGCGGCGTCCGGTCGACCCCTGACCGCCGGGAACCGCTCGACGTGGTCGGCCGCGCCGGCCGTCCCGACGACGCGTGCAGGTGCGGGGCCGGTCTCCTGCGACATCGGGCGGCCGCGCACGAAGCGCGCGGACGGCAACGCCGCCGATGGCACCGCGAGCGGCGCATCCGGTCGACCGCGCGCCTGCGGGAAGCGGTTGGCGAGTCCCTCGCGAGGCGGGGGCGCGCGGTGGCTCACCACGGGTCGATCAAAACGACCCTGCGGCACGGTCCGTCCGCGCGGCGCGGGAGCACCGGCGAAGCTGGCGTGCACCGGGCTCACCGGCAGGCGACCGAGCACCGGCGCCGTGCGCAGGTTGCCTGGATCGATCTGCACCCGATGGCCTTCCACCCGCCGTGCCTGCACGAACGCCTCGCGCGAAACGGCGGTGATGCCGTGCGGCGCATGGCGATTGACGTAGTGCTCGTCCGGCGCGCGGCCTTCGCGGTAGCGTCGATAGCGCTCGTTGAAATAGCGCTCGAAGCCGTCGCGGTCGTGGTCGTGGTGCCGACGATCATCCCAGTGCAGGTTGTGCCGGTTCACTCGGCGGTAGTAGCCCGCGCTGACGCGATACCAGGGGTTGTAGAAGTCGCCCGGACCGAGCGGGAACCAGCCGATCGGCGCTCCCGCACCCACCGATACGCTCCAGCCGTTGCCGCCGACGAAGGCCACCAGCGCCGGCGCGTACACCGCGCGCAACTCGCGCGGCCCCGGGATCCAGCCCCAGCGACCGCCCACGTTGATCCAGCGGCCGTAGTGGTACGGCGCAAAGCCCCATGGTGCGTCGTCGATCCAGGTCCAGCCCCACGGCGCCACGTAGGCCCAGTGGCCATCGCGGTAGGGCGCCCAGTCGCTGGCGACGGTGGCCGGGTACCAGACCTGGCCGTAGGCGTCGTCGCTCTGCCACTGGCCGTAGCGATCGAGATCCTCGTAGCCGATGACGTCGTCGGCGACGTACTGGCGGCTGCTCGCGCGGGCGTAGCGATCGTCGCGGTCGGCGCACCACAGGTCGAACGCGTCCTGGGCGCCTGCGTAGGATTCGGCCACCTGCGCCAGCGAGCTGTCGTCGAAGCGATAGCGGTGCCCGCCGATCAGCCGACGGCTGGCGTCATTGGCGCCGTACACCGTGGCCTGGCCGTCCAGCGCGGTGATGTCGGTGGTGCCGCTGCGCTCGTCCACGTCGATGCGGTACACGCCGGGCGAGTTGACCACCAGCGCCACGTTCGGCGTGTCGATCTCGTAGCTTTCATCCGGATCGAGCGTGCGTACGGACAGATTGAGCGTGCCGCGGGTGAGTTCCAACTGGGCGAGGCGATCGTCCAGTTGCAGTATCCCCACGTCGGTGTTCCGGTCGAGCCGCAGGCTGGCATGGTCCAGCTCCAGCTCGGCGCGCGCGTCGTTCGCCGCCGTGAGGCGGTCGCCGCGGGTGAGTGGACGGTTCAGCGAGGCCTCGCTCCAATCGTCGGCGCCGGCGGGCAGCAAGCCGACGTCGCCGGCCAGGTACGCCAGGCGCGCCACCCGGTCAGGCGGATCGCCGGCATCGCCACCGGACGACTGCGCCTGCGCGATGCCGGCAGCGAACGCCAGCGCAAGCACTGCGCCGAGCCGCGACCACGCACGCCAACCGGCGAGGCGAAACAACCAGGACTGACCCATGACTTCCTCCGTGGAAGCGGCGGCCCGGGCGCGGGCCCAGTTCGCAAAACGTTTCGCCATCGGTCGGGATGACCGCGGCGGCATTATGGACACGCAACCGCGGCGGACAGCTCGCGGGAAGGCACCGATCAGGCGCTCGATTCAGCCGGCCGCCATGTGCGGTTTAGCCGGCGTTGGGCCGCATGCGGGCGCTTCCCTCGCGCGCGACGGGCGGGTTACCATCTGCCGCCGACGCGGGTGTAGCTCAATGGTAGAGCTGTAGCTTCCCAAGCTACTGACGAGGGTTCGATTCCCTTCACCCGCTCCACTCCCCCTCGATCCCCGAGCCCCCACCTCCCGACGCGTGCGCTGACCATGGCGGATGTCATCACCCTCGGCTGGCGGGAGCGCGTGGCGCTGCCCGATCTCGGCATCGCCGGCCTCAAGGCCAAGCTCGACACGGGCGCGCGGTCCAGCGCGCTGCACATCGACTCGCTCGAAACCTTTCGCCGCGACGGCGTCACTTGGCTGCGCTTCAGCGTGAGCGCGGGCCGTCGCCGCGTGACCACGTGGCAGGGCGAAGCGCCGGCGCTGGATCGGCGCGTGGTTACCGACACCGGCGGGCGGCGCAGCGAGCGCTGGTTCATCCGCAGTTCGGTGAGCCTGGCCGGGCAGGCGTTTCCGATTGACATCAGCTTGACCGATCGTCGTCACATGCTGTTTCCCATGCTGCTTGGCCGCACCGCCCTGATCGGGCGGTTTGCGGTCGATCCGATGCTCTCCTATACCCAGCCGCGCGCCGAGCGCGCGGTGCCGGACAACCCATGAAAATAGCCATCCTCTCGCGCAATACGCGGCTGTACTCGACCCAGCGCCTGGTGGAGGCGGCGCGCGAGCGCGGCCACGTGGTGCGCGTGCTCGATCCGCTGCGCTGCTACGTGCGCATCGCGCCGGGCAACATGGAGATCCGCTACAAGGGCAAGGCGCTGCGCGACATCGATGCGGTGATCCCGCGCATCGGCACGCAGAGCACGTTCTACGGCACCGCCGTGCTGCGCCAGCTGGAGATGATGGGCGTGTACACGCCCAATCCGTCCGATGCGGTGCTGCGCGCGCGCGACAAGCTGCGCTGCCTGCAGATCCTCGCCTCGCACGGGCTGCAGATGCCGGTGACCGTGTTCGGCGACAACCCCGACGACACCACCGACGTGCTGGCGATGCTGGGCGAGCCGCCGCACGTGATCAAGCTCAACGAAGGCAGCCAGGGCACCGGCGTGGTGCTGGCGGAAAAGCGCAGCGCCTCGCAGAGCGTGATCGAGGCGTTCCGCGGTCTGTACGCCAACTTCCTGGTGCAGGAGTTCATCGCCGAGGCCAAGGGCAGCGACCTGCGCTGCTTCGTGGTCGGCAACAAGGTGGTGGCGGCGATGCAGCGCGATGCCAGCCCGGGCGAGTTCCGCGCCAACCTGCATCGCGGCGGTACCGCAGTGAAGGCCACGCTCAGCGCGCAGGAAAAGAAGATCGCCATTCGCGCCGCGCAGGCACTGGGGTTGGGCATCGCCGGCGTGGATCTGCTGCGCTCCGATCGCGGGCCGCTGCTGCTGGAAGTGAATGCCTCGCCGGGACTCGAAGGCATCGAGGCGGCCAGCGGCGTGGATGTGTCCGGCTGCATCATCAAGCATCTGGAGCAGAACGCAGCTGGCTGAACACTCGGCGGGTCGTCAGCGGGCCATTAACTGCATCCTAACCACCCCCCGCCTATAAAGACCCCACTGCATTTGCTTGGCACTTCAACCTGTAGGTCTGGTGGCAGCAGATTCGGTATCGGGGCAGTAGCTTGGGCCCGGGTGTGCTGATCCCGCGTGGACAGTCATCCGGGCCTTTTCTTTGCCCGCGCGGCGCGTTCAGTTTTCGCGCCCGGGCGGCTCCGCTTTCCCCCAGCAGGCTTGTTAAGCTTGCAAACCATAAGGCCGGCCCGTGCGCCGACCGCACGGAGTGGCGCATGCGCGTACTGGTGATCGAAGACAACAGCGATATCGCGACCAACATCGGCGACTATCTGGAAGACCGCGGCCACGTGGTCGATTTTGCCGGCGACGGCGTCACCGGTCTGCACCTGGCGGTGGTGCACGATTTCGACGTGATCGTGCTCGACCTCACCCTGCCCGGCATGGACGGGCTGGAAGTGGCCCGCAAGCTGCGCCACGAGGCGCACAAGCAGACGCCGATCCTCATGCTCACCGCGCGCGACGCGCTGGAGCAGAAGCTCACCGGCTTCGAATCTGGCGCCGACGACTACATGACCAAGCCGTTCGCGCTGCAGGAACTGTCCGCGCGGCTGGAAGTGCTGGCGCGGCGCGGCAAGGGTCCGCAGAGCCGCGTGCTCAAGGTGGCCGATCTCACCTTCAACCTCGACACGCTCACGGTGAACCGCGAGGGCAAGTCGATCCAGTTGAACCCGATCGGCCTCAAGCTGCTGCAGGCGCTGATGGAAGCGAGCCCGTCGGTGGTGACCCGCCAGGACCTGGAACAGAAGGTGTGGGGCGAGGAGCTGCCGGACAGCGACTCGCTGCGGGTGCACATCCATGGATTGCGTGCGGCGATCGACAAGCCGTTCGAGAAGCCGCTGATTCACACGCGGCACGGCATCGGTTACCGCATGGTCGATCCGGATGCAGTCCAGGCGTAAGCTGCGGTTCCGCCTCGTCGTCTCCTTCGCGCTGTTCGGCTTCGGCCTCAGCGCGTTGTTTGCATTTGCGGCGCTGAATATCCGCACGCGGGTGGAGGATCAGCTGGTCAACGCCAGCCTGTTGGATGACGCCAAGTACTCCAACCGCTTCGCCCAGGAGCATCCTGACGCGCCTGGACCGGGCTCGCGACTCATCACAGGCATGGTCAAGAGCGATCGCACGCTCTACAAGGCGCCGTTGGCATGGCAGAACCTTGGTACCGGCGTGCACGACATCCATGAGCCGGATCCGGACGATGGTGGTCGGGTGCACCACTATAAGCTCGCGGTATACCGCGAGAACGGCATCATCAGTTTCGTGCGCTACGACGTCTCGCGCGAAGAACTCGGCAAGCAGCAGCTGCTCTTCAGCGTCATCGGCGCAGTATTCCTGTTCGGCCTGCTGTCGCTGGCGATCGGCCTGTGGCTGTCGCGCAAGGTGCTCAAGCCGGTCAGCCAGCTGGCGCAGCGCTTGCGCGAGTTCCGCAAGGCCGGCAAGGCCGAGCCGCTGGCGGTGCACTTCGCCGATGACGAGGTCGGCGAGCTGGCGCAGGCGCTGGACGACTACGCGGCCCGGCTCACCTCGATGGTGGAGCGCGATCGCGAGTTCAATTCCGACGTCAGCCACGAGCTGCGCACGCCGCTGGCGGTGATCGCGAGTACCACCGAACTGCTGCAAGGTTCGCCGGATCTCACTCCCAAGCTCGCCGAACGGCTCAAGCGCATCGAGCGCGCCTCGCGCCAGGCCACCGAGCTGATCGAGGCGCTGCTGCTGCTGTCGCGCGCCGAACGTCGTGGCCCGACCCGCGGTGAAACCACCGACGTGGCCAAGGTGGCCGCCGACGTGATCGAGAGCCAGCGCCCGCAGATCCGCGACAAGCCCGTCGCCGTGCACCTGGATCAGCGCGAGCCGGTCAGCGTGAACGCACCGGCCTCCGTGCTGGCGGTGGCGCTGACCAACCTGATCGGCAACGCCATCAAGTACACGCTCGATGGCGAGGTGCGGGTGGAAGTGGGCGCCAACGGCATCGAGGTGATCGACACCGGTCCGGGTATCAAACCGGAGGATGCCGAACGGCTGTTCCAGCGCGGCGTCCGCGGTGAAGGCGCCGGCGGCAGCGGCGCGGGTCTGGGCCTGGCGATCGTGCGGCGACTGTGCGAGCTCTACGGCTGGCAGGTATCAATGCGCCCGCGCACCGACACCAACGGCGCCGTCGCCAGTATCGCGTTCAGCTGATCCGCCTGCCGGTGTAGGAGCCCGCTCGCGGGCGATGCTCTCGGCTTTGATGTTGATCCAGAGCGAAAGCATCGCCCGCGAGCGGGCTCCTACGGGGGGACAAAAAAACGCCCCGCGATGCGGGGCGTTTTGTTCTGCACAGGCGATGAGCGTCAGACTGCTTCCAGCCAGCCCCACTTGTCGCTGGTGCTGCCGTCGAACAGGCCGAAGTACAGCTCCTGCAGCCGGCGGGTAACGCGGCCGGCGGTGCCGTTGCCGATCTGCTTGCCGTCGACCGAGTTGATCGGCGTGATCTCCGCGGCGGTGCCGCACATCAGCAGCTCGTCGCACAGGTACAGGTACTCGCGCGGGATGTCGCGCTCCACCACTTCGATGCCTTCCTCGCGCGCGAGCACCTTGATCGTGTCGCGGGTGATGCCGGTGAGGATCGAGGCGCTGGCCGGGGTGGTGTGAAGCACGCCGTCGAACACCAGGAACAGGTTCTCGCCGGCACCTTCGCTGAGCAGGCCGGTGGAGGCCATCGCGATGCCCTCGCCAAAGCCCAGGCGACGCGCTTCACGCGCGATCAGCTGGCCGGAGAGATAGTTGCCGCCGGCCTTGGCGCCGGCCGGGATGGTGTTCGGCGCAAAGCGCTGCCAGCTCGACACGCAGGCGGTGATGCCCTTTTCCAGCGCCTCCGGCCCGAGGTACGGACCCATCGGCCAGGTCGCCACGGCCACGTCGATCGGCGTCTCGGCGGAGAGACCGAATCCGCCCAGGCCGCGGTAGGCCACCGGGCGCAGGTAGGCAGCGGAGAAGCCGTTCTTCTTGATCACCTCGCGGCAGGCCGTGGCCAGCTCGTCCAGCGAGTACGGCAGCACCATGTCGTAGATACGCGCGGACTGGTACAGGCGCTTGAGGTGGTCGGTGAGACGGAAGATCGCCGCGCCGTCGGGCGTGGCGTAGCTGCGGATGCCCTCGAACACCGAGGAGCCGTAGTGCAGCGCATGTGACATCACGTGGGCGGTGGCGTCTTTCCACGGCTTGATCTCGCCGTTCTGCCAGATCCATTCGGGGTACTGCTGCGCCATGACGGTTCTCCGGTTGGGGACCGCCCATGATAACGGGTCGGCCCGCGCGCCACTAATCGGCCGGGCGCAGCCACAGGCAGCCCGACTGTGGCACCAGCGCAAACCGGGTGGAGGTGCTGGCGCCGCTGGCGTCTTCGGGGCCGGTGACTAGGGTGATCGCGGTCGGTTGGCGGGCTTCGTCGATTTCCGCGGCGGACGACTGCACCTGAGGCCCCAGGGGCCGGCTCGCATCATAGAGCGCCGCGGCGCTGGGGGCGGTCTGCAGCACGCGAACGGGGCTGTCGTCGGCGACATCGAGCAGCGGCTGGCGCATCAGCGCTGCCAGCGTGCGGATCTGCTCCACTACGCCGCGTCGGCTGTAGCCGTCCCACAGCATCAGGCCGGCCAGGCGGTTGGGATCGCGAGCGGCGAATGCGTCCACGATCTGCTGGCGCAGCGCATCCAGCGTGGCGGCGCACAGCTGCGCAGAGCGGTCCTCGTACCGCGGCGGAGCATCCACCGGCGAGGTGGCCGACCCGGCGTTGTCGCCGGGCAGGGCGGGGGTGGCGTCCAGGTCGGCACAAACGCGATCGGTAAAGACCAAGCGGCCGGCGTGATCGACGCAGCGATGGATGCCCGCCTCCTGCGCATGCAGCGGCCGCGGGCCGATCCATATGGCCAGCCACACCAGCAGCAGGAGGGAAGTCCGACGCATCGCCGCAGCATAGCGTCGCGGCGGCGGCCGATCAGTGCAGCAGGTCAAGCACGGCGAGGGTGGGGCGGGCGCGATTCAGCGTGTAGAAGTGCAGGCCTGGCGCGCCGCCCTCGAGCAGGCGTCGGCAGAGTCCGGCGACCACCTGCGCGCTGAGTTCGGCGATCGCTTCGGCGTCGTCGCCGTGCGCCTGCATGCGCTTGGCAATCCAGCGCGGGATCTCCGCCCCGCAGGCGTCGGAGAAGCGCTTGAGCTGGCTGAAATTGCTGATCGGCATAATCCCCGGAACGATCGGGACCGTGACGCCGAGCGCGCGCACGTCGTCGACGAAACGGAAATACGCGTCGGGGTTGAAGAAATACTGCGTGATCGCGCCGTTCGCGCCCGCCTCGACCTTGGCCTGGAAGTGGCGCAGGTCGGCCAGTGCGTCCTCGGCCTGCGGGTGGGTTTCCGGATAGGCCGCCACCTCGATGTGAAAGTGGTCGCCCGAATGCTCGCGGATGAAACGCACCAGCTCGGCTGCATAGCGGAAGTCGCCGGGCGAGGCCATGCCCGAGGGCAGGTCGCCGCGCAGTGCCACGATCCGGCGATAACCGGCCGCGCGGTAGCCGTCGAGCAGGGCGGCGATCTCGGCGCGCGTGCCGCCCATGCACGACAGGTGCGGTGCCACCGGGAGGCCATGCTCGCGGTGCAGCCGGGCCACCGTCTCGCCGGTGTAGCTGAGCGTGGAGCCGCCCGCGCCGAACGTCACCGAGGCGTACTCGGGCTGCGCCTTTTTCAGTAGCTGTGCCGTGCGGTCGAGCTGCGCGCGCTGCTGATCGGTCTTGGGCGGAAAGAATTCAAAGCTGATCGCCGGCATCGCGCGGTCTCCAGGAAAGGCGGGTGGAAAGCCAAGGAGTCGCAGTGTATATCCTTGTGTCGCGATGAAGCGATATATATGTGTCACTCAGGCGTGGACGGGCGTTTCCGGATGGCTCCCACGGTGCAGGCGGGCCGTGCGTGACGGTCTGTATCCGCGCGCATCACTGCGGCCATCGGTCCGCGGGCGCGGTCCAAGTCGCCAAGTCGCAGACGCGCCTCATGTCCGTGGGCTCGAGGCGCGTCTGCAGGCGGCGTGATTAGAACGACGATCAGAACCTGCGGCCGTAGCTGATGCCGATCGAGTTCTGATGCATCGAGATACGCTCCTGCCCGGCCGGCGCCCCACCCATGAACACCGGCAGGATCGACGCACCCTGCACGGTCTTGCTGAAGGCGTGCATGTACGCCACCGTCAGCTCACCGCCGCTGCGCATCGTGTGGGTGAAGCCCAGGGTGAGGTGGTCGGTGACCACGCCCGGCGCCACGATGTTGAAGGTGACGTCGGCGCTCTGGATGGGATTGCTTCCGTGGTTCAGCCCGGCGCGCCAGGTCCAGCGATCGGAAGTGGCGTATTCCGCCCCCAGCTTCCAGACCTTCACGTCGTGCCAGCCAAAGCCAGGGCCGTTGTTCGCGCCGAGTGGATACGGCACCAGGCTGCGATTGCTGACCGACTGCACGCCGCTGTAGTTGATCCGCTCGTAATCGAGCGCGACGCTCAGGCGATCGACCGGCGTCCAGGCCACGCCCAGCGAGTAGTTCGCCGGAATGTCGAACTTGCCCCCTTCGGCGAACAGCCCGTCGTAGCGGGAAAACCGACTCATGCTGATCTTGCTGGCGTACGCCGCCCCGACCGAGAAGCTGGGAGTGACGCGTGCGAAATAGCCCACCCGCACCCCGTAGCCGTGGGATAGCTCGGGCCCTCGATTGGTTACATTTGCCGGGTCCGAGGACAAGCCGGGTGTCTGCGAAAAGGCCTGCAGGCCCTTGGCGGAAAACCGCTGCACGGCGAACTGCGGTGCGATGCCGATCGACTGGTTGGCGGTGAGCGCGTAGGACGCGGTGGGCGCAATGATCAGCTGGGTCAGGTCGACCCCGAGCGAGCCCGATCCGCACAGCATGTTCGCCGAGCCTTGGCCGCAATTGAACTGGCCACCGGGATAATCGGTATTCATGCCGCCGTTGCCGAACACGCTTACACCGATGGCGAGGTTATCGCGCACCATCCGGTTGTAGCCGAATTCGGGAATGGCAAACAGCGTGCGGCCACTGTGGATGGAACCATCGAGGCCGGGCCCGAATCCACTACGAGAAGCACTGCGCTCAGGGTCGAATACGTCCAGTCCCAGATCGAGCCGATCACCCGACATGACCATGGTTGCCGGGTTGTTGGCGCCGCCGAAGCCGTCTCCGGGAAGTGCCATCGAGGTGCCGCCGCGGCCCTTGGCCTTCATGCCGTAGCCGTGTGAGAAATAGCCATTGGTTGCCGATGCCGTGCCACAGCACAGCAGCGCGATGGATGTAACGAGAGTGCGCAGTCGCATGAGCCTTCCCCCCTCCCGGGATGGAGTCGATGGACGGGGAGCGGATCTCTCCCCGGGTCTTGCTTATATACCTATAGGGGTATAGGTATATAAGCCGAGACTAGCACGAGCTTTTCCCGAATTTCGGCAGTCGGGAAAAACAGATTTCGGCAGAAAAAGGAGTCACTCGAGATAATGCGTTGCAGCATTTTCAATCACGCGTTTGCAAACACGCGCGCTTTTACTCGGGCGGGGCGGAATGTGCGCCAATGCCGGCCCCGTGCTAATCTCATCGAGGCTGATTTCCGGGTGTTTTCGTTCGCGCTTGGATGCGGGCCTGGGCTTGATCAAAAAATCATGCATCGCACCATCAGCCGGCCACGATCGACGGACTCGCACCCATGACCAAAAAGATTCCTCCGGCGGACCCGCAGGAGACGGAAGAGGCACAGCGTCGCAAGATCGTCGCCCGACTGGCGCGCATCGAGGGCCAGGTGCGGGCGATCCAGGGCATGATCCTGGACAACTGCAGTTGCGAGCAGGTGGCGCTGCAGCTCACCGCGGCGCGGCGTGCGCTGGACAAGGCGTTCTACGAAATGATCGTCTGCAGCCTCAACAACCATCTCGAAACGTCCGGCGACATCGAGGATGTGCGGGCATCGACCAAGGAACTGTCGCGCCTGCTCACCAAGTTCGGCTGAGCGGCATCGCCGCCTGCGTCTAGCTGATCAGCATCCCTAGTGCGCGAGCGATTCCTGCTCCATCTGCAGGTAGACGTTGTACGCGTTGCGGCGGTTGGCCGCGCCGAAGGTCGGTTCGGCTTCAAACCGACTCCAGTCCACCTGCTGGTAGGCCTCGTCGAACGGCACGAGGTTGCTCACCGCGGCCCCCATCTGCTGGCGAAGGAACACCAGGTAGTCACGGGTCAGCTGCGCATCGGCACGCGGGTGCAGTGACGCAGGCCCGTGCCCGGGAACCATCACGCGGGCCGGAATGGCGAGCAGCTGGTCGATGGCCTTCAGCCACGTGCGGGTGTCGGCATCGCCGATGAACGGCACGCGGCCCGCGTACACCACGTCGCCGGAGTACAGCACGCCATCGGGTTCCACCAGCATCGCCATATCCTCGGGCGAATGCGCCGGTCCGATGTGGCGCAACGAGAAGCTCACTCCGCCCATCTTGAAACCGGTGGGGGTATCGAGCCAGCGGTCCGGCAAAGGCAGGGTGAAGTCCGCCCCCAGCCACGGCCCGATCAACTGTTTGCGCTGGGCCAGGCGCTCAGCGGCTTCCTGTGAATTGAGATAGAGGTGCGCGCGGGTGTCGGCCCAGATCTGCGCCCCGATCCGGCGAAACGCCGGAATGCCGTAGAAGTGGTCGGCGTGGTAGTGGCTGATCACCACGCGGCGGATCGGCTGATCGGTGAGCTTGCGGATCGCCTGGATCAGCCGGTCGCCCAGCGCGGGCGAGCCCAGCGTGTCGAACACCACCACGCCGTCGCCGGTGATCACGAAGCCGGCGTTGGCGATGAAGCCCTCGTTGGCGCGGCTCGCTTCCTCCAGCCTGCCCTCCACGTAGTAGCTGTGGGGGCCGACCTGATGCACGGGCAGATCGATCTCGCTGGGCGCCCACGGGGGTTTTGCTGCCGGCGCCGCCGCCAGTGCCGGCGACAGCCACGCCCAGGCCAGCAGCGCTGCGAGCGCGCGCCGAAACATCATCCACCGATACCCGGATCGTTCTGCTCTCCCACCAGCTTGGGCAGGTTCAACTTCGGCGCCGCCACGCTCTGGTGCGCCTTGAGGTATTCGGCCACCACATCCCACACCGGCTCGCCGGTGACGCCCTCGGCCACCGGCGCCCAGCCGGCGACCTTGTAGGACTTGCCGGCATCGATCGGCTTGCCGTCCAGCCGCATGTCGTTGATGCGCTTGCCGGCAGGGGCGTTCGGATCGCAGGTATAGGTGAGCCCGCCCACGCGCACCATGTCGCCACCCTGCTGGTAGTACGGATCAGGGTTGAACAGGTTGTCGCCGACATCCTCGAGGATCGCCTTGATCCGCTCCCCGGTGAACTCGTTGACCGTCACGGTCGGATAGGTGATCGCCGTCTGGTCCATCAGCCGCTCGTGGGTGATGGCCTCGCCCGGCAGCAACGTGGTGCCCCAGCGGAAGCCGGGCGAGAACGCGATCTGTGCGTCCTTCACCGCCATCAGGCCATCGAGGATGAGCTGATCGAAACTGCCGTTGAAGTTGCCGCGGCGATACAGCAGGCCCTCGCTGACGGCGTGGGTCTTGGCCAACTGGCTCTCGTACGGCTGGCGGTGCCTGGCGATCAGCGCCTGCATCGCCGGGTCCGGCGGAAGCAGGTCGGAGAACACCGGCAGCAGGCGATAGCGGGCTTCGCGCAGCTTGCCGTTTTTCACATCCAGATCGAGCACGCCGACGAACTTGCCGTTGCTGCCCGCGTTGGTCACTAGGGTCTCGCCACCGGCGTTCTTGACCTTCACCGGGTGCGGCACGCCGTCGTGGGTGTGTCCGCCCATGATCGCGTCGAGCCCGCTGACCTGCGAGGCCAGCTTGAGATCGCAGTCCATGCCGTTGTGCGACAACAGCACCACCACGGCTGCGCCCGCCTTGCGCACGGTGTCGATCACCTGCTGCAGGCGCTCCTGCTGGATGCCGAACGACAGCTCGGCCACGAAGCGCGCCGGATGAGCGATTGGCGTGTACGGGAACGCCTGGCCGATCACCGCCACATCCACGCCATTGACATGGCGCATGGCGTAGTCGGGAAACACCGGGTCGCCGAAGTCGGCGGTGCGGATGTTCTGCGCCACGAAATCGATCTTGCCCTTGAACGGGCCGTTGACCACTTCCTTCACGCGGTCGGCGCCGTAGGTGAATTCCCAGTGCCCGGTCATCACGTCCACGCCCAATTCGAGCTGGGCATCGACCATGTCCTGACCCTGGGTCCACAACGACGTTGCCGAACCCTGCCAGGTATCGCCGCCATCCAGCAGCAGGGCGCCGGGGCGGCTGGCGCGCAGGCGCTTGATCAGCGTGGCCAAGTGCGCGTAGCCGCCAACCTTGCCGTAGCGCTTGGACGCCTCGACGAAATCGAGGTAGGTCAGCGCATGCGCCTCGCGCGTCCCCGGCTTGATGCCGTAGAACTTCAGCAGGTGCTCGCCCACCAGGTGCGGCGGACGACCGCGCGCGGCGCCGACGCCCAGGTTGGACGATGGCTCGCGAAAGTGGATCGGCAGCAGCTGCGCATGGCTGTCGGTCATGTGCAGCAGGCTGACGTTGCCGAACGCCGGCGCGTCGTACAACGCTTCGCCGCGGGCACTGGCGGTGAGGGCGCGGCTCGACGTCAGCGGCAGGCCTGCCGCTGCCGCAGCGGCCATCAGCTGGATGAACTCGCGGCGATTCATGCTCATGGCAAGGGCGCTCCCGGCACGCTTACTGGTTGACCGGCGAGGCGGGATCAAACAGCAACGCCATGACGTCCTTGATCTGCTGTTCGGTGAGCACGCCCTTGGCACCGAAACGCGGCATCGCCGAGCACAGCGAGTACCCCTTCATGTCGTTGATCATGCTCCAGGCCAGCTTCAGCACCGGCTCGGATTGGCCGCGGTTCTTGCCGTAGTTGTAGAGCGACGGGCCGATGGTGCCGTAGGCGATCTGCTGCTTGTCGAGCTGGTGGCAGGCGTAGCAGTTGCCACCGGAGGGCTTGGCCGGATCGTCGGAATACTGGAAGCCGGTGCCTTCCTCGGCGATCGCCTGGCCGCGCTTCCAGTCGCCGAGAAACTTGCCGTCGGCGGGAAACTTGACCGAGGCCTGGTTGGCCGCCAGGGCCTTGGAGGCTGCCTCGCCGGTGGGCATGGCCGGCGCGTGCAGCGAACACAGGGCCTGGGTGGAATCCTGCTTCAGGCGGTCCATGTCGGCCTGGCCGTGAGGCTTGAACGATGCCTTCATGACGGCCAGCGCCTGGGCATTGCGGTCGCCCGGGTGCGCTGCCTCGGCAGCACTGGAAATCGCCGGCAGGGCTGCAAGCAGGATGAGTAGGCGAATCGGGGTGCGCATGGTCGACTCCTTAACGTTTGAGACCGGGGGCCGCCATCTTTCCGCCTTCGGCGTTCTTGGCGAGGAACATGGTCAGGTCGATCGCGGCTTCCGATCCGTACTTCAGTTCCGGCAATCGCTGCTGGCGGAAGCAGTCGCCGATGCGCCACTCCATCGTGCGCACCTCGCCCTGCGATACGCGATAGGCCGGCCACGCGGTATAGGTGGCCTGCGCGTCCGGACCGGCCTGGGCGAGGTCCGGCAGTTGCTGCAGGCGGATACGCTTGCCGGCCTGTCCGTGACAGGTGGCGCAGGAGAAGTCGTGCGTAGCCGCGCGATAGAAGAAGATCGCCTTGCCCATCTCGTAGGCCTGCTTCTCCTGCGGATGCTCCAGCGGCAGGCTGATGGCGACGCCCTTGGAGGCGTCGACGATGTAGGACGCCAGCGCTTCGAGGTCCGACTTGCGATCGCCGTCGCCAAAGCGGTTCTTCAGGATCGCCGCTTCGTCCAGGCCTTGCCCCTGCACCATGCAGGTGAGCAGTCGGCTATCGAGGTCCTGCACCTTCTTGGTGTCGGCAAAGTAGCGCGGCAGGTGCGCGTAGGCGCCCTTGACCACACCAGCGCCCAGGCCGAGGTCGCAGCTCTTGGCCAGTGAGGTTCCCTTGGGGCCGCGCACCTGGTTCCACAGGTCCTGACCGCGGGTGATCCACAAGGCGGCCGGGTTGTCGTCGCCGAACATCGCGCGGTACTCGGCCACCGGGTCGGTGGCGGTCTCCGATTGCGCCCATACCAGCGACGCCGCCAGGCTTCCGGCGGCTCCTCCCACGAGCATCAGCCCGAACATCAGCTGCCTGGATTTCGATTTCATGTGCCGTCTCCTCAGATGCCCGTCGACGCTCAGGGTTTGATGTAGGCATAGCCTTCGCGCGACTGCAGCCGCGCGACTTCGGCCAGGCCAGAAGGGACGACGCCGATGTCGTCGTCCAGTTGGTTCTTGCTGATCTTCAGCGTCGTCATGGTGTTGTTGCAGGCTTCAAAACGAACGCCGCTCTGCTGCAGGTCCTCGACCATCAGCGCGAACGGATAGCCGCCATCGGTCTTGCTGCCCTTGACCAGGAAACGCACGCTCTCGCCGACCGCCACCACGACGATCTGCGCCGTGGGGTCGGCCGTGAGCAGGTTCCTGACCTGATGCAACGCGGTGACGGTGCCCTTGCTGTCGGTGTCCAGATGAAACACCACCCGCATCGGTGCGCCCTGCGTGCCGACCGTCTCGGCGGCACGGGCAGACGCGGCCGGTGCGCAGGCCGCACACAGGCCGAGCAGCAGAGTCAGCGCCAACTTCATCATGGGTGTCGCCTCCGTGGACGGTCGGGCCGCCCGCACCGGCGCGGCCCGATTCTCGGTCGACCGGCCGGGTAGGCCGATCAGCTGATGACCGCTTCGTCAGTACGGGTTTCGCCTGCCGTGTCGCGCCAGGTGACCGAGACCTTGTCGCCCTTGGCACCACCCTTGAACTTGAAGGCCAGGAACGGGTTCTTCGAAACGGCCGGGCCCCATTCGGCGGTCAGCACGTCCTTGCCCTTGCAGCTGGCCTTGACGGTTTCGATGTAGTGGGCGGGCACCGGCTTGCCGCTGGCGTCTTTGCGCAAGCCGGTTTCCATCGGGTGGGACATCAGCACCTTCACCTCGACGACGTCGCCGGTGAGGGCGGCGCGAATTCGCATCGGATCTGCCATCTCGTTCTCCTGGAATGGATCAGCCGCCGCAGCCGCCAAGGGTGACCTTGACCAGCTGCTCGGTATAGAAAAAGCCCTTGTCGGTCTGCACCAGGGCGTAGAGGTTGGACGTCTCGGCGATCTTCACGCGCGTCATCACGTACGGCTCGGTGCCGTCGGGAAAGCTGAAGGAGGCTGACAGTGCGTGCGGGTTCTTCTCCGACACGATCGCGATCATCTTGGTGTTGGGCAGCTTGCTCTCGATCACCACCGGCACCACCGCGCCGTTCTCGGCGATCGGCGGCGCCTGCAGCGCGATGTCGGTGGACTTCGTCGCCGTGGTGCCACCGAGCGACTTGACCACTTCGTCGAGCGTCATCGCCTGGAACGGCTTGCGGGTATCGGTGGCGGCCAGCGGGCTGGTGACCGCGGCGGCCAGGCGTGGCAGCAGGCCGCTGGCGCCCACCAGCAGCAGGGCGGTACTGCTGGCACTGACCTGCAGGAAGGCCCTTCGGGACATGTTCATGGGTGACTCCTCGACGTGACTGCGTGTGTGGCGCGGTGGGTGTGTGGCGGTGGTGGCTTTGGGAAGACGCGGCATGCTTGGTCTCTCGCTCATTTCTTGGCGGGCTGGCTCAGAACCCAGTGGATGATGGCCGCCAGTTCCGCGTCGGACGGCCCGGACTGTGGCGGCATCGGAATCGGGCCCCACACGCCGGCGCCGCCCTTGCGGATCTTGTCGGTCAGGTGCTGCACCGCGCCGGCGTTGCCCTGGTACTTGGCGGCGACGTCCTGGAAGGCCGGGCCGACCACCTTGTGGTCCACGGCGTGGCACGCGGTGCAGGCATACGTGCCGAGCAGCTTGGGCACGTCCGGGGTTGCCTTGGCGTCGGCATTGCCCGGCAACTCGGAGGCGGGCGGCGCCTGCTCGTTCATCGTCTGCAGGCCGCGGAAGTTGTCGCGGATGTCGCCGTACAGGTTCTCGACGAAGCCCGCGGGCAGGCTCGCGGTGACCTTCACGTCCTTGGCGCAATCCTTCATGCAGGCGACGTTCTTGACGTCGGGCGTGCCTGTCACGCTCATCAGGCCGGGGAACGGCTTGACCTTGTCGTGCGCGGGCATCTTGACCTTGGGGAGCGTGTTCTTGTCCGCGACGAAATCGGCCGGCACGATGTCGTTGAGATTCAGCACATAGGCTGCGGCGGCGTAGACCTGGTTCGCCGTCAGCGCCTTGGAGTGCGGGAACGGCATCGCGCGGTTGATGTAGTCGAACAGCGTGGTGGCGTAGTTGAGTCGCGCTCCCACGTTGGTCAGCGCGATATACGAGTTGCTCTCGCCGAACGTGCCGTGGCAACTGGCGCAGTTGGCGTCGTACACCTCGTTGCCTTCGGCCACCGAGCCGTGCCCATCCGGCAGGCCGGCGCCGTCAGGGCGCACGTCGATGTTCCAGCCGGCGATCTGCTCGGGCGTGGCTTTCTGCCCGAGTCCGTATTTGCCCTGGGCCTGGGCGGGCAAGGCCGCCGCCAGCAGCACGATGACCGCCACTGCGCTGACCATCCGATCAGACTTCCACATTGTGCACCTTCCCCTCGGCATCGACGAGCCAGGTCTGAATGGCGTTGTTGTGATAGATCGAGCTGGTGCCGCGCACTTCGCGCAGCTGGCGCATCTTTGGCTGCACGTAGCCGGTCGAGTCGATGCAGCGGCTCTGCAGCAGGGCCGGGCTGCCGTCCCAGGTCCAGTCCAGCCGGAAGCGGGTGAGCGCCTTGTCCAGCACCGGCGTCTGCAACTTGGCGGTGCGCCAGTTCTTGCCGCCGTCGGTAGAGACGTCCACGCGCTTGATGCGGCCGCGGCCGGACCACGCCAGCCCGCTGATCTCGTAGTAGCCGCCCTTGTCCAGCAGGTGCTGCCCGCCGGACGGCGAGGTGATCACAGACTTGGCTTCCTGGATCCAGGTGTACTGGCGGATGCTGCCGTCGGGCATCGCGTCGCTGTACTGCAGCGATTCCTCGCGGGTGTTCCACGGCTGGTCGCCGACCTTGATCCGGCGCAGCCATTTCACGTTCGACACGCCCTGCACGCCGGGCACGATCAGGCGCAGCGGGTAGCCGTTCTCGGGGCGCACCATCTCGCCGTTCTGGCCGTAGGCGACCACCACGTCGTTCAGCGCAAAGGAGATCGGGATGGTGCGCGTGAGGCCGGCGCCGTCGGCGCCCTCGGCCAGGATGTACTTGGCCTGCTTCGCATCGAAGCCGACGTCTTCCAGCAGCGTGGACAGCGGCACGCCGGTCCACTCGGCGCAGCTGAGCATGCCGTGGGTGTACTGCACCGTGGGCACGGATGGGTTGGCCCACTCCATCGCCGAGTTGGCGCCGCATTCCACGAAGTGGATGCGCGACACCGACGGGAACCGCAGCAGGTCCTCCATCGTGTAGATCTTCGGCTCGCGCACCAGGCCGTGGATCATTAGCCGGTGTTCGTACGGATTGATGTCCGGACGGCCGTTGTGGTCGCGCTCGAAGTGCAGGCCGTTCGGCGTGATGATGCCGAACAGGTTCTGCAGCGGTGCGAACGCCACCGACGATTGCGTGGTGGTGGTCAGCCCCGGGCTGCTGCGGCGGATGATGTTCTTCTCGAAGCTCGAGGGAAAACCGTACGGATCGGCCCCGACCGGCTTGCCCAGGTTCTGCGACCACGGCGGCAGGTTTGGCGGCAGGTGCTTCGGATCGACCGCGGCCGCGGCCTTTTCGGCGGCGCCCACCGACCCGGCCGCGAGCAACGCGGCGCCGCCGGCCAGCAGTCCGCCCAGCGCACGCCGGCGCGAGCGCCCTTCGGTGCTCAGGAAGTCTTCGGGTGCCTGCAGAAGGCGGCCCCGTTTGGAATCCTGCTGGTCCATCGCATGCTCCGTCGAGGTAAGGCGGCGCGACGCGCTCGTCGCTGCCGGAAAGAAGAAAACTGCGCGGCGGCGCACACCCGATGCGCCGCCGCGATGCGTGACCCGATCAGGGCAGGCCGACCACCGGGCGCTGCTCGGCCGTCCACTCCAGCATCGAGCCGTCGTACAGGCGGGTGTTCGGGTTCTTCATCACTTCGCTCAGCACGAACCACGCGCCCGAGGCGAGGTGGCCGGTGTTGCAGTAGGTGATGCTGGGCTTGCTCGCCTTGATGTCCAGGTGCTTGAAGATGGCCTGGTACTGCGCTGGCGAGAGGTAATGCTCGGCGCCTCCGGTGGAGGCGGTGCGCAGCTCCGGCGGCAGGTTGACGGCGCCCTTAATGTGCCCGGCACTACCGACGTCCGGCTTCTTGGTCAGACCGACGTAGAACGGCATCGGGCGGGCGTCGACGATCTGCACGCCGCTGCCGATCGCCTTGGCGACATCCTGGCTGCTGGCGATGTATTTCGTGCGCGGCGCGGTGGCCGTCCAATCGCCTTCACCGGCCGCGGCGGGCGCGGTGTCGAAGGCCAGGCCCTGCTGCAGCCAGCCGGTGGTGCCGCCTTCGAGCAGCGCCAGGTGATCGTCACCGTAGACCTTCATCGACCAGTACACGCGCGCCGCCATGTCCAGATCGGCGCCGGACGCGCCCTCGGGCACGATCACCGTCGGCTTGCCGGCTTTCACGCCGATGCCGCGCATGAGGGCCTGGAAGGTCGCGTGGTCGGGCAGCATCGCCTTGATCTCGCGGCCGTCGATGGTGCGCGCGACGCGCGTCTTGCCGAAGTCGAGCAGCAGGGCACCGGGGATGTGCCCACCGAGCGTGGCAAGCGTCTTGGTGCCCTTGTCGGTGGTGAACGCCGGAGCCTTGGAGAAGGACGCCGGATCGCTGCGCACGTCGACGATGTTCACCTCGTGCTGGTGCTGCGACAGCCACTGCGCACTGACCACCGGGCCGGGCAGCGTCACCGCCTGTGCGGTAGTCGAGCCGAGCAGGAGCAGCCCGGCGGCCCACAGGCCTTTGATGTGCATATTCATGTTCATTCCCTCCACCCCGTCCGATCGGACCGTTCAGTGACTGACATGGTCGAGCGCCACCAGTTGGCGTTCGACCGAGATACGGCAATGGCTGAGCACGTGCATGCGGCGGTCTTCCAGCAGGCCCGGCCGGCGCCCGCCCTGCAGGCGTGCGGCCACGCGTCGATCGCGATGCCGCAGCAAGGCGGTGATCTGCGGCGCGAAGACGCCGAGCTGCGCGCGCAACCAGGCCTCCAGCGGATCGCTCCCGGCCGCGGGTGCGGCCGCGACCGCTTCGATCAGCGCGATCACGCGCTCGGCCGGGAGCCACGTTTCGTCGGTTACCCAGCGATTGGTGGTGAACAGCCGCAGCGGCATGCCGCGAGCGTCCACGCCGATCGCCAGCAGATGCGTGTACCGGGGCGCGTCACCGCCGGTGGCGCCGAGCGGGGCGAACAAATGGAAATGCCCGTGCTCCGCGGATGAAGCGCCGGGCGTGCGATGAGCGTGGTAGTAGAAGTGCAGGGCGCCCGCGCGGCCGTCAGCCGGCATGTCGCCGACCGTCCCGTACTGGTGCCAGACCTGCGGGGCGTCGGTGTCGCCCAGCGCCGCGGCCAGCGGCACCTGACCCGCCGCGACGAAGCGGTCCAAGCAATCGATCAACGTCATTGCCGCCGTGCGCGTGCGCGCCCGCGAGGATTGCCCCAGCGCGCGCAGGCTCGCCGTCACCCGCGCCCGCGGAAACGGGACGCGGGAATGATCGACGGCGCGGGCGCGCGATGCGTTCATCAGCGCGGCGCACCTTCGTCGCACTTCGGGGCCGGCGCGCATGGGTTCTTCGGCGTGTCGCAGTTCTTCTTGGCCTTGCCGGGCTTGGGCGCACACGGGTTCGCCGGGCCTGCCGCTTGCGGTGCACACGGGTTGCTGGCCGCGGCCTTCTGCGGCGCGCACGGATTGGCGGGCGCGGACTTGGCCGGCGTGGGCGCGCACGGGTTGGTCTGTGCGTAAGCCGTCGAGACGCCACCGAGCGGCGCCAGCGCGGCGGGCAGGGGTGCCATTGCCGCGAGGGCGAGCGTGGCGGTCGACAGCCGGACACCCAGCGAAGCACTGCGCTTGTGGTGGTGGGCTTTCTTCATGGGGTCAGTCCTCAAGAGGGGTGGGGCGCGCGTCAGTCGGCGCAGGTAATGGAGGGATCGCCGCCGCTGCGGCGGGTGAACCACCACACGCCCGCCGCCACGCCCACCAGGATCGCCAGCACTGCCCACGCCGGCAGGCCGAGCAGCTCGCCGAGGGTCTGCGACGGCGGGCCGGCGGCGGCGGTGAGCATCGGGGCGATCGGCGTGTAGATGCCGGCGAAGGCGATCACGCCGACAATCAGGCCGACGAAGAACACGATGCCGTCGACGCGGCCTGCGGCGGCGCCGACCACCGAGGTGCCCGGGCAGTAGCCGCCCAGCCCCATGCCGACGCCGATCAGCGCGCCGCCCAGGAGCGTTGCCCACAGGTAAGTGGTGGGTACGAACAGGTCGGCCGCGTGCATGACGCCGGCAAGTTCCAGCACGTACAGCCCGCCGGCGGACACCAGGATCGCGGTGAACATCACGTTGAACACTGTCCAGTCCTGCAGCCGCAGCTGTGCGGTGAGCCGGCAGCCATTGCCGAGACCGCCGCGCTGCAGGACGTAGCCGAACAGGACGCCGCACACGAGGCCGGAGAGCGGGCCGCTCATGCCGAGTGGGAAGCTCATTTCCACATCCCCCGCGTGAGCAGGCCGGTGGCGAGGCCGGCACCGAAGAAGCCGATCAGGAAGACGAAGCCCGCGGTGGCCAGCGTGGCCGAGCCGGACAGGCCCAGGCCGCTGGTGCAGCCCGCGGCGACGCGCGCTCCGAAGCCGGACACGATGCCGCCGGTCAGCGCCAGCGCGAGCCGGCCGGGTGCGCGGGCTCGCGGCGGGCCCTCCACGCGCAGGTGCAATCGTCCCGACCACCACGCCGCCGCCAGCGCTCCGATGGTCACGCCGACCACTTCCCAGATGATCCAGGTGTCCAGCGGATTGCGGCCGTTCTCGACCATCCAGCCGAGGTAGCCGTTGGCCTCGGTGGCCGATGGCGCCACCACGTTGGAAGTGGCCGCGGCGATCGCCGTGGGCGCACCGGACGCGCCCAGGCCGTGGCCGGTGAGCACGAAGGTCAGCAGCAGCACGAGACCGAGCACGGCTCCGGCGACGTGGGCATTCCAGATGGGACGCTGTTTCATGATCGACGGCTCCGCAGCAGGCGACGGCTGCCGACGATCGGTACAGGCGGGTCGTCGGCAGCCCTTTGAGTGCGGGGTATGTATACCCCTATGGGTATATCCTATAGCGCCAATACCCCGGGCTGTCATGCTGCGACGCGCCAAGAAAGCGCTGCCCCCGTTTGAGGCGGCGGCGGGGATAGATGTGAGGCGGGATCTGCGTGTTGGCGGGTTGGCGCGACCCTTCCGCCGTTGCGGCTGGCGCAACCGGTTCGCCCACGTGGGCCACTCCGCTGGCGCTTCGCGTTGTCGGTCGGAAACGTTCGTCAGCAGGGGCGCCGCGGAGTGTGCGCGGGTAACAAGGCCGGGCTGATCGCCCGCCGCGGGTCCGGCGCCTGACCCGCCAGCGCGGCTGCGCGGCGCTACGGCTACGCGGGAAATCGAAACGGGCGGAGCGCGTTGCCGCACTCCGCCCGTCCTGTTCGGTATTTCACGTACCCACTGGGGGTATCTGTCGCGGCAGGAATTCGGCGTGCCCGGCTCAGTCGGCGTCCGGCGCCATCAGGCGATAGCCCGGCGGCAAGGCGGTACTAAAGGTGGCCGGATCGATCGGCGTATCCATCGACACGTGCATGGTCTGGCGCAGCCGGCTGCCGTTGCCGCCGATCTCGACCGCGCGCGGCAACGCATCGGCATCGGCCCAGATCACGATGTGCATGCCCTGCACATCAAGCGCCCAGCCCGTGGTCGGCCTGCCGTCGATCACCCGGGTGCCCGGCAGCTTGCGCGCTTCGCCCTGGAACCGGCGAACCGGCTCCAGCCATGCCAGCGGGTCGCCTGCCTTGCCGGTGGCCGGCAGCGGCATCTGCAACGCGAAGTGGCTGTCGTGCAGCAGGCTGAGCATGCGCTGTTCGTGCACGTTGACGATGACCGAGGTGGCGGTGCCGAAGTCGGTGCGCACGTCGCCGTCCCGGTTCATCCACACCCGGATCGGCGGCATCGCGATGCCTTGCGACTGCTGCTCGATCTGCAGTGTCAACGTGTGGAAATCGCGCAGGCGCTTCTGTACCGCGTCGAACGCGATGCCGTGCGAAGTGGGCAGCAGGAACAGTGCCAGCATCAGCGCGGCGGTGGCGGTGACCGCCGTCCAGCCGAGCCAGCGGCGCTGCGCCGTGTTCTGGCGTCGGCCGGCCAGGCGCTGCTCGAGCTTGTGCTGGGCGGTATCGGTGGCGGTCGCGGACAGCCCCTCATCGAGGGCGCGCAGGTGGGTGGTCAGTCGGGCAGAGAGGGTCGGGTTCATCACAGCACCTCCGGGGTGGTGGGGTCGCTTTCGCCAAGGCGCGCTTCCAGCGCGCGGACGGCGCGATGCAGGCAGACGCTGACGTGGTTGCTGTTCATGCCGGTGGCGCGGGCGATCTCGGCGATCTCCAGCCCCTGCACGTGGCGCAGCGTGAAGCACTCGGCCTCGCGCGGCTTCAGCCGGCCCAGTGCGTCGCGCAGCTGGCGGGAACGTTCATGCTGGATTGCGCTCTGTTCGGTGCTGTCGAAGGCCGCCGGTGCGGCGGCGCGCCAGGATGGCAGGAGTCGGCGCCAGCGCTGCGCCCGGCGCAGGCGATCGATCGCCATCCGCACGGTTAGCGTGACCAGGTAGGCCGGCCAGGATTCCACCGGTCCGGTCGGCCGTTCGAGCACGCGCAGGAACACATCCTGCTGCAGGTCCTCGGCCTGGCTGGCTTGGCCGAGCACCCGGTAGGCGGCCTGGAAAACCTGCCGTCCATACAGGCGCGCCAGCATGGCGACGTCGGGTGGCGCGTGGTCTGTCATGGGCTCGCCTTCGCTGTCGATCGAGATGGGCATGGACATGTCTCCGTCGGGGGTCACCCGGTAAGACGCGCCAGCGGGCCGATTCTTACAGCGGCTACGGTAGACGCAAAAAAAGGGGCGCATCGCTGCGCCCCTTCGTCTGCTGCGTGATCAGGCCGATCAGTAGCGGTAGTGCTCCGGCTTGTACGGACCTTCCTTCGGCACGCCGAGGTAGGCGGCCTGGGCGTCGGTCAGCGTGGTCAGCTTCACGCCGATCTTCTCCAGGTGCAGGCGGGCCACTTCCTCGTCCAGCTTCTTGGGCAGGATGTAGACCTTCTTCTCGTAGGTTTCCTTGTTCGCCCACAGGTCGATCTGCGCCAGGGTCTGGTTGGAGAACGAGTTGGACATCACGAAGCTCGGGTGGCCCGTGGCGCAGCCGAGGTTGACCAGGCGGCCTTCGGCCAGCAGGAAGATCGAGCGGCCGTCCTTGAACGTGTACTTGTCCACCTGCGGCTTGATGTTGAGCGCGGTGACGCCGGGAAACTTCTTCAGCGCGTCGACCTGGATCTCGTTGTCGAAGTGGCCGATGTTGCAGACGATGGCCTGATCCTTCATCTGGCTCAGGTGCTCGATGGTCAGCACGTCCTTGTTGCCGGTGGTGGTGACGTAGATGTCGCCGCGGCCCAGCGTGCTCTCTACGGTGTTCACCTCGAAGCCTTCCATCGCTGCCTGCAGGGCGTTGATCGGATCGATCTCGGTCACCACCACGCGCGCGCCGTAGGCACGCAGGCTGTGCGCCGAACCCTTGCCGACGTCGCCGTAGCCGCACACCACGGCCACCTTGCCGGCCAGCATCACGTCCATCGCGCGCTTCAGGCCGTCGGCCAGCGACTCGCGGCAGCCGTAGAGGTTGTCGAACTTCGACTTGGTCACCGAGTCGTTGACGTTGATCGCCGGCACCAGCAGTTTGCCGGCCTCCAGCATCTGGTACAGGCGATGCACGCCGGTGGTGGTCTCCTCCGAGACGCCCTTCCAGTCGCGCACGACGGTGTGCCAGAAGCCCGGGCGCTCGCTCGCCACGCGCTTGAGCAGGTTCTTGATCACCTGCTCCTCGTGGCTCTCCGAGGCGGTGTTGACCCAGTCCGAGCCGTTCTCGAGCTCGTAGCCCTTGTGAATCAGCAGCGTCACGTCACCGCCGTCGTCCACCACCAGCTGCGGGCCGAGGAACTTGTCAGCACCCTGGCCCGGGAAGGTGAGCGCGTCCAGCGTGCAGTCCCAGTACTCCTCCAGCGTCTCGCCCTTCCAGGCGAACACCGGGGTGCCGGTGGCGGCGATCGCCGCGGCAGCGTGATCCTGGGTGGAGAAGATGTTGCACGAGGCCCAGCGCACGTCGGCGCCGATGTCCTTGAGCGTCTCGATCAGCACGGCGGTCTGGATCGTCATGTGCAGCGAGCCGGTGACGCGCACGCCCTTCAGCGGCGCGCTCGGGGCGTACTTCTTGCGGATCGACATCAGGCCCGGCATCTCGTGCTCGGCAATGTCCAGCTCCTTGCGGCCGAACTCGGCCAGGCCGATGTCGGCAATCTTGTAGTCGTGGTTGGAAAGGTCGCGGGTGACAGCGTTCATGAAAATCTCCGGTTCGGTGCGAAAAGTCTTCGCGTGAAAGCAACCGGGCGCCGTTGTCGAACGTGCCGCGCCGAGCCTGGCCGGATGACGTGCCGGCCTTCAAATCGGCGGGCAGGGCGGACAAGGCCGCCGTCGCAAACGGTCGCAGCGCCCCTCGGCGGGCAGCAGGGCATTCTAACCGCAAGCGCGGTTCGGTGCCCTGCGCACACGGGGTCGCAGCGTCGGCACCGCCCAATTTGCTGCACAAGCAGCATTTTTCGTTAGGCTTGGGCGGTTGCCTCATGGAGATCGCCATGCCTTTCCAGCCCGAAACCCCCGACCTGCCGCACGATGCCCCCCTGCGCGAGGACGTCAGCCGGATCGGCGCGATGGTCGGGCAGATGCTGGCCGAGCAGCGTGGCGAAGCGTTCTTCGAGCGGGTGGAAGCGGTGCGCACCAGCGCCATCCGCCGACGCCGCGAGGGGGAGCCGGTGGCCCTGCTCGGTCGCAGCCTCAGCGGCATGCAGCCCGACGAAGCCGAAGCACTGGCGCGCGCCTTCGCCACCTACTTCCAGGCGGTGAACATCGCCGAGCGTGTGCACCGCATCCGCCGTCGTCGCGACTACCAGCGCGCCGGCGGCGCGCCGCAGCCCGAATCCCTGCTCGACGTGTTCGCCGCGCTCAAGGCGCAGGGCGTCAGCGCCGAGGAGCTGCTCGACTGGCTCGGTCGCCTGCACATCGAACCGGTGTTCACCGCCCATCCCACCGAGGCGGTGCGCCGCTCGCTGCTGGAGAAGGAGCAGGCGATCGTGCGCTCGCTGGTGGACAACTTCGATCCCACCCGCACGCCGCAGGAGCGTAAGGAAGACGACGACCGCATCTTCATGGCGCTGTCTGCCGGCTGGCAGACTGCCGAGGCCTCGCCGGTGCAGCCCACCGTGCAGGACGAGCACCACCACGTCGGCTTCTACCTGGCCAATCCGATCTACCGCATCGTGCCGGCGCTGTACGAGGCGCTGGCCGAGGCGTTGCAGCAGGTCTACGGCGTGGCCGCGCCGATGCCGCGGCTGCTCAGCTTCGCCACCTGGGTCGGTGGCGACATGGACGGCAACCCCAACGTGGGCGCCGACACCATCGCGGCCAGCCTGGCCAGCCAGCGTGCGCATGTGCTCGAGCACTACATGGAAGACGTCGCCGGGCTGGCGCGCCTGCTCAGCCAGACGCAGGGGCGCGTGGCGGTCGATCCGCAACTCTCCGCGCGACTGGACGACTACCGTGCCCGCTTCCCCGCCGCGGCGAAGAAGATCCGCCCGCGCCACGCCGACATGCCCTACCGCACCCTGCTCACCCTGATCGGTGCGCGGCTGGAGGCCAGCCTCGAAGACGATCACGCCGAGGGCTATACCAGCGTCGACGAGCTCGCCGGCGATCTGGAACTGATCGCGCACAGCCTGGTCGCCCACCACGGCCTGCATGCCGGCGCCTACGCCGTGCAACGCGTGATCCGCCGCGTGCGTACCTTCGGCCTGCACCTCGCGCGGCTCGACGTGCGCCAGGATTCGCAGGTGCACGACGACGCGCTCGCGGCCCTGCTCGGCGATGCGCAGTGGGGCGAGCACACGCCCGAGCAGCGCGTGGACCAGCTGCACCCGTTCGCCAGCGGCGAGCAGCCGCTGGCGCCGGTGGACGAGGAAGACGCGCAGCGCATGCGCGCGGTGTTCCAGGAGCTGGGCGAAGCGCGGCGCCGTTACGGCAGCGAGGCGATCGGCCTGTACATCATCTCGATGGCGCGCACCGCCGCCGACGTGCTGGCCGTGCTGGCGCTGGCCCGCCACGGCGGGCTGGCGGTGACTTCCTCGCCCCGCGAGGAAGAGGGCGCGAACGGCATCGTTCCGCTGGACATCGCCCCGCTGTTCGAAACCGTCGACGACCTCAAGAACGCGCCGGCCACCCTGCGCGCGCTGCTCGCCGATCCGGTCTATCGCAGCCACCTGAAAACCCGCAACGACCGCCAGTGGGTGATGCTCGGCTACTCCGACAGCGGAAAGGACGGCGGCACGCTGGCCTCGCGCTGGGGCCTGCAGCGCGCGCAGGTGGAGCTGCTGGAAATTGCGCAGGAGGCCGGCATCCAGCTGGCCTTCTTCCACGGTCGCGGCGGCTCGGCTAGCCGCGGCGGCGCCCGCATCACACCGGCGCTGATGTCTTCGCCGCGCGGTTCGGTGGCCGGCGTGCTGCGCGTCACCGAGCAGGGCGAGGTGATCCACCGCAAGTACGGCATCCGCGCGCTGGCGCTGCGCAACCTGGAGCAGACCGTGGGCGCCGTGCTGCGCGCCAGCCTGCGCCCGCGCGAGGACGAGCCGCGCGAGGCCGAATGGCGCGAACGCATGCACCGGCTTTCCGCCGCCAGCCGTGCCCACTACCGCGCCTTCGTCGACCGCGAGGGGTTTGTCGGCTATTTCCGCACCGCCACGCCGATCGACGTGATCGAGCGCATGACACTCGGCTCGCGCCCCTCGCGCCGCCGCAGCATGCGCGGTGTGCAGGACCTTCGTGCGATCCCGTGGGTGTTCTCCTGGACCCAGTGCCGCTCGATCATCACCGGCTGGTACGGCCTCGGCACCGCGCTGGAGCAGGGCACTGCCGACTTCGGCGAAGCGGCGCTGGCCGAAATGGCGCGCGACTGGCCGTTCTTCAGCAACATGCTCGACGACGTGGAGATGGTGCTGGCCAAGTGCGACCTCGACATCGCCGAGGCGTTCTCGCTGCTGTCCGGCGAGCTGCACGCGCCGTTCTTCGGGCTGATCCGCGACGAGTTCGAACGCACCTGTCGCTGGGTGCTGCGCCTGAAAGGCAGCCAGGAACTGCTGGACGGTTCGCCCCGGCTCGCCCAGTCGATTCGCCTGCGCAACCCCTACGTCGATCCGATGAGCGTGCTGCAGGTCGACCTCCTCAAGCGCTGGCGTGCCTCCAACGGCGAAGACGACGCCCTGCTGCGTGCCCTGGTCGCCTGCGTCAACGGCGTCTCGCAGGGGCTGCAGAACACCGGCTGAGGGTTCGCGCCGCGGGCCAGGCCCATTGCACGAAGCGGACGGCTGGCGTCCGCTTCGTGCGATCGCTACGCTCGCGATTCACTCGCCGAGATAGACGTCATGCACGCCCCCACGCCGCCCCGCCTGAACCCGCTCGCCCTCTTCATCTTCAGCTCGCGCTGGTTGCAGCTGCCGCTGTACCTGGGCCTGATCGTGGCGCAGTGCGTGTACGTGTTCCTGTTCGGCAAGGAGCTGTGGCACCTGATCCACGAGGCGTCGCACCTGGGCGAGCAGGAGATCATGCTGATCGTGCTCGGGCTGATCGACGTGGTGATGATCTCCAACCTGCTGATCATGGTGATCGTGGGCGGCTATGAGACCTTCGTTTCCCGACTCGGACTGGAGCAGCACCCGGACCAGCCGGAGTGGCTGAGTCACGTGAACGCCTCGGTGCTCAAGGTGAAGCTCGCGATGGCGATCATCGGCATCTCGTCGATCCATCTGCTGAAGACGTTCATTGCCGCCGGCGCCCTGGAGGGGCTGCCGTTCTGCTCGCCAGAGGTAGTCACATCCGTCGACACCGCCGTGGAGGCCGCCGCAGCCATGAAGTGCTCGACACTGACGGTTACCGGCGTGATGTGGCAGACGATCATCCACGTGGTGTTCATCGCCTCGGCGATCGGCATCGCGTGGACCGATCGCATCATGCAGGCCGGTGTGGCGCGGGTGCGCGAGGCGCACTAGAGCACCTCGCAGCGGCGCCCGCAGGCCACGGCTGGCGGACGGCGGAGCAGGCTTCAAAAAGCCGGCGGGTTATCCCCATGTTAAACAACCACTTGAGTTTTCATTCTCACCAGAAATCTCTGGAATTGTGCTGCCGCTCACGTTAGGGTGCGGGGCAGCCAACAAGTGCTGTCTTTATGTCCCAGTCTTTGCAATCCCCTCGTCGCTGGCCTGGCCGCGTCGCCGTCCTGGCCCTGCTGCTCACCGTCGCGACCGGTGTCGCCCATGCCGAGCAGACCTCGGTGATTGTCGACGGAACCACCGGCCTCACGCTCAGTGAAAGCCACGCCGATGACGCGCACGCGCCGGCGTCGCTGACCAAGATGATGACGCTCTACCTGGCCTTTCAGGCACTGCGAGACCGTCGTCTCACGCTGGACGAAAAGATCCTGGTGTCCGCCCATGCGGCGTCGATGGAGCCGACCAAGCTCGGCCTGCGTCGCGGCCAATCGATCACGGTGCGCGACTGCATTCTGGGCATGATCACCAAGTCCGCGAATGACGCGGCCACCGTGATGGCGGAGAAACTCGGTGGGTCGGAAGCCCGCTTCGTCGAGGCGATGAACGCGCAGGCGATCCTGCTGGGCATGGGCCAGACCCATTTTGCCAACGCTTCGGGCCTGCCCGGCGGTTACGAGACCACCACGGCGCGCGACATGAGTCGCCTAGCGATGGCGCTGTACCGGGACTTCCCGAACCGCTCGCACTACTTCGCCACCACCGAGTTCCGTTTTCGCGGTCGTCTGGTCAAGGGCCACAACCACCTGCTGGAAAGCTACAAGGGCATGGACGGTCTGAAGACCGGCTACACCCATGCCGCGGGCTACAACCTGGCCTCCACCGCGGTGCGCGACGGGCATCGCCTGTTCGGCGTGGTGCTGGGCGGGGACACCTGGCGCTCGCGCGACCAGCGCATGGCGCAGCTGCTGGATGCGGGCTTTGCCAGCCGCGCCAGCCTGCCCACCATGATTGCCGATCGTTCGCCGAGCCGGCATACGCATGCCGCGAGCACCACGCGGCGCGTGCTCAATGCGTTGTCGCCGATCGGCACCGCCGAGGCCGATCCCGCACCGGCAGCCCGTCCGCTTCGCCACGCCGCCGGCACATCGCTGAAACGCCCACACTAGGCGGGCGGTTTCCCGACCTGGCTCAACCGTCCAGTTCGGCCCAGCGCGCGTACGCCGCTTCCAGCTCGGCCTGCAGCTTCGCCACGGCGTCATTCGCCGCCGTGATGGCGGCGCTGTCTTGCTTGAAAAAGGCCGGATCGGTCATCGCTTCGCCGCGGGCGGCGATGTTCGCCTCCAGCTCCTCGATGCGCTTGGGCAGGAGTTCCAGTTCGCGCTGATCCTTGAAGCTGAGCTTGCGCTTCGGGGCAGGCGCAGGCGCGGCCACCGGTGGATCGGTGCGGGTGAGGCCCGGCTTGGCGGCCGCTGCGGCGACGGCTGCCGCGGCGGTCGGGCGCTGGCGCAGCCAGTCGGTATAGCCGCCCACGTATTCGCCGATCTGGCCGTTACCTTCCAGCACCAGCGTGCTGGAGACCACGTTGTCGAGGAACGCACGGTCATGCGACACCAGCAGCAGTGTGCCCTGGTAGTCGGTGAGCAGTTCTTCCAGCAGTTCCAGCGTCTCGACGTCGAGGTCGTTGGTGGGTTCGTCCATCACCAACAGGTTCGACGGCTGTGCGAACAGCTTGGCCAGCAGCAGACGGTTGCGCTCGCCGCCGGATAGCCGGGTGATCGGCGCGCGGGCGCGCTCGGGCGCGAACAGGAAATCCTGCAGGTAGCCGATGATGTGCTTGCGGCTGCCGTTCAACTCGATGAACTCGCGCCCTTCGGCCACGTTGTCCAGCGCGTTGAGCGAGTCGTTGAGCTGCAGGCGGTGCTGGTCGAAGTAGGCGATCTGGATGCCGGTGCCCAGCTCCGCCGTGCCGCGCTGGGGCTTGAGCTCGCCCAGCATGATCTTCAAGAGCGTGCTCTTGCCGGCGCCGTTGGGGCCGATGATGCCGATACGGTCGCCGCGCAGGATGGTGGTGGAGAGGTCGTCGATCAGCACGCGGCCGTCGTAGGCCTGGTGCACGTGCTCGAGCTCGATCACCTTTTTGCCCGAGGCCTGTGCGTTGGCCGCGGTCATCTTCACGTTGCCGCTCAAATTACGCCGCTCGGCGCGTTCGGCGCGCAGCGCCTTGAGCGCGCGCACGCGGCCCTCGTTGCGGGTGCGCCGCGCCTTGATGCCCTGGCGGATCCACACCTCTTCCTGCGCCAGCTTCTTGTCGAACAGCGCGTTGGCCTGGGCCTCGGCGTGCAGGCGCTCCTCGCGGCGGCGCAGGTAGTTGTCGTAGTCGCCGGGCCAGTCGGTGAGCGCGCCGCGGTCGATCTCCACGATGCGGGTGGCCAGCGCGCGCAGGAAGCTGCGGTCGTGGGTGATGAACAGGATGCTGCCGTCGAACTGCTTGAGGAAGTTCTCCAGCCAGCCGATCGCCTCGATATCCAGATGGTTGGTCGGCTCGTCCAGCAGCAGCACGTCGGGCTTGCGCACCAGCGCCTGGGCCAGCAGCACTCGACGCTTCATGCCACCGGAGAGCGCGTTGAAGTCGGTGTCGGCCGGCAGCTCCAGCTTGGTGATCACCTCGGTGACGCGGCGATCCAGATCCCAACCGTTCTGCGCCTCGATGGCGTGCTGCACGTCGCCCAGCGCGTCGAAATCGCCCTCGGCGATCAGGTGGTGGTAGCGCGCCAGCAGGTGGCCGAGGTCGCCCAGGCCGTCGGAAACCACGTCGAACACGGTGCCTTCGGTGCCCTGCGGCACCTCCTGCGCCATGCGCGCGATCACCACGCCGTTCTGCACGCGGACCTCGCCATCGTCGGCCTGCAGCTCGCCGGCGATCAGCTTCATCAGGGTGGATTTGCCTTCGCCGTTGCGACCGACGATGCACACGCGCTCATTGCGTTCGATCGACAGATCGACGTGTTCGAGCAGGAGGGGGCCGCCGATCGAGAAGTCGACGCGCTGCAATTGGATAAGAGACATCCGCCCATTGTACGGGGCGGGCACGGTGTTCCGCTGGGCCCTGACATGCGGCGCGGGGCGCGCTGGTCTAGACTTCGGCGGCTGTTCACCTGGAGTCGGCATGAATCGCTGGAACGAACGCTACGCAGGCGAGGAATTCCTGTTCGGCACCGCGCCGAACGCCTTTCTCGTGGCCCAGCGCGCCCGCCTGCCGCAGCACGGCAAGGCGCTGGCGGTGGCCGACGGCGAGGGTCGCAACGGCGTGTGGCTGGCCGAGCAGGGGCTGGACGTGCTGGCGGTGGATGCTTCCGACGTGGGTCTGGCCAAGAGCCGCCGCCTCGCCGCCGAACGCAACGTTTCCATGGCCTGGGAGCTGGCCGACCTGTCGAACTGGGACTTCGGCCGCGAGCGCTTCGACGTGATCGCCGCGATCTTCATCCAGTTCGCCGATCCAGCCCTGCGCACGCGGCTGTTCGCCGGCATGGTGGCGGCGCTTAAGCCCGGGGGTGTATTGCTGCTGGAGGGCTATCGCCCGGAGCAGCTCGGCTATGGCACGGGTGGCCCGTCGGAAGTGGCGAACCTGTATACCGAGGCGATGCTGCGCGAGGCGTTCGCCGAGTTGACGATCGAGCACCTGGCCGCGTACGACGCAGCGATTCACGAGGGCAACGGGCACCATGGCATGTCGGCCTTGATCGACCTGGTGGCGCGCAAGCCGGATTGACATACCCGCCGCGCCGATGCGCGGTCGAGGCAGCAGACCTTTTCGGGGGGAAGGGCGATGAAGGGGGCACTGACCGATCGTTACGTGGAGGCCAAGCGCCTCGCGCTGGAAGCGGCCGAGCTGCCGGCCGCCGCACGTGACGAGTTCATCGTCCAGGCATGCGCGGGCGACGAAGCGCTGGAGCGCGAACTGCGTTGGATGCTGCGCGCGCTGGACGCGACCCACACCGCCACCTTGCCCGTGCTCTCGGCGATCTCGCCGGATCTCAGCGGGCACGACGCGCAGGCCACCGGGCCGCGCCACTATCGCCTTCTGCGCCATCTCGGCGAGGGCGGCATGGGTACGGTGTACCTGGCCGAGCGCTGCGACGGCGACTTCACCCAGCAGGTGGCGCTGAAGCTGCTCACCGCCGCCGCCGAAGGCTCGCCGATCCTCACCGAGCGCTTCAGCCAGGAACGCAAGCTGCTGGCGCGCCTGGAACACCCCGGCATCGCGCGTCTGCTCGACGGGGGCGTGCTCGCAGACGGCAAGCCGTTTTTGGCGATGGAGTACGTGCAGGGCGAGCGGATCGACGCCTGGTGCGACCGTCATGCGCTCGACCTCACCGCACGCATCACCCTGTTCCTCAAGGTCTGCGCCGCGGTGGAGTACGCGCATCGCAACCTGATCATCCATCGCGACATCAAGCCGGCGAACATCCTGGTGACCGAGGACGGCACGCCGAAGCTGCTGGACTTCGGCATCGCGCGCATCCTCGACGACCAGGCCGACCTGCTGGCCACCGCCACCGCTGCCCACGCGATGACGCTGGCCTACGCCAGCCCCGAGCAGATCGAGCGGCTGCCGCTGACCACCGCGGCGGACGTCTATTCGCTCGGCGTGGTGCTCTATCAACTCGTCGCCGGCCGCCGGCCCTACCAGCATCTGGTCACCCCGCACCTGCTCTCCAACGCCATCGTCACCGGCGACCTCGTGCCGCCGAGTCGGGCCGCGCGACTGGCGCGCGAGGAGGGCGCGCAGCCGGCGCTGCGCGGCCGAGCGGTGCCGCGCGATCTGGACGCCATCGTGCTCAAGGCGCTGCGGCGGCAGGCGGACGAGCGCTACTCCAGCGTCACCGCGCTCGCAGACGATCTGCAGCGTTTTCTGGAGTGCCGCCCGGTGCAGGCACGGCGCGGGCGCCAGTGGTACCGGGTGCGCCGCTACGTGCGGCGCAACCGCTGGCCGCTCGCCGCCGGCGCGGCCTTCGTGCTGGCGATCGGGGCGGGGCTGCTCAGCACGCTGTTCTCCCTGCGCGAGACGCGGGCGGCCCAGCGGCTTGCCGAACAGCGCCAACACCAGCTCGAACGCATCGTGGATTTCCAGCAGACCACGCTCGACAGCGTGGACATCGACGCGATGGGGCATGCCATCGACCGCGCGCAGCGCAGCGCGGGAAGCGCGCCGGCGACCGGTTCCACCGACCTCGCGCGGCATGCGCTGGACACCTTTGTGGTGACCCACGCGCTGGATCGCCTCGACCACGATTTCGCCGACGCCCCGCTGCTAGCCGCCGACCTGCGCCAGTCGCTGGCGCGCGTGCTGGTGGGGATCGGCAGCTACGCCCACGCAGCGACCGAGCTGGGCAAGGTGCTCGCCACGCGCCAGCAACTGGCGCCCGATGACGCCACCGCGCTGCTGGGCACGCGCATCGACCTGGCCGGCGTGCGCTTGCGCCAGGGCGACACGCCGGCCGCGGCGGCGCTGTACGCGAGCGCGTTGAGCGCTGCTTCCGCGCGGCCGTTCACCGACCCACTGCGCACCCAGGCCGAGGCCGGACAGGCGCGCGTGCTGGTGGCGCAAGGGCATCTGCCCGAGGCGGAGAAGCTGCAGAAGACGCTGTACGACGCGCTGGCACAGCGGCTGCCGGCTACCGACCCGGAACTGCTGCGGCTGCGCCGCGACCTGATCACCACCCTGATCGGTATGGGCCGACGCGATGAGGCGCTGGCCCAGGCCAAGCCGCTGGTGGCGCTCGATCGCACCACCTTCGGCAACGAGGCCCGCGAGACCCTCGATGCCATGGTCACGCTCGCCCAGCTGCAGCATTACCGGCACAACTATGAGCAGTCGCTGGCGCTCGCACGCGAGGTGGCTGCGATCCGCCTGAGGCGCCTGGGCGCGGATCACCCGGACACGCTGCGCGCGCAGTACATGGTGGCGATGGACGAGGTTTACCTGGCGCAGGACGGCCCCGCCTTCGACCGGGCGGGCGCCGACCTGCAGCGCCTGATTGACGCACGCCGGCGCGTGCTGGGGCCGGAGCATCCCGACACGATCGCCTCGATGACGCTGCAGGTGCGCCTGCTTTCCAAGCGCGGCAATGCCGACGGGGTCGACGACGCGGCGCGTCACGGTTTCATGGTTCAGGCGATCGCGCTGGAGCGCCAGATTCTCGCCGCCCACCAGCGGCAATTGGGCGAAGACCACCCCGAAACGCTGATGGCGCACGGCAGCCTGGCCAACCTGCTCAGCTACGACGGCCAGTACGCCGAGGCCGTACGCGAGGCGCGGCTTACCTTGGCCGGGCAGCAGCGCGTGCTCGGCCCCGAGCATCCGATCGTGTTCGCCACCTACGGCCTGCTTGGCGACATCGAAGTAGACGCCGGCCATTGGGCACAGGCCCGCGCGCCCTACGAAAAGGCCCTGGCCGGCCGCGACAAGGTGCTGGGTCCAGACGACTCGCTCACCCTGGAGACCGCCTGGCGCCTCTACGAAGTGCTCGATCAGCTGCACGATGCGCCCGCGGCGCTGGCGGTGCGCCAGCGCTACCTCGATCCCCTCGTGGCGAAGGACCCGGCCACCCTCAACGCCAGCCTGAAGGATGTACGCCGCTCCGCGCTGGAGGTGCTGCGCACGGGGAAGGCGCCGCTGACGCCCTGAATCGCCGCGCGGATCGTTCGACCGCAGGGCTGCGCAAAACGGAACGGGCCGCATGAGCGGCCCGTTCCGGTGCTTCTGTCAACGTCACGGCGGCGTTGGCCGCCGGCGCGTCACTTCAACTTGGCGTCGGCGCGCAGCGCGTCGGCCTTGTCGGTCTTTTCCCAGGAGAACGCGGTGTAGGTGCTGCCGTCGGCGGCCTTCACCTCGTACGGCGTGCGGCCGAAGTGGCCGTAGCTGGCGGTCTGCTGGTACATCGGGTGGATCAGGTCGAGCATCTTGATGATGCCGTACGGACGCAGGTCGAAGTGCTTGCGGATCAGCTTCTCGATCTTGTCGTCGCTGATCTTGCCGGTGCCAAACGTGGTGACCGAGATCGAGGTCGGCTCGGCCACGCCGATGGCGTAGCTCACCTGCACCTCGCAGCGGTCGGCGATGCCGGCAGCCACGATGTTCTTGGCCACGTAGCGCGCGGCGTAGGCGGCCGAGCGGTCGACCTTGGACGGATCCTTGCCGGAAAACGCGCCGCCGCCGTGACGGGCCCAGCCGCCGTAGGTGTCGACGATGATCTTGCGACCGGTGAGGCCGCAGTCACCCACCGGCCCGCCGATGACGAACTTGCCGGTCGGGTTGATGTGGTACTTGGTGCTCTTGTGCAGCAGCTTGGCCGGCAGCACCGGCTTGAGGATGTGCTCGCGCACCGCCTCGATCAGGTCCTTCTGCTTGATGCCCGGGTCGTGCTGGGTCGACAGCACCACGGCGTCGATGGCGGTGGCCACGCCGTTCTCGTAGCGCAGGGTGACCTGGCTCTTGGCGTCCGGACGCAGCCACGGCAGCGGCGAGTTCTTCTTCTTGCGGACCTTCGCCTGCTGCTCGACCAGGCGGTGCGAGTAGTAGATCGCCGCCGGCATGAAATCCTTGGTCTCGTTGGTGGCGTAGCCGAACATCAGGCCCTGGTCGCCGGCGCCCTGTTCCTCGGGCTTCTTGCGGTCCACGCCCTGGTTGATGTCCGGCGACTGCTTGCCGATCAGGTTGAGCACGCCGCAGGTCTCGCCGTCGAAGCCGACCTCGGAGGAGTTGTAGCCGATGTCGACGATGACCTTGCGGGTCAGCGCCTCCAGGTCGATCCACGCGCTGGTGGTGACTTCGCCGGCCACGATGGCCACGCCGGTCTTCACCAGGGTCTCGCAGGCGACGCGCGCGCGCGGATCCTGCGCGAGGATCGCGTCGAGGACGGCATCGGAAATCTGGTCGGCGACCTTGTCCGGGTGGCCTTCGGAGACCGACTCGGAGGTGAAGAGATGGCTGCTCATCGTGGGTTATATCCTTCCTTTCGGATGAAGAGATAGAAACGGGTCGCGCATCATACAACGGCCGCTCCGGCTTTGCAGGCAGGCCCGGTGCGCGGGCGTCCATCCGTTCAGCCGTCTGGACGGCCGCACGCTGCCTCGCTCAGATCAACTCGCAGCGGTTGCGCCCGCCGCGCTTGGCGCGATACAGCGCGCCGTCCGCCCGCTCGAAGGCGCTGTCGGGCGAATCGTCGCCGCGCAGTACGGTGACGCCGCACGAAAGGGTGATGCGCACCGGTCGCTGCTGACCGTGGAAGCCCAGGCTCTCGATCCGCTTGCGCAGCGATTCGGCCACGCGCATGGCCGCTTCCGCGCCCATGCCCGACAGCACCACCACGAACTCCTCGCCGCCGTAGCGTGCCAGCAGGTCGTCCGAGCGCAGCCCGGCGCGCAGCTGCTCGGCGACGATGCGCAGCGCGCGGTCGCCGGCGGCGTGGCCGAAGCTGTCGTTGATCTCCTTGAAGCGGTCGATATCGAGCACCAGCAGACTGGTCTCGCCGCCGCCCTGCGCGATGCGCAGGCAGGCATCGGCCATGTGCTGCTCGAACACCAGACGGTTGGCCACACCGGTGAGCGGGTCGGTGGAGGCCAGCGCCTGCTCGTGGCGCAGCGTGGCTTCCATCGCCTGCGCCGATCGTTCCAGCTCGCGGATGCGCTGGCCCATCTGCTCGGTACGCGCCTGCCACTCGCGTTCGCGCGCGGCCTCGCGCTGGCGAAACGTCTTCAAATGCCCGCTGATCGCGCCCAGGCGCTGCTGCACCTCGACCTGCAGCTCGCTTAGGTCCTGCGCCTGCGCGACCTGCTCGGTGAGCGCGCGGATCTCGCCGAGTACCTCGTGATCGAGCTGGTCGCGGGCGCTCTCGCCGTCACGATGGGACATGTCCTCGCGCGCGAGGTAGACGGCCAGCTCTTCCAGTTGTTCGGTGACGTGCTTGAGCAGCCGCTCGGCGGCGGCGCGCGCTTCGCCGATGCGATGGCAGTGGCGGTTCACCAGCGCGGCCACGGCCTCGGCCTGCACCGCCAGCGTGGCGGCATCGGCGCAGCCCTGGATGGTGTCGCGCAGGGCGTTCAGCCGCTCGACCGCGTCGTCGTCCAGGCGCAGCCGGTCGACCAGGGCCAGCAGCACCTGTCCGGTGGAGAGCGCTTCGGTGAACGGATGCGGCGGCGGCGCCGTCGCGCTGGGGGCTGCCGGGGCCGGCTCGTCCAGCGCCTTGATCGCCTCGCCAAGGTCCGAAAGCAGCGCCTCGAGACCGGGCTCGTCGACCGCGTCGCGTACCTGCCGGCGAATATTGCCCAGGCTCGCGTCCAGCGTGGCGGCGCGGCCATCGGCGGCGTAGGTGAGCCGCGTCACCAGCCGGCGCAGCAGGGCGTCCAGGCGCAACCAGCGTGCCTCGCTGCGTTCGAGCTGCTCGATCGCCTGCTGCTGGGTACGCGTGCTGGAACTCGATTCCATAGGGCCGGACGATTCGTGGGACGGGTTATCGTACGCGTCCGCGGCAAGCAGTGCCTACGGGCGCGATCGCGTCGCGTCGGTGCGGCGCGCGCTCAGGCCGCGACGCTGAAACTTGCGAACTCGCCGGCGGCCAGCGCTGCGAAGTAGCGCTCGGTAAGCGCCAGTTGCTCGTGCGCCGTCTCGGCGCGGTTCACCACCTGACGGAACGCGGCGTTCTCCGGACGATCCTTGGCGTACCAGCCCAGGTGCTTGCGCGCGATGCGCACGCCGGCCAGCTCGCCGTAGAACGTGTGCAGGTGTTCGAGGTGACCGAGCAGGATGGCGGCGACCTCGGCCGGCGTCGGCTCGGGCAGCTTCTCGCCGGTGGCGAGGTAGTGGGCGATCTCGCGAAAGATCCACGGCCGCCCCTGCGCGCCGCGGCCGATCATCACGGCGTCCGCGCCGGTGACGTCGAGCACGTGCCTGGCCCGTTCCGGCGTGGTGATGTCGCCGTTGGCCAGCACCGGGATGCCGATGCTCGCCTTTACCGCGGCGATGGTGTCGTATTCGGCCTCGCCCTCGTACTTGTCCGCCCGCGTGCGCCCGTGCACCGACAGCGCGGCGATGCCGCTGTCTTCGGCGATGCGCGCGATGGAAAGTGCATTCTTGTGGTCGCGATCCCAGCCGGTTCGGATCTTCAGCGTCACCGGCACCTCGACCGCCTCGACCACCGCCCGGCAGATGCGCGCCACCAGCGGCTCGTCCTGCAGCAGGGCCGAGCCGGACCACACGTTGCACACCTTCTTGGCCGGGCAGCCCATGTTGATGTCGATGATCTGCGCGCCGTTGGCGACGTTGAAACGCGCCGCCTCGGCCAGCATCGCCGGGTCGTAGCCGGCGATCTGCACGCTCACCGGTTCCGGTTCGCCGGCGTGATCCATACGCCGCAGCGACTTGCGGGTGTGCCACAGCGTGGGGTCCGCCGTGGTCATTTCCGACACGGCCAGACCCGCGCCCAGCCGCTTGCACAGCAGGCGGAACGGCTTGTCGGTGACACCCGCCATGGGGGCGAGCACCACGGGCGGATCGATGCGGTAAGGGCCAATCTGCATCCGCCCAGTTTACCTGTTGCCTGCCGGCTCAGCGCCGGCGACGTGTGCGCGCGCGCCAGAACAGGAACCCGGTGGTGACGAAGAAGGCCGGCAGCACGCCGCAGGCGATCACCACGCCGCGGTACGCCCAGCCGCCGACCGTGCCTGCATGCAGCGGATAGATCATGCCGTCGATGCGGGCCGCGGTGTCGCCGGCGCTGGCGTCGCGCACGGCCAGCACTCGCGGCGTATACGGATCGAGCCAGATCATGCTGCGGCCGGTGGCGTTCCATTCGCCCGGGGCATGTGCCCGAACGACGACGGTGGCGTCGTCGGCCTGGCCGAAGCTGATGCGCGACAGCGCCGCGTGTGGCAGCGCCGATTGGGCGGCGGCGAGCAGGGCCGCCCACGGCACGGGTGCATCGCGCCGCGCCACCGGGCTCGGCGGCGCCGCGACTGTGCCACGGCCAAAGGCCGCCTCCAGTCCACGCCGGGTGGCGCCGTGATAGACCATCAGCGTGCCGGTGAGGGTCACCAGCAACAGCAGCGGCAGGGTGAGCGCGCCCAGCGAGCGGTGCCAGGTGAGCCAGCGACGCACGGGGGGCTGGGCATACGGACGCAGGTGCGCGCGCAGCCGCCCGCGCGCCGGCCACCACAGGACGAGGCCGGACAAGAGCAGGCCCAGCGCGATCCAGCCGAGTACGCCGAGCAGGTTTTCGCCGGTGCGGCCGGCGAGCAGATGGGTGTGCCAGTTGCGCAGGATCAGCAGAGCATCGCGCGAGGCGTCGCGCGTCAGCAGCAGCTCGCCGCTGGCCGGGTCGAGGTAGCGCCGCGTGCCGTTGTCGAAGTACAGCTGCCACACCGGCAGCGCGGCGTCGGGAAGGTCCGCCGCGCGCAGGCCGCATGGCGCCCACTCGTGCGCGATGCGTGCCAGCACCCGCGCCTGCTGCGCGGGCGAAGGCGGCACATGGCCGGTCAGTGCCGGATGCGCCAGGCGCAGCAGTGGCTCCTGCAGGGCGAGCACGCTGCCGCTGAGCGCGATCAGCGCGAACACCAGGCCGGCGCTCAGGCCCAGCCACAGATGCAGGCGCTTCAGCCAGAGCTTGAGGCCGGCGCGTTGGGGACGAGCGGCGATCACGTTCAGAACGTCTGCTGCCATCCCAGCGACACCGTGCGGCCGCGGCCGGCAAAGTAGCTCTCGTCGTCGCCCACGGTCTGCGACACGTAGTTGATGTACTGGCGGTTGGCCAGGTTCTGCACGCCCAGGGTCCATTCGCCGGCGCGGCCGGCGTTCCAGCGCAGGTAGGCATCGGCCGTGGTGTAGCCATCGAAGTGCCCGCTGCGCTGGCCCAGCGTTGCGAAATCGCGACCGGCCAGGCGCGACACCTGCAGGTAGCTCGACCAGTCGCCGCTCCATTGCTGGGTCCAGCTCAGGTTGAGGCGGTTTGGCGCGATGTTGGCGCCGTCCAGATCGGAGTCGACGCGGCCGTCGCCGTTGCGGTCGGAGCGGCCGTGGTTGATCGCGTAGCTCATTGTCAGCTGCGTGCCGGCAAGCGGCTTCCACCCGGCGCGCGCTTCCCATCCGCTGATCTCGATGCGCTGGCGTGCCACGTTGTAGACCTGGTTGGCAGCGTCGAACACCAGCACCGAGCCCAGCCGGGAGGTGGAGGTGTAGTGGCTGAGCCGGGTGGTGAAGCCGCCGTCGGCGTACTCGGCGCCCGCCTCGCGGTTATCCGACACCACCGGCTTGAGGTCGAGGAAGTCGGCCACGTTCTGGCCCGGCACGCTGATCGCGCGCAGCACGCGGCCCACGTCCGGCAGGGTGTAGCCCTCGGCATAGCTGGCGAACAGGTTCAGCCGATCGTTGAGGTACCAGACCGCGCCGAGGTTCGGCAGCGTCTTGCTGAAGCGGGTGGAGCCGCCCTGCACGGTTACGCCGTTGTAGAAGGCGAGGGTGCGGAAGGTCGGCACGTCCAGCCAGCCATGCTCCTGGCGCAAGCCGCCATTCAGCGACAGCGAGGGCAACACCCAGAGTTCGGCCTGGAGGAACGGCGCCCATCCGGTGTAGGTGCTGTCCGGCACCCAGTTGCGGCCGGTCTGCACCAGTTCTTGATGGGTGGTGTCGCGGTAGCCGTCCACGCCGGCCAGCAGGTTCAGGTGGTCGTCGAACAGTCCGCTGCGCGACCACGACAACCGCGCGCCGCGCTTGAGCGACACGTTCTGCGACTGGTCGAAGATGGTGCTGCCGTAGGCGGGATCCTGAAAGGTGCCGAAGGTGCCGCCGCCGAACAGTTCGCGGTTGGCCTGGTAGTACAGCTGCGCGCGCAGCTCGCCGCCGGCCAGGTGCGGGTCGCGGTAATCCAGGCTGGTGGTGAGCACCCGATTACGCGGGGCATCGCCGGGCTGCGGCTGGCGGATCGAGGTGGTGGGCAGGCCCGCCGTCATGTCGCCCGGCACCGCGGTGTAATCGCCGTTGCCCTGCAGCTGGAAGCGGTTCACCGTGAGCTGCAGCCGCCGTTCGCCGGCAAAGTCGTAGCCGAGCTTGGCGAACAGGTCGTGGCTGGACGAATCCATCAGGTCGCCCTGGGTACCGTCCACGCCGATCAACCGGCCGTGCGCGTCTGAGTACATGCCGCGCTCGCGCGCGGACACGCCCACCACCGCGTCGAATGCCCCCTGCCGCGCCCCCAGCACGTACGAGCCGCCGTAGCCGAGGCCGTCGGTGCCGCGCGTCGGGGCGCTGGCATCCAGCGCCACGCGCTGGGTGATGCCGTCCTTGTCCGGGGCGCGCCGGGTGATGATGTTGATGATGCCGCCGGCGGCGCCAAGCCCCTGCAGAGCGTTGGAACCCTCGACGATCTCGATGCGCTCGATCATCGCCGGATCGATCGTGTACGCATCGCGCGAACCGTTGCGCAGCGGGCTGGACTGCGGCACGCCGTCGATCATGTACAGCGGACTGCGCCCCCGCAGGGTTTCGCCGCGGCTGGACAGTTTCTGGGTGGCGGGCGAGAAGGAGGGCAGCAGGGCGCCGATCGCCTGCGACAGGTCCGGCGTCAGGGCCAGTTGCTGGCGCAGCTCTTGCTGGTCGATCACGGTGATCGTCATCGGCAGCGCACCCTGGCTGCGCGGCATGCGCAGCGTGCTTTCGGACACCTCGACGCGCTGCAATTGCACCGTCTGCGGGGCGTCGGCGGCGTGGGACGGGACAGCCAGCGCGCACAGGACGGCCAAGGCAACGGGGCGGACAGCAGACATGCGGCAACTCCAGACGAAATCCAGAGAATCTTAACGAGAACGATTCGCAACTACAACAATCGAGGGGTTCGATCCTGGCGGAGCGCTTGCCGTGGGCGCGCCGGCGCAGAATGATGCCGCCAGGGGCGAACACACAGGGGCGGGCGATGCGAGGCTGGGTATGGGCTGCCGGGTTGCTGCTCGCGCCGCTGGCGTGGGCCGACCAGGTACCGCCGCGTTACGCCGAGCACGATCGGGTACTCACCGAGCCGCAGGCGGTGATCCAGCGGGTGCGCCAACGGCTGGATCGCGACGAGGCGCTGGACCCCGCGCAGGAGCGCGAAGCGCTGTGGTGGATGGGCACGGCCGGCATCAACATCGGCGATGACGCCGCGCTGGCCGAGGCGACGCTGCGGCTGGACAGCCTGTCCCATGCCCATCATGACGCGGCCGCCGCGGCCGCGGCCGGTTTCCTGCGGGCGCGCCACCTGCTCGAGTCGGGCGGACAGGGCGGGCTGGCCGAGGCCCTGCGCGCCGCGGCGCAGGTGCAGGACACCCACGACGACGCGCTGGCCGCCTGGGCCACGTTCCAGCTCTGCGATGCCTACACCATGGACGAGAACGCCGAAGGCGCCGTGCCGGTGTGCCTGCGCGCCGAAACCGCCTATCGGCGGCTGGCCGATTCGTGGGGCGTGGCCGAGGCCGAGAACGATCTCGGCATCAACTACGCCAGCCAGCAGCGGATCGACGACGCCGTGGCGATGTACCAGCGCTCGCGCCAGCGCTTCAGCGCTCTCGGCGCGGAAGCCTGGGCCGCCTCGGTCGGTGACAACCTGGCGCGGGTGGAACTGCAGCGCGGCCGGCCGGCTGCAGCGCTCGCGCTGTCGCAGGAGTCGCTGTCGCAGGAGGAGGCCAGTGGCCGCGTCACCGACGCGCTGCTCTCTCGCGCCAACATCGCCCGCACCTACGCGGCGCTGGGCCAGCCGGAGCAAGCGCTGCGCCGCATCAGCCGCACCGTCGAGGATGCGCGCCGTGCCGGCAAGGACGGCCTGTTGCCCGACCTGCTGCAGACGCGCAGCGAAATGGCCGAGCAGGCCAAGCACTACCGGCAGGCACTGGCCGACGCGCGCGAAGTGATCCGGCTGATCTCGGCGCGCCGCACGCCTGCTTCGCGCACGGCCGAGGCGACGTTGGAAGCGCGCTACGCCGAGCGCGAGCGCGAGTTGCGGATCCGCGAGCTGGAGCGCGAGAACCGCCTGAAGGATCTCGCGCTGAAGGCCGCCCAGGCCGAGACGGCACGTCGCGACGAGGCGCAGCGTCGACAGGAACTGTCTGGCCGGATGAGCTGGCTGGTGACCGCCGCGATGCTGGTGGTCGCGCTGCTGCTGTATCTGCTGCTGAGCAACCAACGGCGGCATGCCGCGGCCTTGCGCGAGCAGGCCCTGCGCGATCCGCTGACCGGGGTGGACAACCGCCGCGCGTTCCTCGAACAGGCCTCGGCGCTGGTGGCGCATCGGCCGCCAGCGGGCGTCCCGGCGCACGTGCTGATGCTGATCGACTTCGACCACTTCAAGCGCATCAATGACGGCGCCGGCCATCCGCAGGGCGATCGCGTGCTGGTGGAGGTGTCGGCGTTCCTGCGCGAGACGGTTGGCCCGCAGGGCCAGGTCTCGCGCATCGGTGGCGAGGAATTTGCGGTGCTGTGCCCGACGTTGGGCGCCGACGCCGGCATGCGCCTGGCCGAAAGTCTGCGCGCCGGCGTCGCGGCCCTGCCACTACCCGCCGAAGCCGGTGCGGGGCACATCACGGTAAGCATCGGCGTGGCGCTGTTCGAAGCGGCACGCCATCGCGATCTGGATGGCTGGATGCGCGCCGCCGACGCGGCGCTCTACTCGGCCAAATCGTTTGGCCGCGACCGCGTGGTCGCCAGCACGCTGGTGGGTTGACCCGTCCGCTCAGTGCGCCAGGCTGGCGCTGCCGCCCAGCCCCTCGCCGCGCACGTGCCGGTGGCGGAACAGCAGCAGGAACAACACCGCGACCACTGCAGCGTACAGCGCGAAGCTGATCCAGATGCCGTGCCAGTCCTTGGTGCCGTCGGGCGCGGTGAAGAACGCCTCGATCACCACGCCGGAGATCGAGCTGCCGAGTACAGCGCCGATGCCGTTCGTCATCATCATGAACAGGCCCTGCGCGCTGGCGCGGATCGCCGGGTCGCTCTGCGACTCCACGAACAAGGAGCCCGAGATATTGAAGAAGTCGAACGCCATGCCGTAGACGATGCACGACAGGACGATCATCCACAGCCCCGGGCCGGGATTGCCGTAGGCGAACAGGCCGAAGCGCAGCGCCCATGCCGCCATCGAGATGAACATCACCGTCTTGATGCCGAAGCGCTTGAGGAAGAACGGGATCGCCAGGATGAACAGCGTTTCGGACACCTGCGAGATCGACATGATGATCGCCGGGTATTTCACCGCGATCAGCCCCTGGTATGCGGGGTTGCTGGCGAAGTCGTGCAGGAAGGTGTCGCCATAGGCATTGGTCAGCTGCAGCGCCGCGCCCAGCAGCATCGCGAAGATGAAGAAGATCGCCATCTTGGTGTTCTTGAACAGCTTGAACGAGGTCAGTCCCAGCGTGTCCAGCAGCGAGCGACGGGCGGTGACGGCGGCGAGGCGATCGAGCTTGGGCGGGCACGGCGGCAGGGCGAATGCGTACAGACCCAGCACCAGCGCCGCGCCGGCGGCGACGTAGAACTGGCCGGAGGTGGTCTCCAGGTGCAGCAGGCTCACCGTCCACAGCGCGGCGATGAAACCCACCGTGCCCCACACGCGGATCGGCGGAAAAGTGGTCACCACATCCAGCCCGTCACGCTTGAGCGCGTTGTAGGCCACCGCGTACGACAGCGCGATGGTGGGCATGTAGCAGCACATGTTCACCAGCATCACCCAGAACAGCACGCCGGGCCGGTCGATCATCGGCACGATGCACAGCACGATGGCGCCGAGGATGTGCAGCAGGCCGTAGAGCTTCTCGGCGTTGATCCACTTGTCCGCCACCACGCCCATCAGCGAGGGCATGAACAGCGAGGCGATGCCCATGGTGGAGAAGATCGCGCCGAACTGCGCGCCGCCCCAGTGACGGTTCTGGAACCAGTACGCGCCGATGGTGATCAGCCACGCCCCCCAGACGAAGTACTGCAGGAAATTCATCACTACCAGGCGGAACTTGATACTCATCGGGGCTCTTCGTGCGGTGTATGGAAAGGGGCGCTGCTGGCGCACGCCGCGTCGAACGCGGCAAGCGCCGTTCGACCGGATCGTGACGTGAGGGCGTTCCCCGGGAGCCGACCCGCGCGAGCGGTTATCAGGCGCGTGGCAGCGTAGAGGAGCGGGCACGCGCGGGGCAAGCTGCGCTGCGGGCCGCGCGCGGCGGTCTACACTGCGCGGCCCATCGCACCGGTTTCGCCTCATGCCGCTGTTCCTCACGATCGCCCTGGTGCACCTGCTGGCGCTGGCCAGCCCGGGACCGGACTTCCTGTTCGTCTCGCAGACGGCGGCCAGCCGTCCGCGCACGCAGGCGCTGGCCGGCGTGCTGGGCATTGCGTTGGGGATAGCTGTGTGGGCGGCGCTGGCCCTGCTCGGCCTGCACGTGTTGCTGCACCGGCTGGCCTGGCTGCAGCGCACGGTGGCGATCGCTGGCGGCGCCTACCTGCTGTGGATGGGATTCCAGCTGCTGCGCGCGGCGTGGCAGCCGGCCGGGGCGACTTCGGCAAGCGCGCCGTCGCTGCCGTCCGGCGTGTGGCGCAGCCTGCGCGCGGGCTTGCTCACCAATCTGGCCAATCCGAAAGCCGTGATGTACTTCGCCAGCGTGTTCTCCGCGCTGGTGGGGCCGGCGGTTACGGCAGCCACGCGCTGGCAGCTGTGGCTGCTGGTGACGGTCGAGTCGCTGGCCTGGTTCGCGTTGGTGTCCGCGTTGTTCGCGCTGCCGCCGATGCGGCGGGCGTATCTGCGTAAAGCGCGCACCATCGACGCGCTGGCCGGGGGCGTGTTCGTGCTGTTCGGGCTGCAGCTGATGCTCGGCTGAGCCCGAGTGGGTGCTGTGGGTAGGAGGTGATCGCAGGATGCGCGTGTACAGCGGCTACTCGGCCTCGAAGGCGCTACGCAGCCAGTGCATCTGCGCGGCATCGCCGAGGCCGTCGTAACTGACCACGTCGAAGCGGCAGGCGCGCTGCGCGTGCTGCGGATGCGCGGCCAGCCACAGCGAGGCGGTGCGCAGCAGCTTGTCGCGCTTGCCGCGGGTGATCGAGTCGGCGGCGCTGCCGTGGCCGCGCGCGCCGCGCTGGCGCACTTCCACGAACACGATGGACTCGCCTTCACGCATCACCAGATCCAGCTCGCCGTGGCGGGTGGTGTAGTTCTGCGACAGCAGGCGCAGGCCGTGGCGTTCGAGCTCGCGCCGGGCGCGCTCCTCGAAGCTCGCACCGGCCGCGCGCATCAGGGCGTGTTGCTGCCCGCGCTGCTGGCGGGCGCCGGCAGCGGGTTGACCGGTACGTCAGCGGGCGGCGCGGCCGAGGGGGCGTCGTCCATCTGCAGGCTGCCGGTCAGCGGGCGCGCCACGCCATCGGTGAATTTCGCCCACACCAGCACGCGCCGCACGCGGCCGAACTGGTCGGCGGTGAGCTGGCCGGTGGCGCCGGGCAGGTAGCTGCCGGGATGATCGCGCAGCCATTCCAGGTACGGGGCGAGATTCCACGCGTCCATGCCGAACGCGAACAGGCGCGCGGCGCTGCCGGTGGCCGCGGGCAGCAGCGCAGCCATGCCCGCGTGCGGCGGCAGGCCCGGCTGGGCGTCGAACAGCCACGGCGCGTCGCAGAACTCGACGCCTTCCAGGTCGCGGTCGTCGCCGGCATCGTCGCTGCCCGCGTAGATGTGCGAGGTGGCGAACACCGGCAGGGTGATCCGCCGGATGCGCAGCTGCGGCAGCAGCAGGCGCGCCTGTTCCGGACGCATGCTGATGAAAACCGCCGCGTCCGGATTGTCTGCGGCGATGTTCATGCCGGCGATGGTGTCGCCGAAGTTCACGCCGCTGGTGGGCAGGCTGCGCTGCATGACCACCTGGCCGCCGCGAGCGAGCAGCTCGGCCTTGAATGCATCGGCCGCGCGCTGGGCGAAATCGTCGGCGGAGATGATCACGTACGCCGTGTGCAGGCCACGCTCGATCAGGTGATCGGCCGCCTGCGCGCCCTCGGTTTCCGGGAGTAGGCCGAACTCGGTGACGCTGGCCGAAGGCATCGCCTTGTCGTCGGGATGGTTGAGCGCGAGTACCGGCACCGGCAGCCGGCTCTGGCCGATCACCGCACTGACCTCGGCGCGGGTCAGTGGGCCGATCACCAGCTGCGCACCGTCGCGCACCGCCTGTTGATAGGCCTTCACGGCGCTGTCCGCGCTGCCGCCGCTGTCGTAGACATGCAGCTCGGCGCGCGGCGCATGGTTGCGGCTGGCGTCGGCGTACGCGGCGAAGAAGCCTTCCCGGATCGACGAGGAGGCGCCGGCCAGTTCGCGGGTGGCCGGCAGCAGCAGGGCGATCTGGCTGGGCATGCGGTAGCCCTCGCGCACGTTGGCGTCCGCGCCGGGCAGCATCGTGCCGACCGGCTGGTTCAACTCCGGCTGCGGATGGGCGACGGTAACGCCCTGCTGCGAGAGCGCCTCGTTGATCCACGGCAGCATCCGGTCGGTGTGCGTCATCGCGCCGGCCCGCCGCTGCAGCTCGGCCACGCCCAGGCGGCCGAGCAGGCTGAGCACCTGGCGCTGGTTCTGCGAGCGATCCAGCCCGCTCAAGGCATCGTCCATCTGCACGCGCGTGCGCGCGGCGCCCCACGGGTCGCCTCTGGCATCGAGCGCGCGGGCGCGCAGTTCCAGCAGGCGCAGCTGCAGCGCCTGCGGCACGCGCAGACCCGGCTGGGTGGTGAGGGCGAGCGCAGCGCGCGGATCGCCGTGGTGCAGGGCGATCTCGGCGCGCAGCAGATCCAGGCGTACCGGCTCGTCATCGGTCAGCCGCTCGCGACGCACGTCGGCCAGCACGCTGGCGGCGCGATCGAGCTCGCCTTCCTGGCGATACGTCTCGGCGGCATTCAGGCGGTAACTGTCGGCGTGTGCGGCGTTGGCGGACGCCAGGGCGAGATAGGCCTGCGCGGCCTGTTCGAACTGACCCTGCTGGCGCAGCGCATCGGCACTCTGCATCGCGCTGATTTCCGCGGGCGAACGCTTGGTGGCCGTGGGCACGCAGGCAGCGAGCGCAAGGCTGATCAGCAGGGCGAGGCCGGCGGCGCGGTACAGGCGCATGGAAAGTCCCTTGATGTGGAGGTGAGTCGTGATCGAACGGGTCGGACTGCGCGATGATAGACGATCAATCCGCCGCGCCGCGGCCGCAAGGATTTCCCGATGTCCCGTGTTCAACCCGGTTCGCTGTGGGTGGTCGCCACGCCGATCGGTCATCGCGACGACTTCACCGCCCGCGCCGTGCAGACACTGCGCCAGGTGGCGGTGATCGCTGCCGAAGATACCCGTCACAGTCGGCCGCTGCTGCAGCACTACGCCATCGACACGCCGCTGGTGGCGCTGCACGAGCACAACGAGCGCGAGGCAGTCGATGCGCTGGTGCAGCGCATGCTCGGCGGCGAATCGGTGGCGCTGATCTCCGATGCGGGCACGCCGTTGATCAGCGATCCGGGATTCCGCCTGGTGCGTGCGGCGCGCGCTGCCGGCGTGCGCTGCGTGCCCGTGCCCGGCGCCTGCGCGGCGATTGCGGCGCTGTCGGTGGCGGGCCTGCCCAGCGACCGCTTCGTGTTCGAGGGCTTTCTTCCACCCAAGTCGGCGGCGCGGCGAGCGCGTCTGCAGGAGCTGGCCGGGGATCCGCGAACGCTGATCTTCTACGAGTCCTCGCATCGCGTGGCGGAGAGCCTCGCCGACATGCGCGATGTGTTCGGCGGCGATCGCGAGGCGGTGCTGGCGCGCGAGCTGACCAAGCTGTTCGAGACGGTGATCGGCGAACCGCTCGACGACCTGGCGGCGCGCGTCGCGGCCGATCCCGACCAGCAGCGCGGCGAGTGTGTGCTGCTGGTGGCCGGGCGCGGCGAGGAAGTGGATGCGCGGCTGGCCGAAGGGCAGCGGGTGTTCGCGATCCTGCGCGAGGAGCTGCCGCCGGCGAAGGCGGCAAAGCTGGCCGCGGCGATCAGCGGTGCGCCACGCAAGCTTCTGTACGAAGCGTAGGAGCGCACCCTGTGCGCGAACGCTCTTGCTCTTGAATGAAGAGATCAGGGCAAAAAGCATCGCGCACCGGGTGCGCTCCTACTAGACTCGTCGCTGGAGTCGGCCGGACAGTCGCGTCGCACGCAAGTGCATCGAGGAAAGTCCGGGCTCCACAGGGCAGAGTGCCAGGTAATTCCTGGGCGGCGTGAGCCGACGGCCAGTGCAACAGAGAGCAGACCGCCGATGGCCCGCAAGGGCACAGGTAAGGGTGAAAGGGTGCGGTAAGAGCGCACCGCGTACGGGGCCAACGCCGTACGGCACGGTAAACCCCACTCGGAGCAAGACCAAATAGGGGAACGATAACGCGGCCCGCGTTGTTCCCGGGTAGGTCGCTGGAGCCAGGCGGCGACGCCTGGCCGAGAGGAATGACTGTCGCGCCGCAAGGCGTACAGAACCCGGCTTACAGGCCGACTCCACCTTTCACCACCCCGGGCGGGTCACCGCCCGGGGTTTTTTGTGGAAAGCCAGGCGAATGAACGCCGGTTCATGCGCAAGGGCCGACTTTGGGCGCCGCGAGAGCGTGACGGGAAAAGCAAAAAACCCTGTCATTCAAGCGTCTTGCCCCGCTTCCTCATGTAAGGGGTGAATTGTCGTCACCTCTTTGCCTTTACTCCTTGATTCACAAAAGAAATTCCCTTGACAGTCTCAGGGGGCGAGACTATCGTGGGTTTCAGTGTGAAATCGTGGGATTTAGTGGAGCCATCGCGTCGTGTTCCAGGGCGAAACCGCCATCACCGTTGATGACAAGGGCCGGCTGGCCATCCCGACGATGTATCGGGAGCTGGTCGCGGTCGCCTGCGCCAATCGTCTGGTGATCACCTACAACCCCTTCGAGCACGGCTGCCTGTGGCTGTTTCCGTACGCGGAGTGGGAGCGGGTGCGGGACGAGGTCAATGCGCTGCCCAGCGTGAAGGCGGCCCATCGCAACATGCAGATGAAGCTGGTGGGTGCGGCGGCGGTGGTCGAGCCGGACAGTGCGGCGCGAATCCTTTTGCCATCCAGCCAACGCGGTACCACCGGCATCGAGAAGCGGGCGGTACTGCTGGGCATGGGCAACAAGTTCGAGCTGTGGAGCGAGCAGGCCCATCTGGCCAAGATCCGCCAGACCATCGGCGAAGACGACATCACCAGTGACATGGCCGAACTGCGCCTCTGAGTTTTCAGACGGTGCAGCGACAAAGTGCGGGACGGGAGCGGGAGTGCGGGATGGCCCAGAGCCGGAATACAAATTCAGGCTCGGCGCCGCTGCAGCACATTCCGGTGATGCTGGGCGAAGCTGTGGAGGGTCTCGCCGTGAAAGCGGACGGGCGCTATCTGGATGGCACGTTTGGACGCGGCGGTCACGCTCGCGCCGTGCTGTCGCGCCTGGGTCCTGACGGCCGCCTGCTGCTGATGGACCGCGACCCGCAGGCGATCGCCGCAGCCAAGGCCGCCTTCGCCGATGACTCGCGGGTGTCGATCCGCCACGCCAATTTCTCCAGCCTCGCCGAGTGGGACGAGACCGCCGCGGGGCTGGACGGCATCCTGCTCGACCTGGGCGTGTCCTCGCCGCAGCTGGACGAGGCCGCGCGCGGTTTCAGCTTCATGGCCGATGCGCCGCTGGACATGCGCATGGACACCACCCAGGGCGAGAGCGCGGCCGAGTTCCTGGCCCGCGCCGACGAGCGCGAGATCGCCGACGTGCTGTGGCAGTTCGGTGAGGAGCGCCACGCACGCCGCATCGCCCGCGCCATCGTCGCCGACCGCGACGCCACCCCGTTCACTCGCACCGGCCAGCTGGCCGCGCTGATCGAGCGGGTGGTCGGCCGTCGCGAGCCGGGCAAGCACCCGGCCACGCGCAGCTTCCAGGCCCTGCGCATCCGCGTGAACGGCGAACTGGAATCGTTGCAGCGCGGGCTCGAAGCGGCGCTGGAGCGGCTGAAGGTGGGCGGGCGTCTGTCCATCATCAGCTTCCATTCGCTGGAAGACCGCGCGGTGAAGCTGTTCATCCGTGACCATTCCGGGCGCACCCAGGGCAGCCGGCGCGGTCCGCCGGTGGCCGCGGCGCCCGCACGGCTGGCGCCAGTGGGCAAGGCGCAGTTCCCGTCCGATGCCGAGCAGGCGGCCAACCCGCGCTCGCGCTCGGCGGTGCTGCGGGTGGCGGAGAAGCTCGCATGAAGATCTTCGGCGCCATCGCCCTCACCGGCCTGCTCTGCCTGGTGCTGATCACCGCGCTCGGCGTGGTGTGGACGCGGCACGAGAGTCGCGTGCTGTTCGTGCAGCTCACCAGCCTGCAGAACCAGCGCGACGATCTCAACGTGGAATACGGCCGCCTCGAACTGGAGCAGGCCACCTGGGCTGAGCCGCGGCGCATCGACGAAGAGGCGCGCAGCAAGCTCGGCATGGTGGCGCCGGCGCCGGCCGACATCCAGCTGGTGCGCCGATGAGCCGGCCGCGCAAGGTCACGCCGATGGTTCCCGGGCGCCGTCGCCAGGGCGCCGGGCCCAGCCCGCGACGTCGTCTGACCGTGGTGGTCGTGCTGCTCGGGCTGGCCTCGCTGGGGCTGGTGGCGCGTGCGTTCGACGTGCAGGTGGTGCGCAAGGAGTTCTATCAGGAGCAGGGCGACGCGCGCTTCCTGCGCGAGGTGCCGATCGCGGTCTCGCGCGGCACCATCTTCGACCGCAACGGCGAGCCGCTGGCGGTGTCTACGCCGATGGTGTCGATCACTGCCGTCCCCTCGCAGGTGCTGGCGAACGACGACCAGCTGCCGCAGCTGGCCGCCGCGCTCGGCACGCAGCCGGACCAGCTGCGTGAGTACCTCGAGCAGCGCGCCAGCCGCGAGTTCACCTATCTCAAGCGCCAGATGAGCCCCGAAGACGCCCAGGCGGTGCTGAGTCTCGGCATCCCCGGCATCAACGGCCAGCGCGAGTTCCGCCGTTACTACCCGTCCGGCGAAGTCACCGCGCACGTGCTGGGCTTCACCAACATCGACGACCACGGGCAGGAGGGCCTGGAGCTGGCGTTCGATGACTGGTTGTCGGGCCAGCCCGGCAAGAAGCGGGTGATCCGCGACAACAAGGGTCATATCGTCGAAGACGTCGAGCAGGTGCGCGAGCCCAAGCCAGGCAAGAACCTCACGCTCAGCATCGACCGACGCATCCAGTTTCTCGCCTACAGCGAACTGAAGGCTGCGGTGGAAAAGTCGCAGGCCGATTCCGGCACCATGGTGATCCTCGACGTGAAAACGGGCGAGGTGCTGGCGATGGTCAACATTCCCACCTACAACCCCAACGCGGTCGGCAGCAGTGCCGCCGCGGCGCGGCGCAACCGCGCCGTCACCGACGTGTTCGAGCCCGGCTCGACGATCAAGCCGATCCTGATGGCCGCGGCGCTTTCCAGCGGCAAGTTCACCCCGACCAGCCCGACCATCGACACCACCGGCGGGCACTGGTTCTTCGGCGGCCACGACATCCACGACACGCACGATTACGGCGTGCTCACGCCTACCGGCGTGATCACCAAGTCGAGCAACGTGGGTGCCGCGCACATCGCCATGCAGCTCGACACCGAGCTCATGTACAACACCTATCGGGCGTTCGGTTTCGGCAACTCCACGCAGAGCGGCTTCCCGGGCGAAGCGTCCGGACGGCTGCGCATCGGGCGCGACTGGCGCCCGCTGGAGAAGGCGATTCTCGGCTACGGCTATGGCCTGAACGCCACCGCGCTGCAGCTGGCGACCGCCTATGCGGCGCTCGGCGACGGCGGCGTGCTGCACAGCCCCACCTTCATCAAGGGCGGCCAGACCGAGGCCACCGCGGTGATCGAGCCGCGCATCGCCCGCGAGATCGTGGACATGATGGAAACCACCACCCAGCCCGGCGGCACGGCCGCGCCGTGGGCGTGGATCGCCAACTATTCGGTGGCCGCCAAGACCGGCACCGCACACAAGGCGCAGGCCGGTGGCTACGCCAAGGACGCGTACGGCGCCGCTTTCGCCGGCCTGGTGCCGGCGAGCAATCCGCGGCTGGCTGCCGCGGTGATGATCGACAACCCGCGCAAGGGCAGCTACTACGGCGGCCTCGCCTCCGGCCCGGTGTTCGCCAAGGTGATGGACGGCGCGCTGCGCCTGCTCGACATCCCGCCGGACAACATCGGCCGCTGGTACGTGGGTGGCCCGCTGCAGGGCAAGAACGGGCTGATCGGCAACAAGCCGCCCGACGCGCCAAACATCGAGGAGGCACCCGTGGATCGGGTGACGCCATGAGCGGATCACGCCTCGATCGCCTGCTGCTGGGCTTTGCCGACACCGCCGCGCTGAGCGGCATCGTCGTTTCCGGGCTCACGCTCAATTCGCGCGACGCCCGGCCGGGCGTTGCCTTCGTCGCGCTGCGCGGCACCCGCCAGCACGGCATCGACTTTGCTGCCGACGCGGTGGCGCGCGGCGCCGTCGCGGTGATCGCCGATGCCCCGGCGCCGCAGGATGCGCCAGAGCTCGACGTGCCGGTGGTGTGGGTCGATGGGCTGGCCGAGCACGTGGGCGAAATCGCCGCGCGCTTCTATCGCCATCCGTCGCAGGAACTGCGCGTGGTCGGCGTGACCGGTACCAACGGCAAGACCTCCGCCGTGCAACTGGTGGCGCAGGCGCTGCACCGGCTGGGCCACCGGGCTGCCAGCATCGGCACGCTGGGCGCGGGCCTGGTCGGCCAGCTGCGCGATGGCGAGCGCACCACGCCCGATGCGATCAGCGTGCAGGCGCGACTGGCGAGTTTTCGCGAAGCCGGCGCCAGTTACGTGGCGATGGAGGTCTCCTCGCATGCGCTGGTGCAGGGGCGGGTGAACGCGGTGGACTTCGAGGTCGCTGCCTTCACCAACCTCACCCGCGACCATCTTGATTACCACGGCACCATGGAAGCCTACGGCGAGGCCAAGGCGCGCCTGTTCGCTTGGCCAGGGCTGCAGGCCGCGGTGATCAACATCGACGATGCCTTCGGCGCCGCGCTGGCCGAGCGCCTGCCTGCCACGCTGCGGCGTCTGCGGGTAAGCGCCGCCGGGCTGGCCGACGCGGAAGTATCCGCCACAGGCATCGTCACCTCGGGCGAGGGGCTCGCGTTCCAGCTGCATACGCCGTGGGGGACGCGGGCCATCCGCAGTCCGCTGCTGGGGCGTTTCAACGTCGCCAACCTGCTCACCGTAGTGGCCTGTCTCGGTGCGCTGGGCGAGCCGTTCGAGCAGCTGGTGGCCGCGGTGGAATCGCTGTCGCCGGTCAACGGCCGCATGAATCGCCTCGGCGACGGCCTGCGCCAGCCGCTGGTAGTGATCGATTACGCGCACACCCCCGACGCGCTCGAGCAGGCGCTCACCGCGCTGCGCGCACACTGCGCCGGACGGCTGCTGTGCGTGTTCGGCTGCGGCGGCGAGCGCGATGCCGGCAAGCGCCCGGTGATGGGCGCCATAGCCGAGCGCCTGGCCGACATCGCCATCATCACCGACGACAACCCGCGCGGCGAAGACGGCGACGCCATCGTGGCGCAGATCGTGGCCGGCTTTGCCGACCCGGCGCGGGCGCGCGTGCAGCGCGACCGCGAGGCTGCGATCCGGCTGGCACTGTCGATGGCGCGCGCCGGCGACGTGTTGCTGGTGGCCGGCAAAGGCCACGAGACCTACCAGGAAGGCGCCCAGGGCAAGCGCCCGTTCGACGATCTGGCGGTGGCGCGCGCCGCGCTGGAGGCCTGCGCATGATGTCGCTCGGCACTATCGCCATGTGGACCCGCGGCACGCTGATCGGCGCCGACAGCGTCGTGCAGGGCGTGGCGATCGATACGCGCAAGCTGAAAGCCGGCGACATGTTCGTGGCGCTGCCGGGCGAGCGCGTCGACGGACATGACTATGTCGCCGAGGCCATGGCGCGTGGCGCCGTGGCGGCGATGGTCACGCGCAAGCTCGATCTCGCGATCCCGCAGGTGCTGGTGAACGACGCCGCCGCCGCGCTGGGCGACCTGGCCAGTGCGGTACGCGCGCAGCGCGACGTGCGCGTGGTCGGCATCACCGGTTCGAACGGCAAGACCACGGTGAAGACGCTTACCGCGGCGATCCTGGCCCGTCACGGTCGCACCCACGTCAACGCCGGCAACTACAACAACGAGCTCGGCCTGCCGCTGACCCTGCTGGCGATGCCGCGGGACGCGCAGTTCGCGGTGCTGGAGATGGGCGCAGGCAAGCCCGGCGACATCGCCTACCTCGCCGGCATCGCGCGCCCGGACGTGGGTGTGATCACCTGCATCGCGCCAGCGCACCTGGAGCGCATGGGCAGTCTCGAAGGCGTCGCCGAAACCAAGGGCGCGCTGTACCAGTCGCTGCCTGCCGACGGTGTGGCGATCATCAATGCCGACGACGCATTCGCGCCGTTCTTTGCCGGGCTGGCCGGTTCGCGCCGGGTGCTGCGCTACGCGCTGGAGCAGCCGGCCGACGTCACGGCCGACATTCTCGAGCAGCGCGTCGATGGCTCGCGCTTCGTGTTGAAGACGCCGCTGGGCGACGGCGAGGTCGCGCTGCCGCTGGCCGGTCGCCACAACGTCGCCAACGCACTGGCCGCCACGGCCATCGCGCTGGCGCTGGACGTGCCGCTTGCCACCATCGTAGCCGGCCTCGAGCAGGTCGACGGTGTGGCCGGGCGTCTGAAGGTGGAAGCGATGCCCGGCGGATGGACCCTGATCGACGACAGCTACAACGCCAACCCCGGCTCGGTCACGGCGGCCATCGACACGCTGGCGCTGGCCTCGGGTGAGCGAATGCTGGTGCTCGGCGACATGGCCGAGCTGGGCGCCAACGCCCGCGCCCTGCATGCCGGCATCGGTGCGCACGCGAAGGCGCGCGGCATCGACCGGCTGTTCGCGGTCGGCCCGTTGAGCGCCGCCGCGGCCGAAGCCTTCGGCGAAGGCGCGACGCATTTCGACAGCAAGGACGCGCTGGTCGCCGCGCTGCAGCCGCGGCTGCACGCGGGTGTCACCTGCCTGGTGAAGGGCTCGCGTTCGGCGGGCATGGACCAGGTGGCCTCGGCCTTGCGCCCCCATACCGACCGCGGAGGCGCGCCCCATGCTGCTTGAACTGGCCGACTGGCTGGCCCGGCACTTCACCGCCGTGCACCTGTTTCAGTACATCACCTTCCGCACCATCATGGCGGCGCTCACCGCGCTGGCGATGTCGCTGCTGTTCGGCCCGGCGGTGATCCGCAAGCTGGCCCAGCTCAAGGCGGGGCAGGTGGTTCGCAGCGACGGCCCGCAGACCCACCTGACCAAGGCCGGCACGCCGACCATGGGCGGCGTGATGATCCTGCTGTCGGTGGCGATTGCCACGCTGCTGTGGGCCGACCTGCACAACCGCTACGTGTGGCTGGTGCTGGCGGTGACGCTGGGTTTCGGTGCAATCGGCTTCTACGACGACTACCGCAAGATCGTCCTGAGCGACAGCCGCGGACTGGCCTCGCGCTGGAAGTATTTCTGGCAGTCGGTGTTCGGCCTGATCGCCGCGTGGTTCCTGTTCCACACCGCGCAGCTGCCGGCAGAAACCGCGCTGTACGTGCCGCTGTTCAAGCAGGTAGCGATTCCGCTGGGCGCACTGTTCGTGGTGCTGGCGTACTTCATGATCGTGGGCTTCTCCAACGCGGTGAACCTTACCGACGGTCTCGATGGCCTGGCGATCATGCCGACCGTGCTGGTCTCCGGCGCGCTAGGCGTGTTCGCGTATCTGGCCGGCAACAAGGTGTTCTCCGAATATCTGGGCATTCCTTCGATTCCCGGCGCGGGCGAGCTGTCGATCTACTGCGGCGCGCTGGCCGGCGCGGGCCTGGGCTTTCTGTGGTTCAACACGTATCCGGCGCAGGTGTTCATGGGTGACGTGGGCGCGCTGGCAATCGGCGCGGCGCTGGCGGCGATCGCGGTGATCGTGCGCCAGGAGATCGTGCTGCTGGTGATGGGCGGCGTGTTCGTGATGGAAACCGCCTCGGTGATGATGCAGGTGGCGAGCTTCAAGCTCACCGGCAAGCGCATCTTCCGGATGGCGCCAATCCACCACCACTTCGAGCTCAAGGGCTGGCCCGAGCCCCGCGTGATCGTGCGCTTCTGGATCATCAGCGTGGTGCTGGTGCTGATCGGTCTTGCCACGTTGAAGGTGCGCTGATGTTCGGCTTCGGAACCGGCCAGGCGGTGAAGCGGCAGGGGCCTCGCGGCCACTTCGACCTGCCGTTGCTGCTCGGCCTGGTGGGTCTGGCCAGCATGGGCGTGGTGATGGTTGCCTCCAGTTCCATCGCCGTGGCCGACAGCCAGCACATCGGCGCTTTCTACTACCTGAAGAAGCACCTGTTCTATCTCGCGCTCGGGCTGACCCTGGCCGGCTTAGCCATGCGGGTGGAGCTGAAGCTGCTGGAGAAGTACTCCATGCCGCTGCTGCTCGCTGCCGGGCTGATGCTGCTGGCGGTGTTCGTGCCGCATTTCGGCATGCGCATCAACGGCGCCCGCCGCTGGCTCAACCTCGTGGTGATCAGTTTCCAGCCGGTGGAGGCGGTGAAGCTGATCCTCGTGGTCTACGTGGCGAGCTTCCTGGTGCGGTACCGCGACAGCGTGGAGACCACCTTCTGGGGCCTGCTGCGCCCGATCATCGTGGCCGGCGTCATCGTGCTGCTGCTGCTGGCGCAGCCGGACTTTGGCTCGGCCACGCTGGTGATCGCGGTCACCATCGGCATGGTGTGGCTGGGCGGCGCGCGGCCGATCTTCCTGTTTCTGATGGGCCTGCCGCTGATGCCGCTGCTGGCGATCGCCGCCACAAGCGAGAGCTACCGCATGAAGCGGCTGACCTCGTTCATGGACCCGTGGAAGGACCCGTTTAACGACGGTTTCCAGCTGACCCAGTCGCTGATGGCGATCGGTCGCGGCGAATGGACCGGCGTGGGCCTGGGTTCCAGCGTGCTGAAACTCTCCTATCTGCCCGAGGCGCATACCGACTTCATTCTTGCCGTGATCGGCGAGGAGCTGGGTCTGGCCGGTGTGATCGCGGTGATCGCGCTGTTTGCGCTGGTGGTGTGGCGCGGCTTCACCCTGGGCCTGCGCGGCATCGAGGTGAACCAGCGCTTCGCCGGCTACGTGGCGTTCGGCATCGCAATGATGATCGGGCTGCAGGCGATGGTATCGATCGGCGTCAACCTCGGCGCGCTGCCCACTAAGGGCCTCACGCTGCCGCTGATCAGCTCGGGCGGCTCGTCGGTGCTGCTCACTTGCGCCATGGCCGGGGTGCTGCTGCGCGCCACGTTCGAGATCAACCGCGCGCGCGACGCGCGCCAGATGGCCACGCGCATGCCGGCACTGGCAGTGCCTGACGCCAATGCAGCGCCGGCGATGCGCGATCGCCAGGCGGAGGCCGCATGAGCGCGACGCAGCGTCCCGTGCTGATCATGGCCGGCGGCACCGGCGGTCACATCTTTCCCGGCCTGGCCGTGGCCGACGTGCTGCGCGCGCAGGGCGTGCCGGTGGCATGGCTCGGCGCGCGCGGCGGCATGGAAACACAGGTGGTGCCGGCGCACGGCATCGAGTTGCATGAGGTGCCGGTCGGCGGGCTGCGCGGCAAGGGCTGGAAGACCCGCCTCGGCGCGCCGGTGATGCTCGCGCGCGCCTTGCTCACCTCACTCGCCGTACTGCGCCGGCTGCGTCCGCGCAGCGTGCTGTCGATGGGCGGTTACGTGGCGGGCCCCGGTGGCATCGCCGCACGTCTCACCGGAACACCTTTGCTGGTGCACGAGCAGAACTCGGTCGCCGGTTACACCAATCGCAAGCTCGCCGGCTTTGCCCGTCGCGTGCTGACCGGCTTCGCCGGAGCGCTGCCGAACGGCATCTGGGTGGGCAATCCCGTGCGTGGGTCGATTGCCGCGCTGCCCGCACCGGCCGAGCGCATGGCTGGCCGCAGCGGCCCCGCGCGCCTGCTCGTGCTCGGCGGCAGTCTCGGCGCGCGCGCGCTCAACCTCACGGTGCCGAAGGCGCTCGCCGAGATACCCGCGGAGCGGCGCCCGCACGTCCTGCACCAGTGCGGCAAGCGAGGCGTGGATGAGGCACGGCAGGCGTATGCCGAGGCCGGCGTGGCGGCCGACGTGATGCCCTTCATCGACGGCATGGCTGCGGCCTACGGCGAGGCCGATCTCGCCATCTGCCGCGCCGGCGCGCTCACCCTCGCCGAACTCACCGCAGCGGGGCTCGGCGCCGTGCTGGTGCCGTTTCCGCACGCGGTCGACGACCACCAGACCCGCAACGCCGAGGCGCTGGTCGCCGCCGGCGCCGCTGAACTGATCAAGGAAAGTGAACTGGACGTACAGCAACTCGCGCAGCGCCTCACCGCGCTGCTGGCCGATCGCCCCGGCCTCGTCGCCATGGCGTCTGCCGCCCGTACCCTGGCCAAGCCGGATGCGGCGCAGGCGATCGCCCGCGCCTGCCTGGAGGTCGCCGTATGACGCCGCGTCGCCTGCTGCAGCACGAAGACCTGATGAGCACCTTCCGCCGGGTGCATTTCATCGGCATCGGCGGCGTCGGCATGAGCGGCATTGCCGAGGTGCTGCACAACCTCGGCTACGCCGTGTCCGGCTCGGACAAGTCCAACTCGGCCACGGCACAGCGCCTGGCGGGCCTGGGCATCGAGGTGCGCATCGGCCACGAGGCCGCGCACGTCGGCGACGCCGACGTGGTGGTCACCTCCAGTGCGATCCGTGCCGACAATCCCGAGCTGGTGGCCGCACGCGAAGCGCGCATCCCGGTGATTCCGCGGGCGGAGATGCTGGGCGAGCTGATGCGCTTCCGTCGCGGCATCGCGATCGCCGGCACCCACGGCAAGACCACCACCACCAGCCTGGTGGCCAGCGTGCTGGCCGAGGCCAATTACGACCCCACGTTCGTCATCGGTGGTCAGCTCAACGCGGCCGGCGCCAATGCGCGCCTGGGCACCGGGCAGTACCTGGTGGCCGAGGCGGACGAGTCGGACGGCTCGTTCCTGCTGTTGTCGCCGGTGATCGCCGCGATCACCAACATCGACGCCGATCACCTGGAGAACTATCACGGTGATTTCGCCGAGGTGAAGAAGGCGTTCTCCGACTTCCTGCATCGCCTGCCGTTCTACGGACTGGCCGTGCTGTGCGTGGACGATGCCGAAGTAGCCGAGCTGGCGCGCGATACCTCGCGCCGCATCATGACCTACGGCATCGAGCGCAGCGATGCCGACGTGCGCGCCACCAACGTCACCCAGCGCGGCTTCACCATGTACTTCGATCTGGTACTACCGGGTCGTGCCGAGGCGCTGCCGGTGCAACTCAACCTGCCTGGCAAGCACAACGTGCTCAACGCGCTGGCCGCCGCTGCGATCGGCTGGCAGCTGGGCGTGGAGGCCGAGGCGATCGGCCGCGCGCTGGCCGGTTTCCAGGGTGTCGGCCGGCGCTTCCATGCGCGTGGCGAGCTGCAACTCGATCGCGGCACCGCGCTGCTGATCGATGACTACGGTCACCACCCGCGCGAACTGGCCGCGGTGTTCGCCGCGGCGCGCGGCGGCTGGCCGGAGCGCCGCCTGGTGGTGGGATTCCAGCCGCACCGCTACAGCCGCACCCGCGACCTGCTCGACGACTTCGCCAACGTGCTGGCCGAGGCGGACGTGCTGCTGCTGACCGAGGTCTATCCGGCGGGCGAGGCGCCGATCGCCGGCGCCGACGGCCGCGCGCTGGCGCGCGCCGTGCGTGCTCGCGGCAAGGTCGATCCGGTGCTGGTCGAGCATCCGCGCGATTTCAAGGAAACCCTGCCGACGCTGCTGCGCGACGGCGACCTGGTGCTGCTGCTGGGCGCGGGCGACATCGGTGCCGCGGCACTGGAACTGGCGCAGTTGGGCAGCCTGAGGACGACCAAGTGATGAGCAAGATCAACGACCCGGCCCAGTTCGGACGCGTCGCCGTGGTGATGGGCGGCAGCTCCGCCGAGCGCGAGGTGTCGCTCGACTCCGGTCGCAACGTGCTGGCTGCGCTCAAGGCGCGCGGTGTGGACGCGCACGCCATCGATGGCATTCCGGCTCTGCTCGATGCGCTGCGTGCCGGCCATTTCGCGCGCGTGTTCAACATCCTGCACGGCCAGCACGGCGGTGGCGAGGACGGCGTGCTGCAGGGCGCGCTGGAGTCGCTCAACGTGCCGTACACCGGCTCGGGCGTGCTCGGCTCGGCGCTGTCGATGGACAAGACGCGCTCCAAGCGCGTGTGGCAGTCGCTGGGCTTGCCCACGCCGAAGTTCGTGGCCCTGCCGCGCGGCGCCGACGTGCATGCGGCCGCGCGCGAGATCGGCTTTCCGCTGATCGTGAAGCCGGCCTGCGAGGGCTCCAGCGTCGGCGTGACGCGCGTGTTCGAGGAGAAGGATCTCGACGCGGCGGTGGAGCTGGCGGCGAAGTATCCGGGCGACCTGCTGATGGAGACGCTCATCGAAGGCGACGAGCTGACCGTGGCGATTCTCGGGCGCGAGGTGCTGCCGAGCATCCACATCGTGCCCAAGGGCGCGTTCTACGACTACAACGCCAAGTACATCGCCGAGGACACGCGCTACCTCTGCCCCGGGCTGGAGGGTGACGCCGAGGCCAAACTGCGTGCGCTGTCGCTGCAGGCGTTCGATGCGCTCGGTTGCAGCGGCTGGGGCCGCGTCGACGTGATGCGCGACCGCACCGGCCACAACTGGCTGCTGGAAGTGAACACGGCGCCGGGCATGACCTCGCATTCGCTGGTGCCCAAGGCTGCCGCGGCGGCCGGCATCTCCTACGAGGAGCTGTGCTGGCGCGTGCTGGAAACCAGCTTTGACAAAGACCGCGGGATTGCCGGAGGGCGCCCATGAGGGGAGCCATCCGCCTCGTCGCCTGGTGCCTGGCCATCGCCCTGGTGGTGCTGCCGGTGGTCGGCGTGCTGCGCGGCTGGTTTGCGGCCGACCGCTGGCCGGTGACCAAGCTCACCGTGCAGGCCGAGTTCCACCACGTGAAGGCCGAGCAGATCCGCGACATCGTGCGGCCGCGCCTGGGGCGCGGCTTCTTCGCGCTCGACCTGGACGCGGTGCAGAAAGCGGTCGCGGCGCTGCCGTGGGTGGAGTCGGTGGAGGCCAGCAAGCGCTGGCCGGACACCTTGCTGTTGCGCATCTACGAACGCCAGCCCTTCGCGCGCTGGAACGACAAGCAGCTGATCAGCCGTCAGGGCCAGGTGTTCGACGTGCCGCCCAGCGAGCTCGACACCAGCCTGCCCAGCCTGCACGGGCCGGATGACCGGCTGGCGGAAGTGGTGAGCTTCTACGCCGATACCCGCAAGGCCTTCGGCGGCACCCATCTGCAGATCACCGGCGTGGCGCTCACCGAGCGCGGCAGCTGGAGCCTGGCGACCGCCGACGGCGCGCAGATCGTGCTGGGCGACCGCGAGCAGGCGGCTCGCCGGCTGCGCCGCTTCCTCGATGTCTATCCGCAGGTCGTGGCGGGTCACGCCACCGGCTTCGCCTATGCCGATCTTCGTTACACCAACGGTTTCGCCGTGCGCTGGCCCCCGGCCACCGGCGCCGCCAACGAAACAGGTGTGCCCCGCACATGACGACGAACTGCCCCATTGAGTCCGGCCTATGAAGACGCGTAACGACAAGCAGCTGGTCGTCGGACTGGATATCGGCACCTCCAAGGTGGTGGCGATCGTCGGCGAGTACGAGCCGGGCGAGCCGATCGAGGTGATCGGCATCGGCTCGCATGTCTCGCGCGGCCTGAAGCGTGGTTCGGTGGTGGACATCGAGTCGACCGTGCATTCGATCCAGCGCGCGGTCGAGGAGGCCGAGCTGATGGCCGGCTGCGACATCCGTTCGGTGTTCGCGTCGATCTCCGGCAGCCACCTGGAAACGCGCAACTCGCACGGCACCGCGGCGATCCGCGATCGCGAGGTCACCCCGGGCGATCTCGACCAGGTGCTGGAGGCGGCCAGCGCCGTGGCGATCCCGGCCGACCGCAAGGTGCTCTACAAGGAGTCGCAGGAATACCGCATCGACGGCCAGGACGGCATCCGCTCGCCGGTCGGCATGAGCGGCGTGCGCCTGGAGGCTTCGGTGCATCTGGTGACCGGCGCGGCCGCGGCGGTGCAGAACATCACCAAGTGCATCCAGCGCTGCGGCCTGTCGGTGGACGAGTTGGTGCCCTCGGCGGTGGCCAGCAGCAAGTCGGTGCTGACCGACGACGAGCGCGAGCTGGGCGTGTGCCTGGTCGACATCGGCGCGGGCACCACCGATATCGCCATCTATACGCAGGGCGCGATCCGCTACACCAAGTCGCTGCCGGTGGGCGGCGATCAGGTCACCAACGATATCGCCTACGGCGTGCATACACCGACTGCGCACGCCGAGGAGATCAAGATCAAGTACGCCTGTGCGCTGGCGCAGCTCGCGCATGCGGATGAAACCATCCAGGTGCCCAGCGTGGGTGATCGGCCGCCGCGGCGGCTGGCACGGCAGTCGCTCGCGCAGAGCGTGCAGGCGCGCTACGAGGAAATCTTCGAGATGGTGCAGGACGAGCTGCGCCGTTCCGGCTACGACAGCCTGATCGCCGCCGGCATCGTGCTCACCGGCGGTGCCGCGCGCATGGAGGGCGCGCTCGAACTGGCCGAGGAGCTGTTCCACAAGATGGTGCGGGTGGGCGTGCCGCAGCACGTCAGCGGGCTGGGCGAGGTGATGTCCAACCCGCTGCATTCCACCGGCGTGGGCCTGTTGCTGCACGGCGCGCGCAGCGGCGGCGTGCGTCACGGCGGCCCGGTGGGCGGCGCCATCGGCGGCCCGCTGGACAAGCTGCGCGGCTGGTTCAAGAAGAATTTCTGAATGCATTTGGCGGCGCCGGAAGCGCTGCCACGGGCGAAGGGAAACGCCCACCACCACGGCCCGACAGGAGTCATCCGCCGCGGTTACAACGACAACTAAAGCTCTATGGAGGACGGGAAATGTTTGAACTGATCGATAAATTGACCCCCAACGCAGTCATCAAGGTCATCGGCGTGGGCGGCGGCGGCGGCAACGCCGTGGCGCACATGCTCAATGCCAACATCGAAGGCGTCGAGTTCGTCGTCGCCAACACCGACGCGCAGGCCATGAAGAGCTGCGGTTCGCGCACCCACCTGCAGCTCGGCGCCAACGTCACCAAGGGCCTGGGTGCAGGTGCCAACCCGGAAGTGGGCCGTCAGGCCGCGCTGGAAGACCGCGAGCGCATCGAGGAAATGCTCGAGGGCGCCGACATGGTGTTCATCACCGCCGGTATGGGCGGTGGCACCGGCACCGGCGCCGCACCGGTGGTGGCGCAGCTGGCCAAGGAGAAGGGCATCCTGACCGTGGCGGTGGTGACCAAGCCGTTCCCGTTCGAAGGCCGTCGCCGCATGCAGGTTGCGCTGAAGGGCATCGAGGACCTCAGCCAGCACGTCGACTCGCTGATCACCGTGCCGAACGAGAAGCTGCTCTCGGTGCTCGGTCGCGAGGTCACCCTGCTGAACGCGTTCAAGGCTGCCAACGACGTGCTGCAGGGCGCCGTGCAGGGCATTGCCGACCTCATCACCTCGCCGGGCCTGATCAACGTCGACTTCGCCGACGTGCGCACGGTGATGTCCGAGATGGGCATGGCCATGATGGGTTCGGGCACTGCCCGCGGCGACGACCGCGCCCAGGCGGCGGCCGAGGCGGCAATCAACAACCCGCTGCTGGAGGACGTGAACCTCAACGGCGCCTGCGGCATCCTGGTCAACGTCACCGCTGGCCCGAACCTCACCATGCGCGAGTTCGACGAGATCGGCCGCGTGATCCACGATTTCGCGTCCGAGGATGCTACCGTGGTGATCGGCACCTCGCTCGATCCGGAGATGCAGGACGACGTGCGCGTCACGGTGGTGGCCACGGGCCTCAACCGCGCGAACGTGCGCCAGCCGGTGCGTCCGGTGCAGACCCAGCAGGTGGAGATGCGCCAGCGCCCGCGTCCGGTGGTGCTGCGCACCGGTACCGGCAACGAGGTGGTGGACTACGCCCAGCCAGATGTCGTCAGCACCAGCCGCCATGAAAGCGCCCCGGCCAAGGCAGCGGATTCGAGCTTCGACTATCTCGACATCCCCGCCTTCCTGCGTCGACAGGCGGATTGACCGGCGTTGGGCGGCAGGCAGGAACCATCGGGTCATAGGTCGGTCTTAATGACTTCGGTGGTGCCTGCAAGGCTGTGTTCCTTTCGGGGGCCGGTCCGCCGCCTGTGCGTGTCATGGAAGCCCTCGCAAATGTGAAGGCGCTAGCAAAGCTACGTGTCCGGATGACCCGCGGCGCGCCTCCTGGCCGGACTCCCGTCCCCGGCCAGGAGGTTTTCTGTTTTCGTAAGTGCATGATTTGGAAATGCTCCACTCCGCTTGGCGGGATCGCGGGGCGCTCCGAAGCATGAAGGCGGGCTAAAGACTGTACGGTCCGGTTTGCTATTGTCTGAGGTTAAGACTGTGTTAGCATCACCGACCAATCTGGCTGCTGCCGTCCACGGGTACCCTAAAAAATGATCAAGCAGCGTACGCTCAAGAACATCATCCGCGCGACCGGCGTGGGCTTGCACACCGGCGACAAGGTCTACATGACCCTGCGCCCGGCAGCACCCAACACCGGCATCGTGTTTCGTCGCACCGACCTCAATCCGCCGGTCGACATCCACGCGCGCCCGGACTGCGTGGGCGATACGCGTCTGTCCACCACCCTGGTCAACGGCGACGTCCGCGTCTCGACGGTGGAGCATCTGCTCTCGGCGATGGCCGGTCTGGGCATCGACAACGCCTATGTCGACCTGTCGGCGCCGGAAGTGCCGATCATGGATGGCAGTGCCGGTCCGTTCGTGTTCCTGCTGCAGTCCGCCGGCATCGAAGAGCAGCCGGTGGCCAAGCGCTTCATCCGCATCAAGAAGCCGGTGAAGGTGCAGGAAGGCGACAAGTGGGCCAGCTTCGAGCCGTTCGAGGGCTTCAAGGTGGGTTTCTCGATCGAGTTCAACCACCCGATCATCAACAAGCGCACCTCGCGGGCGGAGATCGATTTCTCCACGACCTCGTTCGTCAAGGAAGTGAGCCGCGCGCGTACGTTCGGCTTCATGCGCGACATCGAGATGCTGCGCGAGCACAACCTGGCGCTCGGCGGCTCGATGGACAACGCTGTGGTGCTCGACGACTACCGCGTGCTCAACGAGGACGGCCTCCGCTACGAAGACGAGTTCGTCAAGCACAAGATCCTCGATGCGATCGGCGACCTGTACCTGCTCGGTCACAGCCTGGTCGGCGCCTACCACGCGCACAAGTCCGGCCACGAGCTCAACAACAAGCTGCTGCGCACGCTGATCGCCCAGCCGGATGCCTGGGAAGAGGTGGTCTACGAGGACGATCCGGCTACCGCGCCGATCTCCTACGCCCATCCGGCGCAGGCGATCTGACCGCCCCGCACGACCGGCAGCTCGCACAAACATTACGGCCACGCCTCGCAGCGTGGCCGTTTTGTTTTGTGGCGAAGTTCACGCAGTTGTCCACGATTGCTTCACGCCACGGACACGTGGACTTGTCAGGGGCTCATGCCCTCGTGTTATAAACCCAGCCTCGCCGGACGCTTCCGGCGGAAATTGCGGCACCCCGGGCGCCGTTGGGAGGCCGCAGCGGCAGTCGTCTACTGCGGTCGACAGGGGTCTCAATCAGCAGTTTCGGCGAGGGACGCCAGCTCCAGGAACAGTGCCCGCAGTTCGGGGTCTGTGACTGACACTGCAGCCGCCTTGAGATGTACGGCTGCAGCAGGCGAAAGCGGTTTTGACCGATCCGGCTCCGTTGCGGCCGGCGGTTGGGGGGCCACTTTCACGGTGACTGAACTGGCGCAGGTGCCAAGGGCACGTGCGGTGGCGAGAAGCTGCGTCTGCATCAGGCGCAAGCGGGAAGCCCAGGCCGGGGAGGACGCCAGAAAGACGAGGCGGTCGCCGCGCGCATGTGCGAAACGCACCTGGTCGCGCAGCGATGTCGGCAACGTCTGGCGCAGGGCACGATCCAGCGCATCCAGCTCGGCAGCCTTGGTGGCGAGTCGGGCAAACGCGCCACATTCGGCCAGGGGCTTGAGCCCGTGTCCGGAGCGGCGAGGGATGGGTGGACCGGCGCGCTGCATGGTGCCGACTTCTTCAACGTGGAAAAGCATGCAAATCATACTCGTGTCCCGCACCAAGAAGGTGCCCAAGACCCTCGATCTCGCCTGTCGGCGTATGCGTTGGCGGATCGCAACCCTGGGGGTGGTGGCAGTGGCCGGTTGCATGGCGCTCGGTGCGGCAGTGGCGCTCACGGTGGCCAGCCCGCGGGACCGGGCGCTCTCCCAGATCAGCGAGCTGCAGCACAAGATCGACGCGCAGGACGCCAAGCTGGGCGCGGTGAAGCAGGATGCGCAGCGCAATCTCGACGCCCTGGCAGTGAAGCTCGGGCAGCTGCAGGCCCAATCCACGCGGCTCAATGCGCTCGGTGAGCGGCTGGCCCAGATGGGCAAGCTCGACGATGGCGAGTTCGATTTCGACCAGGCACCGCCCGTGGGCGGTGTCGAAGACACCAGCGGCGCGGCCTATACGCTGCCGCAGAACCTGGAAAGCAGCATCAGCCAGCTGGCCACGCAGTTCGATGGTCAGCAGGCCCAGCTCACCGCGCTGCAGAGCCTGCTGATGGACGCGCGCATCGAGTCCAACCTTAAGCCTACCGGCATGCCGGTGCAGGGTTATATCTCTTCTTACTTCGGGGGTCGTCCGGACCCGTTCAGCGGCCACGCCGCGCGGCATACCGGCATCGATATCGCCACCCCGCTGGGCACGCCGGTGCATGCGGTGGCCGAAGGCATGGTCACCTTCGCCGGCATCCGCAGCGGCTATGGCGACGTCATCGAGATCGACCACGGCAACGGTTACATGACGCGCTACGCGCACAACAGCAAGCTGATTGCCCACCCCGGCCAGCGCGTGCGGGTGGGTGACGTCATTGCCGACGCCGGTTCCACCGGCCGCTCCACCGGCTCGCACGTCCATTTCGAGGTCTGGTACAAGGGCCGCGTGGTCAATCCGCTGGCCTACGTCCGCAACCACCGCTGATCCTGCCGGCTTCCAACGGGAAACTCCCGGCTCTTGAAACCGCCGCCTCGCGCCGCCACCCCATCAGCGGTGCGGCGAGTTGGGGCGTCGCGGCCTTTCTCCGCGTCTTTTCATGCGTTTGGGATAGCCGGCGGACCCTAGTATCATCGCGTATTTGGCCCAGCCGGCCGCGTGCTGGCGGGCTTTCCTGTCTCCAGTATCCGGATGATCGATGTTCAATCGTGCCCTGACGAGCCTCTTTGGCAGCCGTAACGACCGCGTACTGCGCCAGCTCTCCAAGTCCGTCGCCCGCATCAATGCGCTGGAATCCGAATACACCGCGCTGGGCGACGACGCCCTGCGTGGCAAGACAGACGAGTTCAAGCAGCGCCTGGCCGCCGGCGAGACGCTCGACCAGCTCCTGCCGGAAGCTTTCGCGACTGTGCGTGAGGCGGCCAAGCGCGTGCTTGGTATGCGCCCGTACGACGTGCAGCTGATTGGCGGCATGGTGCTGCACATGGGCAAGATCGCCGAGATGCGCACCGGCGAGGGCAAGACCCTGGTCGGCACGCTGCCGGTGTACCTCAACGCGCTGGAAGGCAAGGGCGTCCACGTCGTTACGGTGAACGACTACCTGGCCCGCCGCGACTCGGCCCAGATGGGCAAGCTGTACAACTTCCTCGGCCTGAGCGTGGGTGTGGTCTACCCGGGTATGGATCACGCCGACAAGAGCGCGGCGTACGCGGCCGACATCACCTACGGCACCAACAACGAATTCGGCTTCGATTACCTGCGCGACAACATGGCGCTGTCGAAGGACCAGCGCTACCAGCGCGGCCTGAACTACGCGATCGTCGACGAGGTCGACTCGATCCTGATCGACGAGGCGCGCACTCCGCTGATCATTTCCGGTCCCGCGGAGGACTCTCCCGAGCTGTACATCGCGGTCAACAAGATCGTGCCGCGGCTGGTGCGCCAGGAGAAGGAAGACGGCGCCGGCGATTACTGGGTCGACGAGAAGCAGAAGCAGGTGCACCTGTCCGAGGAGGGCATGGCACACGCCGACGAGCTGCTGCGTCAGGCCGGCGTGATCGAGGCCGACAGCGGCCTCTACGACTCCAAGAATCTGGCGGTGGTGCACCACCTCAACGCGGCGCTGCGCGCCAATGCGATCTACCAGCGCGACGTCGATTACATCGTGCGCGATGGCGAAGTGATCATCGTCGACGAGTTCACCGGTCGTACCCTCGCCGGTCGTCGCTGGTCCGATGGTCTGCATCAGGCGGTCGAGGCAAAGGAGGGTGTGCCGATCCAGCGCGAGAACCAGACGCTGGCCACGGTGACGTTCCAGAACCTGTTCCGCATGTACGCCAAGCTGGCCGGCATGACCGGTACGGCCGATACCGAGGCGTACGAGTTCCAGCACATCTACGGGCTGGAAGTGGTGGTCATCCCCACCCATAAGCCGATGATCCGCAAGGACAACCCGGACATGGTGTTCCTCGCACAGGCGGCGAAATACCGCGCGGTGATCGAGGACATCAAGGATTGCCACAAGCGTGGCCAGCCGGTGCTGGTCGGTACCACCTCGATCGAGGTGTCCGAGCTGCTGTCGGGTCTGCTGCAGAAAGAGAAAATCCCGCACGAAGTGCTCAACGCCAAGCAGCACGAGCGCGAAGCTCACATCGTGGCCCAGGCCGGTGCGCCGGGCTCGGTGACGATCGCCACCAACATGGCCGGTCGCGGTACCGACATCGTGCTGGGCGGCAGCCTGGAAGCGGCGCTCGCCGCGCTGCCTGCCGAGGCCAGCGAGATGGACCGCCAGCGCGTGAAGAGCGACTGGCAGAAGCGCCACGACCAGGTGCTGGCCGCCGGTGGCCTGCACATCATCGGCACCGAGCGCCACGAGTCACGCCGCATCGACAACCAGCTGCGCGGCCGCTCCGGTCGCCAGGGCGATCCGGGTTCCTCGCGCTTCTACCTGTCGCTGGAAGACAACCTGCTGCGCATCTTCGCCGGTGACTGGGTCGGCCGCTGGATGCGCATGTTCGGCATGAAGGAAGACGATGCGCTGGAAGACCGCATGGTCAGCCGGCAGATCGAAAAGGCGCAGCGCAAGGTCGAGCAGCACAACTTCGACATCCGCAAGCACCTGCTCGAGTTCGACGACGTCGCCAACGACCAGCGCAAGGTGATCTACAAGCAGCGCGACGAGCTGCTGGAAGGCGAGGACGTCTCGGCCACCATCGCCGACATCCGCGAGGACGTCGTCGAGCAGATGGTGCGTGCGCACGTGCCGGCCGACAGCATCGACGAGCAGTGGGACATCGCCGGCCTCGATCGGGAGCTGGAGACCGAGTTCGGCCTGCATGCGCAGCTCAAACCGTGGGTCGAGCAGCAGCACGAGCTGGATGCCGACGCGATCCTCGAGCACGTGCGTGGCATGGTCGACGAGCTGTTCCGCGCCAAGGAGGCGCAGATCGGCGCCGAGACCATGCGCCAGCTCGAGAAGCACATCATGCTCACCGTGGTGGACAACGCCTGGAAGGAGCATCTGGCGAGCATGGACTACATGCGCCAGGGCATTTACCTGCGCGGCTACGCCCAGCAGGATCCCAAGCAGGCGTTCAAGCGCGAATCGTTTGAGCTGTTCTCCAACATGCTCGACCGCATCAAGGGCGAGATCGTGCAGATGCTGGCGCGTATCCGCGTGCGCAGCGAGGAAGAGGTCGCTGCGATGGAGGCCGAGCAGCAGCGTATGGCCGAGCGCCTGCAGCGTCAGATGCTGGCAAGCGGCGGCGGTGCTCCGGTCAGCGCGGGCGATCCGGCCCATTCGCAGGCGGCCGCATCCGACGGTCCCAAGGCCGGGCGCAACGACCCGTGCCCCTGCGGTTCCGGCAAGAAGTACAAGCACTGCCACGGCCAGCTGAGCTGATCGGCGCAGCTCGCGTACCAAGAAAAACGGGAGGCAAGAGCCTCCCGTTTTTTTATCAGTCTTCGCCGCCGGGTGGACGCTTGCGGTGCGGTTCGGCGTTTACCGTGACATACACGGGTTCTTCCACGTCCAGCCGTAGCGCGGTGAGCTGACCGCCCCACACGCAGCCGGTGTCGATGGCATAGATGCCCAGCCCGGCAAAGCGCCCGAGTGCCGACCAGTGGCCGCAGACCACGCGCGTCTCGCGACGACGCATGCCCGGCACCTCGAACCATGGGTACATGCCCGGCTTCTGCGTGCCCGGAATGCCCTTGCCCTCGAAGTCGATGCGGCCCTGGACGTCGCAATAGCGCATGCGCGTGAACGTGTTGATCGAGGCGCGCAGGCGTTCCACGCCCTGCAACCGGCTGGACCAGGCGGCCGGCCGATTGCCGAACAGATTCTTCAGCAGTCGGGGATGCCGGGGGCTGGAAAGCTCGCGTTCGATCTCCTGAGCCGAACGCTGCGCCTGGCGCAGCGTCCACATCGGCGCCAGGCCGGCATGCACCATGGTCCAGCCGAGCTGCTCGTCATGGTGCAGCAGCTTTTGCGAGCGCAGCCACTCGAACAATACCGGGGCATCTTCGGCAAACAGCACTTCGCGCAATTCGGGGTTCACCCGCGCCTGCGCATCCGGCCGGCGCAGGGCGATCGCCAGCAGGCTGAGGTCGTGGTTGCCCAGCGTGACGACGCAGGACTCGCGCAGGCCGTGGATCAGTCGCAACGTCTCCAGCGACTGCCCACCGCGGTTGACCAGGTCGCCGCAGAACCACAGCCGGTCGCGCGACGGGTCGAAGCGTAGCTTGTCGAGCAGCCGCTGCAGCTCGGGGAAGCAGCCCTGCACGTCGCCGATTGCGTAGGTCGCCATCAGTGCAGCGTGCGCGGGATCGAGAGCGTGAAGGTCGGGATCGGCGCGTCGAATTCGGTGCCATCGTCGGCCAGCATCTGGTAGCTGCCGACCATCGTGCCCACCGCGGTCTCCAGCACGGCGCCGGAGGTGTACTCGTAGTCGTCGCCCGGGCGAATCCACGGCTGCTCGCCGACGACGCCGTCGCCGCGCACCTCGTCCACCTTGCCGTTGGCATCGGTGATCACCCAGTGGCGGGTGATCAGTCGTGCCGGCACCTGTCCCGCATTGCGCAGCGTGACGGTGTAGGCGAAGACGTAGCGATTGTCGTCGGGCTTGGATTGGTCGGGGATAAAGCGGGTCTGGACCCGTACATCGATGGTGTAGGGGGATTTCGCATTCATGGGCGCGATTGTACGGCCTGCCGATGCGATCCGGTCAGGCCGCAGCAAGTGCGCTTCAGCTGGCCGCCTGTTCGTCGTCGACGAGTTTGGCGAGCCGCACGAAATCCAGCGGCGCCAGGGTTTCTGCGCGCGCGCCCGGATCCACCCCGGCGCGGCGGATCGCATCGGCACCCATGAGCTGTTTCAGCCCGTTGGCGAGCGTCTTGCGACGCTGGGCAAAGGCGGCCTTGACGATCGCGTGCACGCGCGCCGGGTCGGCGTCGTGCCGCTCGCTGGGCGTCAGCGGTACCAGTCGCACCACCGACGAATCCACCTTGGGCGGCGGCCGGAACGCGCCCGGCGGGACGTCGAACAGCGGCACCACGCGGCAGGCCAGCTGCAGCATCACCGAGAGCCTGCCGTAGACCTTGCTGCCGGGCTCGGCGGCCATGCGGTCGACGACTTCCTTCTGCAGCATGAAGTGCATGTCCTCGATGGCGGCAGCATGCTCCACGCAATGGAACAGGATCGGGCTGGAGATGTAATACGGCAGGTTGCCGGCGATACGCAGACGGCTCGCGCCCAGCTGCTGCGCGAGGACGGTGAAATCCACCGTCAGCACGTCGGCCTGGATGATCGTCAGCGTTCCCACTGCCGCGGCGCGCTCGCGCAGTGCGGGGATCAGGTCGGTGTCCAGTTCGATCGCCGTGAGGCGACCGGCGGCAGCGAGCAGGGGCAGGGTGAGTGCGCCCTCGCCCGGTCCGATCTCCACCACGGTGTCGCCGTCGCGCGGTGCGATGGCGCTGACGATGCGATCGATGTAGCGCTTCTCGTGCAGGAAGTGCTGGCCGAAGCTTTTCTTGGGACGGGCGTTCATGGGCAACTCGGAAAGGTGATACGCCGACGCGGCCGGCGCGTCGGCGCGATCAGGCGGCGTGGCGGCTGCGCAGCACCAGGTCCAGCGCCATGCGCGCGGCGGCGATCAGGCTGGACGGGTCGGCTCGGCCCGTCCCAGCCAGATCCAGTGCAGTGCCGTGATCGACCGAGGTGCGGATGAAGGGCAGGCCGAGCGTCAGGTTGACGGTGCGGTCGAACGCCTCGCTCTTGAGCACGGGCAGCGCCTGGTCGTGATACATCGCCAACACCGCGTCGTAACGCGCACGCATCGCCGGAACGAACGCCGTGTCGGCGGGCAGCGGGCCGAGCAGTTCCATGCCTTCCTCGCGCAAGGCGTCTAGCGCGGGAATGATGGTGTCGATCTCCTCACGCCCCAGGTGGCCCGCTTCACCCGCGTGCGGGTTCAGGCCGAGCACGGCGATGCGGGGTGCCTCGATGCCGAACTTGCGCTGCAGTTCCCTATGGACCGTGCGCAGCACTTGTTGCAGGCGCGCGCCGGTCACCGCCGTCGGCACGGCGGACAGCGGTAGATGGGTGGTGGCCAGCGCCACGCGAAGCTCGGGGCTGGCGAGCATCATGACGACGTCTGCACCCGCGCGTTCGGCGAAAAACTCGGTGTGGCCGCTGAAGGCGATGCCGGCGTCGTTGATCGACGACTTCTGCAGTGGCGCGGTAACGACCGCGTCGTAGCGGCCAGCCTGGCAGCCATCGGCCGCCTCGGCCAGCGTCGCCAGCACGTAGCGGGCGTTGGCCGGATCCGGTTTGCCCGGTTGCTCCGGTGCCGGCATCGGCACGTGGTGCACGCGCAACTGCACGGCGGTGGTGAGCGCCGGAGCCGGGCCGGCATCGTCCACCAGCTGGATATCCAGCCCGCAGCGGGCAGCAGCGCGCTCGATCAGGCCGCGATCGGCGATCGCCACCAGCTCGGCGTCAAACGGGATCGCCGCCAGCCGGACCAGCAACTCCGGGCCGATGCCGGCCGGTTCGCCGGCAGTCAGCGCCAGCCGCGGGCGCGGACGCGAGTCCATGCGCCTCAGGCGTTGCCGTTGGTGGGGTCCTGCAGCTCCGGCACCATCACCTTGATGTAGGCATTGGCCTTGAGCTGGCGCAGGAAGTCGTCGTAGGCCTGCTCCGCCTTGCGATTGCCGATGGCCTGGCGTGCCTGGTTGCGGGCGATTTCGTCGGTGCGATCTGCCTGGCGCGTACCGAGCAGTTGCAGGATGTGCCAGCCCGCTTCGCTCTGGAATGGCTGGGACACCTGGTTTGGCTTCAGCGCGGCCAGCTGCTGGGCGATCGTGCCACCCCAGGCCTGCTGTGCGAACCAGCCCATGTCGCCGCCAGCGTTGGCGGTGGTGTCGTCCTTGGAGTTCTCCTTCGCCAGCTTGGCGAAGTCCTCGTGCTTGTTGACGATGCGGTCGTACAGCTCCTGCGCCTTCTGCCGGGCCTGGTCGGCCGTCATCAGCTCGCTGGGGCTGATTAGGATCTGGCGGGCGTGGTACTCGGTGATCATTTGGCGCTCGGGCTGGCGCTGGCCAACGAGCTTGAGGATGGTGAAGCCGGTCGGCCCGCGCAGGGCCGGGGTGACGTCGCCAGGCTTCATGGCCGCGATGGTGTCAGTAAAGGCCGGCGGTACCTCGTCGATGCGGCGCCAGCCCAGGTCACCACCGTCGAGCGCGTCCTGCGCATCGGAATAGCGGATCGCCGCGGCGTTGAAGTCCATGCCGCCCTGGATCGCCTTGATGGCTTCGCTGGCCTTCGACTGCGCGGCCTGGATGTCGGTCGGGGAGGCGCCGGCGGGAATGGTGATCTGGATGTGCGCGAGGTGGACTTCGCCTGCCTTGTAGCTGGGGCTGCTGAGCAGGTTGTTGATCTCGCTGTCGGTGATCTGCACCGAATCGCGCACCACGCTGTCGTGCAGGCGCTGCGCGATCAGCTGTTCAGACAGCTGCTGCCGGAATGCGGCGAAGCTGGCGCCGCTCTGTTCCACGGCAGCGCGCAGCTGGTCGGGCGTCATGCGGTTCTGCTGGGCGACGCCCGCCACCGCCTGGTCGACATCGGCATCGGAGACGCGGATGCCCTGCTCGTCGGCCTTGTTGACCTGCAGGCGCATCAGGATGAGGCGGTCCAGCACCTGACGCTGCAACACGTTCAGCGGCGGCAGCTGATTCGGGTTGTTCGCGTATTGCTGCTGCACCGCGCGCACCGCGTCGTCGAGTTCGCTTTGCAGGATCACCCCGTCATCGACCACGGCGACGATGCGGTCCAGCGACTGGTCGGCGCCGGTCGACGTGCCCGCGACTGCCTGCGGCAACAGCTGGGCGTGGGCAGGAGCGACGGTCGCGGCGGCGATCGCGAGCAGGAACAGCGCGAGAGGTTGCTTCATCAGAACGGAGCCTTCGATCGCCCTCAGGCGATGGACAAATTATTGATATCCCAGAATACCACGCCGCAAAAGGTCCTCGGCCTGGCCGTTGAACGCACCCAGTCCCTTGAACTGCAGCTCGAACATGATGGCGTTGTTGCTATCGGGACGGCTGGACACGACGCTGTATTGATTGACGTAATGCCGCCCGACCAGACTGACGATCACGCAGCAACTCTCATACTGCAGCCCAGCCAGTGCCTCGACCGTGCGGCGATCCTTCACCGAGTACGTCCAGCGCGCGAGCAGGCGCCAGCGTTCGGAGACCGGATAGACCGTGGAGGCGTCGTATTGTTCCAGCAGCGTGTTGGTGCTCCCCGGCACCCGGCGGAAGCGGTAAGAGAAGTTCAGCACACCGTTGTCACGGATGCGCCGTTGCAGTCCGAACGCGCCCAGGTCCGTCTTGCGGGTGTTCGGACTCCACTGATACGAGGAGTTCGCCTGCCACTGGTCGTTGAGCTGGATGCTCGCCTGCGCCACGTAATCGGAGCCTGTCCAGTCGGTCACCGGTTGTCCGGGAAGCTTCACCCGCTGCGGGTTGAAGTAGCGGATCTGCCCGAAACTGGCCGAGAAGCGCTCCACGCCGTTGTCGTCCAGTAGCCGCGTGGTGATGGCGCCGGTGAGGTTGTTCGCATTCATCTGGCGGTCGGCGCCGGAGAACTGGTTCGGAGAGAACAGCTGCCAGTAGTCGAAGCTGAGCTGCTGCGTGTCGAACAGCGGCAGGTTGTCCTGATTGCGATACGGCACGTACAGGTAGTACAGACGCGGCTCGAGCGTCTGGGTATAGCTGGTGCCGAACAGCGAGGCGGTGCGATCGAAGATCAGCCCCGTGTCGACGCTGGCGATCGGCAGCGCACGGCTCGGGTTGCGTTCGGTGAAGGGCGATGCCTGGTTGGCGCCGAGGCGGCCACCGTAGCCGTAAAGTGAGTAGTAGTCGTCTAGCTGATAGGCGGTGTAGCGGTAGGCCAGCTTGGGCCGCACGAACCATGCTGCGCCCTGCCAGTCGGCGGCCAGGTAGGGGTAGAGATCGGCGCGCTTGCCCTCGATGAAGCCGTCCTTGCGGAAGGATACGGCCTCGTTGCCCATGCCGAACTCCAGCCAGTTGGCCAGCGGCACGTCGAGGTTGAAGGTGGCGCGCGGCCAACGCTTGTACTGCAGGCCGCGATCGCTCAGGAACGGGTCGGTGTTCTGGTAACTGTCCACGCCCAGTGACGCGCTCCACCAATTGCCAGCTCCCGCCACATATGCGTTCGACGCGATCGAGCTGGTAGCGGTGGTGTACAGGTCGTTGCTGAAATCGCGCAGGTAATTCTTGTCCGAGACCCGATTGACGTTGGTGCCGAAGTTCCATCCCGGCCACAGCGCCGTGCTGTCCGAGAAGCGGTACAGATAGCGCTGGCGACCCTGCGTGGTCAGCCCGGAATTGGCCAGGTTCTCGCCGCGGTCCTTGTTGATGTATTCGAAGTCGAACTGGCCGCTGCTGCCCGGCAGGAGGTAGCGGAACTGGCCCGCCAGCATGGCGCCGCGGCTGGAGTACAGGCGCGGCTCCAGCGTGGCGTCATAGTTCGGTGCCAGGTTGAGGTAGTAGGGCACGCTCGCCATGAAGCCGGAATGGCTGGAGCTGCCGAACGTCGGCGCCAGAAAGCCGCTCTTGCGACGGTCGTCGATGGGGAAGCTCAGGTACGGCAGGTACAGGAACGGCACATTGGCAAAGCGCATCGTGGCGCCGTGCGCCACGCCTACGCCGGCGTCACGGTCCATCGTGAGGCGGTTGGCGCGAATCTCCCACAGGCGATGGCCGACGTCGCAGGTGGAGTAGGTCACGTCCCGGTAGTTGCTGTGCTGGGCGTCGATCAGCGTGGCCTGCTTCGCCACGCCGTTGCCGCGCGATGCCAGCAACTGGTAGGTGACATTGTCGGCGACGCCGCGCTTGGCCTCGTTGTTGCCCTTGAGATGGTCGGCCGAGAACAGCTGCTCGGCGTCCTGGTAGCGCACATTGCCGCGTGCGTCGTAGTCGGTGGTCTGGTCGTTGTAATCGACCCGCTCGGCGCGCAGCAGCTGGTCGGCGCGCTGCATGCGCACGGCGCCGGTGAGCTTGTAGAGCGACTGGTTGGAGCTGTCCACGCGCTCGGCGTGGACGTCGGTATCGGCATCGTCGCGCAGTGTGCTGTCGCGTGGCAGGGTGGGATCGTAGAACTCCAGCAGCGCGTTCGGTCGGCACATGGCGTAGCTGATCGGGCGGGGCGGGCAGTGGAACGAGCCGAGCTTGCAGGTGGTGGCCGGATGCGCGGCGGCGCCGGGGGGCAGAGCTTCCGTCGTGGCGGCGTCCACTTCCATGGAGGCGCCGGCCAAGGCGAGGGCGGCGGCAACCGCCAGCAGGCGGCGCGGGGGCAACGGGCGCGGCGTCATCGTCACGATGGCAGTCTGTCGGCGGAAAGGGCTCGTTAAGCTAGCAGAAACGCCGCACGGCCGGCAGGCGGACGAGGCGGTCGCCCGCGGCGGGGGTTCAGCCGATGGCGCCGTTGGTCAGTCGAGCAGGGCTTCGACGTGAGCGGCGGCGCTGGCGGCCAGCGCGCGCAGGTCGTAGCCACCCTCGAGGCTGGACACCAGCCTTCCCCCAGCGTGGACGCGGGCCAGCTCCACCAGTTGCTGGGTGATCCACGCATAGTCTTCGGTGCCTAGGCGCAGATCGGCCAACGGGTCGTCGCGATGCGCGTCGAAGCCGGCCGACACCAGCACCAGTTGCGGCTTGAAGGCGTGCATGCGCGGCAGCAGTTCGTTGTGCCAGGTCTCGCGAAATTCCATCGAGCCGGCCCCTGCCGGCAGCGGCGCGTTGAGGATGTTGCCCACGCCGCGCTCGTGCGCGAAGCCGGTTTCCGGATACAGCGGCGACTGATGACTGGAGACGAACAGCACCCGCGGCTCGCTGGCGAAGATGTCCTGCGTGCCGTTGCCGTGATGCACGTCGAAATCGGCGATCGCGATGCGCTTGAGCCCATGCACGGTCAGGGCGTGGGCGGCCGCCACCGCGATCGAGTTGAACAGGCAGAAGCCCATCGCTTCGCCCGGCGTGGCGTGGTGACCGGGCGGACGTATGGCGCAGAACGCGCGGGCCGTGTGGCCGGCGAGCACGGCGTCCACCGCGGCGCAGGTGGCGCCGGCGGCGCGAAGTCCGGCCTCGTCGGACCCGGGGGACATCCAGGTATCCGGATCGAGTTGCACGCGACCCTCAGTCGGCGCGCTGCCGAGCACGCGATCGACATGGGCGGCATCGTGCACGCGCAGCAGTTGTTCACGCGTGGCCCGCGGAGCCTCCACCCGGTCGACGGCGGCGAAGCGGTCGGCGTCCAGTGCCTGCAGCACGGCCTTCAGGCGCAGCGGCGATTCAGCATGGCCGGGGCCCGGATCGTGCCGCAGACAACTCTCGTGCGTGTAGAGACGCAGCACGGAGGGTCAGTCGGCAGACGGTGCAGGCTTGCGGCGGCGCTCGTGCTGCCACAGCACCTCGCCATGCCCGCTCGCGCGGGCCAGTACGCGGCACAGCACGAACAGCAGGTCGGACAGGCGGTTGAGGTAGCGCGACGCCTGCGGGCGCAGCTTTTCCTCGCGCCCCAGCGCTACTACCTCCCGCTCGGCACGGCGGCACACGGTACGTGCAAGGTGGCAGGTGGCCGCGGCCATGCCGCCCCCAGGGAGGATGAAATCCTTCAGTGGCGGCAACGGCTCGTTGAAACGGTCCAGCACCTGTTCGAGGCGGGTGATGTCGCTTTCCTCGATCATAGCCATGCCCGGAATGCAAAGCTCGCCGCCCAGGTCGAACAGCTCATGCTGCACTTGGGTCAAAGTCTCTTGAATGTCGGGCGGCACGCCTTCGCAGGCGAGCACCATGCCGATCGTGCAGTTGAGTTCGTCGACTGTGCCGTAGGCGGCGACTCGCGCCGAGTCTTTCGGCACGCGCGAACCATCGCCCAGGCCGGTGCTGCCGTCGTCGCCGGTGCGCGTGTAGATCTTGGAAAGGCGATTGCCCATGGCGGCTTCAGCCGACGAACTTGGTCCGCGAGCCGTCAACGGTGCGGGCGAGCAAGCTCACCAGCACGTGGAACACGGCGCCGATCGCCACGTACAGCGCGGTCGTGCCGAGGAACGGCAGGTACCAGTCACCCAGGTTCACCAGCCAGCCGTCGATGCTGCGCGCGGCGGCGGTGGTCGGCGACAGCCAATAGAAGCTCGCGTTGGAGAGCGCGTAGCAGACGGCCTCGCTGACCAGCAGCGCCAGCGCGGCGAGGCCGAGCGTGGAGGCGCGCAGGCCGGCCTGGTGGCGGGCCAGCCAACTGCCGCCCAGCCACAGCGCGAAGTACGACGGCACCAGGAACCAGTAGCCCGGCGAGACGCAGTAGTGGCTCCAGAAGCTCAGCCCTTGGCTGGTGATGGCGAAGAAATCGACCAGCACCGCCTCGGCCATCAGTAGCGGGAACGCCCAACGCGCCGAACCGCGCAGCCAGAAGCCCGCCAGGAAGAACACACCCCAGGACGCATCCGGGATCGCATCGAAGTGGTGCAGGCGCGTGGCGGCCATCACCAGGGCGAGAACGCTGAAGATGCCGAGGCGCTGGGACTGCGTCATGGCCATGTGGGGCTCCATAGGAAAACGGCGGAAATCGATCCGCTAGTCTAGTCGGGCGCCCGGCGCTTGGCGACCCGCAGGCCCGCGGCACCCGGCCGCTGCGGGAACCAGCCGGTGGGCGCGTATCATCGGCGGATGAACCCGATCGACCCTGCCGCCCCGGGCGGCGTCCTCATTGTCGGTGGTGGCCTGGTCGGCGCCAGCCTGGCGATTGCACTCGATGCTGCCGGCGTACCGGCCACCCTGCTGGACGCGGCGCCACCGCGCCGTGCCGCCGCGGCCAGCTACGACGAACGCAACCTGGCCCTGGCCCGTGCCACCGTGAACGGCCTGCGCGCGCTGGGCGTGTGGCCGCGTGCCGCGGCACGCGCCACACCGATCACCCGCATCCACGTCAGCCGCGCCGGCGAATTCGGCAGCGCCCGGCTGGATGCTGCGCGCCACCATGTCGATGCGCTGGGCTGGACGCTGCCGGCGCGCGAGCTGGGCGAGGCGCTGGAGCGGCGACTTGAAGCATGCACCGGGCTGACCCGACTGGCGCCGGCGCAGTTGCAGGCGCTCGATCGTGTCGAGGGCGGCTGGCGCGCCACGATCCGTGTCGGCGACGCCACCCGCACGCTGGACGCCGCCCTGGTGGTGGGCGCCGACGGCACCGAATCGTTCGTGCGCGAGCGGCTGGGCATCGCCGTCGAGCGCCATGACTACGACCAGAGCCTGTTCGTCTGCACGATCACGCCCGAGCGCGATCCGGCCGGACGCGCGTTCGAGCGTTTCAGCGACGAAGGCCCGATCGCCGTTCTGCCGCTGGCCGAGCGCCGTGCCGGACTGGTGCTCACCGTGCCATCCGCGCAGGCCGAGACGGTGGCCGCGATGGATGACGCCGCCTACGCGGCGCTCGCGCAGCGGCGCTTCGGCGGCAAGCTCGGCCGGCTGTCCCGGCCGGGGCGCCGACAACCCTGGGCGATCCGTCGCGTCGCAGCCACGCGGCTGGTCGGTCCACGGGCGGTATTGGTCGGCAACGCGGCGCAGACCGTGCACCCGATCGGCGCGCAGGGCTTCAACCTCGGCCTGCGCGACGCACTGACCCTCGCCGAGCTCGTGGCCGGGGCGCCCGATCCTGGCGCGCCGGCGCTGCTGGACACCTATGCGACGCGGCGCGCGCCCGATCGCGAGGGCACGATGACCATGAGCCACGGCCTGGTGCAGCTGGCCTGCCTGCCGCAGCCCCTACTGGCGCCGTTCCGGTCGCTGGCGCTGCTGGCGTACGACCGCGTGCCGCCGCTGCAGAAGATGCTTGCGCGGCGCGGCATGGGTTTCCGCGGGGAGCCGCCGCGCGCCGTGCTGGAGCCGCTGCCATGAGCCGCTTTCCCGGTACGCGAGACGCCGCTATTCGCCGCCGCGGGCCTGAGCTCGACGTCGCCATCGTCGGTGGCGGCATGGTTGGCGCCGCGGCTGCGCTGGCGCTGGCGCGCGAGGGCTTTGCCACCGCGTTGATCGAGGCGCGCGCGCCGGCACCCTGGCGGATCGAGGACGAAGTCGATCTGCGCGTGGTCGGCCTGGCGCCCTCGGCGATCGGCCTGCTGGACGAGCTGGGCGTCTGGACGTCCATTCGTCAGGCGCGTGTCGGACCCTATGCGCACATGCATGTATGGGACGCCGGCAGCGGCGCGGCCATCGACTTCGATGCCGCCGCCAGTGGCCAGGCCGAGCTCGGCTGCATCGTCGAGAACAACCTGGTGCAGTCGATGCTGTGGCGGGCACTGGAGGCGGCTGGCGTCGAGCGCCGGTGCCCGGCCGAGGTATCGGGCTTCGAGGTGCGCGAGGATCGCATCGCCCTCGATCTTCACCCTGGTAGGAGCCCGCTCGCGGGCGATGCTGTTGCTCCTGATCTCCACCGAAGCCAGGAGCATCGCCCGCGAGCGGGCTCCTACGACGAGCGCGTGGACGGCAGCGTGTCCGCGCGCTTGCTGGTGGCGGCCGACGGCGCAGCCTCGCCGCTGCGCGCGATGGCCGGCATCGGCACGCGCGGACGCGACTACCGCCAGCGCGGCGTGGTGGCGCATGTGCGCACCGAACGACCCCACGCAAACACGGCCTGGCAGCGCTTCCTGCCCACCGGTCCGCTGGCTCTGCTGCCGCTGGCCGACGGGCGCTGCTCGATCGTGTGGTCGCTGCCTGAAGACGAGGCCGCGCGCGTGCTGGCGCTGGACGAGGCGGCGTTCTGCGACGCCGTGGGCGTGGCCAGCGACTTTCGCCTGGGCCGGGTTATCGGCACCGGCGCCCGCGCCGCGTTCCCGCTGCAGCTGAAGCTGGCCGAACGCTACGACGCCGAGCGCCTAGTGCTGCTCGGCGACGCGGCACACGCGGTGCATCCGCTGGCCGGGCAGGGCGTGAACCTGGGCCTGCGCGACGTGATCGAGCTGCGTGACACGCTGGTGACCGTGCGCGACCAAGGACGCGACATCGCTGCGCCGCACGTGCTGCGCCGTTATGCGCGGCGCCGCCGTAGCGCCGACACGCTGGACGCGCTCGGCTTCGATGCCCTGGCGCGCATCTACGCGTGGCAGGCGCCGCCGCTGGTTGCCGCGCGCGGCCTCGGCGTGCGCCTGCTCGATCGCCTGACTCCGCTCAAGCAACGGCTCGGCGATCATGCCGCCGGACGTTGATTTTCTCCCTGCCAAGCCCACCGGAGTACCTGCCATGCGCCTGCTTCGTCTCGCTTCGCTGCTGATTCTTTCGCTCGGCTCGTTTGCTGCCCAGGCGGCGATGGTGCACAAGACCGTTACCTGGACCAAGGACGGCACCACCTTCCGCAGCGTGCTGGTCTACGACAACGCGGTAGCCACCAAACGCCCCGGCCTGGTGATGGTGCCGAACTGGTACGGCGTGAATGCGATGGCCGTGAAGAAGGCCGAGGTGATCGCCGGCAAGCAGTACGTGATCCTGGTCACCGACCTCTACGGCGAAGGCGTGCGGCCGGCCAACAACGATCAGGCCCAGGCGGCCACCAAGCCGCTTTATGGCAATCGACCGCTACTGCGTCAGCGCATGGCCACTGCCCTCGCGCAGCTCAAGGCGCAGGCCAAGGACGCGCCGATCGATCTTGAGCACCTGGCCGCGATCGGCTTCTGCTTCGGCGGCACCGCCGTGCTCGACCTGGCACGCAGCGGCGCGGCCGTCGCGGCGGTGGTCTCTTTCCACGGCGGCCTCAGCACCGACGATCCCGCGCTGGCCAAGCAGATCAAGGCACGCGTGCTGGTGATGAACGGCGCCGACGACAAGGGCACCATGCCCGACGCGCCGGCCTTCATGGACGAGATGCGCGCCAGCCCGGCCGACTGGCAGTTCGTCGTGCTCGGCCACGCCGTGCATTGCTTCACCGAGACCGACCAGCAAAGCCCCGGCTGCATGTACGACGCCCGCGCCGCAGCCCGCAGCTACCGGCTGATGCACGGCTGGCTGGATCACGCCTTCGCCGGCACAGACTGACTTCGGCCGTTGGGCGGCTTCACCCCTGCACTCGCGGGCAGTCGTTCCACCCGATGTGGGCGTGGTGCACAGACGTGGTAGGCGGCGTGGACACAATCTGCGTCGTCTTCATGGGGCCGTGCGAGATGCTGACGTTTTCGATCGGTCAGGACCATCGTTGGCGGCTTTCCGCCATTTGCTTTGGCGCTGCGGCTCAATGCACCATCTGTCGATGACAACCGACCCTTTTCATGCGGCGGAGGATCGCCTTCGGCGCCGTGCCCAGCAATACCTTGAAAGTCACCAACTGGTCGCTGCGCAGACGACGCTGGAGTCCCTGCTCCAGCGCGTGCCGCACGACGCAGTCGCGCGTATGCAACTGGCCGGCGTACTGCTCGAGCGTGGCCAGCTGCGTGCGTCGACCCGAGAGCTGCTGGCGGTGGTGTCGCGTCCTCCCGAGGATGCGGCGCTGATCACCCAACTGGTGCGACGCCTCTGCCTTTGCGGCGAAACGGTGGCGGCACGCCATTGTCTCGATCATCCCGCGCTGGCGCGCGATCCTTCCGGCGACCTGCTGGCCGCGCAGGCACATCTGCGCTGGATGCTCAACGACATTCCGGCCGCGCTTGCCCTGATCGAAAAGGCGATGGCTGCGGGCGTGGATACGCCGGACGAGCATTACCTGCACGCCATGCTGCTTCAGTTCACCGGCCAGATGGAGCGGGCGGGCGCGGTGCTGGATGCCTGCTTGCGCCGTTGGCCGGCCTTCAGCGGGGCGGCGATGGCGCAGGCCCGTCTGCGCCGACAGACCACCGAGTCGAACCACCTCGACTTCCTGCGTACGCAGCTTCGCCGCATCCCGGTGGATAGCAAGGTCCCTGAGGACAGTCTCATCCGCGCCGAGTTCGAGCATGCCCTGTTCAAGGAGCTGGATGACCTTGGGCAGCATGACGAGGCCTGGGCGGCGCTGGAGCGCAGCAACGCGATCATGCACGCATTCAATCCATACGATGCCGACGGCGAGGCTGCGGTCACGGATGCGATCATCCGCCAGCCCCTGGCCGGGAATGTCGGCGGCGCCAGATTGGCGCCGCGATTCGATGGTCCCGTGCCCATTTTCATCGTCGGCATGCCGCGGTCAGGCTCGACCTTGCTCGATCGCATGCTGTCGAATCACTCGAAAGTAATCTCCGCAGGCGAGATCAACGATCTGCTGCGCCAGTTGCAGTGGCTTGCCGATGTGCCCGATGGTGGTGCGAAGCATCGGCTGGAGCTCATCCGACGCAGCAGAAATATCGATTTTCACGAGCTGGGGGCGCGCTACCTGCGACAGACCCAATGGCGCGCGCAGGGACACCAGTATTACATCAATAAGCTGCCGACGAACTTCCCCTTCATTGACCTGATCCACCGAGCGTTGCCGCACGCTCCGATCCTGCACACGGTTCGCGAGCCGATGGACGTGTGCTTCTCCAATCTGAAGGCCATGTTCGGCCATACATCGGCCTACAGCTACGACATGGGTTCGCTGGCGCACTATCACAGGCTGTACGTTCGTCTGATGGCGCATTGGCACGCCACGTTTCCCGATGCCCTGCTCGATGTCCCGTATGCCTCGCTGGTGCAACAGCCGGAGGCGGTGATGCGCACTGTGCTGGCGTACTGCGGACTGGAGCTGGAGGAGGATTGCCTGCATCCCGAGCGCAACCCTGCGCCCGTGGCCACGCCCAGCAGCGCACAGGTCCGCGAGGCCATCCACGGCCGAGGACTCGGCGATTGGCAGAATTACGCAGCGCAACTGGAGACGTTGCGGCGCGCGCTGTCATGATTTGTTGCCCTCGGTGGCGCGAGGGCATTACAGCGTTGCCGCATCGACTGCGGGCGAACTCCACAGGCTATCTCGTCTCCGTCTCCGCCGGCGGCAGCCGCTAGGTCGCGACCAGTAGTGGCTTCAGCACACGGGCGCAAATCCGTCACACACGCATCGACGGCGGCCGATCCTCGGCATCGCGCCCGAACGCGGGGTTCGGCGTGCGGCCCATGGTGAAGGCGAGTGTGCCGCCCTTGGCCAGCTCGGCGTGGCTGATCCAGCTCCGGGTCCACGGCTGGCCGTTCCACGTCACCGACTGGATGTACGGCGTGTCGGTGCTGTTGCCGATGGTTTCGATCACCAGCCTGCGATCGCCGCCGAGCGCGAGTTCGGCGCGGTCCAGCAGCGGGCTGCCGAACACGTAGTTCGTGCTGACCGGGTCGACCGCGTACAGGCCCAGTGCGCCGAGCACGTACCACGCACTCATCTGGCCGCAGTCCTCGTTGCCGGCCAGGCCGTCGGGCTGGTCGGCGTACATCGTCTGCAGCAGCATGCGCACGCGCGCCTGGGTCTTGTGATGCACGCCGGCATAGGCATAGAGGTAGGCCACATGGTGGCTGGGCTCGTTGCCGTGGGCGTACTGACCGACGAGCCCGGCGACGTCCGGCGGGGTGTCGCCGACCTGGGTGGAGTCGGTGGTGAACAGCGCATCGAGCTTGCGCTCGAACGCCGCGTCGCCGCCGAACATGCCGATGTAGTGGTGCAGGTCGTGCTGGTTGAGGAAGGTGGCCTGCCACGCGTTGGATTCGGTGAAGTCGCGCCAGCGCGCACTGTGGCCCACCGCGCGCGGATCGAACGGCTCGAGCCACTGACCGTTCTCGCCGCGCGGGCGCACGAAGCCGAGCTTGGCGTCGAACACGTGCGCGTAGTTGCGCGAACGCTCGCGCAGCGCCTTCGCATCGTCGTGCGCGCCGGCGGCATCGGCGATACGCGCCACGGCCCAGTCGTCGTACGTGTATTCCAGCGTCTTGCTCACCGCCTCCCAGTCCTTGTCGCTGGGGATGTAACCGAGCTTGCGGTAGTACGGCAGGCCGCGGTAGTCGTCGTCCATCGCCCGCCGGCGGAACAGCGGCCAGGCCTTAACGACGTCGATGCCCTCGAAGCCCTTGGCGATCGCCTCGGCCACGACCGAGGCCGAGTGGTAGCCGATCATGCAGGCGGTCTCCACGCCTTGCAGCGGCCATACCGGCGGGCCGTCCGGGCTCTCGGCGGCCATGCGGATCAGGCCGTTGACGAGGTCGGGCACGCGCTCGGGCTGCACCAGGGTGAGTAGGGGATGCAGCGCGCGATAGGTGTCCCACAGCGAATAGGTGCTGTAGTTGTGTGACCCCGACGGCAGCGTGTGCACGGCCAGATCCATGCCGCGGTAGCGGCCGTCGACGTCGCTGAACAGCGTGGGCGCCAACATGGTGTGGTAGAGCGCGGTGTAGAAGGTGCGCCGCGTCGCATCGGAGCCGGTGTCGATGTGGATGCGGCCCAGCTCGTGCTCCCATTCGGCCAGCGCGGCGTCGCGGGTGGCGTCGAAGTCCCAGCCCAGTGACTCGGCCTCCAGGTTGCGCAGCGCGCCGTCGATGTCCACGCCGGACAGGCCCACCTTCACCAGCAGCGGTGCACTGGCGGCGTCGTCGATGTGCAGTGCGGCCTTCAGGTGATCGCCGCGCGCTTCGCTGGCCTCGTCCAGCGCGGCGTCCTCGCGGTACAGCGTGGCGTGCGTGAACGGGCGCGAGAGTTTCATGGCGAAATGGATCTGCCGACCGTTCGCCCACTGGTGCACGTGGCGGCTGCCGACCAGGGTGTCGTTGCCGACCACCCGCAGCAGCGCATCGGAGACTTTGGCCGGCTCGTCGCCGTCGTGGAAGCCGTGCGCGAGATCGACCAGCAGATGGCCCGCGCCAGCGCCATGGAAGGTGTAGCGATGCAGGCCGGTGCGCGCGGTGGCGGTAAGTTCGGCGAGGATGTCGTGGTCGGTGAGATGCACTCGGTAGTAGCCCGGCCGCGCCTGCTCGCTGGCGCGGTCGTAGCGCGAGCGATAGCCCGGTCCCGGTGTGATCGTCGCGTCGACCGGCGGTTGCTGCACACCCTTCGGCGGCATGCCGTCGAACTGCGAGCGGTAATTCACCTCGGGCCGGCCGCGCGCGCCGGGGTCGAGTCGCACCGGTCCCTGCGCCGGCATCACCAGCACGTCGAGCATGTCGCTGGCGCCGGTACCGCTCAGGTGCGTGTGCGAGAAGCCCATGATCGAGCCATCGCCCTGGTGGTAGCCCGAGCAGGCGTCCCAGCCCTGGTCGTGGGTGTCGGGGCTGAGCTGCACCATGCCGAACGGCCGGGTGGCGCCGGGGAAGGTGTGGCCGTGGCCGCCGGTGCCGATGAATACGTCCACGTAGCGCGACAGTCCGCCCGTGAGGGAGCTGGCGGCCGGCTCCCGCTGGCGGGCGGCGGACAGCGCGGCGGCGAGCGGCGAGGCCGGTGCCAGGCGCGTGCCCAGCAGGGTGAGGGCGGCGGCGGAACCTTGCAGGAAGCGGCGGCGGGTAACCATGGCGTTCTCTCTGTCGATACGTTCGGGGAGCGGGATCAGGCCTGCAGCAGGTGCGGACGATGGGCGGCCAGCGTGACGATCAGCTCGCCGAACAGGCTGTTGGCCCAGGCGAACCAGGAACGCGTGTATTTCGACGGGTCGTCCTGGTCGAACGCCTCGTGCATGAAGCCGGTGCCGGCATGGGTGGTCTTCAGCCAGTGCAGGCACTGCGCGATCTCGGGGTCGTCATCGCTGGTCAGCGCACGCATCGTGATCGACATCGGCCAGATCATGCGCAGACCCTGGTGCGGGCCACCGATACCCTGCGCGGCGGTGCCGTCGAAGAAGTACGGATTGCGATGGCTCCAGGCCAGCGCACGGGTGCGTCGGTAGCGTGGGTCATCGGCAGCGCAGGCGCCGAGGTAGGCGAGGCTGGACAAGCTGGGCGAATTCGCATCGTCCATGAACAACTGGTTGCCGAAGCCGTCCACCTCGTACGCCCACACCTCGCCGCCATCGCCGGCCATCGGCGCGTAGCGATGCAGCGCCTGTTCCACCTCGTCGGCCAGCGCGCGGCAGTCGGTGGCGAAGGGGCGGTCGCGGTGGATCGCCTCGCTCATCGTGGCCAGCTGGCGCAGCGAGGTCACGGCAAAGAAATTGGACGGCACCGACAGCGGATACAGGCAGGTATCGTCCGAGGGCCGGAACATCGAGTGGATCAACCCCACCGGCCGCACCGGGCTGCCGTAGCCGCCGAGCGGCGGATTCTCCGCCGCGTTCTCGGACAGGCGCTGAAAGCGATACGGCCCGCGTCCCTCCTTGCGCTGCTGCACACGGAAGGTGGCGAGCACGCGGTGCATCGCCGCGCGCCAGTCGTCGTCGAACGGCGCGCTGTCGCCGCTGGCCTGCCAGTAGCCGTGAGACAGGCGGATCGGCCAGCACAGCGAGTCGATCTCCCATTTGCGCTCGGCCACGCCGGGGCGCATGTCGGTGTCGTCGTGCACCGCCCAGCTCAGCGCCGCGCGGCTGCGCGGATCGGGCAGGAAGGCGTTGGCGTACGGGTCGATCGCGATGCAGCGCGCCTGGCGGTGGATCAGCCCGCGATAGAGCCGCTGCAGCGCGGCGTCCTCGCGCACCAGCGGCAGGTAGGGCCACACCTGGGCCGCGGAATCGCGCAACCACATCGCATCGATGTCGCCGGTGACGATGAAGGTGTCCGGGCGGCCGTCCAGCGTGTCCAGGTGCACCGTGGTGTCCAGCGTGTTCGGGTAGCAGTTGGCGAACAGCCAGGCCAGCTGCGGATCGCCGATCATCGACACGGTCTGCGCCAGCTGCCGCTCCACCGCCGCGCTGGTGAACAGGCGCTTGTCCGGTGGCAGGCGCTGGCTGAGGTATCGCTGTCTGGCGCCATCGCCGGCGCGGGCGAAGCCGATGCCTGCGGCCAGTCCGCCCGCCGCGCTGCCGGCGAGCTTGAGCAGGGTGCGGCGGGTCATTGTCATGGGGCGGGTCCGGGTGAGGTGGTCGCGTCGACCAGGGAGCGTAGATGCATCGCCCGTCGCAGGGTGTCGAGTGCCTCGCGCGACTGCACTCGCACGCGCACCGTTTCGCCGGGCAGGAGGTCGATGCCGTTGTCCGACAGCGTCGCGTCGTGGTCGCCGAAGTCGATCCACACGGCACGCGCGAACTGCTTCGCGTCGAGCTCGAGCGTGAGGCCGTGGGCATCGCGTTGCAGCGAGGCATGGATGTGCGGCGATGGCAGCGCGAGCGCTGCCGCGCGGTCGAAATACAGCAGATGCCGCGAGAGCGTCTGGCCGTTTGCGATCAGCTCGAACACCGCCAGCGTGCGGTGCGGTTCGGCGCCGTGCAGTAGCGCGGCATCGGCAATGTCGTCGACGCGGGTGCTGGCCAGCGGCGGCAACGTCACCGCACGCGTAGTGTCCGCAACCACCGTGCCGTCCATGCCGATCACCCGCGTGCGCAGTTGCGTGGCCAGCGGCATGGTGCGGTCGGACACCGCGAACAGCGCGGTTCGACCGTCCTGGCGCAGCGGCACCACGCGCACCGGCGCGTAGAACTGCCGCGCGCGGAACTGCAGCGCTTTCCAGCGGTCGTCGACGTCGATGCTCGACCACGACGCCCCCGGCCACACGTCGTTGAGCTGCCAGTACAGCGCGCCCATGCTGCGCGGTCGCGCGCTGCGCAGGTGGTCCACCGCCAGCGCGATGCCGTCGGCCTGCATCACCTGGCTGAGGTAGGCGAACGATGCGAAATCCTTCGGCTCGCCGTAGCCGCGGCGCACGTACAGCAGCAGGCGCTGGTTGCCGTTGCCGTGGTCGAACTTCTGGTGCGCGCGCATCACCGGCGAATCGATCGCCAGATCCTGTGGCGTGGCGAACGTATGGGTCGTCGCCATCACCGGCAGCGACTGCAGGCCAAATTCCGACTGGAAGCGCGGCGTGCTCTTGAGGTAATCCTCCACCGGCGCCGACCTGCCCCACACGTCCCACACGTGGGCGTCGCCGCTGTCCGGGCTGTTGGCCGGCGCACCGCCTTCGCTTTCCGGCGAGCCCGGCCAGTACGGCACGTCGGGATCGAGCTGTGAGGCAAAGTCGCGCAGGGTGTCGTCGAACAGCGCATGCATGCCGCGCTCGATGCGCGCACTCTCGGTGGCCCCGATGCGCTTGCGAAAATCCTGCCGGTCGCCCCAGCTCTCCCAGCTGGTCTGCACCTCGTTGTTGCCCGACCACAGCACGATCGACGGGTGATCGCGCAGCCGCGTCACCTGCTCGATCGCCTCCTGCTTCACGTTGGCGCGGAACGCCGCGTCCGGGGGCGGGATCGCGCCGCCGAACATGAAGTCCTGCCAGATCATCAGTCCGCGGCGATCGGCCATGGCGTAGAACGCATCGGGCAGGTACGTGCCGCCGCCCCACACGCGCAGCATGTTCATGTGCGCCTCGCGCGCGTCGTCCAGCAGGCGGCGCATGCGTTCGTCCGTAGTGCGCGAGGGCAGCGCGTCGAACGGCACCAGGTTGGCGCCCTTGGCGAACACGGGGAGGCCGTTGACCACGAAGGCGAAGCTGTGACCCCAGCGGTCGGGGCTGCGGCGCAGTTCGATCGAGCGCAGACCGATCTCGCGCTTCGCCTGGGCCACCACGCGACTGCCGACGGCGACCTCGGCAGATATCGCGTACAGGTTCGGCGCGCCGTAGCCGGCCGGCCACCAGCGCTGCGGATGATCGATCGTCAGCGGCAAGTCGATCTGTTGCGATCCGGCGACGAGCTGCACTTCGCGTGCGGTCGTGCCTTCGCGGCCGTCCGGCGCGCGCCAGTGAACGGCGAGTCGGGCCGGCCCCGCTGCATCGGCGCGCACGGTGAAGCTGGCCTGCAACTGCGCGTGGTCGGCGTCGACGTGGGGCTGCGCCACGTGGAAATCCTCCAGACGCCAGCCGCTCCAGGCCTCCAGCCGCACGTCCTGCCAGATGCCCTGGGTGACGATGCGCGGCCCCCAGTCCCAGCCGAACTGGTAGGCCGCCTTGCGCACATAGTTCGCCACCTGGCGACCGGGCGGCTCGTCGCCGAACGCGGAATCGAACTCGCCCGGCAAGGCGTAGGGCTGCTTCGCCAGCCATGGCTGCAAGCGGGTGATCGGCGAATGGAAGGTCACCTGCAGCACGTGGTCGCCTGCGCTCAGCACGCCATCGAGCGGCACCCGCCAGCGGCGGAACATGTTGTCGGCGTGCAGCACTGGCCGGCCGTCGAGCGTGACGTCGGCCAGGGTGTCCAGCCCGTCGAATACGAGATCGAGATGGCGCTGGCGCAGCAGTGCGGCATCGGCGCTGAAGCGAAGGCGGTATTGCCAGTCGGCCAGGCCGGCCCACTGCACCTTCGCCTCGTTGTCGCGCCAGTCCGGATCGGGCAACTGCTCCAGCGCAAGCAAGCTGGACTGAACACTGCCGGGTACCTGGGCCGGCTGCCACGCAGCGGCCGCGGGATGCGCACGGGCGGCTGCGGCGTCGGGAGCCAGCCGGAATGCCCAGCCCTGGTCCAGCACTACGGTTTGAGGCATCGCGTCGACTGCGTTGGCCACCGGGCCGTGCAGGAGCAGGGCCAGGGCGCAAGCGCAGCAGCGGATGCCGGGAGAGGAGGGCAGTCGACGCATCGGACCGCCAAGCTGCCAGCCCACAACGGCACTGGCAAGCGATGAAAGTCACGCCGAGGCGGATTGGTCCGTGCGCTTTCAGAACCTGGCGCACTGCCCGCGCAGTGGAGATACCGGCGCTCGCGCTCAGGCGGTCGCGCGCTCCACCGTGTTGCGGCCGGCGCGCTTGGCGCGGTAGAGCGCGGCATCGGCGCGGGCCACCAGATCCTGCGGGCGCTCGTCCGGCAGCAGCGTGGCCACGCCGATGCTCGCGGTCAGGTGCAGCGTGCCGGTGCCGTGCAGCAGGGCAGTGGCGGCGATGGCTGCGCGCATCCGCTCGGCCACCGGCATCGCCGTCTCCATGTCGGCGTGCACCAGGATGATCATGATTTCCTCGCCGCCGTAGCGCCCGACGTGGTCGATGCTGCGGCAGCAGTCGCGCACGATCGTAGCGACGCCGCGCAGGGCGTCGTCGCCGGCCAGGTGGCCGTGGCGGTCGTTGAGGGCCTTGAACGCGTCCAGATCGAGCATGACGATCGACAGCGGCGTGCTCTGCTGCCTGGCCGCGGCGTATTCATGCTCGAGTTGCTGCATCAGGGCGCGGCGATTGAGCAGGCCGGTGAGTTCGTCGGTGCTGGCCAGTCGGCGCAGCTGTTCGTTGGCAGCCTGCAGTTCGCTGGTGCGTTCGCGCACCAGTCGACCCAGCTCGGCGGCGCGCCGTTGCAGGTAGCGTGTGCGCAGCTGCATCACCCCCAGCAACAGCACGATCGCCAGCAGCGCGAGCGCGGCGCGGACCCAGCCGCGCTCCCACCACAGCGGCGCGATGGACAGCGGCAGCGCCGTTTCCACCGCCCGTGCGTGCAGGCCGGGAATGGACGCCCGCAGGCGCAGCACGTAGTCGCCCCCGGGCAGGTTGGTGTAGATCGTGCCCGGGCGCGCGCCCGCTTCCAGCGTGGTCCAGTGCTGGTCGAAGCCGTCCAGCCGGTAGCTGTAGCGCACGTCGGCGCTCGCGGTGAAGTCGAGCAGGGCGAAGCGGATGCGCAGCGCGTGAGTGTCGCCCGGCAGGGTCAACGCATGCCCGGGGGTGGGCAGCTGGGCGAACGGGATGGCGCGCTCGTCGGCGGTCATCGCGGTGATCGCCAGCGGCGCGTCGAGCCGGCCGGCTTCCAGCGGCGCATCGGGCTCGATCACGGCCAGGCCGTCGAGGCCGCCGAACATCAGCTCGCCATCCGGGCCGGTTGCCGCCGTGCGGTGGTTGTAAAAGCGCGCGGCGAGGCCGTCGCGCAGCCCCAGCGTGCGGATGACGCCGGATGCCGGATCGATCACCGACAGCCCGTCTGCCGTGGCCGCCCACAGGCGTCCGTGCGCGTCCGGCAGCACGGCGGCCACGTTGTCGCTGCCCAGGCCGTCGCGGGCGCGAATCGCCGTGAAGCGGCGGGTGCCGGCCGGCACCGTCAACGGTGTGCGGGCCAGCCCGCCGTAGGTGCCGATCCACACCTGATCGCCCACCGGCACGATCGAGCCGAGGTAGTTCTGCGGCAGGCTGGTAGCGTCGCCGGGCACGTTGCGCCAGGTCTCGAATGCGTCGCTGTCGGCGGAGAGAATGCCCAGGCCGTTGGTGGTGGCGATCCAGGCGCGGCCATCGGGCATCGGCACGATGTTGCGCACCTGGTCGTCGGGCAGGCTGTGCGGGTCGCCCGCCACGTGCCGGTAGACCCGCACGTGGCGGTCCGCGTCGATCCGATAGAGCCCGTCGTAGGCGCCGGCCATCAGCGTGTGCTGGTACATCGCCAGCGCGAGTACGGGTTTGCCGTCCAGGCCATCGACCGGATAGGCGGACACCGCCAGCGTGGCGGGGTCGATGGTCACCAGCCCGCGCGCACCGGCGACGATGCGGCCATCATCCAGCTGGGCGATCGCGCGGATGTCCTGGTCGGCCTGGTGGCCGGGCAGTTCCAGCGTGCGGATGCGGCCGTGTGCCGGATCCACCGCCGCCACGTGACCGCGGTTAAAGCCCAGCCAGACAATGCCGTCGCGATCGGTGAACACGCTGCGCACGTTCTGGTCGATCTGCGCCCCCTGCGGGCCGAACAGCGTGCGACCGTCCAGCGTGTGCACGATCGATGGGCGGGTGTCGCAACGCGAGGCGGTCGATTCGGTGGCCGCCCACAATCCGCCGGAACGGTCCAGGAACAGCGCGCGCACGATGTCGCCGCCGAGCGAGCTGGGCCGGCCCGGATCGTGGCGCAGCGCGCTGGTCTCGCCGGTGCGCGGATCGAAGCGGGCGATGCCGATGCCGTCGGTGGCGATCCACAGCCGCCCGTCGGGCGCGGGCAGGATGTCCCGCACGGTGCGCCGCTGGATCGCCGGGCTGGCGGCGCCCAGCGCGGCCGGCAGGCGGACCTTGCCGCGGGGGCCGAGCGCGACCACGCCCGCCGAGCCGGTGCCGACCCACAGCGCGCCGGCAGCATCCTCGCGCAGCGCCCAGATGTCGCTGGACAGCATCGCCCGCGCGGCGGCGTCGCCGCGTTCCACCCGTTTGAACGCCGCGGCGCCGGGGCGCCCCACGTACAGCCCGTGCGCGGTGCCCGCCCACACGTTGCCGGCGCGATCCTGCAGCACCGAGAACAGCGTGTCGGTGGGTGCGCCGGCCGGCCGCTCCAGCGTCCGCAGGTCCGCACGCAGATGGATCAAGCCGCTCTGCGCGGCGATCCAGAAGCCGCCGGCGTGGTCCGGCGCCAACGCGTAGACGCGCGCGCCGGTGCCGTGTGTGGGCGAAGCGTCCAATCGCAGGAATCGGTTGCTGGCCGGGTCGAAATGCACCACGCCGCCGCTGGTGGTCGCCACCAGCACGCCGCCGTCCGGGGTGGCGGCCAGCGCGCGGACGTAGTTGTCCGGCAGGCCGCGGTCGTCGTCGGCCTGGCGGAACACCTGGGTGCGGTAGCCGTCGTAGCGCACCAGGCCGCCGAAGGTGCCGATCCACAACGCGCCATCGTCGGCCTGGGCGAAACTGGTAGTGGTGGCATGGGGCAGGCCGCCGGCCACGGTGAGCTGCTCGAACGCGATCTCGCGCCAGCGGTCCCACGGCGACCCCTGGCTGCCCGCGGCAAACGCCGGCGCCAGGCATAGCAGCCCGGTCATCAGCATCCACCAGCCGCGCCATCGTCTGCGCAAACCGGAGGCCGCCCACGCGGGGGCACTCGGTACGGCGGCGCGGATGCGGTCGGACAAAGCCATGCGGGGCGGCCTGGAAGCGCGCCGGCGCAGGGAGGCCGGCTCGCCGCGCATTCTAAGCGCAGGCCGCCGACGCTACGACCGGGGGCTCAGTGGTTGCGTGCCACGGAGTAGTCGGCCAGCGCGAGCAGCGCATCGCGATGGGCCGAGGCGGGCAGGACGTCCAGCGCAGCGCGGGCAGCGCGGGCGTGCTGCTCGGCGCGTGCGCGGGTGCGCTCCAGCGCACCGGAGTCGCGGATCGAGGCGATGATGCGGTCCAGCGAATCCAGCCCGCCGTGCTCGATGGCGTGGCGCAGCGACTGCGCCTGTTCCGCGCTGGCGCTCTGCAGCGCGTAGATCAGCGGCAACGTCGGCTTGCCCTCGGCGAGGTCGTCGCCGATGTTCTTGCCCAGCGTGCCGGCGTCGCTGACGTAGTCGAGCAGGTCGTCTGCGATCTGGAACGCGTAGCCCAGCTCCATGCCATAGCTGCGCAGCGCCGTGACCTGGTCCTGCGGCAGGCCACCGAGCAGGCCGCCGAGCTCGGTGGCGGCGGCGAACAGCACCGCGGTCTTGCGCTCGATCACCGCCAGGTACGCCGCTTCGTCCACGTCGGCGTTGCCGATGTTGAGCAGCTGCAGCACCTCGCCTTCGGCAATGGTGTTGGTGGTGTCGGCCAGGATGCGCATGATCCGCATGTCGTCCAATTCCACCATCAGCTGGAACGAGCGCGAGTAGAGGAAGTCGCCGACCAGCACGCTGGCCGCGTTGCCCCACAGCGCGTTGGCGGTCTTGCGGCCGCGGCGCAGGTCCGATTCGTCCACCACGTCGTCGTGCAGCAGCGTGGAGGTGTGGATGAATTCCACGATCGCGGCCAGCTTGATGTGCTTGTCCCCCGCATAGCCGGCCGCCCCGGCCGCCAGCACGTGCAGCATCGGTCGCAACCTTTTGCCGCCGCCGGCGATGATGTGCTCGGCAATCTGGTTGATCAGCACCACGTCGGAGGCGAGCCGGGTGCGGATCAGCGTGTCGACGCGCTGCATGTCGCCGGCGGCCAGCTCGCGTACGCGGGTGAAGTCGTCGGGGCGGGAGGCGTCAGCGGGCATCGGGTTCTTTTGTCGTGGGAGTAGCCAGCGCACGATTATAGGGTTTGCGCGGCATCGGGCGCGCCCGCGTGCCAGCGCGACATGCCGCCGCAACGGCGCGGCACCGCCGCTTCGTATACTTGCCCGATGACTTTGTCCTGCCTCGTCGCGCCGTGAGCGCGCTTTCCCCACTCGAACGCCGCAGCGCGCTGACTCTGGCCTGCGTAATCAGCCTGCGCCTGTTCGGCCTGTTCCTGATCATGCCGGTGTTCTCGGTGTACGCGAAGACGCTGCCGGATGCCACGCCGCTGCTGATTGGCCTGGCGCTGGGCGTCTACGGGCTGGGCCAGATGTGTCTGCAGGTGCCGCTGGGCCTGCTGTCCGACCGCATCGGTCGCAAGCCGGCGATCAGCATGGGCCTGGGCGTGTTCGCCGCAGGCGGGCTGGTGGCGGCGATGTCGCACACGCTGACCGGGATTGTCATCGGCCGTGCCTTGCAGGGCATGGGTGCGGTGGCCGGCGCCGGTACCGCGCTGGCCGCCGACCTCACCCGCGAGGAAAGCCGCAGCAAGGTGATGGGCATCATCGGCGTGTCGATCGGCCTGGCGTTCCTGCTGGCGTTGATCCTGGGCCCGCCGCTGGAGGCCGTCGACGGGCTGCCGGGCCTGTTCGCCGCCACCTCCGTCCTCGCCCTGCTCGCGCTGGCGCTGCTGTGGCTGATCGTGCCCACGCCCGAGCGCGTGCGCGCGCTGGCGGCATCCACCTTCGGTGGCGTGCTGGCGATGCTGCGCGATCGCCGCATGCTGGTGCTCAACGGCTCGGTGTTCTTCCTGCATCTGCTGCTCACCGCCAGCTTCGTCGGCCTGCCGCTGTTGCTGGTGGACACGCTGCACCTGCCGGTAAGCCGGCACTGGGAGCTGTACCTGCCGGTGATGGCGATCGCCGCCTTCGTGATGGGCGCCAGCCTGCATCACATGAAGGAGATCGCGCAGAGCCTGCGCATCGTGATGGTGTGCATCGTGGTGATCGGCGTGGCGCTGCTGGGCTTTGCGCTGGGCGGCGATCACATCGCCCTGCTTGGCGTGGCGGCGGCGATGTTCTTCTCCGGCTTCAACCTGCTGGAAGCGGCGCTGCCCAGCCTGGTGTCGCGTCTGGCCCCGGCGGCGCTGCGCGGCGCGGCGATGGGGGCCTATTCCACCAGCCAGTTCATGGGCGCCTTCGTCGGCGGCGCGGTCGGCGGCATCGCGCTGGGCCGGCTCGGTCCGGCCGGCGTGTTCGCCTGTGCGGCGGCGCTGACCCTGCTGTGGCTGCCGCTGGTGATGCTCGGTGCGCGGCGCATTGCCGGCATGGATGCGGCCGCGTCGCCGGCGCTCGATTGCAATGGGGCCGACCCGGCCCAATGATGGGCGCCTGCGGCCGGCTTCGGCCGCGCCAGGGAGGCCGGCATGGCTCACGAGCTCATCGCGCTGATCGCGCAGTACGGATTGCTGGTGGTGTTTTTCAACGTGCTGGTCGAACAGGCCGGCGCGCCCGTACCGGCCGTGCCCACGCTGATCGTCGCCGGCGCGCTGGCGGCCAGTGACCGGCTGCCGCTGCCGGGCGTGGTGCTGGCTGCGCTGGCCGCCTGCCTGCTCAGCGACACGGCGTGGTACCTCGCCGGCCGGCGCTTCGGTGCGGGCGTGATGCGCACGCTGTGCCGCATTTCGCTGTCGCCCGATTCCTGCGTGAAGCAGTCCGAGCTGCGCTTCGAGCGCTGGCGTGGACGCATGCTGCTGGTCGCCAAGTTCGTGCCGGGTCTGTCCACCGTGGCGCCGCCGCTGGTGGGCGCCATGGGGCTGCGCGTGGGCGCGTTCGTGCTGCTCGACGGGCTCGGCTCGCTGCTGTGGGCCGGCGCAGCGGTCGGGCTGGGCTACGCCTTCGCCAACGAGGTCGACCGCGTGCTGGCGGCAATCGAGCAGGCCGGCACAGTGGCGCTGGAGGCGCTGTTCGCCTTGCTGGTGCTCTACATCGCGGCCAAATGGTGGCAGCGCCATCGCCTGCTGGCGGCACTGCGCATGGCGCGCATCTCGGTGGACGAACTGAACGAGGCGATCACCGCCGGCCAGAATCCGGTGGTGGTGGACGTGCGTTCGTCCGCCTCGCGCCTGCTCGACGGGCGGGTGATCCCCGGCGCCCTGCTGGCCGATCTCGAAGGCGTGCACGTGGCGCTGGCCGATGTGCCGCGCGATCGCGAGCTGGTGATCTATTGCAGCTGTCCCAACGAGGTGTCCGCGGCCAAAGCCGCGCAGCTGCTGATGTCGCTGGGCTATCGCCGCGTGCGCCCGCTGCAGGGCGGGCTCGATGCCTGGGATGCCGCCGGCTACACGCTGGAGCACCTGCCCGGCACGGCGCCCGCCGGCCGCGGCGGAGCGCTGGCGGCCCCCTCGCTGCGGGTTTGATCCAGCTCGCCTTGGCCGGCTCCGGCCTGCGCCAGAATCCCGCGGCAGGCTGTCGGTAGCCTGCCGTGGCCGGCGCCGGGTGCGCCGGAGGGTTGGCCTGCGGAGTACGGGGTGAAAGCCAGACGCCGGGTGTTGCGGGGCGCGCTCGCCGGAGCGGCGCTCGTGTTCGCTGTCGGAGGCGCGGTAACTGCCTGGGCGGTGCTGCGCACGCGTGCCGACGCCCAGGCCATCCGCGACAGCCAGTTCCGCAAGGCCAGCGAGCAGTTGCGTCAGCAGATGGCGTTGCGGCTCACCTTGCCGGCCTACGGCCTGGGTGGCCTGCGCGGGACGGTGCTGGCGATGCAGCGCCGGCCGGCGCCGGACGAATTCCGCCGCGCGGTGCTGACGCGCGACCTGCCGCACGACTTCCCCGGCGTGTACGGCTTCGGCTTCATCGAGCCGGTATCGCGTGACGAGCGCGACGCGTTCGTCGCGCGCATGCAGCGGTGGTACACGCAGCCCTTCACGCTGCGCACGGTCGGCACGCCCGAGCAGATGTACGTGATCCGCTCGGTCGAGCCGATCGAGCGCAATGCAGCGGCGCTGGGCCTGGATGTGGCCTCCGAAGCGGTACGCCGCGAGGCCGTGCAGCGCGCCGTGGCCGATCGGACATTCGCCGTCACCGGGCCGATCCACCTGCTGCAGGGCACCGGTGTCGAATTCGGCGCGCTGTATTTCCTGCCGGTGTATCGCGATGCCTCCCCACGCGACCTGCTGGGCCTGGTCTACGCCGCGGTGGACTACGCCAGCATGCTCGAGGCGCCAGGTAGCGACGAACGGCTGGTGGATTTCACCCTGGCCGACGTCACCGCGGCGGCCCCGGTGACGGTGTATCCCATCGCCGCCCGCGCGGCCGCGAGCTACGCGTCCCGCTACGCGCGGCAGGCCGAGCTGAGCGTGGGTGGACGGCACCTGCGCCTGATCATGCGCAGCACGCCTGCCTTCGACGCGGCGGTGGCGAACGACACGGCACAGGCGAGTCGGCTGGGCGTCGCCGGTGGCCTGCTCAGCCTGCTGATGGCGGTGGTCGCCTGGCTGCTGCTGGCCGGGCGCCAGCGCGCGATCGACCTGGCGCGCTCGATGACGCTGGAGCTCGACCGCCTGGCCATGGTGGCGCGCCTCACCACGGACGCAGTGGCGATCGCCGGCACCGATGGCCGCGTCGCGTGGAGCAACCCGGCCTTTGCTCGATTGGTCGATCACGCCGCGGGAGATATACAGGGCCGGCCGCTGTGCCCGTTGCTGGGCGAGCAGCCCGGCGTGGATGACGCCTGTGCGGCGGTGCGGCGCGCGGTGCAGGAGCTCGCGTCGTTCCGGGGCGAGGCGCCGATACGCAATCGCCAGGGGCAGCTACTTTGGGTGGAGCTCGAAGTGCAGCCGATGCGGGCGCGCGATAGGCAGCTCACCGGTTTCATCGTGATCCTGGCCGACATCACCGAGCGCCGGGCCATGCAGAACGCGCTGCAGGAAAGTCGCGGGTTTCTGCAGCGCACGGGGGATGTCGCCGGCGTCGGCGGCTGGCGGATCGATCTCGCCACGCGCGCCATCACTTGGTCCGAGCAGGCGCGGCGCATCGTTGATATGCCTGCCGACCAAGCGCCCGTGCCGGGTGGCGCCCTGGCGTTGTTCGCCGAGGATGCCCGCGCGCGTCTGATCGCTGCCATGGATCGCGCCAGCGCCGGTGGTGAGGGTTGGGACATGGAATTGCCCTGCGTCACCTACGCCGGCCGTGCCATCTGGGTGCGCACGCTGGGCGAGGCGGAGCTGGAGCAGGGCAAGCCGGTGCGCCTTACCGGCACGCTGCAGGACATCACCCGCCGCAAGCGCGCCGAGCTGGCGCTGGCGGAGAACCGCGAGCTGCTGCGGGTCACGCTGCACTCGATCGGCGATGCGGTGATCACCACCGACGCCCAGGCGTACATCACCTGGATCAATCCGGCCGCCGCCACGCTCACCGGCTGGGAGGTCGGCGAGGCGGTCGGTCGCCCGATCGGCGAGGTGCTGCACCTGGTCAGCGAGGAAACCGGCCACGCCGCCGGCAACCCGGTGCACACGGCGCTGGCGGAGGGCCGCGTCGTGGGGCTGGCGCACAACACGGTGCTGCTGGCGCGCGACGGGCGCCAGGTCGGCATCGAGGATTCCGCCGCGCCGATCCGCGACGACGAGGGCGTGTTGCGCGGTGCGGTGATGGTGTTCCACGACGTCACCGAGGCGCGCGCGCTGAGCCGCGAGATCTCGCACCAGGCCCGCCACGACGCGCTCACCGGCCTGCCCAACCGCGCCGAATACAAGGAGCGCCTGCTGCGCTTCCTGCGTCGCGCCGCCGACGAGGGTGGGCGCGGCGCCGTGCTGTTCGTCGACCTGGACCACTTCAAGATCATCAACGACACCTGCGGCCACCACGCCGGCGACGAGGTGCTGATGCAGCTGGCCGCATTGATGCGCGCCTGCGTGCGCCGGCACGACACGGTGGCGCGGCTGGGTGGCGACGAGTTCGCGATCCTGCTGGAAGACTGCACGCGCGAGCAGGCCGAGCGCATCGCACAGGCCATCTGCGATGCGGCAGACGACTATCGCTACGTCACCGGCGCCGAACAGAGCTTCCGCGTCGGTACCAGCATTGGCCTGGTGCCGATCGAAGCCGGCACGCAGGCGCTCGATGCGGTGATGCGCGCGGCCGATATCGCCTGCTACATCGCCAAGGCCGGCGGCCGCGGACGCTTCCACACCTGGGCGGCGCAGGACGCCTCGGTGCAGGCGCAGGCCGGCGATGCCGCCTGGGGCGCGCGCATCGAGCGGGCGCTGGATCACCACGGTTTCCTGCTCTACGCCCAGCGTATCCAGCCGCTTTCCGAGCGCGCCAACGGCCACGGCTGGCATGCCGAGGTGCTGCTGCGGCTGGCCGACGACGACGGCACGCCGGTATCGCCCGCCGTCTTCATGCCCGCGGCGGAGCGTTATCAGCTGGCCAGCCGGATCGATCGCTGGGTAGTGCAGAGCGTGTTCGATCTGCTGTCGGACTGGCACCAGCGCGTGGACATGCCGGCGATGCTGTCGATCAACCTGTCCGGCCAGTCGATCGGCGATCGCGCGTTCCACGACTTCGTCGATGGCCTGATCGAGCGCGCACGCTTCGACGTGCGTCGGCTGTGCTTCGAGATCACCGAGACGGCGGCGATCACCAACCTGGCCGACGCGCGGGCGTTTCTGGAGGCGATGCGCCGGCGCGGCATCCGCATTGCGCTGGACGATTTCGGTGCCGGCGTCGCCTCGTTCGGCTATCTCAAGCACCTGGGCGTGGACTACCTCAAGATCGACGGCCAGTTCGTGCTCGGCCTGGCCAGCGATCCGCTCGATCAGGTCTCCGTGCGCAGCTTCTGCGAGGTGGCCCGCGTGCTGGGTATCCAAACCATCGCCGAGTGCGTGGAGCGCGAGGAGTTGATGGCGATCGTCGCCACCTTCCCGGTCGACTTCGCGCAGGGCTACCTGATCCATCGCCCCGAGCCGCTGGCCCGGTTGTTCGGCATGGCCGCGCCCGCTGGCGAATGAACCGGCGGCGTCAGGGAATGGGGCAGCGCCCGTCCAGCGGCGCCTGGCGCGCCTGCATCAGGTCGGCCGGCGTGGCGGGGCGCTCATCCGCCGGCTTGAACTCGATCCGCGCCCGCACGTTGTCGCCGTTGCTGGCGTGCACGTTGGCCAGCCCCACGAAGCGCAGCAGCGAGCGGCTGCGCGCGTCGTAGGCCACGTCGATGTGCGGCAGGGCGAAGCCGATCCAGCTGGCCAGGCTCAGGCGGTACTGGCGGGCGGGGCGTCCTTCCACGACGGCGTCGTCCACGCGCTTGACGCTGAATTTCAGCGTGCCCAGCCGGCTCGGGATCACGAACGGTACCGTGTCCGACGCGCCGCGGCCCAGGCGATCCCAGTGGCTGCGGATGTAGGCGTCGAAGCCGGCATCGATCACCGGCAGCGGCGTGGTATCCAGCGGCTTGCTGCGCTCGGCGGCCGTGGTGTTGGCGCGCACGAACACCACGCGCTGGTCGCCCACGCGCCGCACGCCCTCGCGATAGCCGGTCCGGCCATCCACCAGCTCGAAGTCCGGCGCCTGGGCGTGGCCGTCGTCGTGCAGCAGCTTGCGGGCAAACGCGCGCCCGTCCGGGCAGCGGTACAGCACCAGTCGCGCCGGCCCTTGCGCATCGTCGAACAGCCAGTGCGACTCGCGGTACATCACGTGGCCGTCGTCGGTGGCGTAGGCCGTGCCTTCGAGCTGGCGAATGCCGGCAGCGGGCGTGGGCGTTTGGGCGGCGGCGAGGCCGGTGCCGGCAAGCAGCAGGGTCAGCGCGGCCGCACGGGTGGCCGGCGACAGGGCGGTAGTCACGCGCATTCTCCTTGCCGGAAACGGGATGCCCAGCCGCCAGCGGCGTCGGGCAGACCCCGGTGTCTACGAGCGCAGCGCAGCGGCGGATGCAGCCCGGCGCAGTCGCGGGCACGCCGAAAGGGGAGCGGCCAGCTATCATAGGCAGTCCGTCGGGCGCGGCTACCGCCAGCCGCCCGGCCACACCAGACCGTCGGCCGGCAATGTGCGCGCCGGCCCAGCAAAGCGAGGTAGTCCCATGGCACGCGGTATCAACAAGGTCATCCTGGTCGGCAATCTGGGCGCGGACCCGGAAGTGCGCTACACCTCCAGCGGCACGGCGATCACCTCGCTCAGCGTGGCCACCTCCGAGAGCTGGACCGACAAGCAGAGCGGCGAGAAGCAGGAGCGCACCGAGTGGCACCGCGTGAAGCTGTTCGGCCGCCTCGCCGAGATCGCCGGCGAGTACCTGAAGAAGGGCCGCCAGATCTACATCGAAGGCTCGCTGCGCACCGACAAGTACACCGACAAGCAGGGCGTGGAGCGTTACAGCACCGACATCGTGGCCAGCGAAATGCAGATGCTCGGCGGCGGCGGTGAAGGCGGCGGCATGGGCGGCGGTGGTGGTGGTGGCTACCAGCAGCGCGGCCAGGGCGGCGGCGGTGGTCGTTCCGGTGGCGGCGGTGGTGGCAATCGCGGTGGCGACTACAACCGCGGCGGCAACGACATGCCGCGCCAGGCCCCCGCGCCGGCCGACACCGGCGGCTTCGATGACGACGACATCCCGTTCTGATCGAACCGGTCATGCCTCGACAAAAAGCCCGCAGCGATGCGGGCTTTTTGCTTGTGCGGAGTCGGTGTGGGTCAGGGCCGGCCGACCACCAGCACGGTGAAGCTGTTCGGCAGCATCTCCGGCCAGCCGCGGGCGTTCTTCCTGGTGCCCGGCGTGGCGGCGGAGAGGTAGAGGCGGTGGGTCTGCGGATCGAGCGTCATGGTGCGCGCGCTCTTCTGCGTGGGGATGGTGGCGGCGACGGTGTAGTGGTCGGCGTCATCTTCGTGCACGGCGGTGATCGTGCCGCTGCGGCCGTTGGAGCTGTAGATCGTGCTGGTGGCTGGATCGAAGACGGCGGCGTCGGGTCCATCGCCGATCGCCACCGTGGCGACCTGCGTGCCGGTGTTGGCGTCGGTCACCGCCATGACGCGGTTGTCGCAGACCGAGAACAGGCGATGGTGCGCGTTGTCCAGCGCCAGTCCGCTGGGCGACTCGCACGGCGCCAGCGACCAGGTGTGCAGCACGGCGTTGCTGCGCGAGTCGAGTTCGACCAGTTCGGCCTTGTCCTCGATGTTCATGTAGACGTGGCCGGCGCCATCGGCCTGGGCGAATTCCGGCTTGCCGGGCAGGGCGATGGTGGCGATCACTGCGCGCTTGGCCGGATCGATCACGCTGGCCGAGGCGCTGCGGCCGTTGAAGGTGAACACGTGGTGCGAGGCGGAGTCGTAGAGGATCGCATCCGGGTTCTGGCCGGTGCCGGTGATGCTGCCCAGCGGCTTGAGCGTGGCCAGGTCGAACACCGTCACCGAGGCGCTCTTGCCGTTGCTGGTGAAGCCCTGGCCCAGGTCGTCGGCGACGGCCACGCCGTGCACGCCGGCGGTGCCGGTGAGGGTGCCGACCGGCTTGCCGCTGGCCAGGTCGACCACCACCACGCGGTCGCCGCGGCTGACGAACAGATGCCGGTGCGGCGCGTCGACCGTGAGGTAGTCCCAGCCGCCGGGGCCACCGAGCGGCAGGCGTTCGATGATTTTGGTGGTGGGCACGGTGGCGGCTGCGTGCAGCGGCGCAAAAAGCGTGGCGAGCGAGAGGAACAGGGCTGAGCGCAGCAGTGGCTTCATGGTGGTTCCCTTGCGATGGGTGAGGTGAGGGGGGCGATCAGGCCGCGGCCCGGCGATGCCGGCGCAGCACGGCGTACAGCACCGGCATCACCAGCAACACCAGCGGAAGTTGCAGCAGCATGCCGGCGATGATCGCCACCGCCAGCGGCTGCTGCATCTGCGAGCCCTGGCCGATCGCCAGGGCCAGCGGCAGCAAGGTCAGGATGGCGGCGATAGTGGACATCAGGATCGGCCGCGTACGGTGCTGGCCGGCGCGACTCAGCGCATCGTGCAGCGGCAGCTCGCGCTGCGCCTCGTCGTCGTCGGTCTGCTGCAGCTCCGAGAAATAGAAGATCGCCACTTCGGTGACGATGCCCACGATCATCGTCATGCCCATCATCGAGGAGATGTTGAGCTCGATGCCGGTCAGCCACAGCCCGACGAACACCGCCGGCAAGGCCAGCAGCGGCATGGCGAGGATCGCCAGCGCCACGCGGAAGCTCTCGTACAGAAACAGCAGCAGCGTGAACACCAGCGCGATCGCCGCCACCATCACGATGGTGAGCCCGCGGAACGCCTGCTGCTGCTGCTTGTAGACGCCGCCCAGTTCGTAATACATGCCCTTGGGCAACATGCCCGCGCGTGACATGATCTTCTTTACGTCGCCGATCGCGGCACCGAGGCTGCGACCGCTGATGCGCCCCGTCACCGCCACCATGCGCTTGAGGTTCTCGCGCTCGATCTGAGGCTGCCCCTGTACCGGGGTCAAGCTGGCCACCTGGGACAGTGGCAGCAGATGTCCATCCGCAGCACGGATCGGCAGCGCCTCGATCTGCTCCATCCGCTGCCGGCGGTTGCCGGGAAGACTCACGCGCACGCCGACCATCCGGCCGGCCTGTGGCAGTTGCGCCGCCACCGAGCCCTCCACGGCAGCGGCGACCTGGTCGGTGACGCTGGTAGGATCGAGCCCCGCCAGCGCGGCGCGCGTGGAATCGACGTTCACCTCGAGCGCATCGCCTGCCGGATTGATGCCGTCGCGCACCCCCACCACGCCGGAAATCTTGCCCACCGCGTCGGCGACCTTGCGGGCGGTGGATTCCAGTTTGGCCGGGTCGTCGCCGTAGAGCTTGACCTCGATCGGCTGCGGCACCGCCACCAGATCGCCGATCAGGTCCTCCATCAGCTGCGAAAGCTCGATATCCAGCCCAGGTACGGTCGCCTCCACCTTGCTGCGCACCTCCTCCATTACCTGCTCGGTGCTGGGGCGCGAACCGGTTTTCAGCCGCACGAAGAAGTCGCCCTCGTTGGCCTCGGTAAGGCCGCCGCCGAGCTGCAGGCCGGTGCGCCGCGAGTAGGTGTCCACGTAGGGGTTGGCGCGGATGATCGTCTCCACCTGGCGCAGCAGGCGATCGGTCTCCTCCAGCGAGGTGCCCGGATCGGATCGGTAGTCGAGGATGAAGCCGCCCTCGTCCATGCTGGGCATGAAGCCGGTGCCCACCCGCGTGTAGGCCAGCGTGCCCACGACGAGCAACGGCACCACCAGCAGCAGGATCAGCAGCGGTCTCTTCAGCCATGCCTGCAGCGTGCGCTCGTAGCCGGCCATCATGCGTCGGGTGAAGCGTCCGGGCGGATGTTCGGTGCGGTGGCGCTTGTCGAGGAAGCGCTCGGCCAGCAGCGGTACGGCGATCCAGGTGAGCAGGTAGGAAATGATCAGCGCGCTGGCCATGGTCAGCGACAGCGCCTTGAAGAACGCGCCGGTGACGCCGGAGAGGAACGCCAGCGGCAGGAAGATGATCACCGTGGCCGCGCTGGAGCCGGTCAGCGGGCGGGAGAACTCCCATGCGGCGCCAGCGATGCGTTTATGTACGGCGGCCTCTTCGCCGCCGCTGTTGGCGCCGCCCAGCCGGCGCATGATGTGCTCCAGCATGACGATCACGTCGTCGATGATCAGACCCACCGCGGCGGCCATCCCGCCGAGCGTCATCATGTTGAAGCTCATGCCTAGCACGCGCAGCAGCAGCACGGTGATCGCCAGCACGGCCGGCACCACGATCAGCGCGATAAGGATCACCCGCGTGTTGCGCAGGAACACGAACAGCACCAGCCCCGCCAGCACGATGCCGATCAGGATCGCGTCGCGCACGCTGCCGGCGGCGCCGGTGACCAGTTGGGTCTGGTCGTACCAGCTGGCCAGGTCGACGCCGGCCGGCATCTGCGGCGCGAAGTCGGCCAGGCGCTTCTTCACGTCACGGGCGATCTGCACGCTGTTGCCGGAAGGCTGCTGGTAGACCTGCAACAGCACCGCGTTCTGACCGTCGGCATTGACCTTGATCCACTGCGGCACGTGGCCGAGCCGGATCGTTGCCACGTCCCGCAGGCGCACCACGCCGCCGGGCATGGCACGCAGCACGATGTCGCGCAGCGCGCCGAGCGAGGTCGGCTGGTTGTTCGCCAGCAGCAGGTACAGCTTGTAGTGGTCGGAGACGCGGCCCATCGCCTGGATGGTGGCGGCGTGCCCGACCGCTGCGGTTACGTCGGACAGGCTGAGGTCGAGTGCACGCAGCTTGTCCGGATCGACGTCCACGTGGAACTCCACCACCTCGCCGCCCTGCACCTTGACCTGTGCCACGCCGGTGATGCCGGTGAGCAGCGGGCGCAGCTGGTATTGCGCCAGATCATGCAGATCGGCGGGCGAAACCGTGTGCGAGCGCAGGCTGTAAGCAAGCACGGGGAACGTGGTGGGATCCATCCGCCGGGTGCTGACCCGGGTACCCGGTGGCAGCTCCGGCAATACCTGGCCCGCGGCGGCGTTGATCGCCTGCAGCGCGGCGGCCATGTCCGCACCCCAGTCGAAGGTGACTGCGATGTCTGCGCTGCCACGACTGGTCGTGGAGCGCACACCGCGCACGCCGCGCACGCGGCGCACAGCCACTTCCACCGGCGTGGTTACCGCCACCGCCATCTGGTCGGCCGGGCGATCGCCCGCGTCCAGCGTCACCTGCACGCGCGGAAACGCGACATTGGGAAACAGCGCCACCGGCATCAGGAACGCACTGGCGATGCCACCGAGCGCCAGCATCAGGGCGAGAAACAGCAGCGAGCGCCGGTGCCGTTGCATCCACAGCGAGAGGTTCACCGTGCCGACTCCTGCACGGCGTCGCCGTCGTGAAGCTCGTACACGCCCTGCACGATCACCGGGGCCTTCGCATCGAGCGGCCCGAGCACGCCCACCGGGTCGCCGTCGGGGCTGCGCAGGGTCACGTTCACGCGCTTTGCCTTGCCGTGGTCGAGCTGGAACAGGTAGTCGCCGTGATCGTCGTGCAGCACGGCGTCGCGCGGCACCGCCCAGGCGCTGACGTCGCGGGTCTCGATGGTGGCCTGCAGCGGCGTGCCGGCCACCAGCGCGGCGCCGGCCTGCGCCGGCAGGCTGACCCGTGCCGGCAGCAGGTGGCTCTGCGGATCGATCGACGCGCCGATCATCGTCAGCGTGCCCTCTAGTGCGGGCGCATCGCTGTAGGCGCCGCGCAGGCGCACCGCCATGCCGGCGTGCAGCTTGCTGCCGTCCGGCGGCTGCACGCCCAGTTCGGCGACCAGCGCCTGATCGGGCGTGAAGGAAAGCAGCGTTGCGTTGGCGGTGAAGCGCTCGCCCTGGCCGACATTGCGGCTGGTCACCACACCGTCGGCCGGTGCGGTCACCGTCTCCTCGGCCGCGCCGCCACCCAGCGCGCGTTGTGCGGCGAGCGTGGCGTCGGCGTCGGCCAGCGCCTTGCGCGCCGCGGCCAGCTGCGACTGCGTCGCCAGTCGCTGGCGGGCCAACGCCTGGATGCGGACGAGCTCGCTCTGCGCAAGCTGGCGTGCGCTCAGTGCCTGGCGATACGCGCTGCGGGCGGCAGGGTCCGGCGCGATCACCAGCAGCGGCTCGCCGCGCCGCACGCGCTGCCCGGCGCTCACCATCAGTGCCTGCACCTGGCCGCCGTGGCCGAGGCTGATCACGCGGGCGCGCTGCGGATCGCTGACCGCGCTGCCCCAGGCCTGCACGGTGTCGTGGAAGGTCTGCTGCCTGGGCACCATGGTGGTGACGGCGACCGCGCCGCGCGCGCCGGCTGCGCTGCTGGCGTCATCGTCGCCGCCCTGGCCGCTGGAGCACCCGGCCAGCAGGGCAGCCAGCGGCAGCCACAGCAGCAGCGGGCGGAGGGAAGGCGTGACGCGGATCGGCATCATGGCGTGTCGGCTCGTGCGGGTGGGGACGCGGGAGTGAGATCGGTGCTGCCCAGCAGCGCGCTCAGTGCGATCGCGGCGGTGGCGCGCCGCTGGCGCAGGTCGAGACGGTCGAGGTCGGCGCCGAGCGCGTTGGCGCGAATGGCCAGGTAGGTCGGCCAGTCCAGCTCGCCGTGCTGCCAGGTGAGCTCGGCGGCGCGGCGCGCATGCGCCAGCTCGCCGGCGTGGCGGTCCTGCGCGGCGGCGGCGCGGGTCAGCGTGGCCAGGTCGTCGGTGAGGCGGCGGATATCGGTGCGCGTGGCGAGCACGCGCGCGGCGTAGTCGTCGCGCAGCTGCTGGCGGGTCGCCGTGGCGATCGCGATGTTGCCGCGGTTGCGGTCGAACAGCGGCAGCGTGATGCCCAGCGTGACGCCGTTGGTATAGACCGCGCTGGTGTCGCGCGCGGTGTTGAAGCCGAGCGTGATCGCCGGGAACTGCGCGCGGATCGCGCCGCGCAGGTTCGCCTCCTGCGACGCGTAGCCGGCCTGCAGGGCGAGCAGGTCGGGCCGGCGCTGCGGCAGAGCATCCAGCGCGCGTTGCACCGCGGCGGGTGACGGGTCGTCGCGCCACGGCGGGCCGACCAGGTCGATCGGCGCGTCCGGCGCCAGCCCCAGCAGGCCGTGCAGGTCGGCTTCGGCCTGATCCAGCGCCACGGTGTTGTCGTCCAGGCGATGACGTACGTCGGCGAGCGCGTTGAGGCCGGTGCTGGCGGCATCGTGGGTGAGGTTGCCGGCGCGCAGCGCGGTCTGCACCTGTGCGGCCAGTGGCGCCAGCGCGTCGCGCTCGCGTCGCAGGCGAACCTCCTTGGCCTGCAGCGTGGTCACCTGCTCAAACAGCACGCGCGCCTGCGCCACGGTCTGCCACTCGGCCCAAAGCAGGTCCAGGTTCACCTGCTGCGTCTGGCTGCGGGCAGCGGCAACGCGCGACGAGCGGTTGAGCAGGGCGGCCAAGTCGGCGCTGATCCCCGCGCTGTATGCGCTGGTGAGGCCGGGGGCGTTGCTGCGGGGAAAATCCGCGCCCAGGGCGAGCTGGGGGTCCGGCAGCAGACCGGCGGCGAACGCCTGCGCCCGCGCCAGGCCAAGCGCATCGCGCTTGGAGCGCAGGTCCGGGTTGTTCGCCACCGCCAGCGTGGCCAGCTCGGTCACATCCAGCCCGTCGGTGGGATCGAAGCGATGCGCCGGCAGCCATGCGCGCGCCGGCAGCGAGGCGCTGAGCTGGCCGACGCTCGTGGCGCCGTGGCCAGCCGGTAGCGGCAGCGGGCGATAGGTGGCGCAGCCGGCCAGCAGGGTGAGCGCCAGCGCGGTCAGGCCGCGGCAAAGGCGCGCCGTGAACGCCGGGCGGCGGCCGGATCGCGCGATGGGGCATCGATGCATGAAGCTCTCTCAAGCGGACGGATCGACAAATGCCGCGCCACCCGGGGCGGCGACGCAGGAAACCACCATCATCGCGGCCGCTCCTTTGCCCCAGCTTAGGGACGATCAGAGCCCCCACAGCGGTGGCATCGACCATCGCCGACAGGCCTGACGTAAGGTTGCGCCAAGCCGATCCGGTCATCATGGGGCGGCGACAAGCGGAAGGAGTCAGCGGCGTGCACATCATCCTGGTCGAAGACGATGCCCAGCTCGGTGGGGCGATCCAGCGTGCGCTGGAGCGCCTGAGCTACACCGTCACCTGGCTGCGCGACGGCCGCAGCGCCAGCGCGGCGCTGGCCGATCGCACCGCCGACCTGGTGCTGCTGGATCTGGGCCTGCCCGGTCGCGACGGCCTGGACGTGCTCACCGCCGCGCGCCGCGCGCAGGTGGATACGCCGGTGATCGTGATGACCGCCCGCGACGGGCTGCAGTCGCGCGTGAAGGGGCTCGACGCCGGCGCCGACGACTACCTGGTCAAGCCGTTCCACCTCGACGAGCTCGCCGCACGCATCCGCTCGCTGATGCGCCGCCATCACGGGCGCGCGGTGAACCGCATCGAGGCCGGCGCGCTGTCGCTGGATCTGGAGAGCGCCGAAGTGCGCTTTCGCGACGAGCCGGTGGAGCTCACCCGCCGCGAGTTCGCCCTGCTGCAGCAGCTGATGGAGCGCGCCGGGCAGATCGTGCGCCGCGAGCACCTGGAGAACTCGATCTACGGGCTGGACAACGTGGTGGGCCGCGGCGCGCTGGAAGTGCTGGTCCACTCGCTGCGCCGCAAGCTGGGCGCCGACACCGTGCGCACCGTGCGCGGCTTCGGCTACATGCTGCCGCGGGAGCCGCAGTGAGCGCGGCCAGCCTGCGCTGGCGGCTGGGCTGGCTGGTCATCGCCACGCTGGCGGTGGTGCTGGTGCCGCTGGGCATCATCAGCTTCCGCGCCACGCTGGTGGAGGTGACCGAGCTGTCCGATGCGCGGTTGGCCCAGTCGGCCCGCACGGTCGACCTGCTGGTGCGCGAGGCGGGCCTGGATGCCCTGCGCGCACGTGCGGATCGGGCGGCGCCGGCACCGCCGCGGCTGACCCTTCCGGTGGCGGGGCGCGAAGTGGAAACCGAGGTCGGCTTCCGCGTCACCGATGCCTCGGGCGCCGTGCGGCTGGAGTCGGCCAATTTCGCCAGCGTGCCGCGCACCACCGCGAATGCCGACGGCTTCGGCGAGCTGGTACTCGATGCGATGCACTGGCGCACCTACACCCTGCGCGATCCGGCGTCGGGCATCGTCATCCTGGCCGGCGAGCGCTACGACAGCCGCAACGACATCACCCGCGCGCTGTGGCTGGATCACGCCTTGCCGCTGCTACTGGGGATGCCGCTGGTGGCGCTGCTGGTGGGGTGGGCGGTGCGCCGCGGCCTGCGCCCGCTCGACCGCCTCGCCGACACGCTGCGCCGCCGCGCACCGGGCAGCCGCGAGCCGGTCGACCTGGCGCCGCTGCCGCCGGAACTGCAGCCGATGATTGCCGCGCTGAACGACCAGCTGGCTCGGCTGGAAGATGCGCTGGAGCGCGAGCGCCGCTTCAGCGCCGACGTGGCGCACGAGCTGCGCACCCCCATCGCCAGCAGCCTGATCAACGTGGAGACGGCGATCGGCAGCCACGATCGCGCGGGCACCGATCTGGCACTGGGGCAGACCCAGCAGGCGCTCACCGTGCTGGCACGCCGGGTGGAGCAGTTGCTGGCGCTGGCCCGGATCGAAGCCGGTGCGGCCGCGGCGCACGCGCGGGTGGATCTGCGCGACATCGCGATGGAGGTGATCGACGAGCTCGCACTGCCGATCGCCGACTGGAACGTGGAGCTGGCCCTGACGCTGCCGCCGCAGCCGCTGGTGGTCGAGGGCTTCGCCGCCGGCCTCGCCGCGTTGCTGCGCAACCTGGTGGAGAACGCGCTGCGGCACGTGCCGCAGGGCGGCGCGGTGGAGCTGCGCGTGGAAGCGCAGGCGGACACCGCGATGATCGAAGTGATCGACAACGGCCCGGGCATCCCGCCCGAGCGTCGCGACGAGGTGTTCGCCCGCTTCCACCGCGAACCCGGCGGGCGCGGCGACGGCTACGGACTGGGGCTTTCCATCGTGCAGCGCGTGGCGCAGATGCACCGTGCGCGGATCGAGCTCGACGATGCGCCCGGCGGACGCGGATTGTGCGTGCGCGTATGCATTCCGCTCGCGCGGATGAACGCCAGCACCACGCCGCCATCGACCTAATAGCGCGCTAAGCACACCGCGTGATCATGGCCTGGCGACATGCCGTCGCCTTCTTCAGGAGTTGCCATGAAATCCCTCGTTTGCTCATGCGCCGTCGCCCTGCTGGCGCTGTCCGGCGCCGCCTCGGCGGCCACCGCTGCCGACGCCGCCAAGGCCCGTATCGACATGCCGCATGCGCGCACCATCGCCTTGCACACCTACCCGGGCAAGATCGTCAAGGAAGAGTTGGAAAAGGAGCGCGGCGGCAGCGGCCTGCGCTACTCCTTCGACGTCAGCGGCAGCAAGGGCACCCGCGAGATCGGCGTGGACGCGGTGACCGGCAAGGTGCTGGAAAACTCCGATGAGAGTCAGGACAACGACTGAGCCCCAGCGGGAAAGTGCAGCGTGAGGGTGCGTGCACCACCCTCACGCTGGATCGAAAGTTGCGCACCGTGCAGCCTGGCAACGCGCCGGGCCAGCATCAGCGCGAAGCTGCGCCCGCCATGCTCGGGGCCAGCCTTCTTCTCGGTGAAGGCTATTTGCGCGCCGCCTCCCTTTTCACGGCGGAGCGTCACCGTGATCCACCCGCCGCCCGCCTTCTGCTGCAGGCTGTCATCGATCCAGGCCTCCAGAACGTCGTCGATGGACGATCCGTCGACGCGCACGGGCAGCGGACCGCCCGGGCCCTCGTAGCCGATGTCCAGATCGCCGCCGTGGCGATCTTCCGCGCGTCGCGCCACCAGTGACTGCAGCAGGGCGTCGAGGTTGATGACTTCACGTTGATCCAGGCGCTTGTGGTCCGGGCCGAGCCGCGCCAGGGCGAGTAGTTGCCGGGTGACTCGCGTGGCCTGTTCGTTGTGCTGCATGACTTCCTGTAGCGCGGCCTCCCGCGCGGCGGCGTCACTGCTGCGCAATGCGCGATCGACCGCGGCACGCAGGCGATCCAGCGGCAGTCGCAGTCGACGGCTGGCATCGACGACGAAACGTTCCTGTGCGTGCCTGGCAGCATTCATGCGGGCAAGCAGCCGACGCAGTGCCTGGGACAGCGAGGCGAGTTCCCACGGCACCGTTTCATCGTCCGGCAGGTCTTGCCGCGGCGAAGCGGGATCGAGAGAGGCGACCAGCGATTTCAACGCCCGCAGTGCGGCTCCCACCGCGAGCCAGGTCACCACGATCACCGCCAGCAAGATCGGAAGCTGCACAAGCGTCGCCAGCCACACCAGACGCGCGGCCTGCATGCGGCGTGGCGCCAGCGGCTCGCCGACGGCCACCGCAGCGGCTCCGCCATGTGACGTCGCAAGGCGCGCCACCCGGGCGGGGCCATCGGGCATAGGCAGATCGTAGAGAGCTACATCGGCCGACGCCTTTGCGTCTCCGGTCAGGTGCGCATTGCCCGCCACGGTGCGTCCCTGTCGGTCGACGACCTGGAAGTAGAGCGAGCGGTGACCTTCATGCGCCAACAGGAAGCGCGCTGCGGCGGGAAGCTGGACGTGGTCGTCCCGCTGCTCCACCAGTTTCGCCAGGGCGCGGCCGCTGGCGAGCAGATCGGCGTCATAGCGCTGGCCCGCGTAGCGCACGGCGAGCGTGGCACTGGCGAGCAGGTCCAGCAGTACGAGCAGCGCGAGTGGCCCGACGACACAGCGGAAAACATGGCCGCGCAGACCGATGCGGTGAGCTTGACCACGACGCATGGGCAACATCCAGCAGCAACAGACTGCAAGGATGCCGCCGCCAGCTTAGTAACCCATTATGCGGACGAGCGCGGGTGCCGGTACCTATCCGCCACCGACCCGTAGCATCTACTTGAAGCGGTGCACGAAGCCCATCTGGAAACCGCCGGGCAGCCAGCCGAGGATCAGCGGCGAGTGGCGTCGTGCCGACCAGATGCCGATGCCGGTGCCCAGCGCGGCGCCGACCAGCACGTCGCTCTGCCAGTGGCCGCGCACCTTCATGCGCGCCACCGCGTCGTAGGCAGGCAGCAGCGCCAGCGCGTAGACCGCGGGGTGGTCCTGGCCGTAGTTGGCGATGAACGGCGTCACCGCGGCGGAGATCGCCGCCACCTCGCCGCTGGGAAAGCTCTGCGCCTTGGAACTCTTGAACCACTGGTTGGGGCTGGCGGTCTGCGACGGGCGCTCGCGGCGGAAGGTGTACTTCATGCCGGTCGCAGCCACGCCGGTGATCACCATCGAATCGACCGAGCGCCAGAACGTGTCGCCGAGCTTGCTGTCGTCACCCAGCGCGAGTGCGCCCACGCCCACGGTGAGGATGCTGCCGTACATCAGCGCCTTCTGGTTGTTGCGGTTCCAGATGCCGCTGTTGTCGTAGTGCAGGCGGTGGTCGATGCCGAACGGTCCGCCCGCGGCGTACGCGTTGCTGCCGCCGACGAGGGTGGCAAGAGAAAGCAGGACGACGAATAGACGACGCATGATCAGGCTCCCCGTGCGACGGGCGGCGTAGGCCCGGTGCACCGGTGACGCTAGGCGCCGAGGCTTTCGTTCCGCTTACGTGGGAGGCAGCGTGCGCGTGCGCGGGCGGTGCCGGATTGACGCAGCTCAACTGCGCGCGGTGGCGAACGCGGCCCGCTCGGCGGCGTTCAGCGGCAGCGGCAAGGCGCGGCCTTCGCGCTGCGAGGCGAAGCCGGTGTCGATCACCGCCATCACCGCCAGAGCCTCGATCGGCGTCACCGGCCAGGGTGACTCACCGGCGATGGCGTCGCGCAGGGCGGCGTAATAACGGCGCTGATCGCCGGCGACCGCCGGTAGTGCGCGTTCATGGCCATGCGCGTCGATCACGGTGAGCGGATCGGCGTCGTCGCCCCAGCCGGCAGCGCCGGGCGTGAGGCCGGCCAGCAGCTGGGCTTCCTGGCGATCGGCGCCGGTCTTGATCAGACTGCCGCGCGTGCCATGCACCACGAAGCGCCGCGCGCCGCCGGCCACCAGCATGCTGGCGTGCACGATCACCTGGCGCGCGCCGTAGTCCAGCCGCACGTGCGCCCAGTCGTCGCTAAGGCCGCCCGCGCGCTGGGTCGCGAGCGCGGCATGCACGCGCTCGGGCAGGCCGAACAGCTGCAGCGCCTGGTCGACCAGGTGCGGGCCGAGGTCGTACCAGATGCCCGCGCCGGGGCCGGCCGATTCGCGCCAGCGGTCGCGCACGGCGGGCCGGTAGCGGTCGATGTGCGATTCGAAGTGCATCGCTTCGCCGATCATGCCCGCGTCGATCGCCTGCTTCACCGCGAGGTAGTCGCTGTCCCAGCGGCGGTTATGGAACACCGAGAGCTGGCCGGGCGAGGCGTCGGCGAGGGTGATCAGTGCGCGCGCTTCGGCCAGGTCCAGCGCCATCGGCTTGTCGATCACCACGTGCCGGCCGGCGCGCAATGCATCGGCGGCCAGCGGCGCGTGGGTGTCGTTGGGGGTGGCGATCACCACCACGTCGAGGCTGTCGTCGGCGATGAGTGCGGCGGGCGTGTCGTGCACGCGAATGTGCGGCAAGTCTGCGTGCACCTTGGCGGCATCGCGCGAGGCGACGGCCGCGAGTTCGAGGCCGGGCGTGGCACGGATCAGCGGCGCGTGGAAGGTCTTGCCGGCGTAGCCGTAGCCGATCAGGCCGAGGCGAATGGGGGAGTGTGGGGCGGTCATGTCGAGATTCTCGCTGTAGGAGCGCATCTTGTGGGCGACGCGGGCTCGCCAGATGGCGAGGGTCGCGCACAGGGTGCGCTCCTACAGGGCGCGCGACTCCGATGGGTATGCGGGGCGGTCACGTCGAGATTCCCGCTGTAGGAGCGCATCTTGTGGGCGACGCGGGCTCGCCAGATGGCCAGGGTCGCGCACAGGGTGCGCTCCTACAGGGCGGGTGCGCGATTCCAATGGGAGTGCGGGTCGGTCATGTCGAGATTCCCGCTGTAGGAGCCCACCCTGTGGGCGACCCGGGCTCGCCAAGTGGCGAGGGGCGATCGCGCACAGGGTCCGCTCCTACGGGGTAGATGCGCGATCGTTCCCGCGATCGGCATCGGGCAGATCATGCTTCGGGTCGAGCACGGCCGACTTCACCGGCTGGTTGCCGTCCACGTGCACCACGTAGCTCGTGTGCTGCATCCAGGTCTCCACCGGCACGCGCACGTCGCGCGTGCTGCCGTCGGCGTAGGTGAGCTGCAGCGTGTTCGGCAGCACGAGCTTGTCGTGGTTGGACACGGTGATGTCCGCGCCGTTCTTCCAGCCGCCGTTGGCCGGGGCGACCTTGTCCACGCTCATGTCGAACTGCCAGTTGTGTGCGAACCAGCCGCGCCAGAACCAGTCGAGGTCTTCGCCGGCTTCGCTGGCCATGAAGCGGAAGAAGTCCGAGGGACTCGGGTGCCGGTAGGCCCAGGTGGCGATGTAGCGACGGAACGCGGGGTCGAAGCGTTCCGGGCCGATGATCTGCTCGCGCAGCAGCACCAGGCCGAAGGCCGCCTTGAAGTAGGTGATCGGGTGACGGTATTTCTCCTTCACCGCGTCGGCGTAGGTCATCGGCGGTGGGGCATCGGGATCGGCCAGGATTGCGGCGATCTGCTCGGCCGGCGTGCCCTTGCCCGGCGCGTATTCGCTGTCGCGCTTGGGCGCGAACTTGCCGCCGTCGAAGGCCTCGGCCTCGTACACGTCGACGAAGGTGTTGAAGCCCTCGTCCATCCACGCGTCGCGGCGCTCGTTGGAGCCCACGATCATCGGGAACCAGGTGTGGCCGATCTCGTGGGCGATCAGCATGCGCAGGCCGGGGCCGGCCGCCTTCTTGTGGTCGAAGGTGATGCCCGGGTATTCCATGCCACCGGCGGTGCCGGCCTCATTGATCGCCACCGGATACGGGTACGGGAAATAGGTCCTGGAGAAGAACTCCACCGACTTCTTGAGGTTCTGCGTGGCCACGCCCCAGGCGGTATCGCCGGCGCTCTCCACCGGATAGGCGGACATCGCCAGCGCGGTCCTGCCGCCGGGCAGGTTCATCCGCGCGGCGTCCCAGATGAACGCCTTGGACGCGCCGAAGGCGACATCGCGGGTGTTCTTCATGGCGAAGTGCCAGGTCAGCGTGCCGCCCTGCTTGGGGCGCGAGGCCGGGTCGGTGACTTCCGCGGCGGAGCGGATCATCACCGTGGCGTCGCTGTGGCGGGCCTGCTCCAGGCGCTCGCGCTGGGTCTTGGTCAGCACCTCCTGCGGATTGAGCAGCTCGCCCGAGCCGACCACGATCATGTCCGACGGCACGGTGACGCGGTAATCGAAGTCGCCGTACTCGAGATAGAACTCGCTGTTGAGGAAGGGCTGGGTGTCCCAGCCGCGCAGGTCGTCGTAGACGCACACGCGCGGGTACCACTGCGCCATCTCGAAGATGTCGCCCTGCTTGTTGGCGTTCCAGTCGGTGCGGCCGCCGAATTCGCCCGGCACGGTGTAATCCCAGGTGATGTGCAGCTTGAGCTTGCCGTCGTGTGCCTTGAGCGGGGCGGGCAGGGTGACCTGCATGCGGGTGTCACTGATCACCCACGTTGCCTTCTGCCGGTGGCCGGAGGCGTCTTCCACTTCCACCGAGCGGATGTGCTCACCGTCGGTGAACTCGGTGGGGAATTTCTCGTCGCCGAACGCGCCGCGCGCGTCGCGGCGGTAGCGGTTCTGCTCCACCTGCAGCCAGATCACCTCGAGCGCGTCGGGGCTGTGGTTGGTGTAGGTGATGGTCTCGGTGCCCGAGAGCTGGCGTGTGGCCGGGTCGAGCTTGGCCTGGATCGCGTAGTCGGCGCGGTTCTGCCAGAACATCGGGCCGGGCTTGCCGCTGGCGTCGCGCATGGCATCGGCCGGATGCGGCCAGGCGAAGGGCGCGAAGGTCTCCAGCGGATCGAAGTGCGAGGCGGGCGCGGCCTCGGCGGCGAGCGCGCCGGCGGCGGCGATGGACAGGAAGGCGGCAGCGAGCGGGCGGAGCAGCGATACGGTCATGCGGGCCTCGTGATGGTCAGGGCATGCCTCCCGCGCGGATCACGGCGAGCACGTCGTGGCAGGCGCCCATGGTGTGGTAGTCGGTCTTGCCGGCGGGGCTCTTCTCGTCGCTCATCGCGCGGTTGTCGCGGGTGAGGATGCGGTACCAGGCGCCGTGGCGGTGATCGATGAAAGTGTGCCATGCGTAGGTCCACAGCCGGGCATACCATTGGTCATAGGTCGCCTCGCCGGTGCGCGCGTGCAACCGCGCCGCCGCAGCGATGGATTCGGCCTGCACCCAGAAGTATTTGTCGTCGTCGCAGACCTGGCCGTCCGGCGCGAAGCCATAGGCGATGCCGCCGTGTTCCGGGTCCCAGGCACGCGCCAGCGCCGTATCGAACAGCTGCCGTGCGGTGGGTGCCAGCCAGTCGGCCGCACGTCCTTGCGCCGCGAGCAGGGGTTCGAGCGTGAGCAGCAGCTTGGCCCACTCGGTGAGATGGCCGGGCTGAAAACCCCAGGGGCGGAACAGGTGCTTGGGGTCGTCGCGGTGGTAGTCCCAGTCCACGTTCCACTGCGCGTCGTAGTGCTCCCACACCAAGCCGCCGGCGAGCGCGGCCTGGCGGCGCGTGATGTGATCGGCAAGGGTGAGCGCGCGATCGAGATAACGCGCTTCGCCGGTGGCCTGGTGCGCGGCGATCATCGCCTCGCACATGTGCATGTTGGCGTTCTGGCCGCGATATGGGCTGAAGTGCCACTGTGCATCGGCCTCGTCGCGATAAAGCCCTGCATCGGCATCCCAGAAGCGCCGTTCCAGCAGTTGCCAGGTTTCGTCCATCCAGGCGCGCGCCTCATCGATGCCGGCCTTCACCGCGGTGGCGTAGGCCAGCAGCACGAAGGCCATGCCGTAGGCGTGTCGGGTGGTGTCCTCGGGCTGGCCGTCGCGCACCGTCCAGGCGTAGCTGCCATCGCTGGCGTCGCGGTGCACCTCGCGCAGGTAGCGCAGGCCATGGCGCGCCTCGGCGAGGTAATCCTCACGATCGAACTCGATCGCCGCCATCGCGTAGTTGAAGACGAAGCGCGTGCTGCTAACCAGGTGTCGGTGGCTGCGCTCGTACACCGTGCCGTCGTCGCGGAAGTAGTGGAAGAAGCCGCCGGTGGGATCGTGCGCATGGACGTCGTAGAACGCCATGGTCTGCGCGATGTGCTCGCGCAGGAAAGCCTCGCTACGCACGTCGGGAAGCACAGGGACGGAGCTGGCGTGGGTCATGCGTGAACGATCCAGGTGGGACGAGTCAGGTGGGGACGAGAGCATGGCGGCGCCGGGCGGCCGCCATGTCGGGTGGAGACTCAGGCGGCGCTGCGCACCTTGGAGCCACTGAGCCCGTAGAACACGATGTACAGGTAGCACACCAGCGGCAGCACGAAGGCGTGTTGCAGGCCGAAGCGATCGGCCAGGAAGCCCTGCAGCTGCGGGATCAGCGCACCACCGACAATCGCCATGATCAGCAGACTGGACGCCTTGCTGGTCATTGGCCCGAGCCGCTCGATGCCCAGCGCGAAGATGGTCGGGAACATGATCGAGTTGAACAGACCCACCGCGATCACGCTGTACATCGCCATGCTGCCGGTGCTCGCCATGGTGGTGGCGACCAGCACGGTGTTGATCGCGGCGAACAGCGCCAGCAGCTTGCGCGGCGAAAACCACGCCATGATCCACGAGCCGGCGAAGCGGCCGACCATCGCGCCGCCCCAGTACAGCGACACGTACTTGGCCGCGTCCGCCTCGCTCAGGTGGCCGATCTCCGGCATCGCCAGGTAGTTGACCATGTAGCTGCCCAGCGACACCTCGGCGCCCACGTAGCAGAAGATGCCGATCACCCCGAACAGCACGTGGCGATGGCGCAGCACTTCGACGAAACCGTGGCGATCGTGATCGCCCTTGTCAGTGGACTCGGCCAGCGCCGGCAGGCGGAACGCCCAGACGAACAGCGCCAGCAGGAACAGCACCACCGCCAGGCCGATGTAGGGGTACTGCACCGCCTGTGCCTGCTGGGTCTGGTAGGCAAGCTGGTCGGCCGGTGCCAGCGCGGCCAGTTCGGTAGGCGACTTCACCGCGTTGGCGAGAATCAGCACGCTGCCGAAGTACGGCGCGATGGTGGTGCCAAAGGAGTTCAGCGCCTGCGCCAGGGTGAGCCGGCTGGAGCTGGTCGCCTCCGGCCCGAGCAGGGCGACGTAAGGATTGGCCGCCACCTGCAGCACGGTGATGCCGGTGGCCAGCACGAACAGCGCGCCTAGGAAAGCCGGATACAGATGCAGCGCGGCGGCCGGCCAGAAGCCCAGCGCGCCGATACCGGCGATCGCCAGGCCCGCCACGATGCCTTTCTTGTAGCCCAGCGCGGCGATCAAGCGCCCGGCCGGCATCGCCATCACGAAATACGCGCCGAAGAAGGTGAACTGCACCAGGATCGCCTGGGTGTAGTTGAGCTGGAACGTCGACTTCAGATGCGGCACCAGGATGTCGTTCAAGCAGGTGAGGAAGCCCCACATGAAGAAGATCGTGGTGAGCACGCCCAGCGCGAGCGGATAGGTGGTGTAGCGGGCGTTGCCGGTCGCGGTCGATGCGGCGGCGGGCGGAGCGGCAAAGGCCATGGCAGGGTTTCCCGATGGGCGAAGGTGCAAGGGTGCCACAAGCCCCCGAACGCTCCAGCCGGAGCCGGGCCAAAGCCAGCAGCCGGGCGAATGTAACCGTTTTCACCCGATTGCCCATCGCGCGCTGCAACATCGCGACGCGGTGCTACCTTTGCCGCTTCCCTCAGTCGCGAGAGACAGCATGCGCACGCTCTGGAAAGCCGGTTTCCTGATCTCCCTGCTGGCCCTGGCCGGCGGTGTCGCCACGGCGGCCGACCATGCGGTCGATGTCGATCCGCGCATCGGCACCGGTGGCGATGGCCACACCTTTCCGGGCGCCACGGTGCCGTTCGGCATGATCCAGCTTTCGCCCGACACGGCGATGCAGGACTTCAAGCACGGCTACAAGTGGGCCGCCGGCTACCAGTACGGCGACAGCAGCATCCTGGGCTTCTCGCACACGCACTTTTCCGGTTCCGGCCACTCCGACCTCGGCGACGTGCTGGTGATGCCGCTGGCCGGTGCGGTGAAGCTCGACCCGGGTGACGCGGCCGTGCCGGGCAGCGGTTACCGCTCGCGCTTCAGCCACGCCACCGAGGTGGTGCAGGCGGGCTACTACGCGGTAACCCTGGCTGACTCGGGCGTGCGCGCCGAACTCACCGCCGGCCGCCGCGTGGGCTGGCACCGCTATACCTTCCCGGCCGGCCAGCCGGCGCACCTGCTGCTGGATCTGCGCCCGAGCATCTACGACTACCCGGGCAAGGTGCTCTGGTCGAACCTGCGCGTGCGCGGCGACGGCAGCGTCACCGGCTGCCGCCTCACCAACGGCTGGGCGCCGGGGCGCACGCTGTGCTTCGCTATGCGCTTCTCGCAGCCGATGACTACGCGCACGCTGTACGACCGCGACACCGATACGCCGTACAAGGGCTTCAAGGGCCCCGGCCACCAGAGCGAAGACCACGACGCGCAGGACGGCCGCGCGCTGGAGGGCGTGTTCGACTTCGGCACGCTGAGCCAGCCGCTGGTGGTGAAGGTGGCGATTTCCACGGTGAGCGAGACCGGCGCGCTGGCCAATCTCGACGCCGACGGCGCCGGCTGGGATTTCGACGCCCGCCGCCAGCAGGCGCACCAGGCCTGGAGCCAGGCGCTGGCCGACGTGGACGTGGATGCACCCGACACCGCGCGCAAGCAGTTCTACACCGCGCTCTACCACGCCCTGCTCTCGCCCACGTTGAGCATGGACGTGGACGGCCAGTACCGCGGCCCGGATCACCAGGTGCACACCGCGAAGGGCTTCGATTTCTACTCCACCTGGTCGCTGTGGGACGTGTACCGCGCGCAGCAGCCGCTGATGGTGCTGCTGCATCCGGACAAGAGCACCGACTTCATCCGTTCGCTGCTCGCCGCGCGCGCGGCCAGCCCGTTCGGCATCCTGCCGGTGTGGGCGTTCGGCGGGCTAGAGACGTGGTGCATGATCGGCTACCACGCGGTGCCGGTGATCGCCGACGCCTACCTCAAGGGCGTGCGCGGCTTCGACGCCAACGAGGCGCTGCAGGCGATGGTCGCCAGCGCCAGCTACGGTCCGTACGGCGACCTGGCCGACTACATGAAGCTCGGCTACGTGCCGATCGACCGTGAGCCCGAAGGCGCCTCCAAGACGCTCGAATACGCCTACGACGACTGGACCATCGCGCAGATGGCCAAGGCCATGGGCAAGCGCGACATCGCGGCCACCTTCGGCAAGCGCGCCGGCAACTGGCGCAACGCGTGGGACGCCAAGACCGGGTTCATGCGCGCGCGACTGGCGAACGGATCGTTCCGCGAGCCGTTCGATCCGGCCGTCGCCGGCTACGGCAGCGACTACACCGAGGGCAATGCCTTCCAGTACTCCTGGTACGTGCCGCAGGACGTGCCCGGGCTGATCGAGGCGATGGGCGGCAAGGCGCGTTTCGTCGACAAGCTCGACGGCGTGTTCGACGCCAAGGTCGACCCGGCCCATTTCAAGCACGTGGAGGACATCACCGGCCTGATCGGCTGGTACGCCCACGGCAACGAACCGAGCCACCACCTGGCTTATCTGTATGCCTACGCCGGTGCGCCGTGGAAGACCCAGCAGCGCCTGAAGCAGATCATGGACAGCCAGTACGCGGCGCGGCCGGACGGGCTGGCCGGCAACGACGACCTGGGCCAGATGTCGGCCTGGTACGTGTTCACGGCGCTGGGCTTCTACCCGGTGACGCCGGCCAGCGACGAATATGCGATCGGCCGTCCGTTCGTGGCCAAAGCCGTGCTGCACCTGGCTCGTGACAAAACCTTCACGATCACCGCGGCACCTTTCGACGCCCTGCACCCTTATGTCGGCGAGATCACCCTGAACGGCCAGCCCCTCAAGCAGCCTTTTCTGCACCACCGCGACCTTGTCGCCGGGGGCGAGCTGCACTTCCGCATGATCGCGGCACCCGCGGGCGCAGCGATGCAGGCATCACAGGGACGATGATCGTGGTCGGCGTCATGGGGGCGGGCGGCCGCGGCCAGCCCAGCGCGAGCGGCTGGGCGGCAGGCGCCGGTGCCGAGCATGCCAGAATGGGCCGATACGTCTGTCCTGGAATCGCCCCGCAATGCCCATGAGGAATCTGAGCTTTCTGCGCTGGCGCGTGATCGGCCTGCTGCTGTCGGTGGTGGTGATCGTCGCGCTTCCCTACGTGATCACCCGCAACACGTCCACCGAGGCCCTGCATGCCTCGCAGTGGGTGACCCACTCCTCGGAGGTGAAATCGATCACCTATCGCATCGCCTTCCTCAGCCGCGACGCCGAGGCGGCGACCTACCGCATGGTGATGATGGGGGACAACAAGGAGGCACAGCAGCGGTTGGACGACGCGACCAAGCAGATCTCCAAGCTGATCTGGCAGCTGCGCGACTTCACCCGCGACAACGCCGACCAGCAGGCACTGGTCGGTTCGCTGGAGACCACCGTGAACGGCCGCGCCACGCTGATGTGGCAGGCGCTGTGGCGGGTGCGCCATGGCGATCGCGAGGGCGCGGAGAAGGCGCTTGCCGACGCCGGCAACCTGTTCGCGGTCGGCGACGTGCTGGAAAAGATCGTGGCCACGGAAGACCAGCTGCTGAGCAAGCGGCGCCAGGACGCGGCGGCGCAGTCGTTCAACTACAAACTGGTGCTGGGCATCGGCGCGCTGGCCCAGGTGCTGCTGCTGGGCATCATCGTGGTGGTGTCCGAGCGTCAGATCGGGCAGCGCCTGCGCGCCGAGGAACGCGAGAGCCAGGCGGTGCGCCGCTCGCGGCAGATCGTGCAGGCGGTGCGCGAGCCGATCGCGTTGCTGGACGGCAAGCTCAATACCCTGCTGGTGAATGCAGCCTTCGCCGAGCTGTATGCGCTCGATGCGGACGAGCAGCGCTCACTGCCGCTGGCCGAGCTCGGCGAAGGCGCCTGGAGCGATGGCCCGCTGCTGCAGCGGCTGTCCGACGTGATGCTGCGCGACCGCGAGCTGTGGGACTACGAGCTCAACCAGCGCACCGCCGACGGCACCGACCGCCGCGTGGTGATCAACGCCCGGCGCCTGCAGCAGGACGGTGACGATCCAGCGCTGCTGATGACAGTGAGCGACATCACCGTGCGCGCGCTGGTGGAGAAGCAGGTCAAGGAGCTCAACCGCCAGCTCGAGGGCAAGGTGGAGCAGATTTCGGACGTCAACCGCGAGCTGGAGGCCTTCAGCTACTCGGTCTCGCACGACCTGCGCGCGCCGCTGCGCCACATCGCCGGCTTCGCCGGCAAGCTGGAGCGCCATCTGGGCGAGCAACTGGACGAGAAGGGCCACCATTATTTAGAGGTCATCTCCAGCGCCGCCCAGCGCATGGCCCAGCTGATCGACGACCTGCTGGTGTTCTCGCGCTTGGGTCGCGGCGCCATGCGCATGCAGCCGGTGGACATGCAGTCGCTGGTCGATGAGGCGCGCGCACTGACCGACTCCGATACCGCCGGCCGGCGCATCGAGTGGAAGGTCGCGCCGCTGCCGGTGGTGGTGGGCGACGAGAACATGCTGCGTACGGTGTGGCAGAACCTGATCGGCAACGCGGTGAAGTACACCGGCCAGCGCGAGCTGGCCAAGATCACCGTCGAGACATCCCGTACCGCCAACGGGGATTACGAATTCACCGTCGCCGACAACGGCGCCGGGTTCGACATGGAATACGCCGGCAAGCTGTTCGGCGTGTTCCAGCGGCTGCACCGCGCTTCGGAATTCCCGGGCAACGGCATCGGCTTGGCCAACGTTCGACGTATCGTGGCTCGCCACGGTGGTCGCGTGTGGGCCGAGGGCGAGCCGGGGCAGGGGGCGCGCTTCCACTTCTCTCTGCCCGCCTTTGAAGCCGGCGACATCCTTAGACAGGACCGTTCATGAACGACCGTATGATCCGCACCATCCTCCTGGTGGAAGACAGCCAGGCCGACGCCGAGATGGCGATGGACGCCCTGCGCGAAGCCAACCTGGTGAACCCGGTGGTGCACCTGGAAGATGGCGTCGAGTGCCTCGATTACCTCTATGCCCGCGGCGCCTGGGCGGACCGCGAGCGGCTCGACCCGGCGGTGGTGCTGCTGGACATCAAGATGCCGCGCATGAACGGTCTGGACGTGCTCACGCAGATGCGCTCGGACGAGCGCATGCGCCGCATCCCGGTGGTGATCCTGTCGTCCTCGCGCGAGGAGAGCGATCTGGCGCGCAGCTGGGACCTGGGCGTGAACGCGTACGTGATCAAGCCGGTGGACGTGGACCAGTTCTTCGAGGCGGTGCGCACCCTGGGCCAGTTCTGGGCGGTGCTCAACCAGGCCCCAGAGCTGGACTGATCCGATGCGCGACAAGGAACCCGCCGCGCGCTACCGTGCGGCAGTCACGGACGGTAGCTTGGGGATGCCACCATGCCCAACAGCCTGAATCGCACGATGCCCACCATCCGCATCCTGCAGGTCGAGGACAGCGAGCTCGATGCCGAGCTGGTGCTGGGCGAGCTCGACGCCGACGGCATTGCCTACGACGTGCAGCTGGTCGAGGACGAAGGGCCTTATCTCAAGGCGCTGGAGGAGTTCCAGCCGGACATCGTGCTGTCCGATTTGAGCCTGCCGGGCTTTTCCGGGCAGCGCGCGCTGGAGCTGCTGCGCGCGCGCGATACCGATACTCCGTTCATCTTCGTCTCCGCCACGCTGGGTGAGGAAGCCGCGATCGAGGCACTGCGCAACGGCGCCACCGATTACATCCTCAAACAGAATCCGGCCCGCCTGGCCAGCGCGGTACGCCGCGCGCTGAGCGAGGCCGAATCGCAGCGGGCCGCGCGCCGCGCCGAGTCCGAGCTGATCCGCGCGCAGCGCTTTGAGGCGCTGGCGATGCTGGCCGGCGGCCTCAGCCATGACCTGCGCAACCTGCTGCAGCCCCTGCTGCTGGCCGGCGACAGCCTGCAGGATTATCAGGACGATCCGCGCCTAGCCCGGCTCGGCGCGCTGGTGCGCGACTGCGGCAAGCGCGGCCTGGAGATGGTGCAGTCGATGCTGTCCTTCGCTCGCGGCGCTCGCCGTGCCGAGCAGGTGCGGCTGGGCGGCCTCATGGAGGCATTGGACCTGCTGCTGCAGGGCTCGATGCCGCGCTCGATCGCGATGGAGGTGGCGCTGGAAGATCCGGACGTCGCCTTCGAGGGCAACCACACCGAGTTGCAGCAGTGCCTGCTCAACCTGTGCCTCAACGCGATTCAGGCCATGCCCGACGGTGGCCACCTGCGCATCAGCTCCTCGCGCTGCCGCCTGCCGGCCGATTTTTTCCTGCCCGGCGAAGAGGTTCAGGATGGTGAATATCTCTGCCTCACCGTGGCTGACACCGGCGAGGGCATGGACGATGAAACGCTCGAGCGGCTGTTCGAGCCGTTCTTCACCACCAAGAAGACCGGTACCGGGCTGGGTCTGCTTTCATGCAAGCGCATCGTCGCCAGCCACGGTGGCGTGATGCGCGTGGAAAGCAATCGCGGCGAGGGCACGCGGTTCTCCCTGTACATCCCGCTGACCGAACTGCGTGAAGACGCGGCGAGCGCGGAGGCCGAAAGTGACAGCCTCGAGGGCAATGCCGAACAGGTGCTGGTGGTGGTGGAAGAGGCGGCCCAGCTGTCCCTGCTGTCGGACATGCTCGATGCCTACGGCTACCAGGCGCACAGCAGCCAGAGCGGCACGGCCGCGCTGCAATGGATCGAGTCACAGGGCGTGCCCGACGTGGTGGTGATGGATGCGGAGATGAACCTGTTCACCGGCGTGCGCACGCTGGCTGCGCTGGTCGATCATGGTTACGACGGGCCGGTGCTGTTGCTGGCTCGTCCGGAGGCGCCACCGCGGCTGGACGAGTTGCCGCCGCTCGAGCGACTGCACCTGGTGGACAAGCCGATCACCACCAAGTCGCTGCTGCGCGTGCTGCGCAAGGCGCTCGGAAACGGCAAGGCCGCCTGATCGGCGGCCTTGCGTACGGCGAGCTTCGCGGGTCGCGCGGGCTCAGTCGATGCCGAGCTTCTTCAGCTTGTAGCGCAGCGCGCGGAAGGTGATGCCGAGCTTCTTGGCCGCGGCGGTCTTGTTGTAGCGCGACTCTTCCAGCGCCTTCATGATCGCCGTGCGCTCGAGATTGCTGATGTAGTCCTCCAGCGCGACGCCGCTGCCGGGTGCCCCCGGCGCCGCGGCCGGAGCGGCGGCCACGGCAGCTGGCGGTGCCATCCCCGCATCGAACGCCGGACGCGGCGCGCGCTGCGGCAGCATCAGATCCGAAGCGTCGATCGATTCGCCGTCGCTCATCGCCATGGCGCGCTCGAGCACGTTCTCCAGCTCGCGCACGTTGCCCGGGAAATCGTAGTCGTCCAGGGCCTGCTGGGCTGCCGGCAGCAGCTTGCCGGGCGTGCCGCCGCTCTTGACGGCCAGCTGGCGCAGGATGTGTGCGGCCAGCAGCGGCACGTCGCCGCGACGCTCGCGCAGCGGCGGCACGCGCAGCTCGATCACGTTGATGCGGTAGAACAGGTCCTGGCGGAACTGGCCCTGTTCGACCAGCGCGGCGAGGTTCTTGTGGGTGGCCGAGAGGATGCGCACGTCCACCAGCACTTCCTCGCGGGCGCCGATCGGGCGCACGGCCTTCTCCTGGATCGCGCGCAGCAGCTTCACCTGCATGTGCAGCGGCAGCTCGGCGACCTCGTCGAGGAACAGCGTGCCGCCATTGGCGGCCTGGAACAGGCCTTCCTTGTCGCTGTTGGCGCCGGTGAAGCTGCCCTTGCGATGGCCGAAGAACTCGCTTTCCATCAGCTCGGTGGGGATCGCGCCGCAGTTGACCGGAATGAACGGGCCGCTGGCGCGCGGGCCCTGCTCGTGGATCAGCCGGGCCACCAGCTCCTTGCCCACGCCGGACTCGCCGGCGATGTACACCGGCGCTTGGTTGCGCGCGAGCTTGGCGATGGTGGCGCGCACCTGCTGCATGGCAGGCGAGTCGCCAATCAGCCGCTCGCTGGAGCCGGCCGCCGCGCCGCCACCGGCTTCGCCGCGCTTTTCCTCGGCCAGCTTCAGCGCGGTGCGCACCAGCCGGCGCAGCATCTGGATGTCCACCGGCTTGGAGACGAAATCGAAGGCGCCGGCCTTGAGCGCGCTCACGGCAGCGTCGACGTTGCCGTAGGCGGTGATCATCGCCACCGGGGTATCGGGGTGTTCCTCGGCGATCAGCTCGATCACCTCATGGCCGGTGCCGTCGGGCAGGCGCATGTCGGTGAAGCACAGGTCGTAGCTGCGCTCGCCCAGCGCGCGTCGGGCCTCGGCGACGGTACCGACCGCATCCACCTGCAGGTCCATGCGGCCGAGAGTGATGGTGAGCAGTTCGCGAATGTCGCGTTCGTCGTCGACGACCAGGACGGTCTGTAGGCTCATGGGTGATGGCGTCAGTGGGATGCAGGACAGGATACTCGCCGCATCCCGTGCCGGCAAAGCGCATCGGGTCGCTCAGCGACCGCCGTCGGCGTCTGCGTGAAGACGACGTGGGCGGGCGACGTGTCCCAGGTGCCGATCGAAGAATTCCACGATGGTGCGATAGGCCTGGCGCGATTCGGGCAACTCCGGATCGGAAAAGAACGAGTGCCACATGCCTTCCCACACGTGCAGCTCGGCCTCGACGCCGGCCGCCTGCAGCAGCGCCTGGCTGCGCACTTCCGAACTCAGCGCCATGTCGCGGGTGCCGGTGATCAGCAGGGTCGGCGGGAACTTCGCCAGCAGCGCTGGTGACCGGCCCGGCTGCACCAGCGGATCGTTCGGATCGACGCCGTGGAAGTACGGCAGGTCGCCGATGCCAAGGTGATGCGTTGGCACCCCCTGGCCGTTCAACAGCGGCGCCACCCAGGCCGAGTCGCCGGAGAGGTCCAGCAGCGAACCGCAGAAGGTGCCGATCACCCCGGGCACCGGTACGCGGTCGTGGATGAAGCGCGCGACCGCTTCGGCGGTGAGGATGCCGCCGGCCGAGCAGCCATAGATGCCGATGTCGGCCGGCCGGTACTGCTTGAGCAGGGCGCGGTAGACCGCTTCGACGTCGTCGCTGGCCGCAGGGAAGGTGTGCTCCGGCCCCTGCCGGTAGTCCACGCTGATCACCTTGATGCGGCCGAGGCTGGCGATCGGGATCGACTCCACCAGGCCGCCGCTGTGCGCGCCCCACAGGAATGCGCCGCCGTGCAGGTTGATCAGCACGCGATGGCGATTGGCTGGTGCGACGCCGTTGGCCGGCAGCACCACGTCGGCGCCGACGCCGGCGATGGTCTCGGCATGGATCGTCACCGGATAGAGCTTCTCCATACGGGTCGCGCGGTCGCTGTTCATGCGGTCGTAGAACGCGCGGCTCTCGGCGATGGGCGCGGTGATCGGCGGCGCCTTGGCGCCTTCGGCGAGCATCCTGGGGAAGAATGCGCGCGCTTCGGGCGAGGCCAGGTCCGAGTACGGCACGCGGGACGCTGGCGCGGTAACGGTGCCGTCGGGCTGCACGCCGGCGCGTGCTTCCTGGGCCGAAGCGGGATGCAGCGCGAGCAGCCCGAAGAGCGCGGCGAGGGACGCGGCGATGCGGATCATGGGACTTCTCCAGCGGCAGCAGATGGGGGTGCGGGGCCGAGATCGCGGCGGTCGAGCGTCGGTCGGCCTTGCACGTCGCGGCGCACGGTGATGTCGAGCAGGCGGCCGCGCACCTGCACCCGATGCAGCGTAAACGCGCGCCAGCGCGGCGGCAGCACCGGCGCATAGGCCGGCACCAGGCCGCCGTCGCGCAGGCGCAACCCGGTGAAGCCGAAGATAACGTTCTGCAGCAGTCCGCCACCGGCGGTGAGGAAGTAGCCGGTATTGTTGGTGGCGGTCTCGGTGCGCACGTTGAACGGCGGCTTGATCACGTCGGCGGTCACGTTGGCGCGGAACCAGGCCACCGCGGCGTCGGGTTCGCCTGCCGCCGCGGCGGCGATCGAGGTGGGCGCCAGGCCCATACTGTTGGGCACGTGGTCGGGGTCGGTGAGTGGCGGCACGGCGGCGGTGAAGTCGGCGCGACGCAGCGCCTCGTCCATCGGCCAGTCCAGCGAGGGATAGGCCAGCAGCGGCACCGTATCGGCCGCGCCGTCGCCGGGGCGATGCGGCGTGGCGGGATCGAAGTCGACGTGATGGCGGCCATCCGCGGACATCGGCAGCACCAGATGATCGGCAACTTCCTTCCAAAGCGGATCGGCTGTTTCGCCCAGCACGCTTGCGGCGGCATCGGCGAACGCCAGGGCGCGGCTGGCCGAGGCGTTGGTGTAGGTGTCGTCGTCCACGTCGGTGTACGGCTCGCTGACCGAGGTGACGTGGCGGATGTGCCAGCGACCGCCCGCGTCGCGTTCTGCACGTGCGGTCCAGAAACGCGCCACCTCGCGCAGCACCGGCCAGCCCTGCTCACGCAGCCAGGTGCGATCGCCGGTGGCCAGGTAGTACTGCCACTGCGCGATCGCCACGTCGGCGGTGACGTGGATCTCGCGGTCGCTGAGGATGTTGGCGAAGTAGGGCACTTGCTCGGTGCCGTGCTCTGGATCGGCTTCCCACGGGTACATCGCGCCGGGCAAGCCGCGGGCGCGCGCCCGTGCCTGCGCGGCAGCCAGGGTGCGGCTGCGGAAGGTCACCAGCGAACGCGCGCGCATCGGGTGCTGCAACAGCAATGCCGGAAACACCCACGAGTCGCTGTCCCAGAACGCGTGGCCGGTGTAGCCGGTGGTCATCGCGCAGGCGCCGACCGGCCAAGCGGTGTTTGGTGCCACGTTCGACAGCAGGTAGTACAGGTCGGCATGCACCAACCGCTGCGCCGCCTCGTCGCCGTCGATGCGGATGTCGGCTTGCCACAGGCGGTTCCAGGCGGCGACGTGGGCACGGCGCAATGCCTCGAAGCCGGCCGTGCGCGCGGCCTTGGCCAGGGCGAGATCGGCCGGGCCGTCGCCACCCCAGCCTTCACGCGAGGCCGCCACATATTTGGTGAAGGCGTAGGACGTACCGCGCTTCACTTTCAACCGCACGTTCAAGGCGAGGCGGTAGGCGCTTCGATAGACCTGCACGTCCTGCGCATGCACTGCCGGCGGCAACGCGATCGCCGCGGCCATCGCCATCGACAGACCTTGCTCGGCGCGAGCGTCCAGCCACAGCGTGGCATCGCTCGCGTCGCCTTCGGCGCGGCTTACGTGCACATCGCCCGGATACCACAGCGCGGCACGGTCCGGCGTGGCCGGCGGTGCCGCCGTCAGGCTGCGCCGCTGCGCGGCGACCGCCTCCTGCATCTGCTCGCCGGTCAGACGGGCCAGCGGCAGGCGTGGCTGGGTCGGCGCCCACAGATCGAAAGCGAGCGAGAGCTGCACTTCGCCATCGAACGCCGGCGTCAGCACCACGCGCGTTGCCGCCAGATGCGGCGCGGCCTGGCTCACCAGGGTGGTGACGTCGACGCCGGTGGTGCGCTGGCCGTCGCCGTCAACGTAGCGATAGCGGGTGTGCAGGGTCGCTTCGCGCAGATCCAGGGTCTGGGTGTAGTCGCGGAAGTGCGCGGCATCCAGCGGCACCTGGTTCATCCAGAACTGCCCGGCCACCGAAGGGCCCGCGCTGTAATCGACAGCGGTCCAGCCAGGCACGCCGGCGGGACGGGCGATGTCGTCCTTGGCATAGTCCATCAGCGCGACCAGTTCGGCCGCATTGCCTTCGGTGCCGCGCGGCGCGGTGAGGGTGGACAGGTAACCGTTGGCGAGCAGGCCGGGGAAGTACCGTGGCCAGTCGTCGGCGGTGGCGGTGAGGCGGAAGCCGGCGGGATCTTCGCTCGCCGCGCGGACACCACCGGCAGCGACGAACAGGAGCGCAAGGCAGGCGGACACGCAGCGTCGCATGCGGAACTCCATGGCGGGCGACCCGCCGGCGGCGGTGGATTTATTTGCCGGCCAGGCCCACGGCCACCGGCGTCAGCGTGCCGGCGCGCTCGGTCTCGCGGCGGAAGAAGAACAGCGTCACCAGCACCAGGGTCATCGGCACCAGCGAAAAATAGAACGCGTGGATGCCACCGAAGCGGGCGAACACCATCGCGGTGATGCGCGACCCCAGCGTGCCGCCCAGCGCGGAGAAGATCACGATCAGCCCGGTCATCGCCGCGTGCGAGGGCTTGGGCAGCGAGCTCAGCGCCACCGAGTTGATCACCGGGTAGATCGGCGCCATCAGCAGGCCGATCAGCGGGATCAGGTAGGCCGCCACCGGCGCGCTGTTCCAGCCCACGTGCGCCGATATCGTCACACCGCGCGCCAGCGGCAGCACCAGCAGCACCAGCGCCGCCATCGCCAGCACGCAACCGTTGAGCAAGCGGTGCCAGCTCACCCGGCGCAGCGCCTGGCCGGCGCCGATGCGGCCCAGCGCGGTGGCGCCGGCCAGGATCGACGCCATCTGGATGCTCATCGCATTGGGTAGCTTGAGGATCTCGTTGTTGAAGGTGGGCAACCAGGTGCTGAAGCTCTGTTCGATCAGCACGTAGAGGAACGCCGACAGCAGGAACACGTACACCAGCGGGCGCGCCAGCAGCCGCAGCATCTGGCCGACCGACCCGGCCGGCGAAGGGCGCGAGGCGTCGCGCGCCGCCGACTCGTCCAGCGGCGACACCGCCAGCAGCGCGATCACCGCGAAGCAGATCAGCGCGAGCAGCCAGTACACCCGCAGCCACGCGGGGTCGGCCGGGTTGGCCGGGTCGATGAAGGCGCTGAACAGCCAGCCGCCGGCGAGCACGCCGACCATGAACAGGCCTTCGATGGTGTTGGTCAGGCGCGAGTGCTCGGCGCGGTCGGCGGTGAGCAGGCCGATCGACGAGTACACGGCCACCTTGGCCAGCGCGAACGCCACGCCGACGCAGGCAAACAGGAATTCGGTGGTGTGGAAACCGGGAAACATCGGCATCAGCAGACAGGCGCCGCCGACAATGGTGAGTGCGCCCATCATCGCCCGGCGGTAGCCGAGCAGGGGCAGGAACGAGGCCACCACGAACGAGGTGATGGCGATCGGCAGATCCTTGAACAGTTCCAGCAGACTGGCCTGCGGCTTGTCCACGCCGAAGCTGGCTATCGACTGCAGGATCACCGTGCCCACGCTGTTGAGCAGCACGGCGAACACCATGTAGATCAGCGCCAGCGCGGCGACCATGCGGAATCGTTTCATGCGGCTCTCGCTCGGTGGATCGCGAAAAGAACGGTCCGGATCGCGAGGGAGGACGCGATCCGGACCGTACGGGCAACGCTTCAGTGCATCAGGACAGGTCCGTCAGGACGCATCCCACCGGACTGCCCATCAGAACAGGTACTTCACCTGGACATTGACCTCACGACCTTCCAGCGGACGGGCCAGAATCACGCCGTTGGTACCGCTGGCAGCGCCGAAGATACGCGAGTTGCTCTCGGTCAGTCCCAGCTCGTTGGTCATGTTGGTGCCCTGCAGACGCAGCTGCCAGTTCTGCTCGATGTTCGCCACCACGCCGAAATCCCAGGTGTGATAGCTGCCCAGCTGCTGCAGGCCGGAGATGTCCTGCGTGTGCGGACCCACGTGGGTATAGGTCACGAACGCGAGCACGTCGCCCCAGCTGAACGGGATCTTGTAGCTGGGGGTGAACATGTAACGCACCTTGGGCTGGCGCTGCAGTTGCACACCGTTGATCAGGGCGCAGCCGTCGCCGGTAACCGGGTTGGTGTACGGCAGGCACGAGTTGTTGTGCGAGTAGTGGCCGTCCAGGTAGTTGCCGACCAGCTGGAATTTCAGCGCTTCGGTCGGACTCCAGGCGGTGTTGACGTTGATGCCCTTCGAATCCGATCCGTAGGTGCTCTGCGGACCGTTCGGCACGCCGCCGGAGTCGGTCGGCTGGTACAGCAGGCCGATGAACTGACGATGGTAGGCACTCAGGTCCAGGAACCACTGCGCGCTCTGGTATTTGAAGCCGCCTTCGAAGTTCTGGATCTTCTGCATCGGCGCGGTGTTGCCGGTGGTGTTGCCGCGGATGCCGTTGTCGAAGTCGTCGAAGTGCGTGCCTCGGTTGGCGCGGAAGTACACGCTCATGTTGTCGGCGAGCTCGTAGTTCACGCCGAAGGTCCACGACGGGTGGGTCTTGTCGTACTCGGTACGGGCGTAGGTGCCGTCGCACACCGGAACGTTGTTGTCGTAGATCGTGTTGTTGTTGCCGTCGAGGTTCTTGTTGGCCAGGTTGCAGACGTTGTTCGTCGCGTTCTGGTTCTCGACACGGCCGGACAGATCGAACAGCCACTTGCCGATGCGCCACACGTCGGACAGGTAGAACGCCTTGTTGGTGGCGCTGCCGTGCTGGGCGATGTTGTAGCCGCCGTAGTCGAGGAAGCCCTGGCCGTCGGTCAGGTACTTGGTCTGGCCGCCATCCTGGTAGGTGACCTGGATCGGCCGCGCATTGGGCGTGTTGGTCATCAGCATCTGGTTACCCAGCGCCCACTTGTCGTTCATCGTGTAGTGGGCGAGGTAGATGCCGCCGGTGAGGGTGTTGCCCTCGAAGATTTCCTTGCTCAGGCGGAAATCGTTGCTCATGTTCTTCAGGTGCTTGTGGATGTACCACCAGCCCTGGTGGATCACGCTCTGGTTCGGGTCGACCACGCCGCCACCTTTGACGTAGGTGGCGGTCGCCGAGCCGGGAGCCAGGTTGAACGCGCCGATGCTCGAGCCATCGGTGTAGAGCATGTCGTTGAGCGAGCCCGGGTTGGTGCCGGAGAACAGCGCGTTGGTGTCCGCGTCGCCGCCGTCGATCAGGAACTTGTCCGACACGTTCCAGCCGCCACCCAGGTCGTAGTCGAAGTTGCCGCCGAAGAAGTTGAACTTCGCGCCGCGACCGTTGGCCAGGTTGGCACGGGTGCCGCCGCCGGGATAACCGGGGAGGTTCACGGTTTGAATCTCCGGCCCGTTATAGGTGTCGGTGAGCGGATCAAAGCCGGGGTAGGCGCTGAAGTGATCGGTGCCGCTCTGGATCAGCGGGATCGGCGTGATGAACTGGTTCTTGTCGTCGAGCCGGCGCGCGTACAGCGTCATGGTGCCGTTGTCGCTGTCATGGCTCAGCGTGGCGGTGAGCTGGCCGCCCTTGTCCGCCGAGAACTTCGGATCGCGCACACCGTCCGAATCGCGATAGAAGCCACCTACGGTGCCGTACCAGCTGTTGGCGATCGGGAAGCTGTAGAAGCCGTCGACGCGGCGCAGGTTCTCGTTGCCGTAGGTCACGCCGATGCTGCCGCTGGGCGTGTCGGTGCCGGTCTTAAGGATAAAGTTCTCGGTGGCGCCGATCTGGCCGTCGGCGAACACCACCGATGGGCCGCCGAGCACGATTTCGGCGCGTTCCACGGTGTCGTCGAGGCGGAAGATCGAGGTCTGCTCGAAGAACGACAGCGTGGGCATGCCGTACAGCGGCGAGCCCATCAGCTGCACAGTGTTGAACGGCGCATCGCCGCCGCCGGGGAAGCCGGCGATCTCGATGTTGGCGCCGGTCTGGCCGCCGGTGGATTCCGGCCACAGGCCCGGCGCGATCTTCAACAGGTCCGCCGTGCTCTTGGGGTTGGCCATCTTGATCTGCTCGGCGGTGGCGGTGGTCACCGAGTAGCTGGTGTCGATCTTCTTCAGGCCGCCGGTGGCGGCGTTGCCGGTGACCACCACCTGGTCGAGGTTCTTGGCCTTGCTTGCGTCGGGCTTGGCCTGGGCGTTGCGCGTGCTGCCGCTGGCTGGCGCGGCGGCGTCCTGCGCCAGCGCGAACGCCGGCATCAGCGTGGCGGCGATCGCCGCCGATAGTGCCAATCGGGTCAGATGCTTGGTATTCATCAACGTTGTCTCCCCACCAGTCTTGTTTATGGTGACGGGCGCCCCCCGGGCGCCGCGCCGGTTCGCCGTTATGTTGTGTACTTAGCGATGTCGAACGCGGCGACGTTCGGTAACAGCACGTCCGCGTGCGCCAAGGCAGGCGAATCGCCCACCGCCACCGCGGCCATCCCGGCCGCGAGGATGCTGTCCACGCCCGCTGCGGCGTCTTCCACGCCGAGGCAGTCGTGCGGTGCCACGCCCAACCCGCGCGCGGCGTCGAGGAAAATCTCCGGGTCGGGCTTGGACTGTGCGATGCGTGATGCATCGACGACGTAGTCGAACAGGTCGGCGATGCCCAGGCGTTCGAGCAGCAGCGGTGCGTTGCGGCTGGCGGAGGCCAGCGCGATCTTCATGCCCGCCGCGCGCGCCGAGGCGATCGCAGCCTGCGCGCCAGGCAGCAGGTGCTGCGGGCCGAACTGGGCGATCTGCTCGCGGTAGTAGCTGTTCTTGCGTTCGGCCAGCACGTGCTTTTCGTCTTCGCCGTAGGCACGCGAAGCGCGCTCGAGCAGGATGTCGAGCGAGCCGCGACGATCCACGCCCTTCATGCGCTCGCCGGTGGCGTCGTCGAACGCCACGCCGATCTCTGCGGCCAACTGCTTCCACGCGGCGTGATGCACCACTGCGGTGTCGGCGATGACGCCGTCCAGGTCGAAGATCACCGCCTTGAGCGGGCGCGGCAGGCGAGCCGGATGCAGGGGCAGCTCGACCGACGCGCCCGGCGCGAGCGTGTGGCTGACGCCGTGGTGACGCAGGCGCAGCGGGCCGCCAGCGGTCAGCGTGTAGCGCACGCGGTCGCGCTCCACTTCCACCCGCAACTGCGCCGCGTGCCAGCGCAGACCGAAGCGGTAGCGCGTCCAGCCCGCTGGCAGTCGGGGTGCCAGGCTCGGCATGCCTTCGACCACGCGCAGCCCGCCGAAGCCCCAGGTGAGTGCGAGCCAGCTGCCGGCCATCGCCGCCATGTGTACGCCGTGCGCGGCGTTGCCGTGCAGGTCGTCCAGGTCCACCCGCAGCGTGTCCAGGAAATAAGCGTAGGCCTTGTCGTCGTGGCCCACTTCGGCGGCGAGCACGCTGAAGGTGGAGGCCGACAGCGTGGAGTCGTGCAGGGTGACGCCTTCGTAGTAGTCGAAGTTGCGTCGCTTGGCGGCCCGGTCCACGTCGTCGCCGGCCAGCATCAGGGCGAGCAGGGTGTCGGCCTGCTTGCAGACCTGGTGGCGGTAGATGGTGAGCGGGTGCAGTTCGAGCAGCAGCGGGCGCTTGCCTTCGCCCGGGGGCCGCGCGCGCAGACGCGGCTTGTCGAGGAAGGCGTCGTCCTGCGGAAAGATACCCAGCGCGGGGTCGACCGGCAGGTACATCACGTCGGCGGCCAGCGACCAGGTGGCGATCTCGCGCTCATCCAGGGCGAGGCGGGCGGCCAGCGCGGCCCACGCCTGCGGATGTTCGGCGGCCAGCCAGCGCGCGGTGGCGGCGGCATCGCGCAGGTGCTTCTGCGCCATGCGGTTGGTGTAGTGGTTGTTGTCCACCAGGGCCGAATATTCGTCCGGCCCGGTGACCGAGTGGATGCAGAAGGCCCCGCCGCGGCGCGGATTGAAGTGGCCGATGTCCAGCCACACACGCGCCGTCTCGATCAGCATCTCGGCGCCCTGCTCGCGCAGGAAATCCTGGTCGCCGCTGGCGTCCACGTACAGCCGCACCGCCCAAGCCACCGCCGCGTTGATGTGGTACTGCGCCGAGCCGCTGGGGAAGTACGCCGAGCACTCGTCGCCGCTGATGGTGCGCCAGGCGTACAGCGCGCCGCGGGCGTGGTTCATCTCGCGGGCGTGGGCGCGGGCGCGATCGAGCGTGCGGTAGCGGTAGGCGAGCATGCCGCGCGCCAGCTCCGGCGCGGCATTGACCAGCGCCGGCAGCATGAAGGCCTCGGCGTCCCAGAAGTAGTGACCCTCGTAGCCTTCGCCGGTGAGGCCCTTGGCCGCGGCCGAACTGTTGCCGTCACGGCCGCTGGACTGGAACACGTGGAACAGGTTGAAGCGCAGCGACTGCTCCGCCCGCGGATCCCCTTCGATGGCCAGGTCGGCGCGCTCCCACAGCGGCGCGAGCGCGCGCTGTTGGATGTCCAGCAGTCCGGCGAAGGTCTGCGCCTGCGCGTGCCGCAGGGCTTGCCCGGTGCGGGCGAGCAGGGCGGCATCGCTGTCCTCGCCATGCGGCGCGGTCCAGGCGTAGGCGACGTATTTCTCCAGCGTGATCGTCTGGCCGGGGAGCAACGAGCCCTCATGCAGCTGCACCACGCCGTTGGGTCCATGGCCGCCGTAGCGGCAGTACAGGGCGGGATCGAGCCGGTGCCGCTGCATGCAGGCCACGCGAACGCCGCTGTGCGTGGTGCGCTGGATCAGCCAGGCCCCGGCTTCGTCGGCATCGGATTGCTCGGTGTGAAAGCCGCCGTCCACACGAACGCCGATGCGCGGGTCGGCGCCCTGCTCGATGGCGTCGCGCGCGGTGTCGATCGACGACTCCAGCGTGATCGCGCCGTGGTAATCGATCGCTTGCACGCTGTAGCGGATCGCCAGCAGGCCCGGCTCTTCCAGCGAAACCAGCCGCTCGGCGCGGATCTCGATCGTCTCGCCGGCCGGCGAACGCCAGCGCAGCCGGCGCCGATAGCAGCCGGCCCGAAGATCCAGCTCGCGCTCGAAATCCAGCCACTCTCCCTCGGCCAGGCGCACTGGAGTGTCGCCCAGGCGCAGGTGGATGCCGATGGCGTCGGCCACCGGAATGCGCGTATCGGTGTGTGCGGCGAAGCCGGGGAAGCGCTCGTGGTACTCGATCGGGGTGCGCTCCCAGGCGCCGGCGAGAAAGCTGCCGTGCGACGCGCCGGGCGCTTCCTCCAGGCCGCCGCGCACGCCGAGCGCGCCGTTGGCCAGCGCGAACAGGCTCTCGTCTTGGGCGAAGTCCCCCGGATCGGCGCGGCGCCGCACGATCCGCCAGGGGTCGATATCGCCCGCGGGCGGCACATAGGGGGCATGGCCTTGGGTGGTCGATGCCAGCGGTTGCGCCGGCGCGACGTCGAGCTTGTCCAAGAGTCCCCCTGTGTGTCGGATCACGTGCCGGACCTGCTCCGGTCAACGGGGCGTGAAGATGACAGCTAATGATATCGATATCAAGATATCGATATCATTGGTGCGACGCGGCATGTGGCCGGCCCGGTGGGCCGGCCCCGTGAACCGAGAGCGCGGCCCGCCGGGATGGTCCGCGGCGCCGCGTCGGGCTCGGTCCTTTGCGGCACTGCGGCGGGTTAGACGCGCACCGCACAAATCGACACACTGGGGGCATCACTGGCGCGGCGAAGCGTTGTCCGCCTGGTCCGGATCCGGAGACCCATGCATTGAAGCGTTCGCGCAAAGACAAGTCCGCCGCTGGCAGCCTGACCATGGCGGATCTGGCGGATCTCGCCGGCGTCTCCAAGATCACCGTGTCGCGGGCGCTGGCCGACAGCCCACTGGTGACGCCAGAGACCCGCGAGCGAATCCAGCAGCTGGCGCGCGACCACGGCTACAAGCTCAACGTGAGCGCGCGCAACCTGCGCCTGCGCCGCAGCCACACGGTGGCCGTGATCGTGGAGATGAAGCCCTCGAGCGACCGCACCATGCTCGATCCCTACCCGCTGACCCTGCTCGGCGGCATCGCGCAGGAACTCACCGCGGCCGGCTACAGCGTGCTGCTGACCACGCGCCAGGGCGCCGCGGCGGCGGCGGTGCAGGCGGCCGACGGGCTGATCCTGCTGGGTCAGGGCGTGCGCCAGGACGCGGTGCGCCGGTTCGACAAGCTCGGCCTGCCGATGGTGGTGTGGGGCGCGCACAGCGACGAGGACGCGCACGCCGTGGTCGGTTCGGACAACCGCATGGGCGGTCGCCTCGTGGCCGAGCACTTCCTGCGCCAGGGGCGTCGGCACCCGGTGTTCGTGGGCAACCCGAGCCACCCGGAAATCTTCGAGCGCCTCAACGGCTTCGTCGACACGCTCACCGCCCACGGGGTGAAGCCGCTGCTGCTGCGCCGGGACGAATTCACGCTGGCCTCGGGTATCGACGCGGTGCACTCGCTGGCCACGCGCAAGGTGCCGTTCGACGCGCTGTTCGCCTGCAGCGACCTGCTCGCGATGGGCGCGATCCGCGCCGTGCAGGAGCTCGGCCGCAAGGTGCCCGATGACGTCTCGGTGGTGGGCTACGACGACATGCCGATGGCCGCCGCGTTCCAGCCGGCGCTGAGCTCGGTGCGACAGGACTGGCAGGCCGGCGGCAGCCTGCTCGCGCAGAAGATGCTGGCACTGATCCGCGGCGACGAGGTGGCGTCGCAGGTGCTGCCGGTCAGCCTGATGGTGCGCGCTACCTGAGGTTCTCGTCCGCCGCCGCCGGCTCGCTGCCGGGCTGGCGGGCGTGCGCCGGGGTGAGCGTGATGCGGAAACAGCTGCCGCCACCGGCCACGCGCACGTATTCCAGCGAGGCCTGGTTGGCCTCGGTCATCTGCCGGGCGAGGTACAGGCCGAGGCCCGTGCCGTATTCGTGCGTGGTGTAGAACGGCTCGAAGATCTGCGCAGCGACCTTGGGCGCAATGCCGGGGCCGCGGTCGATCACTTCCAGGATCGGCACGCCGTGCTCGCCCGGGCGGGTCACCACCATCACGCGGGCCGGCTCGCCCGGCATGCGGCCGTAGCGCAGCGCGTTCTGCACCAGGTTCCACACCACCTGCTGCAGCTGCTGCGGATCGGCCACCGCGGCCACCGGCGCGCTGGAGTTGATCACCCGCAGCGAGTCCTCGCCCAGGTCGTTGCCCTGGCGGTATTCCTCCACGAAGGCGTTCGCCCAGTGGCCCAGGTCCAGCGTTTCCGGGCGTGAGCGCTCGCGCCGCGACAGCTGCAGGATGTTCTCGATGATCTCGTTCAACCGCACGCAGTGGTTGTTGATGATCTCCACCATGCGCTGGTCGGCCGGCGGCATGTTGCGCGACTCGGCCAGCAGCTGCGCGGAGTAGCGGATCGCCGCCAGCGGGTTGCGGATCTCGTGCGCGATGGACGCGGACAGCCGGCCCAGCGAGCTGAGCGTGAGCTCCTCGGCGCGGCGCGACACCAGCGAGGTGTCGTCGAGAAAGATCAGCACGTGCGAATCGTCGTTCGGCGCCAGTCGGGTGAAGCGCGGTACCACTTCGGGCACGCCATCGGCCAGCTGGGTGGCTGTTTCGTCCAGCTTGCCCGAGGTCATCCAGTGGTACAGCCGGCGCGACAGCTCCGGCGCCAGCTGGCCCAGGTCGCGCTTGTCCGCCGGCGGGTTGCCCAGCAGCATCCAGGCCGACTCGTTGAGCTGGTGGATGCGGTTGGCGTCGTCCACCAGCAGCACGCCGGTCTTCATGCGACGGATGATCAGCTCGTTCACCTGGGCCAGGTTGGCCAGGTCGATGCTGCGCTGTTCGGCCAGCGCCTCGGTGGCGCGCAGCTGGCGGCCGAGCACGTGGCACAGCGTGGTGCTGGCGAAATAGGCCAGCCCGAACAGGCCGGCCTCGACCAGCTCATGGCTGTTGATGGCGCTGTCGGCCGGGGCCTCGATCACGGTGTGGCCGAGCATCCCCAGTGTGGCCAGCGAGGCGAAGAACAGCGACAGGCGCAGCGGCAGCACCAGCGCGCCGGCGCTGAGGTTCACCGCCAGCATCATGGCGATGCCGATGCGCGCGTCGTGCATGGCGATCACCGCCATCACCGCTACGCCGATGTCCACGATCAGGCTGATCGACACGGTGGCTGGCGCGATCACGGTGAGCCGGCGCGTCAGCAGCAGGATGGTCATCGCCGCCAACAGGTAGGCCACTACCACGGTCTGGGCGAAATCCGGATGGGTCAGCTTCAGCCACTGCAGGCCCAGCGGGCTGTAGGCCAGCGCCACGTAGACCACCGCCTGCGCCAGGCGGAAGTAGTTCAGGAAGAACAGTTCGTGGCGGGTGGCCGTGGTGGCCCGACGAATGCCCGGGGTGGGCGGCAGGGCGGGGCTGGACACGTCGATGCGCACTCCGCAGCAGGAATCGGGACGGGTTGCGGGCGAGTATAGACGCGCTGTCGCGCCTTGCGCAGCGTGGTCCGGAAGCGTCGCGGTGCGCCCCGCCCTTTCCATCCGGGCCCGCTGCTGCGAAAATGCGCGGCCGTACTGCGCCGTTCTGCGGTGATCGGTCCTCGCGCCCCCGGCGCGCCCGACCGGCCCACCACGGCAGCGCTTTGCACGCCGGCAGCGTTCCTCAACCGCCGTCCGACTCTCCCGAACCCTCGCCCCGGCCATGGTGCGAGGGTTCGACACGTCCCCCATTCACTCGAGGTATCGAATGAATTTCCACGAGTACCAGGCCAAAGAGCTGTTCGCGCAGTACGGCATCGCCGTCCCGCCGGGCAAGGTTGCCAATTCCCCCGACGCCGCCGTCGATGCCGCCAAGCATCTGGGCGGTTCGCAGTGGATGGTCAAGGCGCAGATCCACGCAGGCGGCCGCGGCAAGGCCGGCGGCGTGAAGTTCTGCCGCAGCCTCGACGATGTCCGCGCGGCCGCCAAGGGCATGCTGGGCACGAACATGGAGACCTACCAGTCGGCCGGCCGCGCGCTGCCGGTGAACCTGGTGCTGGTCACCGACGCCACCAACATCGCCAAGGAGCTGTACCTGTCGATCCTGGTGGACCGCGATTCCAAGTCGGTGTCGTTCATCGCCTCCAAGCACGGCGGCGTGGACATCGAGCAGGTGGCCAAGGACACCCCGGAAGACATCCACACCATCGTGGTGGACTTCGTTGAAGGCCTGCAGCCGTACCAGTGCCGCCAGCTCGGCTTCGCGATGGACCTCAACGCCAAGCAGGTTGGCCAGCTGACCAAGATCATGCTGGGCCTGTACAAGCTGTTCAACGAGAAGGACCTGTCGCTGGTCGAGCTCAACCCGCTCGCCATCCTTGAGGACGGCAACCTCGCCGCGCTCGACGGCAAGGTCAACTCCGACGACAACGCCGAGTTCCGCCACGCCGACCTGGCCGCCATGCGCGACCTGACCCAGGAAGACGCGGCCGAGGCGGCTGCCGTGCAGCACAACCTCAACTACGTGACGATGGACGGCACCATCGGCTGCATGGTCAACGGCGCCGGCCTGGCCATGGCCACCATGGACGTGATCAAGCTGGCGGGCGGCGAGCCGGCCAACTTCCTCGACGTGGGCGGCGGCGCCACCAAGGAGCGCGTGACCGAGGCGTTCAAGCTGATCCTGTCCTCGGACAAGGTGAAGTGCATCCTGGTCAACATCTTCGGCGGCATCGTGCGCTGCGACCTGATCGCCGAGGGCATCATCGCCGCGGTGAAGGAAGTGGGTCTGCAGATTCCGGTCGTGGTGCGCCTGCAGGGCACCAACGTCGAGTTGGGCCGCGAACTGCTGGCCAACTCCGGCCTGGCGATCACGCCGGCCGACGATCTCAACGATGCGGCGCAGAAAGCCGTGGCTGCGGCCAAGGCCTGAGGAGCAATCGAAACATGAGCGTTCTCGTCAATAAAAATACCAAGGTGCTGGTGCAGGGCTTCACCGGCCAGCAGGGCACCTTCCACGCGCAGCAGGCGCTGGACTACGGCACCAAAGTCGTCGGCGGCGTGACCCCGGGCAAGGGCGGTTCCGAGCACATCGGGCTGCCGGTGTTCAATTCGGTCGAAGAGGCCGTGGTCGAGACCGGCGCCGACGCGTCGGTGATCTTCGTGCCGCCGCCGTTCGCGGCCGACTCGATCCTGGAAGCGATCGACGCGGGCATCCGCGTGATCGTGGCGATCACCGAGGGCATCCCGGTGCTGGACATGCTGCGCGTGAAGAACGTGCTGGCGCAGCATCCGGAAACCGTGCTGATCGGGCCGAACTGCCCCGGCATCATCACCCCGGGCGAGTGCAAGATCGGCATCATGCCGGGCCACATCCACAAGCCGGGCAAGGTCGGCATCGTGTCGCGTTCGGGCACGCTGACCTATGAGGCGGTGTTCCAGACCACCAACGAAGGCCTGGGCCAGTCGACCTGCATCGGCATCGGCGGCGACCCGATCAACGGCCTGAACTTCATCGACTGCCTGAAGCTGTTCCAGGACGATCCGCAGACCGAGGGCATCATCATGGTCGGCGAGATCGGCGGCAGCGCCGAGGAAGACGCGGCCGAGTTCATCGCCGAGTACGTGACCAAGCCGGTGGTGTCGTTCATCGCCGGCGCGTCGGCCCCGGCCGGCAAGCGCATGGGCCACGCCGGCGCGATCATCTCCGGCGGCAAGGGCACGGCGGAAGCCAAGTTCGCCGCGCTGGAGAAGGCCGGCGTCACCACGGTGAAGTCCCCGGCCGACCTGGGCAAGACGCTCGCCAAGCTGATGAAGTAAGGCTCCATCGAGCGAATCGGTGCCGTCAGGCACCCATGCAAAAGGCCGCGTGACCCGCGGCCTTTTGTTTTGTCGGGCATCCGGGTCTTCTTGTCGGCGGCCATTACGGCGCCGGGCTGCGCTGGCCAGCCGTTGCGGGCCGAGCCGCTGCCGCAGGGTCCAGGCAACAAAAAAGCCGGCGATTGCTCGCCGGCTTTTTGCTCGATGGTCGAGAGGCGTCAGTGGTGACCGGAGAACGGCACCATCTTGCGCAGCGTGGACGGCGCGTGCGGCCACTTCGGATCGGTCAGGTACGGATGATCCGGGTAGTTCAGCGCCAGCACCTTGCGCACCTGCTCAGCCTGCTCCTTGCGATCCAGCGAGTTGTAGCTGCGGGCGAGGATGGCCAACGCGTCGGCGATCTGCGGTGCCTGCTGGTAATGCTCCACTACGTACTGCGCGCGATCGGCCGAGGCCACGAACGCCTTGTTGCGCAGGTAGAACTCGGCCACGTTGATCTCGAACTGGGCCAGCACGTTGCGCAGGTAGATCATGCGCTGGCGGGCGTCCGCGGCGTAGGCGCTGTCCGGGAAGCGGCGGGTGAGCTCGGTGAAGTCGTCGAACGACTTCAGGTTGTAGCCCTGGTCGCGGCGGCTTTCCGAGCCGGAGCGGGAAATGTAGCGCTCGATGATTCCCGAGGTACGCCCGAAGTTGATCAGGCCGCGCAGGTAGTAGGCGTAATCGACGTGCTTGTTGGTCGGGTAGGTCTTGATGAAGCGGTTGATCGTGGAATAGGCGTCTTCCGGCTCGTTGTCCTTGTACTGGGCATAGGCCAGCTCGAGCTGCGACTGCTCGTTGTAGTCGCCCGAGGGGAAGCGCGCGATCAGACGCTGATAAGCTTTCGCGGCGGCGGCGTAGTCGCCGTTTTCCAGATCGTTGTGGGCCTTGCTGTAAAGCTGGGCCACCGGCAGCGTGTCGATGGAGTCGCGCTTGCCTTTGAACATCGAGCACGCGCTCATCGTGAGGGCCAGGCCGAGCACGACGAGCAGTTTGGAAATACGCATGGGCAAGGAATTCAGATGTTTGATCGAAAAGGCATGATAGCCGAAACCGGCCGGGCCTCGCGGGGCGGGGCATGACCACCATTCGCCACGAGGCCGTGGTGCCGCTGGCTGCCGCGGGTCGCAGGTTCGACCAGACCGTGGCCGAGATGTTCCCGGATTATTCGCGCTCCCGCCTGGCCGGCTGGATCAAGGCCGGCGCGATCACCCTGGACGGCGCGCAGGCGGCGCCGCGGCACCTGCTGCGCGGTGGCGAGCAGGTGCGCCTGGAGGCCGAGCTGGCCACCGAGGTGACCAGTACCGCCGAGCCCATCGCGCTGGACATCGTCTACGAAGACGAGCACCTGCTGGTGCTCAACAAACCGGCCGGGCTGGTGGTGCATCCGGGCGCGGGCAACCCCGCCGGTACCGTGCTCAACGCCCTGCTGCACCACGATCCGGCGCTGGCCGAGCTGCCGCGCGGCGGCATCGTGCATCGGCTGGACAAGGACACCTCCGGCCTGATGGTGGTGGCCCGGACGTTGGCCACCCACACGGCGCTGGTGGACATGCTCTCGCGCCACGACGTGGAGCGGCAGTACGAGGCCGTGGTGCTGGGCACCCTGGTCGCCGGCGGCACCGTCGACGCGCCGATCGGCCGGCACATGGGCGATCGCCTGCGCCAGGCGGTGCGCGACGAGGAAGACGGCAAGCGCGCCGTCACCCATTACCGCCTGCGCGAGCGTTTCCGCGCGCACGCGTTGATCCAGTGCAACCTGGAGACCGGCCGCACGCACCAGATCCGCGTGCATATGGCGCACATCCACCATGCGCTGGTCGGCGACCCGCTGTACGGCGGCGGCCTGCGCCTGCCCAAGGGTGCCAGCGATGCGCTGATCGCCGTGCTGCGCGCCTTTCGTCGCCAGGCGCTGCACGCCGAACGACTGGCCTTTGTGCATCCGGCGACCGGCGAGGCGCTGGCGTTCACCGCGCCGCGGCCGGCAGACCTGGAAGCGTTGATTGCGGCGCTGCGCCTGGACACAAAGGAGCGTGGCCTTGATGACCAGTGATCGCCAGACCGTCCCCCGATTCCGATCGCGATGGTTTTTGCCGGCGCTGCTTGGCATCACCCTTGTTGCTCTGGCGCTGCGGCTGTGGACGGCGGCGTCCACCCAGGTCGACGTTCCGATCCGCAATGACGCTCGCGAATACGTCAGTTATGCCGCCAATCTCAAGCTCTACGGAGCATATTCATCCGATCCGCGTGTGTTGGTCGGCGCCCAAGCCGGCGTGCCCGCCCGCGATGCGCGACGTCCGCCGGGCTATGCGTTGTTTCTCGTCCCGTTCTTCCGTCTGGATGATCTTGGGGGCTTCATTCACCGGGTGGTGCGGGCGCAAGCATGGGTAGGCACCTGTGTTGTATTGCTGATCGGACTGCTGGCGGTGCGATTGCTGGGCCAAGGATGGGCGCTGGCGGTAGCGGCTGCGACAGCGTTAAGCCCTCATCTGATCGTCTATATCCCTTACCTGCTTAGTGAGACCCTCTACTCACTGGCGTTCCTGATCTTTGTCGCCTTTCTTGCGGTGGGACTGACGACGGCTGTGCCTTGGCGTCGGACTGCTTTTTTGTCGCTGGCCGGACTGGCTCTTGGCCTGACCTGTCTGGTGCGTCCCACGCTGGATCAACTCGTTTGGATTCTTCTCACCGCTGCACTGCTATTGCCGCAGTTTCGTCGGCAGTGGCCGGCGATCGTGATATTTCTGCTTGGCTTCCTCACCGTCATGGCGCCTTGGTGGGCACGCGCTTCCCAGATACCTGGTAATGGTCAGTCACATGCCATGGCTATCACGCTGCATCAGGGCAGCTACCCCGACCTGATGCGGGACGGTGATCCAGCAACCTTTGGTTATCCCTATCGAGGCGACCCTGTATCTCCAGCGGCCGAATCAAGCGTGCCTGCCGCTCTGCGTAACATCGCTAGCAAGTTCCATGAGCACCCCTGGCAGATGAGTCGCTGGTATTTGATTGGAAAGCCGATAGAGCTTTTTGCCTGGAATGAGCAAAGCGGTTGGATGGATTTGTTCGAGTACCCTGTGCTGCGCTCGCCATGGCTCAAAAGCCCGGGATTAATCGCACTTACATCGATCATGAAGGGGTTGCACCCAGTGATGATGCTCTTGGCGCTGGTGGGCACGTTGTTGGCCTTCGTGCCCGCCGCTGCGCGCGGGCTTCTGCTCCCCGCCGAGGCCATGGTGGGGCTGCGGGTCGCGGCATTCGTCCATGTCTATTTCCTGCTGGTCCACTTGGCAGCGTTGCCGTTGTCTCGGTATAGCGTTCCGTTCCGTCCGTTGACTTATCTCATGACCGCCTACGGCCTCATGTGCCTCGGTGCCCTGGTTGGGCGATGGCGCGAACGATCACGTCCCGCCGAAGTGCCAGCATGAGCGGGGGCGAGTGGCTTTCACCTGACTGGCGCGCTCCGCCAGCGGTCCATGCGAGGATAAGTACCGCTTACGGTGATGGCGTATCGACGGCTCCGTTTGGCCGCTTCAATCTGGGACTACGCTCAGGCGAGGGGCCTGAACATGTGCGGGAGAACCGCAGGCGCTTTGCCAGACAGCTGGCTCTGACGGCCGAACCGTGCTGGCTGCAACAAGTGCACGGCACCGATGTAGTGGTGGTCGGTAACAAGGTACGTGGCAGCGCAGAACCCCAGGCCGATGCCGCGGTCACCCGCGAGCGCGGCCAGCCGCTGGTGATCCTTACTGCCGACTGCCTGCCGGTGCTGTTGTGCAGCGACGACGGCGCTGTGATCGGTGCCGCCCACGCGGGTTGGCGCGGGCTGGCTGCCGGCGTGGTCGAGCGCACGGTCGCTGCGATGGCGACTGATGCGGCACAACTGCAGGCCTGGCTGGGCCCGTGCATCGGCCCCGCCAGCTACGAGGTGGGCGAGGAGGTGCGCGCAGCGTTCGTCGATGGCGATACGGGTGCCGCGACATGCTTCGTGCCGACTCGCCCGGGGCACTGGCGCTGCGACTTGGCAGCGCTGGCGCGGCGACGGCTGGCGGCGATGGGCCTCACGCGGATTGGCGGCGGCAACTTCGACACGTTCACCGACCCGCGCTTCTATTCGTACCGCCGCGACGGCGCGCGCAGTGGCCGCTTCGCCAGCGTGATCTGGCTGGGCGAAGCGGTGGCATCGTCCTGAGCGGGCGGAGCGTGCTTAGCCAGTGAGCCGATGCAGGAACGACTGGCACCAGGTGGTGATGTCCTGCTTTTCCAGCACGTCCATCATGGCGCGCCAACGCTGGCGGCGTTCACGCAACGGCATCTTCAGGGCGCGCTCCAGGGCGTTGGCGACCTCGGCCGGATCGGCGGGGTTCACCAGCAGCGCATCGGTCAGCTCGTGCGCGGCGCCAGCGAAGCGTGAGAGCACCAGCACGCCGGGATTCTTCGGGTCCTGACAGGCGACGTATTCCTTCGCCACCAGATTCATGCCGTCGCGCAGCGGGGTGATCAGCGCGACCCGCGCCGTGCGGTAGTAGCCGCTCAGCAGGCGGTGCGGGAAGGACTGGTTGACGTAGCGGATCGGCACCCAGTCCGGCACGGCATATTTGCCGTTGATGTGGCCGGCCAGGCGCTCCAGTTCGCGGCGGATCTGCCGGTACTCCGGCACCGAGCCGCGCGAGGGGGGCGCGATCTGCAGGAAGGTGATCTGTCGGTGCAGTTCCGGGCTGCGATCGAGCAGATGATCGTAGGCGCGGAAGCGCTCGGGCAGCCCCTTGGAATAGTCCAGCCGGTCCACGCCGATGATCAGCGCGCGACCCTGCAGACTGGCGCGCAGCTGGGCGATCTCTTCCAACTGAGCGGCCTCGCGGGCGGTTTGTTCGACCAGGTCGGTTTCGATGCTGATCGGGAACACGCCCGCGCGGAAGCTGCGCCCATTGGCCGCTCGGATACGCCCGCCCGGGCGCATCGCGCCGCCGATCTCGTGCAGGAAATATTCTTCCAGCGCGCGCAGGTCGCGCGCCGTGTGCACGCCAACCAGGTCGTAGGCGGCCAGTGTCTCGAACAGCGCCCGGTGTTGTGGCAGGCCGATCAGCAGGCCGGCGGCCGGCAGTGGTGTGTGCAGGAAGAAGCCGATGCGGTTCTTCACCCCGCGCTCGCGCAGGTGAGAGGCCAGGGGAATCAGGTGGTAATCGTGCACCCAGATCACGTCGTCGGGCTTGAGCAGCTCAACCAGGTGATCGGCAAACAGCGCATTGACCCGAAGATAGCCGTCCAGATGGCCGCGCTGGTAATCCACCAGGTCGGGGCGGTAGTGCAGCAGGGGCCACAGCGCGCGGTTGGCGAAGCCGGCGTAGAACTCGTCATGGTCGATGCGGGAGAGGTCGATGGTGGCGTAGTCGATTGAGCCGTCCTGCGTGCGGTGGACCTGGGTGCTGTCCGCACCGACCTTGCCGCTCCAGCCGAACCATAGTCCGCCGCGCTCGCGCATCGCCACCCGCATTGCCGAGGCCAGTCCGCCGGTGGCGGTCTGTTGCGGCAGCGCCACGCGGTTGGATACCACCACCAGCCGACCGGTTTTCCTGCTGCCGCTCACAGGGCGTCCTCCCAGCGGCGCGAGAGCCGCATCGCGGCCTGGATCAGCCCCACCATCGAGTAGGTCTGCGGGAAGTTGCCCCAGTGCTCGCCGGTAGCCGGCGCAATGTCTTCGGAGAGCAGGCCGAGCGCGTTGCGTTGCGCGAGCATGCGCTCGAACATCACCCGCGCCCGCTCGCGCCGACCGGTCGCTGCCAGCGCCTCGATGTACCAGAACGTGCAGATGTTGAAGCTGGTCTCCGGCGCGCCGAAGTCGTCCGGCGCGATGTAGCGGAACAGGTGGTCGCCGCGACCGAGCACCCGGCCCACCGCGTCGACGGTGGCGACGAAGCGCGGGTCCATGGCGTCGATGAAGCCGATGTCCGCCAGCAGCAGCAGGCTGGCGTCCAGGTGCTCGCCGCCGTAGGCATCCACGAAGTGGCCCAGGCGCGCGTTCCAGCTTTGCGCGAGGATGCGCGCGCGCAGCGCGGTCGCCTCGTCGTGCCAGTGCCGCGCGCGCTCGTCCAGCCCCAGCTCGGTGGCGATGTGGGCGAGCCGGTCGCAGGCGGCCCAGCACATCGCCGCCGAATAGGTATGCACCGCGGCGCGGCCACGGAATTCCCACAGCCCCGCATCGGGCTGCTCGGCCATGCGCAGGGCGAGCCGGCCCATCTGTTCGAGCCGTTCGAACATGCGCGCATCGCCGCGATGTTCGATGCGGCGATCGAAGAACAACTGCGCCGAGGCCAGCACCAGCGAACCGTAGACATCGTTCTGGCGCTGCCGCCACGCGTCGTTGCCGATGCGCACCGGACCCATGCCGCGGTAGCCGGCCAGCGCGCCGGCGGTACGCTCGTGCAGTTCGCGCTCGAAGGTGATGCCGAACACCGGCCCGATCTCGCTGTCGCCATGGTCGGCGACCAGGTTGAACACGTAGCGCAGGTAGTTCTCCATCGTGCGCGTGGCGCCGAGGCGGTTGAGCGCGCGCACGGTAAAGGCCGCGTCGCGCAGCCAGCAAAAGCGATAGTCCCAGTTGCGCTCGGTGTCGGCAGCTTCGGGGATGGAAGTGGTGAGCGCGGCGACGATCGCCCCCGTGGCCTCGTACTGGCACAGCTTGAGCGTGATGGCGGCGCGGATCACCGCGTCCTGCCACTCGTAGGGAATCGACAGATAGCGCACCCAGTCGCGCCAGTATTCCTGCGTGCGGTGGAGCGCCAGCGCGATGAAATCGGCCGGGCTTTCGTCGAGCGTCTCGTCCGGGCCGAGCACGAAGTGGGCGGGGCGGTCGAGCCCGAACGGCAGCGCGCGCTGGATCATCGGCACCGGGACGTCGCTGGTCAGCCGCACGGTGGTGTCGCTGAGCCGGTAGCGCAGGTGGTTGCTGCCTGACGTGGCGAGCGCCGGTTCGGCGCCGTAGTCGCACAGCGGGCGCAGCAACACCCGAATGCGTGGCGCACCAGCGATCGGGCGTACGCGCCGGGCCAGCATTACCGGATGGAACAGGCGGCCGCGGGCGCGGTAGCGGGGGGCGAAGTCGGTGACTTCGATGGCTCCGCCGTGGCGGTCGTACAGGCGCGTGACGAGCACGGCGGTATTGGTCTCGTACCACTGCTCGGTGCGTTCGTGGTCCTGCAGTTCGATCGTCCAGTCGCCGCCTTCGTGGCGCGGCGAGAGCAGCGCGCAGAACGTGGCGTCGCTGTCGAACGTCGGCAGGCAGGCCCACACGACGCGAGCGTCCCGGTCGATCAGGGCGGCGATGCTGCCGTTGCCGACGACACCGAGCTCAAGATCGTGCTGCGGGGTCTCGGTCCTGGCGGGGGTCATGCAGCGAATTTCCTTGCATCAGTGCGTGGTGCACGCGGATCAACCAATGCTGCACGGCAGCAGGACTAGGCAGCGTGAATTGCGCGGCAGTGGGGTGTCGACGCCCGACCCTCACGCCGTACCCGCCCGCGCGCGCGACCGTGTCGAAGGCGTGCTCGTCGGTGAGGTCGTCGCCCACGTAGACCGGCTGGCGGCCAGCGAACGGTGGCCGCTGCAGCAGCTCCCGCACGGCCCGCCCCTTGTCCATGCCGGCCGGCTTGATCTCCATCACCAGGTTGCCGGCCTGCAGCTCGTAACCTGGCATCGCTTCGGCGAGTGCGGCCGCGGCATCGCGCATGACGGCGAAGCGTTCCGGCGAGCGGCGGCAGTGCAGGGCGATGGCGATACCTTTGTCCTCTAGCTCGATGCCGCCGATCGCTTCCAGCATCGTTTCGGCGCGCTGCTTGAGCTTCGCGTGCGCGGACGTGTCCAGCGGATGCTCGCGGCGCTGCCCGTCCGCGTGCCGAAGCTGCAGGCCGTGCAGGCCGGCCATTGCCCAGGGCTGGCCGAACAGTCGGTCCAGGTCGGCCAGCGCACGGCCGCTGACCAGCGACAGTGCGCCGTGCAACTCGGCGTGCAGCTGCTGCAGGAGCGCGAGCAGCTCGGGCGAGGCGGCAACGGCGGCGGGGTCGTCGTGGAAGTCGAGCAGGGTACCGTCGACGTCCAAGAACAGCGCCCAGCGCGCATCGGGGGCGGGCAACGGGGGCGGGGGCAGGTCGTTGGGGGGCGTGGCGGGGGCGGTCATCGGCGGCGCACGCTAGCAAGGCGCATGTGAAGGCTGGGCGCATCCGCTTGAATCGGCCTCGCCCGTCCGCATCTTGCGCCTCAGCGGCAGCGGCGCTGCCAACACTATTCAGAGAGGGGATCACCTCATGCGGATGGACAAGCTCACCTCGCGTTTCCAGCAGGCGCTGGCCGACGCGCAGTCGCTGGCGGTTGGGCGCGACAACAACATGCTCGAGCCGGTGCACGTGATGGCTGCGCTGCTCGACCAGCAGGGCGGCTCGACCGGGCCACTGCTGACCCAGGCGCAGGTCAACGTGCCGGCGCTGCGCCAGCGCGTGGGCGAAATGCTCGAGCGCCTGCCGCAGGTGCGCGGGCAGGAAGGCAACATCAACGTGGGCAACGACCTGTCCCGCCTGCTCAACCTCACCGACAAGCTGGCGCAGCAGCGCGGCGACCAGTTCATTGCCAGCGAGCTGTTCGTGCTGGCGGCGCTGGAAGACAAGGGCGAGTTGGGCAGCGCGCTGAAGGCGGCCGGGGCGCAGAAGGCCGCGATCGAGGCGGCGATCGAGAAGCTGCGCGGCGGCGAGAAGGTGCAGAGCGAGAACGCCGAGGAGCAGCGTCAGGCGCTGGAGAAGTATTGCATCGACCTCACCGCGCGGGCCGAGTCGGGCAAGCTCGATCCGGTGATCGGCCGCGACGAGGAGATCCGCCGCACGATCCAGGTGCTGCAGCGGCGCACCAAGAACAACCCGGTGCTGATCGGCGAGCCCGGCGTGGGCAAGACCGCCATCGTCGAAGGGCTGGCCCAACGCATCATGAAGGGCGAGGTGCCCGAAGGCCTGCGTGATCGCCGCGTGCTGTCGCTGGACATGGGCGCGCTGATCGCCGGTGCGAAATTTCGCGGCGAGTTCGAGGAACGGCTCAAGGCCGTGCTCAACGATCTGGCCAAGCAAGAAGGCCGGGTGATTCTGTTCATCGACGAGCTGCACACCATGGTCGGCGCCGGCAAGGCCGACGGCGCGATGGATGCCGGCAACATGCTCAAGCCTGCGCTGGCGCGCGGCGAGCTTCACTGTATCGGCGCGACTACGCTGGACGAGTACCGCAAGTACATCGAGAAGGACGCCGCGCTGGAGCGCCGTTTCCAGAAGGTGTTCGTGGGCGAGCCGACGGTGGAGGACACCATCGCGATCCTGCGCGGCCTGAAGGAGCGCTACGCGGTGCACCACGGCGTTGAGATCGCCGACCCGGCGATCGTCGCCGCGGCCACGCTGTCCAACCGCTACATCCCCGACCGCCAGCTGCCGGACAAGGCGATCGACCTGATGGACGAGGCCGCCAGCCGCATCCGCATGGAGATCGACTCCAAGCCGGAAGAGCTCGACCGCCTGGAGCGCCGGCTGATCCAGCTGAAGATCCAGCGCGAGATGCTGAAGAAGGAGAAAGACGAGGAATCGAAGAAGCGCCTCGCCGATCTGGAAGCCGACATCGAGAAGCTCGAGCGCGAGTTCTCCGACCTCAACGAAATCTGGAAATCCGAGAAGGCTGCGCTGCAGGGCGCGACCAAGGTGAAGGAGCAGATCGAGGCCGCGCGCGTGGAGCTGGAGGCGGCGCAGCGCCGGCAGGACTACGCCAAGATGAGCGAGATCCAGTACGGCCGCATGCCGGAACTGGAGAAGCAGCTCGCCGCGGCGCAGGCCGCCGAGCAGCAGGGCGACTTCAAGCTGGTGCAGGACCGCGTCACTGCCGAGGAGATCGCCGAGGTGGTCTCGCGCTGGACCGGCATCCCGGTCAGCAAGATGCTCGAAGGCGAGCGCGAGAAGCTCTTGAAGATGGAAGACGCGCTGCACGCGCGCGTGGTCGGCCAGGACGAGGCGATCAAGGTGGTGGCCGACTCCGTGCGCCGCTCGCGCGCGGGGCTGTCTGACCCGAACCGGCCCAGCGGCTCGTTCCTGTTCCTCGGCCCCACCGGCGTGGGCAAGACCGAGCTGTGCAAGGCGCTGGCGGAATTCCTGTTCGACTCGGCCGACGCGATGGTGCGCATCGACATGAGCGAGTTCATGGAGAAGCACGCCGTGTCGCGGCTGGTCGGCGCGCCCCCGGGCTATGTCGGCTACGAAGAGGGCGGCTATCTCACCGAGGCGGTGCGCCGCCGGCCGTACAGCGTGATCCTGCTGGACGAGGTGGAAAAGGCGCATCCGGACGTGTTCAACATCCTGCTGCAGGTGCTCGATGACGGTCGCCTCACCGACGGCCAGGGCCGCACGGTGGACTTCCGCAACACGGTCATCGTGATGACCTCGAACCTTGGCTCGCACCAGATACAGGAGCTGGCCGGCGACGACAGCCCCGAGGCCTACACGCAGATGAAGGCCGCGGTGATGGGCGTGGTGCAGGCGCACTTCCGCCCGGAGTTCATCAACCGGCTGGACGACATCGTGGTGTTCCACCCGCTGACCAAGCCGCAGATCCGGCAGATCGCGCGGATCCAGCTGCGCAGCCTGGAGAAGCGGCTGGCCGAGCGCCAGCTGGGCCTGACGATCAGCGAGAAGGCGCTGGACCTGCTGGGCAACGTGGGCTTCGATCCGGTGTACGGCGCGCGGCCGCTGAAGCGGGCGATCCAGCAGCAGGTGGAGAATCCGTTGTCGCGGGAAATCCTCGAGGGACGTTTCCCGGCCGGCGCCACCGTGGCGGTGGATGCCGAGGGCGGGCGCCTGGTGTTCGGCAAGGCCTGAGTCGTCGGTCCCAGAAAAAAAGCCCGCCAGTCGGCGGGCTTTTTTTTGCATCAAGCCAGGCGGCTTACCAGTGATACGCCACGGTGGCGTAGTAGTAGGCGCCGCTGAAGCCGTACGGCGAGGAGTTCGGGTACGGCAGGATGACGTTGAAAGCGCTGGTACGCGGCTGGTTCTTGTCGGGGTACTCGTTGGTGACGTTGTTGCCGCCGACGCTGAAGGTCCAGTCGTTCCAGTTGTAGCTGGCCGAAAGGTCCAGCAGATAGGCCGAGCCGAAGGTCTGGTCGCCGCTGGGCACGGTGCCGAACGTGGTCCACTCGCCGTAGCGGGTGACCTGACCGTGGAAGGTCCAGTTGTTCACCGACCAGTCGCCGGCCACGAAGGCCTTGGTCTTGGGCGTGCCCTTGGTGATACGGCCTTCCTCGGCACGGTCGATGATCGGCAGGGTAAGTCCGGCCAGGCCCAGCTGCGGCGGGTTGGGAGCGATATTGCGGATGGTGGTCTTGTTGTAGTTGATGCCGCCGGTGAGCTTGAGCGAGGAGCTCTGCAGCTCGATCGGGTAGGTGGAGACGAGATCCACGCCTCGGGTGCGCGTGTCCACCGCGTTGGTGAAGAAGCGGCCGCCGCTGACGAACGGGATGCCCACCGAGGTGAGGTAGTTCTGCACCGCGTCGCCGACCAGGTTGCCGCTGAGGATGATGCGGTGGTCGATGTCGATCTGGTACAGGTCCAGCGTGGTGTACAGGCCGTTGGAGGGCGTCAGCACGAGGCCGAGGCTGTAGTTGCGCGACTTTTCAGGCTTGAGGTTCTGCGCCCCCAGCGCCTGCGCGGCCGGATCGGTCACCGGGAAGGTGCGGATCGTGTACGGCACCAGCACGCCGCCGCCCTGGTTGACGAAGTTGATCGCGGTGGAGGAGTAGTACTCCTGCTGCAGCGATGGTGCGCGGAAGCCGTTCGACACGGTGCCGCGCAGCGCCACGGTGTCGTTGAACGCGTAGCGGCCGGACGCCTTCGCCGAGGTGGTGCTGCCGAAATCGCTGTAGTGCTCGTAGCGCGCGGCCAGGCCGGCGGAAAACTTGTAGGTCAGGTCGCTTTCCAGGTCGAGATAGACCGCGCGGCTGTTGCGGCCATGCGTGCCCGCGTCGCCTGGCTGGTAGCCCGGGAACACCTGGGCACCGGCACCGGCATAGGAGGCGCCGTCGCCTTCCTTGATGGTGAACTTCTCGTGGCGGTACTCCAGGCCCCAGGCGACGGTGAGCGGGCTCTGCAGGCCGCTGATCTCGAAGTCGCGGCTGAAGTCGCCGTTGAACGCGTCCTGCCGGTTGGTCAGCGTGCCGATGTAGAAGCCGGTCGGCGAATCGGCGCCGAGCGAGTAGTTGTAGGTGTCGGTGGTGTTGAGCTTCCAGTGGTTGCCGCCGGTGTTGGCGCTGAGGTCGTAGTTCCAGTCGGCCACCTTGCCGCGCACGCCCAGCACTTCAGAGTCGTCGCGGATCGCGCTGTTCTCGATCGGCAGATAGCCGCTGGGATACACGTCGACCGCGCCGGAGCCATTGCTGGCGTACTGCGAGAGCGAGCGGAAGAAGCCGCCGGCCTTCACGTCGCGCTTGTTGAACAGGGTGAACGCGTACAGCTGGGCGTTCGGCGTCAGGTCGTACTGCGCGTTGATCGCCGCCTGCTTGGAGCGGGTCAGCGGCAGGCCGTAGTGGAAGGTGACCGTGTTGTACGTCGGGTCGGCTGGATAGCGCGGATCCGGGCCAGCGCGGTTGGTCGGGTCCTGGTGCGTGGCGTTGGCACTGAGGTGGATCCAGCCCTTGTCACCGAGCTTGAAGCCGCCGTCGGCGCCGCCCTGCCAAGTGTCGCCATCGCCACCGTCGTACTGGCCGCGGGTGAGGCTGGCCGAGCCGTGCTCGGCGCCGCCCTTGAGGATGATGTTGATCACGCCGGCGATCGCGTCGGAGCCGTACTGGGCGGCGGCGCCGTCACGCAGCACTTCCACGTGGTCGATGGCATTGACCGGGATCGCATTGATGTCCACCGGCGAGGAGCCGCGCCCGAGCGAGCCGTTGACGTTGACGATGGCGGTGGGGTGCTGGCGCTTGCCGTTGATCAGCACCAGCGTGTGGTCGGGCGCCAGGCCGCGCAGCTGGGCGGGCTGGATCGCGTCGGTGGCGTCGGTGACCGACGGCTGCGGGAAGTTGAACGACGGCAGCAGGGTGCGCAGCGCCGTGGCCAGGTTGGGCGCACCGGTGCCTTCGAGGTCTTTCGGGGTCAGCACGTCGATCGGGGCGAGCGAGGTCGACTCGGTGCGGTCGAACGACCGTGTGCCGGTGACAACGACCGTCTGCAGGTTGGTGGTCTTCTTCTCGCCCTGCTGGGGGGCGGCGTCCTGGGCCATGGCCACCTGCGAGAGTGCAAGCAGGGTGGCGGCGGCCAGGGCGGTGCGGGTCAGTAGCGGTCGTGCGGACATGAAAGATTCTCCCCGGATAGCGGATCGCGTCTGTGTGCGCGATGAAAGTCCCTGCGACGAATCGGTGTCGGTCGTGATTTGCTGCGACGCGACATGGCTCCCTTGTCTCGCAAACTAGGTAGCCGCTGGGGCCTCTGTCAACCAGACGTTAGTAATGTGTTGTCGCAAGATCGTGCACCGGGTGCTCTTCCTACGCTTGAAATGCTGGCGCGAGGCGCCATAGTCGGCGCCTGCCCGATGTTCCACGGAGATTTTTCATGCCCATCTACGCCTTCGCCTGCCAGGCCTGCGGCCACAGCTTCGACCGCCTGCAGAAGCTCTCCGACGCCGATCCCACCGTGTGTCCGGCCTGTGGCGCCGAACAGGTGCAGCGGCAGGTGACAGCACCGGCGTTCCGCCTTGCTGGCAGCGGCTGGTACGAGACCGACTTCAAGAAGGACGGCGACAAGAAGCGCAATCTGGCCGGCGACGCGGCCGCGGCGCCGGCACCGGCGGCCGCTCCCGCTCCCGCCCCGGCCGCGGCGCCCGCCGCCGCCGACTGATCCCGCACGCAAGGATTTGCGCCGGTTCAATCGCCGTTCGGCAGCGTGCCGCTAGCGTCCGCCCCACCATCACAGGAGGGGCACCATGCGATCACTTCTTGCCGCGGCATTGGCCTGGCTACTGGGCGCGTTCGCGCTGCTGTCTGGATCGGCGCCGTTGCGCGCCCAGGGCTGGAACGATCCGGTGCGCTGCGCCAGCAACGACGGCCACTACGCCCGCTGCGTGATGCCGTGGCGCGATGCCCGGCTGATGAAACAGGAGTCCAAGGCGGCCTGCGTGCGCGGCGATACCTGGGGCGTGGACCGCGGCGTGCTGTGGGTGGATCGCGGCTGCCGCGGACTATTCGTGGCGGGCGATCGCTGGGGCGGCCGCGACGATGATCGCTACGACGACCGTTACCGCGACCGCTACGGCGATCGCGACGATCGCCACCACGACCGCGATGACGACCGCGATGACGACCGTGGCCACTGGCGCCCGGGCCCGGGCTGGGACCGCCAGATCCGGCTGCAGTGCGACAGCAACAAGAAGCGCTACCAGATGTGCCAGGTCGATGTTGGCCCGCGCGGTCATGCGCGGCTGGTGCGTCAGCTGTCCGATGCGCGCTGCACGGAGGGCTACAGCTGGGGCTGGAACCGCGCTGGCGTGTGGGTTGCCCACGGCTGCCGCGGGCAGTTCGTGGTCGATCGCCGCTGGTAGCGGCCGGGCGTCCGTGCGGCCGCGGCGCAGGCGTGGCGGCCGCCTGCGGTGGTAACATTCGCGGTCTTTTCCTCGCCCCCACGCCGCCGCCGCGGCCCGGAGTTTCAAGCGCATGCGCACGCATTACTGCGGACTCATCGACGAGTCCCTGGTCGGCCAGACCGTCACCCTGTGCGGCTGGGTCAACAAGACCCGCCTGCAATCCCACGTCGCCTTCATCGACCTGCGCGATCACGAGGGGCTGGCCCAGGTGGTGGTGGAGCGCGAGAACGCCGATGCCTTCGCGGTGGCTGGCGAGGTCGGTTATGAATACTGCCTGCGCGTGACCGGCACGATCCGCGCGCGGCTCTCGGTCAACGACAAGCTCAAGACCGGCACGGTCGAGCTGCTGGCCGAGAAGGTGGAGATCCTCAACGCGGCGAAGGATCTGCCTTTCGCGCTGCACGAGAACCCCAACGAGGACATGCGGATGACCTACCGCTACCTCGACCTGCGCCGCCCCGAGATGCAGGCGATGATGCGCAAGCGCATCAAGCTGGTGCAGGCACTGCGCCGCTATCTGGATGACCGCGGCTTCCAGGACATCGAAACGCCGATCCTGACCAAGGCCACGCCGGAAGGCGCGCGCGACTATCTGGTGCCCAGTCGCGTGCATGCCGGCCAGTTCTACGCGTTGCCGCAGTCGCCGCAGCTGTTCAAGCAGATCCTGATGATGGCCGGCTTCGACCGCTACTACCAGATCGCCCGCTGCTTCCGCGACGAGGACCTGCGCGCCGACCGCCAGCCGGAATTCACCCAGCTCGACCTGGAGTTCGCCTTCGTTGAAGAGCAGGACGTGCAGGATTTCGTCGAGGAGCTGATCCGTCACGTGTTCCGCGAAGTGCAGGGCGTGGAGCTGGACGCCGCCTTCCCGCGCATGACCTGGATCGATGCCATGCGCCGCTTCGGCTCGGACAAGCCCGACCTGCGCATCGCGCTGGAGCTGGTCGACGTGGCCGAGGCGCTCAGGCACGTCGAGTTCAAGGTGTTCGCCGAGCCGGCCAACGATCCGGCCGGTCGCGTCGCGGCGCTGCGCGTGCCCGAGGCGGCCACGCTGTCGCGCAAGGAAATCGACACGCTCACCGAGTTCGTCGCCCGCTACGGCGCCAAGGGCCTGGCGTGGATCAAGGTGGAAGACCTGGCCAAGGGCCGCGAGGGCATCAACTCGCCAGTGGCGAAGTTCCTCGACGACGCGGCGCTGGACGGCCTGCTCAAGGCCACCGGCGCGCAGACTGGCGACATCGTGTTCGTCGGCGCCGGCAAGTGGAAGACGGTCACCGACTTCATGGGCGCATTGCGCCTGAAGGTGGGCAAGGATCGCGGCCTGGTGGAAAACACCTGGAAGCCGCTGTGGGTCACCGACTTTCCGATGTTCGAATACGACGAGGAAGAGAAGCGCTTCGTCGCCCTGCATCACCCGTTCACCGCGCCGAAGGTCGACGACATCGCCGACCTCAAGGCGAATGCGGCCAACGCGGTGAGCCGCGGCTACGACATGGTGCTCAACGGCAACGAGATCGGCGGCGGCTCGATCCGTATCCACCGCCCCGACATGCAGAGCGCGGTGTTCGAGCTGCTGGGCATCGGGGCGGAAGAAGCCGAGATGAAGTTCGGCTTCCTGCTCAAGGCGCTGAAGTTCGGCGCGCCGCCGCACGGTGGCCTAGCGTTCGGCATCGACCGTATCGCCGCGCTGATGGCCGGCACCGAGTCGATCCGCGACGTGATCGCCTTCCCCAAGACCACCAGCGCGCAGGACCTGATGACCGACGCACCCTCGCCGGTGGCCGCGAGCCAGCTCAAGGAGCTGCACGTGGCGGTTGCAGCGCCGGAGCCGGCCGGGCAAGGGTGATGGTGCCGATGCGGTCGACGCGACGCCTTACCCGCCGCGAGCGGTTGCGTCGCCGCGTTGACCGGCAGGTGCCGGCGCGATGATCGAGCACGTCATCCTGCTGCACGGTCTGTGGATGCGCGGCTTCGCGCTGGCCATGCTGCACCGGCGGATGATGGAGGCGGGATTCCGCGTCCATCGGTTCGACTATCTCAGCGTGGCCAACACCCAGGAGCGCATCCTCGAGCGGCTGCGCGAGCGGATGGTGGAGCTGGCCGAGACCGGCAGTGCGGTGCATCTGGTGGGGCACAGCCTCGGTGGCCTGCTGGCACTGCAGGTGTGCCACCACGCTGTCGATCTGCCGCCCGGGCGGGTGGTGTGTCTGGGTTCCCCGCTGCTCGGCAGCGCCGCGGCGCGGGAATTTTCCGGGCTGGGCCGCAGCGGCGAAGCGCTGCTCGGCCACAACCGCGATCTGCTCGAAAAGGGCTTCGAGGGCTGGGACGGCACGCGCCAGGTCGGCGTGATCGCCGGGCGCTCGCCGATCGGCCTGGGGGCCGTGCTTGCGCATATCGAAGGCGAGCACGACGGCACCGTGGCGGTGTCCGAGACGCGGCTGCCCGGGCTGGCCGATCACTGCGTGGTCGATACCAGCCACACGGGATTGCTGTTCTCCGCCGACGTCGCGCGGCTCACGGCGCGCTTCCTGCGCGAGGGGCGCTTCGCCGTGACGGCCCCGGACGAGTTGCCCGCGCCGGGCTTAGCCGGGTCCACCGGCAGCGGGCGGATAGAGTAAAATTCCGCGCTTCATCACCAGATCAGGTTGTGCAGCGCCATGGGTAGAGGCCCGTCCATCGAAGGTCGCAAGAACGCCGAAGACGCCAAGCGCGCCAAGGTGTTCACCAAGCTCATCCGCGAGATCACCGTGGCCACCCGCGCCGGTGTGGCCGACCCGGCCGGCAACCCGCGCCTGCGCGCGGCGGTGGACAAGGCGCTGTCGGCCAACATGCCCAAGGACACCATCGAGCGCGCGATCAAGCGCGGCTCGGGCGCCGACGGCGGCGCCAACATGGAAGAGCTGCGCTACGAGGGCTATGGCCCGGCCGGCATCGCGCTGATCATCGAATGCTTCACCGACAACCCGACCCGCACCGTGGCCGACGTGCGCCATGCGCTGACCCGTCACGGCGGCAACCTGGGCACCAGCGGCTCGGTGGCGTTCCAGTTCACCCGCTGCGGCGAGATCGTGTTCGCCACCGGTGGCAATGAGGCTGCCGAGGAGAAGGTGCTGGAGGCGGCGCTTGAAGCCGGTGCCGACGACGTGGTCAACGAACACGGCGAGAGCACCGTGCTGTGTGCACCGGAAAACTTCGAGGCGGTGCAGCAGGCGCTGATCGCGGCCGGGCTGGAGTCCTCGCATGCCGGCGTGGTGATGCGCCCGAATAACCGCGTCGCGGTGCCGGACGAGGCGCAGGAAACGCTGCAGGATTTGCTCGAGCGCCTCGATGCGCTCGACGACGTCAGCGAGGTCTATCACAACGCGCTGTTGCCGGCCGAGGCCGCCGGCTGACGCAGCGCTGGCCTCCGGCCGCGTTGCGACCGCGCATTGCATGAGCATCCGCATCCTCGGCATCGACCCGGGCAGTCAGCGCACCGGCGTGGGCATCATCGATGTTGACGCGCAGGGCAAGTTGTCGCACGTGTTCCACGGCGCGCTGGCGGTGGCTGGCGAGGCCACGTTCCCGCTGCGCCTGAAACGCATCTTTGACGGCCTGTGTGACATCATCGCCGCCCATCAACCGGCCGAGTGCGCGATCGAGCGCGTGTTCATGGCGCGCAATCCGGATTCGGCGCTGAAGCTGGGACAAGCCAGAGGCGCCGCGATCTGTGCGGTGGTCAGTCAGGGGATCGTGGTGCACGAGTACGCAGCAACCGAAGTGAAACAGTCGGTGGTCGGCAATGGCCGCGGCGACAAGACCCAGGTGCAGCACATGATCGGCGTCCTGCTCGGACTGAAGGGGCCGCTGCAGGCCGATGCCGCCGATGCGCTGGCTATCGCCGTCACCCATGCGCACACGCGTTCGAGCCTGACCCGCGTGGGTATTCCTCGCACGGCGTGGAGGCGTGGACGATGATCGGTCGCCTGCGTGGCACCCTCATTTCCAAGCAGCCGCCATGGCTGTTGATCGATGTGGGCGGCGTCGGCTACGAGCTCGAGGCGCCGATGTCGACCATCTACGATCTCCCCGCCACCGGCAAGGAAGTGATCCTGCTCACTCACCATGCCGTGAAGGAGGACAGCGTGGCGCTGTACGGTTTCATGCACGAATCCGAGCGCACGCTGTTTCGCAACCTGCTCAAGGTCAGCGGCATCGGCGCGAAGATCGCGCTGGCGGTGCTATCGGGCGTGTCCACCAGCGACTTCGCGCGGCTGGTACACGCCGGTGATGTGGTGGCGCTGACCAAGATTCCCGGTATCGGCAAGAAGACTGCCGAGCGCATCGTGGTGGAGTTGCGCGATCGCGTGGATGGGCTCGGCGTAAGCCTGCCCGGCATGCCTGCCAGCGCAGCCGCGCCGCTGGATGCTTCCGGCGAAGCGACGGTCGCGCTGCAGCAGCTCGGCTACAAGCCGGCCGAGGTCACGCGCCTGGTGCAGAAGGTCGCCGCCGACGGCGACAGCGCCGAGGCCATCATCCGCAAGGCACTGCGCGCCGCGCTCGGCGGCTAGGGCAGTGGGGAGCGTCATGAACCAGCAGACCCAAGCTTCGTCCTCCGCCGATACCGGTGGCGCCGACGCCTCGCACAGCAGCCGCTCGGCGCTGATTCTCGGTGCGATCGGCGTGGTGTTTGGCGACATCGGCACCAGCCCGCTGTACACCATGCACGAGACCTTCCTGCCCGAGCATGGCCTGCATCCGCGGCCGGCCACGGTGTTGGGCATTCTCTCGCTGGTCACCTGGTCGCTGATCCTGGTGGTGGCGGTGAAGTACGTGAGCCTGGTGATGCGCGCCGACAACAAGGGCGAGGGCGGCATCATGGCGCTGATGACGCTGGCCCAGCGCGCGGTGGGCCAGTCCACCCGCATGCGCAAGCTGGTGGTGCTGATGGCCCTGCTCGGCGCGGCGCTGTTCTTCGGCGACGGGGTGATCACGCCGTCGATCTCGGTGCTGTCGGCGGTGGAAGGTCTGGAGGTGGCGGCGCCCGCGCTGTCGCACTGGGTGGTGCCGCTCACGGTGGCGGTGCTGCTGGGCCTGTTCTGGATGCAGCGCCACGGCACCGCCAAGGTCGGCGCGGTATTCGGCCCGATCATGGTGCTGTGGTTCCTCAGCCTGGGCGTGATCGGCGTGTGGAACATCATCCAGGCGCCGGGCGTGCTGTACGCACTCAACCCCTGGTACGCGGTGCAGTTTTTCATGACCCACGGCACGACCTCGGCGCTGGCGCTGGGCTCGGTGGTGCTGTGCGTGACCGGTGCCGAGGCGCTGTACACCGACATGGGCCACTTCGGGCGCTTTCCGATTCGCGCCGCGTGGTTCTTTTTCGTGATGCCGGCGCTGCTGCTCAACTACTACGGCCAGGGCGGGCTGCTGCTGGTCGATCCGAAGGCGATCGACAACCCGTTCTATCACGCCGTGCCGGACTGGGCGCTCTATCCGATGATCGCGCTGGCCACCGCCTCCACGGTGATCGCCTCGCAGGCGGTGATCTCCGGCGCGTTCACAGTGACGCGGCAGGCGATCCAGCTCGGTTTCGTGCCGCGCATGCAGGTGGTGCATACCTCGCGCGAGGCGATCGGGCAGATCTTCCTGCCGTGGGTGAATCGCGCGCTGATGGTGGCGGTGATCGCCACGGTGGTGAGCTTCGGCTCGTCCAATGCGCTGGCCGGCGCGTATGGCATCGCCGTGACCGGCACCATGGCCATCGACACCGTGCTGGTGATGATCGTGGCGCGGCGGATGTGGCACTGGAGCCGCGCCGCGGTGATCCTTACGGCGGTGTTGCTGCTGGTGATCGACCTGAGCTACTTCGGCGCCAACACGCTGAAGATCATGCAGGGTGGCTGGTTCCCGTTGGTGCTGGGCCTGATCATGTTCGTGGTGATGACCACCTGGCGCCGCGGTCGCGACCTGGTGGTGCGCGAGATCAAACAGGGCGGCCTGGCGCTCAAGCCGTTCATCGCCAATATCTCCGAGCATCCGCCGCTGCGCGTGCCGGGCACGGCGGTGTTCCTCACCGCCAACCAGGAGGCGGTGCCGCACGCCCTGCTGCACAACCTCAAGCACAACAAGGTGCTGCACGAGCGCAACGTGCTGCTCACCGCCGAGACGCTGGAAACCCCGGTGGCCGAGTCGGAGGAGCGCATCCAGCTCGAAGAGCTCGGCGGCGGCTTTTACGGCCTCACCCTGCGCTTCGGCTTTGCCGAGGACCCGAACATTCCGCTGGCGCTGGCGCAGTGCTCGCGCAGCGGGCTGCCATTCGACCTGATGGACACCACGTTCTTCCTCTCGCGCGAGAACATCGTGGCCGATGCGCGCCGCCCGGGCATGGCTCTGTGGCGCGACAAGCTGTTCGCGTTCATGGCGCGCAACGCGATGCCGGCCACTGCGTTTTTCCAGATCCCCGGCAACCGGCTGATCGAGCTGGGCGCCCAGGTGGAGATCTGACCGTTCCCGTAGGAGCGCACCCTGTGCGCGATGGCTCTTTGCTCCGACAGAGATCAGGCGAAGAGCGTTCGCGCACAGGGTGCGCTCCGACAGCGCTCTGTGCCTGCCATAATCGTCGGCATGACCGACCGCATCATCACCGCCGCCGCGCAACTCGACGACGACGCGCTGGAAGCCACCATCCGGCCCCGGCGTCTGGCCGAATACTTGGGCCAGCAGGCGGTGCGCGAGCAGCTCTCCATCTATATCGAGGCGGCGAAGAAGCGCAGCGGGGCGCTGGACCACGTGCTGATCTTTGGCCCGCCGGGGCTGGGCAAGACCACGCTCAGCCACGTCATCGCCAACGAGCTGGGGGTCAACGTGCGCTCCACCTCCGGCCCCGTGCTGGAGCGCGCCGGCGACCTGGCCGCGCTGCTGACCAACCTCGAGCCGCACGACGTGCTGTTCGTCGACGAAATCCATCGCCTGTCGCCGGTGGTCGAGGAAGTGCTGTATCCGGCCATGGAAGACTTCCAGATCGACATCATGATCGGCGAAGGCCCGGCCGCCCGCTCGATCAAGCTCGATCTGCCGCCATTCACCCTGATCGGCGCCACCACGCGTGCCGGTATGCTGACGGCGCCGCTGCGCGACCGCTTCGGCATCGTGCAGCGGCTGGAGTTCTACACGGCCGACGAGCTCACCGACATCGTGCGCCGCGCGGCGAAGATTCTCGGTATCGCCTGTGAGGTGGAGGGGGCGCAGGAAATCGCCCGCCGCTCGCGCGGCACGCCGCGGATCGCCAATCGACTGTTGCGCCGCGTGCGCGACTACGCCGAGGTGCGCGCCGGCGGGGCCATCACCCTGGCCGCAGCGCAGGCCGCGCTGGGCATGCTGAAGGTTGATCCGCAGGGTTTCGACGAGCTGGACCGGCGCCTGCTGACCCTGATCATCGAGAATTTCGACGGCGGTCCAGTGGGCGTGGAGTCGCTGGCCGCGGCGCTGAGCGAAGACCGCGGCACGCTGGAAGACGTGGTCGAGCCGTACCTGATCCAGCAGGGCTATCTGGTGCGCACGGCCCGCGGGCGCATGGTCAGCGCCAAGGGCTGGCGCCATCTGGGTCTCACCCCGCCGCCGCGCCAGGCGCTGGCGCCGGACCTGTTTTCCGCCGGGTCCAGCGAACCCTGATCACGCGTCGCCGCCGTGCGGCTGTCGCCTCCAACCGCCGCAAGAGATCTAGCCCCATGCCCGTGTTTCATTGGCCTGTCCGCGTCTACTGGGAAGACACCGACGCCGGTGGCGTCGTCTACCACGCCAGCTACCTGCGCTTCCTGGAGCGGGCCCGCAGCGAGTGGTTGCGCAGCCTGGGCGTGGAGCAGTCGGCCTTCAAGGCGCGCACCGGGCTGGCCTTTCTGGTGCGCTCGATGCACATCGATTTCCTCAAGGCCGCCCTGCTGGACGATGAACTGCTCGTGACAGTGGAAGTCAAAGAACGTCGCGCTGCCAGTATCCTTTTCGGCCAGACCATCCAGCGCCGCGACGGCACCGGGCTCATTCGGGCCGAGGTCCGCGTGGCGTGCGTCGATGTCGAGCGCATGGTACCGGTACGGATACCGGACGACGCCATTCCCGGCCTCACCCCCTGACCCCATTTCCGCGGAGAACTCCCAAGCCATGAACGGTGGACTGAACATTTTCAAGCTGGTCGCGGAAGCGAGCACGCCGGTACAGCTGGTCATGCTCGTGCTGCTGGCGTTCTCCTTCATGTCCTGGGTCATCATCATCCGCAAGTACTCGCAGATGAAGGCGGCGATGGAAAACGCCGAGGCGTTCGAGGAGCGCTTCTGGTCCGGCGGCGACCTGGCCCAGCTGTTCCGCGAAGTGAGCAACGGCGGCGCCGAGAACGGCGGCATGGAGACGATCTTCGAGTCCGGCTTTCGCGAGTTCGCCCGCCAGCGCCAGCGCAAGGCCAGTGACATGCGCATAGTGATGGAGAGCTCCGAGCGCGCCATGCGCGTGGCCGGCACCCGCGAGATCGGCCTGCTGGAGCGCAACCTGGAGTTCCTCGCCAACGTCGGCTCGATCAGCCCCTACGTCGGCCTGTTCGGCACCGTGTGGGGCATCATGGGCGCGTTCCAGGGCCTGGGCGAGATGAAGGACGTCACCATCGCCGCCGTCGCGCCGCACATCTCCGAGGCGCTGATCGCCACCGCAATGGGTCTGTTCGCGGCGATTCCGGCCGTGTGGGCGTACAACCGCTATGCCAACCGCGTCGAGCGCATCGCCTCGCGCTACGAGGTGTTCCAGGAGGAGTTCTCCTCGGTGCTGCAGCGGCAGATCCAGTCTGACGACGTCCGCTGAGGTCCGTTCCCATGCGCCCCAGCCACCGCAAGCGGCACAAGCTCAAGTCCGAGATCAACGTCGTGCCGTACATCGACGTGATGCTCGTGCTGCTGATCATCTTCATGGTGACCACGCCGATGCTCAACGCCAATGTCGACGTGAACCTGCCCCAGGCCAACGCCCGCTCACTGAAGGACAAGAAGGATCCGGTGATCATCTCCGTGGGGTCGGACGGCAAACTGTTCCTGACCCTGGGCGACGCCAAGAAGGAAGCCATCGACGAAGAGGGCCTCAAGATCAAGGTCGGCGCGTTCGTCAAGGCCAATCCGGAAGTGAGCGTGCTGGTGGCCGGCGACCGCGACGGCAAGTACGACGGCGTCTATCAGGTGCTGGCCGATCTGCAGCAGGCCGGCGTGGCGAAGGTCGGCCTGATGAGCCAGCCACCGCAGGGGACGAGCGCGTCCGATGGACGAAAGTAAGCGCACGCCCATGGCCGTGGTGCTGGCGGCCGTCCTGCACCTGGGCATCCTGGCGTTCCTCTACCTGGCGATCCTGCCGTGCTCGGCCTACGAGAAGTGGTTCGAGTTGCTGCACCTGCCGGCCGGGTGGAATCCGATCGCCTGCGCCAAGCCGCTGGAGCTCCCGGGCCAGCCGATCGAGGCCGTGCTGATCGGCCCCACCGGCGCGCCGCCACCCAAGCCCACCAAGGCGCGGCCAGTTCCCGACACCGTGCCGCCGCCCCCGGCGGTGCCGCCGCCGACCCCCGCCGTGCAGGCGCCGCAGGTGAAAACGCTGCCGCCGCCGCCGGAGCATCCGGACGTGGTCGACCAGGAAAAGGTGGTCGCCGACGCCTTGCAGAAGGCCGAGGACGCCAAGCGCGAGCAGGAAGAAAAGCAGCGCCAGCGCCAGGCCGAACTGGATGCCCAGGCGGCCAAAAAGAAGGAAGAGGAAAAGAAGAAGATCGATGAGCTGTTCGCCAAGCTGGACAAGGCCTCGGCCGCCACGCGGCAGGCCGACAACAAGAAGCGCCAGGCCGAGCAGCAACTGAAGGACCTGAAGAACGCCAAGGACGACGGCTTGCCGGACCTGCCGGCGGCCGACCAGCGCCAGACCGGCACCAATGGCAAGGACGACAGCCTGCTCGCCAAATATCAGGCAGCGATTCAGAACGCGGTCACGCAGAACTGGTTGCGGCCAGATAACATGGCGGCTTTGCCGTGCGTCGTGCACATCACCCAGCTGCCTGGCGGCGACGTAATGAGCGCGAGGGTCGACAGCAGTTGTCCGTACGACGAGGCCGGACGCCGCTCGGTCGAGAACGCGGTGCTGCGAGCGCAACCGTTGCCGTACAAGGGCTTCGAGAGCGTGTTCCAGCGTGATCTCACCTTCACCTTCAGGCCGCAATGATCAAGCCCATGCGTAAACCGAATCTGCTGCTTGCCCTCGCTGTCCTGCTGCTTGGCGCGTTGCTCACGCCACCGGCCAGTGCCCAGTCACTCAACGTCGACATCGTCGGTGGCGTCAAGACGGCCACGCCGATCGCGGTGGTGCCGTTCGCACAGGACGGCGGCGCGCCGCTGCCCACCGACATCGCCGACGTGATGCGCAACGATTTCAACCGCTCGGGCAAGTTCCGCTCGCTGGCGAAGAGCGAGATCGTCGAGTTCCCGTCCAAGGGTTCGGACATCAAGTTCCCGACCTGGCGATTGCTCAAGCAGGACTACATCACCGTCGGCCGCATCAGCGATGCCGGCGGCGGCATGTTCAAGGTCGAGTACGAGCTGTGGGACGTCAACAAGCAGCAGAGCCTGCTGGCGCAGTCGCTCACCGCTCCGGCCGGCGACCTGCGTGGCGTGGCGCACCAGATCGCCGATCAGATCTACGAAAAGATTACCGGCGTGCGCGGTGCCTTCTGGACCCGCATCGCGTACATCACGGCGGTCGGCCTGGGCAATAACACCACCTATTCGCTGATCGTGGCCGATTCGGACGGCTACAACCCGCAGGTCGTGGCACGTTCGCGTGAGTCCCTGCTGTCGCCGGCGTGGTCGCCGGATGGCCGCAAGATCGCCTACGTGTCCTTCGAGAGCGGCAATTCCAACGTCTACGTGCAGGACATCACCACCGGCTCGCGCCAGCTGGTGGAGTCGCACAGCCGCGGAATCAACGGCGCGCCGGCTTGGTCGCCGGATGGCAGCAAGCTGGCGGTGTCGCTGTCCTACGTGGGCAACCCGGAAATCTTCGTGCTTGACATGGCCAGTCGCAAGGAAACGCGGTTGACCAACAACCTGGCGATCGACACCGAGCCGACCTGGTCGGCCGACGGGCAGAGCATCTATTTCACCTCCGACCGCTCCGGTCGGCCGCAGATCTACAAGATGTCGTCCAACGGCGGCTCCCCCGAGCGCGTCAGCTTCCAGGGCCAGAACAACGCCGAGGCGTCGGTGAGCTACGACGGCAAGCAGATCGCCATGGTGCAGGGCAACGGTAACGTGTATCGTATTGCTGTCATGGACAACAGTCTGGGCGGGCAGGTGCGGTTCCTGTCTCCGGGTCCCATCGACGAGTCGCCCAGCTTTGCCCCGAACGCCAGCATGCTTCTGTACGCCGCCACCGAAGGTCGTCGCGGTGTGCTTTATGCCGTGTCGGCCGACGGTTTGGTCCGCCAGCGCCTCGTGCTCTCCGATGGCGATGTGCGCGAGCCGAGCTGGGGACCGTACCGGCAGCGTTGAGATTCACCGGGACGGCAGGTCATCGCCGGTCCGGAGCCCACGGAGTGGGTCCGTAGGGCGCTCTCGGGCGCCTTTCGGTTAAGGGTCGCGGAGCCTTTGGCTGCGACCCGTCAGTCGATGGCGAGGCAACCCGCCATGCCGACTTCTTGAAGTCAAAAGAACAGCCGGATCACCGGCGCATGCTGTCCCGTAACCGCAATCGTCATTGACTGTCGGAACTCAAACCCGTTTGAAGGAACGTCACCATGAATAAGACCGTTCGCGTCGCCCTGGTCGCCCTGCTCTGCGTTGGCGCGGCCGCCTGCTCCAAGAAGCAGGAAGTGAAGCCCGCTCCGCAGCCGGAGCAGCCCCCGATGACCCAGCCTGCCCAGAACGACGGCAAGTACAAGCTGGGCGATCTGGACACCGACGCCTGCCTGCGTCAGCGCGTTGTGTACTTCGATTTCGACAAGACCGAAATCAAGCCGGAGTTCCAGCAGATCATGGCGTGCCACGCCAAGTACCTGCAGGACCGTCCGGAAGCGCACGTCCGCCTCGAGGGCAACACCGACGAGCGTGGCACCCGCGAGTACAACCTCGGCCTCGGCGAGCGTCGTGGCAATGCCGTCTCCGACGCCCTGCAGGCGGCCGGTGGTTCGGCTGGCCAGCTCGAAGTGATCTCGTACGGCAAGGAAAAGCCGGTGTGCCGTGAGCACAACGAGGATTGCTGGAGCAAGAACCGCCGCGTCGAGATCGTCTACACGGCGCAGTAATGAAGATCCGTCTGGCTACTCGTTTTGCAGCCAGCATCGGCATGGCGGGCGCGATCGCGTCCGCCATGCTGGTGGCCGGTCCCGTGTCCGCGCAGGACTCCCGCCTCAGTCTCGCCGAGCGTGTCTCCCGGCTCGAGCAGCAGGCGCAGAACCAGGACAAGGGCGGCATCGGCATGGTCAACCAGGTGCAGCAACTGCAGGCGCAGGTGCAGCAGCTGCAGGGCCAGATCGAGGAACTGCAGCACCAGCTGCAGCAGCTCGACGACAAGAACAAGGCGCAATACATCGATCTGGATTCACGCATCAGCCGCCTCCAGGGCGCGCCTGCTGCGGGAGCCCCGGCAGCGGCGACACCCTCAGGTGCACCGGCTGCCAGTACCACCGGCAATGCGGCCGCTGCTGCGGCGCCGGCCTCGTCGGCCAGCAGCGCCAGCGCATCCCAGGGCAGCACGACGGCCGCTCCGGCCGGTGCCGACGAGCAGGCAGCGTACGACACGGCTTTCAAGGCCCTGCGCGCCGGCGACTACGCCAACGCGTCGCGTGGCTTCCGCGACTTCATCCAGCAGCATCCGGACAGCTCGCTCGCGCCCAACGCGTGGTACTGGCTGGGCGAGTCCTACTACGTCACCACCAATTACGCGGTTGCCCTCGAGGCCTTCCAGCGCCTGCTGAACCAGTTTCCGCAGAGCGACAAGGCACCCGATGCGCTGCTCAAGGTGGGCTATACGCAGTTCGAGCTGAAGAAGACCGGCGAGGCGCAGTCCACGCTGCAGGACGTGATCCGCAAGTACCCCGGCTCCAAGGCGGCCAGCCTGGCGCAGGAGCGCCTGAACCGGATCCAGTTGCAGACGGCCAACTGAGGCCGCGGCGGTGAGCGACATCGACACGGGCGTGGCCGAGGCCCGCCCGGGTGCAGGAACCGCCGAGCGGTTGCGCATCACCGAGATCTTCCACTCCGTGCAGGGCGAGGCCGATGCGATCGGCTGGCGCACCGTGTTCGTGCGGCTTACCGGCTGCCCGCTGCGCTGCGTGTGGTGCGATACCGAGTATTCCTTCCACGGTGGCGGCTGGCAGGCGATCGACGAGATCCTCGCCGAAGTGGCCCGGCACGAGGTGCGCCATGTCTGCGTCACCGGCGGCGAGCCGCTGGCGCAGAAGCGCTGCCTGGCCTTGCTGACTCGCCTGTGCGACGCCGGCTATGAAGTGTCGCTGGAGACCTCCGGTGCGCTCGACGTGGCGCCCGTCGACCCGCGCGTGCGCAAGGTGATGGACCTCAAGGCGCCCGATTCGGGCGAGAGCGCCCGCAACCTGTGGTCAAACCTCGACCACCTGTTGCCGCACGACCAGGTAAAGATCGTCATCGCCAGCCGTGCCGACTACGAGTGGGCGCGTGGCGTGGTGGCCGACCACGGCATCGACCGGCGCTGCATGGTGCTGTTTTCCCCGGTGCACGGCGCAGTGCAGCCGCGCGAGCTGGCCGAGTGGATCATTGCCGACCGGTTGCCGGTGCGCTTTCAGCTGCAATTGCACAAGCTGCTCTGGAACGACGCTCCAGGGCACTGAGGGAATGAACCGAGAGACGTGAGAGAGAGCCCGCTGCCGGCAACGTCTGGCGCCGGCCTCGCCTTCACTGCTCGCTTCGCCTCCCTCTCTTCTTTGCTTCACACCGCGCATCGGCCTGTTGCCGGTAGCGTGCTCACCGGCCGGTGACCGGCCGCCTCGCAGGACCCGCAACCATGACCGACAACTCCCTCCCCAAGGCCGTCGTACTCGTTTCCGGCGGCATGGATTCGGCCGTCACCATCGCCATCGCGCGCGAGCAGGGCTTCCAGGTGCACGCGCTCAGCGTCGCCTACGGCCAGCGCCACAGCTCCGAGCTGGAAGCGTCGGCGCAGGTGGCGCGCATGCTCGGCGCAGTGGAGCACAAGACCGTGCAGGTGGACCTGCGCAGCATCGGCGGCTCGGCGCTCACCGCCGATATCGACGTGCCGCTGGATGCCGAGGACGCAGGCATCCCGGTTACCTACGTGCCCGCGCGCAACACCATCATGCTGTCCATTGCGCTGGGCTGGGCCGAAGTGCTCGGCAGTCGCGACATCTGGTGCGGCGTGAACGCGGTGGATTATTCCGGCTATCCGGATTGCCGCCCGGCCTTCATCGAGGCGTTCGAGCAGCTCGCCAACGTGGCGACCAAGGCCGGCGTGGAAGGCCAGGGGCTGCGCATCCACGCGCCGCTGATGCGCATGAGCAAGGCCGACATCGCCCGAGAAGGCGGGCGGCTGGGCGTCGATTTCTCCGCCACGGTCAGCTGCTACCAGGCCGACGCGCAGGGCCGCGCCTGTGGCCATTGCGACGCCTGCCGCTTGCGCGCGCAGGGCTTTCGCGAGGCCGGCCTGCCCGACCCCACCCGTTACGTCTGAGCGCGCTTGCTTGTGCCGGTGGCGCAAGCTCCCTAAAATTGCCGGCTTGCGTTTGCAAACGCAGCCGCGTCACGCGGGCCGTTAGCTCAGTTGGTAGAGCAGTAGACTTTTAATCTATTGGTCCCGAGTTCGAGTCTCGGACGGCCCACCATCGACGAACCGCCGGGTTGTTTTCCCCGGCGGTTTTTTTTGCCCGCACACCGGGAACACGCAGCCGTGGAACAATGGCCGCTTCCATGCCCAAGTCCCATGGTTCCGCATGAGCAACCCGACCTCCGCCCTCGACCTGGTGATCTTCGACTGCGACGGCGTGCTGATCGACAGCGAGCGCATCACCAATCGCGTCTTTGCGCAGATGCTCGGCGAGCTGGGCCTGACGGTGAGCGAGGAATACATGGCCGAGCAGTTCTTCGGCCGCTCGGCGGCCGAGTCGGTGCGGCGGGCCGAGCAGTTGCTTGGCCGTCCGTTGCCGCCCGGGTTCGAGGAGAACTACGGCGAGCGCAGCCGCGCGGTACTGGCGCGCGAAGTGACCCTGATGCCTGGCGTCGCCGAGATGCTCGCCGCACTCGACCAGCCATGCGCGGTCGCCTCCAACGGGTTGCGGGTGAAGATGGAGATCACCCTGCGCGCCACCGGACTGCTACCGCGCTTCGAGGGGCGCTGGTTCTGCATCGACGACGTGGCGCAGGGCAAGCCCGCGCCTGATCTTTACCTCTTGGCCGCCCGCACGTTCGCCGCGCGTCCCGCGTACTGCGTGGTGGTCGAGGACTCACCCACCGGTATCGCCGCCGGGCGGGCGGCAGGCATGACGGTGATCGGCTATGCCGCGCACACGCCCGCGGAGCGGCTGCTCGCGGCCGGCGCCCAATACGTGTTCGATGACATGGCGCATCTGCCGGCGCTGCTCGATGCGTTGAGTCGCGACCGCGCTCAGCGAACGGCTTGAGATCCGACCATGAATACCTTCCCGCCGATCAACCTGGCCTGCGACCGATTCTCCCTGCGGCTGCTCGAGACCCACGATGCCGCGGATCTGCTGGCGATCTTTGGCGATCCCGAGGTGGTGCGCTACTGGAGCCAGCCGCCGTGGCAGGCCGAAGAGGAGGCGCTCGCCATGCTCGAGCGCGACCGCCAAGCCTTCGCCGACGGTCAGGCGCTGCGCCTGGGCATCGTGTTGCGCTCGACCGGGCGCGTCGTCGGCACGCTGTCCGTGTTCAACCTCAGCCCGGCCAATCGCCGTGCCGAGATCGGCTATGCCCTGGCGCGCGCGCACTGGGGCCAGGGCCTGATGCACGAGGCGCTGGGCCTGCTGGTGGAGTGGGCGTTCGACGCCCTACAGCTGCATCGCCTGGAGGCGGACATCGATCCGGCCAATGAGGCATCGGCACGCAGCCTGCAGCGGCTGGGTTTTCAGCGCGAGGGGCTGCTGCGTGAGCGCTGGATCGTCGACGGCCAGGTGTCGGACACCGCGTTCTACGGGCTGCTTGCCGCAGAGTGGCGAGCGGCCCGCAGCGCTTGAGCGCTCGAGTTGCCGCTCAGCGTCGGCGATGCGGCTGCATCGCGATGCGCGCCAGGTACACCACGATCACCACGTTGCCTACCAGAATGCCGAGCTTGAGCCAGCTGGCGTGCTCGATCACCTCGTAGGCTTCCAGCGGAATCAGCGAGCCGGTGGCGACGACGGTGAACCATTCGGCCCAGTGCTTGCGCAGCCACAGGCCGACTCCCTCGGTGATGAACAGCGCCGCGTAGGCGATGGCGATCAGCCCGATCACCACGAAGCGCTGCGGTCCGAGCCCGGCCACTGCATCGACCAGGTGCTGGCGCAGCGCGCTGGTGCCGCTGAGCGAGAGATGTTCCAGCCAGTCGATCAACCGATCGACGTTGCGCTGGCGCTCCAGATGGAAGGCCGCCGCCGCCGCGAGCAGCAATCCCAGCGCCTGCACCATCTTGTACAGCGCGATCACGCGCAGCCCGAAGCGATGATGAGCCTCGGGAGTGTCGTCATCGATGGGGCGGTGGTGCGGGTGATCGCTCATGGAGAGGGCAGACAGGCAAAAGCGGCATTGTCGCGGGGCGCAGATGACATCGCCATCGCGAGGGCGGTCGGGCACGGCCACGCCCAAGAAAAAGGCCACGCCGTCGCCGGCGTGGCCTTGGCAGCCGTGGCGATCAGCAGCAGCGGCCGCCGGTGCCCTTGTAGCGGGCCTCCTGTCGCTCGCGGAAGAACTCCTCATAGGAGGGAATCCGGTGGTCGGGATGGGCGCGCTTCAGGTGCGCCACGTAGACGTCGTAGTCCGGCACGCCGCAGCACAGCCGCGCCGTCTGCACCGCCCACTTCCACAGCGCCCGCGCCGCGGCCTGCAACGGAGCGCGTACCTGGCGCGGAGCGCTGGTCAGGGTGCTCATGACTGCGCCACGCTGCTCAACGCCACGTAGGGCTCCTCGTGGGCCGTGGGGCGGTTGGCCTTGAGCGCCTTGCTGATCGCGTTGAGCACGAACAGCGCCATGGCCACCACCAGCGCCATGAACAGGCCGGTCAGGACCATGTCCACGTAATTGTTGGTGACGATGCGCTGCATCTCCGCGGCGGACTTGGCCGGTGCGAGCAGCTTGCCGTCGGCGATGCCCTGGGCGTACTTGTTGGCCGCGGCGGTGAAGCTGATCGGGCCGACCAGCTTCTCGTAGCCGGCAGTCAGCGTGCACACGATCAGCCACAGCGCCGGAATGCCCGGCGCCCACATGTAGCGCTCGCGCTTGAGTTTGACCACCACCACGGTGCACAGCATCAGGGCGATCGCCGCCAGCATCTGGTTGGCGATGCCGAACAGCGGCCACAGCGTATTGATGCCGCCCAGCGGATCGACCGCGCCCTGATAGAGGAAGTAGCCCCACAACGCTACGCACAGCACCGTCGCCAGCAAGTTGCCGGTCCACGATTCGGTGTGCTGTAGCGGCTTGTGAATGAGGCCGGCGATCTCCTGGATCATGAAGCGGCCCACGCGCGTGCCGGCATCGACCGTGGTCAGGATGAACAGCGCTTCGAACAGGATCGCGTAGTGGTACCAGAACGCCATCATGCTCTCCCCCGGCATGATCCCGTGCAGCAGCTGGGCCATGCCCACGGCCAGCGTGGGCGCGCCGCCGGCGCGGCTGAGGATCGAGTTCTCGCCGATGTCCTTGGCCGTCTGCAGCAGCTGGTCGGGCGTCACCACGAAGCCCATCTGGCTCACCGCCTGCGCTGCGCTCTCCGCCGTAGTGCCCAGCAGGGCGGCCGGCGAGTTCATGGCGAAGTACACGCCCGGATGCAGCGAGGCGGCGGCCACCAGCGCCATGATCGCCACGAACGCCTCCATCAGCATGCCGCCGTAGCCGACCATCTGCGCCTGGCCTTCATTGGCCAGCAGCTTGGGCGTGGTGCCTGAGGCGATGATCGAGTGCCAGCCCGACACCGCGCCGCAGGCAATGGTGATGAACAGGAACGGGAACAGGTTGCCGGCGAACACCGGGCCGGTACCGTCGATGAACTTGGTGACCGCCGGCAGCTGCAGCGTGGGCGCGGCGATGAAGATGGCGATCGCCAACAGGGCGATGGTGCCGATCTTGAGGAAGGTGGAGAGGTAATCGCGCGGCGCCAGCAGCAGCCACACCGGCAATACCGAGGCGAAGAAGCCGTAACCGATCAGCATCCAGGCCAGATGCTTGGCGTCGAAGTCGAACATCGGGCCCCACAACGGCGAATCGAACACCGCCTTGCCCAGCCAGATCGACAGCAGCAGCAGCGCCAGGCCGATGATCGACACCTCCAGGATGCGCCCCGGACGGAACCAGCGCAGATAGGCGCCCATCAGCAGGGCGATCGGGATCGTCGCCGCCACCGTGAAGGTGCCCCACGGGCTGTGCGTGAGCGCCTTGACCACCACCAGCGCCAGCACGGCCAGGACGATCATCATCAGCACGAGCACGCCGATCATCGCCACGATGCCGGGCAACGGGCCCAGCTCGTCACGCAGCATGTTGCCGAGCGAGCGGCCGTCGCGACGGATCGACAGGCCCAGCACCATGAAATCCTGCACCGCGCCGGCAAACACCACGCCGAACAGGATCCACAACGTGCCGGGCAGGTAGCCCATCTGTGCGGCGAGTACCGGTCCCACCAGCGGGCCGGCGCCGGCGATGGCGGCGAAGTGATGGCCGAACACCACCCATTTGTCGGTCGGCACGTAGTCCAGGCCGTCGTTGCGCAGTACCGCCGGCGTGGCCCGGCTGGGATCGAGCTGCAGCACCTTGTTGTTGATGAAGGTGCCGTAGAAGCGGTAGCCGATCACGAACACGGCGATCGCCGCCGCTACCAGCCAGATGGCGTTGATCGGTTCACCGCGGCGCAGCGCCACGACGCCGAGGCAACAGGCGCCGATCACGGCGACGAGGGCCCACAGGAGTTTGCCTGCGGGCCCTGTAGGGGATGTGGCTGTCGCTTGCATGGGAGAGCCCTTCTGGTGGAGATACCCAAGGGTCACCCTCGCAGCCGGAGTGGTCAATGGTCGCAGGGCGGCTGCCTCATTAGCCTTTGGTCGAATGGCTGTCGTGTCCGGCATGTGTCGTACGGCCGCCGCGTGCCGCCGGGGACTAAACTGGCCGCCCCGCGTTCACAGGAGTCGTGCCATGCGCAGCAACGTTCGATCCGGCCTGTTCGTGCTCGTGCTGGCAGGCGGCGTGATGTTCGGCGGAGCCGCCGTCGCCGCGAGCGGCTCCAGCGGCCAGTTCAAGGATCTGCTCAACAAGGCCAAGCAGGCCGCCCAGTCCCGCACCGGCAACAACGCCACGGCCAGCCAGCTGCCCAGCAGCGACATTGCCGCCGGCCTCAAGGAAGCGCTCGCCAAAGGCACGACCCATGCGATCAATACGCTGGGCCGCAACGGCGGCTTCTGGAACAACCCCAGGGTGCGCATTCCGCTGCCCGGCAAGCTGGAGCAGGCCGGCAAGCTCGCCCGCCAGCTGGGGCAGGGGGCGAAGGTCGATGCTTTCGAGCTCAGCCTCAACCGCGCCGCTGAAAAGGCCGTGCCCCAGGTGGCGGACATCTTCGGCGACGCCATCCGCAAGATGACCCTCGACGACGCGCGCGGCATCCTCTCCGGCGGCGACCACGCGGCCACCGACTTCTTTCGCCGCGTCGCGGGCGATGCGCTGGCAGCGCGCATCCGGCCGATCGTGGCGCAGGCCACCGACAGCGTCGGCGTGACCCAGAAATACAAGGCGTTCACCTCGGGCAGCGGCGGAGGGGCGCTCGGCGATGCGCTGGGTTCGCTTGGCGCGCTGGGCGGCAAGTCCAAGAGTGATGCATCGATGAGCGGCCACAGTCCGCTGGACCTGGATGACTACGTCACCCAGAAGACCATGGACGGGCTGTTCACCACCATCGCCGAGCAGGAGCAGTCGATCCGCCAGAACCCGGCGGCCCGCACCACCGATCTCCTTAAGAAGGTGTTCGGCGGCCGCTGAACGGCCGGGTCATTCGGCCCCTTGCATTCGGCCGGGGTGACCCGCAGTCCAACCGTATTCCCTCTTTGCGAGAACCAGCATGATTCGCGAGATCCTGAAAATGGGCGACCCGCGACTGCTGCGCGTGGCGCCCGCCGTGCCGGCATCGATGATCGGCAGCGACGAGCTGGACGCGCTGATCGCCGACATGTTCGACACCATGCACGATGCCGGTGGTGTCGGCCTGGCGGCGCCGCAGATCGGCGTGGACCTGCAACTGGTGATCTTCGGCTTCGAACACTCCGTTCGCTATCCGGAGGCGCCGGAGGTCCCGCGCACCATCCTGCTCAACCCGGTGATCACCCCCCTCTCCCAGGATATGGAAGAAGGCTGGGAAGGTTGCCTTTCGGTACCCGGTCTGCGCGGCGTGGTCAGCCGCTACAGCCTGATCCGCTACCAGGGCGTGGATCCGAAGGGGACGCCGATCGACCGCCGCGCCGAAGGCTTCCACGCCCGCGTGGTGCAGCACGAGTGCGATCACCTGATCGGTCGGCTGTACCCCTCGCGCATCACCGACTTCAGCCGTTTCGGCTTCACCGACGTGCTGTTCCCCGGACAAGACCTTGGAGACGACTGACATGCGTGCGATCTGGAACGAGACGGTGCTCGCCGAAAGCGACGACACCGTGGTGGTCGAGGGCAACCACTACTTCCCGGCCGAGGCGTTGCGACGCGAGCACTTTCGCGACAGCGACGCCCATACCGTGTGCCCATGGAAGGGCACCGCGAGCTACTACGACGTGGTGGTAGGCGAGAAAGTGAATCCCGGCGCAGCGTGGTTCTACCCGGCGCCGAAGGACGCCGCCAAGCAGATTACCGGCCGCGTCGCGTTCTGGAAGGGCGTGCAGGTCGTCCCCTGAGTCCGCCGTGGCGAGTGTCCCCAGGCATCCCCGCCGCGGCGATGCCCGGGTATGCTGCGCCGTCGCCAAGCTCAAGGGGATCCGATGGCCGCCTCCGTACCGCCCGCCGCGCCGCTGCGCGGGTTTCGCTACTACGACCTGCTGGTGGGCGGCATGGTCGCCGTGCTGCTGTGCTCCAACCTGATCGGCCCGGCCAAGGTCTGCACGGTCAACCTGCCGCTGCTGGGCGCACTCACCTTCGGCGCGGGCAACCTTTTCTTCCCGATCAGCTACATCTTCGGCGACGTGCTGACCGAGGTGTATGGCTACGCGCGGGCGCGCCGCGCGATCTGGGCGGGCTTCGGCGCGATGCTGTTCGCCACCTTCATGACCCAGGTGATCCTGCGCATGCCGGCCAGCGCCTCCGAACCGTTCAATGCGCAGCTGCAACCGGCGCTGGAAGTGGTGTTCGGCGGCACTTGGCGCATTGCGTTGGCCTCACTGGTGGCGTACTGGATCGGCGACTTCGCCAACTCCTTCGTGATGGCCAAGATGAAGCTGCTCACCCGTGGCCGCTGGCTGTGGACGCGCACCATCGGCTCCACGGTCGTGGGGCAGGGCGTGGACAGCCTCACCTTCTACCCGATCGCCTTCATCGGCATCTGGGAAGGCCAGACTATCCTCAAGGTGATCGCCTTCAACTGGCTGATGAAGGTGACGGTGGAGGTAGTGTTTACGCCGCTGACCTATGCCGTCGTGGGCTTCCTCAAGCGCCATGAAGGCGTGGACACCTTCGACGAGGGCACGCACTTCAACCCCTTCAGCCTGAAGGACGAGGGCGAGCTGCGGCGCGTCCAATGAATTCGGCTGCCCCGCGCTCCATGCGCCACCCCGGCATCGACCGGCTGCGTGGCTTGGCCATCGTGCTGGTGGTGCTGCACCACATCGGCCTGCGCATGCCGCTGCGCGACACCGTGCTGGGTGAATGGCTGCCGCGGCGGTTGTTGAATGCGTTGAACTACAACGGCTACGAGGCCGTATTCGTGTTTTTCGTAATCAGCGGCTTCCTGATTGCAGGCAACGCGCTGGATCGCTGGGGCGACCTGTCGCGCATCGATCTGGGCACGTTCTACCGGCGCCGCGCAGCGCGCATCCTGCCGTGCCTGCTGGCGCTGGTGGGGGTGCTGGCCCTGCTGCACGCGCTGGCGGTGCCGGACTACGTGATCGATCGTCCGGGCCAGTCGCTGGGCGGTGCGGTGGCCGCGGCGTTGGGCCTTTACCTGAACTGGTACGAAGGGCATACCGGCTATCTGCCGGGCAACTGGGACGTGCTGTGGTCGCTGTCGATCGAGGAAGTTTTCTACCTCGGTTTTCCCCTCGTTTGCCTGCTCACGCGCCGGCGAGCCGTACTGGTGCCGCTGCTGGTGGTGCTTGCCCTGTCGCTGCCCTGGTCGCTGGCGTCGATCACCGGCAACGAGGTGTGGAAGGAGAAGGCCTATCTGCCCGGCATGGCCGCGATCGCCACGGGCGTGCTCGGTGCGCTGTGGGTACGCGCGTGGCCGCCGTCGGCGCGTGACGCGCGGGTACTGCGCGGTTTCGGCGCAGCGGCCATGCTTGCCATGATGCTGTTCACGGCGCCGTGGCTGTGGCGCGCCCTGCACGATGGCGTGATGCTGATGCTCACGCTCGCCACGTTGTGCCTGCTGGTGGGCATGGCGGCGCCTTCGTCCGCCCCGCGGCACGTCCGCGGCTTCGGCTGGCTCGAGAGCTGGGGGCGCCTGAGCTACGAGATCTACCTCACCCACATGTTCGTGGTGTTCGGCGCGGTGCGCCTGTGGCGCGCACATGGTGGCGATCCGCAGGCGGGGCTCTGGTGGTATCTGCCGACGCTGGCCGCGTCATGGGCCTTGGGCTGGCTGCTGGCGCGCGGCTTCTCGCAGCCGTGTGAGCGCTGGCTGCGAGGCGTGAGGCCAGGGGTGCATATGCCCGCCGCCTTATCGCAGACGCCGCCCTGACTCGCCGGCACGAGCCGGTGTGCCATCGCTGGCGCGAGTCGGACGGTTCGATGCGCCGCAAATTCATGCGGCACCCCGCTGCCTCGCACGGCGATTAAAGAAACCTGCGATCCGGCCGATAGGCCACGCATGGCAATCCGTCCAAATTATTGTCCCGTCCCGCTGCGCCCGCCCGGCGGGGTCGGCGTGGCGGAACGCCCGGCATACCCACTTGCCGATGCCCGACACCTCGCCGACCACATCAAGTTGACGGGAGATGCAGGATCGTGGCGGGCATGAGTCACTTCGACAAGCCACGTAGTGGACCGTCCGGTAACACCGTGGACTGGGACGATCCGCACCTGCAGTCCCTCTTGAGCAAGACCGAGGGCTGGAGCCTGGACAACCGCAGCACGTTCACGCCGTTGCCGTGCGAGATCCATGTGGGTTGGGGCGCGGGGGCGTGCCGGCCAGGGAGTCTGGTGTACGAGCAGCCAGGCGTGCTCGTTGTGGCCACGCAGGCGATCATCCCCATGGGTGAGCAGATGCGCGTGGATCGCATCCAGGGTGGTGCCTTGCGGTCGACGTGGGGCGTGGTCGTCGACGGTCGCGAGGGGCGTCGCGACGATGACCGAGCCCGCGGCGTCCACATCTACTGGGTACATTCCCGCTGAGCCCCTGGCGTCTGTGTGGCCGAGAGCGGATGCGATGTTATGCCATCCCCGCTGCTCGGACATTCCGGAAGATTGATGCTGGAACACGCTTGTCTGCAGCAGCCGTGTAGGTATGAACGAGTTCGCACTTTTTGCGTCGCAGTACATTGCGACGGCGATAAAAGCGTCGGGATTTTTCGCCTCTTGCAAGATAATGCGTTCGTACGTTCTTTCAGGGCTTTGATAAAGCGAAAACTATCTCGCTTGCCGTTATTACTTACGCTCGTAGATGGCTGATCTGCAGCGAAAATTTCCGATTGAAGCGGCAGTTTTTTCTCGATACTTTCCGCGAGCCTTTCCTGTGGGGGAGTGGCCTGCGCCGCGTTAAAGTCATTTCTGCGGCGGAGTTTGTTTGCGCAACCATCCATCGTGCATCGTCAGGTGCATTGAAGACATTCGTTCGCTTTCAACTCAAACAATCAATGCGGGGAGAATATATGTCCAGACTCAACAGTCGGTGGCTCGGCATTCTGGTTGCTTCGGCATGTCTTGGCCTTTCTGCCGGCGCCATCGCGGGCCCATCCCAGAGCGACGGGATGAATCCCTATTCACCGGCATACGGTCACTCGTACCGCCACGGTCCTGTGCCAACGCGGGAGGCCCATAGCCAGATGCGCGCGTGGGCGGCGCTGCATGCGGCCAGGACCGCGGGCACCGCTTCGTCGAAGCTGTTGGGCTACGGTGGCGGCGTAGACGGGATTGGTGTCACCAGCGGCACGCCCAAGGTCTACCTGGTCGTCTACGGCAGCCAGTGGGGTGCTGCCGGTACCGACGCCAACGGCAACCTGACGCTGACCGGTGATCCGGTCGGCGCCGTGCCGTACCTGCAGAATCTGTTCAAGGGCTTGGGCACCGGTGGGGAACTGTGGTCCGGCACCATGACGCAGTACTGCGATGGCTCTCTGGTTTCCACCGGCGCGACCTTCTGTCCGACAGGGGCGCCGCACATCGGCTATCCAACCGGTGGTGCCCTCGCCGGTGTGTGGTACGACAATTCGGTGGCATCGCCTTCCAACGCCACTGGCGCCCAGCTGGCCCAGGAAGCGATCAAAGCGGCTCAGCACTTCGGCAACACAACCGCAGCGTCCAACCGCTACGTGCAGTACGTCGTCCTGTCGCCGACCGGCACGCACCCGGACGGATTCAACACATCCAGCGGCCAGTTCTGCGCGTGGCATGACTGGAACGGCGACCAGAGCGTGAGCTCGCCGGTCGGTGATGTGGCGTTTACCAACATGCCATACGTGTACGACATGGGGGCCAGCTGCGGCGAGAATTTCGTCAACAGTGGCGCGACCGGCGCGCTGGACGGCTTCTCGATCGTCGAGGGGCACGAGTACGCCGAGACGGTCACCGACCAGAACCCGGCCGGTGGCTGGACCAACCGGACCCGCCGGAGCAACAGCTACGGCCAGGAGAACGGCGACGAATGCGCCTGGATCAGCTCCGGCCAAGGCAAGTCGGCCGATGTGGTGATGGCCAACGGTACCTTCGCCATGCAGAGCACGTGGTCGAACGACACCAACGAGTGCGATATCGCGCATCCGATCGTGCAGTAAGGCTGCCGAGCGAACCGGGAAACATGGAGGCCGCGGCGTGAGCCGCGGCCTTTTTTCTTTGCGTTCCGGATTCGATTCGCGGCGCGGGTTGCGAACTCGCGGGGCTCAGCGCCGCAGCCGGTTGATGGTGTCGCGAAGCTCCCGCGCCGCGGCGCGGGCGGCGTCGGCGAAATCCTCGCCGCTGCCGGCGTAGAGGATGCCACGTGAGGAGTTGATCATCAGGCCGGTGCGGTCGGCGGTGAGGCCGTGCTGAAGCACGGCGGCCACGTCGCCGCCTTGGGCGCCGATGCCCGGCACCAGCAGCGGCATGTCGCCGACGCGGGTGCGCACCTGTCCGAGCTCTTCCGGCCAGGTGGCGCCGCAGACCAGGGCGCAGTTGCCGTGGCCGTTCCAGTCGCGGGCGATCGTCTCGGCCACGCGCAGGTAGAGCGGTGCGCCGCTGCAGTCCAGCGCCTGGAAATCCGCGCCGCCCGGGTTGGAGGTGCGGCAGAGCAGGATCACGCCCTTGTCGGCGCGCTCCAGGAACGGTGCGATCGAGTCGCGCCCCATGTACGGGTTGAGCGTCACCGCGTCGGCGCCGAAGCGCTCGAACGCCTCGCTGACGTAGTGCTGCGCGGTGGAGCCGATGTCGCCGCGCTTGGCGTCGAGGATCACCGGCACGCCCGGATGCTTGGCGTGGATGTGGGCGATCAGCCGTTCCAGGGTGTCTTCGGCGCGCAGCGCGGCGAAGTGGGCGATCTGCGGCTTGAACGCGCAGGCGAGGTCGGCGGTGGCGTCGACGATCGCGGCGCAGAACTCGAACACGGCGTCGGGCCGCCCCTTCAAATGCGCCGGCAGCTTGCCCAGTTCGGGATCGAGGCCGACGCAGACCAGCGAGTCGTGGCGCTGCCAGGCGTCGGCAAGGGTCTGCATGAAGCTCATCGCGGATTCCTCGGGAGGGCGGCCGTCAGTACGGCGTGCCGTCCTTGTGCAGGTAGGTCCAGCGCCCGTCGAGGGTGGCGCCCTTGAGATCGACGTCCGGGTAATCGACCGTCTCGCCGGCGCAGCGCGCGCCGATTTCCAGATACACCACGTCGGCGTCGCTGCGATTGACCAGCGCGTGGCCGTCGCCGGTGCCGGCCTTGAAGCCGGCGCACATGCCCGGGCGCAGCGGTGTCTCGCCGGCGTCGGTGAGCAGGGTCGGCGTGCCCTCGAGGATGTAGACGAACTCGTCCTCGAGGTGGTGTGCATGGCGCAGTGCCGAGTGCGCACCGGGTGCGAGCCGGGCCAGGTTGACGCCGAAAGCGGTCAGGCCGAACACGTCGCCCAGCTTGCGCTTGAGCCGCGCACCCATCTGCGCGGCGAACGGCGCGGGATAGCTCGAGCCGGTGCGCACGGGGGCGTCACCGGCATCGATCGCGACGGGCGGCCTGACGTCATCCATCGCCTCAGACCAGCTTCTTGTACTTCACGCGGTGCGGCTTGGCGCCTTCGTCGCCAAGGCGGCGCTTCTTGTCCGCTTCGTACTCGTTGTAGTTGCCGGGGAAGAACTCCACGTGCGAATCGCCCTCGAACGCGATGATGTGCGTGGCGATGCGGTCGAGGAACCAGCGGTCATGCGAGATCACGATCGCCGAGCCGGGGAACTCCAGCAGGGCGTCTTCCAGCGCACGCAGGGTTTCCACGTCGAGGTCGTTGGACGGCTCGTCGAGCAGCAGCACGTTGCCGCCCTGCAGCAGGGTCTTGGCCATGTGCAGGCGACCGCGCTCACCGCCGGAGAGCTGGCCGACGATCTTCTGCTGGTCGGTGCCCTTGAAGTTGAAGCGGCCGATGTAGGCGCGCGACTGGATCTCGAAGTTGCCGATGGTGAGGATGTCCGAGCCGCCGGACACTTCCTGCCATACGTTGTTCTTCGGATCGAGCGCATCGCGCGACTGGTCGACGTAGGCCAGCTTGGTGGTGTGGCCGAGCTTGACCTCGCCCGAGTCCGGCGTCTCCTTGCCCATGATCATCTTCATCAGGGTGGACTTGCCGGCGCCGTTGGGGCCGATCACGCCGACGATGGCGCCGGGCGGGATCTTGAACGACAGGTCCTCGATCAGCATGCGGTCGCCGAACGACTTGGTGACGTTCTTGAACTCGATCACTTCCTGGCCCAGGCGCTCGCCCGGCGGAATGAAGATCTCATTGGTTTCGTTGCGGCGCTGGTATTCGACCGAGTTCAGCTCCTCGAAGCGGTTCAGGCGCGCCTTGCCCTTGGACTGGCGGCCCTTGGCCGCCGAACGCACCCACTCGAGCTCCTTCTCGATCGCCTTCTGGCGCGACTTCTCCTGGTTCGCTTCCTGCTTCAGGCGCTGATCCTTCTGCTCCAGCCACTCGGTGTAGTTGCCCTTCCACGGAATGCCGCGGCCGCGGTCGAGCTCGAGGATCCACTCGGCGGCGTTGTCGAGGAAGTAGCGGTCATGGGTGACCGCCACCACGGTGCCCGGGTAGTTCTGCAGGAACTGCTCCAGCCAGTCCACCGACTCGGCGTCCAGGTGGTTGGTGGGCTCGTCCAGCAGCAGCATGTCCGGCTTGGACAGCAGCAGGCGGCACAGCGCCACGCGGCGCTTCTCACCGCCGGACAGCGGCCCGATCTTGGCGTCCCACGGCGGCAGGCGCAGCGCGTCGGCGGCCACTTCGAGCTGGCGCTCCAGCGCGTGGGCGTCGTTGGCGGCCAGGATGCCTTCCAGCTTCTCCTGCTCCTTGGCCAGCGCGTCGAAATCGGCGCCTTCCTCGGCGTAGGCGGCATAGACCTCTTCGAGCCGCTTCTGCGCGTCCAGCACCTCGGAGACGCCTTCCTCCACCGCCTCGCGCACGGTCTTCTCCGGATCGAGCTCCGGCTCCTGCGCCAGGTAGCCGACCTTGATGCCCGGCTGCGCACGGGCCTCGCCCTGGAAGTCCTTGTCCACGCCGGCCATGATCCTGAGCACGGTGGACTTGCCGGCGCCGTTCACGCCCAGCAGGCCGATCTTGGCGCCGGGGAAGAAGCTGAGCGAGATGTCCTTGATGATCTGGCGCTTCGGGGGAACGATCTTGCTCACCCCGTTCATGGTGTAGATGTACTGCATGCTGGCTCCCGAAAGGCGTCCGCAAGCCGCGTGTGCGCGCGGCCCGGCAAGGTAGAGAACAAAGGGAAAAGACTGCCGATTATCGCCGATCGGCCCTGTCGCTGTCATGGCGCGCGCCTGCGCGCGGCCCAATCGTGGCCCGGTTGGACCCCATGCTCGGCGTTTCGGCACGATCCGGGGCGATGGGGGCGATATGGAGGCGACACGCTGGGGAGCAAGCGCGGGCCGCCGCCTCGTTCGGTTGGACGCCAGGTTGGCGCGACGGGCGCGGCAGCTGGGCTGGCCGGGCGTGCTGGCGCACGAGTTCGTCCGCTTCGGCCTCAAGCAGGCTTCGGCCTGCCTGTTCGGCGGGCTGATGGTGGCCCTGCTGGTGGCGAGCTGGCGCTGGTATCCGGCGCACGCGGCGCTGTCGCGCTACGACTTCCTCACGCTGTCGGCGCTGGGGATCCAGATCGTGCTGCTGGCGACCGGGCTGGAGAGCCGGGAGGAGGCGAAGGTCATCGCGCTGTTCCACGGGGTCGGCACGTTGATGGAGCTGTTCAAGACGGCGGTGGGCTCATGGACGTATCCCGGGCCTTCGGTGCTGCATCTGGGTGGGGTGCCGCTGTTCACCGGCTTCATGTACGCGGCGGTGGGCAGCTACATCGCCCGGGCCTGGCGGCTGTTCGATTTCCGCTTCAGCGGGCATCCGCCGTTTGGCGCCACGGTGGCGCTGGCGGTGGCGATCTATGTGAATTTCTTCAGCCACCACTATCTGCCGGACGCCCGCTGGGCGTTGTTTGCTGCGCTGGCGTGGCTGTTCGGGCCGACCTGGGTGCACTACCGCATCCGCCGGGTGCACCGGCGGATGCCGTTGCTGCTGGGTTTCGTGCTGGTGGCGCTGTTCATCTGGCTGGCCGAGAACGTGGGCACCTATACCCACGCCTGGCTGTACCCGGCGCAGCGCTCCGGCTGGCAGCCGGTGCCGCTGGCCAAGCTGGGGTCTTGGCTGCTGCTGATGGTGATCAGCTACGTGATGGTCTCGGCGGTCCACCGGCGCGGGGCGTCCCGGTAGCTGCAAACCGGCGCCGGCGCTACACTTTCGGGTCTTGTCCACCCCGCCAACCCGCCGAGGCCCACGAATGTTCCCGAAGGACTGCACGATCGCCGGTTACGACCCCGAACTGGCCCAGGCCATCGCCGATGAAGGTCGCCGCCAGGAGGATCACGTCGAGCTGATCGCCTCGGAGAACTACGCCAGCCCGCGCGTGATGGAGGCCCAGGGCTCCAAGCTCACCAACAAGTATGCCGAAGGCTACCCGGGCAAGCGCTACTACGGCGGCTGCGAATACGTGGACGTGGCCGAGAAGCTGGCGATCGACCGGGTGAAGCAGCTGTTCGGCGCCGACTACGCCAACGTGCAGCCGCATTCGGGCTCGCAGGCCAACCAGGCGGTGTACTTCGCCCTGTTGCAGCCGGGCGACAAGATTCTCGGCATGAGCCTGGCCCATGGCGGCCATCTCACCCACGGCGCGAAGGTCAACCTGTCCGGCAAGATCCTCGACGCCGTGCAGTACGGCGTGGATGCCAACGGCATCGTCGACATGGACGAGGTCGAGCGCCTCGCTGTCGAGCACCAGCCGAAGATGATCGTGGCCGGCTTCAGCGCCTACTCGCAGGTGCTGGACTGGGCGCGCTTCCGCGCCATCGCCGACAAGGTGGGCGCCTACCTGTTCGTGGACATGGCGCACGTCGCCGGTTTGGTCGCCGCGGGCGTGTACCCCAGCCCGCTACCGCACGCGCACGTGGTTACCTCCACCACCCACAAGACCCTGCGCGGTCCGCGCGGCGGCATCATCGTGACCAGCAACCAAGGCATGGGCGAGGCGGCCGAGGAGATCACCAAGAAGCTGCAGTCGATCGTGTTCCCGGGCATTCAGGGCGGCCCCCTGATGCATGTCATCGCCGCCAAGGCAGTGGCCTTCAAGGAAGCGCTGGAACCGGAGTTCAAGGCCTACCAGACGCAGGTGGTGAAGAACGCCCAGGCGATGGCGAAGACCATCATCGCGCGCGGCTACAAGATCGTCTCCGGCGGCACCCAGAACCACCTGATGCTGATCGACATGATCGGCAAGGGCGTCACCGGCAAGGACGCGGAGGCAGCGCTCGGCAAGGCGCACATCACGGTCAACAAGAACGCCGTGCCGAACGACCCGCAGAAGCCCTTCGTCACCTCCGGCCTGCGCGTGGGCACGCCCGCGGTCACCACCCGCGGCTACCTGGAAGCGGACTGCGTGGACCTGGCCAACTGGATCTGCGACGTGCTCGACGCGCCGGCCGACGAGGCCGTGATCGCCGCCGTGCGCGCCAAGGTCGAGGCGCAGTGCAAGAAGTTCCCGGTGTACGGCTGATCAGGCGCCGATGCATTGCCCCTTCTGCCAGCACGAAGACACCCGCGTGATCGACTCGCGCCTCGCTGACGACGGCGCCACCGTGCGCCGTCGTCGCGAGTGTCCGCAGTGCGGCGAGCGCTTCAACACCTTCGAGACCGCCGAGCTGAAGTTGCCGGCGATCGTGAAGAGCGGCGAGCGGCGCGAGGCGTTCGACGAACGCAAGCTGCGGACCAGCTTCGAGCGCGCGCTGCAGAAACGGCCGGTGGCCAGTCACGACGTGGACAACTCGGTGCGCGAGATCATCAATGACCTGCGTCGCAGCGGCGAACGCGAGGTGCCCTCGCGTCACATCGGCGAGCTGGTGATGCGCGAGCTGGGCAAGCTCGACCAGGTCGCCTACGTGCGATTCGCCTCGGTCTATCGCCGCTTCGAGGACGTGCAGGCGTTCCGCGAGGAGATCGAGAAGCTCGAGCGCGACCTGCCGGAGCTGGAAAAGCTGCAGCTGTCGCTGCTGGGCGCCGACTCGACGCGCAAGGCGCGCAAGGGCGAGAAGTAGTCGCTGGGCAGTATGCTGCCGGCCGGATCTATCGCCGCCCGAGCTGCCATGCCGTTCTCCGCCATCGACCACGCCCACATGGCCCGCGCGCTCGCGCTGGCCGAGCGCGGCCTGTTCACCACCCAGCCCAATCCGCGCGTCGGCTGCGTGATCGCCCTTGGCGATGAGGTAGTGGGCGAGGGCTGGCATCAACGCGCCGGCGGTCCGCATGCCGAAGTGTTTGCCCTGCGCGACGCGGGCGAACGGGCGCTCGGCGCCACCGCTTACGTCACCCTGGAACCGTGCGGTCTGCACGGTCGCACGCCGCCGTGCGCGGATGCGCTGATCGCCGCCGGCATCGCCCGGGTGGTGATCGCCGCCGAGGACACCTCGCAGGCCGAGGGCGCCGGGCTCGCCCGCTTGCGCGGTGCCGGTATTGCGGTGGAGGCCGGCCTGATGCGCGATGCTGCGCGCGAGCTCAACGTGGGGTTCTTTCGCCGCATCGAGGCGGGGCGTCCGTTCGTGCGGGTGAAGCTGGCGATGAGCCTGGACGGCCGCACCGCACTGGCCAACGGCGCCTCGCAGTGGATCACCGGCGAGGCCGCACGCGCCGACGGCCAGCGCTGGCGCGCCCGCAGTTCGGCGATCCTCACCGGCAGCGGCACGGTGCTGGCGGATGACCCGCGACTGACCGTACGCCTGCCTGCCGGCACGGACTTCGCGCCGCCGCTGCGGGTCGTCCTCGACCGCCGTCTGCGCACGCCGGTCGGCAGCCATGTGCTCGATGCCAGTGCCCCGACGTTGCTGATGCATGGGCCGGACGCTGTGGTGCCGGAGCATCTGGCCGCGGTCGAGTGCGAGCCCGTCGCGACACACGGCCAGGACTTGGACCTGGGCGAGGTGCTGCGCCGCCTGGCCGAGCGGGGCTGCAACGAGGTGCACGTCGAGGCCGGGCCCACGCTGGGCGGCGCGTTGCTCGCGGCCGGTCTGGTGGACGAGCTGCTGATTTACATGGCGCCGGTTCTGCTGGGCGATGCCGCCCGGCCGTTGCTGCATCTTCCGACGCTGGCCGAGATGGACGCGCGCTGGCGGCTGCAGGTGTTCGACCAGCGCATGCTGGGCAGCGATCTGCGCTTGCGCTTGCGCCCGGCGGCCGACTGAGCCCGAGCGCCAGCGGGCGATCACCTCGTGAAGTCGATGCCGATCTTGCCGAAGTGCCGGCCCGCCGCGAGATGCTCGAAGGCCGCGCGCAGCTCGCCAAAGCCGTAGACGGCGTCGATCACCGGAGTCAGCCGGATCGCTTCCAGCGCGCTCACCATGCGCTCGTGCTCCTCCAGCGACGCCACCGAGATGCCCTGCAGCCGCACCCGCTTGAGGATGGCCTGCACCAACGGCAACGGCGCCTCGCGCCCGCCCAGGAAACCGACGATGCCCACGAAGCCGTGCATCGCCACCGCCTCCATCGACTGCTCGAACGTGGAGGCACCCACCGTCTCGACCACGGCGTCCACGCCGCGTCCGCCGGTGGCCTCACGGACTGCGGCGCCCCACCGGGGCAGCCTGGCGTAGTTGATGCCGAGATCGGCGCCCAGCGCCTTGGCACGTTCGAGCTTTTCATCGCTGGAGGAGAGCACGATGGCCCGTGCGCCGCGCGCCTTGGCCAGTTGCAGCGCGAACAGCGAGACGCCGCCGGTGCCCAGCAGAAGAACGGTCTGCCCGCTGGTCAGGCGCGCCTGCTCCAGCGCCGTCCAGGCGGTGAGCGCGGCGATCGGCAGCGTGGCCGCTTGCAGTGAGCTGAGGTGCGACGGCGCGCGCGCCAGGGCATAGGCGTCGTAGCAGGCCAGTTCGCGCATGGCGCCGGGGCCGGGGCCGCCGAGGTCGGCGCCTTCCCATTCCGGGCGCATCGCGCCGGCGATCCAGCGGGCCTTGTAGAACGTGGTCACCCGATCGCCCGGGCGGAAGCGGCTGACGCCGGGGCCGACCTCCAGCACCGTCCCGGCGCCATCGGAAACCGGCACCAGCGGCAGCGCCACGTCGCGGTAGAGCTGGCCGTTCACCAGCAGGTGGTCGCGGAAGTTCAGCGAGGCGGCTTCCATCTTCACCAGCACCTGACCGGGGCCGGGGCGTGGGGCGGGCTGCTCGGAAAGTTGCAGGTGCTCGAGGCCGAACCGGACGAGTTGATAGACGCGCATGGCGGAAACTCCAGGTAGGAATGCCGCCATGGTGGGGCGCCGCGTATAAGTTGATAATCAACCGCCAAAGCACATCTTTTATTCACTCAATGAATCAATCATTCGAGCTGACGCCACATCGCCTGCGCGAGCTGCGCGCGTTCGCCGCGGCGGCGCGACGCTTGAACTTCACACGCGCCGCGCAGGACGTGGGCTGCACTCCCTCGGTGCTGAGCCGCCGAATCGCGTCGCTCGAAAATGCCATCGACGGCAAGCTGTTCCTGCGCACCACCCGGCGCATGGCGCTCACCTCGCGCGGCGAACAGTTGCTCGCGCACTGCGAGCGGCTGGAGTCGGTGATGCTGGAGCTGGTGGCGGACCTGCGACCGCACGGCGGCGCGCCGGCCGGCCGTCTGTGCGTGCATCTGCCCGGTTCGTACGGGCGTCAGCGCATCGCGCCGTTGCTGGCACGTTTCGCCGCGGCCCACCCGCAGATCCGCATCGAGGCGACCTACGACGACGCCTACACCGATCTGATCGCCGGGCGTATCGACCTGGCCGTGCGCGTGGGCAAGCTCGCCGACGCCCAGCTGGTGGCGCGGCGTGTGGGCAGCATGCGGCGCTACCTGTGCGCCGCGCCGTCGTATCTCGCCGCGATGCCGGCGCCGGCTGATCCGGCGGAACTCAGGGCACATCGCTGCGTGGCTTTCAGCGGCCTGCGGACCGGCACGCTGTGGCAGTTCAGCCGTCAGCGCCAGCGCCGCTCGGTGCGCATCGAGCCGGTGCTGGCCTGCAACGATTCGATGGCCGTCCGTGATGCGCTGTTGGCGGGCGCGGGCATCGGCATCCAGGGTGACTACATGGCCGACCCGCTGGTAGCGGCCGGGCGCCTGGTGGAAGTGATGCCCGACTGGCAACTGTCGCGTTCCCCGGTGCATCTGCTGTGGCTGCCCGGTGCGGATCGCGTGCCGGCGTTGCGCCAGCTGATCGACTTCCTGGTGGCTGAGCTGACGACGCCTGCCTGAGGTCCTCCGGCGCGCTCGCGGAAACGCTGCGTGCGCGCTGGCGCACGCCTGGCCGCCATCGGGTGCCGCCCGGGTGGTGCTAGACTCCCGCGGCCAGCTCGCTGGCGACAACACACAACGACGTCTTCAGGGCGGGGTGCGATTCCCCACCGGCGGTAGGTGCCCCAGGCACGAGCCCGCGAGCGCTTCCGGCCTCGGCTGGAAGGTCAGCAGATCCGGTCCGATGCCGGAGCCGACGGTTGGAAACCCGAACGGTTTCCAGAAAGTCCGGATAAGAGAAGACGGTACGGCGGCGCCCCCTGGGTGCGCGCCGGCCATGCGCCTTGGGGCGTTTTTCGCAGGTTCATTGCGCGGGAAACGTTTCATGATCGACACGTCCGATTCGCACACCTACCTCAACGCGGGGTGGTGCTGATGTTTACCGGGATCATCCAGACCGTGGGCCGCATCGTGCGGCTGGAGCCGCGCGGCGGCGACGTGCGCCTGCATGTGGATACCGCCGGCCTCGACCTCGCCGACGTGCAACTGGGCGACTCCATCGCCGTGTCCGGCGTGTGCCTGACCGCGGTGACACTGGACGCGCACGGCTTCAGCGCCGATGTCTCCAACGAGACGCTGTCGCTGACCACGCTCGGCCAGCACAAGCCCGGCGACCCGGTGAACCTGGAAAAGGCGCTGCGGCTGGCCGACCGGCTCGGCGGCCACCTGGTCTCCGGCCACGTCGACGGCGTCGGCAAGGTCGTGGCGATCACCCCGGACGGCCGCTCGCAGCGCTGGACCTTCGAGGTGCCGCAGGCGCTGGCGCGCTACATCGCGGCCAAGGGTTCGGTGTGCATCGACGGCACCAGCCTCACCGTGAACGAGGTGAGCGGCGCGCGCTTCGGCGTGAACCTGATCCCGCACACGGTCGAGCACACCGCCTTCCATGCGCGTCGCGTGGGCGATGCGGTGAATATCGAGGTGGACGTGATCGCGCGCTACGTCGAGCGGCTGATCGGTGGCGGACAGGCGTCCGGCATTGATGTTGAGTTCCTCTAGCAGCACGGTTTCGCCTGATCTCGTAGCCCCTCTCCCGCTGGGAGAGGGGTCGGGGTGAGGGTCCGTGCGCAAGCGTGGCGCTGCGCTCCGCCCGAACCCTCATCCGCTCCTTCGGGGCACCTTCTCCCAAAGGGAGAAGGAAACCATCACGGATACCCCCATGTCCTTCAACACCATCCCCGAGATCCTCGACGACATCCGCGCCGGCCGCATGGTCGTGATCCTCGACGACGAGGACCGCGAGAACGAGGGTGACATCGTCATGGCCGCGCAGATGGTGCGGCCGGAGGACGTCAACTTCATGGTGCGCGAGGCGCGCGGCCTGCTGTGCCTCACGCTCACCGAGCAGCGCACGCGCCAGCTCGGCCTGCGCCCCATGGTCAGCGACAACACCTCGCCGTACCACACCAACTTCACCGTCTCGATCGAGGCGGCCGAGGGCGTCACCACCGGCATCTCCGCGCATGATCGCGCCCGCACCATCCAGGTGGCGGTGAAGTCCGACGCGAGGCCGCAGGATCTCTCGCAGCCGGGCCACGTGTTCCCGCTCACCGCGCAGCCGGGCGGCGTGCTGACGCGCGCCGGGCATACCGAGGCGGGCTGCGACCTCGCTGCGCTGGCCGGGCTGGAGCCGGCGGCGATCCTGATCGAGATCCTGCACGAAGACGGCTCGATGGCGCGACGCCCCGAACTGGAGGTGTTCGCGAAAAAGCACGGCCTGAAGATCGGCACCATCGCCGACCTCATCCGCTACCGGCTGGAGACCGAAAAGACCGTCGAGCGCGTGCACGAGGAAGACGTGCAGACCGAGTTCGGTCCGTTCCGCCTGGTCGCCTACCGCGATGCGATCCGCCGCGGCCTGCACTTCGCGCTGGTGCGCGGCACGGTGGACGACGGCGCCCCGGTGCTCAGCCGCGTGCACGTGCGCAACACCTTGTCCGATGTGCTGCACCTGACCCGCGACGACCTTGGCCTCACCGTTACCGCGGCGCTGCGCCGGATCGCCGACGAGGATCGCGGCGTGCTGCTGGTGCTGTCCGGCGAGGACACCGCCGAGGCGCTGCTGGCGCGTCTGAAGGGCCAGCCGGCCGCGATCAGCGCCGAGGACGCCCAGCACAACCAGTGGCGCCAGCTCGGCCTGGGCGCGCAGATCATGGCGGACCTCGGCGTACAGCGGCTGCGGGTGATCGGCACGCCGCGCAAGCTGGTCGGGCTGGGCGGATTTGGGCTGGAGGTGGTGGAGTACGTGTGAGTGGCGGGCGTCGGGGCCGGCCCTTCGACTCCGCTTCGCTACGCTCAGGGCGAACGGTTTGCTGTCATCCAGCCGCGTCACCGCACCAACGGCGTACCTGTCCTTATCCGTTCGCCCTTAGAAGGCCTGCAAGGCCGAAGTCGAAGGGCATGCCACGGCCTCGAAGCCGCCACGATCGCCAGCTCACATTGCTCTACGATCCGGTGTAGTCCTCATCGTCCAGCCATCGCCCAGACCATGCCTGCCACCCACGTCCACCTGATCGCCCCCTCCGGCTACGCCGCCGACCCCGCCGCGATGACCCGCGGCGTGGCCCGGCTGCGCGCGGCGGGCTACGTCGTGGAGAACGAGGCCGTGCTGGATCGCGCCGAGCTGCGCTTCGCCGGCAGCGATGCCGAGCGTGCGGCGGACATCAACGCGCTGGCTGGTCTCGACACCCTGCCGGACATCGCCCTGGTCACCCGCGGCGGCTACGGCGCGGCGCGGCTGCTTGAGCACCTGCACTTCGACGCGCTGCGCGAGCGCCTCGCCGGCAATGCGCTGGCGATGGTCGGCCACAGCGACTTCACCGCGGTGCAACTGGCGCTGCAGGCGCGCAGTGGCCTGGTGACGTTTTCCGGGCCGCTGCTTGCCGACCTGGGCGCCGAGCCGGAAGACGCCGACACGCTGGACCAGTTCCGCCAGGTGCTGTCCGCGCCGTCTGCCGAGGTCCGCTGGGCATGCGGCGGTCATGCATCCCTGGACGTCGAGGGCCCGCTCTGGGGCGGCAACCTCGCCGTGCTGTGCAGCCTGCTCGGCACGCCGTATTTCCCGCGCATCGACGGCGGCATCCTGTTCGTCGAGGACGTCGGCGAGCCGCCGTTCCGCATCGAGCGCCTGCTGTACCAGCTGCACCTGTCCGGCGTGCTGGGCCGCCAGCGCGCGCTGCTGCTGGGCCGTTTCAGCGACTGCCGCCCCGGTCCGCGCGACAACGGCTACACGCTGGAGGCGGCGTTCGACCAGCTGCGCACCGTGGCCGGCATCCCGGTGATCGACGGCCTGCCGCACGGCCACGGCTGCGGCCAGCTGACGTTACCGTTCGGCGCGCCGGCCCGCCTGCGAGTCGAGGGCACGGCCGCCCGGCTGGGCTTCACCGGCTATCCCCATCACCGCTGAGCCACCCCTGCCCCGAGCGGGGGGCGCCGCAAACCCGTAAAATGCGCGGTCTGCCCCGGGCCGCGTGCCCACCGAGGACGACTGCATGAAAACCATCGAAGGCAACTTCGCCACGCCCAAGGGCCGCTTCGCCATCGTCGCGGGCCGCTTCAACGGCTTCGTGGTGGAGCCGCTGGTCGCCGGCGCGCGCGATGCGCTGGTGCGCCACGGCGTGAAGGACGACAACATCGAGCTGATCCGCGTGCCGGGCGCCTGGGAAATTCCGCTGGCCGCGCAGAAGGCCGCCGCCTCTGGCAAGTACGCCGCGGTGATCGCTCTGGGCGCGGTGATCCGCGGTGCCACCCCGCACTTCGATTACGTCGCCGGCGAATGCGCCAAGGGCCTGGCCAAGGCCGGCATGGATACCGGCGTGCCGGTCGCCTTCGGCGTGCTGACCACCGACTCCATCGAGCAGGCCATCGAGCGCTCCGGCACCAAGGCCGGCAACAAGGGCGCCGACGCGGCGCTGGCCGCGCTGGAGATGGTCAACCTGTACGGGCAGCTGTGATGGCGCCGCCGAGCCAGGGCATCGATATGGCCGCGCGCTCGCGGGCGCGCCGCCGCGCGCTGCAGGCGCTGTACGCGTGGCAGCTGTCGGGCAGCCACATGAACGCAGTGATCGAGCAGTTCCGCCACGAGCAGGACATGGAGATCGCCGACCTCGAATACTTCGAAGACCTGCTGCACGGCGTGGAAAAGCACGTCGATGCGCTGGACGCGAGCCTGCGCCCGCACATCGATCGCGAGGTGTCGCAGATCGATCCGATCGAGCGCGCGGCGCTACGCCTGGCCGCGTACGAGCTGGGCTATCGCCCCGACGTGCCGTACCGCGTGGTGATCAACGAGGCGATCGAAGTGACCAAGCGCTTCGGCGCCGATCACGGCCACAGCTACGTCAACGGTGTGCTGGACAAGCTGGCCGCGCAGCTGCGCGCGGTGGAGAAGCGCGGCTGATGGTGTTCACCCTGGCCGGCGCGTCGCTGCTGCGGCAGGCCCCCGTGCTGGAGACGCCGCGCCTGCGCCTGCGTGCGCACTGCGCGGACGATCTCGACGCGCTGCATGCGATCTGGTCCGAGCCGGACGTCTACCGCTACATCGGCGGTGAGCCGGCCACCCGGCAGGATGTGTGGATGCGTCTGCTGCGCTACGGCGGCATGTGGCCGATGCTCGGCTACGGCTTCTGGGCGGTGGAAGACAAGGCCAGCGGCGCGCTGGTCGGTGATCTCGGCTACGCCGATTTCCAGCGCGAGATCACGCCGTCGCTGGACGGCATGCTGGAGCTGGGCTGGGTGCTCGCGCCGTCGGTGCATGGGCGCGGCTACGCCAGCGAGGCGCTGGCGGCGGTGCTCGGCTGGGGCGATCGCCACCTCGGCGCGCACCGCGCGGCCTGCATCATCTCGCCGGAGAACGCCGCGTCGATCCGCGTGGCGGAGAAGGCCGGCTTTCTTCCCTGGTGCGACACCACCTTTCACGACGCGCCGATCCGCATGTTCACGCGCGACGTGCCGGCCACGGCGCCGCGCTGATGGAATTTCGCCTGATCGACCGCCTCCGCGAGCGCACCGCGCAGGCGCGCGAGGATGTGCGGCTGGGCATCGGCGATGACGCTGCGCTGCTCGCCGTGCCGGCCGGGCAGGAGCTGGCCGTGGCCATCGATACCCTGGTCGAGGGCGTGCACTTTCCCGTGGGTACCGCGCCGGCCGACATCGGCTGGAAGGCGCTGGCGGTGAACCTGTCCGATCTCGCCGCGATGGGCGCGACGCCCGCCTGGGCGCTGCTCGCGCTGACTCTGCCGGAGCTGCCAACCGAGGCGCAGGCGGCGCGGGTGGACGGCCTCGCCGACGGCTTCGCGCAACTCGCGCAGGCCCATGGCGTGGCACTGGTCGGTGGCGACACTACTCGCGGTCCGTTCGCGCTGTCGGTGGCGGTGCACGGCTTCGTGCCGCCGGGCCAGGCATTGCGCCGCGACGGCGCGCGCGTGGGTGACCTGGTGTTCGTCACGGGCACGCTGGGCGACGCCGCCGCGGGTTTGCAGCGGCTGTCGCCCGCGGCGGATCCCGACGAAGAAAAGCGCCGCACCTTCCTGCGCGCGCGGCTGCATCGACCGCAACCGCGGGTGGCGGCCGGGCTCTCGCTGCGCGGCCGGGCCAGCGCGTGCATCGACGTCTCCGACGGCCTGCTCGCCGACCTCGGCCATCTGTGCACGGCCAGCGCCGTGGGTGCGGAGATCGAGCTGGACCGGTTGCCGCTGTCTTCCGCGCTGCTCGGCAGTTGCGATGAGGCGGCGGCGCACGACTATGCCCTGGCCGGCGGCGACGATTACGAACTGTGCTTCACCGTGTCGCCCGCCCTGGCCGGCGAGGTGCAGGCGGATCTGGCCCGCCTGGGCTGCGGCGCCACGCGCATCGGCCGTGTCGTCGAGGCGGCCGGCGTGCGGGTGCGCGGCGCTGATGGCGCGTGGATCACACCGGCCCGCCGCGGCTGGGATCACTTCGACGACGGCGCGACCCGATGACCAGCATGGCCGACCGCAAGACTCTCACCCCTACCCAGCGCCGCCTGCTGATGGCTTCGCCGGCCGGCTGGATCGCCTGTGGCTTCGGCTCGGGCCTGGCGCCCAAAGCGCAGGGCACGTTCGGCTCGGCGGCGGCGATCCTGCCGTGGCTGCTGCTGCGCACGCTGCCGCTGCCGGCGTATCTGCTGGTGGTGCTGGCGGTGTTCGCGCTGGGCGTATGGGCCTGCAACGTGGCCGGGCGCCTGCTCGGCGTCGACGACCACCGCAGCCTGGTGATCGACGAGTTCGTCGGCCAGTGGATCGCGCTGCTGCCGGCGCTGTTCGCGCCGTGGTGGATCGTACTGGCCGGGTTCGTGCTGTTCCGCCTGTTCGACGTGTGGAAGCCGTGGCCGATCGGCTGGCTCGACCGCCGGCTCAAGAGCGGCATGGGCGTGATGGTGGACGACGTGGTGGCCGGCGTGTTCGCCGCCGTGGCGCTGGCGGTGTTGATGCACGCATGCGGTGTCGCACTCGCGGTCCCATGACGCGGTCTCTGGCATTCTGCCGGCCCTGACCTCCGCTGGAGTCTTGCCATGCAGTATCGCCGTCTGGGCCAGTGCGGCCTGCAGCTGTCCGCTTTCTCGTTTGGCGCCTGGGTCACCTTCGGCCGCCAGGTCGGCCGCTCGCAGGCGCGCGAGTTGATCGCGCTGGCGCACGATCGCGGGGTCAACTTTTTCGACAACGCCGAGACCTACAACGCCGGCGCCGCCGAGGAACTGATGGGCGACGTGCTGGCTGATCTGCGTTTCCCGCGCGACAGCTACTGCGTGTCGAGCAAGGTGTATTTCGGCGCCGTGACCGACCCGAAGCCGACCCAGCGTGGCCTGTCGCGCAAGCACGTGATTGAGGCTTGCCACCAGGCGCTCCAGCGACTGAAGGTGGATTACCTCGACCTGTATTTCTGCCACCGGCCGGATCTGGACACCCCGATCGCCGAGACGGTGGCGGCGATGGACCTGCTGGTGCGCCAGGGCAAGGTGCTGTACTGGGGCACCAGCGAATGGCCGGTCGAGGCGATCGAGCAGGCCCATCGCATTGCCCGTGAGCACCACCTGACCGCGCCGGTGGTGGAGCAGCCGCAGTACAACCTGCTGCACCGCGAGCGGGTGGAGCGCGAGTACGAGCCGCTGTACGACACCTACGGCATGGGCACCACGATCTGGTCGCCTCTGGCCTCGGGATTGCTCACCGGCAAGTACCGCGACGGCGTGCCGAGTGACGCCCGGCTCAACCAGCCCGGTTACGAGTGGCTGCGCGAGGAGTTGCTGGACAAGGGCCAGGGCCGCGTCGAGCGGGCCCAGCGGATCGCGCCGATCGCCGACGAACTGGGCGTGTCGATGACGCAACTGGCACTGGCCTGGTGCCTGGCCAACCCGCACGTGTCCACCGTGCTGCTGGGGGCCAGCAAGCTCGACCAGTTGGCACACAACCTGGATACGCTGGACAAGCTGCCGGCGCTGGCTGCGGCGGTGAAGCAGCGGGTCGAGGCGGCGGTGGGCTGAGCGCAGCGCCCGCTGCCGCCGTCGTGGCTCAGCCGCCCAGCGTCATCGCGGTGCCGAGGTCGATCAGCGGGGCGGCAATCAGGATGCGCGCCAGCACGATCGCCAGCATCACCACCATCGGCGAAAAGTCGAGCATGCCCACCACCAGCTTGCCGCGCAGCGGGCGCAGCAGCGGCTCGACAATGGCGCCGGCCAGGCGCAGCGCCGGCTGGCGCGGGTCCACCTGCAGCATGCTCAGCAGCGACCAGCCGAAAATCAGCACCAGGTAGAACACCAGCACGAAGTCGATCAGGTCGGCGGCGCCGAGCAGGGCCAGCCCGGCCAGGTGCAGCGATCTCCCATCCAGGGCATACAGCGCGGCCCATTTCAGCACCATCACCAGCCATGCGACCGCGATAGCGGAGAGGTTGATCCGGCGCCAGTTCGGAATGACTCGCCGTATCGGCGCTAGCACCGGATTAGTGGCCTTGTAAAGGAACTGGCTGAGCGGATTGTGGAAATCCGCGCGGGAGGCCTCGGCCAACACGCGCAACACGAACAGCGTAGAGAGCAGGCTGGAAGCCAGCTGGATGATCACCTTGAGGGCGTTGAGCAGGTAGTCCACTTAGGTCTTGTCCAGTTCGGCGGCCAGTTCGCCGCCGCGGCGGGTAGCCGCGGCGACGGCGTGCGCCACGATAGCGGGCAGGCCGTCGGCCGCAAAGCTCTCCAGCGCCGCCTGGGTGGTGCCGTTGGGCGAGGTGACGCGGCGACGCAGCTCGCCGGGCGCTTCGCCGCTCTCCACCAGCATGCGGCCCGCGCCCAGACAGGTCTGCGCGGCCAGCGCGCGGGCGGTGCCGCGATCCATGCCCTGCGCCACGGCGGCATCCTCCAGCGCCTCGACCAGGGCGAAGAAGTACGCCGGGGCGGAGCCGGAAATGCCGGTCACCGTGTCCATCAGCGCCTCGTCGTCGACCCAGCGGGTGAGCCCGGCAGCATCGAGGATGTGCTGGGCCTGCGCGCGCTGCGGCGGGCTCACCCGCGCATTGGCGCATAGGCCGGTGGCGCCGGCGCCGATCAGGGCCGGCGTGTTGGGCATGCAGCGCACGATCGGCAGCGCCCCGAACCAGCGCTCGAGCTGGTCCAGCCGCACGCCGGCGGCAATCGAGATCAGCAGCGGGCGATTGCGCTGCAGCGTGTCGCGCAGCTCGGCGTGGATCGCTGGCATGATCTGCGGCTTCACCGCCAGCACGATCACCTCGGCGTCGGCCGCGGCCAGTCGGTTTTCGGCGTAGGTGGCCACGCCGAACTCGCGCGCCAGGCTCTGGCGCGATTCGGCCTGGGGTTCGGAGACGGCGATGGTGGCGGCGGGGATGCCGGTCTTGAGCAGGCCGCCGATGAGGCTGCGCGCCATGTTGCCGCCACCGATGAAGGCGATGCGTGTCATGTTCGCTCCTGTGTGTCGTCAGCCGACTACCTTACCCCACCCGCCGCCGCGCGTGCTTCGCGCCATGGCTCGCCGCCGCTTCCGGGCAAGGGTGTGCAGCCTTGGCAAAACCGCCATCGAGGACTGGTCGCGCCGCCCCTGGCGCGAGTAGTATCGAGCCGCTCAAGGGGGATCCGGGAACAGTCTCCGATGACCGCTGGCCGCTGCGACAGATGGCCGTCGCACGCCACCGGCGCCGGGGCAGACACCCGCATCGATTGCCGCAAAACATCTTTAATCATGACGATCGGTTGAGGGGGAACTACCCGATGGATATCGCCGAACTGCTTGCCTTCTCGGTGAAGAACAAGGCCTCGGACCTGCACTTGTCGGCGGGATTGCCGCCGATGATCCGGGTCGATGGCGACGTGCGCCGCATCAACATTCCCGCGCTCGAGCACAAGCAGGTGCACTCGCTGATCTACGACATCATGTCGGACAAGCAGCGGCGCGATTACGAAGAGTTCTACGAGACCGACTTCTCCTTCGAGATCCCCGGCCTGGCGCGCTTTCGCGTCAACGCGTTCAACCAGAACCGTGGCGCCGGTGCGGTGTTCCGTACGATTCCCTCCGAGGTGCTCACGCTGGAGGATCTCGCCTGTCCGCGCATCTTCCGTGAGCTGATCGAGCAGCCGCAGGGACTGATCCTGGTCACCGGCCCCACCGGCTCGGGCAAGTCGACCACGCTGGCGGCGATGGTCGACCACATCAACAAGAACGAATACGGGCACATGCTCACGATCGAGGATCCGATCGAGTTCGTGCACACCTCGCAGAAGTGCCTGGTCAACCAGCGCGAGGTGCACCGCGATACGCACGGCTTCAACGAGGCGCTGCGCTCGGCGCTGCGCGAGGACCCTGACTACATCCTGGTCGGCGAGCTGCGCGATCTGGAAACCATCCGCCTGGCGCTGACCGCCGCGGAAACCGGCCATCTGGTGTTCGGCACGCTGCACACCTCCTCGGCGGCCAAGACGGTGGACCGCATCATCGACGTGTTCCCCGCCGGCGAGAAGCCGATGGTGCGCTCGATGCTGTCCGAGTCGCTGCGCGCGGTGATCTCGCAGTCGCTGCTGAAGAAGGTCGGCGGCGGGCGCATCGCGGCGCACGAGATCATGGTGGGCATCCCGGCGATCCGTAACCTGATCCGCGAGGACAAGGTGGCGCAGATGTACTCCTCGATCCAGACCGGCCAGCAGTACGGCATGCAGACGCTGGACCAGAACCTGCAAGATCTGGTGAAGCGTGGCCTGGTGGCACGCCAGGAGGCGCTCACCTACGCCAAGAACAAGGAAACCTTCAAGTAAACGCCGCGATCGGCGGGGCGCGCGCCCCGTCGCCCGGCTGCACGCCTGAGTTCAACGCTTTTTCGTCTCCCGGAGGAGACTCGCCATGAGCGATTTCGATTTCACCTCGTTCCTCAAGCTGATGGTCCACAAGAAGGCCTCGGATCTGTTCATCACGGCCGGCGTGGCGCCGTCGATGAAGGTGCAGGGGCGCGTGGTGCCGATCACGCAGAGCCCGCTCAGTCCGCAGCAGTCGCGCGACATGGTGCTGAACGTGATGACGCCCTCGCAGCGCGAGGAGTTCGAGAAGACTCACGAATGCCAGTTCGCGATTTCCGCGCAGGGCGTCGGCCGCTTCCGCGTGTCGTGCTTCTACCAGCGCAACTGCGTGGGCATGGTGCTGCGCCGGATCGAGTCGAAGATCCCGACCATCGAAGAGCTCACGCTGCCGCCGGTGATCAAGCAGCTGGCGATGACCAAGCGCGGCATCATCATCTTCGTGGGCGGCACCGGCACCGGTAAGTCGACCTCGCTGGCGGCAATGATCGGCTACCGCAACACCAATTCGACGGGCCACATCATCACCATCGAGGATCCCATCGAATACGTGCACAAGCACGAGGGCTGCATCATCACCCAGCGCGAGATCGGCATCGACACCGAGAGCTGGGAGAACGCGCTGAAGAACACCCTGCGCCAGGCGCCGGACGTGATCATGATCGGCGAGGTGCGCACCCGCGAGACGATGGAGCACGCGATCAACTTCTCCGAGACCGGTCACCTGTGCCTGTGCACCCTGCACGCGAACAACGCCAACCAGGCGATGGATCGCATCCTGCACTTCTTCCCGGAGGACCGCCGCCAGCAGCTGTTCATGGATCTGTCGCTGAACCTCAAGGGCATCGTGGCGCAGCAGCTGATTCCCACCCCGGACGGCAAGGCCCGCCGGGTCGCGGTGGAAGTGCTGCTGGGTACGCCGCTGGTGCAGGACTACATCCGCCAGGGCGAGATCCACAAGCTCAAGGAAGTGATGAAGGAATCCACCAACCTGGGCATGAAAACCTTCGACCAGAGTCTGGTGGAGCTCTATCACGCCGGCGAGATCAGCTACGAGGACGCGCTGCGCCACGCCGACAGTTCGAACGAGGTGCGCCTGCGCATCAAGCTGGCCCAGGGCGGCGACGCGCATACCCTGTCGCAGGGCCTCGATGGCGTGGAGCTGGAAGAGTCGCGCGAGAAGAACCAGTTCGGCGGTGGACTGCTGCACCGCTGAATCGGCGCCACCGTGCGTAAAAAAGGGGCCCCGCGGGGCCCCTTTTGCTGTCAGCGAGCAGGCTGACGTGTCGGCGTTATTCGCCGCTGGCGGTCAGCGTGAGCCCGCTGGTGTCGACGCTCTTCACGCCCTTGACGCCGCGGGCGACCTGCTCGGCCTTCATCTTCTCGGCCGCGCTGCCGACGTGGCCGCTCAGGCGGACCACACCGTCATTGGTGTCGACCGAGATGTCGGTGGCGTCCACGCCCTTGGTGGTGGCGAACTCGGACTTCACCTTGGTGGTGATCCAGGCATCGGCCGCCTTGTCCGGCACGGTCTGATTGGACGAAGCCTTCGGCATGCTGTCCTGGGCGGCGACCTGCGCCAGCGGGGCGGCAGCAAACGCGGCGATCAGGCCCATGGCGACCAGGTTCTTGCGGATCAGATGGGTACGCATGGTGATTCTCCTCTCTCTTGGATGGCGCTGCCCTCAGGCAGTCGGTGCCCGTGTTGGCTACCTGGGGGCAATGGCAACAATTCCTGCGTGAACGCCTTGTGGGCCGCGCGCTGCGCGATTCAGCGCGGCGATGGTCTTGCGAAGACGGCCGTGTGACGGTGCACACGCGAGCCTCACGCACAAAAAAAGGGGCGCCGTGGGCGCCCCTTCTCTTGGCTATGTGCCGAGCCCTTACTTGAGCTCGGTCTGGCTGGTGATCACCAGGCCATCGGCGTCCACGTGTGCCTCGGAGCTGAGCGCCTTGATCCGGGCAGCCTGGGCCTGGAGCGCCTGGAACTGCGCGTGCGCCCGGGTGGCGGCTTCCTGGCGGGCGGCCGCCGGGTCGGTGCCGGGGGCTGCGTCCTTGTTCATTGCCGAACTCATCGCGGCCAGACTGTCGGCCTTGTCCATCATCAGCTGGATCCAGTTCTGGTACATGGCGCCGTCCAGGTGCAGGCGCATCATGCGCCCGGCGTCACCTGCGGGCTCCTTCAGCGTGTCGGCGAGCTTGGCGTCCTCACCGGGGCCGATCGCCAGCGCGAGCGCCTTCTCGCCCATCGCTGCCCACACCGGCTGACCGATCATCTTGGTGAGGTCGGCCGGTAGCGCGACCGGCTTGCCATCGGCGGTGATCTTCAGCTGCGCCAGCGCTGGGGTCATCATCTGGCCCATCGCCAGCAAGCCGGACGGGTTGCTGGTGCCCAGCACGATGCGACCGGTGAAGCTCGGCACCCCCTGACCGTTGCCGGCGTTGAGGCTGTCCAGCGCGATGCGCAGGCCGAGCAGGTCGCCGAACGGCGGGATGGCCGCCTTCTGCATCGCCGGGCCGAGCTTGGCGAAACCCTCGTTGAGGTCGGCCAGTGCCGGGCAGCTGAACGGCTTGGCCGTCACCGCGTCCGCCTGGGCCGTCCAGAACGCCCGCAGGTCGGTCACGGGCAGGGCCAGGCTCATGTCGAACGGCGCGCTGGCGTCGGTGCCCAGGCCCGGCAGCGCCACCTTCAGCCCGGCGAACGCCTGGGTGATATCGCTGGCCATCGCCACGTCCAGGCGCATGTCCTGGTGTTTGGCGTCCAGCCGGGTGTAGCCGAAGCTCAGCGTGGGCACGCGCGCGGCGATGCGGGCGGCATCGGTTTCGCACGAAGCGGGGATCTGCATCTGGTTGGCCACCGGCTCGCCGGTCTTGGCCGACTCGGCCTGCGCATGGGCCTTGAACATGGCCTGGAACAATGGATCCTTGCCGCTGGCGATCAGCGGAAGCAGGTGGCTCAGGTCGACCAGACCCACGGCCTGCTTGCCGTAGCCCTTGGCCTTGGCGAGCTTGGCCAGGCGACCGTCGTCCTGCAGGCTCTTGGCCGGGCGATCCAGGCCCAGCACCTGGCGCAGCAAGGCGTCGGAGGCATCGGACGGCAGCAGGGCGGCGACCGCCTGCTTGCCCACCACGGCGAGGATGACCTCGGTACCTGCGGTGGCCGAGACGTGGCGGCGATAGCTCACGTCACCGAGCTTGGCGGTGTCGAGCTTCTTGCCGTAGGCGGTTTCCAGCCGGCCGACGAAGGCGTCGAACGCGGCCGGATCGGTGAGCTGGAAGCGGGCCACCGGGGCCAGTCCGAGGCCGTAGAAGGCCGAGTAGCCCTTCACGTTCAGGCCCGCGTTCTGGGCGAACTGCTCGACGGTCTTGCCGTCGAACTCGCTGGCGAATGCGCGCAGCAGGTTGGCGGTGTCCGGATCGGTAGCCTTCAGCTCGTCCGCCGCCGACTTCATCTGCGCCACCTGCGCGGGCAGCTGGGCGTTGGCCTGGGCGAACAATGCCGCGCGGGTGTCGTCGTCCATTACGTCGAGGTTGGCCGCCACGTACGGCGTGTCCGCCGGAACGAAGGCCAACGGTGCATCCTTGTCCTTGTGGCCGCAGGCAGCCAGCAGGATGCCGGCCACGCCGAGCGCCAGTGCGCGCTTCATCGGTCGCATAATCTTCCCCATTGAGTGTGGTGTTGCGGCGGCCATTATGCCGCCTGTTGGTGACGCTCCGCAGGTCAGCGGGCGAGCAGCTCGCCGAGCACCGCCATGCGGATGAACACGCCGTTGCCGACCTGCTCCAGGATGCGCGACTGCGCGCCGTCGGCCACGTCCGAAGCGATCTCGATGCCGCGGTTGATCGGCCCCGGATGCATCACCAGGCAACCCTTGCGCGCCTTGGCCAGGCGGGTGGTGTCCAGTCCGTACTGGCGGAAGTAGGCCGCTTCGTCGGGCAGGTCGGTCTGCGCCATGCGTTCCTTCTGCAGGCGCAGCATGATCACCGCATCGACGCCCTCGATGGCCTGGTCGAAATCCTCGACGAACCGGCACTGCGGAAATTCCGCCGCGTCCGGCATCAGCGAGGCCGGGCCGCACAGGCGGATGTCGCGCACGCCCAGTGCGCTCAGCGCGTGCACGTCCGAGCGGGCCACGCGCGAGTGCTTCACGTCACCGCAGATGGCCACGCTGAGGTTCTCGAAATCCGGGCGATGCTGGCGGATGGTGAGCGCGTCGAGCAGGCCCTGGGTGGGGTGCGCACGGTTGCCGTCGCCGGCGTTGATCACCGACACGCCGCTCATCGCGTGGCGCACCAGCTCGTCCGGCGTGCCGGACACCTTGTGCCGCACGATGATCGCGTCCAGATGCATCGCCTCGAGCGTGTGCAGCGTGTCGTACAGCTCCTCGCCCTTGTTGGCCGAGGAAAAGCCGATGTCGAAATTCACCACGTCGGCGCCCAGTCGCCGCGCCGCCAGTTCGAACGAGGTGCGCGTGCGGGTGGAGGGCTCGAAGAACAGGTTGAGCACCGTACGGCCGGCCAGCAGGTCGATCTTGCGCGTGCCGTGGGCGCAGGCGTCGCGCATGGCCATGGCGCGGTCGAGCAGGCGCTCGATCGTCTCGCGCGGCAGATGTTCGAGCGTGGTGAGGTGACGCAGGCGTGGGCTCATGGCAACTCGGCGTTGGGTGCGGAGGAAGAAAGGGGTGAGTCGAGCTCGGCCGTGGCCAGCCAGCGCTCGAGGATCACGGCGGCCGCTTCGGCATCGATCTGTGCGCCATCGCGGCGGCGACGCAGGCCGGCTGCGCGTGCGCCGGCGAAGCGTTCGGCCGCTTCGCGCGAGCTGTGCCGCTCGTCTACCAGCACGGGTGCGGTGCCGTAGCGCTGCCTGAGCCCGTCGGCGAAGCGCCGGGCCAGCTTGCTGGCCGGCTGCTCGGCGCCGTCGAGGGTGAGTGGGAGGCCGACCACCAGCGCCTGCGGCAGCCACTCGCGATGCAGGCGGTCGAGCGCCGGCCAGTCCGGCTGGCCCTCGCGCATGGCGATCGTGGCCAGCGCCCGTGCGCTTTGGGTGATGCGGTTGCCGACGGCCACGCCGATCAGCTTGCTGCCCACGTCGAAGCCCAGCACGCAGCTCATCGGGCCGGACTCATGCGTGGCCGGCGTAGCCGGGGAGCTGCAGCGGATCGAGCCCGATCAGGCCGGCGGCGGCGCTCCAGCGCTCTTCCAGCGGGGTGTCGAAAATGACTCGGTCGCTGGCTTCCACCGTGAGCCAGCTGTTGTCCTTGAGCTCCTGCTCGAGTTGGCCGGCGCTCCAGCCGGAGTAACCGAGTGCCAGCAGCGCGTGCCGCGGCCCTTCGCCTGCGGCCATCGCGATGAGGATGTCGCGCGAGGTGGTGATCGACCACACGTCGTTGACGCGGAAGCTGGATTCCCAGTGGCCGTGCTCGCGATGCAGCACGAAGCCGCGTTCCTGCTGCACCGGGCCGCCGATCAGCACCGGCGCGTCGGCAAGCTCCGGATCGGCGCAATCGAGTTTCATCTGGCCGAGGATGTCGCCCATGCGGTATTCGGACAGCTGGTTGATCAGCAGGCCGACGGCGCCGTCCTCATCGTGCTGGCACAGCAGCGCCACGCCCCGCGAGAACGGTGCGTCGGCCAGGCTGGGCATGGCGATGAGGAAGTGCCCGGCGAGGGAGGAGGGGAGGGAGTCGCGCATCGGTGCATTGTAGTCCCGCCGACCGCGGCCTGCCTGTACGCCGGCTGCGGCGACGTTACTTGTTGCGCAGGATGTCGCCGGGCAGGAATTGCCAGGTTCGCGTGATGTACAGCTCGTCCACGCCCTTGTCGCGGGGAATCGGCGGAAACGGCGCGGCCAGCCGCACGATGCGTTCGGCCGCGGCATCCAGCAGCGGCGAACCCGAGCTCTTGATCACTTCGATGCTGCTGATGCCGCCATCGCGGTTGAGGCCCACCGTGAGCAGCAGTTCTCCGTGCAGCTGGCGCCGCCGCGCTTCGCTTGGATAGTTGAGGTTGCCGATGCGCTCGACCCGGTCGGACCAGCCGCGCATGTAGGCCGCATAGGCGTACTCGCGGGTGTTGGCGGAGATGTATTTCTTCTTCGGCCGTTTGGCGTAGGCCTCGTTCTTGTGGCGCAGTTCGGCGGCGAGCTGGGCGATCTCCTGCTCGCGGCGCAGTTCGGCGGCGCGGTCGTTCGGGTCGCTGGTCACCTGTGGCTTGCCGGTGCTGGCATCGACACTGAATCGGCTGTCGCCGCGGGTGGTGATCAGGCGCTGGTCGGTTGGCGGCTGCGGTGCGGGCGTGGTGGCCTGCACGCGGGCGTTGGCAATGCCCGGGGTGGGCTTGGGCAACGGGCCGGTGAAAGCGTTGGAAGGCCGTTCGGCGCGGTCGCGATCGCCGCCGCCGCGGTTGTTGGCCTGCGCGAGGAAATCGGCCTTGTCCGGCGCCTGCTGGTTAGCCACGTTGACCAGCGTGACGTCCAGCGTCGGCAGGCTCGAGGCCGGCTTGACGAACTGGAACGTGATGCCGAGCAGCAGCACGCCATGGAACAGCAGGGAAAACAGCATGGTGGCCCCGATCATGTCGGGGCGCTGGGGACGAGGGACGGCGTTGCTCACTGAGACACGGGTTCCACGGCGGTGCGTTCGATGGCGTCGAACAGAGTGCCGGCGATGTTAAGCCCGAACTGGGCGTCCAGCTCCCGGATGCAGGTCGGGGATGTGACGTTGATCTCGGTCAGATAGTCGCCGATCACGTCCAGCCCCACGAAACGCAGGCCCCGGCGGACCAGTTCCGGCCCCACCTCGGCGGCGATCCAGCGATCGCGGTCGGACAGCGGTACGCCTTCGCCACGACCGCCCGCGGCGAGATTGCCGCGAAACTCGTTGCCCTGGGGGATGCGCGCCAGCGCATAGGGCACCGGTTCGCCGTCCACCAGCAGCACGCGCTTGTCGCCCGCGCTGATCTGCGGGATGAACTTCTGCGCCACCGCAAACTGCCGGCCCTGGCCGTGCGAATCACCGCCGAGCAGGGTTTCGAGCATGGAGTTGAGGTTGCTGTCACCGCTACTGACGCGGAAGATGCCGCGTCCGCCCATGCCGTCCAGCGGCTTGAGCACCGCCTCGCCGTGCTCGTCGACAAACCGGCGCAGCTCGGCAGGATCGCGCGCGACCAGGGTCGGCGCCATGCACTGCGGGAAGTGCAGCGCGAACACCTTCTCGTTGCAGTCGCGCAGCGCGCGCGGGTCGTTGATCACCTGCACGCCGTGACGCTGTGCGGCCTCCAGCACCATGGTGTCGTAGAGGAATTGCTGGTCGACCGGCGGATCCTTGCGCATCAGCACCACGTCGAGCTCGCGCAGGTCGCGCCAGCGCGCCTCGCCGAGGCTGAACCAGCCGCTCGGATCATCCTTCACGGTCAGCGATGCCAGGCGCGCCCACGGCGACCCGTCACGCAGCGCCAGGTCGCCCTGTTCCATGTAGAACAGCTGATGGCCGCGTCGCTGCGCCTCAAGCAGCATGGCGAACGTGCTGTCCTTGGCGATCTTGATGGCACCGATGGGGTCCATCAGCACGGCGACCGAGAACGACATGGGGTTTCTCCGGGTGGGGTGACTGGAGTGGGGTGACGGCATCGGCGCCGCGTTGCGGTAGCCGACGGCGGCGGGATCGTGATGGTGGCCGAGCGCAGGCTGCCCGGCAAGGCGCCACACGGAAGGGTGGGACGATCAAGTCCCGGGCGCGGCGGCCGACATCCTCGTGGAAGGGCGGCACAATCGGCATCCCGCTTCATTTTGGCTTGACGGGCCGTGGGGCAAGCGGTAAACAGCAACGGCTGAAGGCGTCATCCGAAAAAGGCGTCTCTACCAAATAAAAGCTGGATTCTTTTCATCTGCACGAACCGCGCACGGCAATCACACCAGCGCGGTGGGTGCTTCACCTGAGCCTGGGGCGGGCCACAGGGGGGTTGAGTGAACTTGAACGTGAGTGCAAACGGATTGGCCGGTCTGAAGGTCATGGTGATCGACGACTCCAAGACGATCCGGCGCACGGCCGAAACCTTGCTGAAGAAGGAAGGCTGCGACGTGCTGACAGCCGTCGACGGCTTCGAGGCCCTGGCGAAGATTTCCGACCAGAAGCCGTCCATCATCTTCGTTGACATCATGATGCCCCGCCTGGACGGGTATCAGACCTGCGCGCTGATCAAGAACAACCCCCAGTTCCGGGCCACCCCGGTCATCATGCTCAGCTCGAAGGACGGGCTTTTCGACAAGGCCCGTGGCCGCATCGTCGGCGCCGAGCAATACCTGACCAAGCCGTTCACGCGTGACGAACTGCTGGGAGCCATACACCGCCATGTGGGCACGGCAGCCTGATTTCCGTGACTCCGGCGTCTGAGGGGAGGCCTGTGGCAAAGATTCTCATCATCGACGACTCACCCACCGACGTGCGGGTGTTCACCACGTTGCTCGAAGGGGCCGGTCATTCCGTGTCCGCCGTGAGCACGGCCGAAGAGGGCGTGGAGCGCGTGCGCGCCGACCTGCCCGACCTGGTGATCATGGACGTGATCATGCCGGGCATGAACGGCTTCCAGGCCACGCGCACGCTGACGCGCGATCCGGCGACCTCGGCGGTGCCGATCGTGATGATCACCACCAAATCGATGGAAACCGACCGCGTCTGGGGCCTGCGCCAGGGCGCGCGTGCCTTCATCACCAAGCCGGTGAAGGAAAAAGAGCTGTTGGCGTGCATCAACGACCTGTTGCCGAGCGCGGCATGAACGAGGCGGTCAATCTCTCCCCGTTCGAGGTGCTCGCCCGCTACGAGCGGCTCTCGCTGGCGCACGCATCGGACACGCGACAGACCATGGAGGCGCCGGGGTTGTGGCGCGGCATCGGCTATCGCGTCGGTTCGCGCCTGTTCGTCAGCAGCATCGACGAGATCAACGAACTCCTGGCCGTGCCGGTGCTGACCCCGGTGCCCGGCACGCTGCCGTGGCTGCTGGGTGTCGCCAACGTGCGCGGCAACCTGGTGCCGGTCATCGACCTGGGCCGATTCCTGTTCGGCACCCGGACCCAGCCCAGCGAGCGCACGCGCCTGTTGGTGGTCCGGCAGAGCGGCGGCAGCGTGGCACTGATGGTGGACGAGGTGTTCGGCCAGCGCACGGTCGACGAACAGCAGCGACGGGAGGCGGAGCCGGAGGACGATCCGCGCCTGGCGCGTTTTGTCGATGACCGGGTCGGTGAGCAGAAGCTGGCGTTGTTCAGCATGGGCAAGCTGGTGCGTGCCCCGGATTTCCGTCAGGCCGCGGCCTGACGTTCGATAAGCGGTGAGGTAGGGCCGGTGCCGGATTCGGGCCGGAAACAGGGGCGGCAAGTCTCGGGCGGTGCGCACGGCGCATGGACCCACGGTTGTGGAAGGGTGAGGTGAACATGAGCACTACAGGGGGCATCGGCAAGGAACGCGGCTATACCGGCCTGATCGTTCTGCTGCTGATCTCGATCGGTTTCGCGGCGCTGGATTTCGTCTTTCTCAACCAGAAGAACGCCGAAGACCGACAGGCCGTGGCACTGACCACGCAGATCCAGGTGCTGTCGCAGCAGACGGCGAAGTACGCGATCGAATCGGCGGACGGCAACGTCAACTCCTACCAGGAGCTGGCCACCACCCGTAACGCCATCGATTCGGCCGTGCAGAAGCTCACCAAGGGCGATCCCAAGGGCGGCATGCAGGCCTACGGCGACAACAACGCCTCGCCTGCCGGTCGCGCCGTCACCGCGCTGAACAATGCCTGGGCCCAGCTCGATGGCGACATCGGCAAGATCCTGTCGAACAAGTCGGTGGTGCTCGACTCGGCCAGCCGCGCCGACACCTTGTCCAAGCAGATCCCGCTGCTCAATTCCAGCACCGAGCAGGTGGTCAACATCCTCCAGCAGAAGAACGGCAGCGCGGACCAGATGCTCGGTTCGTCGCGCCAGATGCTGGTGGCCGACCGCATGATCCGCCGCGTGCAGGAGGTACTGCAGGGTGGCGACACCGCGCAGTCCGCCGCCGACGGCCTGGCCCGCGACGCGCAGCTGTACGGCACAGTGCTCAAGGGCCTGACCGAGGGCGACAGCGCCGCGGGCATTCGCGCGATGAACGACGCCAACGCGCAGAAGATCCTCAACGACATGCAGTCCAGCTGGAGCGGCCTGGCCGATCCGGTGGCCAAACTGGTTTCCGCCGCCGGCAACATCGCCGACGTGAAGCGCGCCGGCAACCAGGCCTCGCTGGATTCGCAGAACGTGCTGCTGCGCGCCAACGAGCTAGCCGACCAGATCGGCAAGCTGCCGCTGCGCCGGCTGTTCCCGAACCTGTGGTGGGGCATCATCGGCGCGATCGGCACGGTGGCGTTCGCGCTGCTGCTGGTGTTCACGCTGGTGCGCGATCAGCGCAAGCGCTTCCAGGACTCGGCCGAGCTCAACCAGCGCAACCAGGAGGCGATCATGCGCCTGCTGGACGAAATGGGCTCGCTCGCCGAAGGCGACCTGACCGTGAAGACGACGGTGTCGGAAGACATTACGGGCGCCATCGCCGACTCGGTGAACTACGCCATCGACGAGCTGCGCACGCTGGTGACCACGATCAACGAGACCTCCGAGCAGGTGTCTTCGTCGGCGCAGGAAACCCAGACCACCGCCCGCCAGCTGGCTGAATCGGCGCAGGCGCAGGCCCAGCGCATCAGTACCGCGACCTCGGCGATCAACCAGATCGCCAGCTCGATGGACAACGTGTCGAAGGATTCGGCCGAATCGGCCGACGTGGCCGAGCGCTCGGTGCAGATCGCCTCGCGCGGCGCCGAAGTGGTGCGCGAGACGATCTCGGGCATGGACTCGATCCGCGACCAGATCCAGGAAACCTCCAAGCGCATCAAGCGCCTGGGTGAGTCCTCGCAGGAAATCGGTTCGATCGTGGAACTGATCAACGACATTGCCGAGCAGACCAACATCCTCGCGCTCAACGCGGCCATCCAGGCGGCGTCGGCCGGTGAAGCCGGCCGCGGTTTCGCGGTGGTGGCGGACGAAGTGCAGCGCCTCGCCGAACGTTCGGCGAGCGCAACCAAGCGCATCGAGACGCTGGTGCAGGCGATTCAGTCCGATACCAACGAGGCGGTGAGCTCGATGGAACAGACCACCGCCGAGGTGGTGTCCGGAGCCCGCAAGGCCGAGGACGCCGGCAGCGCGCTGGGCGACATCGAGCGCGTCTCGCACGATCTGTCCGCGCTGATTCAGAACATCTCCACGGCAGCACGACAGCAGTCGGCGGCGGCTACGGACATTTCCCAATCGATGAACGCGATCCAGGAAATCACCTCGCAGACGTCGCAGGGCGCGAGCCAGACGGCCGACTCGATCGGTTACCTGGCACAGCTGGCCAGCGATCTGCGCCGCTCGGTGGCGCACTTCAAGCTGCCGGGTTGACACGGGCTTACATGACAGGGGGCAACCTCGACGGTTGCGCTATGCCTTTTGGCGCAGCCGCAGTGAGGGGCGCATGAGACTTCAAGACCACATCGATTTCACCACCCTGCAGTGGGTCAAGCCGGAGCTCGACGAGACTCTGGCCGCGGCCCGCGATGCGCTGGAGTCCTACGTCGACAACCCGGGCAACCGGGATGCGATGCGCTCGTGCGCCGACAGCCTGCATCAGGTGCACGGCACCCTGCAGATGGTCGAGCTGTACGGCGCCGCGATGGTCGCCGACGAGATGGAGACGCTGTCCATCGCGCTCCTCGAGGATCACGTGCCCCAGCGCGAAGAGGCCTATGCCTCGCTGATGCGCGGCCTCATGCAGCTGCCTGACTACCTCGAGCGCCTGTCCAGCGGACATCGCGACGTGCCGGTGGTGCTGCTGCCGTTGCTCAACGAGCTGCGCGCCAGCCGCAAGATGGCGGCACTGACGGAAGTGGCGCTGTTCAACCCGCGCCTCGATGCGTCGCTGCCGCCGCAGGCTCCGCCAGCGGTGAGCGAGACCGAGGCGCTCGCGCGCCGCGGCCGCGTGGCCGATCTGCGGCTGCGCTTCCAGCAGCAGTTGCTGGCCTGGTTCCGCGGGCAGAACGCCGACCAGCAGCTGCTGGGCATGCGCGACACCCTCAACGCCATCACCGGTTGCTGTCACAGCACCCCCGGTCGTCGACTGTGGTGGATCGCCGCCGGCGCACTGGAAGGGCTCGAGCAAGGGCACCTCAAGGCGCAGGCCGCCGAAGTACGCCAGCTGATCGGCAAGGTCGATCGCAGCATCCGCCAGATGCTCGAGCACGGCGAGGAAAGCCTACGCGGCGGCGACGCCGACGACCTGGCACGCAAGCTGCTCTTCATCGTGGCGCAGGCCAAGCAGCGCAGCCCGCAGATGCAGCTGCTGCGCGAAACCTATGCGCTGGACAGCCTGCTGCCCGACGCCGCCGAGCTGGAACACGCCCGCGGCTCGATGGCCGGCCACAACCGCGCGCTGCTCGACTCCGTGTCGCGCGCGCTGAAGGACGATCTGCTGCGGGTGAAGGAAGCGCTCGATCTGTTCCTGCGCCAGAGCGACGCCGATCCGGCCCAGCTCGCCGCGCAGAGCGAAGTGCTCGAGCGCGTGGGCGATACGCTGGGCATGCTGGCGCTGAGCGTGCCGCGCCGGGTGATCAACGAGCAGCGCCGCATCCTCGACGAGATCGCCAACCGCATGCGGTCGGCCGAGGACGAGACGCTGCTGGACGTCGCCGGTGCACTGCTCTACGTCGAAGCCTCGCTGGATGACCATATCGAAAGCCTCGGCAGCAGCGAGGAGCCGAGCGCCGACATGGGCGCCACGCCAGCGCTGCCGCGCAGCGAGGCGCGCCACATCATGGCCACCCTGATGCAGGAGGCCACCGCCAACACCAATCGCGTCAAGGACGCGATCGTCGGCTTCGTCGAATCGGCCTGGCAGCACCACCATCTCAAGGACGCGCCCGGCCAGATGGAAGAGGTCGCCGGCGCCATGCGCATGCTTGCGAGCACGCGTCCGGCCGAGCTGGCCGACGGTATCGGCCGGTTCATCGGCAACGAACTGCTGGGCGATCGTCGCGTGCCCAGCAGCGCGCAGATGGACCACCTGGCCGATGCGCTCGCTGCCCTGGAGTACTACCTGGAAGCCGCCCGCGAGCATCGCGGCGGACTCGAGCACATCCTCGACGTGGCCGAGCACAGCCTGTCGATGCTCGGCTACTGGCCGGTGCCGGCGGCGCGCGCGCCGCTCCCCGCGCTCGAGCCGGAACTGCTGGTGGAGCCCTCCGGCTATGCCCTGGCTGGACTGGACGAGGAGCTGGCCGCGCAGCCGGCGCTGTCCGAGTCGGTCAGCGTGGGCGCTGGCGACGATCTCGGCAGCCTGATGTTCGGTCAGGCGCCGGTGGCGGCCGAGCCTGCGCAGGACGTGTCGGGCCTGCATCTGGCTGAGACGGTGGATTCGTCTGCCGCCATGGCGGGCGCGGATGCCGGCGACGGCGGCGAAGACTGGATCGAGATCGAGGAGGAAGTGGTCGAGCAGCGCCCGGTGGCCGATCCGATGGCCGCGGACGCGGGCTTCCAGAGTTCCACCGACGGCATCGACGATGACATTCGCGAGATCTTCCTGGAGGAAATGCAGGAGGAGATCGACAACCTGCAGAGCGCCGAGCAGGCCTGGCTGGCCGATCCCACGCAGATCGCCGCGCTCACGCCGATCCGCCGCTCGTTCCACACTCTCAAGGGATCGGGCCGCCTGGTGGGCGCCACCACGTTGGGTGAATTCGCCTGGCGCGTGGAGAACATGCTCAATCGCGTGCTGGACCAGAGCATCGAGCCGCACGAGGGCGTGCAGGCGCTGGTGCGCCATGCCATCGCCGCGTTGCCGCAGCTGCTGACGGCGCTGCGCGGGGAAGGCACGCCGAATGCGCCGCTGGGCGCCATCATGCAGACCGCCGACCGCCTGGCCGCCGGCGAGCAGGCGGATATTTCGCAGTTCGCCACCGCGGCCACCGAGACCGTGCGCCGCGTCGTGCGTCGACGCGTGCCGCGCTTCGATACCGCCAGTGCCGACGTGCCCGCCGCCACCTTGGCGAACGCGGCCGAGACGGCGCCGTCGGAGCCCGCCGCGCCGGCCGAAAGCATCGCGATGCCGGTGATGCCACCGGTCGACTCGGTGCTGCTGGAAATCCTGCGCAGCGAAGTGGCTCAGTACCTGCAGACCATCCGCGCGCATATCGGCCGCAGCGGCACCGAGCTGCGCATCGAGGATGCCTTGCTGCGCGCCGTGCACACGCTGCACGGCGCCATTGCCATGGTCGACATTTCGCTGCTTACGCAGCTCCTGTCGCCGCTGGAGAGCCTGCTCAAGCGCCTGCGCGCAGCCAATGTGCCGCTGTCGACCGAAGGATTGCATCTGTTGGGCCGCTCGGCCGATGTGGTCGATCACGTCATGGCCCAGTTCGACGCTGCCGATCCGCAGTTGCCCGACGTGGACGCGCTGGTTGCCCGCATCACCGAGCTGCGCGATGCGCAGCCCGAGCCGCAGGTGGCGCACGTTGTCTTCGAATCGCGCGACGAGGACGCCGACGAGGGCGAGGCGGGCGATTCGCACGCCGAGGCGGCCGCCGCGCTGGATGAGAGCCTCGCCGAAGTGGATGCACGCCGCGAGCAGCAGCTCGAAGACGAGCATCACGATCGTCTCGCCGACGAGATGATGGCGGCGCTGGACGCATTCGATCCGTTGCAGCAGGGCGCGTCGATGCCGACGCCACCGACGCCGCCGACTACGCCGATGGCCTCCGACGAAGAGGACATCGCGGCGATGTTCGCCGGCTTGCTCGACGAAACGCCGGCCGAATCGGCCTCCGTCGAGGAAGCCGATGCCGGGGCAGAAGCCGACACCGCGGCAGAAGCCGATGCGGCGGCCGGTGCAGAGCCTGTCGAAGAGCATGCCGAGCCCGAGATGGCCCCGGCCGAAGAGCCTGTCGAGGCCGTGGACGAGGCGCCGGCCGCTGCCGAAGAGACCGCCGCCGCCGTTCCCGCCGAGGATGCGGACGAGCTGGCGGCCGAGGCATCGCCGTCCGAGGCGCTGGATGCCGAGGAGCCGGAGTTGCCGGCGACCGCATCCGACGAGGCGGTCGAGCAGGCCGTGGCCGAGGAGCAGGCCGAGGAACGCGAGGACGAACGCGACGAGGAAGAGGGTGCCGAAGACGCCGAGCTGTGGCGCGGCGATATCGATCCGGATCTCCTCGAAGTGTTCGCCGAGGAAGCGCGCGAAATCCTCGACCACGCCGACGAGGCGCTCGCCCAATGGCGTGCCGAGCCGGCGGATCTGGCCCAGGTGCCTTCGCTGCAGCGCGACCTGCATACGCTCAAGGGTGGTGCGCGCATCGCCGGCTTCGTGCCGGTGGGTGACCTGGCCCACGCGATCGAGACCCTGCTGGAGAAGCCGATCAGCGGTGAAGGCGCCCAGGTGGCGACCCTGATCGGGGCACTGGAAGTGGGCTTCGACCGCCTGCATGCCCTGGTGCAGCGGATCAGCCAGAACAAGGGCATCCGCTACCCGCAGGACACCATCAATCATCTGCTCGCGCTCGCGGGCGAAGAGGCACTGGTCGAGCGCGGCGAGGAGATGGCGTCGGCTGCGGCCGCTACGCCGGCACGAGAGCCGGCGGTGGCCGCCGCCGAGCTGCCCGAGCTGCTGCCGGAACTGTTGCCGGACGGCCACGACGAGGCCCGTTCGCCGCAGGAACAGATTCGCGTCCGCGCCGAGCTGCTGGACAACCTGGTGAATCACGCCGGCGAGGTGGCGATCTACCGCTCGCGTCTGGAACAGCAGGTCGCCGGCTACCGCTTCAACCTGGTCGAGCTGGAACAGACGGTCGCGCGACTGCGCAGCCAGCTGCGCATGCTGGAAATCGAGACCGAGGCGCAGATCATCGCGCGCTTCCAGCGCGAGCATCGCGAAGCGGGTATGGCGGTGTTCGATCCGCTGGAGCTCGACCGTTTCTCCCAGCTGCAGCAGTACTCGCGTGCGCTGGCCGAGTCGGTGTCGGACCTTGTCTCGATCCAGAGCATGCTCGACGAACTGACCCGTCAGTCCGAGACGCTGCTGATCCAGCAGTCGCGCGTGAGCTCGGACCTGCAGGAAGGTCTGCTGCGCACACGCATGCTGCCGTTCGACACGATGGTGCCGAACCTGCGTCGCACGCTGCGCCAGGCCGCCCAGGAAGAGGGCAAGCGCGCCCAGCTGTACGTGGAGGGCGCGCACGGCGAAATGGATCGCAACCTGCTCGACCGCATCAAGGCGCCGTTCGAGCACATGCTGCGCAACGCGATCGCGCACGGCATCGAGTCGCCGGAAGAGCGCCGCAAGGCGGGCAAGCCGGAGGAGGGTGCGGTGCGCATCCGCGTTGCGCGCGAGGCCACCGAGGTGGTGATCCGTGTGGCGGATGACGGCCGCGGCCTCGACCGCGAAGCCGTGCGCAAGCGCGGCGTCGAACGCGGCCTGCTGCGCGCCGAGGCCAAGCCGAGCGACGACCAGCTGCTTGCCCTGATCACCCAGCCGGGCTTCTCCACCGCCAGTTCGGTGACCCAGCTCGCCGGTCGCGGCGTGGGCATGGACGTGGTGGCCAACGAGATCAAGCAGCTCGGCGGTTCGCTGTCGATCGAATCGCAGCCGGGCAAGGGCACCACCTTCGTGCTGCGCCTGCCGTTCACGCTGGCGGTCACCCAGGCGATCCTGGTGCGCATCGGGGAGTCCACCTTCGCCATCCCGATGACCTCGGTGCAGGGCGTGGCCCGCATCACGCCGGACGAGCTGTCGATCCACCTGGCCTCCGACGAGCCCTCGTTCCTGCACAACGGCGAGGACTACGGCATCCACGATCTGGCCGAATTGCTCGGCCTCACCGCCAGCTATGCCGCGGACGAACCGCAGCTGCCGCTGCTGATCACTCGCGCCGGCGACCTGCGTGCGGCGATCCGCATCGACGCAGTGATCGGTTCGCGCGAGATCGTGGTCAAGTCGGTCGGCCCGCAGATCAGCTCGGTGCCGGGCCTGCTCGGCGCGACGATCATGGGCGACGGCTCGGTGCTGATGATTCTGGATCTCGCCCCGCTGGTGCGTTATGGCATTGCCCGCCGCGAGCAACGCCTGGCCGAGGGCCTGGCGCCGGTGTCCACGCCGGTGATCGAGGAGACCCGCACCAAGCCGCTGGTGATGGTGGTGGACGATTCGATCACCATGCGCAAGGTCACCGGCCGCGTGCTGGAACGCCACGATTACGAGGTCAACACCGCGAAGGACGGCGTCGACGCGCTGGAGAAACTGCACGAACAGCGCGTGCCGGACCTGATGCTGCTCGACATCGAGATGCCGCGCATGGACGGCTACGAGTTGGCCGAGCACATGAAGGCGGATCCACGCCTGCGCGACGTGCCGATCATCATGATCACCTCGCGTACCGGCGAGAAGCATCGCCAGCGCGCGTTCGACATCGGCGTGGATCGCTACCTCGGCAAGCCGTACCAGGAAGCCGAGCTGTTGGCGCAGATCGGCGAGGTGCTCGAGCAGCGCGCGATGGAGCTCGCCAATGGCTGAAGCAACGGCCGTCGCCCTGCTGTTTGACGACGCAGAGCTCGGTGCCCACCTGCGCGAGGCCCTGCACGAACGCGGCGCCAGCATCGTCCACGAGGGCGGGCTGGCCGACCTCAGCCGGGCGCTGCTCGAGCGCATCGGTGCCGACGTGGTGGTGATCAACCTCGACGATGCCGTCGACGAGGTGCTCGATCGGCTGGACGATTCGATCCAGGGCGACCATCCGCGGGTGGTGTTCAACGAGGCCGCATCCAGCCGGGCGCTGGACGGTTGGGCGCGCGCGCGCTGGGCCCGCCATCTGGCGGCCAAGGTGATGGCGCGCAGCGACGTCGATCCGCCGCGTCCCCCGGCTCCGGCCGAGGTCGAGCCGGCCTTGCCCGCAGCACAGGCCGACGCATCGGATGAACCCGCGTTCGCGGCCACCGCCGCACCCGCTGCGGAAGACCTGCACGAGGCGCAGACCGCGGCCGAATCGGAATCCCTGGAAGCCGAGCTCGAGGCGCTGCTGGCTGGCGACCCGCTGCCGGGGGGCGCCGACGAGGGTGCTTTTTCCGAGGCTGCGCACCCTGCTGCGCCGCCCGCTTTCGTCAGCTCGTCGGGGCTGGACCTAGATACCCGCGAACTGGACGATTTCGAGCTGGACGAGCTGGCGCTCGGTGAGCTGGATCAGCCGCTGCCGGACACGCCGCTTTACGACGGCGACTTCCTGGACAGCTCGTTCGAACCGGACGCGGTCGACAGCGCCGCAGAAGAGCTGCCTGCCGCCGATGAGTCGCCAGCTGCGCCGCTGGGCGCAGGCCTGAGCCTGGCCGAGCCCGGCGCAGACCTGCCGGCGGCCACGCAGGAAACGAAGCAGCCTGCCGAAGACGCATCGAACCGCTTCACGCTGTCCGATGCCTGGTCGTTGGTCGACGACGAAGAGCTCGTCGCCGCGCCGCCCGCTCCAAGCCGCCCGTCGGCCGCCGAGTTCGGCATCGAAAAGGTCAGCGCGCTGGACTTCCTGACCCCGGAATCCGATGCCGCCGAGCCGGCTTCCGAGCCGTTCATGACGCTCGAGCTGGTGTCGCTGGAAGAGGCCATCGCGCCCAAGGCCTACGATCCGCATGCCGGCAACGAAATGCTGCTCGAAGAGCTGGCCGGCGGCTTGTCCCGTGTGGTGCTGACCGGTGCCACGCTGGACAGCCGCGCCTCCGTCGCCGAGTTCCTGCGCCGGCTTCCGCAGGGGTTCCGCGCGACCATCGTGCACATCCAGCACCTGGGCGGTCGCCCGGTGGAAGAGCTGGTGCAGGAGCTGGCCGGATGCTGCTCGATGCCGGTGCGCCCGGCCGCGCACGGCCAGTTCGTGCGCTCCGGCGAGATCGTGGTGGTGCCGCCGGATTGCCAGCTGCGCCTCACCCGCGATGGCAAGCTGGAGATCAAGCCGGCGCAGAATGCGCCCGCCAGCAGCCCGTCGATCGATGCCAGCTTCACGGCCGTCGCCAACGTGTTCGGCGTGGATGCCCTGGCGATCGTGTTCGCCGGGCAGGCCAACGACGCCGTGGCCGGTTGCCAGGCGGTGCACGACCGAGGCGGCCGCATCTGGGTGGAGGATGCCCCGGGCGAGCACTACGCTGACATGGTCGGCGGCGTGCTGGCCGAACACCTGGCTGACTTTTCCGGCACGCCGGCGGAACTCGCCGCGCGCCTGATCGAGGAATACTGATGAGCGAACAGCCCCTCCCGCGCGAAATCCGCTGCGTGCTGGTGCCGGCCGGCGACCTGCGCCTGCTGCTGCCCAACGCCACGGTCGCCGAAGTGATCACCCAGCCCACGCCTGAGACGGTGGAAGGCGCGCCGGACTGGCTGCTCGGCCGCATCGCCTGGCGCGGCTGGCGCGTGCCGCTGGTGTCGTTCACCCGCCTGGCCGGCGCCGGCGAGGGCGACCCGGACCTCGCCGTGCGCGTGGCCGTGCTCAAGGCGTTGGGCGGCAATCCGGAGCTGCCGTTCATCGCCGTGCTCACCCAGGGTTTTCCGCGCCTGACCACGCTCAACTCGGAACTGATCATCCCCACCCACGACGGCACCGCGCTGCCGCCGGGCGTGCGCGCGCATGTGCTGGTGCGCGACGACATGGCGGTGATTCCCGATCTGGAAATGATCGAGCGCGAGCTCAGCGGCCTGCTCGCCGTCGAAGCCTGAGTTATTTGCAGTATCTGCAACGGCGCGTCCCATGGCGCGCCGTTCGCGTTTGCAGGGTTTACAGGTCGCCGTGCAGCGCCTGCAGCGCGGCCAGTGCCGCCAGCCCCGCCGTTTCGGTGCGCAGGATGCGCGGCCCCAGTTGCAGCCCTTGGAAACCATGCGCGAGCAGCGCGGCCACGTCACGTTCGCCCAGGCCGCCTTCCGGCCCCACCACGAGCAGCGCTCCGTCCGGCGTCGGAGCCAGCTCGCGCGGGCGACGGCTGCCGTCGGGCAGCAGGGCCAGGCGCAGCGCGCCGCCATCGAGCCGATCCAGCCAGGCCGCCAGCGGCTGCGGCGCGACGATCGAGGGCAGCACAGCCCGGCCGCTCTGCTCGCAGGCGCTGGCGATCACCGCCTGCCAGTGCGCCAGTCGCTTGGCGGCGCGATCGGCGTCCAGCTTCACCTCCGAACGCTCGGTCAGCAGCGGCACGATGGCGCTCACGCCCAGCTCGGTGGCCTTCTGCACGATCAGGTCCATCTTCTCGCCGCGCGCCACCGCCTGGGCCAGCACCAGCCGCAGGGGCGACTCGCTGTTCACTGCGGTGCGCTCGCCGATCGCCACGCTGACCTGGCGCTTGCCCGCTTCCGTGATGGTGGCGGCGTAGTCGTGGCCGTCGCCGTTGAACAGCACCAGCGGATCGCCCGCGCCCAGCCGCAGCACGCGCGCCACGTGCTCGGCGGCCTGCGCGGGCAGGGCGAGCGAGCTGCCGACGGTCAGCGGCGGGTGGTCGACGTGGATGCGGATGGTGCGCATGGCGGGCACGCTGGGTTGCGAAACGCCAAGGATAGCCGAGCGCGCCTGCGCGACGCCCCGCGCGCTTACTGTCGCAGCGCGCGTTCGATACCGGCCACGGCGGTGTCCACGAGGTGGTCCAGTTCGTCCGTCGTGGTCACGTACGGCGGCATGAAGTAGACGATATTGCCCAGCGGACGCAGCAGCGCGCCGTGTTTCAGTCCGTGCAGATAGACCTCCAGCCCGCGCCGCTCGCCGGCCGGGAAGGGCCGGCGCATCGCCTTGTCGGCGACCAGTTCGACCGCGGCGATCAGCCCGGTCTGGCGCACGTCGGCCACGTGCGGGTGGTCGCGCAGTGGCGCGAGGCGTGCGGCCAGATGGGCGGCCAGCGCACGGTTGCGTTCCAGCACCGGCTCCTCGCGGAAGATCGCCAGCGTCTCCAGCGCCACGCGGCAGGCCAGTGGATTGCCGGTGTAGCTATGCGAGTGCAGGAAAGCCTTGCCGGCGTTGTATTCGGCGTAGAACGCCTCGTACACCCGCTCGGTGGTGAGCACCGCCGACAGCGCCATGAAGCCGGCGGTGAGCCCCTTGGACAGGCACATGAAGTCGGGCGACACGTTGGCCTGTTCGCAGGCGAACAAGGTGCCGGTGCGACCGAAGCCGACGGCGATCTCGTCGGCGATGAAGTGCACGTCGAACTCGTCGCACAGCGCGCGCAGGCCGGCGAGGTAGTCCGGGTGATACATGCGCATGCCGCCGGCGCACTGCACCAGCGGCTCGACGATCACGGCGCAGGTCTCGTGGGCGTGGCGCTCCAGCAGTGCGCGCAGTTCGCCCAGCCGGCGCGCGGCGACCTGTGCCGGCGTCTCGCCCGGCTCGCCTTCGTAGGTGTCCGGCGAGGGCGCCAGGATCGGCGTCAGCAGCAGCGGCGCGTAGGTCTTGCGGTACAGCGCCACGTCGCTCACCGAGAGCGCACCCAGCGTTTCGCCGTGGTAGCTGCCGGTGAGCGCGATGAAGCGGGTCTTCTCGCCGTGGCCCTGGTTGAGCCAGTAGTGGAAGCTCATCTTCAGCGCCACTTCGATCGCCGCCGAACCGTTGTCGGCAAGGAACACCCGCTCCAGCCCCGATGGCGTGATGCGCACTAGTTCCTCGGCCAGTTGAATGGCCGGCTCATGGGTGAAGCCGGCGAAGATCACGTGCTCCAGCTGCTGCGCCTGGTCGGCCAGCGCCGCGGCGATGCGCGGGTTGGCGTGGCCAAACAGGTTGGTCCACCAGGAACTGATGCCGTCGAGGTAGCGGCGGCCGTCGGCGTCGATCAGCCAGGCGCCCTCGCCGCGCACGATCGGCACCATCGGAATGCGTTCGTGGTCGTGCATCTGGGTGCAGGGGTGCCACAGGTGGCGGAGATCGCGCTGGGCGAGTGCGCGGTTGCTGCGGTCGTGCGTGGTCATCCGGCTATGATCGTGGGCTCGCGCCGGGCACTCAAGCCGCGCGCCCGATCCAGGCCGGAGTCCGTGCGTTGACGTGGTGGAAGAAACTGCTGCTGGGCCTTGCTGCGCTGCTCGTCGCACTGGCGTTGCTGGCGTGGTTTGCGCCGGCGCGCTGGGTTGCGCCGATGGTCGAGACGCGGCTGCGCGGCGTGCAGCTGCGCGAGGTGTCGGGCAGCGTGTGGGACGGCCGTGTGGGCGAGGCGGTACTCGCCGACGGCACGGTGCTGGGCCGGCTGGACTGGCACCTGTCGCGCCGCGCCCTGTTCGGCCAGGTACGCCTGCACGCGGCGATCGACGGACCGGCGATGCGCGGTCACGGTGACTTCGCGCGTGACGGCGAAATTGCCCCCTGGCGCGGCGTGCAATTGCAGGTGACGCTGGACGCGCTGCCGCATCCGCCGACGACGCCATGGGGCGTACCGCGCGGCGAACTTGTTCTGGATCTGGCGCAGATGCAGGTGCTCAAGGGCTGGCCCGACAGCGTGTCTGGCCGCGTGCGCTGGACGCGGGCAACCATGCAGACACCGCAGGCCAGCGTCACCCTGGGCGACCTGCTGGCGGAGCTCAGCGGCAGCCACGGCGTGATTCGCGCCGATCTGCGCGACGGCGGCAACGGTCCGCTGGCGCTGGCTGGCGTGCTCCAACTGAGCCCGATCGGCTGGCGTCTCGACGCGCGCCTGTCCGCGCGCGACCACGACCCCGCACTGCAACGCTGGTTGGCCCGCCTGGGCCCGCCCGACGCGCAGGGTGTCACCCATCTTCAACGTGGCGCCGGCGTGGGCGCCCTGTCTTCCGGAGCTACCCGATGATGCCTGTCGACCTCACCCCCGCCCTGGCCGCCGCCCGTGAGGCCGCCGCCGCCGCCGCCGAGGTGATCCTGCACTACTGGCGCAAGGGCGTGGACGTGGAGCTGAAGTCCGACGACACGCCGGTCACCGTCGCCGATCGTGAGGCCGAGTTGGCGATCCGTCGCATCCTCACCGCCGCGCTGCCGGAGGCGGCGATCTACGGCGAGGAGTTCGGCCTGGAGGGCAGTCGCGACGGCCTGCTGTGGCTGGTCGATCCGCTGGACGGCACCAAGAGCTTCGTGCGGCGCACGCCGTTCTTCTCCACCCAGATCGCGCTGATGCACGCCGGCGAGCTGGTGCTGGGCGTGTCCAGCGCACCGGTGTACGGCGAGACGATGTGGGCGCACGCCGGCGGCGGTGCCTGGCTCGACGGCGAGCGCGTGCGCGTGGCGCCGACCGCATCGATGGCGCAGGCGTCGATCTCCACCGGCAACGTCAAGACGCTCACCGCCGATGCCCGCTGGGCCGCGCTGGGGCAGATGATCCGCGACTCCAACCGCATCCGTGGCTACGGCGATTTCTGCCATTACCACCTGCTGGCGCGCGGCAGTCTCGACCTGGTGATCGAGTCGGACGTGAACATCCTCGACGTGGCGGCGCTGGCGGTGATCGTGCGCGAGGCCGGCGGCGTGTTCACCGACCTCGACGGCGCGGCGCTCACGCTGGACACGCGTAGCGTATTGGCTGGGACGCCGGCCCTGCATGCCGAGGCATGCGAGCGCCTGCGCCGCTGAGCCGCAAGATGCCGCGGCATGTCCGGGGCCGGCCCGGGCTACAATCCGCGGATGGCCAAGCTACCGATCATCCACGCGCGGCGTGATGTCGCCCAGAGTCCGTTCCTGCGCGCCGAGCAGCTGGATCTGGAGTTTTCCAACGGCGAGCGGCGCACCTATGAGCGCCTGCAGTCGCACGGCCTGGGCGCCGTGATCATCGTGCCGATGCTCGACGACGACACCGTGCTGCTGGTGAACGAGTACGCCGCCGGCCTGGGCCGCTACGAACTGGGGTTGCCGAAAGGCCGGCTCGATCAGGACGAGACGGTGGAGCAGGGCGCCGATCGCGAGCTCAAGGAAGAAGTGGGCTACGGCGCGGGCAAGCTCACGATCCTGCATCACCTCTCGCTGGCGCCCGCGTACATGACGCACATGGCGCACGTGGTGCTGGCGCAGGATCTCTACCCGGAGCGCCTGCAGGGCGACGAGCCCGAGGAGCTCGAGGTGGTGCCGTGGAAGCTGGCCGATCTGCACACGCTGATCGCACGCGACGACGTCACCGAAGGGCGTTCCATCGCGGCGTTGTTCATGGCCCGCGAGTACCTCGCCGGCCGGTTCCAGCGCGCATGAGCGGCGCGCCGCTTTCCCCCCTGCTGAGCCAGGTTGCTGCCATGGCCGAGGCGGCCGGGCAGGCGATCATGGAGATCTATGCCAGCGATTTCGCCGTCGAGCACAAGGACGACCGCTCGCCGCTCACCGCCGCCGATCTCGCTGCGCAGACGGTGATCGCGGCGGGTCTCGCCGCGCTGCCCGAGGTGCTGCCGGTGATCTCCGAGGAGGCGGTCGCCTGCGACTGGGACGTGCGCCGCCACTGGCAGCGCTACTGGCTGGTCGACCCGCTCGATGGCACCCGCGAGTTCGTCAAGCGCAACGGCGAGTTCACGGTGAACATTGCGTTGATCGACTATCACCGGCCGGTACTCGGCGTGGTGCTCGCGCCGGTCACCGGCGAGAGCTACGTGGCCGAGCGGGGGCAGGGAGCGTGGATGCGTACCGGTGCTGCCGTCGAGTGGCAGCCGATCCGAAGCCGCACCCTGGCCAGTCCGCCCGTGGTGGCCGGCAGCCGCTCGCATGGCGGCACCGGCGAGGCATTGCTCGAACAGCTGCTCGGCGGCACCTACACCGCGCTGCCGATGGGCTCCTCGCTGAAGTTCTGCCTGATTGCCCGCGCCGACGCGGACGTCTACCTGCGCCGTGGCCCCACCAGCGAGTGGGACACGGCCGCCGCGCAGTGCGTGCTGGAAGAGGCCGGCGGCGCCGTGCTCGACCTGGAAGGCGCGCCGCTGCGCTACAACCGCGGCGAGTCGTTGCTCAATCCCGAGTTCATCGCCGTGGGCGACATCGACATCGACTGGACGGCGCGGCTGGCCGCATCATTCGCCGGATGACCGGCGCTCCCGCGCCGGCTGCCGCGGCCTTGCCCGGCGCCACGCGTCGTCCGCTCTGGCTGGGGGCGCTGGTGGCACCGTGTGTGCCTGCGGTGGGCCTGGCAGCGGCATCGGCCGCGGATGCTCTCGTGCGCGGCGACTTCATCGGGCTACACGGCTGGCCGGCATTGTTGGGCACGTTCGTGCTGACGCTGGCGGTAGGCCTCGTGTCGATGCTGGCGGGCCTGCCCATCCTGGTTTGGCTGCGCGTACGCCGCCGGCTCAGCGGCGCGCGCGTATGCCTGGTCGCGCTGGGGATCGCGGCGCTCGCGCTGACGATCCTCGCGCTCGCCGGTTCGCCCTTGAGTGCATTCGGTGACCTGGTCGGGCTCGCCTGCGCCGTCCTGGCTGCAGTGGCCTTCAATGCCGTGGTCGGCGTGCCGTGGCACCTGCGCCGGGACGCTTCCGGTCGCCCACGATCGACGCACGCCGAACCACGTTAGCCGGCTCCGCTTTTATCTTTTGGAACCTCACCCCATGACGCGCCACCGCCTCGACGACCTCCTCGCCATCATGGCTCGCCTGCGCGATCCGGACCGCGGCTGCCCGTGGGACGTGCAGCAGGATTTCGCCAGCATCGCGCCGTACACCATCGAGGAAGCGTACGAGGTGGCCGACGCGATCGACCGCCAGGACTGGCCTGACTTGCGCGATGAACTGGGCGACCTGCTGCTGCAGGTGGTGTTCCACGCGCAGATGGCCAGCGAGCGCGGGCTGTTCGATTTCGCCGACGTGGCGCACTCCATCAGCGAGAAGATGATCCGCCGCCATCCGCACGTGTTCGGCGACGTGAGCTACGACGACCTCGACGCGCAGAAGGCGGCGTGGGATGCGATCAAGGCCGAGGAGCGCGTGGCCAAGGGCGAAGCCGTTGACGACAGCGCGCTGGCCGGCGTCTCGCGCGGCCTGCCCGAGTGGAAGCGTGCGCAGAAGCTGCAGGAAAAGGCCGCCCGCACCGGCTTCGACTGGCCCGACCCGAACCCGGTGCTGGACAAGCTGGCCGAGGAGATCGAGGAGGTGCGCGTAGAGTTCGCCGCCGGTGCCGACAAGGCGCGACTGCAGGACGAGATTGGCGACGTCGCCTTTGTGCTGGTGAACCTGGCCCGCCACGCGGGGGTGGATTTCTCGCAGGCGCTGCGCCATGCCAACGCCAAGTTCGAGCGGCGTTTCCGCCGCATGGAGGCGCTCGCGGAAGCCTCCGGGCAGCCACTCACGGCGCGCGACCTCGAGGCGCAAGAGGCGCTGTGGAACGAGGTGAAGCGCGAGGAGCGCCGCAGTCAGCCGTAACGGGGCGCGGACAGCGGCATAACGCGTCCGCTTGCCGTTGGGTGGGATCGCCGAGTCTCCGCAGGCCAGCGCGCTTCCCTCCGGAGCCGGCGCAGTTCGGCTGCGAGACTCGCTTTGCACGGCGCCCAGCTTTCGGCACATCCCGGACGCGCGCCAGCCCGCGCTGCAACCTTTTGCCGACCGCGCGCATCCATGCTCCGATCCTTTCTTTGCTCGGAGTCCTCACATGCGCCCATCCCTGATGCTTGCCGCCCTGCTGGCGGTCGCCCCGCTGCCCGCGCTGGCGGCCAACGAATGCAAGTACGAAGCCCCGCGCAACCTCACCGCCGACCTGGCCGGCTTGCGCGGCGTGCAGATCTCGCTGCATGCCGAAGACCTGCACCTCACCGGCAACACGTCGGCTGGCCAGACCCTCACGCTGAAGGGGCGCGCCTGCGCCTCTGCGCAGGCGATGCTGGACGACCTGCAGGTGGAGCAGCGGCGCGAGGGTGACCAGCTGATCATCGAGGTGGCGCGCCACCGCGGCATGCACATCAACCTGTTCGGCAGCTCCTACAGCTCGCTCGAACTCAACGTGGACCTGCCGGCAAGCATGCCGGTCTCGCTCGCAGTGGGTTCCGGCGATGCCGACGTCAGCGGTCTGCAGCAGCTCGATGCGCAGGTCGGTTCGGGCGACCTCAACGCCAAGCAGATCGCCGGCCGCTTGGCTGCCAGCGTGGGCTCGGGCGACATCGATGCCCGCGACGTGGGCAGCCTGGCGCTGGGCTCGGTGGGTTCGGGCGACGCTCGCGTCACGGGCGTGCGCGGCGACGCGAAGGTCGGCAGCATCGGCTCCGGCGACGTTACGCTCAAGCAGGTGGGCGGCAGCGTGCACGTCGACACGATCGGCTCGGGCGACCTGGAAGTGCACGACGTGGGCGGTGATCTTTCGCTGGGCGCCAAGGGCAGCGGCGACGTGGACTACAGCGGCGTGAAGGGCAAGGTCAGCGTGCCGCGCGACGACGACTGATCGCTTAGCCGAACCATCGCCACGCCGCGTACACCAGCGGCGCGCACACCAGCAGGAACGGGATCGACACCCCGTGGAACAGCCGCAGCCCATGCGGCTGTTTCGCCAGGCGCAGCGCGATCAGATTGGCCAGTGAGCCGATCACCAGCCCGAAGCCGCCCACGTTGGCGGCCACGGCGAGCGCAATCGGATCGCTGGCGCGATCGAGCAGCAGCACGGTGGCTGGCACGTTGCTGATCACCTGCGAGACCAGCGCGCCGCCCAGGAACACGGTCAGCGGCTGCTGGAAGTCGAAGCGGTCGAGCAGGCCTCCCACCACGCCCAGTTGGGCGAAGTGGCCCAGCCCCAGGAAGATTGCCGCGAACGTCACCAGCAGCGCCCAGTCGACCCGACGCAGGCTGTCGCGGGCGATCAGCGCAAAGGGCACCAGCAGTCCCAGCGCCCCTTCCAGCGCCAGGCCGTGTTCCATCAGCACCACCATCGAGGCCAGCGCGATCAGCGAGACCGCCGCCAGTGGTTTGGCGACGCGATGGTGATCCAGCGCTTCGGCGTCGAGCGTGACGCGGCCCTTCGGCAGCCACGTCACGGTAAGCGCCGCCACCAGCGCGAACATCACCGCCGAGGCCGGCAGCATGCCGCGCACGAAGGCGAAGAACGGCAGATGTGCGCTCTGCCACAGCAACAGGTTCTGCGGGTTGCCGATCGGGCTCAGGGTGGAGCCGGCGTTCACCGCCAGCGCTTCGAGCACCACCATCGGCAGCACGGGCAGGTTCGACATGCCGCCGATCGCCACCGTCAGCGGCACCAGCAGGAACAGGCTCACGTCGTTGGTGAGCACCATCGACAGCACCGCCGTGCTCGCCACCAGCAGCAGGCCCAGGGCGCGCAGCGAATGCGCACGCGTCACCAGCGCGCCGGCCGCGCGTTGCACCAGGCCGCTGTCGCGGATGCCCTGGATGGCGATCATCAGGCCCATCAAACCGGCCAGCGTGGGCAACTGCAGCCAGTGCGCGTAATGCGCTGCCGGCTGCGGGTCGGCCAGTGCCAGCAGCAGCGCCAACGTGCCGAACAACACCAGCAGCCATTCCGCCTTGAGCCAGTGCGCCAGCCGCGCGCGCAGCGCAGGTTCGGCGGATGTCACCACCCGCTCAGCCCCTCGATGGCGTACACGCGCTGCCAGCTCTCGCGGCGACGGATGAGGTCCGCCAAGCGCGCCAGTGCGGGCCACTGGCTGGCCGGGCGGGGCATGTTGCGCGACCAGCGCATCAGCATGGCGAGCAGCAGGTCGGCGGCGGAAAACTCCGCGCCCAGCAGGTAAGGGCCGCGCGCGGCCAGCTCGGCATCCAGGTAATCCCACACGCCTTCGATCTTCGCCGCCAGCGCCGCGCGCACCTGTGGCGGATGCTCGCTGGCTCCCAGCTCCGGCGGATAGAACCAGAAGCGGTACGTCGACAGCAGGGTGTTGCTCAGGTACACCAGCCACTGCTGGAACGCCTCGCGTGCGGGCGTGTCCGGCGCGGGCGCGAGCCCGGCGTCGGGGTGACGGTCGGCCAGCATCATCAGCAGCGCGGCCGACTCGTGACGCGCGCGCCCGTCGATCACCAGCGTGGGCACCACGCCGCGCGGATTGAGCGCGAGGTAGGCCGGATCGCGCTGCGCCCCCTGCTCGATGTCCACCAGTTTCAACTCGTGCGGCGCGCCCGCTTCGATGAGCGCCATATGCACCACCATGCTGGCCGTGCCGGGGGAGTAGTAGAGCGTGTACAAGGGCGTCTCCGGGGTGGGGAATCGCGCGATGGTGGCGGGCAGCTCAGGCCTCGCGCAAGAGCCGCATCGGCGAGGTGCGGGTCACCGTGCGGGTGCCAGCCAGGCCAAGCAGCATCACCACTACGGCGGCAAGCGCGGCGTAGAGCGCCAGCGGCAGCAGCGGCGGCATGAAACCCTCGATATGGAACACCGCTCGCCCCAGCCACCAGCCCGTGCCCGCCGCGCCGATCGCCGCGGTGAGCCCGGCCACCGCGCCGAGCAGGGCGAACTCGCAGGCCGCCGCCACGCGCAGCTGGCCGCGACGCGCGCCCAGCGTGCGCAGCAACGCCGCCTCGTGTCGTCGCTCGGCCGCGCTGGCGGCCAGCGCCGCGGCCAGCACCAGTGCACCGGCGAGCAGGCTGAAACCGAGGATCCAGCGCACCGCGTTGCTGATCCGGTCGACGATCTCGCGCACGCGGTCGAGCAGGGCGTCGACGTCGATCAGGCTGAGATTGGCGTAATCGCGCGAGAGCTTCGCCAGCGCATCGGCGCGTCCGCGCGGCAGGTAGAAACTGCCCAGGTAGCTGTGCGGCAGCGCGCTGGCGTGGTCGGCGTCCAGCAGCAGGAAGAAGTTGACCCGGAATGAGCTCCAGTCCACCTCGCGCACGCTGCTCACCGTGGCATCGATGCTGCTCTCGCCGATGCTGAAGCGCATGGTGTCGCCAAGCTTGAGGTGGAACATGTCGCGCCACATCGCGTCCACCGACACCTGCGCCTGCGCCGGGTGCGGCGCGAACCAAGCGCCGGCCGTGAGCCGGTTGGCCGGCGGCAGGGCGTCGGTCCATGACAGGCGCAGCTGGCGGTCGGTCCAGTCCTTGGCGCGCGGGTCGGTGAGCGACAGCTGGTCCACCGGCGTGCCGTTGATCGCGATCAGCTTGCCCACCGCCAGCGGCAACACGTTGAGCTGCTGCGCGCCGATCCGGTCCAGCGACTGCGCGAAGCCGGCGCGCTGCTCGTCCTGCAGGTTGAGCACGAACCAGTTCGGCGTGTCGGTGGGCAGCTCGCGGCGCCAGCCTTCCAGCAGCGAAGGCGCCACCACGGCGAGCAGCAGCAGGGCGACCAGCCCCAGGCTGAGCGCGGTGGCCTGGATCAGGCTCAGGCCCCGCCGCCGCGCCAGCGCCGCCAACCCCAGCCGCAGCGCCGGATGCGCGCCCGGCGCGATCCGCCGCGCCAGCCACAGCAGCAGCGCGGCCAGCCCGGCGGCGATCGCCGCCACGCCGAGCAGGCTGGCGGCAAGGATGCCGGCCATCTTGGCCGAGTCGCTCTGGCCCCAGATCAGCGCCAGCGCCACCAGCGCGGGAATGACGTACAGCGCGTCGAAGCGGCGCACGCGGCGCGCCACGCTGGCGCGGAACACCGCCACCGGTGGCACCTCGGCCAGCCGCGCCAGCGGCGGCAGTGCGAAGCCGGCGAGCACCGCGATGCCCACCGCGGCAGCAGCGAAAGCCGGCATCAGCGGCAGCTGGGTCGGCACGTTGCCGAACAGCGAGCTGGCCACCAGCCACGCGCCTTGCGCCAGGGCGAGTGTGAGCGCGATCCCTATCGCCACCGCCGGCACCGCGAGCGCGCCGAGCGTGCCCAGCAACAGCGCCATCACACGCCGGCGCGAGGTGCCCAGCGCGCGCAGCAGCGCGACTTCCTGGGTCTTGCGTCGCGCATAGCGCTGCGCCGCCAGGGCGATCGCCACGCCGGCCAGTAGCGCCGAGAGCAACGCAGTGAGGCGCAGGAACGCGCTGGCGCGGTCGAACGCCGTACGCATGCGCTCCTGGGTCTGCTCCGGGGTGATCAGTTGCGCGCCTTGTGGCAACGTCTGCGCCTCGGCCCAGCGGCGCCAGCGCTGCACCGCGTCCGGCTCGCCGGCCAGCAGCAGGCGATGGCGGGCGCGGCTGCCCACGCCGAGCAGGCCGACCGCGCGGGCATCCTCCAGGCTCATGATCGCCCTCGGCGCTAGCGCGAACAGCTCGCCGCCATCGGGCTGGCGCACCAGTTCGGCGGCGATGCGCAGGTCGCGTCCGCCCACCTGCACGGTGTCGCCGACGTGGCGGCCCAGCGCAATCAGTGCGCGGTGGTCCAGGTACACGTCTCCGCTCGCGGGCGCGTGACCGGCGAGGGTGCGGCCGCCGCCATCGCGCAGCTCCAGCGTGCCGCGCAGCGGATAGCCATCGTCGGTGGCCTGCACGTCCAGCAACTGACTGCGGCCATTGGCAAAGGCCACGCTGGGGAAGCTGGCTACCCGGTTCTGGCGCAGGCCATCGCGCGTGGCCTCGTCAGCGAATGCGGCGGGCAGCGACTGCGGTGCGCTGATGCCGATGTCGCCGCCGATCAGCTCGGCGGCGCTGGCCAGCATGCCGCGCTCGATGCGCGTGGCCAGCGTGGCCACCACGCCCAGTGCCACCACCGCCAGCACCAGCGAGGCGGCCAGCGTGCGCAGTTCCGGCAGGTGCCATTCACGGCGCAGGCTGCGCAGCGCAAGCGGGAGCATGTTCATGCGGCGGCGCCTTCGCTGCGGCCGACCACCCGGCCTTCCTCAAGCTCGATCCCGCGTTGACAGCGCGCCGCCAGGGCGGCGTCGTGGGTGACCAGTACCAGCGTGGTCTGGCGATCGCGATTGAGCGCAAAGAGCAGGTCGGTGATGTGGTGGCCGGTACGCTGGTCGAGGTTGCCGGTGGGTTCGTCGGCGAACAGCAGTCGCGGGCCGTGCACGAACGCGCGTGCGATCGCCACCCGCTGCTGCTCGCCGCCGGAGAGCTGCGCCGGGTAGTGCCGGCGCCGCCCGCCCAGGCCCACCGCATCGAGCGCCTCGCGGGCGCGGGTGCGGGCGTCGCGCGCGCCCTCCAGTTCCAGCGGCAGCATCACGTTTTCCTCGGCGGTGAGCGCCGGCAGCAGGTGGAACGACTGAAACACGAAGCCGACCAGCCGGCGGCGCAGGTCGGCGCGGGCCTCTTCGTCCATGGTTTCCAGCGTCTGGCCGTCGACGCGGATGCTGCCGCTGCTGGGCAGGTCCAGGCCGGCCAGCAGACCGAGCAGGGTGGTCTTGCCCGAGCCGGAGGCGCCGACGATGGCGAAGCTTTCGCCCTCGCGCACGGCCAGGCTCACCCCGCGCAGGATCGCCAGCGTGCCCTCGGGCCCGACGACCGACTTGCTAACATCGATCGCTTCAAGCACCGGACGGGATGAATCGCTCATGCGTCGTTTCCTTTGCACACTGGGATTGCTGCTGTGGGGAGTGGCCGTCGCGCAGGCGGCGCCGACCCGGAGCGTACTGGTGCTGGGCGACTCGCTGTCGGCCGCCCACAACATCCCGGTGGAATCGGGCTGGGTGCACCTGCTGGGCGAGCGTCTGGGCAAGATGGAGCCGCCGTGGCGCGTGGTCAATGCCAGCATCAGCGGTGAAACGTCGCTCAGCGGCCGCAACCACCTGCCGGCGCTGCTGGCGAAGGAGCGCCCGGCCGTGGTGGTGATCGAGTTGGGCGCCAACGACGGCCTGCGCGGCCTGCCGCTGGACGCGCTGCGCGACAACCTGGCCGCCATGATCGAGCTGGCCCAGAAGCGCGGCGCCCGCGTACTGCTGCTGGGCATCGAGCTGCCGGTGAACTACGGCCCGCAGTACCGCGACGGCCTGCGCGCGATCTATGCCGACCTCGCGCGCAGCAAGCGCACCGGCCTGGTGCCGTTCCTGCTCGAAGGCGTCGCGCTCGATCCCACGCTCATGCAGGACGACGGTCTGCACCCGCTGGCCGCCGGCGAGCCGCGCGTGCTGGACAACGTCTGGCAAGGCCTGGCGCCGCTGTTGAAGGCTGCCCGGCACTAGCGCCGCCCGAGGTTTCTTGACCGCCAAGTGAACGCGTCCGACGGCCTTCACATCGTGGTCACTGCGCGGCTCGGTAGCCTTTCACAAACGTGAAATCGGGAAACCGCAGGACGAACCTATGAGCGTACGTGACGAGCAATCGGGTCTGGTGCTTCTGGTGGAGGACAACCGCCAGATCGCCGAAATGGTGGGTGAATTCCTGGAGCGCCGCGGCTATTCGGTGGACTACGCCGCCGATGGCGTCAGCGGTCTGCATCTGGCCGTTTCTAACAGCTACGACGTGGTGGTGCTCGACCTCATGCTGCCCGGCATGGACGGCCTGGACGTCTGCCGCAAGCTGCGCAAGGACGCCAAGAAGTCTACCCCGGTTCTGATGCTCACCGCCCGCGACACGCTGGAAGACAAGCTGGTGGGCCTGGAAGCCGGCGCCGACGATTATCTGGTCAAGCCGTTCGAGGTGCGCGAACTGGAAGCCCGCCTGCGTGCGCTGATCCGTCGCGATCGCCGTCAGGTGTCTACCGAGGTGCTGACCGTGGGCGACATGACGCTGGACACCGCCACGCTGCGGCTCACCCGCGGCGGGCAGGAGCTCACCGTGTCGCCGATAGGCCTCAAGCTGCTGGCGATCCTGATGCGCGAATCGCCCCGGGTGGTCAGCCGCCGTGACATCGAGCGCGAGATCTGGGGTGACACGCTGCCCGATTCAGACACGCTGCGTTCGCACCTGTACAACCTGCGCCGCGTGATCGACAAGCCGTTCGACAAGCCGTTGCTGCATACCATCCATTCGGCGGGCTATCGCCTCGCCGACCTCGAAGCGGAGGTGGCCACCGCGACGCAGCCGGCCTGAAAGATGCCCGGTTGTCTCACGCAGCACTGTCATGAATAGCAGGGGTTCATCTCAGGCACAGGACGCGTTCCGCAGCGGCGCCTTCCATCGCCGCATTGCGCTCATCTTCGTGTTGCAGCTCATTGCCGTGGGCATCAGCGTGATGATGGGAACGTATGACATGGCGCCGGTGTGGGCCGTGCTCGCGCTGATCGTGATTACCACCGTGCTGGCCTGGCTGGCCGCGCGGCGCGAGTGGCGGCCGGTCTCCGCGCTGGCGCGGCTGGTGAACGGCTGGGATCAGCACCCCGATCTCGAGGCCTTGTCGCCGCAGCGTTTGTCGCGTCGTACCGATGCCGACGTGGCTTCGCTCGCGCGCGGCCTGCATGGCTTCGCCACGCGCATCGCCGGCTACACCGAGCGCGAGCGCAATTTCACCCGCGACGCCAGCCATGAGCTGCGCAGCCCGCTGACGGTCATCAAGATGTCGGTGGACATGCTCGCCGAGGAAGAAGGGCTGACCGATTTCGGCGAGCGCTCGCTGCAGCGCATCCGGCGTTCCACGCGCGAGATGGAGGCGCTGGTCGAGGCGCTGTTGATCCTCGCCCGCGAGTCGGACAACGGCGTCGACGAAGAGGTGTTCGTGGTCAACGACGCGTTGCGCCATGAACTGGACTTCGCCCGCGACATGCTGGTGGGGCGGCCGATCGAGCTGCAGCTCGAAGAACCCTCGCGCTTTGCGTTGCGCGGGTCGCCGCGCGTGTTCGCGGTGCTGTTCTGGCAGCTGATCCGCAATGCCTGCCAGCAGACCGAACGCGGCCGGGTAGTGGTGACCGTGATGCCAGGCATGGTGGTGGTGGCCAACCAGTCCGAACCGCTCGCCGAGCCCGCCAGCGGCGGCAAGATGCCACTGTACGGCGCCGACCGTCACGGCTTCGAGCTGGCCATCGCCCAGCGCATCAGCGATCGCTTCGAATGGCCGCTGGAGCTCAAGACGCGGCCGGGCAGCCAGAACGTGGCGAGCATCCGCTTCCCCCACACCCAGGCGGCCTGACAGCAAAACGCCGCGCCCTGGTGGACGCGGCGTGCGTGTACACGTGTGGCGCCGCTTACGCGCGCAACGCGGGTGATACGGTGAAGTCGCAGCCGGTCTTGGCCTTCACCTCGTCCACCGTCACCCCTTCGTGCAGTTCGATCAGGGTCAGCCCCTGGCCCTTGGCGACCTCGAACACGCACAGGTCGGTGATGATCAGATCCACCACCTGCTTGCCGGTGAGCGGCAGGTCGCACTGATTCTTGATCTTCGGCGAGCCGTCTTTCGCGGTGTGCTCCATCAGCACCACCACGCGCTTGACGCCGCTGACCAGATCCATCGCGCCGCCCGGCCCCTTGACCATCTTGCCCGGCACCATCCAGTTGGCCAGATCGCCGTGGCAGGACACTTCCAGGCCGCCGAGGATCGACAGGTCGATGTGGCCGCCGCGGATCATCGCGAACGAGTCGGCACTGGAGAAGAAGCTCGAGCCGGGCAGGGTGGTGATGGTCTGCTTGCCGGCGTTGATCAGGTCCGGGTCCACGTGCGAATCGTTCGGGAACGGGCCGATGCCGAGCAGGCCGTTTTCCGACTGCAGGATCACGTCCATGCCTGCGGGGATGAAGTTGGCCACCAGCGTGGGGATGCCGATGCCGAGGTTGACGTAATAGCCGTCGCGCAGCTCCTTCGCCGCACGCTTGGCCATGGCGCTGCGAATCGGGCTTTCCTTGCCGGTGTTGGCGCCGGCGATGGTGCGGAATTCGATGCGCTTCTCGTAGCTGGCGCCCTGGATGATGCGGTCCACATAGATGCCCGGCACGTGGATCTGGTCCGGCTCCAGTGTGCCGACCTCCACCAGCTCCTCCACCTCGGCCACGCACACCTTGCCGCAGGTGGCGATCATCGGGTTGAAGTTGCGCGCGGTCTTGCGGAACACCAGGTTGCCCAGACGGTCGCCCTTCCACGCCTTCACGATCGAGACGTCGGCGTGGATCGCCTCTTCCAGCACGTATTCCTTGCCGTCGAAGGTCTTGGTTTCCTTGCCTTCGGCCAGCTTGGTACCGAAGGCGGTACGCGTGTAGAAGCCGGGGATGCCGGCGCCGCCGGCGCGCAGCTTTTCGGCCAGCGTGCCCTGCGGCACCAGGTGCAGCTCCAGCTCGCCGGCCAGCACCTGCCGCTCGAATTCCTTGTTTTCGCCCACGTACGAGGCATACACGCGCTTGACCTGGCGGGTCTTCAGCAGCGGCCCCATTCCGAAGTCGTCGACACCGGCGTTGTTGCCGACGATGGTCAGCCCCTTGGTGCCGGCGGCGAGCAGGGCGCCGATCAGGTTCTCGGGAATGCCGCACAGGCCGAAGCCACCGGCGGCGATCGTCATGCCGTCGGCCAGCAGTCCGTCCAAAGCCTTGTCGGCGCTTGCGTAAACCTTGTCCATTGCGATGCCCGTTTGCGTGGAATCAGCGCACAAGGATACGACGGAACGCCCGCACCCCGCCTCGTACAAAGGTCCGATGCACGACCGCCTGTGCCCGCAGGCGATCAATGCGGCTGTCGCATGGGAGCGCGACTGCAGGGTTCGCGCCGTGATCTGCCGTGTTGACGGCTGTCGATTACGCATGTAAACATCAACTATCGATTACACGCGTAAACGTGAGGCGCCATGATCAGTGAAGCCGAAGCCGTCGTGATGGAAGTGCTGTGGCGCGGCGCGCCGCGCAGCGCCGAAGAGATCATCGCCGAGGTCGGGGCGGCACAGCAGTGGCAGGAGGGCACGGTGAAATCCCTGCTCAACCGGCTCCTCAAGAAGAAGGCGGTGAAGGCCGAGCGCGACGGCCGCCGCTACCTCTACAGCCCGCTGCTGCCGCGCGAGAAATACGTGCACCAGACCAGCAAGAGCCTGCTCGATCGCCTGTTCGGCGGCCGCGTGGCGCCACTGGTGGCGCACTTCTCCGAGCAGCAGAAGCTCTCGAAAAAGGACATCGCCGACCTGCGCCAGCTACTCAAGGAGCTCGGTGATGACTAGCTTTGCATCCTTCACCGCGGCGCTGCTCAGCCAAGCCTGGAGCGCGATGCTGGTATTTATAGCGGCGGTTGCCATCGTGCTGGCGCTGCGCCTGCCGTGCCGGCGCCTGTTCGGTGCAGGGCGGGCTCTTCAACTGTGGTTACTGGTGCCGCTGATGCTGCTTGCGGCGGCCTGGCCGCGCATGCCGGGCGGGACGGCATCGCACCTGCCGCCCGTAGTCGTGCGCATCGTCACGACACCGGCGGCGCTCTCCGCACCGATAGCCGTCACGGCTTCGGTGGACTGGCGCACCCTGCTGCTGCCCGGTTGGGCCGCCGGCGTACTCATGATGCTGGCACGGGCGGCCGTGACACAGGCGCGCTTTCGCCGGCAACTGGCGGGGGCTCGGCGAGTGGGGCGAGAGAGCGACCGGTGGCCGGTGTGGCGCGCGGCGCGGCCGGATGTTGGCCCTGCACTGGTAGGCCTTTTGCGGCCCAGGATCATCGTTCCCGCCAACTTCGATACGCACTATTCAACTGCCGAGCAGTTGCTGATCCTGGCGCATGAAACCATGCACGCGCGCCGCCGCGATATCTGGCTGAGCCTGTTCGCGTTGCTGCTCGCAAGCGCGTTCTGGTTCCTGCCACTCAGCGGCTGGGCACTGGTGCGCTTTCGTTACGACCAGGAGCTGGCCTGCGACGCCGCGGTCTTGCGTGAGCACCCTGCCGGGAAGCGCCAGTACGCCCAAGCGATGTTGAAAACCCAGTCGTCCCCGCTCGCTTTGCCGGTCGGCTGCCTCTGGTCATCCCGTCACCCGATCACGGAGCGTATCGCCATGCTGAAGCAGAACCCTCCCCGTCCCCTCCGTCGCCTCTATGGCCTGGCGGCGCTGGTCACCCTTGGTCTCGGCCTGGGCCAGTTGGTCTTTGCCGCCGGATCAGCCGGCTCCGTGGGGCAGCCTCCCGCCGATGATCCACCGGCGGGCGCCACCGCGGATGGGTACACGCTGCGCTTGGCGGTAAGTGCGGATGAGCGGCCGCTGCAGCCGCGCAGTACGGCCTGCTACCACTCTGGCGAGTTTTATGCGCTCGACGAGCGGGCTGCCGGCGACCTGCCGCCATGGCACGGCCGCATCACCGTAGTGCCGGCTGAGCATGGCCAGCTGGAAGTTCGCGCTGACCTCAGCGGTGGCTCGTTGACCAAGCCGGTAGCACCTCGCATTCGCATGCAGCCGGGCCAGCCGGGCGGCATCCAGACTGGCGACACCGTGACCGACAAGGACGGTCGCTCCATCGATCGCACGCTCAAGTTGGAAGTCACTGCCTGGCCGGGTTGTGTGAAGCCCGCAGCAGCCGTCGCAAGCAACAGCGTGCAGTTCCACTTCGCTACCAATTCCGCGCGGGCCGTGGCGCAGAGCATTGCGCAGCAGGCGGGGCTCACTATCGACAATCCGCAAAGCCTCGACGCCACCCAGCCGGTCGCCGGCAATTTCGAGGGCGTGCCGGCCCCTGAAGCGTTGCGGCTGGTCGGAAACCTGGTTGGCATGAAGCCGGTGTTTAACGGCAAGCAGGTGCGCTTCGAGCCGCAATGACGGCGGCAAAGGGAGACGGCGGCATCGCTATACTCTCGCCGTTCCCGGAGAGTAGACGATCGTGATGCCGCCGCGCCTGCTGATGCTTCTTGCCGCCGCCAGTCTCTCGGCAGCGGTTCACGCGGGCGGCCCGGTGCTGGTGATCCATGCCGGCGCCGGCGTGCTGCGGCGTGACATGCCGCCGGCGCGTGAGAAGGCGATCCGCGCCGCGCTGACCCACGCGCTGGAGGCGGGCTATGCCCAGCTCAAAGCGGGCAAGCCCGCGATCGACGCGGTTACCGCATCGCTGACCGTGCTGGAAGACGATCCGCTGTTCAACGCGGGCCGCGGCTCGGTGTTCACCCACGCCGGCACGCTGGAGATGGACGCGGCGATCATGGACGGCTACACGTTGCGTGCCGGCTCGGTGGCCGCGGTGTCGGACGTGAAGAACCCCATCGTGCTGGCCCGCACCGTGATGGAGCACACGCCCCACGTGATGCTGGTGGGCGCCGGCGCCGAGGCATTCTCCCAGGCGCAGGGCGTCGCTCGCGAGAAGCCGGCGTATTTCCGCACCGAGGAGCGCTGGCAACAGCTGCAGCAGGCGCTCAAGGAAGACGCCGCCGGCCAGCCACACGCTGATGAAGATACCGCCCGGCATTTCGGTACGGTCGGCGCGGTGGCGCTGGATGTCTACGGCCACCTGGCTGCCGGCACCTCCACCGGCGGCATGAACGACAAGATGCCCGGCCGGGTCGGCGATTCGCCGATCATCGGTGCCGGAACGTATGCCAACGCCGGATGCGCGGTGTCAGGTACGGGCTGGGGCGAGTTCTACATGCGCACGGTCGCCGCGCACGCCATCTGCACGCGGGTAACGCAGCTGCGCGTGCCCATCGCACGCGCCGCCGCCGAGGTGATCAACCAGGAAATCCCCGCCATGGGCGGCAGCGGCGGTGCGATCGCGCTGGATGACCGGGGCCACATCGCCATCCCGTTCAACACCCACGGGATGTTCCGCGGCTGGATCGACGGCCTGGGCCAGCCGCACGTGGCGATCTATGGCGACGAGGACGATGGCACCGGCGAGTTGCTGCCTGCGCCGGCACCGGACGATGCGGCGTCCGACGCCGGCCCCTAGAGCGGACGATCGTCGCGCCGCTCAGTCGTCCCGATCGGGGCGTTCGCGCACCGGGTGCTTGCTCAGTTTGCGTTGCAGCGTGCGGCGGTGCATGCCCAGGCGGCGCGCCGTCTCGGAGATGTTGCCGTCGCACTCGGTGAGCACGCGGTGGATGTGCTCCCACTCCAGCCGACGCAGCGCCAGCGGGGCCTCGGGCGCATCCAGCACCTCGTCGTCGTCCGCGTGCGGGCCGTCACCATCGACCAGCGCACGGACCACCGCGTCGGCATCCACCGGCTTGGCCAGGTAGTCGTGCGCGCCGCGCTTGATAGCCTCCACCGCCGTGGCGATCGAGGCGTAGCCGGTGAGCAGCAGGATCCGCATGTCCGGCACCAGGCGGTGCAGGTCGGGGATCAGGCGCAGGCCGTTCTCTTCGCCGAGCTTCAGGTCAAGCACGCAGTAGCGCGGCTGGTGGCGCCGGGTCAGTGCGCGCGCCTCGTCGGCGTTGACGGCATGGATCACTTCGAACCCGCGAGAACCCAGGGCCCGGGCCAGGACGCGGCCGAAGGTGGCGTCGTCGTCGATGATGAGCAGAGGGCGTGCAGACACGGGGGCGGTTGTATCGGTCATCGCGGCATCCAAAGGATCAGCTGCGTGCATTGTCGCGGAGCCGTGCCCCGCATGCACGCACCACACTGTCGCGCATTACGGCACCGAGATCGCCGAGAGCGGTAGCCGGATGCTGACCTCGGCACCCTGGTCGGTGCTGACCACGGTGAGCTCACCGCTGAGGCGCTCGGCGGTGGCTTCGGCCAGCGTGAGGCCCAGACCGAGGCCGCCCTGTTTCTGGCTCTGTCCGAGAGCGCGACCGGGCCGCCCGGCGATGAAGCCGGGTCCGCGGTCGCTCACCCGCAGCTCCAGCCAGCCTTCCTGGTGACGCACGCGCAGCGCCACCTCGTGCGATCCGCGCAGCGCCGAGGCATCGGCGGCGTTGTTGAGCAGATTGATCAAGGCGTGGCGCATGCCCGGCGGGCTGCGCAGCACGGTGTCGGCGGTGGCCGCGTCCAGTTCCAGCTCCAGCTCGGCTTCCGGGCGCAGCAGCTGGAAGCGCTCCAGGCAGCCGCGCACGAAGTCGCCCAGGCTCATCTGCTCGTCTTCCTGCGAGAGCTGCGCCTTGCCGAACGCGACCATCTCGCGAAGGATGCCGCGGCAGCGCTCCACCTGCGCTTGCAGCAGCGCCAGGTCGTCGGCCAGGACGGTGTTGGCCGCGTGCTCGCGCCGTAGCTCAGGCAGCAGTGTGCGCATGGTCGACAGCGGCGTGTTGAGCTCGTGCGCCGCACCGGCGGCCTGGGTGGCGATGGCGAGAATGCCTTCGTCGCGCAGCGCCCGCTCGCGTACACGCTGCACCTCACCCTGCTGTGCGCGCACGGCCGTGGCCAGCCGGTTGATGAAGAAGCCCAGCAGCGCCGCGGTGATCACGAAGTTCACCGCCATGCCGATCACGTGCAAGGCAAATCCGCCGGGGCCTTCCATGATCGGCGGCAGCGGCACGTAGTACCCCAGCAGCGTCAGGTAGGCCAGCCCGGTGAGCGCGGAAACCGCCAGCAGCGCTGGCACCGTGAGCGCCGCTGCGCCCAGCGCGATCGGCATCAGCAGCAACGTCACGAACGGGTTGGTGGCGCCGCCGGTGAAGTACAGCAGCGCCCACAGCACGATCGTGTCCACGGCGATGTGGCCGATCGTCTCCCACTCGCGCACCGGCCACGGCTGGGTCAGCCGCCACGAGGCGAACGCGGCGAATACGGCGTGGAAGCCGATGATTACCAGCAGCGGCAACACCGGCACGTCCATGCGCATCCACAGGGCCGCCACCAGCACCGCGCTGCTCTGCCCGGTGATTGCGCACAGGCGCAACCAGGCCAGCGTGCGGGTGAGTGCGGAGGGAGCGAAGCGCTGCGGCGAGGCGGAGTGCTGGGAGGTCATGGTGGGAAGGCCCGCCTGATGGGCGGGCCGGACGGCTCAGGGCGTGGGGTTGTCGTAGCTCTCTTCGCTGCGCGAAGCGGGCAGTGGGGTGTGCGTCGTGTCGTTGGCGTGGCTGGCCGAGAGCTTGTTCATCAGCGGCAGCACGGCCAGCGCGATGGCGGTGCAACCGATGCCGACCACGCCCAGCTTGTTGAACAGGCTGGTGTAGATCTCCAGCGACTGCAGCGGATCGGTGAGGCCCTCGGGGATGTGCGCGTAGTTGGCCACCACGCTGCCCAGATACTGCGAAATGCCGACGGCCACGTAGTACGCACCCATCATGAAGCCACCCATGCGCGCGGGCACGTAGCGGGCGATCATCGCCAGGCCCAGACCCGACACCAGCAGCTCGCCCAGTGAGTACAGGCCGTAGCCGCCGACCATGACCCACGACGACACCTGGCCGTTGACCGCCCAGATCGCGCCGATGCCGTACATGAAGAAGCCGGCCGCCACCGCGCCGAAGCCCCAGGCGAACTTCACCGCCACCGACGGATTGCGACCCAGCCGGCCCAGCGCGTTGTAGATCCACACCAGCACCGGGCTGAGCAGCACGATCCAGATCGCATTGAGGTTCTGGTACTGCTCGGGGATCCAGTTGATGTGGAACCCGAGCAGGTTCATGTCGGTGTCGACGTTGCGCTGCGCGAAGAGGTTCAGCGAGGTCGCCATCTGCGCGTAGAAGATGAAGAAGAAGATCGTCTGCACGGTGAGTACCAGCGCGGCGATCAGGCCAGCGCGCTCGGTTTTCTCGGCGCTGCGGATCAGGTGCACGAAGATGCCCAGGATCACCACGCCGGCGAGATACACGCAGATCTTCGCGGCCAGCAGACTCTGCAGGATGAAGGCGACCACGCCCACCATCACCAGCGAGGCGGCGAGCAGCGCCAGCGCGCGCATCGGCTTTACCGGCTGGCTGTCCGACGGCGAGCCGATGTGCGCAAGCGTGCGATACATCAGCGAGTAGTTGATCAGGCCGAGCAGCAGGCCGATCGCGCAGGCGCCGAAGGCGGTGTGCCAACCCCAGTTGTCGCCGTAGGTCGCGGCCACGTGGTCGCGGATCCACGGCGTGGCGGTCATCGAGATCATCGAGCCGACGTTCACCGCCATGTAGTAGATGGTGAAGGCGCTGTCGATCTTGGTGTCGTCGCCCTCGTAGATCTTGCGCACCAGGTTGCCGGCGTTTGGCTTGAAGAAGCCGTTGCCCACCACGATCACGCCGAGCGCGCTGTATAGCAGCGTCGGGTTGCTGGAGGGAATCCACAGCATCGCGTAGCCCAGCGCCAGCACCACCGCGCCGAGCAGCATGGTGCGCCGCGTGCCCAGCAGCTTGTCGCCGATCCAGCCGCCGATCGCTGGCGTGGCGTAGATCAGTGCCGCCGCCGCACCCCAGACCAGGTTGGCCTTGCTGTCGATGAAGCCGAGCTTCTTCATCATGTAGGTGACCATCAGCACCTGCATGCCGTAGAAGCCGAAGCGCTCCCACATTTCGATGAGGAAGACCGTGCTGAAGGAGCGTGTCTGGGAGACGGGCGGGTTCTGAAGGGCCATGTCTTTTCCGTGCGGGTTCATGCCGTGGCATCACGCGCGGTGATGCCCCTTGTCGCGTCCCTGAACGGGTCACAACCGCCGAAGCGTACCTGATACGGTTTTTGCATGTCGCTGCGCCGCGCCATCGTGCCACGGCCGCCCCCGACCCTCGCCGCAGCACGGCCTGCCGCAGGCGCAGAGCTTCGTGGATCGGGTGGCTATGGCATCATCCGCCGACCAAGACGCCGTCCAACCGGCGCTCCGCCGGCCGCCGCAAGCGGGTAATTGCGCGGATTTTCATGATTCAGGAGACAGTGCCCCATGCCCGGCAGCGGATTTCGCGGCAACCCCCGCCAGCTGTGGAACGCCTTCCGCTGGTCGATGAAAGGGCTGCAAGCCGGCTGGCGCCACGAGGCGTCCTTCCGACTGGAGGCGATGCTGGCCGTGGTGCTGGTGCCGCTGGGCTTGTGGCTGGGCCACGGCGCACTGGAGAAGATCGCCCTGGTGCTCCCGGCGGTACTGGTGCTTTCCGGCGAGCTGCTCAACTCGGCCATCGAGGCCGTGGTGGACAAGGTCAGCCCCGAATTCCACGAGCTGGCCGGCCGCGCCAAGGACATGGGCTCGGCGGCGGTATTTCTGCTGCTGGTGTTCACCATGCTGTGCTGGGGGCTGATCCTGGTGCCGCGCTGGATCTAGTACGGCCTT